>NZ_CM185143.1:672500-2052414 GCF_059687635.1 Bartonella sp. SL320 | reverse complement strand
CGATGACATGAAGAGGTAAAAACAAAAACCAGCTCTCATCTTTACTATTATTTTTAAGTTGATCTTTACAATGTTCAAAAACACCCACGGTAATATTTTTGAATAGTAAAACTTACGCAACTATTGTACGTTATACCTTTTATCCTTTTATGGGATTATACTTTGCATGTAAATGTTTTAAAGAAACCTCTTATAATGTTACATATTGCTGCGCTTTTTTATAAAAGATACATTTCTCAATCTGTGTCATACTCATCGACGATTTCCGCAAATTATATGATGATCTCTGCAAGCTATATAATGTAAAAGCTTTTGCGAACTATATAAAAATCACAGAGTATCTTAAATAAAAGGCAGCATCATTTTCTTTATCAGCTGCCAACATTACAACAGCCCTTGGCACCTGAAAAAGGATGAAGTGTTTGATGTATTTCTTAAACGATTTTATCTGCCCATCAGCTCTGTTTGTTCACGGGGAAGAGAAAAAATTTGATTGATTATGAAAAGATTTAAGATGAGAGAGGCTCATGATATTCAGAGTTTTTCATTGAAATTGCAAAACAATAAACACTTATTATAAATTAATATATTATCCAATGAGTTGAAGATGAGAAATATTTTTTAGCTTTAATGGAACAAGAGAGGGATTGTATAAAAATTAAAACGATCACTCAATAGAATCTATTTCTAAAGCTTTATATGTTTGAGAAGAAAACTATCCCTTCCGATCATGCATTTGTTTTTATATAAGATTGCTAAAAAACAGATTATTGCGTACAAATAAAAAAGCACTTCTTTCGAAAGCTATCGAAAGTTTAAGCGATATATACGTCCATCCTATATTCATGCAACATATTAATTTATAATGATAATATAGCGTTATTGACATTGAATGAGAACTCTGAATACCATAAAATGCTCTCGTTGCAAATTTCTCTCATGTTAAATCAATCCCAATCACTTGCTTGCATGTCATAAGTGGGGTGAGCCATGTGGCTAAAACTGTACAAAAAAAGCATGCCTCCTATAAATTCTTTCAAGTTTCAAGGATCGTCACAACTTTGGGGGTATGCCCAAGTGTGCGATGGTGAGGGGTTATCCAACCTATGAGTCATAAAATAAGATATTAAAAGATCATTTTAATTCTCTTAATATTTAATTTAGTAAACAAAAGCCTTATTTTTAGGCTATAAGAAGTTTTATTTTGAGAGGCTTTTTTGGTTGATATTCTTTTGAAAGGTTCTCGATAACACATAATTGGTCTTTGCGTTTTGTATTATTCTTTGCTAAATCGCCTTATATGACAATAGATCGTAACTATATTCGTAATTTTTCCATCGTGGCGCATATTGATCACGGCAAATCCACTTTAGCTGATCGTTTGATTCAAATGACAGGAGGGCTTGATACACGTGAGATGAAGGAACAAGTGCTTGATTCCATGGATATTGAGCGTGAACGTGGGATTACTATTAAAGCACAAACAGTGCGTTTACACTATAAAGCAAAGGATGGAGAGACCTATATTTTAAATCTTATGGATACACCTGGTCATGTGGATTTTGCTTATGAGGTTTCGCGTTCATTGGCTGCTTGTGAAGGTTCTCTATTGGTGGTGGATGCAAGCCAAGGTGTAGAGGCACAGACATTGGCAAATGTGTATCAAGCCATTGATAATTCTCATGAATTAGTTGTTGTGCTTAATAAAGTAGATCTTCCAGCAGCAGAACCTGAGCGTGTAAAAGAACAAATTGAAGATGTGATAGGCATTGATACATCTGGGGCTGTGGAAATATCAGCAAAAACAGGATTGGGTATTCCTGATGTTTTGGAGGCAATTGTAACACAATTGCCACCCCCACGTACAGGCGATGTTTCAAATCCCTTAAAGGCAATGTTGGTTGATAGCTGGTATGATGCCTATCTTGGCGTCATTGTGTTGGTACGGGTGATTGATGGTGTATTAAAAAAAGGTCAAATCATTCGTATGATGGGTACTGGGGCAAAATATCCTGTTGAGCGTGTTGGGGTATTTACACCTAAAATGGTACAAGTTGATGCGTTAGGGCCAGGCGAGATTGGTTTTATCACGGCTTCTATCAAAGAGGTTGCCGATACACGTGTTGGGGATACGATTACGGAAGAGCGTCGTCCTTGTGAAAATGCTTTACCTGGTTTTAAGCCTGCGCAACCAGTTGTCTTTTGTGGGCTTTTTCCAATTGATGCTGCCGATTTTGATGATTTGCGTGCAGCCATGGGCAAATTACGCTTAAATGATGCGAGTTTTTCTTTTGAAATGGAAACATCAGCGGCCTTGGGGTTTGGTTTTCGGTGTGGCTTTTTAGGGCTTCTGCATCTTGAAATTATTCAAGAGCGATTAGAGCGTGAGTTTAATTTAGATTTAATCGCGACAGCACCCTCGGTTGTTTATCGCATGAATATGAATGATGGCTCTGTTAAAGAGTTGCACAATCCAGCAGATATGCCTGATGTGGTTAAAATTTCTTCTATCGAGGAACCGTGGATCCAAGCGACAATCATGACTCCTGATAATTATCTTGGGTCAATTTTAGAGCTGTGCCAAGAGCGGCGTGGGATACAGGTTGGGTTATCCTATGTTGGAACACGTGCTATGGTGACGTATGATTTACCACTCAATGAAGTTGTTTTTGATTTTTATGATCGCTTAAAATCGATCTCAAAAGGGTATGCTTCTTTTGATTATCAGATGAAAGATTATGCAGAGGGGGATTTAGTTAAAATGTCTATTTTGGTGAATGGAGAGCCTATTGACGCATTGTCAATGCTTGTGCACCGAACGATTGCGGAAAAGCGTGGGCGTTCAATGTGTGAAAAATTGAAAGATCTTATTCCTCAGCATATGTTTCAGATTCCAATTCAAGCGGCAATAGGTGGTAAAGTGATCGCGCGCGAAACAATTCGTGCTTTGCGTAAAGATGTAACAGCAAAATGTTACGGGGGCGATGTAACACGTAAGCGCAAACTTTTGGAAAAGCAAAAAGAAGGCAAAAAGCGAATGCGCCAATTTGGAAAGGTAGAAATTCCTCAGTCAGCGTTTATTCAAGCGCTCAAAATGAATAAGTAATAAAGAAATGCCGTTCACTGATGGCGCTTTTTGCATTTATCTTTTGGCTTAGATTTTTAAAGAGTTCTTTTTAATGAAAATTGCACAGTATTCATATTTTGGTTATCGTTTTTTTCATTGTGTCTCGTTTCTTACGTAAAACAGAATATTTTAAAAATACATTTGCGTTATATATTAGCGCACTTTTTTAAAGAAATATCTCTCAATGCACCTGACCTCATTTTACAGCGGGACCATGAAGATATAACGGTAAAGATCTCCGTGAACGACCTAAAACTATTTGTGGCATTATCATCTTTACCTGTCATAAAGTTCATAGTGCCGTCATCATACTTTTTACACGCTCAAAATGTTATGAGTGCTCTTAGGGTTTGAGAGAATGCATTGAAGACATTTTACTTTTTTTATTAAGAGGTATCTTACCCAAAAACTCCTTACGTTTATAATGCGCAAGGAGATGAAAGCGATTGATTGAATATGAAAGGATTTGAAGTGAGAAAATCCTTGTATTTTAAGATGTTTTTAAGTCTAAAACAATGAATTATTATTATAAAACAATAGGGTATTTAATCACGTAAAAGATCATTAATGGATGTTTTCTCTCGTGTTTTTTGATCAACACGTTTTACGATAACAGCACAATAAAGATTAGGGCCTGCCTCACCATTTGGGAGTGGTTTTCCAGGGAGAGACCCCGCTACAACAACGGAATAAGCTGGGACTTCACCAATAAAAATTTCCCCTGTTGTCCGATCAATAATCTTTGTAGATTTTCCAATAAAGACTCCCATTCCTAAAACAGCGCCTTCACGAATAATACAGCCTTCAACAACTTCAGAGCGAGCACCGATAAAACAATGATCTTCAATAATGGTTGGATTTGCTTGCAGAGGTTCCAAAACACCTCCAATACCAACACCGCCAGAAAGATGAACATGTTTACCAATTTGTGCACAAGAACCAACGGTGGTCCATGTATCAACCATTGTCCCCTCATCGACAAAAGCACCAAGATTGACAAAGGAGGGCATGAGTATAACGTTGGGTGCAATATAGGCAGAATGGCGTACAATGGCTCCTGGAACGGAACGGAAAGCAGCGTTTTTAAAATCTGCCTCTTGCCAACCGGAAAATTTCGAAGGAACTTTATCCCACCAATGTGTTCCATTGACTCCACCAGCAATAATTTGCATTGGATTTAGCCGAAAAGAAAGCAAAACAGCTTTTTTCAACCATTGATGAACATGCCATTGTCCATTTTGTTGCCGTTCTGCAACACGAATTTCCCCTTTATCAAGAAGGTTCAATGTATGTTCGACACTCTCACGAATTTCCCCCTTTGTGGTAGTATTAATAGAATCACGATCATCAAATGCTTTTTCGATAATGATTTCAAGTTGTGTGAGATGAGGCATGATAAGAGTTCCGTTAAACAAGTTGAAAGCTTCAAGATTTATTCTCTATGAACTACGCGAAGAAATGTTTTCAGTCAATAAAATGGTAAGAAAGTAGGACATGTGTATGAAAAAAGGCTGTAAAGAAAAAAGAAAAGAAGAACAAGAAAATTGGACACCACTTCTTCATACGAAAGAAGCTCTCCAACAGATCCATAAAGGCTCTAATTCAGCACAAATGCGTTCATCGACTTATCGTTTAGCTTATATCGATCAAGATTTTATGATGCGTCCAGAGCTGCGTTCACAACGTATTAGTCTTGAATTTTTAAAGCCGGAAATAACCCTTAAAGAATATAATATTCAATCAACCGTTGTTTTATTTGGTGGTGCACGTATTCCTGAACCCGGGCAAGCAGCGTGGGCTGCAAAAAATGAAACCCAAAAGAAAAACTTGCATGCTATGTCACATTATTACGATGAAGCAAGAGAGTTTGCGCGTTTGTGTTCCCGCCATTCGGCAAAAACAGAATATCGTGAATTTGTCGTTGTTACGGGGGGCGGACCAGGGATCATGGAGGCAGGAAATCGTGGTGCCTGTGATGTTGGGGCTCCAACGATTGGTTTGAATATTATTTTACCACATGAGCAAGCACCTAATTCTTATGTGTCTCCGCATTTGTGTTTTAATTTTCATTATTTGGGAATGCGCAAAATGCATTTTTTAGTACGGGCAAAGGCATTAGCAATTTTTCCTGGAGGATTTGGAACTCTGGATGAGTTGTTTGAGACGTTAACTTTAATACAAACAAGACGTATGAAACAGGTACCCATTTTATTGTTTGGTAAAGAATTCTGGAGCAATGTTATCAATTTTGAATATTTAGCTTCGCAAGGTACAATTTCTCCTACGGATGTTAATTTGATAAAATTTGTCGATACAGCAGCAGAAGCTTTCAAAGAAATTTGTTCTTTTTATAAGCTTTCTTAACGGCTTTTGAAAAAGTTATTTTTGTGAGACAGTTAATATTCTACCTTAGTCAAATAAAGCCCTGAAGGAGGAGCAACAACACCACAACGTTTACGATCTTTAGCATGAAGAGCTGCTTCAAGATCTTGAGCTGTCCAGCGTCCAATACCCACTTCCATGAGGCTTCCTGCAAAGGAACGGATTTGATGATGAAGAAAAGAGCGGGCCTGCGCGTAAAGGAAGATTTCTTCTCCTTCTCTTTTCACATCGAGGCGTTCAAGGGTGCGAATAGGGCTTTTGGCTTGGCAATGTGCTGAACGGAAAGTTGTAAAATCATGGTGTCCTACAAGTTTTTGAGCTGCTTCATGCATGCTTTCAGCATTAAGAGGTTTTGGCAACCACCACACACGTTTGGCATTTAAGGCTGGTGGAGAGCGACGATTGAGAATTTTAAAAAGATAATGGCGTTTGATAGCGGAAAATCGTGCATCAAAGTCATCAGGGACATTTTCTACATTTAAGATTGAAATCGCTTCCCCCTGTTGACGCAAAAGAGCATTGAGTGCATCTCGTACAGTATGGGGAGGCCAGTTTTTTATGAAATCAACATGGGCCACTTGTCCTGTAGCATGCACCCCTGCATCTGTTCGACCTGCTGTTGTTATGGTTAATTGTTCTCCACTAAAGCGGAAGATAGCCTGTTCAAGAGTCCCTTGTATGGTTGGGAGGCTTGCTTGACGCTGCCAGCCAGCGTAATTTGATCCATCATATTCAAGAGTAAGTTTAAACCGTGGCATATCAAAAAATAGCAGAAATATGAGCGCCTCGCAAAAAAGTTGCGCTCTCAAGGACTTTACCACCAGATCTTTGTAGATGGGTTATTTCAAGACGCCCTTGTCCACAATGGATAATCAAAGAACCTGGTTCTATTCGACCAATTTCAAGAGAAGGACCTGTGATTAGACGACTTCCAAGAATTTTCACCCGTTCTTCTTGTCCAGTGATATTCATGTTACACCAGCAACCAGGAAAGGGAGAGAGCGCACGGATATATTGATGAATAAATTCAGCAGATTTTGTCCAATCAATGCGGGTTTCTTCCTTTTTGATTTTGGTAGCATAGGTGATGCCTTCTTCTGGTTGGGGGGTAAGTTTAAGTTGTCCTTTTTCCAGAGTTGATAGAGTTTCTATCATAAGTTCTGCACCAATATGTGAAAGTTGTTTTGAAAGCTCAGCAGTGGTGGTGGTATCCGTAATAGGGAGTGAGCGTGAAAGAGCAATAGGCCCTGTATCAAGCCCTTCATCCATTTTCATAATCATCATCCCCGTTTCTTTATCTCCAGCCATAATGGCACGCTGAATAGGCGCAGCACCGCGCCATCGTGGTAAAAGCGAAGCATGGGCATTAAAACAACCAAAACGGGGCGTTTCGAGAATAGCTTTGGGCAATAGGAGTCCATAGGCAACGACAACAGCAGCATCAACACAAAGTGCTGCAAATTGAGCTTGCTGTTCAGCTGTTTTGAGTGTTTGAGGCGTGAATACGGGAATAGATCTTTCTTCTGCTGCATTTTGAACAGGTGAGGGGATGAGTTTAAGACCGCGACGCCCTGCTGGACGAGGGGGTTGACTATAAACGGCGACAACATCATGCCCAGCATCTAACAAAGCATGTAAAATGGGAACAGAAAAATCCGGTGTTCCCATAAAACTTAATCGTAATGCCATTACAAAACTGTTTCCTGCGTATTTTTTTCTTTTGCGCGTTTTTTAAATTTTCGGATGACCATATCACGTTTGATTTTTGAAATATAATCAATAAAAAGGCGCCCATCTAAATGATCAATTTCATGTTGCAAGCAAGTGGCTAAGAGATCATCTGCTTCAATCTCTGTTTGTTTTCCTTCACGGTTTTGATAGCGAATACAAAGGCGTTTAGGGCGTTCAACTTCTGCAAAATAGTCAGGAATAGAAAGACAACCCTCCTTATGAACATTACGTTCCTCTGAAAGCCATAAAATTTCAGGATTGATAATGACAAGCGGATTTTTTGGCGCATCATTTGGAGAGACATCTATAACCAACATGCGCAGGGGTATGCCAATTTGAATAGCAGCAAGACCAACGCCGTTGGAATGATACATAGTCTCCAGCATGTCATCAGCAAGCTTTTGGAGAGCTGTATCAACCTGCTCAACAGGTTTTGACACTTCCCGTAAAATCGGATCTGGTAAAGTAACTAAAGATCTCATTGACATGAAGAATAGATTAATCAATGCGTGTGTATTGGTCAATATTGAATAACGGATTCTGGCGCTTTTTTGAGATAAGCGCGTTATATTACTGTTTATGTTTGATTCGTTTTTTTCTATATTCGCAGATGAGTCTTTTTCTAAACTAATGCTTTTGCTTTTATTGATACTCGTCTGTTTGGCATTTTTTATGCTGATATATTCTCATCGAAAAAAAGCGCTTTTGGAAAATGAGATTGCTGAACGCGCACGTGAAGCACAAATGCAGATGGCTACTTTGCTGAAAACACAAGCTGAAATGCAAGGCCGAATGCAAACGATGGCAGAAATTTTTGGTCAAAGACAGGCAGAATTGAATAAATCACTCAGTGAGCAACTCAATGGCATGACAACAAGCTTGGGGCAGACACTTCAGGTACAGACAAAATCTACTTATGAAAATTTGAATCGTTTGCAAGAGCGTTTAGCCGTCATTGATGCGGCGCAAAATAATATTCAGTCACTGACTGGACAGGTTGTGCAGCTGCAATCCATTTTAAGCAATAAGCAGACCCGTGGTACTTTTGGTCAAGGGCGGATGGAAGCCATTATTGCTGATGCTTTACCAGCAAATGCTTATGCTTTTCAAGCTGTTCTTTCTAACGGAAAGCGCCCAGATTGTCTCATTCATATGCCCAATAAATCCCCTTCTCTTGTTATTGATGCTAAATTCCCTCTAGAAGCTTGGAATGCGCTGCGTAAAGCAGCATCAGAGCAAGAACGTCAAGAGGCAGAACGTCAGTTTCGCACCGATATGGATGTTCATATCCGTGATATTGCGCAAAAATATCTCATTCCTGGAGAAACCCATGATACCGCTTTTCTTTTTGTGCCGTCGGAATCGATTTTTGCAACAATTTATGAAGATTTTGAACCATTGGTACAAAAAGCCAATAGAGCTCATGTGATTATTGTTTCACCATCTTTATTAATGCTTTCTGTCCAAGTTGTGCAAACCATTATGAAAGATGCGCGGATGCGCGAACAAGCACATTTGATACAGTCAGAAGTGGCAAAATTAATGGAAGACTTTGGACGAATGGATACACGTGTTCGCGCACTACAGAAGCATTTTCACAAAGCAGGGGAAGATATAGAGGGAATTTTAATATCGTCCTCCAAAATTATGAAACGGGCAAATCGTATTGAAACTTTCGAATTAAAAGAAAATTACTCCGAACCAGCAAAAATGACAACATCGGCCCCATCGACTCAGTCGCAAACATTACGTTTTGTTGACGAGGAATAAAGTAAAGCAAGCCTCTTCAAGATAAGAAGTTAAGATCATATTCTTTATTGATTAGTAATAATTTTTGACTATCTCTAGTCTGTTTTATTTCTTAAATTGAAAGGAATAGGAAATATGCGACACCTTTTGTGTTTAGGGGCATTGGTGTTTTTGCTAGGGGGCTGTGCAACAACCACTCCGATCCACACAAACAATGCTTGTGCTATTTTAGCACAAAAAAATGGTTTTTTTGATAATTGGGGTAAGGCATCTAAAAAAGCAGAAATGCACTATGGTATTCCTATGCCGATTATTCTTGCAACTATTAATATGGAATCGGGCTTTCGTCATAATGCACGTCCTCCACGCAAAAAACTACTTGGTTTTATTCCATGGAAACGTCGGTCTACAGCTTATGGCTATTCTCAAGCGCTTGACAGTACATGGGCCATGTATCTTCGCTCCACAGGCAAGTCTTTTGCACGGCGTACGAATTTTGCAGATGCTGCTGATTTTGTTGCTTGGTACTATCGCCAAACTGTTCAACGCAATGGGGTGAGGTTTGATGATGCCTATAGCCTTTATTTAAATTATTATATGGGGCATGGTGCTTATGCGCGGAGTGGTGGGCATGTTAATGCTGCACTTTCACAGGCAGCGCAGCGTATGGCAAGGATGTCGAGACTCTATGAACAACAATTAAAGAGATGTGGATGGCGTTAGAGAAGATTTTCGAAAATCTTAATTAGGAAGTTGATGAGATAACATTATTTGAAAGCAAAATTTCTTATGGTGTAATTAACAGTATCGTTTTTCTAGTTGCAACAACATATTGATTTATAATGCTAACCTAGCGCTATTCATATTGAGTTAAAATTCCGCATACTGTAAGATTCTTTCATTTCAAATCTGTTTATCTTGAATCAATTAAAATCACTTGCTTGCATGTCAAAAGCGGGGTTGGCGTGTGGGTAAAAATTGTATAAGAAAGGACTAAAAGTGGCTTTTATGAACCGTCTTAATGCAAGGTCTGTCGCAATATTGGGAGCTGGCAAATATAAGGATGGTGCTAGCTTGCTGAATCAAATAAATTGTTATTAAATAAAATAAATGCAAATGACAAAAAAGCTTTTGCAATATGCAATGTATCTCAAGGTCCTCTTGGTATTTTTTCCTTTTGTCCAAAGAAGTTATATTGATGCAAAACATTTACAATAGAAACGATCTTCTATTTAGTATTCTCATTGAGTACCGGATTAAATACCAGAGATTGTTTAATAAAAATTTTTAAAGATAATATTATTTTATTCGGATTAAATTGAAGAGTCTCGAATACCGTAGAGTTTTATCATTTCATATTTCTTGATATTAAATCAATAAGAACCATTCGTTTGCACATAACAAGCGTAATCGGCATGTAAGAAAAATTGTAAAAGAAAGGATTCCCAATATTTCTTATGAATTATCTCAAATCTTAAGATCTATCCCATAAGCGGTCGCCAATATAATGGTGGGCCCGTCCTAGATTTCAATTTCGCTTGTGATAGGCTAGGAAAACATATTGAAGGGACTCAATTGTGTGAGGGCTTATGACGAGAAAATTTACTCTATTTTGAGTTTTTATGGAATACATAGATAATTTATCATGCAAAATCAATATGTTATTTTATCGTTAACATATCTCATGAATGAGCAGGTAACCTCTATTTAAGAGGAGCACTTTTAAAATTGGTGCACATACTCCCTGCTATAATTTTTTTGATAGAAAAGCTGGTCCTTTTGGTGGAGCTAAGCGGGATCGAACCGCTGACCTCTTGCATGCCATGCAAGCGCTCTCCCAGCTGAGCTATAGCCCCTATAAAAATCTTCCCCAAAACGATAGTACACAACCTCAGCTCTTGTAAAACGAGAAAAATTGAAGATCAAGAAGAATTTTTATTCCAGAGAAAAGATGCCTTCTTTTACTTCTCTTAAGAGTCGTCATCATTAGAAACACCGCCTCCGAGAATATCGGTAACGTCATCATTCTCATCGTCATCATCGTGAGATAAAAATGTATCATCATCATCACCCAGATCGACATCACTGTCTTCTAAATCAGGAAGATCATCATCTTTAGAATCGTCATCTTCTTCTTCAAGCAGCATAAAAGCAGACTTTTCAAGTGCTGTATCAAGCTCTTCAGTATCCACTTCTTCTTCATTGTTTGCTTCAGCTGCTGCAACCTCAAAATAAGAGCGCGGATAAGAAATCCCTGTATAAGGCGACACAATAGGGTCGCGATTTAGATCGTAAAATTTTTTTCCTGTTTCTGGATCAACACGTTTCGTTCCAAGTTCTTGTTTTGCCATAAACCGTGCCTCTTTGATTAACTCTATTCCATTAAAAGATAAATTTTATGGTGCTTAATCGAAAAATAATGCCTTTGTCAAAGATAAATATACTGTTCCACAGTGATTTTCTCATGACGCTCTTTAAAGCATGTGCTAAAGAATACATAATTTCATAAAAGTTAGATAGAATTAAATAGAATTTTCATGCAAAAAGCAATCCCTATAACTGCCTATAAATCGAGTCGTCTCTCTGGAAAGATTCAAATACCAGGAGATAAATCAATCTCTCATCGCTCTCTTATACTGGGAGGATTAGCAAGTGGTGAGACATATATCCACGGGTTACTTGAAAGCGCTGATGTACTTAATACAGCTGCTGCTATGCAAGCTATGGGCGCCTATATAATTAAGAAAGATGACTTCTGGATCATACGAGGAACAGGAAATGGTTGCCTTTTAGCTGCACAAAAACCTTTAGACTTTGGAAATGCTGGAACAGGTGCTCGCCTGATTATGGGAATGGTTGGTTCCTATCATATGAAAACAACTTTTATTGGTGATGCTTCTCTCTCTAAGCGTCCTATGGGACGTATCCTTGATCCACTGCGTCTCATGGGGGTTGAAATTGAGGCAACTGACGGCAATCATCTTCCTTTAACGCTTTATGGTCCGAAAATGGCTCATCCGATTCGCTACCGTGTTCCAATAGCTTCCTCTCAAGTTAAATCGGCCGTTCTACTTGCTGGACTGAATACAGCGGGCATTACAACGGTTATTGAGCCGGTTTTCACACGTGATCATACGGAAAAAATGTTAAAAGCATTCGGTGCAAAACTTGACATAGAAAGAGATAAAGAAGGCGCGCGTTTGATACATCTTCATGGTCAACCTCATCTTACTGGACAAACGATTCATGTTCCGGGAGATCCTTCTTCTGCTGCTTTTCCAATTATCGCAGCTCTTCTTGTAGAAGATTCTGATATCACCATTGAAAATGTTCTGATAAACGATTCTCGAATAGGGCTTATCGAAACATTGTGGGAAATGGGGGCTCAAATTGAATTTTTGAATCAACGCCAAACAGGTGGAGAGGATATAGCCGATCTACGGATAAAATCATCGATCCTTAAAGGTGTTAGAGTGCCTAAAGAACGTGCTCCATCGATGATTGATGAATATCCTGCTTTGGCAGTTGCAGCAGCCTTTGCAGAAGGTAAAACAGTGATGCTAGGAATTGAAGAATTGCGCGTTAAAGAATCAGATCGACTGTCTTCTGTCGCTCAAGGATTAAAAATTAATGGTGTAGACTGTGAAGAAGGCCAAGATTTTCTTGTTGTTTATGGAAAAGGTTCTGCCAAAAATTTAGGGGGTGGAAAGGTTTCCACACATCTTGATCATCGAATTGCTATGTGCTTTCTCACCTTTGGGCTTGCATCAGAAAAACCTGTTACCATTGATGATAAACGAATGATTGCGACGAGTTTTCCAGAATTTATTCCTTTTATAAAACAACTTGGGGGAAAAATTTCTTGAAGCCTTTTGTTATTGCCATTGATGGACCTGCTGCTTCAGGCAAGGGGACCTTAGCACGAAAAATTGCTGCCCATTATCATCTTCATCATCTCGATACAGGACTGACATATCGTGGTGTTGCGCATGCGCTTTTACAACAAAATTTAGCGCTTAATGATGAAAAAAATGCTATTATTTATGCTAAAGAACTTGATTTTAATACCTTAAATTCTGCTCTTCTCTCTTCTCATGAACTTGGTGAAGCGGCTTCAAAGATAGCGATTAACCCCGCTATACGTAAAATTCTTATCGAAAAACAACGTAATTTTGCCAAAACTTTACCTGGAAGCGTGCTGGATGGGCGGGATATTGGCACGGTCGTTTGTCCGGATGCCGATATCAAATTTTATGTTCTAGCCAATGTTCAAACACGTGCCAAACGTCGCTACCAGGAGATTTTAAAAAAGGGAGAGCAAGCAAATTATCATGAAATTCTCAGCGATCTTGAACAACGAGACCGTCGGGATATAACGCGCAAACAAAACCCGCTAAAACCAGCAAAAAACGCCCACTTGCTTGATACATCAGAATTGAGTATAGAAGCAACATTTGCAATTGCATGTAGTTTTATTGATCCAATCATAAAAATGCATATAATTGGATAAATTCGTTAAGGTAACTTCCAGCCTAGCGCTAACTTTTCTTCCTTATATGCAAGGAAAAAGGCTAAGGAGTTGCTCATGTTAACACTAACCTAGCGCTCATACCTTCATAATACAAGGTATATATTAGGAGTTCTTATGTCACAATACAATCCCACAACAGCGGATTTTGAAGCTCTTTTAACAGAATCTTTTCAAACAAATGATCTCAATGAAGGATCTGTTGTTAAAGGTCGTGTTATTGCAATCGAAAAAGACATGGCCATTATTGATGCTGGACTTAAAGTCGAAGGACGTATTCCTCTCAAAGAGTTTGGAGCAAAAGCAAAAGATGGTTCTTTGCAAGTTGGCGATGAAGTTGAAGTTTACATTGAACGCATTGAAAATGCGATGGGTGAAGCTGTTTTATCGCGTGAAAAAGCACGGCGTGAAGAAAGTTGGGTCCGTTTAGAGGAAAAATTCAATGCTGGTGCACGCGTTGAGGGCGTTATCTTTAGCCAAGTAAAAGGTGGTTTTACGGTTGATCTTGATGGGGCTGTTGCTTTCTTGCCACGTAGCCAAGTTGATATTCGTCCTATTCGTGATGTTTCACCTCTCATGCATAATTCACAGTCCTTTGAAATTTTGAAGATGGATCGTCGTCGTGGCAATATTGTTGTCTCACGCCGGACTGTTTTAGAAGAAAGTCGTGCTGAACAACGTTCAGAAATCGTACAAAATCTTGAAGAAAACCAAATTGTTGAAGGTGTGGTAAAAAATATTACAGATTATGGCGCCTTTGTTGATCTTGGTGGGATTGATGGTCTCTTACACGTTACAGATATGGCATGGCGGCGTGTTAATCACCCATCTGAAGTGCTTACAATTGGTCAAACGATTAAAGTTCAGATTATTCGCATCAATCAAGATACGCACCGCATTTCTCTTGGAATGAAACAGCTTGAAAGTGATCCTTGGGAAAGCATCAGTGTTCGGTATCCGATTGGTAAAAAAATCAAGGGTGCTGTTACCAACATTACGGATTACGGTGGGTTTGTTGAAATTGAACCAGGAATCGAAGGATTGATCCATGTTTCTGAAATGAGCTGGACAAAGAAAAATGTTCACCCTGGAAAAATTCTGTCTACATCACAAGAAGTAGAAGTGGTCGTTCTTGAGATTGATCCTTCTAAACGGCGTATTTCTCTTGGCTTAAAGCAAACATTTGAAAATCCATGGGAAGCTTTTGCCAATAAATTTCCTGTCAATTCACAAATTGAAGGAGAGGTTAAAAATAAAACAGAATTTGGTCTGTTTATTGGTCTTGAAGGTGATGTTGATGGTATGGTTCATCTGTCTGATCTGGATTGGAACCGTCCTGGTGAACAAGTTATTGATACTTATAACAAAGGTGATGTCGTTAAAGCAGTGGTCCTTGATGTTGACATTGAAAAAGAGCGTATCTCTCTTGGAATTAAGCAGCTTTCCAGCGATAAAGTTGGAGAGGCAGCCGCTTCTGGCGAATTGCGAAAAGGTGCTGTTGTAACGTGTGAAGTGATTGCTGTTAACGACAATGACATTGATGTGAAGTTGATTGATCATAACCTTGAAACAACCATTCGTCGTGCGGATCTCGCGCGTGATCGTGATGAACAACGTCCTGAGCGTTTTGCAATTGGACAAAAGGTTGATGCGCGCATCACAGCATTTGATAAAAAAACACGTAAAATTTCAGTATCAATCAAAGCGTTAGAAATTGCAGAGGAAAAAGAAGCAGTTGCACAATATGGTTCTACAGATTCCGGTGCTTCTCTTGGCGATATTCTCGGTGCAGCTTTGAAAAAACAAGAACAAGATTAATCATCAATCATTAAAGTTATTGGTGTTATTAAGGTCACTCCTGAAAGGAGTGACCTTTTTATTTTTTTAAAAAATTATCTATTTAATTTTTTAATTATTGCATCAAAAATTATAAATGCTTGCAAATAAAAACAAAAATTTTATTTTTTTGTTTATCAACGGTTCACTATTCAGATAAAATGCTTACAATTAAAATAAAAAAATAATATAATCGAATAACAATGGGACATTATGGCGTGCACAATACCTTTCATAAAGTGCTTTTTTTCTCAAAAAAAAGAAAAAGACCATTTTATTAAGACAGATTTTCCTCTTCGTGCAATTTATAAAGTGCAGGAAGATCTTTATAATTTAGGGAATGATATAGCTTCTGGTAAAGAAATTTTACTCCCTGAATATGAAGGAGTAGAAGATTTTCGCAAGAGACTGAATGAAAACTCTAAACTTATACTTCATGCTTTTCATACCAGTGATTTGGCTGCTCGAAACGATGAAACGATAGCACCCTCTGCTCAATGGCTTATTGATAATCATTACACTATTGATAAAACAATACAATTGTTACGCCGTAATCTCCCCAAGTCCTTTATAAAGAAACTTCCTCTTTCTACACAAAAAGCAGGAATACCACGCATTTTTGCTTTAACTTGGCTTTATATTGCACATACCGATAGTCGTTTTTCACAAGAAACACTCACGGCTGTGATTAATGGATTTCAAGAAGTTTCTCCGCTCACAATTGGTGAATTATGGGCACTTCCTTCTGTCATAAAAATGCTGCTCATTGAAAATGTGCGTCGTCTCTCCGTGCGTATCGAAAAAGCGCGGCATATGCGCCATCTTGCTAGTCAAGTGGCTGATAAAATTTCTCTTGTAGAAAATACAACAAGCTTAAACTCTCTTTTTACGCGGTATAAACCATTCATTGCTGATCCAACTTTTTCAGCGCATTTATTCTATCGTTTGCGTAGTGCATCTGTCGATTCAACTGTAGCCTTAACTTGGCTTGAAAAACAATTGGAAAGTCAAGGCAGTAGCTTAGAAAGTGCAACGGCTGATGAACATACCCGACAAGCAGCAGATGGCGTGACCATGGGCAATATTATCCGTGCTCTTAAAGCGATAGATGATGTTGATTGGACAGTATGGTTTGAAACAGTAAGTTGTGTTGATGCTATTTTGCGTAAAAATAGTGATTTTTCTGAAATTGACTTTCATTCACGCAGTATCTATCGACAAGTTATTGAAAAAATTGCACGATTTTCGCCTCTTAGCGAGCTGGAAATTGCTCATAAAGTCGTAGAAATGGCAAGCGCCACTTCTGAAGATACATCTCATTGTTCCTATGTGGGGTGGTATCTTGTCGATAATGGTCGAGATGCCTTTGAAAAAGCTTGTGGGTATAATCCACCTTTTTTCATAAAATGGGCACGTGCTTCTTATTGCTTAAAACTGAGAGTCATCGCCGTTCCTGTCTCTTTTCTGACACTTGCTCTTTTGTTTGCAGTTTACACCCTTTTACAAATATCTGGCATGACACGATGGGGGTCGTTTTGCTTTACTGTATTAGCGCTTTTTCCTGCTATGGATGCAGCTTTTTCTTTCTTTAATACGATTGTTTCATGGTTTGTTCCCTCAAGACAACTGATTGGTTATGAATATAAAGAAGGTATTCCAAAATATGCACGGACAATGGTTGTTGTCCCTACTTTGATAGCATCACGCGATGATATTGATGAGCAAGTGCGCAATCTTGAAGTGCACTATCTTTCCAATCCTAAAGGCGCTATTCATTTTGCACTCATTACAGATTGGGTGGACTCTTCCTTGAGAGAAACACAAGATGATATTGATTTGTTGCATTATGCGCGAAGAAGCATTGATAAACTCAATAGTCGTTATCATCGTAATGAATTTCCTCTTTTTTTCCTTTTACATCGCCGACGCCTTTATAATGAAAGTGAAAAATGTTGGATGGGATGGGAACGAAAGCGGGGAAAACTTCATGAACTCAATCGGCTGTTAAGAGGCGATAAAAATACGAGCTTTTATCCTCCTGATCCACATCTTCCTAT
This sequence comes from Bartonella sp. SL320, assembly GCF_059687635.1. Lineage (NCBI taxonomy): Bacteria > Pseudomonadati > Pseudomonadota > Alphaproteobacteria > Hyphomicrobiales > Bartonellaceae > Bartonella > Bartonella sp. SL320. The sequence continues at coordinate 2,035,004 of NZ_CM185143.1, read as the reverse complement.
GGATTGCCGTTTTGTTATGACACTGGATTGTGATACACGTCTTACCCCTCAGAGTGTCACAAAACTTGTTGGAAAGCTTAATCATCCACTTAATTATCCTATTTTCGATCCGCAAAGTGGAAAGGTTGTAAAAGGTTATAGCGTTTTGCAACCGCGCATTATTCCCTCTCTGACAACTGGGAAAAAAACATCAATTTTCCAACGGGTTTTTTCTACCAACCGTGGCATTGATCCTTATGTTTTTGCTGTTTCTGATACTTATCAAGATCTTTTAGGAGAAGGCAGCTTTATTGGTAAAGGTCTTTATAATATTGATGCATTTGAACAAGCACTGGATGGTAAAATTAAAGAAAATTCTGTTCTCAGTCATGATCTGTTAGAAGGAGGTTATGCCCGTACGGCTCTTGTAAGTAGCATAGAAGTCATTGAAGATTATCCAACAGCTTATCATATTGATGTTATGCGTTATCATCGCTGGATTCGTGGTGATTGGCAACTTTTACCTTATCTTTTTTTCCCCCGTCAAATAAGCTCTGTGACGCGTTGGAAAATGCAGGATAATTTGCGTCGTTCTTTCACGCCATTGATGTGGTTAATCGCAGCATTTGCAGGATGGGCTTTTTTGCCATTAAAGAGTGCAATCGTATGGCAAATATTCTTGCTGCTTAGCGCCTTCATTGCACCCATTTTATGTGTATTAAAAATGTTTGTCTCATCCAATATAGATTATTCTTTGCGCGGGCATTTTCAATTAATTGGGAACAAAATTTCTCTTACAAGCGCTGATATATTTCTTAAAACAACGTTTCTGGCTCATTCGGCATATTTTATGACCGATGCGATTATTCGTACACTCTACCGTATGATGATTTCAAAACAGCACCTTCTTGAATGGAAGACCTCTGCTGCAACAAAATCAGCTCCTAACCGTTTAAGTTTTTATATCCTTATCATGGCACCAGCATCGCTTATTGGTGCCCTTGCCATAGCGCTCCCTCTTTTTTCTGATAGTTTTGCAAGCCTTATTGCTTTACCTTTTGGGATAGCATGGTTTTTTTCACCCCTCATTGCTTGGGCTGTGAGTCAACCTTCAACATTTCAAGATAGCCTTGATCTTTCTTCAAAAGATGAAAAAAAACTCCGCTCTATTGCAAGGCGGACATGGCTTTATTATGAAACTTTTGTCAATGAACAAAACAACTATTTACCTCCCGATAATTTTCAAGAAGATCCTGAACCTCTTGTTGCGCAACGTACGTCTCCTACCAATATTGGGCTTTATCTTCTTTCTGTTATTGCTGCGCGTGATTTTGGCTGGATTGGTTTTGAAGAGACCATCAGCCGTATTGAATGTACATTACGCTCTCTTGAAAAAATGGAAAAGTTCCGTGGCCATCTTTATAATTGGTATGAAACGAATACACTTAGACCTCTTTTGCCGACTTATGTCTCAACCGTTGATTCAGGAAATCTTGCTGGCCATTTGGTAACACTCTCTTCTGCTTTAAGTGAATGGACTGAAAAACCGGCTCTTCTTTTTAAAAGTGACCGAGAAGGCTTAGCGGATGTTCATGCTATTCTTGAAGAAACTTTCCAAGAAATTGCAAATGATCGATCCGATTTACACCCTTTACGCCAAAGAATCGAAGAAAATATCACTCGTTTTCATCATTCTGTTCGTACTTTTATAGAACAAGAAAACACTTCCTCTTCTTATATCGCGGATCTGTTACGTGCAGCCCATGATATTGGGCACTTAGTTGATGAACTTGATCAAAAAATTCAAACAATAGAATCTGCTCGTGCACTTTCTTGGGCTAAATGCCTTATCGAGACTTGCAACATTCATTATCGTGATGCGACTACTCATTATGATACTGAAAAATTATGCAAAAAACTAAATAGATTGGCTATAGCGGCACGAAAAATAGCCTTTGATATGAAATTTGATTTCTTAGAACAGCCTAAACGGCACCTTTTATCTATTGGATATCGTGTGCAAGAAAACAAACTCGATGAAAATTGTTATGATCTACTCGCTTCAGAGGCACGTCTTGCAAGCTTTTTTGCCATTGCAAAAGGAGATATAAAACTTAAACATTGGTTTCATCTGGGACGCCTCCTCGTCCCCATAGGTTGGAAAGGTGCGCTCCTATCATGGTCTGGTTCCATGTTTGAGTATCTTATGCCATCTCTTGTGATGCATGAACCTTTAGGATCTCTGCTAGATCAAACAAATCGACTGATTATTCGTTGTCAAATGCAATATGCCCATACACGGGAATTGCCATGGGGTATTTCAGAGGCTGCATTTAACACGCGTGATCATTTAATGAATTACCAATACGCTCATTTTGGTGTTCCAAGCCTCGGACTCCAACGTGGTCTCTCACGCAATGCTGTCATTGCTCCTTATGCAAGTTTTCTAGCGGCACAATATGCACCTGCTTGCGCTGTAAACAATTTAAAACGGCTTCGTAATCTTGGAACTTTAGGAACCTATGGTTATTATGACTCTGTCGATTTTACCCCTTCACGCTTGAAGACAGGGGAAAAATACGCTGTTGTACGCAATTATTATGCGCACCATCATGGCATGTCTATTCTTGCTCTTAACAATGTTATTTTTCGAGGGCGAATGCGTGATCGTTTTCATCGTGATCCTGTTGTTGAAGCAACGCAATTGCTCTTACAGGAAAGAGCGCCTCATCTTATTCCTATGATCCACACCAAAGCGATTAATCGCATGCGTAATAAGTCTCAAACATTGGATGACGCCCCTTTGCGCATTATTACAAATCCGTTGCTCAAACCACGGGCAACGTTACTTTTGTCTCATGGCTTTTATTCTACCATGTTAACCGCAAATGGCTCTGGTTACAGCCGTTGGCATGATTATGCGATTACGCGTTTTATGCCTGATGCAACAGAAGATCAACAAGGCACTTTATTCTTCTTACGCGATATACATAGTGGACGGTGGTGGTCTGTGACCAGTGAACCAACACGCGTTATTGAAGAAGAAGCTGTTAGCATTTTTACGGATGAAAAAGCTGAATATAGGAAAATAGTTGATGGTATCAAATCAACACTTGAATGTCTTATTACATCTGAAGGGAGTGGTGAAGGGAGACGTATTCAATTGATGAATACAACAAATAAAGACTGTCTTATTGAAATTACTTCGTATGGTGAACTAGCACTTGCAACAATGGATATGGATAGTGCGCATCCTGTTTTTTCACGGATGTTTATAGAGACGGAAATTGCTGATGAAGGAAAAACAATTTTTGCCAAAAGGCGTAAACGCTCACCGAATGACCCTGAAATCTATGTTGCTCATTTTGTTTCCAGTACAACAGATACTCTCCAAGAGACAGAAGCTGAAACGGATCGCTCGTTATTTATTGGGCGGGGGCGATCCATTCGTCGGCCTGCTGCATTTGATAAAAATGCGCGGTTCAGTAACAGTCAAGGTTGTGTTCTTGATCCTATTATGTCATTGCGATGCCGTGTAAAAATCCCAGCTCATGGAAAAGCTGAACTTGTTTTTTGGACTTTTGCGGCTCATGCAAAAGAAACACTTCATAATCATATGAAACATTATCGGCAATCTGATATGTTTCAAAAAGAACTTTCAATGGCATGGACACGCTCACAAGTCGCACTATACCAAAGCGGAACCCAGCTTAAAGAAGCCATTGTTTATCAAAAATATGCAACGCCGCTTATCTATCTTGATCGAACATGGCGTCTTCCTTCTGAAATATTAGCCAAAACGCTTGGAAAACAGTCTGATCTTTGGCCTATGTCCATTTCAGGAGACAATCCAATCTGTCTTCTTAGATTAAATAACGAGGGAAATATAACGGTATTGCGTGAGCTTCTTAAAGCACATGAATATTGGCGTATGCGGGGACTCATCGTTGATTTGGTCATTCTCAATGAACAAACATTTTCTTACATACAAAATACACAACGCGCTCTTGAGTGGGTCTGTGAATCTTATCGACATCATATGCAAGAAACAGATGAACGCCAACATATTTTCACGCTTCGACGTGATCACATCAGTGAACAGAGCTTTAGAACGCTTCTTGCAGCAGCACGCATCGTTCTTGATGCACAAAATGGCTCTTTGTCTGAACAGCTTAAACGACTTGATGAGAGTGATTTTGATTTCACAATCCGTAAAAATTACCAAGAATCGTATGATCAATTAGACTCGCCAAAATATAACGAAGAAAGGCGGGTTACAACACAAACTGAACAAAATCTTTTTGCTTCTATTGGTCTTGTTAGCCACCAAAAACCATCCTCTTTCCACACAAATGGAGAAGATCTAAAATATTGGAATGGTTACGGTGGTTTTAATCAACATAATCATTATGTCATACGTCTTCATGGACACACTACCACACCCCATCCGTGGATTAACGTCATTGCTAACAAAAGCTTTGGCTTTCATGTCTCTGCTGAAGGTGCACTTTTTACTTGGGCTCACAATAGCCGCGATTATCAATTAACGCCTTGGGCCAATGATCCGACGTCTAACCGGCCAGGTGAAGCACTTTATCTGGTTGACCGTCAGTCTTTAAAACGTTTTTCACCCATTTCTGCTGTAGAATGTGATGAAAATGTGATCTATGAGGCTTGTCATGGTTTTGGATTTTCAACTTTTAAATCGACACATTCAGAAATCGCATTAGAACTAACGCATACACTTGACCTAGAGAAACCTGTCCGCTTTTCACGTCTTATCCTTAAAAATGAAGGGGAAAAACCACGCAGTTTACGCCTTTATAATTATGTTGAATGGGTTTTGGGTAATGTTCGTACAAAATATGCCCCCTTTATTGTTTCCTCTTATGAAGCCAGATGGGGTGCACATTTTATTCAAAATCCCTATCATATTGAAAAGTCTCAACAAGTTACATTTTTATCCGCATCAGAAATGCCTACAAGCACCACGACCAATCGCGCTGAATTTATTGGTGCAACGGGAACCGTAACTCATCCAAATGCGATCTGTAAAGCTGGTGCTCTTTCCAATACGGTTGAAGCAGGATGTGATCCTTGTTCCGCATTCGCCTATGATATTGATCTTCAACCAGGGCAAACAAAAGAAATTATCTTCTATCTTGGCAGCGCTGAAAATAGGCAAGAAGCTGAAAAATTACTCAATAAAGTACGTGTCAGTGATTTTGAAACTTTGCTTACACAACAAGAACAATATTGGAGTCATTTTGTTTCCCCATTCCAAGTAAAAACACCTGATCCCTCTTTTGATATCATGGTCAATCATTGGCTTCCTTATCAAGTCTATGCATGCCGAATCATGGCACGTGCAGGATTTTATCAAGCCAGTGGTGCATTTGGTTTCCGCGATCAGTTACAAGATAGTTTGTCTTTACTATTGCTGGAACCACAATTGACACGTGAACAATTGTTAAATGCCTCTGCACATCAATTTCTTGAAGGTGATGTACAACATTGGTGGTTGCCTGATACGCAGGCTGGCATTCGCACACGCATTTCTGACGATATCGTTTGGCTAGCATATGCAACAGCTCTTTATGTCAATACCACGGGCGATGATGCTTTTCTTGATACGCTTATTCCTTTTATTGAAGGAGATATTCTCAAAAGTGGACAACAGGATGCTTATTTTCAACCCACCCAATCCTCAAAGGTTGCAACAGTCTATGAGCATTGTGCTTTAGCTTTAGATCTTGCCATTAAACGCTGCGGTCCTCATGGACTTCCGCTTATCTTAGGGGGTGATTGGAATGATGGCATGAATTTGGTAGGAAGCCAAGGAAAAGGAGAAAGCACGTGGTTGGGATGGTTTCTTGGGAGCACACTACAAGAATTCATTCCTTTAGCTCAAAAACGGAGTGATAATACCCGTGTTGAAACATGGAGTGCTTACTTTGAACGTTTGAAAAAATCCCTAGAAAAAAATGCTTGGGATGGCGCTTGGTATCGACGTGGTTATTTTGATGATGGGACGCCTCTAGGTTCTCAAACCAATGATGAATGTCAAATTGATAGCATTGCTCAATCTTGGGCTGTCATTTCTAAAATGGCACCACTGGAGCGTCAAAAACAGGCTATGGCCTCAATGTTTGAACATCTATATGATGAAAAAGGGAAACTTCTCCGTCTTTTCTGGCCTCCTTTTGATAAAACAACGCTCGAACCTGGTTATATAAAAGGTTATCCCCCAGGCATTCGAGAAAATGGTGGGCAATACACCCATGGTGCTATTTGGAGCATTTTAGCGCTTGCTGAAATGGGTGAAAGCGATAAAGCGTATGCTTTATTTTCTATGATTAACCCCATTACTCATGGACAAAATCCTGAAACCTATCGAGTTGAACCTTATGTGATGGCTGCAGATATTTATGCTGTTGAACCACACCGTGGTCAAGGCGGTTGGACATGGTATACAGGCTCAGCAGCGTGGTTTTATCGTGCGGCAACACAAGCTATTCTTGGCATACAGCGTCAGGGAGATCTGTTGTTTTTACAGCCAAATTTACCCTCTCTTTGGCCAAAATATGAAGCAGAAATGAAGTTTTATGATGCCGTTTATTCCATTAAAGTCAAATGGGGATCTGAAAATATGCTTCACGTTAATGGCAAAAAATATACCGAAGTTCATACCGGGATAAAATTACAAAAAACAGGTCAGCATGAAATTATATGTATTGTTAAATCCTAAAGACGAAAAAAGAGAGCATATTTTTTATTATTGTCCAAAACTGTAGAGTTGTTATAGTTCTTGCACCGCATATATTGATCTTGTTGGTGCATAATATTTTAGATTTTATGAGACTGAAAGAAAAAGATTATGAATCATCCGGATATTGCTAGACGTGTTTACGATCATACTTGGAAACTTGATCCCATTATTCGTTCACTTCTTGATACGGATTTTTATAAGCTTCTTATGGTACAGATGATTTGGGGGCTTTATCCCACTGTCAACGTGACTTTTTCTCTTATAAATCGCTCTAAAACAATACGTCTTGCCGATGATATTGATGAGAGTGAATTGCGTGCCCAACTTGACCACGCCCTTAGTTTGCGCTTTACAAAAAAAGAAATGATCTGGCTTGCTGGTAATACATTTTATGGACGCAAACAAATTTTTGAACCGGATTTCCTTCAGTGGCTTGAGAATTTTCAACTTCCAGAATATGAACTAACCCGTAAAGATGGCCAATATATTCTTCATTTTCATGGTCCGTGGGCTTATAGCTCTATGTGGGAAATTCCAGCTCTTGCTATTATCAGTGAGTTACGTTCACGTGCTGCTATGAAAAAATTAGATCGCTTTGCTCTTGATGTACTTTATGCGCGGGCTAAAGCCAAAATGTGGAGTAAAGTTGAACGCCTTAAAAAATTGCCTGATATTAAAATATCCGATTTTGGTACAAGACGCCGCCATTCTTTTTTATGGCAGCGCTGGTGTGTGGAAGCATTAAAAGAAGGTATTGGTCATTCTTTTACGGGAACTTCGAATGTCCTTCTTGCCATGGATACAGATTTAGAAGCTCTTGGAACCAATGCCCACGAATTACCTATGGTTATTGCTGCTCTTAGTAACAACGATGATGAATTACGCAGAGCTCCGTATCAAGTTTTGCAAGATTGGAACCGTTATTATGGTGGGAATCTTTTGATTGTTTTACCTGATGCCTTTGGTACGGAAACATTTTTATGTGATGCTCCAGATTGGGTCGCAGATTGGACGGGCTTTAGACCAGATAGTGCACCTCCTATTGAAGGTGGAGAACGTATTATTCAGTGGTGGAAAGAAAAAGGGAAAGATCCGCGCGAAAAACTCTTAATTTTTTCTGATGCACTTGATGTCGATACAATTGAAAAAACTTATCATCATTTTCATGGAAAAGTGCGCATGAGTTTTGGATGGGGTACTGATCTTACCAATGACTTTACAGGCTGTGCCCCTCAAGAAATCGCAACCCTTGATGCTCTTTCTCTTGTTTGTAAGGTGACCCATGCCAATGGTCGACCAGCTGTAAAACTTTCAGATAATCCTGAAAAAACGATTGGTGATTCAAAAGAAGTACAACGTTATCTGAATTTTTTTGGTAATAAAAAGCGTATTGCTAGACCTATAAAGATGTAGTTTTCGGCTCTGTAAACCGATCATTAACGCGTCATATTGTTTTATAAGGTTAACCTTTTTCATATCCTAAGGACGAGAATTCTTACCCCTTGCAGGTCTCCTTAATAGTTTGGCTTCAGTAGATTTTTCTTAGCTTTCCATACATGTCGTTTACTTAAAACTAAGGCTCGATAAGAAAAACTTAAAAATACGGTACGATGCACTTAAAAGATTTCACGTGCTGAGAAGGTTTAACGAAAGAAGCTTACATGCTTTATATCATTGTTATAGATAAAAGTATTTTACGGTATAACAGGATACTATTATTTTTTATATTGAGTGAGGATTACCGTAAGTTTTATCTCATTTTAAATCTATTTTTGGATCAAGCACAATCATCTCTTTGCATGCTACGACAAGTGGAATAGTTTCGTGTGGATAAAAACTATAAAACAGCTCTTATGAATGCAAAAGGCTATGGCAATATTCGCAATGGGTAAGGCAACCTTTGAGCATGACAAATAGCGTAGTGACAATCAGATCGCATCTGACAAAAGAAGGGTAGTGGTGATCAAATAGATTTTACAGGACATTTAATATTATACTCTAGAGCCCTTACGAAGGGGCATACAGCATTGAGAAATGTTTTGTGTAAAATAAGCGTGTAAATAACACGATAGGTATGAGGGATTTTTTTTATTTTACGTGAAAGACATGATTCATAAAAGCAGAGAATGTGATCATATTTTATTTTGAATAAGCTTCATGCAAAGTCAGAAAATTCGTTTATGCGCATATCACCACAAGAATACATGAATATATAAAGCCATTTGAACAAAATTCTGTTGTTTCTTATGGCTTATCCTTAAACTAAAAGTGTAGGAGAACATTGATCACTATAATAGATTGGCTTCTTAAGCGTATAAGTATAAAATAATGAAGTTAATAAGCTTTATATGATGTTCTCATCAAGAGATATGAAAACAAACGGAATGTCTTGCTAAAAAATGCGATATGAATGAGTTTTAAGGGGGGAGTGCATAATTTGCTTTGCTCATAGAAATTATTGCACAAACATACAATTAATCAATTTCTCTTAAAAAGCTTGTTATTTCATATGCGTTTTGGACCTAAAAAGGTTATATCTAAAACTTAAAATAGTTTTCACAAATAAGTCAAAGCTAAAAAGAGCATCTCATAAAGCCTTTTTTCTCATTATGAAGATGGACGCGTTACAATATAAAGAGCAATTAACAGTAATATAACGGCAATGAGTAACGAAATCCACAAAGGAGGGTATACCATTACGAAAAAGGATAAAAATCCTCCTGTCATACTTATCATTGCAAAAACTTTAATAAATGGGGAGATAGCTTTTTTTTCTTCCCATCGTTTAAGCGGAGGACCAAAAATACGATGATTATTCAACCATTGATGAAAACGTGGGGAAGAACGCGTAAAACACCATGAGGCGACCAATAAAAAAGGTACAGTCGGCATAATAGGAAGTATCACACCGATAATACCTAATATAACCATTATCCAACCTGCTATAGAATAGCAGATGCGCAAAGGATGTGATATTTTGAAATATTTCTTCATTCTCTTGTATTATTTTCTTCTACGCAAAACATCACACAAAAATATTGCATCTATTTTTTTTGGCTGTTCATATGTTTGAGCGCACAAACATTCTCTCCATCTTCATGGGTAAGCATCTTTGCTGTTATAAGTTCCTTAAGAATATTAAATAGCTTCGCAATATGATAATTATTGTATGACTTCAAGAAATAAAAAGAGATTCTAGAAAAGAAAAAAAATAAAAAGGCTGCAGAATAAATCAATGCAGCCTCTTAATTAAGAATGCAGTGTTGGGGGGGAGAATATGCACTGCATTCACCTGCTAGACATTAGGAGGAAAAATAACCTAGCACCCCGAAATCTAATTAAAATAAGCATGAGAAACAATATATAAAAATGCATAGCTGATATGCATGAATTTAAATTCTTCAAGTTTCTTGAGCTGTGTTTTGACGAAAGAAAATTGCCATGAAAATTGCCATAAAAATTAACGTTAAGATCAACACAATTGTGGAAGCAGAATCAGAACCGATAAATAAGCTGAGATAAATCCCTAAAAAACCAGAAACAGCCGCAACAAATATAGCGATCATCAACATGAAAGAAAATCGTTTTGTGATAAGATAAGCAATTGCTCCTGGGGCTATTAATAAAGAAATAACGAGAACAATACCAACCGCTTTCAAAGCTGCAACAATTGTCAGAGAAATCATAGTTAAAAGAGTATAGTGGAGCAATGATATTCGCAGTCCCATAGCACGGCCTTGAACGGAATCAAAAATATACAGCATAAAATCGCGCCATTTTGCTCCTAGAATAAAAGTAACAATGGCAGAAATGATCGCCGTCTGTGTAATATCAAGCCAGTTAACACCCAATAGGTTACCGAATAGAATATGATTTAAATCTAAGCTGCTATAGATAGATGTTGCTAAAACAAGCCCTAAACCAAACATCGATGAAAAAACAACGCCCATCACTGTATCTTGTTTGATACGACTATTGCTTCCCAAAAAACCTGTTGTCAGTGCACAAACCATACCGGCAACAAAAGCCCCACAAGTAATCAAAGTCATTGTAATATTCTCTGGACGTATATGCTGGAACCAAGCAAAGGGCAAAGAAGTTAAAAATGCTATCACCCATGGTGTTGTCATATAACCAACCACAACACCTGGAAAAACAGCATGGGAAATGGCATCGCCTAATAGTGCCCATCCTTTCAAAATAAGAAAACAGGAAAGCATTGCCATTGGAATAGAAAGGATTGTAACAATAAGCATGCCTTTCAGCATAAAAGAAAACTGAAAAGGAAGTAGTAATTGATCAATCATGATAACATCACACCTTTTTTGGCTGCATTTATCCGTAAACGCGCAGCAATATATCCGTGTTTAGGAGCAAAAATAAAAGCTAATATAAATAGAAATGCTTGAAAAAGCACAACAACACCACCTGTTTGCGCATTTAAAAAATAACTCACATAAACACCCAATACGCTTGTGAATGTCCCAATTATAACTGCAATAACCAAAATATTTACAAAACGATCACTTAAAAGATAAGCTGTTGCTCCAGGTGTCACAACCAAACAAATGACCAAAAATGCTCCGACTGTTTGCATAGCAGCAACAGTACAAGCAGCAAGCAATGTGAAAAAGAGAATCTTTAAAAACTTTACATTCAACCCAATGGCACGGGCATGTGTTTCGTCAAATAAAGAAACGAGAAGATCTTTCCATTTCAAAAGCAGTATAAATAAAGACAAAAAACCAATAAAAGCTAATTGTATAATATCTGATGAACTAACCGCTAAAATATTTCCTAAAACAATCGTATCAATATTAACCGCCATCGGTTTTAATGATTTAAGAAATAATCCAAAAGCAAAAAAGGAAGAAAAAATGAGACCAATAATGGTATCTTCTTTCAGTTTTGTCCGATGATTAAAAAAAAGCATTGCTGCTGCTGCAAGACCACCAGAAAAAAAAGCGCCAAGTGAAAAAGGTAACCCTAAAAGATAAGCTCCTGCGACACCAGGTACAATCGAATGGGAAAGCGCATCACCAATCAATGACCAACCTTTTAACATCAAAAAAGCCGAAAGAAAGGCACAAACACACCCAACTAATCCAGAAACCCACATCGCATTTACCATATATTGATAGCTCAGTGGCTCAAGCAACCAAGAAATCATGCAACGTGCTCCACTCTTTCAGCATTATCACGAACTATAGACTGTTTTCTCCCCATGAAAGCATCATTTTTTTTGGTGCCTTGAAGATTAAAAAGATGGTGGTGCAAAGCCCCTCCAAAAGTTTTTTCTAGATTTTCCTTTGTGAAGATTTTTTCTGTTAATCCAGAAGCTAATACGGTCCCTTTTATTAAAACTGTATGATCACAAAATTCTGGAACAGAGCCTAAATTGTGAGTGGAAACCAAGATGACCGCTCCTTCTTTACGAAGCTCTTGTAACAAAGCAATAATTTTATCTTCTGTGGTAACATCAACCCCTGTAAACGGTTCGTCTAATAAAATAGCTTTTGCTTTCTGTGCCAGAGCACGCGCCAGAAAAACACGTTTTTTCTGTCCACCAGAAAGTTCTCCAATTTGGCGCTTGGCAAAAGACAACATATCAACCCGTTCTAAGGCAATACGGACAGCTTCATAATCTTTTGTACGTGCATAGCGAAAGAAATTCATATGACCGTATCGTCCCATCAAGACAACATCTTCAACCAGAACAGGAAAATTCCAATCAACATCTTCACTTTGAGGAACATAAGCAATAAGGTTTTTTTTCAAAGCCATATCAACGGGCGAATCGAATATGCGAATTTTTCCCTTTGAGGGACGTACAAACCCCATAATTGCTTTAAATAACGTTGACTTACCGGATCCATTCACACCAACCAATGCCGTAATAGACCCCGTTGGACTTTCAAAATTTACTTCGCGTAAAGCTGTATGTCCATTACGATAAGTTACTGTTACTCCTTCGGCAAATATTCCAGATTTCGTCATTGGCTTTTTACTCCCTCTAATAAGGCTTTGCTAATACGTCCACTCGTGACACGTAATAAATCGATATAAGTGGGGACTTCACCATTTTTCTCACTGAGAGAATCAACATAGAGAACACCTCCGTATTTGGCTCCTGTTTCTCTTGCGACTTGTTTTGCAGGTGCTGGAGAAATTGTGCTTTCAGAAAAAACAACGTGAATATTATGTTTGCGAACCATATCAATAACATGCTTAACCTGCTGTGGTGTTCCTTGCTGGTCAGCATTAATGGGCCATAAATAGAGTTCTTTCAGATCAAAATCATGTGCTAAATAGCTGAAGGCACCTTCACTGGTCACAAGCCAACGTTTATCTTGAGGCACGGCTTGCAATTCCGATCTAATTGGATCAATCGTTGCACGAATCTTCTTTTTATAAATTTCAGCATTTTCTTTATAAATAGCAGCATGCTCAGGATCATATTTTACAAAAGCATCGCGTATATTATCAACATAAATTAAAGCAGCAGTTGGTGACATCCATGCATGAGGATTTGGCTTACCGCTAAATGGGCCTTCACCAATTGTAATGGGGACAACACCTTTTGAAACAACAACACTTGGAACATCCTTGATGTTTTGAAAAAACTTTTCAAACCAAAGCTCTAACTCTAATCCATTCCACAATACAAGGTTAGCGCCTTGCGCACGCATAAGATCACGGGGGGTAGGTTGATATTCGTGAATCTCAGCCCCTGGTTTTGTAATCGATTCAACATCAGCAGCATCACCTGCTACATTTCGTGCCATATCAGCAATGATGGTGAATGTTGTGACAGCTTTAAATTTACCAGCACATACCGCCAAATTGGGAGTGAAAAAAATAAAACTACCTAGAATTAGAGTAAAAATCTTTTTTATATTCATTAATTTTCTCTTCATATTGCGAATGATTTGCATTATCATTTAGCAATAACAGTTATCTTTTGCATTTGCAATGAAGGATTTTTACAAAAATTAACTTTTCAAGCCTTTTAAAAACAATTCTTTCTCGTCTTAAAAATTTACCTTGAAAAAATGAATGATTTTAAAGAGAAGGCTGTTTTGCACAGCATTATATAAAAAGCAGAGATATCTTTCTCGCTCGTTTCTGAAGACCTTATGCTTTATGGCACTTTTATGTCTTATAAAACCTATGTTTTTTTATTGCTGATTAATCAACATCTCATTCCAATGATAACATATTAATTTATAAGAAAATTTATCTTTTTATTGAGTTAATATTCTGAATATCATAGGATTTTTTCATTTTAAATCCTCTTATTATAAATCAATGGAATGTCGTAAAATTCTCTTTTAAAAGAATTCGATAGACTTCAAGATTTAAAAAAATAAAGGAGCATTTTGCAATGCTCCTGTCTTTATTAAAATTTATTCCGAAAAGACTCAACGACGAAGATAAGCGCCTGTCATTTTAGTGACATTTTCTATCACTTTTGCAGCAATTTCTTCTAGGTCTTTATCTGTCAAGGTGCGTTCAATCGGTTGAATAACAATTTCAATAGCAACAGATTTCTTATTTTCACCAAGGCTTTGATCTTCAAAAAGATCAAAAATTTGCACGGAATGAATAAGTTTTTTATCGGCTCCTTGAGCAGCACGAACAATAAGTGAAGAAGCAATTGTTTTATCAACGATAAATGCAAAATCACGCCGCACCATTTGAAATGGTGATAATTTCAAAGGAGGACGGCTTTTTGTTGTTTTTTTCTTTGGCTCTGGAATTTGATCTAGAAAAATTTCAAAGCCGCATAAAGGACCACTAACATCTAATTTTTCTAGGGTTGCTGGATGAAGAACACCAAAAAAACCAAGAATAATTTTTGAACCAAGTTTTATGACTCCTGAACGGCCTGGATGATACCAATCAGGGGCTCCAACTTCAATCTGTACTTTTCCAATATCTATATTGCATGCTTCTAAAACGGCTAAAGCATCTGCTTTGGCATCAAAAACATCAACAGCTGTTGCATTTCCATTCCAAAAACGCCCAGCCCCTTCAAATTTCTCTGTGCCACGACGAATCCCACTCACGATACGTCGTTGTTTATCAGGGGTATCACCTTCATAAATGCTGGAAACTTCAAACAAAGCAAGATCAGAAAAACCACGATCAGCATTTTTCTGGGCTGCTATGAGCAACCCAGGTAAAAGAGAAGGACGCATCACGGACATATCAGCGGCAATAGGATTGACTAATTTAAGCTCGGCTTGACCTCCTCCAAAAGCAAGAGCCTGATTTTCAGAGATAAAAGACCACGTCACCGCTTCTTTCATACCGCGATGGGCTAAAGTCAAACGCGCAACTCGTGAACGAATTTGCACGCTTGTTAAAACTTGATCTTTTCCTTCTGCGAAGTTTTCCAAAGGAATAGGTTTAATTTTATCTAACCCATAAATCCTCATGACTTCTTCAACCAAATCGGCTTTACCCATAATATCAGGGCGCCATGATGGTACTTTTACTGTAACGACATCTCCCTTTCCCTCAACGCAAAATCCAAGTTTTGTTAAAATAGAGATGGCTTTTGCAGGCTCTATTTCCAAATGTGTCAAACGTTTAATTTCAGAAAAAGGAAAAGCGATCTGTTTGATTTCTTGTTGCTGATAGCCAACAATTTTTTCCTTGGATACTTCACCGCCACAAAGACGTAAGACCATTTCTGTTGCAAGCTCAAGTCCTGTTTCCATAAAAACTGGATCAACGCCCCGTTCAAATCGATAACGTGCATCACTGATAAGCCCTAATGCTCTCCCTGTGTGGGCGATACTTTTTGCATCCCAAAGTGCCGATTCAATGATAACGCGACGTGTTGTTTCATCACAGCTTGTCCTTTCACCGCCCATGATACCGGCAATCGAAACAACGCCCTCTGCATCGGCAA
Source organism: Bartonella sp. SL320 (assembly GCF_059687635.1). NCBI lineage: Bacteria > Pseudomonadati > Pseudomonadota > Alphaproteobacteria > Hyphomicrobiales > Bartonellaceae > Bartonella > Bartonella sp. SL320. The sequence goes on along the minus strand of NZ_CM185143.1, from coordinate 2,019,336 downwards.
TGACACAATCGTGAACGCTCAAATGATAGGTTTTTCCGTTCAACGCTTGAAGTTGTTCCCCTTCACGAGCACAACGAACAGACAAATTTCCTTTAATTTTATCGGCATCAAAAACATGGAGCGGACGACCAAGGTCAAAACAGATGTAATTGGTCATATCAACCAGTGCATTAATCGGTCTTAAACCAATTGCATTCAAACGCTGTTGTATCCACTGTGGTGATGGGCCATTTTGAACATTGCGTACCTCACGCCAAGCAAAGCCTAAACATAACGATGTATCTTGCGCAAAATCGAATGAAACATCGAGAGGAGTGTCAAAGGAAGCTTCAAATTTTGCTAAAGACAATTCTTTTAATTGTCCGATTCCAGTGGCAGCAAGATCACGTGCAATACCACGAACACCTGTGCAATCAGAGCGATTGGGGGTTAAACCAATATCAATGATTGGATCATCTAAACCGGCATAAGTTGCAAATGAACCCCCAATAGGTGCATCTTCTGGAAGTTCAATAATGCCATCGTGTTCACCTGATAATTCAAGCTCTGCTTGTGAGCACATCATTCCAAAACTTTCAACACCGCGGATTTTTCCTACAGATAATGTCACATCGAGTCCTGGAACATAAGTGCCTGGTAATGCAAGAACACCAATAAGACCAGCACGCGCATTTGGTGCTCCACAGACAATTTGTAGAGGTTTAGCAGTTCCTGTATCGACTGATAGAATCTGGAGTTTATCTGCATCAGGATGTTTTATTGCCGTTAAAACTTTTGCAATCACAAATCCTTTTAAAGAAGAGCGATCATCAACGTGCTCAACCTCAAGACCGATAGCTGTTAGTTTCTCACAAATTTCATCCAAAGATGCGTTTGTCTCTAGGTGATCTTTTAACCACGACAATGTAAATTTCATTTTAAAACCTCACATGAAAGCGATGACTAAAATCACACATTTTTATTAGGAAAAAAAGCAGGCATATCAAAGCAACGAAAGCCATAATGATCTAACCAACGAAGATCAGCATCAAAGAAAGCCCGTAAATCAGGCATACCGTATTTTAACATGGCAATACGATCAATGCCCATTCCCCATGCAAAACCTTGATATTCATCGGGATCTAACCCAACATTTTTTAATACATGAGGATGCACCATTCCGCATCCTAAAATTTCCAACCAATCCTGTCCTTCTCCAAACTTTACTTCTGAACCAGAACGATCACATTGAATATCCACTTCCATAGAGGGTTCGGTAAAAGGGAAAAAAGAGGGACGAAAACGCATATTTACAGAAGCGACTTCAAAAAATTCTTTACAAAAGGTTTCATGCAGCCACATCATATGCGCAATAGTGGAGGTTTTATCAATGACAAGACCTTCGACTTGATGAAACATGGGGGAATGCGTTGCATCTGAATCCATGCGATAAGTTTTTCCAGGAATAATGATCCGTATCGGTGCTTTTTGTTTTTCCAGTGTACGAATTTGTACAGGTGATGTATGGGTGCGCAATAATTTGCGTTCTCCCATTTTATCAACATCAAAAAAGAAGGTATCATGCATTTCACGTGCTGGATGCCCTTCAGGAAAATTCAATGCCGTAAAATTATAATAATCTGTTTCAATATCAGGTCCCTCTGCGAGAGAAAAACCCAATTTCGTATAAATGGCGATAATTTCCTCAATCACTTGTGAAATAGGATGGATACGTCCCCGTTCCATAGGAAAAGAGCGAACAGGCAAGGTAATATCAACCATTTCACGAGCAAGACGAGCATCCATTTCTTGTCTTTTTAGAAGATCACGCTTTTGTGCCCATAATTCTAAAATGCGATTTTTTAATCCATTAAGAACGGGACCAACTTTTTGACGCTGGCTCGCCTCCATTTTTCCTAATTCTTTTAATTTTTCAGAGATGCTGCCTTTTTTACCTAATGCTGCAATACGCACTGTTTCAAGTGCCTGTTCATCCCCCGCAGCTTCTAAAGCTAAACAAATTTCTTGTTCCAGACGCTCAATATCGTTCATATTTTTGCCTATTTTTTTAATAAAAGAAAACCCGCACTCGCAACAGCCAGCACGGGACCTCGGATAAATAAATGCTTTAAGAGAACACGACTGGCTTACTTGACAGCGCTTTCAAAAGCATTAGGTGTTGTATCTTTTAAATATTCTAAAGCTTTTTTTGCCGAAGCGACTAAAGCAGAAAATGCTTCCGCCTCGTGGATTGCTATATCTGAAAGAACCTTACGATCAACTTCAATACCGGCTTTTGATAAGCCATCAATAAAGCGTCCATAAGTGAGACCTTCTGCACGAACAGCTGCATTAATTCTTTGAATCCACAAAGCACGGAAAGTACGTTTTCTATTTTTGCGATCACGATAAGCATACTGCTTTGAACGATCAACGGCTGCTTTAGCTGCACGAATGGTATTTTTACGACGACCGTAAAAACCTTCAGCTTGTTTTAAAACTTTTTTGTGCTTAGCGTGTGCTGTCACACCTCTTTTCACACGTGCCATATTATAATCTCCTCAAAATCAAAAGCGTAAGGTTTAAATACCATTCGGCAAATAATGCTGAATGACTTTTTTAGCATCTTGTTCACACAAAACCATTGTTCCACGTGCATCGCGAATAAATTTATTCGAACGCTTAATCATACCGTGGCGCTTACCTGCAGCTGCTACTTTAACTTTGCCTGACGCTGTGATTTTAAACCGCTTTTTAGCGGATGATTTGGTCTTCATCTTGGGCATTTTGCTACTCCATACATCAATTGATTCAATCAAACATTTTATTTGCTCAAACGGACCAACGCTTGAACAAGCATTTCAAACAGCCACGGCATGCCCTGCCGGGCGGCTCTTCAAAGACGCTTTCATAAGCTAGTATACACAAAATAGCAAGACCGTATTATAAAAAAATGGGTGCTCCATTGCCTTGAATTTCAATCAAAGGAGCCGGAATAGCATTTGTTTTGCTTGCGGCTTTACAGAGATCAGCAATAATGCATTGTGTACATTGTGCTTTACGCGCTTGACAAATATAGCGTCCATGTAAAATCAGCCAATGATGTGCATGACGAAGATAACGGGTTGGTATAATCTTTAATAATTTTTTCTCGACAATTTCTGGTGTTTTGCCAGGCGCTAAACCAAGGCGATTACTTAAGCGAAAAATATGTGTATCAACCGCCAATGTAGGCTGACCAAAAGCAACATTCAAAACAACATTAGCAGTTTTTCGTCCCACGCCTGGAAGGGCCATAAGTGCTTCACGTGTATTAGGAACTTGACCGCCATATTGATCAATTAAACAGTTGCAAAGCGCGTAAATATTGCGTGCTTTTGCACGCCAGAGACCAATTGAACGGATATGATGGGCTATTTCTTCTTCTCCCAATGCAGCCATTTTTTCCGGTTGATCAGCAAGATAAAATAATTTCTTTGTCGCTTTATTAACGCTTACATCTGTCGCTTGAGCTGAAAGGACAACAGCAACCAAAAGCGTAAAAACATTTGTATAGATAAGGTCACTCTTAGGTGTAGGACGTTGTACAGAAAAACGATGAAATATTTCTGTAATTTCATCTTCATTATACAATATACCAGATAAATTTCGCATTTTTGATAATTTTATGGTATTTTGAGATGTTTTTATGTTACTTTGAGGCATTGAATTCTCTTAATCTTCTCTCTTGAAGTTATCATTCACGCTCGCCATATGAGAGGAATGCAGCGAACACTTTAATATAGAGTTTGGTCAAGTAAAGCCGCTTTAAAGAGGATACTCATGAATGACACATGTGACACCTTTCTCCAATCCTTTTCTTTTAGGATTTGAAACCGTAGAAAAAATATTACAACGTATCGGTAAAGCTGATGAGGCTTACCCAGCCTATAATATTGAACGTTTACACAAAAACGATGATGCAAATCATATCCGGATAACTTTAGCTGTTGCTGGATTTAAGATTAATCATCTTAATATTTTGCTCGATGATAATCAATTGGTTATTCATGGTAAACAAACAGACAACCAAAATCATCAATATTTATATCGCGGTATAGCTGCGCGACAATTCCAGCGGACCTTCGTTCTTGCGGAAGGAATGAATGTCACAAATGCTGAGTTGAAAAATGGTCTTTTATCAATTAATCTATATCAACCAAAATTAAAAAAAGAAATAAAACAGATTCCAATTAAAGTCAGTTGTAGTGAGTCATAAAAGTTAAGGCGTAAAGGAACAGTGAAATGGGAGAACATAAACAAAGCTTATCGTTTCAGAACACGTCCTACTCTGATGCGGGACAGATTGCTTATTTAAAAAAGGTTTGTACAGATGATTTGGCTAAAAACTTTCCAGATCTTCCACCCATGACTCCAGGCATTACCATATGGGCACTTTTTGGTGAAACAGGTTATCCTATCATTTTATCTGATGAGCGCTCTATTGCTCTTGCTGGAGCCAATGAGCATGAACTCCAAATTGTAACGCTACACTAGATTGCCTTATGAGAGAAAAACGGGTCTTTTGTCAATTTTATCCGTTTTTTCTCAATTAGAGGGGATTGAGACATTTAGCGGTATTATTGGCTTTGGCCTTCTTTTGTTGGTAAGGGCACGCGGTATCTTGGTATTGTATGTGTTTCTTAAAAAGGATTGGTCGTCTGCTGTAATGTCGTGTTATCACTCAAATAACATATTGAAGACTATTCATAATTGATTTGTTACAACTGGAATGGGAGTCATGAAAATCGTGCGATTTTCCCATTTAAGTTTCTATCGTATGGATCAATAAAAATTCTTGTTTGTCATAAGCAGAGTGAGCGTGCAGGTGAAAAGTACGTGAAGACAAGCAGTAAAAATGCCTTTTATGACTTATCTTAAGTGCCAAGGGCTCTCGCAACATTGGGGATGAATGAGTATGATTTTGCCAATTTTTATATAAGTATAAAGTTGGTGGTGCTCTATAAGTTTTTTATTTATAGAATCATATTCCTTACGGGCTTGGTGAGAAATGGGCTAGAGCGTAATTAAGAGATGTTTCTTAAAAAAACGAGTGCGTGAATTGGTAGAACAAGTAAATGTGTTTTGTTTTTCGTGAGGGGTGTGACTGCATTGAGAAATATGAAAAACAAAAGCATGAGACAAGGTGTCATCATTATTTAAGGTATCGCTATGGATGCTTTTGAAAGGCATAAAGCTAAAAGTGTGAGGAGATAGTAAGTTTTTTGACAATTAGGCTTTCATGTCCTTCACCAATTAGACTGTATTCTTATTCCAGAAATTACGCAAACAGATCGATGCAATAATAATTTTCCACTAAATTTGGCATATAAAAATCTGGAACAGTTCGTGTTGCACTGAACCGTTTTAATATTTATCTTAAATATACAATTGTGCTGAGATTAGATGTTGAGGTAAAAATAAAAGCTTTATGATTTTATAAAAAAATTTATGCAGAACTTTTAATTTTGTGCTTCAACTGTCTCAGTAGAAAGGTATTTTTCTCTTTTGAAGATTAAAACTCTTGTTTTTAGAGTGAAGTTACAGCACAACAAGCAAAATGGAATTATTTGAGGGGAAAAAAATAATGCCTTCTTACCGTTCAAGAATATCGACACACGGGCGTAATATGGCAGGTGCCCGAGGTCTTTGGCGTGCAACCGGGATGAAAGATACGGATTTTGGTAAACCCATTATTGCGATTGCGAATTCTTTTACACAATTTGTACCAGGGCATGTCCATTTAAAAGATCTTGGACAATTGGTTGCGCAACAAATAGCCATTGCTGGTGGTGTTGCAAAAGAGTTTAACACCATTGCTGTCGATGATGGCATTGCAATGGGGCACGATGGAATGCTTTATTCTCTGCCTTCACGTGAAATTATTGCTGATTCTGTAGAGTATATGGTCAATGCCCATTGTGCGGATGCTCTGGTCTGTATTTCTAATTGTGACAAAATTACACCTGGAATGCTAATGGCTGCTTTAAGATTGAATATTCCAACAATCTTTGTTTCAGGCGGTCCCATGGAAGCCGGTAAGATTAAATGGAAAGATCAAGAGTTAAGAGTTGATTTGGTTGATGCTATGGTTGCCGCCGCTTCAGAACAAAACTCAGAAGAAGAAGTTGCTGAAATGGAGCGCGCTGCTTGTCCTACATGTGGCTCTTGTTCTGGAATGTTTACGGCCAATTCCATGAATTGTTTAACAGAAGCCTTAGGGCTTTCGCTTCCGGGAAATGGATCAGTGTTAGCAACCCATGCAGATCGACGAATGCTTTTTGAAGAAGCTGGAAAGCAGATTGTTGCATTGGTCAAGCGTTATTATGAAAAAGATGATGAAACAGTTTTGCCACGCTCTATTGCTTCACGCAAGGCTTTTGAAAATGCCATGACCGTTGATATTGCTATGGGGGGATCAACCAATACAGTTCTGCACCTTCTAGCTGCGGCGCAAGAGGGTGAGGTGGATTTTACCATGACAGATATTGATCAACTTTCACGTCGTGTTCCTGTTTTATGCAAGGTTGCTCCTGCTATTGCGAATATTCATATGGAAGATGTTCATCGTGCAGGTGGGATTATGGGTCTTTTAGGTGAATTGGATGCGGCGGGACTTATTGATACATCAACCTATACGGTTCATGCAAAAACTATGAAAGAAGCTCTTGATCATTGGGATATAAAACAAACCAATGAACCAGCAGTCCATGCATTTTATCGTGCTGCTCCAGGTGGTATTCCAACACAGATAGCTTTTAGCCAATCTTGTCGCTATGAAACTCTAGATCTTGATCGTAAAAAAGGTGTGATTCGTGATAGGGACCATGCCTACTCACAAGATGGAGGATTGGCAGTTCTTTATGGGAATCTAGCAAAAGAGGGCTGTATTGTAAAAACAGCAGGTGTTGATTCATCAATTTTGACCTTTAAAGGTCCGGCAAGAATTTTTGAAAGCCAAGATTCAGCTGTTTCAGCAATCTTAAATAATAAAATTAAAACAGGTGATATTGTTTTAATCCGTTATGAAGGTCCACGTGGAGGACCTGGAATGCAAGAAATGCTGTATCCAACGAGTTATCTCAAATCTAAAGGATTGGGTAAAGTTTGTGCACTTGTGACAGATGGACGTTTTTCAGGGGGAAGCTCAGGGCTCTCGATAGGACATATTTCACCAGAAGCAGCTGAAGGAGGGGAAATTGCGTTGGTGGAAGAAGGAGATATCATAGAAATTGATATTCCAAACCGTAATATTCATATGTTGGTTGATGACCTTGAGATAAAGCAGCGTCGTGCTAAGATGGAAGCGAAAGGAAAAGAGGCGTGGCAACCGGTTGAGAAACGTCAACGCAAAGTTTCAAAGGCGCTCAAAGCCTATGCTGCGATGACGACATCTGCCGCAAAAGGCGCGGTTCGCAGTATTTAATGAGATAATGGACGTATCTTATAAAGAAAGCACTCTGTTTTTTTTGGTATCTTTTACGTGATATTCTACGCAGATTATTCTATTTGAATGAGAATTTTGAATATCGTAAGATTTTTTCATTTCCGACCTGTGTATGCTGAATCAATTAAAATCATTCTCTTGCGCGTTATAAGCGCAGAGAGCCCTGCGGAAAAAAACATTCAAGAAAAGAGTAAAAATACCTTTTATGATTTGTCTCAAGCACAAAGGATTTATCGTAACATGAGGGATGGACAAATAGAATGATGATGCCAGTTTGCAAGATACATCAAAAAAAGAGCACATGAGTTTTTATTAAGAAAGTTTTTGAATAAAAAAGAACATCTATTTTTTATAGGGGCTTATTCTTTTCAAGCTGTTTGAGATGATAAATTGCTTCTAAAGCTTGCTTAGGGGAGAGCTCATCGGGATGAATATTTTTTAAAGCTTCGTGAAGGACATCATGTTTGTTGTTTCCTTCGTTGAGGGGAGAGGTCGCTTTAAGAGAAAAGAGCGGTAAATCATCAATGAGTTTATGTCCTTTTCCAGCCATTTCACCTTGTTCTAATTGATGGAGGACATCTGTCGCTCGTGTAATAACAGCGCTAGGAAGTCCAGCAAGCTTTGCAACTTGTACCCCATAGGATCGGTCTGCGGCTCCTGGTGTGACCTCATGAAGAAAAACCACATCGCCATTCCAATTTTTAACTTTCATGGTTACATTATGCAGTCTGCCAAGTTTTTCGGTCAGTGCTGTCATTTCATGAAAATGGGTAGCGAGAATAGCACGACAATGGTTAACTTCATGGAGATATTCAACGGCAGCCCAGGCAATAGAAAGTCCATCAAAGGTTGATGTACCACGCCCTATTTCATCGAGAATAACAAGAGAATGGTGGCTCGCATGATTGAGAATCGTTGCTGTTTCAACCATTTCCATCATAAAGGTTGAGCGTCCTCGCGCAAGATCATCGGAAGCTCCGACACGACTAAACAAGCGATCAACGACACCAATATGTGCTGAAGTGGCTGGAACAAAAGATCCCATTTGCGCCATAATAGCAATGAGAGCATTTTGTCGCAAAAAAGTTGATTTTCCTCCCATATTAGGCCCTGTCAAAAGCCATATTGCGGCATATTGCTGATTTTCTTGCACAGAGAGATCACAATTATTGGCAACAAAGGGTTCTGCTGCTTGTTTGCGCAGCGCCTGTTCAACAACAGGATGGCGTCCTGCGGTAATATGAAAGGTTAGGGAATGATCAATTTTAGGGCGGCAATAGCCTTGTTCTTCAGCAAGATATGCTAAAGCAACAGAAACATCTAAAATAGCAAGTGCTTCAGCGGCTTTACGAATAAAGTCAATTTGTTCAATAATTTCCTGAACGAGCGTATCAAAGATCTCCAGTTCAAGTGTCAAGGCGTGGTTTGCAGCATGCGCAATACGACTTTCAAGGTCAGCAAGTTCTGTTGTCGTAAAACGCATAGCGTTTGCCATTGTTTGCCGATGAATAAAGCGTGCTTTAGCTTGTGGATCATTTATAAGGGCAGATGCTTGTGTACTGGTGACTTCAATGAAGTAACCTAGAATATTATTATGCTTTATTTTGAGTGTCTTAATATCTGTTTCTCGGGCATATTGCGCTTGAAGTTCAGCAATGACACGACGTGATTCATCACGTAAAGAACGCATTTCATCAAGCTCTTTATGATATTGAGAGCGAATAAAACCACCATCACGTTTCAGCAGGGGAAGATCATCAGCCAGTGCTTGTTCTAAATGGTGATGTAAAGCAATGGGTAGGTTCGAAAAGACCTGTTGTACATCACTTATTTCTTGAGGTAGGAGCTCATTATTAAGAAGCTGATGAATTTCACGAATGATTTCAAATCCGCGCTGAATCGTTGCCATATCACGAGGACCTCCTCGTCCAAGAGCTAAGCGTGAAACGGCGCGGGGCATGTCTGGTCCCCCTTTTAAAGTGAGCTTTATTGCCTCTGCAAGAGAAGGATTACGGAGAAAAAAATCGATAGAATCCAAACGCGTATCAATCGCTGAAGGGGTGGTAAGAGGAGCAATAAGGCGATCGATGAGAAGGCGAGATCCTCCTCCTGTTACAGTGCGATCAATAGCTTTTAGTAAACTTCCATTCCGTTGACCTGATGTCGTTCGAATAAGCTCTAGGCTTAGTCTGGTTGCAGCATCAATAAAGAGGGTAGCACTTTCATTTTGACGCTCAGGTTGCATGAGGGGAGGACGATGTGTGATTTGTGTTTTTTCGATATAACGAATAGCCGCCACAATTGCAGAGAGTTCGCAGCGTGAATAATCTGCAATACCTTCAAGAGTTGCCAATTTAAAATAAGTACAAATATCGCGTTCAGCGGTGAGGGTATCAAAAAGAGAAGTTGGTTGAGGTGAGACGATACGATCAAGAACACTAAAAAGTGATTTGTGAGATTTATCATGAAAAAAGGAATCAGCAACAATGATTTCCTGTGGATCCACACGCATAATATCTGCTAAAAGTTTCTCTTGGCGGCTTTCTGTTACACGAAATATGCCTGTTGAGATATCAATCCAAGAAAGAGCAAACTCTTCTCCGTCGCTGGTTTTTATGCGGGCAAGTGTCATCAAATAATTTGCGCGTGTTGGATCAAGGAGTTTTTCTTCTGTTATCGTTCCAGGGGTTACAAGACGAACAACATCACGCCGAACAACGGATTTTGAGCCTCGTTTTTTCGCTTCAGCAGGATCTTCTGTTTGTTCACAAACAGCAACGCGATAACCACAAGCAATTAGTTTTTGTAAATAATCATCAGCAGCGTGAACGGGAACACCGCACATAGGAATATCTTGTCCTAAATGTTTTCCGCGTGCTGTGAGTGTGATTCCCAAGGCTTGAGCAGCTTCAATGGCATCATTAAAAAATAATTCGTAAAAATCCCCCATTCGGTAAAAAAGAAGAGAATCATGATGAACGGCTTTAATTTCTACGTATTGCTCCATCATAGGTGTAAGACGTTCTTGAGAGGAAGCAGAGAGGGAAGCAGGCTGCGGAATTAAATTATTTTTATGGTTGTTTTTTTTATCCATTTTTACGTGGCCTGTTTCCTTGCAGTAAAGCTTTGACTCTTTTTTTTACTTCAATATTTATTTATCTCTAAATTGAAACGCATTATCAGATTTGCTAAGGCAAAGAATAGCGATTTCTAATATATGAATCAAATTTAAAAATTGAGTGATTATACGTATTATCAAGCAAAATTTATACCGTTTTTGGAGAAAATAAAGTGAGATGAAAAAGAGCGAACAGGATCAGAAAATATCTCAAACCGTTTACAGTGCGAGCGAACGAGAAGCTCTTGATTTTCATAGTCGTGGTCGACCAGGAAAGCTTGAGATTGTTGCAACAAAGTCTATGGCAACACAGCATGATTTAGCTTTGGCTTATTCACCAGGTGTTGCGGTTCCAGTTAAGGCAATTGCTCAAAATCCCGCGCTCGCTTATGATTATACAGTAAAAGGCAATCTTGTTGCTGTTATTTCAAATGGTACAGCTATCTTAGGCTTAGGAAATTTAGGTGCACTTGCTTCTAAGCCAGTCATGGAAGGCAAAGCAGTGCTGTTTAAGCGTTTTGCGGATATTGATTCGATTGATTTAGAAATCGACATAGACGATACGGAAAGTTTTATCAATTTGGTGCGTCATCTAGAACCTTCTTTTGGTGGAATCAATCTTGAAGACATTAAGGCGCCTGAATGTTTTATGATTGAAAGTCGCCTGCGGGAGGTGATGAATATTCCTGTTTTTCACGACGATCAACACGGTACAGCAATTATTGTGGCCGCTGGTGTTCTCAATGCTTTGACTTTAACAGGACGCGATATGCAAAATACGCGGTTAGTCTGTAATGGTGCTGGTTCTGCAGGGATTGCTTGTATTGAATTGATTAAAGCGATGGGCTTTCGTTCTGAAAATATCATACTTTGTGATACAAAAGGTGTGGTTTATGAAGGTCGTAAAGAGGGAATGAATCAGTGGAAGTCTGCGCATGCTGTTCGGACGGATAAACGTACGCTTATGGAAGCAATGGAAGGGGCAGATATATTTTTCGGGGTTTCTGCTAAAGGGGCATTGACTCCTGAAATGGTCAAATCCATGGCACCGCAGCCAATTATTTTTGCTATGGCCAACCCTGATCCAGAAATTACGCCGGAAGAGGTTATGCAAGTGCGTCAGGATGCCATTGTCGCAACAGGTCGTTCCGATTATCCCAATCAGATTAATAATGTTCTCTGTTTTCCTTATATATTTCGTGGTGCACTTGATGTGCGTGCAACGGTTATTAATGAAGACATGAAAATCGCTGCGGCAAGGGCTATTGCCAATTTAGCACATGAGGAAGTTCCTGACAGCGTTGCAGAAGCCTATCGGGGAAAGCGATTAAAGTTTGGTCCTGATTATATCATCCCTGTGCCATTTGATCCGCGTTTATTTACGGTTGTTTCAATGGCGGTAGCAAAAGCCGCAATGGAAAGCGGTGTTGCGCAAAAGCACATAGATGATTTAGATGCCTATGAGCGCGATTTGAATGCGAGACGTGATCCTATTTCTTCGGTGATGCGAGGGGTTTATAACCATGTTCGTCAAGCACCAAAACAAATTGTCTTTGCAGAAGGTGAAGAAGAGCAGGTCATGCGGGCTGCTGTTTCCTATGTTCATCAAAAATTAGGACAAGCGATTTTGGTTGGTCGTGAGGAGCAAGTAAGAGAAACGGCTGTTTTTGCTGGAATTGATCTGGAGCGTGAAGGTATTTCTATCATCAATGCTAAGCTTTCCTCTCGTACAGATGCTTATGCGAATTATCTTTATAAAAAGATGCAGCGTCAAGGCTGGCTGTTGCGTGATTGTCATCGTCGTATCAATAATGATCGAAATTATTTTGCTGCGTGTATGGTGGCACTAGGGGATGCGGATGCAATGGTTACAGGGGTAACACGCAATTATGAAACAGCGCTTGTTGATATACGTCGGGCAATTGATGAAAAACCAAAAGAACGATTGATTGGTATTTCAGTAGCTATTTGCCGTGGTCGAACTGTGTTTATTGCGGATACTGCTGTTTATGAAAATCCTAATTCGGAAGAACTTGCGGATATAGCGGAACAAACGGCTTCATTTGTGCGTGGATTTGGGTATAAGCCAAGGGTTGCATTTTTGGCATTTTCTACATTTGGTTATATGAAAGGGAAGGTTACACAGCAAATTCAGGAGGCAATTAATATTTTGCATGAACGCAAAGTTGATTTTGAGTTTGATGGAGAAATGAGTGCTGATGTCGCGCTTAATACCAAATTGATGCAGCAATATCCATTTATGGGATTAACGGAGACCGCTAATATTTTGGTTATGCCTGGATATCACGCCTCTTCTATCGCAAGCAAAATGTTACAAGAACTTGGGGACGCAACTATCATTGGTCCTATTTTAATTGGATTGGAAAAATCTGTCCAAATTGTACCGTTTAGTGGAAACGATACTGATGTTGTCAACATTGCAATGCTTGCAGCTTATCATGCGGCAAAAGTCATCTAAAAAAAGCCCCATAATATAACAATAATATGTTATGGGGCTTTATGATAGTAAAAGAATAAATTTTTAGGATGGCTGTGTCTGATTGTCTTTTTGTTCTTCAGCAAGACGCTTTTGGAAGAGGGCTGCAAAATCAATAGGATCAATCCACAAAGGCGGAAAACCACCATTTTGAGTAGCATTCGATATAATTTGGCGAGCAAATGGAAATAAAAGACGAGGACATTCAATAAAGACCAGTGGCATAACATGTTCTTGTGGAATGTTTTTAAGGTGGAAAACGCCACCATAAATCAGCTCCACATGAAATAAGGTTTCAGTGTCATCATTGGCTTTGACGGAGAGAGACAAAACGACATCGTAATTATCATCCCCAATGGGGTTAGCATTGACATTAATATTGATATCAATTTGTGGGGATTTTTCACGTGCACGCAATGAATGAGGAGCACCTGGGTTCTCGAATGAGAAATCTTTTAAATATTGAGTTAATACAGCAAAAACCGGCTCTACACTATTGTTGTTCATTTCACCTTCAGCCATACGACGAACCTCTCTCATTATAGTATATATGTTTTTATTTTAGCTCTAAAGATCGGATTGGTTATCATGCCTTGCAAGAGGTTGCAAGGAATGCGCTCTTTTTATCTTGAAGATTTTTTAATTCATTACAGATTTTGGAGCATTTTAATGGTTATCATCATTTTTGCGCCATGGGGATTCTTTTGTATCATAAATTTTGTAATCTTCAGCATTAAGATCAATTATTTTTTCAGAGTCATGTGTTCTTTTCGTGTTGGGATTCATTTTGTTTTTTAATGATGAAAAGAAATGCCAAATAACAGAGCGAATTGGTTTAATAAGAAGCAATATTCCCAAAAGATCACTTACAAAGCCAGGAAGAATGAGCAAAAGCGCACTAAACATGATGAAAGCATCATGAATAATATTATTTTCTAATGCACGTCCTTGGATAAGTTCACTTTGTATGTTTTTTAAAAGGCTAAGCCCTTGAATTCGCAATAAAACAACCCCAACTATGGTTGTGAAAACAACCAAACTCAAAGTTGCCAAAATACCAATTTCTTGACCAACAAAGATAAAACCAGCGATCTCGATTAAAAGAATACAAAGAAAGATAACGACAAAAAAACGAGGTTTTATAGAATAAAGTTTTATCACATGAAAATTTCCTTCTGGATGAGGTGGGGAGAAATCCTTAAGAGAACTCCTTCATATAAAATCTATAAAAATATTTGAATGGTAGGATTCCTTATTTTACATATTTATTGATAAATGATATTGACTGCAATGTTTATTACTGACTTAAAGCTTGGAGATTGACAGCGCCCATGGAATTTGACGTTATACTTGTCATCGCTCTTGTTGTTATGGTTGTTATTTTTGTGCAACTCCGTAGTGTATTAGGAAAACGAATTGGGTTTGAAAAGCCTCCCTTTGATCCTTATTCACGTCGTTCTAAAAAACAAGCTGAAACAGAAACGGCTGATAATATTGTTTCGCTCCCTCATCAGAAAAATTCACAAAAAGGTAATTTTAGTGAAATTGATAAAATTGCACCGGAGGGAAGTGTTTTGAATAGAGATTTGCGGGCACTGTGTAAAGTTGATCCTCATTTTTCTCCTCAATCTTTTATAAAAGGTGCACAAATTGCTTATGAAATGATTGTAACGGCTTTTGCTAAAGGTGATCGTGGTCAACTTAAAAGCTTACTTTGTCAGGATGTTTTTGAGAGCTTTTGTACAGCTATTGAGCAACGAGAAAAAAACAAAGAAAGAATAGAGTTTACTTTTGTTGGAATTAATAAAATCGAATTTGTTGCAGCGGCAATACAAGAAAAGGACGAACTTTTAACGGTACGTATTGTTAGTGAGATGATTTCTGTTACTTATAATGAACAGGGTGAGCGTATAGATGGTGATCCCGATGCTATTGTAGAAATTAGAGATATTTGGACGTTTGTTCGCAATAGCCTATCGCCGGATCCAAACTGGAAGCTTTTTGCTACAGAGGATGAAAATTAAAGTTCTTTTTGTTTTTCTTCCATAAGTACGCAATGATTTATGAGAAATTGAAATGTCCTCAAGTGAATGGAGACAAAAAAGAGATTTATTGACTGCACAAGATCGCCTTTTATGGGAGATGGTTTGTCGTACGACAAAACCTCTTCATGGTAAGATGTCTTCTTCTGTTTTAGAAGATATTGTAATGACTAATGATAAAAACCATTACACAACTCAACCTCCTTTAATTTCTCAGGAAAAGCAACAAGCTTCAACAATTATTAAAAAAGAAAAGAAAGCAGTTACACAAGCGCATAAAATTCATTTTTTTGATCATGTTGCGCATCGTAAAATTTCCCAAGGGCGTTATCCTCTTGAGGCGCGTCTTGATCTTCACGGTTATATGCAAGAAGAAGCTTATTTTTTCTTAAAAAATTTTTTACAATCCTCTCAGAAGAGGGGGTTGCGTTATGTTCTTGTGATTACAGGAAAAGGCCGATCCATTGGGAGCGATGGGGCTTTGTGTAGATTTGTTCCGTATTGGTTATCAACACCAGCTTTTCGATATTATGTTCATGCATTTGAACAAGCTGCGCGTCATCATGGTGGTGAAGGGGCGCTTTATGTTTGGTTGCGTCGTTTCGTGTCGGGAAAAGGAAAATGATGTTATTATAGTCGTCAAGTTTAATATTTATTTCAAAAGATTTTGTCTATTATAGATCATAGAAGAGGTAAGATAAAATAATGATTTATAATCATAAATCATTATTTTCGTCTCTTGTATAAGACGCTTTTAATACAATATCTTCTTATTTTTAATTTTTTTATAAAGACTATTATCTTACACTCTATATAGTGGCTCATTTTTTATGGTTTAATAGAATGACTCACCTACGAAAAACAGAAAGTTTTAAGTAGAGCACTTTTGAAAGAGAATGGAGTTATTTAATTACTTTCATGGCTTTTAGATGATAAAGGTCCGTAAAACTTTTTTGTAGTATTACGCTGCGCGTTTTCATATTTTAGAGTTGGGGATTGCTCATATATTGCCATCAATCTTATCTCTATGAATATGACGTGTAGTGCTCTGTAAGAATAAGTAAACATAAAGTCCGATGTGTCACGTTGGTATGTCACAAAGTTTTTATCAGAAACTGCCACTTTTTTTCCGATTCATCGTTGGAAAGTTTTACGTTTTATGGCGTTGTTTCCTTAAAAGAGCTTTTGCTTTTGTCACTACTTATAAATCAACATTCAAATCTAATGCAGCTGCATATTTGAGATAAATATTAAGGTGGTTCATTGCTCTACGAGTTGTATCAGATTTTGGAGGTCAAATAGATAAGCGTATCTTTTGTGGGGTAATTTCTGAAATAGGAAAACAGCCTAATTGAAGAAGGATATAAAGCTTTAAAGCTGTTCCCCAGTTTAGTCATTTCCTTTAATTTGGCTTTACGGTTTTCAAAAGTATCTAAAGCAGTATCTTATAATAGAGATTACGCATTATTTCAGGCTTTTGTTTATTGCGTGTTTTTTTTGGGTCACGACCCTCATATAAAATAGAATGCTATTGGTTTGCTCATTCACGGGTTTATTAAAAAAATATTTTTCAATGTTCATCACACTCGTTTTGCTACGGCCCTCATGAAGGGGATATAATGACAAAGCTTTGAGCTCCTCATCTTTATGCTTATAAAGAATCAAAACGATACCATTACACACTTGTGTCAGCCCTAGAATATTGCGCTAATCTTGGGCATGTGTGGCAATTCATTAGAGGTATTTTTATTGGTAAAGTTTTTACCCACACGCCAGATTCACTTGGTTGTGTGCAAGAGAATGGTTTTGATTGATTCAAGATAAACAGATTTGAAATAAAAGAATCTGACGATGTGTGGGATTCTTATTCAATATAAACAATGATAAACTATCATTTATGAATCAATACCTTAAATCATATCTAAAAAATTCTTTAAGGATTTTTGCATAATCGATCAGCGCACATATTACTACTGGTGTTAAAAACAGATAAGTCCGTGAAATAACGAAGAATTTTATGTGTGTAATATTTATCTTTCTTTGTTTAGGTGCGAAAGATAAGCAATTGCTTTTTCAATACGATGCAAACTTTCATCTATTTCTTCTTCCCTAATGATAAGAGGAGGCAATAAGCGTACGACATTGTTGTTGGCTGCAACACTTAAGAGATATTCTTTTTCCAAAGCATCGACGACAAGATTTGAAGGAACAACACATTGAATGCCCATCATAAGACCCACCCCCTGAACTGCACGGATAATGTCAGGGTAAATATTGAGCATATGCAAAAGCCCACTTTTTAGTTTATCCCCCATGTTTTGCACATGGCTAAGAAAACTTGACTCTAACAGGGTATCAAGAATACTATTTCCTACAGCCATTCCAAGAAGATTCCCTCCAAATGTTGAACCATGGGTCCCAAGTGTCATACTTTTTGCAACTTTATCTGTTGCAAGGCAAGCCCCTAATGGAAACCCACCTCCTAGTCCTTTTGCGAGGGTAAGGATATCAGGTGTGACACCACTCCATTCATAAGCAAAAAGCTTTCCGGTTCGTCCCATGCCCGTTTGGACTTCATCAAAAATCAACAATAGACCATTATCATCACATATTTTGCGCAAAAATCTTAAATATTCATGAGAAACTGTTCGTATCCCTCCTTCTCCTTGAATGGGTTCAATAAGAATAGCGGCGGTATTTTTATGAATAGCGTTCCGCACAGCGATTTCATCACAAAAAGGGACTTGAATAAATCCACCAGCTTTAGGTCCAAAGCCCTCAAGATATTTTTCATGTCCCGTCGCAGCAAGTGCTGCAAGTGTTCGTCCATGAAATGCCCCTTCAAAAGTAATGATTTCAATGCGTTCTAGATGACCAGCAGCATAGTAATAATGACGTGCGGTTTTGAAAGCGCATTCCAATGCTTCCGTGCCTGAATTGCAGAAAAAAACCTTATCTGCAAAACTATTTGCACAAAGCCGCGTGGCAAGAGCGGTCTGTTCAGGAGACTGAAAAAGATTAGAAACATGCCAAAGTTTTTCAGCTTGTCTTTTGAGCGTATCAACCAGTTTAGGATGGGCATACCCTAATGCATTAACAGCAATGCCAGATGTGAAATCAAGATAACGTTCTCCTTTGTCGGAAATAAGCCAGACACCATGCCCCTGTTCAAAATGCAAGTTTCGTCGTGCAAAACATTCGTAAAGTGGTTGGATAGAGATGGTATCCATCATAATTTCCTTTATATTTTAACCTTTTTAATATATACAAAGCAACACTACAAATAAGACAACATGATACATTTCGTTACAGTGTTTTCAACGTTTTATGACGATGAATGATTATATCTATGGAGTAGATCATTACACCAATTGAAAAAAGTCAACAAAAGTTCTATAAACAAGCATTTTGGGGAAAAGCCTTAAATAAAAGTGAACGCTTAACCTATGATTGGTTTGCAAGTTGGGGAAAACATTCTAAATAAATTCTTCAAGAGGCAAAGACTCTTGTCATAGAGTGAGTGCATATTGTAATTTACATTATCGTTAAGCAAGATGATGTGTTTTGATTTGTAAGTTCCACAGGTTGGATGATTTTCTTATGCTCGCTTAGAGTGTAAAATTCTTTCATTCAGCGCATTGAAAATATTATTGAAACATTTGAAGGTGTGAAGGGGGAGCATCTCAGTGATATAATCGGAATGGAGTGCTGGTATGGGTTGGACATGTGAACGCGTTGAGCTTCTTAAGAAGCTTTGGAGTGAAGGGTTAAGTGCAAGTCAAATTGCTGCTCAATTAGGTGGGGTCAGCAGAAATGCAGTCATCGGTAAAGTGCATCGATTAAAATTGCCAGGGCGTGGTAAGACAGCACCAGGAAGCGTGCGTGCGCAAAAAGCTCCTGCAGGAAGTAGCTCATCATCTCCACGTGTGCGTCGCAACACATCCAGCGCATCACCAATAAACACACAACCTATCGATATTGAAGAAAAAACTTTAAAGACAGAGTTTATAGCAGAAGCTGTAAAAGAAGTTGATATGTCTGCAAAATCCAATGTCGTTGTGCCTATATCACGTCAACTTAATCTGCTGCAATTGAGTGAAAATACATGTAGATGGCCGGTGGGGGATCCATTATCAGCAGATTTTCATTTTTGTGGTGCTGATTCTGATGAAAATAGTCCCTATTGTGCTTTTCATGCTAAGCTAGCATTTCAACCAATATCTGAAAGACGACGAATAAGAGTGTAAACTCCACGATATAATCTCATATTTTGCGTTTTCTATGCTTCATTATTAAATTTTAATGATTGAATTATTATGAGATAAGAAATTTTATGAAGCTTTTAGTCAATGAGAATATCTCTCCATAAAAATATTCGATGAAATTATATCTTTTGGTGCTGTTTCATAGATAGATGTAACAATTTATTGGTTTATAAAGCTACTCTAGTGCCATTCATATTAAATTAGAACTCCGAATATCGTAAGATTCTCTCATTTCAAATCTGCGTATTTTGAATCAATAAAACCCATTTGCTTGCACACCACAAGAAAGACTGGTGTTGTAGGTAAGGTTGTATAAGAAAGGAGTAAAAATACCTCTTATAATCCTTCTTTCAGTGCCAAGAGCTTCAAGGATTGTCGCAACATTGAGGGTAAGTAATAGTGCTAGCTTGCTCTTTAAACTTCAAGATCGAAGTCCTTAATAGCTTTATCGTTACCTCTTTCATGAGGGCTGTCACAAAACAGGAAAGGTCAAAAAACCTTTTATAGATAAAACACTCGCGATGATTTTTGACAGATCATCTGCATGCCTCCATACTTCATTCGATATCAGTATGTGCTAGCTTGAGAGAGGTTCCATTATGCTTACGGGCTCGAAGATGCAGATTGATTATAGTAAAGATATAGCTGATACAGAACGTATTTTATCGCATTTTTGGGGATATCGTTATATTGCAAGCAACAAAACACCAACGCATGCTCAAATGAGCGCAATATACACAAATTCCAGTTATTAATGCCCTGACAGATGATATATATCTTTACCAAATGCTAGCAGGCATTTTAGCCTATGAGGAGCATTGTGGGCCAATTAATGGCAAAATGTTTTTGTGGATGGGAATAAAGTACTCCATTTTTTGATTGAAGCTGCGGCTTTTTGTATTTTCATTTTCGTATTGTCATTCCAAAGGGCAGTGAACCTCAAGCGCAATTTATAGATTGACTACCTATAAATTGGGCACGTCGAACTGGGAGCGTATCTTACGTTAACTCATAATCTCCTTCAAATCGCTCAAAATGCTGATTGTATTACGACTGAGTTTCGATGGGATAAGAATTTCATGCTTGCAGTCATTCTATTTTTCAGCCTTATCAAGTCAATGAAGTTTTCATGAAATGAGCAAACCTTGATGCTCTTTATTATGCATTGTCTACCTGTTTATCGTGGGGAAGAAGTTGCCAAGACTGTGATTGGTGGACTACATTCAGTTATTTTCGATGAGGTTAAAAATCGTTTTCATGCTCAAAAAGCGTTTCTGTCTTGGTATTTACAAGATGCGTTTTTCTCTCCACAATAGTCTTTCTATAACAAATTATAATAAAAGGTACAGCCATGAATGAATCCGCTAAAGATGAAGCCTCTTTCAACCATATCTCCTTGCATGAAGATGATAGTGTTATTCCTTTCCAAGTCGAAGAACTTGATATCCGTGGACGTGCTGTACAACTTGGGGAAACTTTAAATTCTATTCTTAACAGACATCAATATCCTGAGCCAGTTTCATATCTTCTGGCAGAGGCTTTACTTTTAACTGTTCTACTTGGAACCTCTCTCAAGCTTACGGGAAAATTTATTTTACAAACCCATTCCGATGGGCCGGTTAATATGTTAGTGTGTGATTTTTCTCCTCCTTCTAGTTTACGTGGATACGCTCGTTTTGATAAAGAACAGCTTAAAGAAGCCATGGACCATGATCAAACACCTTCAGAAACACTTTTAGGAAAAGGCACTTTAGCCTTTACGATTGATCAAGGGCCTCACATGCAACCCTATCAAGGGATCGTGGCATTAGATGGATCAAATTTACAAGAAGCTGCTCTTACTTATTTTGATCAATCAGAGCAAATTCCGACCGATATTCGTTTGGCTGTTGCTATATTAATCAACCGTGATCAACAAGGACACCCCCAAAAAAGCTGGCGAGCTGGAGGTATTTTAACGCAACTTTTACCTCAATCATCGTTCCATCATAAAATAGATGCTCCTCATCAAAAGCAAGAAGAAACAAAAACTCAAACCCAATTGGATAACCAATGGCAAGAAGCTAAAATACTTATGGCAACGATTGAAAGCTCAGAATTAACAGATCCCCAAGTTGGGAGTAAAAAGCTCTTGTTTCGCCTTTTTCATGAACAAGGTGTCAGAGTTTTTAATCCTTTTTCTCTTGTTGATCAGTGTTCTTGTTCACGCGACAAAATTAAAGGAATCTTAGAAGGTTTTCCAATTGATGAACGCGATAAAATGGTTAAAGATCAATATATTTCAGTCACATGTGAGTTTTGCTCACAAACCTATCGTTTTACACCACAAGAGTTTTTGGAAGAAAAAATATAATCAATTTCATAGCAAAATGATGATTACAACAAAAGCCCATGTTAGTTTATGCTCTAAAAACGTAAAGCATAAGCTTATATGAACCTCTAGAATGTGTCTTTCCTTAGCTTTTTTAGATGTATGCTCATGATCTTTCTGTTGAAATCACTATTCACTCGACATGCTTTTTAAAAAAGGGGTCTCTGTAAAAGATGTTTTACTTCTGTTGAAAGGAATTCTTTTTTATTTTTCTTCTGTCATAATTGCTTGTTCAATTTTGGGGAGAATTTTTTTCTGATAAACTTGCCATGTTAAAGGACCAACATGTTTAGCAATAATGATGCTCTCTTTATTTAAGAGAAAGGTTTCTGGGGGGCCATACACCCCCCAATCAATGGCTGTATGTCCTGAAACATCAAAGCCAATCAATTTAAAAGGATTCCCAAAGTTATTTAAAAAGCGCAGGGCGTTTGCTTTGTTATCCTTATAATTAATACCAATCAGATCAAAACGTTTATCTTGTGCAATTTTTATAAGAAGAGGATGCTCTTGGCGACAGGGTAAACACCAAGAACCCCAAAAATTGATCAATGTGACACGTCCTTTAAACTGTTTTGAATTGAGATAATTTTCTTTATCAAGAAGAGGAAGGTGTGTCTTGGGGGCAGGCTTTTCAGCCAATGCATTTGGAAGAAGAGAAGGATCTTGAGAATATTCCTTATCCATAAAATTGAAAAAAAGCGCGATGAGAAGAAGAAAAAGTACAAATGGTCCAAAAAGAACAAATACAACAGGTAAAGAGATATTTTTTTTAAGTTTTGGAGGGGTGTTCTTCATTGTATTTTTCTTTTTGCGACAGTTCTTTTTTGTTTAGCTGTTGGAGAATTTTTTTTTGGTATAAAGCTCTGCAAAGAATATAGCCAAGGAGGGATAAGAGAGATATTGCAGAAAGCCCATAGCTGAAAATAACAATTTGCTCGTGTTTTAGGGTCCCAAGGAAAAAATCAATTTTTTGAGATAGGTTTCCTAAAAGCCCGCTGTGAATGCCATTTAGGTCGAGCATGATGAAGAGTCCTGTTGTTGTATACGACGGGATTTTTTGGTCTGAAGTATCTGGATATAACGATGATTAATTTCATTTCGCATCGCCATTAAATAGAGCGTAATACACATAAAGATGAAACAAAATAGCATTGTTATAAGGGGCCATAACATAGCATTGTCAATTGTTGGTCCTCCAGCACGTAACAGGGAGGCTGGTTGATGCAATGTATTCCACCAATTAACGGAAAATTTAATGATAGGAATATTAACAAATCCAACAAGGGTAAGAATTGCAGTAGCACGAGCAGCTTTTACTTGGTTATCAAAAGCACGTCCAAGCAGAATGATGGAAAGATAGATAAAAAGCAGAATTAAAACTGATGTTAATCGTGCATCCCAAACCCACCACGTTCCCCATGTAGGGCGCCCCCAAAGTGCTCCTGTCATGAGAGCCAAGGTGGTAAAAATTGCTCCAATATTTGCACCACATTTGAGAGCCACATCAGCAAGATGATATCGCCAAATCAAAGTTCCTAATGCTGCTACACTTATTAATACGTAACAGAATGTAGATAACCACGCAAAAGGTACATGAAGGTACATAATCCTAACAGTGATACCCTGTTGATAGTCGTCTGGGGAATGCATCACTAGAATAAGTCCTAAGATAAGAAGACAAACCGTTATGCTGGCGAGCCAAGGCAAAACGATACTGCTTATTTTCATGAAATGGGTAAAACTTGCAGGTAATGACCTTATTTTATGTGTATGAGATAGTTCATTCATAAAATTCATAATAGGCAGAGTTTCGCTATGCGGCAATCATCTTTTATTATTCTGATAAAAGCTTGAGTGTTAAAGCAGCAACAAAAGAGCTAAAAAGACTCAAAAGAAGTGAAAAAGCGCTAAGAAGCGCCAAGGATGTGAGAAAAGAGGCATTTGGATTTGTTGGGGAAGTTGCAGCTGAAACGCCAAAAATCATAATGGGAATAATCCACGGTAAGATAATGATGAAAATAAGAAGAGTGCTGTGTAACAATGAGGCTGCAAGTGCCGCTCCTATAGCGCCAATAAAAACGATAGCTGGTGTTCCGCATAAAAGGGTAAGGATTGTTGTAAAAGTTATCGTGACATCTAAGTGGAGCATGAGGGCTAAAATAGGTGTTACAAAAATGAGCGGAAGCATTGTTCCTATCCAATGAGCGATGCATTTGGTAAAGACAATCAGTGTAAAACTTTGTCGTTGTCCTGAAAGGATAAATTGGTCGAGATTGCCATCATCGCGATCGATTTGAAAAAGTTTATTCAGATTGAGAAGTCCTGCGAAAAGAGCTCCAAACCACAATATCCCTGGTCCTATTTGTGCAAGAGTGTTGGGATCTGGTCCAATGGCAAAAGGGGTTATGATAACAACAGCAATGAAAAACAATAGTCCTGTGAGTGAAGAAGTTTGTGGTGCTAATAATAGTTTAAGATCTCGCCAGAACAGTGCTTTCATTTTATTCTCTCCTAGAGAGGTAAAAATTTTTCCAGAGCAATGGTATGGTTTTCTGGAATACCTAGGGAATTATGGGTTGCGGCGATAATCATACCACCTTGATTGAGATGACGCTGGAAAATATGAGAAAGGCATTTTTGAGCATGGCTATCAAGCCCAGATATTGGTTCGTCTAAAATCCAAATAGGACGATAAGAGAGCAAAAGTCGGGCAATAGCGACACGTCTTTGTTGTCCAGTGGACAGAGCGTTAAAGGGTAAATATTCAAGATCAGAAAGACCAATATCAGCAAGGGCCTCATAGGGGGAGTATAGAGGTTGACCATAAAACTCTGCCCAAAATTGCAAATTGTTTATGACAGATAAGAAAGGTTTCATGGCATTTTGAGACCCGAGATAATGACACGCAGTTGCAACAGGATATCTTTGATCATGGTCTTTAAGGACGATTTGACCTTCATCAGCTTCAAGAAGACCAACAATGATTCGCAGTAATGTAGATTTTCCGATACCATTGGGACCGGTGATGGTCATCAGTTGCTGTGGAAATAAACAAAAAGAAAGGTTTTTGAACAGAGTTTCCCCGTTTCTATAAGCTGCTAATTTTTTTCCTGATAACATCATTAGATTGCCTGTTTTGCTTTAATTTCCCTATTTTTTATTGCATTAGAGCATAAAAAACACGTTTTTTATGCAATTGTCCCTAGAATAGTTCTAGAAATAGTTCTATAAGAAATGTGTTACATCAATATCTGGTGTAAAATGGTTTTCGGCGCTGATTTCCGCATTTGCCTATAAAAGGTGGAGGGGGAAATGGATAGCGGAGGTAGTTGCGTCTGCGCTCAAGCTGCGACCTTGACTCGTAGTTTGTGTTGTTCATTCCTGGAAATTGGGTAGTTTTTAGTATGAGGGTGGACACAGTCATGACTCACATTGATAGTTTTAATTGTCGCAGAATTTTAAATGTTGGTGGCAAAGAATATACTTATTATAGCTTGATTGAAGCGGAGAAGAATGGACTTGAAGGTATTTCTCGTTTACCGTTTTCAATGAAAGTTATTCTTGAAAATTTATTGCGATTTGAAGATGGTCGCACGGTTAAAAAAGAAGATATCCTTAATGTTGCTAAGTGGTTAAGCGACAAAGGAAGCGCGGGGGCAGAAATCGCCTACCGTCCTGCACGTGTTCTTATGCAAGATTTTACCGGTGTTCCTGCTGTTGTTGATCTTTCTGCAATGCGCGATGCTATGGTCAAACTTGGCGGTAACGCTGAAAAAATTAATCCTCTCATCCCTGTTGATCTTATCATTGATCACTCAGTTATTGTTGATGATTTTGGCACTCCCATGGCTTTTAAGGAAAACGTTGAGCATGAATATGAACGCAATGGAGAGCGCTATCGTTTCCTTAAATGGGGGCAGCAAGCCTTTCAAAATTTTCGGGTTGTTCCTCCAGGAACAGGGATTTGTCATCAGGTTAACCTTGAATATTTAGCGCAATGCGTGTGGATGAAGAATGAAGAGGGGGCTGAGACGGTTTATCCTGACACCTGTGTGGGAACTGATTCGCATACAACGATGGTCAATGGTTTGGGGGTTTTAGGTTGGGGGGTTGGTGGTATTGAAGCTGAAGCGGCAATGTTAGGCCAACCCGTTTCTATGTTGTTACCTGAAGTAATTGGTTTTCATCTAACAGGGAAACTTAAAGAAGGTGTAACAGCTACTGATCTCGTGTTGACGGTGACTCAAATGCTTCGCCAAAAAGGTGTTGTTGGTAAATTTGTTGAGTTTTTTGGTCCTGGTTTGGAACATATGACGCTTGCTGATCGGGCAACGATTGGGAATATGGCACCTGAATATGGAGCAACATGTGGTTTTTTCCCAATTGATAATGAGACAGTGCGTTATCTCAATATGACAGGGCGTGATGAGCATCGGATTGCTTTAGTCGAAGCTTATTCCAAAGCACAAGGGATGTGGCATGATGAAATGGTGGCTAGTCCCATTTTTAGTGATACAATTGAATTAGATATGGGAACCGTTGTTCCTTCTATGGCTGGTCCTAAACGTCCTGAAGGGCGTATTGCATTGGAAAATGTTGGGCAAGGCTTTGAGAAGGCCTTAGTCGAAGATTATAAGAAGACTGGACAAGATGAGCGTTATTCGGTTGAGGGTGAAGAATATACGCTTGGTCACGGTGATGTGGTGATCGCTGCGATTACATCATGTACGAATACATCAAATCCAAGTGTTCTTATTGCCGCAGGTCTTTTGGCACGAAATGCTGTGGCAAAAGGGCTCAAGAGCAAACCGTGGGTAAAAACCTCTCTTGCACCTGGTTCACAGGTCGTTGAAGCTTACCTTAAAAGTTCAGGTCTACAAAAAGATTTAGATGCACTAGGATTTAACTTAGTAGGGTTTGGGTGCACAACATGTATTGGGAATTCTGGTCCTTTGCATCCAGCTATTTCCAAAACCATTAATGACAATGGTGTCATTGCAGCTGCAGTTCTTTCAGGAAATCGTAACTTTGAAGGGCGTGTTTCCCCTGATGTACAAGCCAATTATTTAGCTTCTCCTCCATTAGTTGTCGCACATGCGCTTGTTGGGACGGTGTGTAAAGATTTAACCAAGGAACCTCTTGGTGAAGATTCAGATGGTCAACCGGTTTACTTAAGAGATATTTGGCCAACTTCTCAAGAAATACAGGCGTTTATCGAAAAAAATGTTACGCGTAAGGTTTTTGCCGAAAAATATGCCGATGTCTTTAAGGGAGATGAAAATTGGCAAAAAGTTCAAATCCCTACAGGTTCTACCTATTCTTGGGATGAACAATCCACCTATGTCCGTAATCCTCCTTATTTTGATGATATGAAGAAAACGCCGGATGTCTTATCAGATATTAAGGATGCGCGGATTTTAGGTTTGTTTGGTGATAAAATCACGACAGATCATATTTCTCCTGCTGGTTCTATTAAGGCAGCTTCTCCTGCTGGTAAATATTTAATGGATCATGGTGTTAAAGTCGCTGATTTTAATCAGTATGGAACGCGCCGTGGGAATCATGAAGTTATGGTGCGTGGGACCTTTGCTAATATTCGCATTCGTAATTTCATGTTAGGAGAAAATGGTCGAGAAGGAGGTTATACGATTCATTATCCATCAGCGGTAGAACAAGCCATTTATGATGCAGCAATGGCGTATAAACAAGAAGCTGTTCCGCTTGTTGTTTTTGCAGGTATTGAATATGGCAATGGATCATCACGCGATTGGGCAGCCAAGGGGACCAATCTTCTTGGTATAAAAGCGGTGATTGTACAATCTTTTGAAAGGATTCATCGCTCTAATCTTGTTGGTATGGGTATTGTTCCTTTTGTTTTTGAAGAAGGTGTAAGTTGGAAATCTTTAGGCTTAAAGGGAGATGAAAAGGTAACAATTGAAGGGATTCATAACTTGAAGCCTCGTCAAAAGACTGTAGCAACAATTACTTTTTCTGATGGTCGGGTAAAGACTGTTCCATTATTATGCCGTGTTGATACTGAAGATGAACTAGATTATTTGCATCATGGTGGAATTTTGCAATATGTCTTGCGTAAGCTAGCCGTTTAAATGCTTTTGTTTGTTGAGAAATGTCTTTAAACGATTAAGTTATAAAGTTGCGCATCAAAGAATTTGACGGCGTTTTTTATGTCTGTCTTTGAAAATTCAATTGACGTTGGCTTTAACATTGCGCTATAAGTCACACGAATTATAAGCAGCTTTATAGTTTTGCTTGGGTTAGGTTTGTTTATATTGGTAGAGTGTTCTGTAGACTCATTTTGCCAAAGTTTTGAAAGAGAGATTATATTTATGGCGAATACACCTTCTGCTCGAAAAGCGGTGCGCAAGGTTGCAGCACGCACACAGGTTAATAGGGCCCGCCGTTCACGCGTTCGTACTTTTATACGTAAGTTTGATGATGCTTTAGCTGGGGGTGATAAGGCAGCTGCGGAAATTGCATTTAAGAATTTTGAGCCTGAGATTATGCGTGC
The DNA here is from genome assembly GCF_059687635.1 of Bartonella sp. SL320. Classification (NCBI taxonomy): domain Bacteria; kingdom Pseudomonadati; phylum Pseudomonadota; class Alphaproteobacteria; order Hyphomicrobiales; family Bartonellaceae; genus Bartonella; species Bartonella sp. SL320. Next base: position 1,991,046 of record NZ_CM185143.1, on the reverse strand, counting down.
GGTTTCTAAAGGGGTTTTTCATAAAAATGCTGCTGCGAGGAAAGTATCGCGTTTAGCGAAGCGTTTGAAAGCTCTTAGCGCTTAAGTTTTTTCTTTTTTATTGAGAATAAAGCCAGCATCCATCAGGGTGCTGGCTTTTTATTTATTGCTTTAAAAAGTTTCTGTTGAAAATAAGAATCGGCAATGATTCTCCTCTTGAAAAAGGAGATAAAGTTTATCGGGGGGGCATGGTTATCCACAAGCTTTGTGGATTTTTACAGAGTCTTTTTTGTCAAGCATTTTATTTTTTTTTTTAATCTGAAGAGATTCTTTAATGATTGGTAAATTTAGAGAAAAAAAATGAATTGAATCAATAATTTTTCTCATTCTTTATTGATATAAGCATTTTTTTGGGGATCTTTTGATTTTATTTTGACCTCTTGCATTTTACCTCTGCTGTTTTGTATGTTTCTTGTGAAGACTGAAAAGCATGAAGGGGTTACATCAGCGTGTTATTCTGTATTTTATTGAATACAAGATGCTTTGGTTTAGACTTTTAAAGCTTTTGTGTTGGAGAGGTTTTCTGACGTTTTTTTAGTTTTCTTAATTGGTATGTTTACCATTTTAGAAGGTTGGGTCATATCATGAGTGCAAGTAAATCTTATTGGTCATCTTTATTAGTAGGGTTGTGATGAGGCTATCCTAGGGGAGGGTGAGTAATCTTATTTGGGATAGGGCGTTTTGCCTTCACTGGGCTTATTTAGGTGTTTGGCAGGACAAATTTTATTTTTATCAGGATGGAAGATGGTGGATAAATTGAACTCTAAAGCTAGTTCCTTTAAAAGGGTTGCGGTAAATATCCTGTCGACAGAGAACATAATAAAGGATAGGATGACAGAGAATGATGGGGCCGTTTGTAGAAGTTCTTCTGTAGGATATTCTATTGTTTCAGAGGAAGAAAGTGCAGCGGCTTTTATACGTGTGATGGCACAATTAAAGGCCCAGGTTGGTGTTGAGGCTTATACCAGTTGGTTTGGTCGTGTGAAGCTTGCTGAGTATAGTCATACGCTTGTAAAGCTTTCTGTTCCTACCGCTTTTTTACGTTCATGGATTAATAATCACTATGGTTCTCTTTTAACAAATTTATGGAAACAGGAGAATTCATCGATTCTTCGTGTTGAAGTTATTGTTCGCGGTATGGAACGCGTTTCAAAAGATGTGGTTTGTAAAGCAAGTGCACCTTCTGTTGTGCTAGAGGAGCAGGCAACGTCATCTTTTGTTGAGAATTGTCCAGAGCATTCAATCAAGAATTCTCAGACGGGTGTTTTTGGCTCTCCGCTTGATTCTCGCTATAGTTTTGAAACTTTTGTTGAGGGGGCTTCTAACCGTGTTGCTTTAGCGGCTGCGCGTTCAATTGCAGAGGGGCATAAAAGTGCTTTGCGTTTTAATCCTCTTTTTATTCATGCCTCTGTTGGTTTAGGAAAAACACATTTGCTTCAAGCAATTGCTGCTTCTGCCTTGAAGCGTTTAACGTCTGCACGTGTTATTTATTTAACTGCTGAATATTTCATGTGGCGTTTTGCAACAGCTATTCGTGATAATGATGCTCTTTCTTTTAAAGAACAGCTTCGTGATATCGACCTTTTGATTATTGATGATATGCAGTTTTTGCAGGGTAAGTCGATACAACATGAATTTTGCCATTTGCTTAATATGTTGCTTGATAGTGCAAAACAGGTTGTTGTTGCTGCAGATCGTCCACCAGCGGAACTAGAATCGCTTGATCTTCGCGTTCGTTCTCGTCTTCAAGGAGGGGTCGCTCTTGAAATTGAAGCTCCAGATTATGAAATGCGTTTGCAAATGTTACGTCAGCGGTTGAAGGTTGCACAACAAGACGATGGCATGATATCAATTTCTGATGATATCTTGGAATATATTGCAAAAACCGTTTTAGGGTCTGGGCGCGATATTGAAGGCGCATTTAATCAGCTCTTGTTTCGTCAATCTTTTGAGTCTGATTTATCTTTAGAACGGATTGATGAGTTATTAGGTCACTTGACACGTCCCGGTGAACCTAGACGCATTCGGATTGAAGAAATTCAGCGTACGGTAGCACGCCATTATAATGTTTCTAAACAGGACTTGTTATCTAATCGTCGAACACGGACAGTTGTGAAGCCACGGCAAGTCGCAATGTATTTAGCAAAAGTATTAACGCCACGCTCACTGCCAGAAATTGGACGTCGTTTTGGTGGACGTGATCATACAACAGTTTTACGCGCTGTGCGTAAAATTGAAGATTTGGTTTGTGGTGATCAAACCTTGGCTAAGGAACTTGAATTGCTCAAGCGGTTGATTGGAGAACAGGCTGTATAGCGTTTATCATTTCTTCCTTTGGAAAAACTTTAAAGGATTTAATGGAAAGATTTATTTTTTCTTATGCAGGGGTGACTTGCCATTTTAAGAGAGCTTTAATAAAATCCGGTAGGCGATTCTTTTAAGAGAGTCTATTATTTTAATTCTAAGGAATTTTTATCGTTTTTTAGTAAATCATACAGGGTTTTTATGCGTATTACAGTTGATCGCAGTCAATTTCTCAAGTCTCTTGGTCGTGTTCACCGTGTGGTAGAGCGCCGTAATACTGTTCCTATTTTATCGAATGTATTGATTGATGCCGAAAATGGCCGTGTTCAGTTAAAAGCAACAGATCTTGATTTAGAGGTTACAGAATCTTTTACAGTTAATGTTGAACAAGCTGGAGCAACGACTGTTCCGGCATATTTGCTCTACGATATCATTCGAAAACTTCCTGATGGCAATGAGGTTGTATTATCTGTTGATGAGAATCAAGCAAGTGCAATGTCGATAGTTTCTGGTCGTGCACACTTTCAGCTTCAATGTCTTCCGAAGGCAGATTTTCCAGAATCACTTCCTGGGCAGTTTGGTTATCGCTTTTCTCTATCGGCGTCAGGGTTAAAGCATTTACTTGATTGTACGCAATTTGCTATTTCTACTGAAGAAACCCGCTATTATCTTAATGGTATTTACTTCCATGTTATTAATGATGATGTTTTGAAATTGCGTTTGGTTGCAACAGATGGTCATCGTTTGGCACAAGTTGAAATGGAAGCTCCTTCAGGAGTTGAGGGAATGCCCGGTGTTATTGTTCCCCGTAAAGCTGTAGGAGAATTACAGAAACTTCTTTCAGAAGAAAATGATGGCGATGTATGTATAGAACTTTCAGAGGCGAAGATTCGTTTTTCTGTGGGTTCTGTGATTTTTACCTCAAAGTTAATTGATGGAACATTTCCAGATTATCAACGTGTTATACCTCTTGGTAATGACAAAGAATTGGTTGTGAATAGGCAGGACTTTTCTTCTGCAGTTGATCGCGTTTCAACGATTTCAAGTGATCGGGGGCGCGCGGTTAAGTTAATGATTGAGCATGGACAGTTGCGGCTTGTGGTTAACAGCCCTGATTCTGGCAGCGCAGAAGATCAGTTAGCTGTAACTTATACATCTGAACCGCTTGAGATAGGGTTTAATTCACGTTATCTTTTAGATATTGCTGGGCAACTTTCAAGTGATGAGATGGTTTTTCTGCTGTCAGATGCTGTAGCACCTGCTCTCATTCGTGATAATAATGATGCGGATGTGCTTTATGTACTGATGCCTATTCGTGTTTAGGGGCCGTTATTTTGCAATATATGGCTGGTCATGTGCACAAAGTGGCAGTGAGACAGCTGAGACTGTTGCGTTATCGTAATTATGCTTCCTTGGAAATTCATTTTTCGGGTCAGCATGTGGTTTTTACTGGCCACAATGGAGCTGGTAAGACAAATCTTTTAGAGGCGTTATCTTTTCTTTCTCCGGGGCGTGGTTTAAGGCGAGCCTCTTATTCTGATGTTAGTTTTTCAGATGGTAGAGGTGAAGGGTTTGTTGTTTTTGCACGTCTTGAATGTGTTCTTTATGGTGAAGTAAAGATTGGTACAGCTTTAGAGATTAGCGATAACAGTCGAAAGATCCATATTAATGGTGTGAATGAGCCAAGTGATCGCTTAACAGATTACTGTCATATAAGTATCTTGACGCCTTCTATGGATGGTCTTTTTACGGGATCTTCGCTTGAGCGCAGACGTTTTTTAGACCGTATGGTTGTGGCGATCGATCCTTTACATAGTCGCCGCATAGCCGATTATGATAGAGCGATGCGCGCACGTAATCGCTTGTTTTTGGATGGAAATGAAGATTATACTTGGTTTGACGCTTTAGAAAAACAGATGGCAGAACTGGCGGTAGCTATTTCTGCGGCGCGTATTGATGTTATTCGGCTTTTAAACGATATGTTTACACAAATGCCATCTCAGATACCCTTTCCACGGGCTTTTTTACAAAGTGATGGTTTTTTGGAAACGGCTCTCAGTAGATTATCAGCGACTGAAGTTGAAGAGCAATTTTGTGATCGGTTGCAGCGTAACCGTGCAATAGATCGTGCTGCTGGGCGAACATTAGAAGGACCACATCGCGCAGATTTGCAGGTTTTTTATGCGGATAAAAATAGAGCAGCAACATCTTGTTCAACAGGTGAACAAAAAGCGCTGTTGACAGGTTTGGTTTTGTGTCATGCACGCCTAACAGGTATGATGTCGGAAAGGGCTCCAATTCTTCTTCTTGATGAAATGGCTGCTCATCTTGATTCGCATCGTCGTGCTGCTTTATTTGACATTCTTGATGATTTAGCTGTGCAAACATTTATGACAGGAACAGACCGTCTTTTATTTGACAGTTTAAAAGGACGCGCAGAGTTTTTTGAGATTAAGGATGGCGCTGTATTGCTGTAAAACATGCTAAATATTTTTTAATAAGTGATAATCGAGAAGAAAAGGCTTGCTATGTCTGTGATGATAACGATTTTAAACGGTCCTAATTTAAATTTTCTAGGCCAACGCGAGCCAGAAATTTATGGAACTGAAACTCTAGAAGATATTGAAAAAAGTTGCAGAGAATGGGCAAAAAAAACGAACTTTATCATAAATTTTTTTCAAAGTAACTGTGAGGGTCAATTAGTAGAATGGATCCAAGAAGCAATAGGACTAAGTTCTGGATTGATCATAAACCCAGCAGCTTACAGTCATACATCTGTTGCTCTTCTTGATGCTCTAAAAATGTTTTCAGGGCCGAAAGTAGAAGTTCATTTATCCCATATTTATCAACGTGAAGCTTTCCGTCACCATTCTTATACCTCTTCAGGTGTCGATGCTATCATAACTGGATGTGGAAGTGATGGGTATCGATTTGCACTTGAGTATATTGCAAAACAATTAAATAATAATCATTAAAAAGCAAATGTTGGATCATTGGATGAAAGAGTGGTATAGGCTTTGAATTCGCTTGATAATTATTTTCAAATTTGTACAATATGAGGTATGATATTTATGACAGTTTTTAGTGCGTATGATGGGGGCAGATAAAGATGGAAAGTTTTGTTAGACGGACAAAAATGCTTATGATTTTAGGGGGCATAGCACTATTTTTGTCTGGTTGTAAGATTGATGTTTTACAGCCCTCGGGTTATGTTGCACGTCAACAGCTCATTTTGATTGCTGCTTGTGTGTTTGTTATGCTTTGCGTCGTTATTCCAGTCATGGTGAGTGTGGTGTTTTTAGCGATAAAATATCGGGCATCAAATATGAAAGCGGAATATTCTCCTGATTGGGCACATTCAAATAAAATTGAAGCAGTGATGTGGGGTATTCCAATTTTAATCGTAATGGTTTTGGGTGTATTCGCAACTTATTATACTTATAAGCTTGAGCCTGCAAAGCCTCTTCCAGTGGAGGTTGTGGGTGAAGGGGAGCCATTGCAGATTGATGCTGTTGCTCTTGATTGGAAATGGGTTTTTATTTATCCTCAGTATGGTATTGCATCGATCAATGAAATTTACGCACCTAAAGGACGTCAAGTTTTATTACAATTGACGTCAGAAAATTCTGTCAATGCTTTTTGGGTTCCTAAATTGGGTACAGTTCTTTACGCTATGCCGCAGATGAATGCGAAGTTGCATTTGATTGCTGAAGAACATGGCGTATTCAAGGGGACCTCCGCAAATTACAGCGGCGATGGTTTTTCGGGTATGCGGTTTAATTGGCATTCTGTATCTTCGCAGGATTTTGATGATTGGATTGTAAAAGCTCGGGCCAATGGGCGAGAACTTGATCGTAAGTCTTATCGTCAACTTTCTATTGCGCCTCGTATGGGTGATATTGCTGCGAAGGAAAAAGATGCTGAAGTTCGTTATTTTGCACCTGTTGAGAAGCGGCTCTATTATCGCATTGTTAATCGATGTGTTGATGAAAATACGGTATGTAATGAAGATTTAATGAAGCGCGCTGCTGCTCAGACGCTATGGGGTGCACTATGTTCAGTATTTGATCCCGAGGTTATTTAAGGGATCAATAGAGAGAGAGCCCTTTTAACATAAGGTTTCTTTTAAACTTGAATTTCATTTGAAATGGATTGAGAAATGTTTGGAAGACTTACAGATCCTACAGCAGGTGCTTTTCATGCGCTTGCACATGAACCGATCGTTTTATATACATGTATCGCGATTGTTGTGGTTGGTTTTATTGCTGTTGTTGCTTTAACAGCGCTTGGGTGGTGGGGGATCTTGTGGCGAAATTGGATCACCACTGTTGACCATAAGCGCATAGGTATTATGTATATAATTCTTGGAATTATTATGCTTGTTCGCGGTTTTGCGGATGCACTTATGATGCGAACGCATCAAGCTTTAGCTCTTGGGAGTGAAACAGCGGGTTATTTGCCCCCTGAGCATTTTGATCAGATTTTTTCGGCGCATGGTACAATCATGATTTTTTTCATGGCTACGCCTATTTTATTTGGTCTGTTTAATTATCTTATACCACTTCAAATTGGTGCACGTGATGTTGCTTTTCCCTTTGCAAATAATCTAGGTTTTTGGATTACGGCTGCAGGGGCAATCTTGATTAACATATCACTAGGTGTTGGTAATTTTGGCCGTGGTGGTTGGCTCATGTATCCGCCTTTTACAGAGTTGCAAACAAGTCCAGATACAGGGGTAGACTATTATTTATGGTCGCTTCAGCTTTCTGGTATCGCGACAACAATGGGGTCAGTTAATTTCATTGCAACAATGATTAAGATGCGTGCTCCTGGAATGACAATGATGAAAATGCCTGTTTTTTGTTGGAGTGCTTTTGTCAGTAATGTCCTTATTTTGGTTATTTATCCTGTCTTAGCTGTCGCCTTTGCACTTTTGGCTTGTGATCGTTATCTGAACATGAATTTCTTTACCAATGTTGGTGGTGGTAATCCAATGGTGTGGATTAACTATGTTTGGGTTTTTGGTCATCCTGAGGTTTATGTTTTGGTTGTTCCGGCTTTTGGGATTGTTTCTGAGGTTGTATCAACTTTTTCTTCAAAACGCCTCTTTGGTTATACTTCCATGATATGGGCCATGTTGGTAATTTTGATTCTTTCGCTTCTTGTTTGGGGACATCATTTCTTCACAATGGGTGGTGGTGAAGCTGTAAATACCTTCTTTAGTATTGCAACGATGATCATTGCCGTTCCAACAGGGGTAAAAGTCTTTAATTGGTTGCTTACGATGTATAAAGGAAAGATACGCTTTGAGCCTCCAATGCTTTGGTGCATGGGAATGATTTTTACGTTCGTTGGTGGTGGATTAACCGGTGTTTTATTATCGATTGTCCCTGCAGATTGGCAATTTCATAATTCGCTCTTTTTAGTCGCGCATTTCCACCATACAATTATTGGAGGTGTGGTTTTTGCTTATTTGGCTGGACTTGCTTTTTGGTTTCCAAAAGTCTTTGGGTATAAACCAAATCGCATGCTAGGTATTGCATCTTTCTGGTGTTGGTTTATTGGTTTTTATCTTGCCTTTTTCCCAGTTTATGCTCTTGGTTTAATGGGAGCGACGCGTCGTCTTCAGCATTACATGGAACCTAGTTGGCAACCGATGTTTATAATTGCTGCACTAGGGGCTCTTATTATCTTACTTGGTATTCTCTGTTTTGTGTTACAGATTGTTTTGGCAATTTGGTATGGCATTAAACATAAGGGTCATTTACCGGTAACAGTCAATGATTCTTGGGGTGATGCACGGACTCTTGAGTGGTCAACTTCTTCACCGCCTCCTGCATATAATTTTGCAATACTTCCAGAGGTGGAGACGGATGATGCTTATTGGAATATGAAAAAGAATGGTTATCAACGTCCGACAAGTGGATTTAAAAAAATTCATATGCCATCAAATACTTCAGCTGGAATTATTGCAGGATTCTTTTCATTAGTTGTTGGTTTTGCGCTTGTTTGGCACATTTGGTGGCTTGTTGCGATTGGACTGATTGGTTTTGTTGCAACGCTTGTGGGTCATTCATTAATAGGTGATCACCATGGTTATTATATTCCAGCTGAGGAAGTGCAAAAAACAGAAGATGCTTTTACAGCTGTTCTTAAAGAACAAGGAGTAACAGTATGAGTGCTGTAACAATGAATAATGCGAGTACAGTGGATGAGCATCATCACGACAATAGCTCGATCATGACGTTTGGATTTTGGGTCTATATTCTTTCAGACTTGATTCTGTTTTCGACACTTTTTTCAAGTTTTGCTGTTTTTTCTGCTTCTTATGGTGGCGGTAAAGCGGGCAATGAATTTATAGATTTAAAGTTTGTTTTGGTTGAGACGGCTTTATTATTGTTTTCATCAATTACTTATGGGTTTGTGATGGTACAGGCACATAAGAACAGTATTAGTGGTGTGCGCTTATGGATGGCCATTACCTTTGTACTTGGAGGTTGCTTCATTGCTATGGAGCTTTACGAATTCCATGAATTATTGGGTGAAGTCTTTTATTACGATCCTCGTGCTTATGTGGGTATTGATCCTGCAACAGGTTTACAGCTTTTTGGAAAAGAGGTTTTATCTGCTTATTGGTCAGCATTTTTTGCTTTGGTTGGTACCCACGGGCTTCACGTAAGTGTTGGTCTTCTTTGGATGGTGGTGATGTTTTTTCATCTACGTCGGAGTGGTTTGGATCAGGATAATAAAACGCGTCTAACATGCCTTTCAATTTTCTGGCATTTACTTGATATTGTGTGGGTTGGTGTTTTCACCATGGTTTATTTATTAGGAGCGTTGTGATGAGCATGCAAAATGAAGCACATGGTCCCAGTACTGGTTCCTATTTAATCGGTTTTATTCTGGCTGTATTTTTCACTTTGGGTTCTTTTATTCCTGTCATGTATGGAATGATGGAAAGTTGGGCAATTAGTACAAAGGTTGCATATCTTATTGGGATGGCACTTATTCAGATTATAGTACAAATTGTTTTCTTTTTGCACTTGAACTCTGGTCCAGATGCCAAGTGGAATTTAAGCGCTTTATGGTTTGCAGCCATTTGCGTTTTTGTTATTGTTGGAGGTACGTGGTGGGCTATTTCCCATTTGAATTATAATATGATGGGTGGTTCAGGACGTGTTATTGAACCGGAAATATCAGGAGTAAATGATTCTTCGGTGTCTGGGCAGTTATCAAACAAAGATATATCTGCAAGAAAACAGCCAGAAAAGATGCTGGAGTTAGAAATGCCTATGGAGCAAACGCCGGGTATGCAAACTCCTGTGGATCAAGTTCCTGGTTCAGAAACGCCCATGGAGCAAATGCCAGGTATGCACTCTCCTGTGGATCAAGTTCCTGGTTCAGAAACGCTCATGGAGCAAATGCCAGGTATGCACTCTCCTGTGGATCAAGTTCCTGGTTCAGAAACGCCCATGGAGCAAATGCCAGGTGTGCAAACTCCTGTGAATCAAATCCCTGGTTCAGAAACGCCCATGGAGCAAACACCAGGTGTGCAAACTCCTGTGGATCAAGTTCCTGGTTCAGAAACGCCTATGGAGCAAACGCCAGGTGTGCAAACTCCTATAGAATAGATGTGAGAAATGCTTGTAGGGCTGATGCGGACTGTATCAGCTCTACAAGGTATACTGTAGAAGTTCTTAGGATATGAAAGAGGGGGCTTGAGTGTAAGATATCAGTGGTGCATATCATTATTTTGACTGTGTTTTTATTTTTAACAAGGCGATCCATTGAGTGTTTCGTTAAGCTTTAAAACAAATAGCTATTGTAGAATATACAAAGAGTATTTTTATAAAATTCAGTACAAAGAAAGAGAATGTAAAAAAACAAGTTTTTATGTTGTGTGCGATAAAGCTACGAAGAAATAACATTTTGGTTTTATAGGATTTATATTAAAGATAACATTGAAGTTATTTGTAATAATAATGAGAATTTGAAATCAAAAATTTAGAGAATAAACAGAAAATTTAATGAAAACCATTGCAATGACAGTTATTGGTGCTGGTTCTTTTGGTACTGCATTAGCGATTGCTCTTGCTCGTAATGGTCATAATGTTTTACTTTGGGGACATAATTCTCAAAATATCGAAAAATTACAGGAACAACGTTGTAATCAAATATATTTACCTGATATTCGATTTCCTGAAAACTTATTACTTGAAGCTTCGCTTGAAACTGCCATAGCAGCAAGTGATAATATATTAATTGTTGTTCCAAGCCATGTATTTCGTCAAGTGTTGTATAATATTCAACCCTATTTGGATCAACATTCACGCGTTATTTGGGCAACGAAAGGTTTAGAACATGGCACTGGACGTTTTTTACAAGAAGTCGCTCGTGAGATTTTAGGTGAAAAAGTCCCTTTAGCTGTTTTTTCCGGACCAACTTTTGCTAAAGAACTTGCTCTTGGTTGGCCTACTGCAATGACGATAGCAGCTTCTGATGTTGAGTTTGGTAAAGAGTTACAGCAACTTTTTCATTGTGACAAAAATTTTAGAGTTTATAAAAGCTCAGATATGATTGGTGTTCAATTAGGGGGAGCCGTCAAAAATGTTATTGCTATAGGTGCAGGAATATCAGATGGCATGGGATTTGGAGCAAACGCACGAATAGCTCTCATCACGAGAGGATTAGCTGAAATCAGTCGTTTAGGGGGCGCTATGGGGGCTGAGCTTTCCACATTCATGGGAATGACAGGCTTAGGTGACCTTGTTTTGACATGTACTGATAATCAGTCGCGTAATCGTCGTTTTGGAATACTTCTTGGTCAAGGAATAGATATAAAAGAGGCGGAAAAACAAATTGGTCAGGTTGTAGAAGGGTATTTAAATACCAAAGAAGTACATATGTTAGCGCAACGTCAAGGAGTAGAAATGCCCATTGTAGAGCAAATTTATCAAATTCTTTATTGTGGTAAAAACGTAACTGAAGCAGCTAACACATTACTAAGCCGTGCTCTCAAGGACGAAATATAATACGAGCCTTGTGTTTTTAAATATTGCCAATCTTAAAAAAATAGAAACATTCTATGAAGAAATATAAAATAGATTTTTTTGATGTTTTTATAAAAAATAGCTGAAATATAAAAGCGTTAGCTTTTGTTAAGCGATTGCTTTGAAATAAATTATCGTTTTCACATTAAACATGTTTGTGTAAGCTTTGAAAAAAGATAGGAAACCTAATTTGGTAAGAATATGAAGCTTTAAAAGTCCAGTTTTCATCTTTACTATCATTTTCTTATTCAGCTTGACGATTTTCAAAGGCATTTCTTAATACATGCAATTCCATTCCAAAATGGTACTATAAACAGTATAATTAAAATCTCTGGGAAATACACAAAACCCATCATGCTTCCTATCTTAATGTTTTGTGAAAGAGAAAGCTGATGTTATTATATACTTTTTCAGCTTACAAAGTTTAGGCAGGTTTTGGCACTTGAAACAGTTAAAACCATCCGCTCGCACATTACAAGCGGGAAAGGCTGTGTGGATAAAAACGATCAAGAAAGGACTGAAAATTCTTCTTATGGCGCCTCTCAAGTATCAAGAGCTATTGCAACATTGAGGAGTGGCAGGACTTAATTGTTCAGGCTTTTTTCACAAGTGTAAAGATGGGAGCACAATGGCTTTATGGCTACACAAATGGTTGCTCTTGTCGCGAAATGGACTTGGGAGCAAGATATCTCTTAAAAACACCTGATTGGCACTTTAAGTCATAGGGTTTGAAACATTTTATTTTGCACAAGGAGTGTAATTCCAAACAGATATGCGATAAACAAAAGCATAATCTTTATTGTTAAAAACAATATTGCTGTAGATATTTTTGAGAGTCGTAAAGCTGAATTAAAGGATGATGGTAAGGCTGAAAGATGGTTTCTACCTTTATACTTTTATATTCTCTCCATAGTTAGGTGTCTCCCGTTTCAGAGATAAATCAAACAAAGAGATGCAACGTACTTTCTCCTATCTGGCATATACAAAGCTGCAACAGTAGAGGAGGCGCTAAATAGCTTACATATTTGTTCTTATGCTGCACTTTAGGATTGGATGTTGATTGACAAGCAGCAGAAAAAGCATGGGATTTATTAGGAAAATAATTCCATAAAATATAAAACTTTTTAGAAAAATCGATTGTAGAGGTATGGCAGCTTTTTAGACAAAACAATAATAATGATACAATTGGCTTTGTGTTGGCTTATTCTTACAAGGATTTTTACACAGTTCTGTGCGTTATATTTATAACAATAAATTGAAAAAAATATATTGATTATCCTTGGTTTGAAAATATGCAAAGAAAGCGTAATTCTACCATAGAATTTCGTTTTTCTTTTTCATCAGAGGGATTAAAAATTTTAGCAACAAGTACGTTTGCTATCTCGGAATGATTTTTGTATTCTGCGAAAAATTGTAGTCCTCTTAGTGAGAATGATATGTCATTATATATGCAATAGACTGGCCTTAAAGCCTTTCCCTATGAGGGTTCAGTTCAGCTGAGACAGCACTCAATACGCAATTTAAAGCATTCTACATATGATTAATTTTCTTTTTTAAGTCGAATATTTTTTATCCTTCTGGGGAATCTTCAGTTTTTTTCAGTTCCTCAAGTATTGGCATAGACATGATGTTATAGCCTGAATCAACATAATGGATTTCACCTGTAACGCCTGAGGATAAGTCAGAGAGTAAATAAAGGGCAGATTGTCCAATTTCATGAATATTCACGGTACGACGTAATGGGGCATTACGACGTTGATGTGAAAATATTGCACGTGCAGCTGCAATACCATTACCTGCTAAGGTTCTAACAGGACCCGCTGAAATCGCATTGACGCGGATATTTTGCGGGCCAAAGTCTGCTGCTAAATAACGAACCATAGCTTCTAAAGCAGCTTTAGCAACCCCCATGATATTATAATTAGGCACAACTTGTTGTGAAGCACCATAAGTAAGGGTTAAAAGTGCTCCTCCATTAGGCATAAGCTTGCCGGCGCGTTGGGCAATTTCAGTAAAGGAATAAGCTGAAATAACCATTGTACGTTGAAAGTTTTCACGCGTTGTAACATCAACGTAACGTCCTTTTAGCTGATTTTTATCTGAAAAACCAATGGCATGGACAATAAAATCAATCGTTTTCCATTCTTTTTCAAGTTTCTCAAAAACCTCGTCAACATTTTCAATTTTTTCAACATCACACTCTAGAACTAATTTGCAGCCAAGTTTATCTGCTAGGGGCTGAACACGTTTTCCGAAAGCATCTCCTTGATAAGTTAATGCTAATTCAGCTCCTGCTTGTGCGAGTTGACAGGCAATACCCCAAGCAATTGAATGGTCATTTGCAATTCCCATAATAAGGCCACGTTTGCCCTCCATCAAACCTTTCATATTATTCTCCGTAAGACCGTATTTTTTTCAATTACTAAGATACTTTCATTTATACATAGCGTTGAAAAACAAGCGTTGCATTGGTACCGCCAAAGCCAAAAGTATTTGACAATACGGTATTCAGTTGTTGATGATCACGTCGTTCACGAACAATTGGCATATCAGCAAAAGCTGGATCAAGTTCTTCAATATGGGCACTTTCACAAATAAAATTATGATTCATCATTAATAATGTATAGATCGCCTCGTGGACCCCTGCGGCTCCTAGGGAATGTCCTGTTAGAGATTTGGTGGCAGAAATGGGGGGACATTGATCACCCGCTCCAAAAATACGGCGGATAGCTTCTATTTCAGGAGGATCACCAACAGGCGTTGCTGTTGCATGGGGATTGATATAATCAATTTTATTATTGACTGTTGCAAGGGCCATGCGCATGCATCGTTCTGCTCCCTCTCCTGATGGAGCAACCATATCATGTCCATCAGATGTTGCACCATATCCAACGATTTCTCCATAGATTTTTGCACCACGTGCTTTAGCGCATTCCAGTTCTTCAAGAACCAAAACACCAGCGCCTCCAGCAATAACAAATCCATCACGATTGACATCATAGGCACGTGAAGCTTTGTGAGGGATGTCATTATATCTACTAGACATAGCACCCATAGCATCAAATAAAACAGAGAGTGTCCAATCCAAATCTTCGCAGCCACCGGCAAAGATACGATCTTGCTTGCCATATTGTATTATTTCATAAGCATTCCCAATACAATGATTGGAGGTAGCACAAGCTGAAGAGATTGAATAATTGACCCCTTTTATTTTAAAAAAAGTTGCAAGTGTTGCGGATGCTGTAGAACTCATCGCTTTAGGCACAACAAAAGGCCCAACACGTTTTGGGCCCTTTTGACGTGTAATATCAGCCGCTTCTACGATTGACTGCGTTGAAGCACCTCCAGAACCCATAATAATACCAGTGTGTTCGTTTGATACTTCATGAGGTTCTAAACCAGCATCAGCAATCGCTTGATCCATGGCTATATGATTCCATGCTGTTCCACGTCCATGAAAACGGAGAGCACGTCGATCTACGAGTTCTTCTATATTAATATCGGGTTTACCGTAAACTCTACTACGAAAGCCCAATTCAGCATACTGAGATGCGTAAGAAATCCCGGATTTTGCTTCATATAAACTGGTTAAAACAGCCTCTGGATTATTCCCAATCGCGGAAACAATTCCCATTCCGGTTATAACAACTCGACGCATCCATACCTCCTTGTTTCATACAGAATAGTAAAAGATTCTTTCTGGTGAAAATAATGTTCAATCTTCTTTGAATAAAGCAACGCGTAAATCATTCGCTTTATAAATAGTTTCTCCATCTGCCTTTAGCCATCCATCAGCTATTCCTAAGACTAAATTTCCACGTCGAATACGCTTAAAATCTATTCCATATTCAAGAAGTTTGGTCTGTGGCGTTACCATACCTGACAACTTTACTTCACCTGTTGATATTGCTCTGCCTTTTCCTGGTTCGCCCAACCAACCAAGAAAAAAACCTGTTAATTGCCACATACCATCCAATCCAAGACATCCTGGCATAACGGGATCGCCTATAAAGTGACAATTAAAAAACCACAGGTCTGGTGTGATGTCAAATTCAGCACGAATTATTCCTTTATCGTATTTACCACCAGTCTCACTGATTTGAGTGATTCGATGAATCATCAACATTGGCGGTGCTGGCAATTGCGCATTACCCTTACCAAACATTTCGCCGCGAGCGCAGCTTAGAAGCTCTTCATAAGTGTAGCGAGACTTTTGTTCAGTCATGGTTACTCCATTTATTTGCATATATCTTTATTTCTGCGCTTTTCCCGAACTTACTTTTAGAGCAAATTTCAAAGAGAGGGAAATGATTTTATATCATTTTTAATGACAAAAGCTCTTTTTCATGTATTCTACATAGGTAATTATTTAAAAATGGAATACAAGATTGTACCATACTATTCCCATTTTTTTATATTTTTATCTTATTGAAGCAGGAAGATATTTTAGTTTGTAACATGTCAGGGAGTCCAGACAATTTAGATATGGATGAAAAGAAACAGTCCACAAAAGAGTGTGGAGAAGGTGTACAATATTATTCCACTTCTATGTTAGAAAAACGTTTACGTGAAAATGGTTTGCGTCCAACACGCCAGCGGTTAGAGCTTGCGCATATGATTTTTTCTGAAGGAAATCGTCATATTACTGCTGAAGAGCTCTATGAAGAAGCAGTGAGAGCGGGGGTTCCTGTATCTTTAGCAACGGTTTATAATACGCTTCATCAATTTACGGAAGCGGGATTGTTACGGATTATTGCTGTAGAAGGTTCGAAGACTTGGTTTGATACAAATACCTCTGATCATTATCATTTTTATATAGAAGGTGAAAATCATATCCTTGATATTCCTTGCAACTTAGAAGAAGCTCCCATTATTGGAAATTTGCCTAAACCACCAGAAGGTATGGAAATTTCACATGTTGATTTGATTGTGCGATTAAAACCAAAAAATCAATCTTGTGATAGGGAGCAAGAATATTCGATGAGGAATAAAAGTTAAACGTGATGTGTTTGAGTATTCACCACCCTTTTATTTTTTCATCAGGATAAATCCCCCATAATTGAGGTTGATGAAGCCATCCATGAACATTATTAAGAGTGATTTCGCACCATTGTCCATCGCATTGGTGAATATTGCCAATGACATTAGGCTCTATTTCTGCCACAAGTTCTGCATTGTCAGTGGGGTTTTTTCGTAGCATCAGCCTTTTTGTTTTATCTTTTTGCCATGGAATCGTTATAGCAGTTCGTTTCCCTGATAAAAGCGATTGATATACCCATCCTTCATCACCTTCTGCATCACGAATTTTACGCCATTGATCGTATTCTTGGATGATTTCAATAGGTAATCCCTTTTTTTGATAGGTGAAAATGATAGAATAGTTACTTCCTGGTCCAACGCGGACATTAACACGGTTAGGTTTAATCGAAGCAAATCGCGGAAGTGGTAAACCACTAGGACCTAAATTTTGATTAAATGTTTGTGCATGCAACAAACGCGGTGAACCTAATACAATGACCTTTGCGATTAAAATACATGATGCGAGCATTAAAACGCGAAACCAACGAGAATTTTGCACACTGAACTCCTTATATTGCGTCATATATTGGTCAATTTAAAATCTGGAAGATAAGATTGGAGACGAATAAAAATTATGACATATTTCTCGTTAAAGAGATCTAAACAATGAAAAAATTGTTATGAGACGAGCAAAATAAAGAAAACAAAAGTTTGAATTTCTTAGTGTTTATCGTGTTTATGAGGGGATAGTTATAAATAAATATTAGATTTTTAGCGAGCTGTATGTGTGAGAAAGATATTAAATAGAAAAGTATATTGTGGTCGAGGTGGTGTTTGTAGAGAGAATCGGAGCTAAAATATTATCTCTTTTTTCTGAGGGTATTTCTCGAAATAAAAGCGTAGTTATGCATGTTATGAATACGAAAACTGTTCAGTAAAGAGATTATGGTGTGGCTTGAGAAGATAGTTTTAAAGGAACAAAATAATACGATAGATGAAGCATTCAAGCGTAAAAATTGAAGAACATTATAGAGTAGATTGATATATGAAGGAATAATTTTAACAGAATAGTTTCTATTACATAAAATTTGATACCCTATGATCTTATGCAATGATAATGCTTATCCTTATGGGAGAGATATTGATACGATCATTCTATTTCACTCGTTCACCGTTCTCAATGTTATGCTATTCTCATTATTTGAGAGCATTCATAAGAAGCATTTTTATTGTATTTGCATACGGACTCCGCTATGTCGATACACAAGAAAAAATCTTGATTGCTTTAATATGAGAAAGTGTTGAAACACCTTACTCTATTCAGAGACATTACTTAATATAAAAACATTTCATTATTATAAATAAACAAGTTATAAATTTAAGCGCGTTATTTAAATTGTAAAAATATTGTCATTAAAAATGATTAATATAAAACACTAACATCTATATTAAAATACAGCATTTTCTCTGTTTATTTTACCTTTTATTTTTTAAACTTAGTATAAAAAGTTGAATAAAATAAATGGTTTATTTGAAACAAGGTCAATGATATAAGTGATAAGTAGAAGAAACTTATCAAGAACAAGGAATCTGTAGTGCAGTGGCTAAAATTCTTCATCCTTTAGGGAAATCAGAGTCAAGAGGTATTACATAAGTGAAGGAAGAGAGAGTTATATATTTTCATATCCCCCATACACAATCGCATATGGCAACAGCCACTTGTGTTTTGCAAATTGATCTAAAATCTTCGAAGGATACAGAATATTTAAGAACCCAAAAAGAAAATCATCATAAGAAGTTCATAGAAGAAACAGTTATTTGAAAGATAACAAGACGGAGAAAATCATAGTGAAAGGTGATAAGTAAACACCTGACACTCAATCCACATTCTACATAGAAATAAGTTGCTTAAATATCTACAGTGTTTTTTGCTAGCGACTTTTGAAACTTACAAAAGTGAAATAAGCCCCACTATCTGTAATAAGAGCGTTTATCACTTCCAGATAATTAATAACTTATTTTATATCACTAAAGTACTCAACAACATTGCACAATTGCAAACAAAACAATACGATAAACAACCTATCATAATTGCCCCTAAAGATAAAATCTTCGATAGCTTATTCTCTATTGCTTATACAATTCTATGATGCATTAAAAGTATATTACTTCACTGCAACAGCGCGTCCGTTACTAACAAAACCCTCTCTTTGCGCACGCTTACGAGCAAGCTTACGTGTACGACGAATAGCCTCAGCTTTCTCACGAGCACGCTTTTCAGATGGCTTTTCATAATAACTACGCATTTTCATTTCACGGAAGATACCTTCACGCTGCATCTTTTTTTTCAACGCGCGGAGCGCTTGATCAACATTATTATCACGAACGAGTACTTGCACTATGTATCCTGCTTTTTTCAGTGTCACAAATGATAGGAAAACCTACGTCCTTTTAAAGACATATCCAAAAGGACAAGGGCTTATATCATATAAATAAGACATTTGTCTATATCGCTTTTTAAAATTCTATTCCTTTTTGCAATAAAAGGTTTTTTTATAATGACTGATAAAGTTGACGTTTATCAACTTATGAAAGTCCTTGTATTTGATCATTTTCGTCAAGATAAATTTTTTCAGCGGTAGGATAATGTGGTAAGCCGGGCATGGTCATAACATCTCCACAAATGACAACAATAAAGCCGGCTCCCGCACAGAGACGAACTTCTCGCACAGGAATTTCAAAATCAACAGGAGCACCATATTGCTTAGGGTCAGCAGAAAAAGAATAAGGTGTTTTTGCCATACAAATAGGGTAAGTGCCAAAACCTTCTTTTTCCCAAGATTCAAGTTGTTTAAGAATAGGAGCTGAGATAATGGCGCCACGCCCACCATATAGCTTTGTTATAATACAATTAATTTTCTGAATGAGGGGAATATTATCTTGATAGAGAACTTGAAAATGAGAATCTTGCTTTTCAATTAAGTCAATGAGTTCTTGTGCAAGTACTACTGCGCCTTTCCCACCTTGTTCCCAATGTCTACAAATAATTGCTTTGTGTCCAGTTGTGGCAACTATTTTTTGTAATGTTCTTATTTCAGCGTCGCTATCGCTGTTGAAATGATTAATTGCGACAACACAAGGGATACCGTAATGTTCCATATTTTGGATATGTCGTAGAAGATTCGCTGCTCCCTTTTCTAAAGCGGTAATATTTTCTTCGGTCAGATTATTTTTGTCCACACCACCATTCATTTTTAATGCACGAATTGTTGCGACGATCACTGTTGCATTTGGTATAATACCGGCTTGCCGACATTTGATGTTGAAAAACTTTTCTGCTCCAAGATCGGCTCCAAATCCTGCTTCTGTGACAACATAATCAGCCAATTTTAAAGCGGTTTTGGTTGCTATAACTGAGTTACAGCCATGAGCAATATTGGCAAAAGGTCCTCCATGAACGAGAACAGGATTATTTTCAATTGTTTGTACAAGATTGGGTTGTATGGCATCTTTAAGAAGAACGGCCATGGCACCTTCGGCATTGAGATCAGCCACTGTTACAGGTGTTTTATCATAACGGTAAGCAACAATAACTTTTTTAAGCCTTTGTGTCAGGTTTTCTAAATTTTCAGAAAGGCAAAGAAGTGCCATAATTTCTGATGCAACGGTAATATCAAAACCTGTTTGACGTGGAAAACCATTTGTTATACCGCCCAATGAAATGACAATATCACGCAACGCACGGTCATTCATGTCAAGAACACGTTTCCAAACAATGCGACGTGGATCAATGTTGAGAGCATTTCCCCAATAGATATGATTATCGATCATTGCAGCAAGAAGATTATGAGCCGCTGTAATAGCATGAAAATCCCCGGTAAAATGCAAATTAAGGTCATCCATTGGAACGACTTGCGCATAACCACCACCGGCAGCCCCACCTTTTACACCAAAACAGGGGCCCAAAGACGGTTCTCTCAGTGTGGCTATTGTTTTTTTTCCAATAAGGTTAAGGGCATCACTCAGCCCAACAGTTGTTGTTGTTTTTCCTTCTCCAGCAGGTGTAGGATTGATCGCTGTGACGAGGATAAGTTTACCATCTGGATTGTTATTGAGTGATTTTATGTAAGAGGAAGAAATTTTAGCTTTATCATGGCCATAGGGAATGAGATTTTCATGTGAAATGCCAATTTTTTGTGCGATTTCAGTAATATGCTGCTTTTTAGCAGTGCGAGCAATTTCAATATCTGTTTGAGGCATGGAAAAATTCTTTAAACTGAGCTTTTATTAGTATTTGGGATCTGCACTCTATGGATTAATGTGAAGAATCCATAAAGAATAGAAGGTATAAGGTATCATAAAGGTCGATGATATGCTGTGCAAGAGATAATACGAAAAGAACACAGGAAGAGTTTTATCGTTTTTTTGAAAAAAGAATCTCTATATTTTAAGTTTCGATAAGTTTTTAGGCAGCCTGCGGTATCTTTCTCAATATCAGCGAATGATGAACATTAGAAGAAAGTCTTTAGGCCATTAATTTAAAAACTTTTTACGCAAGCGATATTGTTATACTTTTTATTCACAGCTTTTAATATCTCAAGAATTACATCAGCTTTAGAAATTTTGTTAAAAGGATAAAATGAGCAAAAAATCACATAAAAAAATTCAAATTTTCTGACTAAAACACTGCTGATAGTAAAATATTGTAATAAATGGCGCACCCGAAGAGATTCGAACTCCTGACCCCCAGATTCGTAGTCTGGTGCTCTATCCAGCTGAGCTACGGGTGCATACACTTCAGATTTTCTACATCGTCTAAGACACAAGGGTTCCTAATCGTTTCATCAAAGAAATGCAAGCGAAACTTAGATTATAATCAAAAAAATCTCTTTTTCTATGGGATATTTAAAAAAAAGAGCATCATATATCATGGTTTGAGTTAGATTTTTGATAAGACCACTTTCTGGTTGTGGTTGTGCAAAGTAATATGAACGATAGTTAACTTGACGTTTTTTTCTATGAAAGATAATCAAGCAGAGATGAGATATGTTTTTTGCAGCGGGGGGTAAATATATACCTGCTGTTTGGTTTTTGTGTAAAACGCCGATATTACTGTTGAAAACTATTTCAGATCAATATGACACAGTGAGGGTGAATGTATGGCGTCATTAAAAAAGATCTTCCCATTGGTGTTTTTAATTATCGTTTTAATGCTTACTTATTGGGCAGGGAAACAGAGTACAAAACACCCCATTTCTATGGCGGATAAAACAAGTGTATCGTATAAAGCTTCAAAGGGAGAAACGGGAAGACCACCGACGAATGTTGTCGTTGATTTGGTAAAAACTAAAGACTTTTATGAACATCTTAACGTTTTAGGAAGTGGACAAGCACTTGAAGAAGTCGAGCTTACCCCTTTATCGCCAGGTGTTATTGATAAGTTTTTTGTGTCAGCTGGTACAAAAGTAAAAGTAGGTGATACGATTGCAAAGCTTGATTCTAAAAAAGAGGAAATAGCAGCTGCAAAAGCAAAAGTACAACGAGATAATGATGCGTTAACGCTTTCGCGTATTCTTAAATTACGAGCGAGCCATACAGCAACAGAAGTTCAAGAAATTACGGCACGCTTAGAGTTAGATAATGCAAATTTGGTTTTACGGAATGCTGAGGTTGATCTCGACCGGCGAACAATTCGTGCACCAATCTCTGGAGTTGTTGGTATTTTACCTATTGATGTGGGAAATAACGTGACCCTTAACACGGTTATTGGTCGTATTGAGAATAGAGAACGTATTTTAGTCGATATGTGGGCCCCTGAGCGATATGTATCACGCCTTCATAAAGGAGATGAGGTAACGGCAATATTAACTGCGCAACCAGATAAATCTTTTGTTGGTCATATTTATGCGATTGATAATATCGTTGATCCAGAAAGTCGTACACTTCATGTTCAGGTTGAAATCAATAATGAAAAAGATACGCTTATGTCTGGTATGTCTTTTTCTATTGCCCTGCAATTTCATGATGGTTCTTTCCCCGTTGTTAATCCTCTTGCGATTCAATGGAACAGTAAAGGGTCATTCGTTTGGCGTGTGAGAGATGGAAAAGTAGAGTCGATACCCGTATCAATTATTCAGCGTAAAGCAGATCAAGTTTTTGTAAAAGCTTCCCTAGAAGATGGTGATAAAGTTGTTATTCAAGGGGTACAAACGCTTTATCCAGGAAGTAAAGTAACTATTGATAATCCAAATGATGATTCAAAACCCCATCAACAGAAATTATCAGCAGTTTATGGAACGGATATACAATGAGCCAAGAGTTGAGCACAAAACAGCCAATGTCACAGCCAGAACAAGGTGGTCTCATTGCCTTATTCATTCGCAGGCCGGTTTTTACTTTTGTTTTAAATGCGCTGATCATCATTGCAGGATTTGCAGCATGGTTGAATGTTGATATCAGAGAATTACCCGACGTTGATACACCTGTAACAACAATTGTGACGCTATTTTCTGGTGCGTCGGCAGAAACAATTGATCGTGAAGTAACAAAAATTATAGAAGATGCTGTTTCTCGTGTTTCAGGTGTTAAGACGATTTCTTCAACATCTTCTTTTGGAAGCTCCTTTGTGCAAATTAATTTTAATGTCGGCGTTGATTTGAATGTAGCGGCATCTGATATCCGTGATGCTCTATCTCGCGTTACTTATTCTTTACCTAAGGATGCGGATGCTCCTTTGATTATTAAAGCAGATTCGAATGCTGCTGCCATGATGTATTTGGTTGTGACATCACCAACAATGAGTATTGATGATTTAACAATGATTGTAGACGATAAGATTGTTGATGCGATTTCTGCTGTTGATGGTGTTGGTGATGTACAGGTTGATAATGCTCGCAAAAAGATTTTTCAGATTGATATAGATCAAGCAAAACTTGCAAGTTATGGATTAACTGTCGCAGATGTTGCACGCGTTCTTGCTGATATGAAAACAGATGTTCCAGTAGGGTCAATACGCAATTCTAAGCAAACTTTAGTTGTTCGTGCTACTGCGCGTTTAACAACACCAGAAGCTTTTGAACAAGTCGTTTTAAAGCCGCATGTACATCTTCGTGATGTTGCGCATGTGACGTTGTCACCCGATATAGAAGACGTTATTCTTCGTATCAACGGAAAAACAGGGGTTGGATTAGGTATTGTACGTAAAGCTCAAGCCAATACTCTTGATATTTCTGCAGGCGTGAGAGCTGTTGTCGATAATCTCAAAAATATACTTCCTTCTTCTGTACATATAGAAGTTGTAAATGACGATGCTACTTTTATTAAAAGCGCGCTTCATGAGGTTGAGGTTGCGTTGATCATTGCTATTTTAAGCGTTATCTTGGTTATTTTTCTTTTTCTCCGAGATATTCGTGTAACGCTGATCCCTGCTGTATCTCTTCCAGTCGCTTTGATTGGTACTATTGCAGCCATTTATCTTGTAGGGTTTTCATTAAATATTCTCACATTTTTAGGACTTGTTTTGGCAACAGGGCTTGTTGTCGATGATGCCATTGTGGTTCTGGAAAATATTGTTCGACGGCGCAATATGGGGATAGGTGTTAGAGCTGCTGCGGTGTTAGGAACCCGTGAAGTCTTTTTTGCTGTTATTGCAACAACATTGACTTTAGTGGCCGTATTTGTGCCTATCTCCTTTCTTCCTGGACAAGTTGGAGGACTCTTTAGAGAATTTGGGTTTGTTTTAGCAATTGCTATTTTGCTTTCTGCAATTGTTGCTTTAACGCTTTGTCCTATGTTGGCTTCACGTTTTCTCAAAGAGCATGTTGAGGAGACAGAGGAAAAGACCCATTATTTGACTTTTTTATATAAATGGGGTTCTTTGCTTCATAAGGCATATACTTACACTTTGCATAAGTGTTTAGAAAAGCCTTGGGCTGTTGTTATTGCTTCACTTGTTTTTGCAACTCTTTGCGTTGGAGGCTATACGAAGTTGCAACAAGAATTAACACCAGCAGAAGACAGAGCTCTTATCTTTTTGGTCATTAATGGGCCACAAGGTATTTCAGCAGAATATTTGAACAAACAGATAGAGAAAATTGACGAAAGTTTTCAGCCATTACGTGATGCGGGTGAAATTTCTGGCAGTTACTCTATCGTAGGTATTGGCGGTGCACCCAATACTGCTTTTTTGATTTTAAAGCTTTCACCTTGGGATAAACGTGTACGCTCTCAGCAAGAAATTGTAAACGATATTAATGAAAAGGTTCGAAAATTTCCAGCAGTTTTTGTGTTTGCAGCGCAGGGAAACTCTCTAGGTGTGAGAGGAACGGGGCAAGGGTTACAATTTGCCATTCTAGGCGATGATTATGCAGCATTACAACCCATTGCGGATAAGTTGGTACATGCTTTACAAGCTGATTCACGTTTTATTCGTCCGCGTCTTACTGTTGATGCTAAACAACCGCAATTTTTTATTGAAATCAATCGAAAAAAAGCCTCTGATTTAGGGATTGATATCACCAATTTGGGCGATACATTACAAGCAATGTTGGATGGTAAAAAGATTGGTTCCATTAATGTGGATAATCATTCTTACGATGTTAAATTGATATCGCGTAAAAATTCTATGAAGAGTCCTAGCGATTTAGAAAATATTTTTTTAAAGACCAAAGACAATCGATATATTCCTTTATCGGTTATTGCGCGTTTGCATGAAAAAGCTGTCGCTCCTCAATTAAAACGGGAAAAGCGCATGAGTGCTGTTATTTTAAGCTCAAATCTTGCTCAAGGTATTGCTTTAGGGGAAGCGTACCAAGCTGTACAGAAAATTGCTTCTCCTTTGTTATCAAAAGGAACCTACATTGTCCCCTTAGGGGAAGCCGAAACACTTAATGAAACATCTTCTAGCTTTATGATCGTTTTTGGCATTGCCTTTTTGATTATTTTACTCATTTTAGCGGCTCAGTTTGAAAGCTTTATTTCAGGATTCATTATTATGGCTACTGTGCCATTAGGGATTGGTTGTGCTGTCATTGCTATGCTCTTAAGTGGTGTGAGTCTTAATATTTATAGTCAAATTGGGCTAATTTTGTTAATTGGTATTATGGCAAAAAATGGTATTCTGATTGTTGAATTTGCAGATCAATTACGTGATCAAGGAAGAAGTGTGCGTGAAGCTGTGGAAGAGGCAGCAAATATTCGTCTGCGTCCAGTTTTTATGACAATGATTTGTGCCATTTTAGGGGGTGTTCCTTTGGTTTTAGCCAAAGGGGCTGGTGCAGAAGCGCGTGTAGCTTTAGGTTGGGTGATCGTTGGTGGTTTAGGTTTAGCAACGGTTTTTACGCTTTATGTCACACCGGTTGTTTATCTTTTTTTAGGGCGTTTTATAAGATCAAAAGCAGAAGAGGATTTGCGCTTAGCACAAGAACTTAATCAAGTTGAATGATGGTTCGAGTAGAAAAGATTGGAAAGTTTATTCTTGTAAAAAATATCATTTTTGAACCTTATTTTTTTACTTTATATATTCCTTCATTTTTTGTGTGAGCAGTGAAAAGAGCGAGAAACCAAGGAGATGCTTTTTATTTTGTTATTGTTTGGACCTAGATTTCATTATCAATAACCGTATAGGATAAGCTTATGGGAGATAGCTTTTCGATTCGAGATGAAAAGGCTTTTGAAGCCGTATTAAAAGCTTTAAGGAGGCATGCTGCAGAGGATGGGGTCTATGATATTCGTCGGCATTTTTTAGCGGATGACCAGCGTTTTTCCCATTTTTCTCTAAGGCTTGATGATCTTCTTTTTGATTTTTCAAAATGTGGTGTAACATTTAAAACATTACAGCTTCTTGATGAGTTAGCTGTTGCAGCAGACGTATTGGGGCGGCGTGATGCTATGTTTTCGGGTAAAGCCATTAATACAACTGAAAAACGCTCCGTTCTTCATATTGCATTACGTTTACCTGCTGATGAAATTTTCATGTTGGATGGTCATGATCTTATTCGTGATATTCAAGATGTTCTTGAGGATATGGAAAGATTTGCTGAAAAGGTTCGTGATGGAAGTTATAAGGGAAGCCGTGGAGAGAAAATAAGTGATATTGTCAACATTGGTATTGGTGGTTCTGATCTTGGTCCTTCAATGGTTACATATGCTTTAAAACCTTATCATGATGGTCCACGTTGTCATTTTGTTTCTAACGCTGATAGCGCTCATATTTCTGATACTCTCTCCATTTTGAATCCGGCAACAACGCTGTTTATCATTTCTTCTAAAACTTTTACAACGGCTGAAACAATGGCGAATGCTCAAGTTGCTCGTCAATGGATTCGTTCACATTTAGGGGAAGAAGCTATTAATACGCATTTTATTGCTATCTCGAGTGCGCTTGATAAAGTAGCAGAATTTGGCATAGATTCCACAAGAGTTTTTAAATTTTGGAATTGGGTTGGAGGCCGTTATTCAATTTGGTCTGCCATTGGACTTGTTGTTATGTTTGCAATAGGAGGGCGTAATTTTCGTCAATTTCTCAATGGTGCTTTGCAAATGGACCAGCATTTTAAAACCATGCCTTTGCATAAAAATATTCCTATTCGCTTTGCTCTTTTAGGGTTTTGGCATCGTGTTATTTGTGGTTATTCATCACGCTCTATCATTCCCTATGCACAGCGTTTAATACATTTTCCAGCTTATTTACAACAACTTGATATGGAATCAAATGGTAAGCAAGTTTCGCTGGATGGAAAACCATTAAATTTTTCAAGTGGTCCAATCGTTTGGGGTGATTCTGGAACAAATAGCCAACATGCTTTCTTTCAGCTTCTGCATCAAGGAACAGATGTTGTTCCAGTAGAGTTTATTTTATTTATAAAAGGGCATGAGAAAAATTTACATTCTATGTATGAAATATTGCTGGCAAATTGTTTAGCACAATCAAAGGCTTTGATGAAGGGGCGTAGTATTGAAGACGCGCGGCATATCTTGATAAAAAATGGTGTTGATGAGTGTGAAGCAGATCATTTAGCACTTCATAGAAGTTTTAAAGGAAACCGTCCCAGTATGACGCTGGTTCAAGATTTATTAACACCTTTTGCACTTGGTCGTCTTATTGCGCTTTATGAACATCGTATCTTTGTTGAAGGTATTTTAATGAATATTAACTCTTTTGATCAATGGGGTGTTGAACTTGGCAAAGAATTAGCAAATGAATTACTCCCCATTCTTCGTGGAGAAAGTAAAGCGGATAATCGCGATAGTTCAACATTAGGGTTGCTCACTCATATTCAAGCAAGACGTGAAAAATAAATATAATTTGATCATAGATTCTGTACGAATTCAAGCAAAGGTAAAGGGGAGAAAAATATGAGATACTCTCTATTTTATTCTCTGCTCCCCTATGGTCTGAATTGAATTTTGGCCATAGAAAATAAAAAAAGAGCAAAAAACAGATTTTACAGGTTTCGTACAGTGTTTTTGGAACTATTATCCATGTGAAAAAAGGCTTGAAATGCTGTGCTATATTAGAAGGACTAAGTATCCTATGAGAAGATCTTCTATCTCTAGAAGAGATACTCTCAAAAATCATGGTTGTAATTACTTTGAGACATAGAGCGATTATGAGGGATCATAAGAAAGAATTGGATGGGAATTTTAAAAAAGCTTATCCAAGATCTGACTGAGAAGTTATTGGAACTTTAGCAGTGCAAGTTGGCTTTGTTTCATATTACTCAAAAATTAGCACTCAATCTTGTTGTAATTGGACTAAATTTAAAAGACCTTTTTGCTGAAAGTTTTTATAATATCATAAGAGATAAAAAATATTTCTTCTTAGTTTTGTACAAAAAGGGGATGCTATTTTTTATCCGTTGCATCATTGTCCGCAACATATTTTAGAGGGTTGTCATTTGAAATATGCCTTAGAAAATTATTTAGCAAGAGAGCGTCTCCATATGTATTGGAAAGCCGTTTCCTATTCTTTATTTCACTTTATAAATACAGTGTTATCTCGTATAGAATTGATACGGATAGATAACTTGCGAAAAATAAATACCCAAAACGCATTTACACTCAAATTTTATGAACAATCAGAGTTTAGGACCGCGCCATATTTGACAATAGAGAAAAGCATAAAATGGCTTAGCGCTTTGTCTAAAGGTGAGAAAACTATTGCGTAATTCTGTTTTTCTTATGATTTTGATTGGATGTTTAACAAGTTTTTGTGCGAGTGGTGTACTTTCTATTGGTTTTTCTTTGTTACAATTACAAGATAAAACGGGAGAAGCATCTGCTGCTTTAAATATTATTAATTTAATCGCAATTGGAATCGCAGGCTTCTGTTTGGGGAATGTGTTAGCGTGCTATCAAGGTTTTATCATTGGATTTTATAGTCAAATTATTTGTGCGGGATTGTTGTCTTTCTTATTATTCATAAACAACACAGTATTTATTTTATTTGTGTTTTTTCTACTCGCACTATTGATGGGGGCTGATAACCCAAATAATAACACTGCCCTAAATCAACTGATTCCAGATCCTAAACAAAAAGCTGGTATTTTTGCATTTTATACCAGTTGTTGTCAGTTCTTTATTATTGTGTCTCCATTGCTTATATATTTTATAATTGTGCATTTTGGGCACAAAATAGCTATAGGCTTTATTGTATTTATTTATCTTTTAAATGCCGGTTTATGGTTTCATATAAAGTCTATACAACAAATAAATAGGATAAAAGAGCCATCGAAAAGGCCAACCCAAAGAACTTATGGAGTTGGTTTTAAGTGCCTTTGGAAAATTTCTGCTTTACGTTTTTTGACGATTAATCGTATTTTGAATAACTTTCTCTATACAGGGGCTCTCGTTTTATTGCCGCTTGTTCTTGCATCGATAACGTCAGATAATATAAAATTTACAGCCATTCAAAATTCTATCTTTGCTTTGTTGGCACTGGGTTTTGTAATTAATGGCTTCGTTTCATCCTATTATTTAAGGAAATTTCCATCTTTAATTCGTTTTTTCGTATGGGGTGTACCGGCTTTTGCAATAATCGCAATTTCTTTTGTTTTATATTTAAACTTTACCCAAAATTCTCTCTATATCATGGGCTTTTTATTAGGCATTGGGCAATTTTATTTTAGGGTATCGGGGATAACAATTGGTCAAGCTGTTACACCTAGTGACAATTTAGCTGAGGTGATTTTGGTAGGTGATGCCAGCGTGCGTATTATAACAGCTTTATTTTCTATTATGCTTTTATATGCAGCAAACTTTTTTTCATTTCCTATATTATACAGCCTTTGTATATTTATAGGGTTTTGCGCACCTTTATTTATTTTACAAGGACTATCTATTTACTTAAAAGGCTTAGAAATAAAAGAAAGCGCCCTATGAGGGATATTCAATTATTATGCCAACCTTTTTGTGATTATGGTAAGAGATAAAAATTTTATAAAAATATTCAATAACATTAATTCTAAATGAGTACATTGCGTGAGAAAAGCTGAGGTGTACGTTAAAAACCTCTGATGCGAATAAAACGCATTGAGTCCGTTAATCAACGGAATTGCAAAGAGCACTATGATCACTATTGTTTCTAGATCTCTATCAAAGGTTGGTGAGAGGCAAAAATCCTTTAGAGATATTTTATGCCAGATCAGGTAATTTGAAGATTATGAGAGGAGAATTTTAGAAATTATAAAACACGTGGAAATACAATGCCAGTTCCTAGAGGATAAATCATGACACGCATAGACTGGCACGCTCTGATTAATTGCAAACAAAAAATCCTGAAAATGTTGAGTCTTCAGCTATACCATACTAAGCATATAAAGTTCGTTTTAAGTTAATGGCGGAGAGAGAGGGATTTGAACCCTCGATAGAGTCACCCCTATGCCGCATTTCGAGTGCGGTGCTTTCAACCACTCAGCCACCTCTCCATATTAAAGTGCGACAAAAATACGCACTATTCAAATAGTGTATACGAGGGGTAGATACCCTTCAATTGTTTTTGGTACAACCTTTTTTTCTTTTTTGTGGTACTTTATTGACAGAGAATAGAAATTCCTTCATATAGGTAGAATATGAGCGTGGAGAAATCTGCGCTTATTTGTGTTGAGGAAGGTTTTATCTTTCTTATAAGAGTGGTTACGACTGATAAAAAGCAGCCTATTTTCCCTTATTTCAAGGCAGAAATTAAGAGCTGGAGTGAACGGAAGGATAAAAAATGTTCGCAGTCATTAAAACCGGTGGTAAGCAATACCGCATTGTTGCTAACCAAGTGGTAAAAGTTGAAAAAGTAAATGGCAATGCGGGTGATGTTGTTGAATTCAATGATGTATTGATGGTTGGGCAAGAAGGAAATGCAGTTATTGGCACGCCTGTTGTTGCAGATGCATTGGTGACAGCTGAAATTGTAGAACAGGCACGTGGGCGCAAAGTTATCGCATTTAAGAAGCGACGCCGTCAAAATTCTAAACGCACGCGTGGTCATCGCCAAGAATTTACGACACTTCGTGTTTTAGAAATTGTAATGGGTGGTTCTAAGCCTAAAAAAGCAGCAGCAAAACCCGTAAAAGAGGAAGCAACTGCACAAAAAGAAACAAAAGCTGCTGCTGTTGA
Source organism: Bartonella sp. SL320 (assembly GCF_059687635.1). Taxonomy (NCBI): domain Bacteria; kingdom Pseudomonadati; phylum Pseudomonadota; class Alphaproteobacteria; order Hyphomicrobiales; family Bartonellaceae; genus Bartonella; species Bartonella sp. SL320. The sequence continues at coordinate 1,960,027 of NZ_CM185143.1, read as the reverse complement.
GAAGACAGTTAAAAAAGCGGCTGAAAAAAAGACCGCAGCATCGCAGAAGAAAGCGGCTGTAGCATCAAAGAGTAAGAAAGACTAAAGGAGAGCGTCTGTGGCACATAAAAAAGCTGGTGGTTCCTCGCGTAATGGTCGCGATTCAGAATCGAAACGTCTAGGCGTTAAAAAATTTGGTGGTGAAACCGTTATTGCTGGAAATATTATTATCCGTCAGCGTGGTACACGTTGGCATCCTGGCAACAATGTTGGAATTGGAAAAGATCATACGCTTTTTGCGCTATCAAATGGCAAGGTTTCTTTTCAGCGGAAAGCCGGTAATCGTTCCTATGTTTCAGTCATTCCTATGGTAGAGGCCGCAAAGTAATCTGTAGCGTTCTATAGAAATAAACTGTAATTTTATTGGATTTTGTGATTCCATTGAATTGCAGTTGTAGTTTTATGAAGATTAAAAGGGAAAGATAGTATTCTATCTTTCCCTTTTTGCATTGGAACCTTAATAAATGTAGAAGATGAAATTGGGAAAATGACTTTTCCCAATGCGGGGGACGATTTATGCGGTGTTGTGTTTGCACTGAAGATATTGATATTATAATGGAATTTATTGATAAATTTGTGTGTAATCATAAGGAGGATAGACTTTCTTTTGATGAAAGAAGCTTATTATGAAGAAGCGCTCAATAATTTTTTTATAAGAGAGGCGATTGTTTTCGGAAAATTATGAGAAGTTTGATGAAAACATTATTTATTGCAATCATTTATGAAGATAAGTCTTTATATTGGCCTTTGTACTGTTGAGGAGAGCATGCTATTTGAGAGGGAGTGTGGATAGGTAAGGCTACTTATCTTAAAAGATAAAGGATAAAAAAATCCATAGGAATCAGTGAGTAAGTTTTTTAAAGGTAAAATGTATTAAGGGGGGAAGTTAATTGAGAATGAAATGATATTTTAAAAGAGGGTGTTATTTAAAGATATAAAAATAACCTATATGTAATCAGCTACCTTTAAGAGTATTTTTTCTGATTGCATGATTATTATTTTGGTTATTTATGTATTACTGGAAATACATGAGCATAAGAGCTGAGGTTGATCTCAGGTAATACTTATTTTGCATTTTTGGTGTTTTCAGTTATTCAAATGTCTAAAAGGTAAGATAATTTGTAGCGTTTTTCCTAGTTTTATTGGTTAAGGATAGCGTTTGGGGATGTGCATACTTTGCAAATTGGTAACAGAGGGTAGTACGTGTTTGATATATTGATTGAAGTAAAGGAGTAGCTAAAAATATATCAATGTTATATATTAGGGGGGAAAGTATACTAAAATGAGCGGCGCAGAACTTTAAAGATGATAAATTGCCTAGAGCAATTTGTAGTTATGTAATGAATTTATAAGAGGGATAGTAGGTTAAATCAACCTAGAGGGGTAAGTTGAAATGTTAGCTGAAGTTACAAATGATAGGGGAGGATGCTTTCGAGGGAATAATAACAAGTTATGTTGAATAATTTGAGATAATGAAAGTGTTTTTAAAACATAGTTTTTTAGTTGATTGGTTTTGTTTAAGTGATTGGGGCTGCAAAATCGAGGGTTTAGCTTCGTAAGGTAAAGGGGCAGACTCACTTATGATCGTTTTAAGCAACCTGCAGAGTGGTGATATTCAATTGTTTTATAGGTTATATTAAGGTATTTAAGCACCTGACTTGGCACTATTCCGTAAAATAAAAGAGATCTTTCATGTTGTTTATAGCTTGTATTTTTGAAAAATCAGCTCTGAAAAGAAATTTATCAGAGATATTCGTGTTCAGATGTGAGGCGGTTTGAATTCATGATGAGATATGAGAAAGCAGAAGCAATGACTGTAGATTTTATAGAGAGTGAAATCTTGTCTATAAGATCTGTACAACTTGCAGCTGCTTTTGATCATAAAAATGATGCGATATCAGCTGCTGCTGAATTGCTTGTGCAGGTTGGTGCTGTTGATAAATATTATCTATCAAGCATGCTTGCACGTGAAGAAATAACCAATACTTGGCTTGGGAATGGTATAGCTATTCCTCATGGCATGGTTGAAAATAGTGATTTGATTATCAAGGATGCTGTTGCTGTTATACAAGTTCCTGATGGTGTTGAGTGGCAGGATGGAAAGAAAGCATATTTGGTTATTGCCATTGCAGCGTGTCCAGATCGCTATAGAGAAATTTGCAAAAAGTTGACATCTCTTTTGTTTGATAAAAAACAGCTTGAAGTACTTGCAACCACTACGGACAAACAGCAAATTGTTACAACTCTGTTTAATCAAGATATGAAGATAGAAAAAACAGTGATTGGTGATCTTTCGGTGCGTCAGGAATGGACTTTAGATTATCCAAGTGGTCTTCATGCACGCCCCGCTTCTCTCTGGGTTGATTTTGCAAAAAAGGTTCAGAATTCTATCAGAGTTCGTCATGGTCAATATGCCGTTGAAATGAAAAATTTAGTTGGTTTATTGCAATTAGGAGTAAAAACCGGAGATGTTTTGATTTTCTCTACAGATGCTGAAGATGGAGCACAGCTTCTCAATGAAGCCATTGCGATTGCGAAAAAAGTGAGTATTAGTGAACAATGTGTCATGAGAGAAACAGAATCTCAAATAAAGACTTTGCATGGTTGGTATCCAAGCTCTCTGCAAAAAGGCATTTCTGGTGTTGGAGCAAGTTCAGGGTTAGCGTTTGGTAAAATTTTTGTTTTAAAGCAAAATGATATTTCCATAATAGATCAGCCAATTGATTTTGCAGTTGGTGCTGCCTGTCTTGAGAATGCTCTTACAAAAACAAAACATAAAATGGCATCTGTGATTTCTGATATTACAGTGCGTATGGGAGAAGATTCTGCGGCGATTTTTTCTGCGCAAATGGTTTTGCTTGAAGATGAAAATCTCATAGCTCAAGCTTGTCGTTTTATCGCAGAAGGTCATGGTGTTGCTTGGTCTTGGGATAGAGCGGTTCGGCAGTTTTCAGATATGTTTTCTAAGGTAGATAATCCTTTGTTAGCAGCACGCGCTATTAATTTAGTTGATGTTGGTCGTCGTGTTTTAGGGGAAATAAATCCATCTTATAGAACATTCTTTTTAGATGACATTCCAAGTGATGTTATTCTGGTTACAAACGATCTTTCTCCTTCTGATGTTGCACAACTTGATTGTACAAAAGTAAAAGGATTAGCAACGGCATGGGGAGGACCACTTTCTCATACAGCTATTTTGGCACGTACTCTTAATATTCCCATGGTTGTTGCTGCAGGTGATGATATTTTAGCGGTTCAGTCTGGTATTCAGGCTATTATTGATGGCGATAACGGGTTCATTTATCTTGATCCTACGCTTGAAGATGTTGAAGATGCTCAAAGGCATCTTGATACTGTTGCACAAAAACGTGTTAGTGAGATAAGCGCGTTTAGAACGCCAGTGCAAACGACAGATGGTCAAAGAATTCGTATTATGGCTAATGTCAATCATGCAACTCAGGTTCCTGTTGCGCTTGATTTGGGAGCTGAAGGTGTGGGGCTCATGCGCACAGAATTTTTATTTTTAGATAATCCACATATTCCAGATGAGGAGGTCCAATTTGATATATACCGAGCGATGATTGCAGCTGTAGGAGATAAGCCATTAATTATTCGTGCGCTCGATATTGGTGGAGATAAACAAGTTACGCATTTACATTTATCGAAAGAAGACAATCCTTTTTTAGGTGTCCGAGGAACTCGGCTTTTGTTACGTCGGCGTGATCTTTTAGTGCCTCAACTACGTGCTTTGTACAGAGCTGCAAAAGAAGGGGGAGATCTATGGATTGTATTTCCAATGGTGATGTCTGTTTCAGAGATTGTTGCTATAAAAAAGATTGCAGAAGAAATACGTAATGATATTGATGCACCAAAATTAAAACTTGGTATTATGATTGAAGTTCCAGCTGCGGCCATTATGGCAGATATGTTGGGTGCTCATGTTGATTTTTTCTCAATTGGAACCAATGATTTAACACAGTATACAATGGCTGTTGATCGGCAAAATCCATACCTTGTGTCTGATGTTGATAGCCTTGATCCAGCAGTTTTACGTCTGATTTATCAGACTATTCAGGGAGCAGCGCAGCATGAGTGTTGGGTTGGTGTATGCGGTGGTATGGCTGGAGATCCTTTTGGTGCGATGATTTTGACTGGATTAGGAATTAAGGAGCTCTCTATGATATCGTGCGATATTTCTCCAGTAAAGGCGTGTTTGCAGGCTCATAGTTTTGAAGATATGAAAGTTTTAGCACAAAAAGCACTACAATGTGAAACAGCACGAGCTGTACGCGCTCTAAGCAAAGATATCCGGTGGTAAAGAATGTAAAGAGGAAAGAACGCGCTCATTGTGACAAGTTATGGGACCTTTAGTACCTTAGGACTATTGTCTTTTAGAGCTATTATAGGAAACATAATTAATTTATAATTGATAAATCATCATTTTAAAGATTTTCTCATTTTATACTTTCTTTATCTTAAATGCATAAAAATCATTTTCTTATTCTTTATGTAAAGTATTTTTCCCACATTCCATTCCCGCTCATGGTGTACAAGTACATGATTTTAATGCATTCAATATGAAAGGGGAGGTGAAGGGAAAAATTTACGCTATTTGAGGATCTCATTTTAAGAGTGCAATTTTAATGAGAAATATAATAGATTCATATCGTTATTGTTGTATTTTATTGTTGGGTCAATCAATGTTGATAGGCGAGAGATGTTTAATTATTTCCTTGTGAAGAAAACATAAACCGTATGCCAACTTTAAGGGCAGTGTTTTTTTGATAAAGTAGAAAGTATATCAGTTAGCATGAAAGTTTATGATACAACCTTTTTACTCCTATTATTAGACCTATCCACGGAAAAAGTTTTTTAAAAAAAGACAGGATATGCTTGTTATTCAACACATATTAGCTCTTATTTAATCAATAAATTTGAATTTTGCATTTTGAATGTATAATTTAGGCTTGCACGTTATTTCTTTCTGGGTATAGTGCAAACCTTCTGGAGAGGTGGCCGAGTGGTTGAAGGCGCACGCCTGGAACGCGTGTATATGGGAAACCATATCGAGGGTTCGAATCCTCTCTCTCCGCCATTTACCATAAAATCAATGGGGTATATAAAAGTTAGGGGAATTTTTTTCTTTAATTTCGTTAATTTATTTATCTTATACTCCTAAATGAGTTTCCGTTATCTTGATAGCATGGTCTTATAAATTCAACATTTTTAGGCTTTTCTATAAAAAATGGCTACGAATGCTCCTTTCTAAAGCTGATAATTCATCATCACTCTGTCCCCAAATTGCTATAATAGCTGGGCAAGTATTTAAATCGGTGGTTAGGGGTAGAGGCTCGTTTTCTTTAAAAAAGAGCATAAAATGAACCACATTTTCCCAAGAATGAAGCTTTTGCTGCCATAGATTAACATCTTTTATGATATGCCCATCAATCTTATTGATAAGAAAGATAATACGTCCTTTTTTCTTAAAACGACTTGGGGTTTGCGAAAACTTTCCCGCAATAAGGTTAACGGAGCTTTCAAGTAAATCATCTTCATAGCAATGTGCAAACAAAGTGGGAGCAATCCCTCCGTGAAGGCGGGCTCCTACTTCAATCATCACTGGACCGCGAGCGGTTTGCATGATTTCCATATGGGCGGGTCCATATTCAATTCCCACCGCGTGAATACACTGTTTTGCATAAGAGATAAGAGGGGCATAAAGGGGATCTTGAGCATCAAGCACATCAAGCGATTCATAAACAAAGGCACTTCTATTATGCATACCCTTTTTATATCGTGATAAAGCGCATATCTTTATAGCTTCTCCCTTTACAACGGCATCTACGATATATTCCTCTCCCTCCAATCTTTCTTGGAGCAAATAAACCTCGTTAGGTTTGCCAAAAACATTTTTCTGCGTCCAGTCAATTTCAGAGACCCACGTTGCCACTTCCTCACGGCTAGAGAAAAATAAAACACCATCACTTCCAGCAGAATCGTTTGGCTTTACCACATAGCCACTGAAGCTTTCAAAATCATCAAGAGCACAATCACCTTCTGTAAGAATTTTTGATCGAATATAGGATAAACCTTTTTCACAAAGACGCTTTTGCATTGCGGCCTTTTTCCGCCGCCAATCGGTGGTCAAGGGATTATTTCCAGGACAACCATAGTAAGCAGCCAATTGTTCTGCACAATAAATACTGACCTCAGCACCTGCTATCACAGCTTCTATTGTGCCGATAGGAAAGCGTTGCTTTATCTCATCGACGCTATGAAGTTTTGTTTCTGCCATGCCTTCTCCCTGATAAGAAAGCATATAGTGTGAAAAAGGTGCTGGTTGAGAGACAACGCCGTAACAGGTATAGCCTAATTTTTGTAAGGCAGGGGCATAGAGGGCACCTGTGGAGAAAGGGTCGACAATAAGAATAGTTTTGCTCATATTTGGGCCTGCTGTGATGAAAGAAAAAGAACATAAATAAAGATTATCAGCCCGATAAGGGGAAGAAGGTAAATGGCTGCTTGAGGCCCCATAAGGACAGAGCTTGTAAGAAGACCAAGAATAACATAACCCGCCGATTGAGAGAGCGTATAAAGCATGCCACTATAGCTTCCCACCAGCTCTGCTTGAGTTTCTGTTTTTGTTGCTTCAATCATATGTTTGCGGGCGTTAATCCGCATGGTATTCATTGAAAAGCCAATAAAAAAGCAAAAAACCATAGCCAAATAAGGCAATTGTGTGGTGCTGAAAATAAGATCAGCCAAACCCAATATGAGGGCTGGAAAAATGAATTCAAAGCGCGGGATTTTGATAAAAGCAGCCAGAAAAGCGCCTACACCTGCAACCGCGCTGCACAGGCCATAATATTCAGAACCAAAATTTTTCACACTCTGAAAAAGAATGGTTGCCAGTGTATTATAGGCGCAAATGTGAAAGCCAATAAGGCCTATGCAAACACATAAAAGTTTAAGCTCTAGAGAAAGCCTCTCTGCTTGCGGTATAAGCGTTGGTTTTTTATCGGTGATAGGAGACAAGCCATTCGTCGTGCACTCGGCACTATATTCATCGCGAAAGATAACATATCCGGCCACAAGGCTTACGATAATGTCAAACACACAAATGGCTGCAATCAAACCATTATAGCCGATTTCAGGGGCTATTCCTCGTGGGCTGGTGGCTTCTAAGAGATAGCCGCTCAGTGCTGCCCCCAAAAAGGCGCCAATCTGCACCACTGTTTGCATAATGCGAGAAGCCTTTTGGGCACTAATATAACCACTAAGCGCGAGTTTCGTATTATAAGTTTCCAGCGTACTTAAGGTGATCAAAGAGAGATAACCGATCGAGATAGAGACCACAATAAAACCCAAAGGAGAGTCGACATAATGAAAAAGAGAAATCAATAAAAGAAGGCTATAGATGACAATCCGCCTTTTGTATAAATCTCCCAATTGCAGTGAGGCTTTAATATGCACTAGGCCACTTTTTTTCAAAAGAGTGGGTGTAAGGGTTCCCAAAGCCATGGTTATCCCTAGAAAAACCGATGAAGATGTTATGCGATAAGCATTCCAAAGGTTACTTAAGAAGAGCACCATATCAGAAAGATAGAGCAAGACAACAAGCCCATAAAACCGAAACATTAGCTGTTTACGCATATCATTCCCCCCATGTTCACATCTTTAAAAATATGCAATAGTGTAATTAGTCTATAACGTCCATAAACAGTTAGTACACCTATGACTAGAGAGGTCAAGTTTTTTGATAGGGGCATGATATAAAGTTGAACGTTGATATTGACTGTAATGCTAGCGCATTCTTAAGAAGTGTGAGTGAGAGGGGACGACGATGAGTATTTTTGCTGGGTCTTTTGTCGGGGCATTTGGCTGATAAAGGCTTAACTTTGATTGATAATGAGCACAACTATGTTTGAGAGTTATCTTTTGTGTTCTCAAGGCTGACACTGTTGAGTTTAAGATGAAGAGTTATTCTTGATCATTGCAGCGATGAGTTTGGATTTTAAGCTGGCAATAATCCTGCATTATAAGGCAGAAATTATTTTATGGTCTCAAATTGAGGTGCCTTAATACAACTTTGGGTAGTTTTATGCAGCTAATTATACAGCCAATTTGGGTGGCATGGCTTCATTTCTTGAGGGGATCATAATGCGTTGCAAGGTAACGGGGAGAACTATAGGTGTAAGATTATTTTGTATAGATGTAGAGTTCACTGCGATATAAAAGTTCCAAATTTCCTTGCACTTCATATTGTTTTATCAGTTTAACCAATTCCTGCAAATATTCTTCTCCATGGTTGGCAATGGCGCGTTGCGCTTGCGTTGAAGAGCGGCTCATGCCTATAAAAGCTTCGGAGGGGATCGTCATCGTCCAATTGTGTATATGTAAAGCAACATTTTCTGGATTGACATCAAGACCATCACGCATTTCCTGTAAAAAGTCAAAATGACGATAATAACGAGAATAGTGAGGGCTCATCTCTTCTAATAATGTTTCATAAGCAGCGAGAAATTGACTATTTTGAAAATCGCGATTGTTTTGAATAACCGCCATAACGCCTCCAGAGCGAAGCTGGTTTGAGACAGTGTTCAGCAACAAAGGGCGATCCATCCACTGAAACGCTTGTGCCGCAACAACAAGATCAACCTTGCCGATTTGGGGCAAGAGACTTTCGGCTTTACCGTGATACCACTTCACAAAAGGAAATTTTCTTTGACCCTGCTTAATCATATCTTCTGATATATCAATCGCATGATATTGATGTTCATTGCCTAGAAGTTCAACAATTCCCTCTAATGCGATGCCCGTTCCTGCTCCTACATCCACGATGGACAAATGTTTTTTGTCTTTAAAAGGAAGCAGCATGGTTTTAAATAAGTTGAGGGGATAGCGTGGACGATAGCGATCATAATCATCAGCTAGTCCATCAAATTTTTCATTTTGCGGTTGAATAGTTTGTAGCATGTAGTGCGGTCCCCCTCACGAATTGTGCTGTGCATAAAGAAGCTCTCCTTGCATAAAGAAACTCTCCTTTGTCCATTATGTCAAGTATAAATCTTAAAAGAAAGTTGCATGGGAATTATTTTGGGCCCTTTCTATAGAGCTAATATGAACATTCTTTTCTGCTTCAAATGATGTATTTTGAAAGCCTATTTTTTTGCGTAAACCACTGATGAGGTTCCATATATCTCTCTAAAAATCTGTCTCATTTCTGATGCGATTATCTCTGGAATACCTTTTATGGGCATCAAATTTATAACCTGCTTGCGGGAATGATCAATCTTAAATACCCCATCGTGAAAATGAGATCCCCTATTCGCTTTGTAGTCATTACAGTTAAAATAATTAATTTCAGTACTACTGTGTTCCGTCTATGGTGCCAATGTAACGCGCAATGAGAGTAAAAATATTTATGAATCTTCAGTATGTTAAGATTATCATCATATGATGCCTAGAATATTTTCTTTTCATAAAAAAATGAATCAGGCTCTAACAAAATGAGGAATTTTGTTTCTTTAAATTTAATGAACGAGAATAAAGCGCTTAATATATATTTAAAATGTGATTATACTGCATACTCAATAATGTATGTATGAGGGAATAATTTATGTTCATTGCAAATTTGAAAGAACGCGCTGCTTTATTCGAGAATAGAACTTTCCTCTATTTCACCTTAAGTGGTTTGTTTGCTACATTTGGAAATGGGCTAAATTATATCGCATTGTCATGGCTTGCCTACCATCAGACAAGTTCAATTCGTGGTGTCGCGTTGATGATGTTTTTTCTCTGGATGCCTAGTATTATTTTTGCACCTATTTTTGGCATATTAGCAGATAAATATAACCGTAAAGCGCAGATTATAATTTCAAATCTTGTCAGAGGCTTGGTGATTGTGGGGTGGAGTATACTTGGGCAATTAGGCATAGAAATTGATTTGATGATTTTATCTGCTCTATTGGGTATTTTTATCTCTTTTTATATGCCATCAGCGGTTCCTTTAATCCAAAGCATTGTTCCTAAAAAACAGCTCATCAATGCAAATGCAACCATCGACATGGTTTATGAACTTGGTACGATCATTGGTATGGGCTTGAGTGGCTTTATACTTGTCTATGTAGGAATAAAAGGAGCACTTCTGATAGGCGGTATATTTTTTGTTATTGCAGGTTTATTTAATTTTGCAATGAAAGTACCTAAACCCCGAAGATCTAAAAGTCAAAGCAAGCAAAATTGGTGGAAAAATTACACAGCGTCCCTTCATTATCTTAAGCAGAATCCAGTTCTTTTTATGCCTTATATAAACCAGATGATTATTATGACGCTGTTGATGACCATCCCTGTTATTCTGGTGCCTTATACACAAGAGGTCTTAAACGCAGATAGCAGGACCTTTGCAATATTTGAGGTGCTTTATTCTATGGGTGTCGTGACAGGTGCGTTTTTTTCACCACTTCTTTGTAAAGTTTTATCCATAAGGAAAACGTTGGCATTTTTACTAGCTTTCATGGCTATTGGGCTTATCATTCTGTCTGTTAATACACACACTTTTGTTGTTTTTCCTGTTTACTTTATAATTGGATTTGGACTTTCGAGTTGGGCTCTTTCGATTTCTTTATCGCAACTCTCTTGTGATCCCCAATACCAAGGAAGATTGCAGGCAAGTTTTAATGGTTTGTCTGGATGCTTTATCCTTGGAGTCTATCTCATTATGGCAATCGATAGCAGGAGCATATCCCCTCAATTGATATATTTTCTTCAAAGCATTGTTGCGTTTGTTGGAATATTGATCGTGTTGTTTTATAAACATGAAAAACAATAAATTACATTGAAGTTGATTAAAACTATACCAAACATTGACGAGCGGCATATTTCATATTTTGCTAAAGGATAGGTGAGAAAATACGAAAATGTTGCTCTGCCCTTAATGAAAAAGCATAGATTTATAAAGCATAAACTTATGTTGTTATAAAATAACAATGATTTTTTATGATAACCGAAAAGGGCTTATGCGTTTTAATTCATTGCATTTTTGTAAAGAGGCAAAGACACAACACTTTAAAGCTTCTTAGCAATTTTTTAGTTTAAGTAGAGCAGACAATAAAGTGATCAGACAATCTCTCATCGTACGGAAAGATTATTACATTATTTTTGTTTTTCACAATCCATATGAAAAATTGTATCAATTTCATCCTCGTTGGAATGAGCATTTCTGCGACGATGCAAGGTTTGAACAATCTCTTTTTTTAAAAGCGCATCTGTTTCACTTAAACGGAGAATACTGAGTTCCAATTCAAGAGATAAAGCTAAATCCACACATAATTTAAGCTCTTCTCCAATGTCTAAACCACGTTTATAGTTGTCATAAAGACCAACCAGTGTATCAGATAATTCTTTATCGCATAAAGAGGCCATGCTCACTCCTCCACGTTGCGGTTTTCTGTGCAGCTTTGGCATATTTAAGTATTACTCTACGATTATTACTCAAAATTGCCATGTATACGGACCTCATGGTTTTTTTAATTTTCTGCAAAATACGCGCTTTTAAATCAATGCCTATTAAAAATGTTATCACTTCAAGATTTTGAAGCGCCCAATTGTAAATAGGGATGACAATGCGCTTACTATAGAACTTATAGCATTTAAAACACATTGCCAAAAGGTTTTTAATTTTCGTAGAGAAAGCGTATTTTGACGGTAAAACAAATACCCTGAAATTTTTATTGCAAATTACAACTAAAACAATGCCATTAATGTCTAGAATAAGCCAGCATGGTTTAACGTTCAGCTTCTTAAGAAGGCATGATAATCTCATTTTTTGTAAATGTGCAATTATTTTTCCTCTTTTATATTGATTTTTAGACATTGATAAACCTTTTATCTTATAAAACTGTGAGAGAGATGTATTTACATATTTTTGTAATAAGATTTCAGTGGTATATTGCACAACACGCAATGAAAAAACGTATTGGATTTTTACTGTTCTAAAATCTAAAAACATATGACGGCACTTTCTGAGAGAGCAGATGATAGAACTTCGCTCGATGAGTGTGCAATTGGCAAATATCATTTTTTCATGAGAGGATACTTAAATGTTTTTGACACTGGAGGTCGGTATTTGGTAAAATTCCACGCGTTTTGCCTAGGGTGTATGAGAATGGGGCTTGGCAAAATACTATGGTGATTGCTCTTTTTGTGTGATTGTCATAAATTTCGCTCCTGCAAACGGATGCTGCAACATCCGTTTTTTGTGGGGTTATGTTATGTAATATCTACCCAATATAACGGGTAGTAATAATAGGTATATAGCCTAAATAGGCTTTTGTAAATACCCAAATAGGCATTTGGAGTAATTTTTTTGGCACGTCCTGAAAAAGAACCTAAAACCGAATTAGCAAAACGGCTACGAAAAGTAAGAAGCTCTCTTGGTTTCAAGGAACGCAAACAATTTGCTGAACACTTTGATATTCCCGAAACAACTATGCGCAATTATGAAACGGGATTGCGAGAGCCTCCTGCATCTATACTGCGGATATATAAAAATCGTTGTGGGATATCTTTAGATTGGCTCGTTACGGGTGAAGGTGAAATGTTTACAGATGCGGCAAAAGCAGTTGCTTTCAAACCGCAAGCAATTCCTGTTGGGTTGATGAAAAAGCTTGGGCATTTAGCTTATACAACGTATCATGATGCAAAAATAGATATACCTCCTGAAGATATCGCAGAATTTGCAGGAGAGCTTTACGGAAAACTGCAAGAGTTTATTCAAAATCTCAATGATATAGAAGAAGTCGAAGCAACTTTTCCGCTTTTAAAACTTCATTTAAAGCGTAAAATCGAAGGTGAGAAAGCGCCTTAAGTCACGTCACAAGATACAAATGAACAGCTCTTTTAAAAAATAGAATTTTTTGATTTTCTACTGTATGAATAGGTCTGAAATAGGAAAAGTATACGGTTTTCGGCTCGTTTATTCACCATAAAAGAAATCATCATTATAAATCAAGATATTGCTCTAATACCGATAAAACCGTTCATAAAAAGAATGACGGTTGATGATACAAATAGAAAATTATTTAAAAAGAAGCTGGCACCATTAATATTTGTTGGTGAAGAAAAAATACCGACAATATTAAAAATATTATGCGTTATATGAGGGAAAAAAGTTTAGAAAACAGCTTCTTTTCGGTTTGTGATGTTTTAAAAATTATATAACAGTAAAAATACAATGACGATGTTTGGTGCCTCTATAAAACAAGCAAGCGGATATAAAACCTAATGGTGTTCTTTTCTTCGTGAGGGCATACCCCTGTGAAGGTAATAGCTCAGAAGAGAAAGGAACGAAAGATCATTTTAGTGCACTTTTATCCTTTGACGAAGATGATTAAGTGAGCACGTGGACATTAAAAGTTGCTCATTATATTAAGAAAATTTCCTTATCAAAAGACATACATAATACATTGAGACAAATAACCTTGTATAGTAAGGAGAGAGCTTATGATGATCATAAGCTATGAGATTATACGATAAGTTAAAAAACATCATAAGTTAATTCTTATAAGAAAAGCTATTTTATTAAAAAGTATTTTTACAAATTGACAAAAAATTATTTTTACACTCTTGCCATTTTGCTGCTGCGCTTTATTTGAAAAGTAGAATTGCTCTTTAGTGAAACTATTTTTGTTAAGAGATAAATCGCAGTATTTTTGAATGGAGATAACGGTATATTTTCAAAGTTTTGTGTTTTTATTTATTTTTTAGCTTGAATCCCTCTGGCTAAAAGGGTTGGGGACTTTTCTAGATTCGATGTTGTTACAGAGATTTTAGGCTGATGCTGCATGAATAGCGGTATCAGAGGGGGGAGGGTTTTGTTTTGATTTATTGGTTTTTTTGATGTGCGCAAACCAAGCGTTTTGCCATGAGTGTTTTTGCGCGTTGTGATGATGTTGAACTCTGTTGGAGGGGTCCTTATGAAAAAAAAATATTCCACACCAAATTTAATTAAAGCTGTCTCAGTTAGTGCTGCGATGGCCACACTTTTATCAAGTGTTTCCCCTGTCTTTGCTGCGAATCTCGCAATAAGGGGATCACTTGTTCAGAGTACAACTGGTACCGATGTTATATATCCGTATGGTAGTCATGGCAGTATTGTCTTTGCTGGTGATGATGATTACTGTGGTGTAGATAACGTCATTGGTCGTGGTGGTAAGCAACAGCAAGCGATTACTGATAATCAACGAATAACTGCACAAGAACAATATGACAGATTTATCGAGGGCTATTCTGCTCCTAACGGAAGTAACCCCTACGGTACAACTACTGAGAAGGTTACTTGGACTGGAGATGGGAATCTGATCAATAAAGCTAGTTATATGGGACCAGTTGGTACTAAAGGTTTTGTAAACGCTATACCTGAAGCTTATGGTGTCTATTCTTTTGCAACGGGGTGTGGTTCTTCTGCAACGGGGAATTATTCAACGGCATTTGGTGCTGGCGCAACTGCAACAACTGGTGGATCACAAGCTTTTGGTGTTTCTGCACTAGCAAGTGGTAAAGCAACAGTTGCTATAGGTATAGGGTCAGAAGCATCGGGCCAATCTGCTGTTGCATTTGGTGGTCTTACAACGGCCTCTGGTAAAGAGAGCGTAGCTTTAGGTTTCAGAACAAAGGCAAGTAAGGAATATGCGATTGCTATAGGTACACGGGCTGAAGCGACAGCTTCAGGTGCTATTGCAATAGGTGGTAGCGAACCTGTGGAAGATGATGAACAAGAGAGATACGTACAGGCAAATGCTAAAGATGCGATTGCTATAGGCTCTTTTGCTCATGCTGAGATGGAAGATTCTGTTGCAATTGGTTCAAATGCACAGGTGCGTGTTAAAGATGGTGTTGCTATCGGTGGTGGCTCTGTTTCTCGTACGGGAAGGGGTGTTAAGGGTTATGATCCTACAGGTCAAGAGGCCACAAAAAATGGTATAGCATGGGTAAGCACAGCAGGAGCTTTTAGCGTTGGTGAAGTTGGTGGTAGCGACGACGATCAAGGTCAGTTAACGCGACAAATTACGGGTGTGGCTGCTGGTACTGAAGATACCGATGCAGTAAACGTAGCGCAGTTAAAAGCTATGAAAGATGTCATGGGAGGAGGAGGAACTTGGAAACTTTCTGCTAACGATACAGATCCTACAGATGTGAATTCAGGCGATACCGTGGATTTTTCAGTAAAAAATAGTAAAGTCGGAGAAGATAACTTAAGAATTGAAAAAAATAATGAAAACAATAAGCGGAAAATGCAATTTGCTTTAAGTGATAATCTTAAATTGATAAGTGTCACCACAGACAGAAGCTCTATGAGCGATGATGGCTTTATTATTGAAAATGGGCCAAGGATGATTATTGATGGCTTTTATGTTAATGATGAAACAGGCCCAAGTATGACTATAAATGGTATTGATGCTGACTCTAAAAAAATTACAAGAGTAGCAGATGCGACTGAAAATACTGATGCTGTAAATTATAAACAGCTGAAAGATGTAAAAACACTTGCAGAAAAAGGCTGGAAACTTTCTATTGATGGGAACAATGCTACAGATGTCAAAGTAGGCAGCACAGTAGATCTTGTTCCAGGAGCTGATGATAACAGTAAGAAAAATATTAAAATTGTCAAAAGTAATGGAAATAAAGTTACATTTACTTTGAAGAGTAATCTTGAGTTGACAAGCGTTACTGCAGGTAACAGCCTTATCAATGATGAAGGCTTTAAGTTTGTTGATGGTGATGGACCAAGCATAACTTTGAACGGTATTGAGGCTGGAAATAAAAAAATTACGCAAGTAGCTAAAGGGACCGATGACGCTGATGCGGTAAATTATAAACAGCTGAAAGATGTAAAGCAGATTGCAGAACAAGGCTGGAAGCTTTCTGTTGATGGGAACAGTGCTACAAATGTTGGAGCAGGAAGTAAAGTAGATCTTGTTGCTGCTGAAGGTAATGACGGGCACAAAAATATCAAAATTAAAAAAGACGATAAAAATAAAGTCACATTTGCTTTAAATGATACTCTTAAGTTGCAGAGTGTCACGACAGGCAACAGCATAATGAGTGATGAAGGCTTTACGTTTGTGGATGGGGGACCAAGCATAACTACCAATGGTATTGATGCGGGTAGTAAAAAAATTACAAATGTTGCAGCGGGAAATACAGATACCGATGCAGTGAATTATAAACAGCTGAAAGAGTTCACAGCAGGAATTGAAACGGGCTGGAAGCTTTCTGTTAATGGTGATCAAGCGACAGATGTTGGGGCAGGCAGTGCCGTAAAGTTTGTTGCCATTAAGCAGAAAGACGATGATAATAATGAGACTGAAAATACAAATATCAAAATTGTAAGAGGCGATAACAATGAAGTAAAGTTTGATTTAAGTGAATATATTAAAGTTGGTCGTGTAGAAACGGGGCTTAGCAGGATGAGTAATGCTGGTTTCATGATTCAGAATGGTCCAAACATGACCAAGGGTGGTATCTATGCTGCCAATACAAAAATTACAGGCGTACAAAAGGGGACTAATGAGAATGATGCTGTGAATGTTGCACAGTTGAATGAAATAAAAGACCAGATAACTGGCAATAGTCTTGTGAAATGGGAAGAAGAAGGAAAGCTTATCACTATTGGTAAGGAAAAAGGCGGCACAAAAATTGATATTACAAATAAATCAGGTGACGCTCGGACAATTTCTGGTGTGAAAGATGGGGCGGTACATGAAGGTTCAACTGAAGCTATAAATGGTTCCCAGCTATGGAAGACAAATGAGAGTGTTAAAGGTTTTGAAAAAGACATTGAGCATTTTCGTACGAGAGTTGATGCTATATCGGGTACGGTTACCGATGTTAGTAAGGAGGTTTATCAACTTTCTCAAGATGCTTTACTGTGGAGTGATACGGAGCAAGCGTTTGTTGCACGTCATGGAACAGGTGAACAGAAGACAGAGAGCAAGATTAAATTCCTTGCAAATGGTAAGATTTCTGAAGATTCGCATGATGCAATCAATGGTTCCCAAATTCATTCTATAGGCAGCGACATTGCACAATTCTTTGGTGGTAGTGCGGAATTTAATAACGGTGAATTCTCAGGACCAAGATATGTTTTATCTAATGTTTCTGCCAATGGTGATGTGGTTCAGAAAGAGCATACGGATGTTGGTTCTGCTTTGGCAGGGCTTGATGCGAATGTCAAAAATGTCAATAACCACATAAAATATGTAGACAATAAATTTGAAAAGTTCTCTCAAGATGCTTTACTGTGGGATGATGGGAAACAAGCATTTGCTGCACGTCATGGAGCAGATGGACGTAAAACAAACAGTAAAATTACTTCTCTTTTGGATGGTGAAATTTCTGAAGAGTCAACCGATGCTATAAATGGTTCCCAGCTTTATTCGATGGGCAATAAGATTGCGAATTATTTCGGCGGTGGCGCTCGTTATGAGAATGGGGAGTGGACAGAGCCTACTTTCAAGGTTTCTCAACGCGTTGAGAACGGTGATCTTGTTGAGAAAAAGTACCATAATGTTGCTAAGGCTTTTGAAGGAGTCGATAATTCTATCACGGATATCTATAATCAGATTAACAATGTGACAGAAAATAGTCTTGTTAAATGGGATGAGGACGAAAAGCTTATTACCATTGGTAAGGAAAAAGCTGGTACAAAGATCAGTATTGAAAACATGAATGGTGAGGAGCGTACAATTTCTGGTGTGAAAGATGGAAAACTCTCTCGAACATCGACGGAAGCAGTCAATGGTTCACAACTCTTTGAGACGAATGAGAAGGTTACCACTGTTACTAATAATCTTGAAAAGGTTGCCAAAAACACATCAAAATATTTTGGTGGCAGTACAGATGTACTTGAAGGCATAGAACCCACTTTCCTTATTCAGGGTACTACATATCATAATGTTACGGAAGCTTTCACGGGTGTGAATGTTTCTATAAATAAAATTGATAATAAGATTTCTGATTTGGAAAAAAATAGTCTTGTTAAATGGGATGAAGAACAGAAACTTATCACTATTGGTAAGGATAAAGCTGGTACTGAGATCAATATTGCCGGATATGCTGGTGTAGCACGTAAGATTTCTGGTGTTCAGGCAGCAGAAAATGATGATGAGGCTGTTAACAAAGGTCAGCTTGATAAAAGCATAGACAAAATTTCTAAAGATATTGAGATAGCAAGTGCTGCTGCGGTTCTTTATGATAAAAATGACGATAATAGCGTTAATTATGGGAGTGTGACTTTAGGTGGTGATAAGAACAACGGACCAGTTGCTCTTCATAATGTCAAAGATGGTCGCATTTCTGAAGATTCTCACGATGCCATTAATGGTAGCCAAATTAATAAAATATCAGCAGATATTGCAAAGTTTTTTGGTGGTGGTGCAAAATTTGTTGATGGTGCCTTTAAAGGTTTGAAATACACTTTATCTGCTATTGTCGATGGTCAGGTAGGGAAGGCTCATTATTATGATGTTGGTTCTGCTTTGAAAGGTCTTGATGGGAATGTTCAAGATGTAAATCAGCGCTTAACGAAGGTATCCAATGAGTTTAATCAGAAAATTGAAGGGATCTCAAAGGATGCTTTATTGTGGGATAATGATGAAGGAGCGTTTGTTGCACGTCATGAAAAAGATGGCAAGACAACAAACAGCAAGATTAAGTATCTCGCGGATGGTGACATTTCTAAAGATTCAATGGATGCGATTAATGGTAGCCAGCTTTATTCCATGAGCAACCAGCTTGCTGCTTATTTTGGTGGTGGTGCCAAATATGAGAATGGCAAATGGACAGCGCCTACTTTCAAGGTTGTTCAAGTTGACGCGAATGGTAAAACGATTAAAAATAGCTATAACACAGTTTCTGAGGCTTTTGATGGTATTAGCAACGGAATGTCAAATATTAATAATCGTATTGATGATGTCGTCAACAAGGTCGATTCAGAGGCTTTAAAGTGGAATGATAAAGAAAAAGCCTATGATGCTAAACGCGATGATAAGCCGAATAAAATTATCAATGTCGCTGATGGTAAAGTTGAAAAAGATTCGAAAGATGCGGTTAATGGTGGACAACTTTGGGAAACCAATGAACGTGTCACGGGTGTTGAAAAAGATGTTAAGCATCTTACCGACAGAGTTGATAATATCTCGGGCACAGTTACTGATATTGGTAAAACTGTTTACCATATTGAAAACAAAGTCGATAAGATTGATAACAAAGTTAACGACATTGCTGAGGATGCTGTTCGCTATGACAGAGATGAAAACGGCCAAAAGACCAATAAAATCACATTAGCGGGGGGGGATGCCAGTGAGCCTGTTGTGATTGATAATGTCGCTGATGGTAAAATTGAGAAAGGATCAAAAGAAGCTGTAAATGGTGGTCAACTCCATGATTACACCAAAGAACAGATGAAAATTGTTCTCGATGAATCAAAGCAGTATACGGATCAACGGATTAAGAATATTACGATTGATGCGATTGACGATGCTGTTGATAAATCCAAACAATATACAGATATGAAGTTTGACGTTTTAAACTACAGCATTGAGGGTGTGAAGAAGGAGGCAAGACAAGCAGCAGCTATTGGTCTAGCGGTGTCTAACTTACGCTACAATGATACTCCTGGAAAATTAAGCGTTGGATTGGGTGCAGGTTTATGGCGTAGTCAGTCAGCATTTGCCTTTGGTGCTGGTTACACCTCAGAAAATGGAAAATTCCGTTCTAATATATCTGCAACAACTTCTGGCGGTCATTGGGGTGTAGGTGCGGGATTCAATATGACATTGAATTGATAATCAACAAAACATATAAAAAATTCTTTTCACCCTTGTCTCATGAGGCAGGGGTGAATTGTTTTTAACATCTGTAAAATATGCGGCTTACATCTATAAAAGATATGCATAGAGAGTTTGATAAGGTCTATAATGATAGCGATAGGCTTTAAAAACAGAAAAAACTGCTACGCTTGCGTTCAAGAGTTCGCTTTTTCAAAAGAAAAATAATACATTATTATTCAATAATGATGCATTTTTGTTTTTACTTTAGAATTTTTTACAGTGTTTTAAAAAGAGAGAAAAGGAATTTCTCTTGATGCTCGACAAAACTGTAAATTGACGCTTCACCTTCGAGTAAAGACAAATATATTGAGTTTGATTGTGGAAGTGATAAAAATGAAACTAAAAATCCCCCTTTTGCGCATTTTTCAAGAAAAATCATAGATTTTTTGATTTATTTTACACAAAAAATATTTCTTCTTAACACATAGATAAAGATAAAAAGACTATTTTTTCAATACATTAGAATATAATCTGTGAATAAGATAAAAAATGAAAAACTAATTTAACTTGCAAAAAATAACAAATAAGTTAAAAATTAAGAAGATATTAACCAATATGCCAAAAGATAAAACTTGTTTCTTATTGAAACACAAAAAAGGAAAGCACATCCACTTTAACGTCTAAAGACACCACTTCTCTAACTTTTTCAATCACACCTTTAAAACTTAACACATGCAGAAGAATAAATCTCAGAAGTTAACTAGCATTTAAATGTGTCTTTTTTGTGTTTGCGGTTAAAAAATTTTTTTTCATTGGGGAATTTGTTATGAAAAAATTATATACAAAATCAGCGGGGAATGATTCAAAATTTTCTCGTTTTCCTTTTATTAAAGTTGTGTCATTAACTTCAATTGCTGCACTTTTATCGAGTGCTTCTCCTGTTTTTGCAAAAAGTCTTGTTTCAGGAGGAGGGGATTCTACAAACATTTCTACCAACATCCAGGGTACTGTTGTAGCATATCCACCAAGTGTGATTTCAGTTTATGGTGACACTACAGGTTATTTGGGATCTGTTAATGTCTCTCAGAGTGATTATGTAACAGCATTGAATATGGCGTTAGCCTCAAAAGTGAGTGCTTTAAACGGCTATGTAAATTTTTTAACCGAAGTCCTTTCTGAGATAAGCGATGATAATTCTGTTGCGAATATTCTTAAAACAGATAGCAGTAACCGATTGAAAAAAGCGGTCGGCACAGAGGAGAAAAAGCAACAATCGATCATCAATCCCAGATTGTTAGTCCGTAACAACATATCGTCCCAACAATTTACTCAGGATGATGATGGATCAGCAGTTGATGCATCTGATATCGCGCAAAATGATTTACCTCCAATAATGCCACGTGATGTATCGGGAAATAAGGTTACTTTAGGGGCGGAGATTGATGAAAAAATCGGAAGCGGTGTTGTTATTGGTGCCAAGTCAACGGTAAAAATATTACACCAGAGTAATCTAACTCTGGGGCAGACCACTGTGGTCGGTTTTCAGGCGCAAGTTTTTAGAGGGGGGAGTGTTGCTATTGGTAATAATACACTGATAACGAAGGACGCAGTGAACGGAATTGTTGTTGGTCCTTATGCACAAGTGGGGCAGCAAGGTGCTATGGGGTTAGGTTATGGGGCAAAAGGGGCAGGAGAGACGAGCATTGCTATAGGTTTTGCAGCGCAAACTGAAGGGAAGGGTGCTATTGCAATAGGCTCTACGATGCAGACGAGTTCTTTAAAGGGTGATAACCCAAATGACGATCAGAACAAAGATCTTAGTCGCACCAAGGCACTTGGTGAAAATTCTTTAGCGATTGGTTCTGAGTCCTTGGCAAGTGCCACTCAGTCTATGGCTTTTGGAATGCAGTCACAAGCAACAGGTGAGAATGCAGTTGCTATAGGTACTCTGGCTAAGGGGGATAAAGAGAATTCAGTTGCTATCGGTCCTGAGTCATCTGCAAGTGCCCTTCAGTCTATGGCTTTAGGATATCAATCACAAGCAACAGGTAAAAACTCTGTAGCTATAGGTACTCTGGCTAAAAGTGATCAAGAGAATTCAGTTTCTATAGGTCCTGAGGCATCTGCAAATGCTGTTAAGTCAATGGCTTTAGGATATCAATCGCAAGCGACAGTGGCAGAAGGGGTTGCTATAGGGGCACTTTCTGTAGCGGATGTTGGTGGTGCTATTCCAGGTTATGAGCCTTTCACGAAAGGCGACACAAATAATAGGGGTTATGTATGGAAAAGTACATCAGGTGCTGTTAGTATTGGTGATAATACTAATAAAATTTCACGGCAAATTACAGGGATAGCAGCTGGTGCGGAAGATACCGATGCCGTGAATGTTGCACAGTTGAAGTCATTACAAGACTACGTGGATAAAGGTTGGAATCTATCTGTTGGTGGTAAAGGTGCTAAAGCTGTTTCTATAGACGGCTCGGTAGATTTTTCAGCTGGAAGTAGCAATTTCGAAATCACAAAAGGCAAAGACGACAATAAGTTAAAATTTGACCTCGCAAAGGATATTACCCTTAATAGCATAAAAGCAGGGGGGAATACTTTAAACGCAACAGGTTTAACAATTACAGGTGGTTTGCAAATAACGTCTGAAGGTATTAAAGCTGGCGATAAAAAGATAACAGGAGTAGCAGCGGGGACTGATGCTACTGACGCGGTAAATTTTGCACAGCTTCAGCAAGTCGAACAACAAGTTGCAGCCAGTGGCTTTGTAAAACAAGATGATACAACAAGAGACATCACCATTGGTAAGGATACAGATGGTAATAAAATCGATTTTATGAATAAGACTGGTGAGGTTAGAACTCTTACAGGCATAAAAGCTGGGACACTCTCAGCAGACTCAAGTGAAGCCGTTACCGGGTCTCAACTTTTTAAGACCAATGAAAATATAACAACTGCCGCCACGAATATAGCCCAGTACTTTGGGGGTGGTGCAAGTTATGAGAATGGCGAATGGACAGACCCTACTTTTACGCTTAAAACTTTTGACGCTGAAGGCAATGAAAAAGCCGAAACTTATCATGATGTAGCAAAAGCTTTTGAAGGTGTGGGTCAGTCTTTTACAAACGTTCAGGATAAAATCACCAAAGATATTACAAATAAGTTCAACGACTTTACACAAAACATCACACAGATTACGCAAGAAGTTCAAGGTGATGCTTTATTGTGGAGCGACAGTGATAGTGCATTTGTGGCCAAACATGGCGAAAAAGAAGCAAGCAGCAAAATTACGTTTCTTTTAGACGGTGATATTAATGCAAATTCTACAGATGCCATTACAGGTAAACAGCTTTATACTTTAGGTGATAAAGTTGCAAAGTCCTTGGGGGGTGGTGCAAGTTATGAAAATGGCACATGGAATGCTCCTAACTTCTCTGTTAAGTCTGTTAAGGATGATGGCTCTTTTGAAGAGACAAAGTATGATACTGTAGCGGATGCCTTTTCTGGAGTTGGTACTTCTATCACGAATGTTCAGAATAAATTGACTGAACAGATTAATAATGTAGTGAAAAAAGTGGAAAGCGAAAGCTTTGTTCAACAAGATGAAGCAACGCATGATCTTACTATTGGTGCAAAAACAGAAGGCGATAAAATCAACATTGCCAATAAGACAGGTGGAACAAGAACTCTTTCTGGTGTAAAAGCTGGTACTGAAAGCAACGATGCAGTGAATTTTGCACAACTGAAGGAATTAAAAGAACAGGTAGCCGCCAGTAGCTTTGTGAAGCAAGATGCTAAGACACAACACATCACTATTGGTAAGGATACAGGTGGTGATAAAATTGATATTGCCAACAATAAAAGTGAAAAGCGCACTCTTACAGGCATAAAAGCTGGTGCACTCTCAGCAGATTCAAACGAAGCTGTCACGGGTTCTCAGCTTTTTACAACAAATCAAAATGTAACAACTGCCGCTACGAATATAGCCAAATCCTTTGGTGGTGGTGCTGAATATAAAGATGGCAAATGGACAGACCCTACTTTTACGCTTAAAACGATTAATACTGATGGTGAGGAAAAAGATAAAACTTATCATAATGTAGCTGAGGCTTTGAGTGATGTCGGTCAATCTTTTACAAACGTTCAGGATAAAATTACCAAAGACTTTACAAATAAGTTTGAGAGTTTCACTGAAAACATCACGCAGATTACAGAGCAAGTTAAAGACGATGCCTTATTATGGAACGATACTGAGCAAGCCTTTGTAGCGGATCATGGTAAGGATGCTGAAAAGAAAAATAGCAAAATTACACATCTTTTAGAGGGTAATATTGCTTCTGATTCAACAGATGCCGTGACAGGTAAACAGCTTTATACTTTAGGTGATAAGGTTGCACAGTCCTTGGGGGGTGGTGCGAGCTATGAAAATGGCACATGGATTGCTCCAGGTTTCAAATTTAAGTCTGTTAATGATGATGGTAGCTCTGAAGATAAGACATATAACAATGTAGCGGATGCTTTTTCTGGTGTTGGTACATCTTTCATAAATATTCAGGATAAAATTACCACAGTAAAAGATGAAATAACCAATACAATTAATAATAAAATCATCAAAGAGCTTAATAAAACGAAGGATGATGCTTTATTGTGGGATGATAAAGTTGGTGCTTTTGTTGCTCAACATGCCCAAAAACCCACAGATGGTGATGAAGATGCTGTTAAGAGCAAGAGTAAAATCACATTTCTTTTAAATGGTGATGTTACTGAAGACTCAACCGATGCAATTAATGGTTCTCAACTTTATGCTTTGGGGAACGGTGTTGCGCAGTCTTTTGGTGGTGATGCGAGCTATAAAAATGGCACATGGGTTTCTCCAAAATTTAAGTTTCAAAAGGTTGGTGCTGATGGTCAAACAGAAGAAGAAAGCTATAATGATGTGACATCAGCGTTTACTGGCGTTGGAGAGAGTTTCCAGAATGTTGTTAAGAGATTTGATGACAAAGTAGAACAGATTACACAAACGGTTCAAGGTGATGCCTTATTGTGGAGCGAGAGTGATAATGCATTTGTAGCACAGCACGGTGCAGAAAAGAGCAAGAGTAAAATCACATCTCTTTTGAAGGGTGATGTTACCGAAGAGTCAACCGATGCAATTAACGGTTCCCAACTTTATGCTTTGGGCAGCAGTGTTGCTCAATCTTTAGGGGGAAGCGCTAGCTATAAAGATGGCAAGTGGACAGCACCAAGTTTCTCGGTCACATCCGTTGATGATAAAGGTCAGACAGCCACAAAAGAATACCAAAATGTTGCTGATGCATTCACGGGTGTTGGCAGCAGCTTCACAAATGTTGTTAAGAATGTTGATGACAAAGTCGATGGTGTAAAAAAAGATTTTGATGAGAAAATCAATGATATAACAGCAAAAGTTCAAGGCGATGCATTATTGTGGAGCGAGGATGATGAAGCCTTTATTGCCAAGCATAACAAAGGTGGAAATGAGGAAAACCAAGAAAAAGTTGCCAGTAAGATAAAATATCTCGCACAAGGAGATATTAATAATACCTCCACAGACGCAATTAACGGTTCCCAACTTTATGCTTTGGGTAGCAGTGTTGCGCAATCTTTAGGGGGGAGCGCTAGCTATGAAAATGGCACATGGGTTTCTCCAAAATTTAAGTTCCAAAAGGTTGGTGCTAATGGTCAAACAGAAGAAGAAAGCTATGATGATGTAACATCTGCATTTACTGGCGTTGGAGAGAGTTTCAATAACGTTGTTAAGAAATTTGATGACAAAGTAGAACAGATTACACAAACAGTTCAAGGTGATGCCTTATTGTGGAACAAAAGTGCTAATGCATTTTCTGCACAGCACGGTGAAGAAAAGAGCAATAGTAAGATTACCTTCCTCGCTGATGGTAACATTACGAAAGACTCCACCGATGCAATTAACGGTTCCCAACTTTACGGTTTAGGTAACAGTGTTGCTCAATCTTTAGGGGATAGCGCTAGCTATGAAAATGGTGAATGGAAAGCCCCAACGTTTAAAGTTAAAAGAGTTAAAACTGATGGCACAGAAGAAGAGCAAAGCTATACGAGTGTAGCAGAAGCTTTTCAAGGTGTTGGAACCATTTTCACAAATATAAAAAATGAGATTATCAAACAGATTAATAATGTAGTTACCAAAATAGAGGATGAGAGTTTTATTCAGCAGGATAAGCAAACCAATCGCCTTACTGTTGGTGCTAAAACAGAAGGTACAGAAATCAATATTGCCAACAAAAGTGGTGCAAATCGAATAATTTCTGGCGTAGATGATGCAAAGAATAACAATGATGCTGTTAACAAAGGTCAGCTTGATAGTGGTATCAAGAATGTGACTGACCAAATAACAAATATTACTAAGAAAGTTCAAGGTGATGCCTTATTGTGGAGCGAAAGTGACGGTGCATTTTCTGCACAGCATGGCGCAGAAAAGAGCAAGAGTAAGATCACCTTTCTTGCGGATGGTAACATTACGAAAGACTCCACCGATGCGATCACAGGTTCACAGCTTTATTCGATGAGTAATCAGCTTGCTGGATATTTAGGAAGTGGTGCAGGCTATGATGAGAATGGAGAATGGAAAAAACCCATCTTTATGCTTAACACAGTTAAAGGTGATGGTACAGAAAGTGAAGAAAGTTATGATACTGTAGCGGATGCCTTTTCTGCTGTTGGTACATCTTTCAAGAATATTCAGAACAAAATCACCAATGAAATCACCAACGAGATTAATAAAACAAAAGGCGATGCTTTATTGTGGAATAATGAAAAAGAAGCTTTTGTTGCTCAGCATGGTGAAGAAAAAGCAAGAAGCAAGATTACCTTTCTTGCCGATGGTGACATTACGAAAGAATCGACCGATGCAATCAATGGTTCTCAGCTTTATTCAGTAATTGCTTCCCTTTCCAATTACTTTGGTGGTGGTGCAGGCTATCAGAATGGGCAATGGAAAGATCCCAAATTCGAGGTTGCACAATTCAAGAAGGATGATGATAGCAAAAAGAGCTATGATAATGTTGCCGCTGCGTTTGAAGGTGTTAATCAAAGCATGAAAAACATTAACGAGCGTATTAATAATGTGACTCAAAATGTCGCATCGAGCGGTTTAAATTGGAACGAGGAAGAAAAAGCTTTCGACGCTAATCATGAAGAAACACCAAGTAAGATCACACATGTAGCGGATGGTGACCTATCTGAACATTCAACAGATGCTGTTAATGGTAGCCAACTTTATAAGACAAATCAGAGGGTTGAAAAGGTTGAAGAGCGTGTAGACAATATTAATCAACAGGTCAAAGATATTAAAAATACGGTTACGAATGACGCCGTTAGGTATGATAAAGGTAACGATGGCAAGAAAAACGGTAAAATCACATTAGTTGGTGCAAGTGAAAGTGAACCGGTTTTGATAGGCAATGTAGCAAGTGGTGAGGTATCGGAATTTTCCAAAGAAGCTGTTAATGGTAGTCAACTTTATGAGACAAAGAAACAGGTGGAAACAGTCTTAGATGATGCAAAAAAATATACGGATGAACGTTTTAATAGCATTATCAATGACACGATAGGTGATGTTATTCACGAAGCAAAATCTTACACCGATATAAAATTTGAAGCATTAAAGTATGATATTAAGACAGTTCAGAAAGAGGCAAGGCAGGCAGCTGCGATAGGTTTGGCAGTATCAAACTTGAGTTATTTTGATACACCAGGTGCTTTAAGTGTTTCGTTTGGTACGGGTCTATGGCGTAATGAAACAGCTCTTGCGATTGGAGCTGGCTATATGTCAGAAGATGGCAAGATCCGTTCTAATATATCGGCCGCGAACTCTGGTGGACATTGGGGAATAGGTGCGGGCTTAAGACTCAAGCTAAATTGATGATAGAAAAGAACGTGTTATGAAGAAAAATATTCGCCTTGTCCCCACATGA
This sequence comes from Bartonella sp. SL320, assembly GCF_059687635.1. Lineage (NCBI taxonomy): Bacteria > Pseudomonadati > Pseudomonadota > Alphaproteobacteria > Hyphomicrobiales > Bartonellaceae > Bartonella > Bartonella sp. SL320. Next base: position 1,932,183 of record NZ_CM185143.1, on the reverse strand, counting down.
ATGAGGGCGAATATTCCACAGATACAAACATTACAATACAAACATTATTGTTTGCTAAGTAATGTTTGTATCTGTCAATAATCATAGCCTTAATGATGCGGTTAGCTCTTAAGGTTTTATTAAAAGCATTTCGCTTCCTTTATTGCAGAAATATTGCAAAAATATCACACTAGAATCCATAATGATATATTTTGATTGAAAATAATCATTTTTTTGTTGCTATTCTATTATAGAGTGTATATCGCTACATAAAGTATATTAGTAAGACTCATTTTGATTGAATGGATTTCAAAGGGGGGGCAAGTAATGCGCAAAGAAAAAACATACATCCCAAAAACATGTATATCTCATTGCATGATACTTAAAGTAAAAACCTAACTAAAAAGTAAAACAACCGGAAAATAAAAATTCCTTAGGTATTATAATCCTTTTTACTTCACTTATTATTAACAAAATAATGCTTTCTAATAAAACTAACGTCTATAAATAGGAAAACACACACGAAAACCTTTTATAAAGCATTTTATAGTAATCACGACAAAGTAAACAAGGCAATATTAATACACAAAACCTCTTTCAAGTTAGACAACAAAACAATACACGAAAACCCAATAAAACCTAAATACGTCATTTTTATGTCAAAAAACATAAATCAACAAATTAGGTTTCAGTATAAAAAACACACAAAACAAAAAGGTAAAAGACTCAAAATGTTCACACTCTAGACAATTTCTCCATATCTCACTACCCAAGTAGAAGAATAATGCTGAAATATGTCTTTTTTATGTTTTGGAGGTGTTTTTCTTACTTGGAGAATTTATTATGAAGAAAATATATGCCACACGAACAGCAAACAAATTAAGAGATTCTCATTTTTCTTTTGTTAAAGTTCTGTCATTGGCTACAGCAGCGACATTTTTATCAAATATTTCTCCTATTTTTGCAGAAAATAATGATTTTAGAAACACCTTTTTTGAAGGTGTTAACAGTGCTGTTATGTCTTATCCACAAAGCATCATCTCTGTGGCTAATTTGAATACTTCTTCTGATAAATCAAAAGAAAATTATGTAACGGCGTTGAATGCAGCGCTAGCAGCAAAAGTGGCAGCAAAAGCGAATGCTTCTAATGACTATGTGAATTTTCTTACCAACACTCTTTTAAAGAGCAATAATGCTAAATCTATCGAGAATGTTTCAACAGCAGACAACCGTGATCTGTCTCAAAGAATGGTAAATATCGAGGATAAAAATAAAAGATCTCTCGTTAATCCACAATGGTCTGTTGATAACAACTTTCCTCCCCAACTATTTAATCAGAATGGAGAAGATGCAGCGGTTATTGATGTTTCTAATAACGCGCGGAATGATTCATCTACAGGGCTAGGGAACGCTAGAATGGCACGCAGTGGTATCATGCCACGGGCAGCAAGTAATGATCTAATAGATAACTCATTTAATGTTCTAATAGTGGATCAAATGGTTTCGGTGGAGGCGGAAAGATCTGTTGTTATTGGTGTGGGAGCTATTGCAGGCAATGCGAGTCAAGTAGGATCAAGTGCAAGCGGGTCCTACACTGAAGATTCTGTTATTATTGGTTATCGTGCAGAAGGCAGATTTAAAGAATCTGTTTCTGTTGGTTCAGAAGCAAAAACAGCGGGGAAATATGGGGTTGCAATGGGTAAAAAGGCACTCGCCTTGTCAGAGGGATCGATTGCTATAGGTTATAGGTCATGGACAGGTGGTGTCGCTAGTTTTCAGGGTTTTGCAGGGCCGTACAGCACGGCGTTAGGGTTTAAGGCTAAGGCTTCAGTTGATTCCGCTGTTGCTCTAGGGGCGAATTCTTTTGTTGATACTGTTGCTAATGTTGAAGGTTATATCCCTTTCGGAAAAGATATTAAAGGCGATAAAGGGTATATATGGAAAAGCACACTAGGTGCCGTTAGTGTTGGTAATGTTCCAGATAGTAAAACACGACAAATTATCGGAGTAGCGGCTGGTACTCAAGATACGGATGCCGTCAACGTTGCGCAGCTGAAAGCAGTAGAAAATACTGCAGGGAGTTGGCAAACTTCTGTTAATGGTAAAAACACCACAGTTGTGAGTACAGGCAAAGTAGTAGACTTTTCTGCCGGCAGTAGCAACCTTAACATTACCAAAGGCGAGAAAGACAATAAGATCAAATTTGATCTCGCAAAGGAAATTACACTCGATAAGGTTACAGCAGGGAAAAATATTTTTGATGCTACGGGATTAGTCATTCAGAATGGCCCCAAATTCACCACGAATGGTATTGACGCTGCAAATCAAAAAATCACGGGAGTAGCAACGGGTACCAACGACACCGATGCTGTTAACGTTGCTCAGTTAAAACAAGCCGTATCTCAGTCTAAAGACAGTCTTGCTGATTGGTCTAATGACAGGGTGAGAATAGGTGCTGGTGAAGCACTTAGTAAACCAGGAAGTGTTGTAATGGGAGCAGGCTGGTCGGATTACGTGGCTGGTCCTGGTTCTGGTGCTACTATATACCACGCTCCAGAGGTATCCGCAGACTTTGGCATAGCTATAGGTACAGATGCTAAAGTTCGAAAGAATTCTAAAGGAGCAATTGCTCTTGGTTATTATGCGAGCGTGGAGGATAATATTGAGGGAGCAATTGCTTTAGGCAAAAACTCTCAGGCTTCAGTTGCGGGGAAGATTGCAGGCTATGATCCTAAGACTGGAAAAGCTTCAACATCAAACAATATTGAATGGAAATCTGGTAGTTTTGGTGCGTTGAGTATTGGTAAATCTGGCATTTTTACACGGCAGATTGTGGGGGTCGCAGCTGGTACCAACGACACTGATGCCGTTAACGTTGCACAGCTAAAAGCGCTACGAGATTCTGTAAACGTAAATTGGGAGCTTTCTATTGACGGCAAGAACAAGACGAATGTTAATTCAACCAGCCCAATGGATTTAGCTGCTAGCAGTAACAATCTTAGCATCACAAAAGGCGAGAAAGACAATAAGGTTAAATTTGATCTCGCAAAGGATATTACACTCGATAAGGTTACAGCAGGGAAAAATATTTTTGATGCTACGGGATTAGTCATTCAGAATGGTCCCCAAATAACCACCGATGGCATTAACGCTGCAAATCAAAAAATCACGGAAGTAGCAGAAGGTACCAACGACACCGATGCCGTTAACCTTTCACAGCTAAAAGCAGCCCAAGCGGCAGCAGCTATAAGAGGTTTAAAAATTAACGCCACGAATAAAGACTTTAAAGATCCTAAAGCTGAAGCAGAAGACTCCGTTGCTCTTGGGAATGGCGCTAGCGTTGATGAATTATCCACCGGTTCACTTGCTTTTGGTAAAGGTGCTTCTGTAAAAAAGAAAGTGGATTCAGATGGAAAAGAAACTGGTTCGTTCGATGCTATTGCTTTAGGTACAAATGCATCTGTATCTGGTAAGAATAGCATGGCTATTGGCGCTAACGCAACTACTAGCGAAGAGGGTGCATTTGCTCTTGGTGCTAGCGCAACGGCTAGTGGTTCCCAATCATTTGCTCTTGGTTACAATGCAGTCGCTAGCGGTGCTGGCAGCATTGCTTTTGGTTATAATGCAACCTCTAGTAGTGGCATTGCTTTTGGTTCGGGCGCAACCTCTAGTGGTACAGGCAGCATTGCTTTTGGTGACAATACAACTTCTGACATTGGTGCGATTGCTATTGGTTCGCAGGCAGGAGGTGAAAGAGGAAAAGACACCGCCTATGCAGTGATGCTTGGGTTTCAAGCAAAAGCATTGGTGAGGGAAAGTATAGCTTTAGGGGCATTTTCTACTGTTGATGTTGGTGCTAATGTTGCGGGATATGATCCTAGGATTAGAGCAAATTCAAATGAACAGGACAAGGCTTGGAAATCCAGTTATGGCGCACTTAGCATTGGTAATGCTGAACAAGGTAAAACCAGACAGATTATAAATGTTGCAGCTGGTACCAACGATACTGATGCTGTCAACGTTGCTCAGCTAAAAGCGCTACAAAACTCTATAAATCCGAGTTGGGATCTCTCTGTTAATGGTAAAAATAAAACGAATGTTAATTCAACCAGCCCAATGGATTTAGCAGCTACTAGTGACAACCTTAGCATCACAAAAGGCGAAGACGACAATAATGTCAAATTTGACCTCGCAAAGAATATTACACTAGAGAGCATAAAAGCAGGCGAGAATACTTTAAACGCTACGGGTTTAATCATTGCAAGTGGTCCCCAAATAACCACCGATGGCATTAATGCCGCAAATAAAAAAATCACAGGGGTAGCAGAAGGTACCAACGACACCGACGCTGTAAATTTTTCACAACTGGAGAAAGTCAAAGAACAAGTAGCCGCCAGTAGCTTTGTGAAACAAAATCCTGACACGAAAGATATCACCATTGGTAAAGAAACAGGTGGTGATAAAATCGATATTGCCAACAATGAAAATGGTAAACGTACTCTTACAGGTATAAAAGATGCTATACTCTCAGCAGATTCAAGTGATGCCGTAAATGGTTCCCAGCTTTATAAACTTGGTAATAACGTTGCCAAATATTTTGGTGGTGACGCTAGTTATGAGGGTGGCAAATGGGTTGCATCATCATTTAAATTTCAAAAGATTGACGCTGATGGGGAAATAGAAGATGGCAACTATGATAATGTAACAACAGCCTTTTCTGGTGTTGGTACAAGCTTTGAGAATATTGTTAACAACTTTGATCAAAAACTTGAAGCAGCGACACAACAAGTTGAAAACAATATCACCAAAATTACAGAGCATGTCCAGGGCGATGCTTTATTGTGGGATAAAGAGCAGAAAGCTTTTGTTGCACAACATGAGGAAGAAGGTAGCAAAGAAAAAGGTGTTAAGAGCAACAGTCGGATCACCTTTCTTCAGGCAGGCAAAATATCAAGTGACTCCACAGATGCAATTAACGGTTCGCAGCTTTATGCTCTTGGTGATAATGTTGCTCAATCTCTGGGTGGTAGTGCTAGCTATAAAGATGGCACATGGGTTGCACCACAATTTAAATTTCAAAAGGTTAACGCTGATGGAAAAACAGAAGAAGGAAGCTATAATAATGTAGCATCTGCATTTGCCGGCGTTGGAGAGAGTTTCAAGAACGTTGTTGAAAAAATTAATAACAAAGTAGAACATATAACAGAGCAAGTGCAAGGTGATGCCTTATTGTGGAGTGATACCGATGGAGCTTTTGTAGCCAAGCATAGCAAGGCTGGAGAAGAAGGAAAAAAGAAGGTCGCAAGTAAGATTACGTATCTTGCGAATGGTACGATCGCTCAAGACTCCACAGATGCAATAACTGGTTCTCAGCTTTATGCCCTTGGTGATAATGTTGCGCAGTCTTTAGGTGGTAGCGCTAGCTATAAAGATGGCACATGGACTGCTCCCAATTTCAAGCTCAAGATTGTTGATGTTGGTGATCAAGAAGGTGAGGAGAAGACATATCATGATGTTGCTTCTGCATTTTCTGGTGTTGATACAAGTATTCATAACGTTGTTAACAAGTTTGATGCTAAAATAGCAGATGTTACGAAATACATTCAGGATAATACTTTATTGTGGGACAAAAATGCCTATGCCTTTATTGCACAGCATGGTGAGGAAAAAAGCAACAGCAAGATCACATCGCTTGCCGATGGTTCCATTGTAGCAGGTTCAAGCGATGCGGTTACGGGTGGTCAGATTAATAGGATTGTTTCTGGTGTTACAAGTGCATTAGGTGGCGACGCATCATTGAGTCCCGATGGTACTTTTAAAGGACCTACCTATGGCTTATCGACGGTCTCTAAAGCAGGTGAGGTAACAAGTAAATCGTATGAAGGTGTTGAAAAAGCCTTTGAAGGACTTGATGATAATATCAAGACTGTGAACGATCGCATTAAGGAAGTCTCAGAGGGCGTTGCACAGGATTCTTTAAACTGGAGTGATGCTGATGGTGCTTTTGTTGCACAACATAAAGCGGAAGAAGGTAAAAAGGAAAACAGTAAGATAAAATTCCTTGCGGATGGAGATATTAAGGAAAACTCTACAGAAGCTGTAACTGGTGGACAGCTTTATAGCTTGAATCAGACGCTTGCAAAGTATTTTGGTGGTAGTGCTAGCTATAAAGATGGCGCATGGACTGCCCCGACATTTACATTTAAAACTGTTAACGCTGATGGTAAAACAACAGAAGGAAACTATGATAATGTAACAGCAGCCTTTTCTGGTGTTGGTACAGGCTTTGAGAATATTGTTAACAACTTTGATCAAAAACTTGAAGCAGCGACACAACAAGTTGAAAACAATATCACCAAAATTACAGAGCATGTCCAGGGCGATGCTTTATTGTGGGATAAAGAGCAGAAAGCTTTTGTTGCACAACATGAGGAAGAAGGTAGCAAAGAAAAAGGTGTTAAGAGCAACAGTCGGATCACCTTTCTTCAGGCAGGCAAAATATCAAGTGACTCCACAGATGCAATTAACGGTTCGCAGCTTTATGCTCTTGGTGATAATGTTGCTCAATCTCTGGGTGGTAGTGCTAGCTATAAAGATGGCACATGGGTTGCACCACAATTTAAATTTCAAAAGGTTAACGCTGATGGAAAAACAGAAGAAGGAAGCTATGATAATGTAGCATCTGCGTTTACTGGCGTTGGAGAGAGTTTTGATAATGTTGTTAAGCAACTTGATGACAAAGTAGAACATGTTACGCAAACAGTTCAAGGCGATGCCTTATTGTGGAGTGATTCTGATAAAGCATTTGTAGCGACACATGGTGAAGGTAAAGATAAAAGTAATCGCAAGATTACATCTCTTGCGGTAGGAAGTATTGTTGAAGGTTCCACGGATGCGATCACAGGTTCTCAGCTTTATGAAACAAATAGCAAGCTCGCACAATATTTAGGGGGAGGAGCTGGTTATACAGAGAGCACATGGCGTAATCCAACTTTTAAAGTGAAAACTGTTGACGCTGATGGTCAGGAAAAGGATGAAGACTATCAGAATGTCGCTGCAGCTTTTGAAGGAGTTGGTACATCTTTCACCAATATCAAAAAAGAGATAACCAAACAGGTTAACAATCTTCAGTCAGATGATTCAGCGGTTGTTCACTATGATAAGCAGAAGGATGAATCTGGAAGCATTGATTATACGAACATCACCTTGGGTAAAGGTGCAAATGCTCCTGCTGTTGCACTTCATAATATTGCCGATGGTAACATTGCAAAAGATTCAAAAGACGCAATTAACGGTTCGCAGCTTTATGATCTTGGTAGCAAAGTTGCGCAGTATTTTGGTGGTGATGCTAGCTATGAGGCTGGTACATGGGTTGCACCACCATTTAAATTTCAAAAGGTTGATACTGATGGTAAAACAACAGAAGGCAGCTATGCTAATGTAGCATCTGCGTTTACTGGCGTTGGAGAGAGTTTCAAGAACGTTGTTGAAAAAATTAATAACAAAGTAGAACATATAACAGAGCAAGTTCAAGGCGACGCCTTATTGTGGAGTGAAACTGATAAAGCCTTTAGTGCCCAGCATGGGAAAGAAGATGAAAAGGCAGATAGCAAAATTACGCACCTTAAGGCTGGAGACATTACAGCTGCATCAACGGATGCAGTTACAGGTGGACAACTTTATTCGATGAACGAACAGCTAGCAACCTATTTAGGTGGTGGTTCTGGCTATGATGAAAAAGGAAACTGGATAGCTCCTAGTTTTAAGATCAAGACTGTTAAAGAAGATGGTAATGCTGAAGATAAGAGCTATACTACTGTAGCAGAAGCTTTAACAGATGTTGGTAGTTCTATCACGAATGTTCAAAATAAAATTACCAATGAGATTACCAACCAGATTAATCATCTTCAGTCGGAAGATTCTGCTGTTGTTCATTACGATAAAGACGATAAAAATAATACTGTTAATTATGCAAGTGTAACTTTTGGTGGTAAAAATAAAACTCTTACGGCTCTTCACAATGTTGCGAATGGTACGATCACTCAAGACTCCACAGATGCAATTAATGGTTCGCAGCTTTATGCTCTTGGTGATAATGTTGCTCAATCTCTTGGTGGTAGTGCTAGCTATAAAGATGGCACATGGGTTGCACCACAATTTAAATTTCAAAAGGTTAACGCTGATGGTAAAACAGAAGAAGGAAGCTATGATAATGTAGCATCTGCGTTTACTGGCGTTGGAGAGAGTTTTGATAATGTTGTTAAGCAACTTGATGATAAAGTAGAACATGTTACGCAAACAGTTCAAGGCGATGCCTTATTGTGGAGTGATTCTGATAAAGCGTTTGTGGCCAAGCATAAAAAGGTTGGCGCTGAAGAAGAACAGGAAAAAACCGCAAGCAAGATTACGTATCTTGCGAATGGTGCGATCACTCAAGACTCCACCGATGCGATAACCGGTTCCCAGCTTTATGAAACAAATAGCAAGCTTGCACAATATTTAGGTGGTGATGCTAGCTATAAAGATGGCACATGGATTGCACCAAGCTTTAAGGTTAAAACCATTAAAGGTGACGGCAATACTGGAGAAGAGGATTATACGAGTGTATCTGAAGCATTTGCTGGTGTAGGGACTTCTTTCACCAATCTTCATAATGAGCTTAACAAAGAGATTAGCCAAGTCGTTAGTGATAGTCTTGTTAAACAAGAGAAAGAGGGTGATCCTATTACTATCGGTAAGGAAACAGAGGGTAGTATAATTAGCTTTCAAAATAAGAATAAAGAAAACCGAACTCTTTCCGGTTTGATAGGTGGAACAATCTCTAAAGATTCAGATGAAGCGGTCAATGGTTCCCAGCTTTATGATCTTGGTAGCAAAGTTTCTCAATCTCTTGGTGGTGATGCTAGCTATGAGAATGGCGCATGGAGAGCCCCAAGCTTTAAGGTTAAGACTATCAATGAGGATGGTACTAAAGTTGAAGATAAGGATTATACGAGTGTATCTGAAGCATTGGCTGGTGTAGGGACTTCTTTTGAGAATCTTCACAAAGAGTTTACCCAAAGCAATACAGAAGTTACTGAAAACATTAAACAGAATGCATTGTTGTGGAGTGATGAGAGCAATGCCTTTGTCGCTCAGCACGGGAAAGATGAAGCTGCAAAAACGAATAGCAAGATTACATTTCTTGCCGATGGTAATATTGCAAAGGATTCAAGTGATGCCATAAATGGTTCGCAGCTTTATGATCTTGGTAGCAGTGTTGCCAAATATTTTGGTGGTGACGCTGGTTATGAGGGGGGCAAATGGGTTGTATCACCATTTAAATTTCAAAAGGTTGACGCTGATGGTGAAATAGAAGATGGCAACTATGATAATGTAACAACAGCCTTTTCTGGTGTTGGTACCAGCTTTGAGAATATTGTTAACAACTTTGATAAAAAACTTGAAGAAACGACACAACAAGTTGAAAACAAGATCACTAACATTACAGAGCATGTTCAAGGCGATGCTTTATTGTGGGATAAAGAGCAGAAGGCTTTCGTTGCCCAACATGTCCAAAAATCCACAGATGATAGTGAAGAAGATGTTAAGAGCAACAGTAAGATCACGTCTCTTTTGAATGGAGATATTTCTGCCACCTCCACAGACGCAATTAACGGTTCCCAGCTTTATCAACTTGGTAGCAATGTTGCTCAATCTCTTGGTGGTAGTGCTAGCTATAAAGATGGTGCATGGACTGCTCCGGAATTTACATTTAAAACTGTTGGTGCTGATGGTAAAATAGAAGAAGGAAGCTATGATAATGTAGCATCTGCGTTTACTGGCGTTGGAGAGAGTTTTGATAATGTTGTTAAGAAACTTGATGACAAAGTAGAACATATAACAGAGCAAGTCCAAGGTGATGCTTTATTATGGGATAAAGAGCAAAAAGCCTTTGTAGCGCAGCATGGAGAAGGTGACAGTAGAAAAGCAAGCAAGATCATGTTCCTTGCGGATGGAGATATTAAAGAAAACTCCATGGAAGCGATTAACGGTGGTCAGATCTATGATTTAAAGAAACAGTTTGCTGGGTACTTTGGCAATGGTGCTGGTTATAATGAGAAAGGCGAATGGAAAAATCCTGACTTCCAAATTCAGGCTTTCAATAATGATGGCACGAAAGGTGATAAAAAAAGCAGTGATAATGTTGCAAGTGCGTTTAATGACATTAATGACAGCATGAGCGCTATCAACAATCGCATTAAGGAAGTTTCAGAAGGCGTTGCACAGGATTCTTTAAATTGGAGTGATACTGAAGGTGCTTTTGTAGCGCGGCATGGTGAACAAGAAAAAACGAATAGCAAAATTAAATTTCTTGCTGATGGTGACATTACGAAAGAATCGACAGAAGCTATAACTGGTGGACAAATTCATACACTCACTCATGATGTATCAAAGATTTTAGGTGGAGGTGTTGAGTTTACAAATGGCCAATTGAGCAAAGATAAATTCACAGTTAAGGCTTTCAATTCAGAAAAGAATGAATCTGAAGATACAAGTTATGATAGTGTAGCAGAAGCGTTTGCTGGTGTAGGAAGTTCTTTTGAGAATGTGGTTAATGACTTTACTAAAAAAGTAGATGGTATTACTGAACATGTTCAGGGTGATGCATTGTTGTGGAGCGATAAGAGTAATGCCTTTGTTGCACAGCATGGTGAGGCAAAAAGCAATAGTAAGATCACATCTCTTGCAGCAGGAAGTATTTCTGAAGGTTCCACGGATGCGGTAATTGGTGGACAACTTTATGAAACGAATAGCAAGCTTGCACAATATTTAGGTGGTGGAGCTGGTTATAAAGATAGCACATGGAGTGCTCCAAGCTTCAAGGTTACAACCGTCAAGGAAGATGGGAGTGATGTTGAAGAGCAGAGCTATGCGAGTGTATCGGAAGCGTTTGCTGGTGTAGGCACTTCTTTCAAGAATATTCATCAAGAGCTTAAGAATGAGATTAATCAAGTTGTGGGGGATAGTCTTGTTAAACAAGAGAAAGAGGGTGATCCTATTACTATCGGTAAGGAAACAGAGGGTAGTATAATTAGCTTTCAAAATAAGAATAAAGAAAACCGAACCCTTTCCGGTTTGATAGGTGGAACAATCTCTAAAGATTCAGATGAAGCGGTCAATGGTTCTCAGCTTTATGAGACCAATGATAAGGTTGCAACCTATTTAGGGGGTGGTGCGCGTTATGAGAATGGCACATGGACTGCCCCAAGCTTCAAGTTTAAGACTGTCAATGAGGATGGTACTAAAGTTGAAGATAAGGATTATGCGAGTGTATCTGAAGCATTTGCTGGTGTGGGAAATTCTTTTGAGAATCTTCACAAAGAGTTTACCCAAAGCAATACAGAGGTTACTGAAAACATTAAACAGAATGCATTGTTGTGGAGTGATGAGAACAATGCCTTTGTCGCTCAGCACGGGAAAGATGATGCAGCAAAAACAAATAGTAAGATTACGTTTCTTGCAAATGGTATGATTACTCAAGACTCCACAGATGCTGTAAATGGTTCCCAGCTTTATAGTTTGGGGAGCAGTGTTGCGAAGTCTTTAGGGGGTGGTGCGCATTATGAGAATGGTGCGTGGACTGCTCCAAACTTCAAGGTAAAAACCATTAAAGATGATGGTCATTCTGGAGAAGAGGATTATACGAGTGTATCTGAAGCATTTGCTGGTATAGGGACTTCTTTTATCAATATTAAGAATGAACTTAACAAAGAGATTAGCCAAGTGGTTAGTGATAGTCTTGTTAAGCAGGATGCTGATACGAAAGTCATCAAGATAGGAGCAGAAAAAGGCGGCAGCACCATTAGTATTGCCAATAGTGGTGATGCACCACGGACGCTTTCAGGTGTGAAAGCAGGAGCACTTTCGGCAGAATCGAATGATGCGGTCAATGGTTCCCAGCTTTATTCAATGAGTAATACACTAGCGACCTATTTTGGTGGAGGTGCTGGCTATAAGAATGGAGAATGGAGCCAACCCAACTTCAAGGTTACCACAGTCAAGGAAGACGGCAGAGGTGTTGAAGAGCAAAGCTATGCGAGTGTATCTGAGGCGCTTTCTGGTGTAGGGACTTCTTTCACCAATCTTCATAATGAGCTCAAGAATGAGATTAAGCAAGTTGTGGGTGATAGTCTTGTTAAACAAGATTCTAAGACACATGTTATTAGTGTAGGAAAAGAAAAGAGCGGTACTGAAGTTAACTTTGCCAATATTGATGGTGCCTCACGGACGCTTTCAGGTGTGAAGGCAGGAGCACTTTCGGCAGAATCGAGAGATGCAGTTAATGGTTCACAGCTTTTTGCCACCAATCAACATGTGAATGCTGTATCTGATGATTTACAAACAACAGCCATGGATATAGCGAAATCGCTTGGTGGTGGCGCTGAATATAAAGAAGGCCAATGGAAAGCGCCAAGCTTTAGAGTTAAAACCATTAAGGATGATGGTCATTCTGGAGAAGAGGATTATGCGAGTGTATCTGAAGCGTTTGCTGGTGTAGGTACTTCTTTCACCAATCTTCATAATGAGCTTAAGAATGAGATTAACCAAGTTGTCAGTGATAGTCTTGTTAAGCAGGATTCAGACAGTAAGGTTATCCGCATTGGTTCAGAGAAAGAGGGTACAGAAATCAGCATTGCCAACAGTGCAGGTGCAGTGCGTAGTCTTTCTGGCGTAAAAGCGGCAACAGTTTCAGAAGGCTCGACAGAGGCAGTGAATGGTGGTCAGCTTTATTCTTTAAATCAGACGTTAGCGACGTATTTTGGAGGTGGAGCTCGTTATGAAGAAGGTCAATGGATCGCACCTACATTCACATTAACCAGCTTCAATTCTGATGGGAGTTCAGAAGAGAAGAGCTATAATAATGTTGCAGCAGCCTTTGCCGGTATGAATAGTTCCTTCACGCAGCTTCATGATACTATTTCTGACAATATTGAACAGAATGCGTTGTTGTGGAGTGATGAAGATCAAGCTTTTGTAGCGCTTCATGGGAAAGGATCTCAAAGAAGCAAGAGCAAATTGAAGTCCCTTTTAGATGGTGACATTTCAGAAGGTTCTACAGAAGCGATCACGGGAAATCAGCTTTATTCACTCAATCAGACGTTAGCGCTGTATTTAGGAGGAGGAGCGAGCTATGAAGGAGGGCATTGGACAGCGCCCGAATTCAAGGTTGCACAATTCAATAGCGATGGCGGTTCGTCAGATAAGAAGGTTTATAATGATGTTGCTGGTGCCTTTGAAGGTGTTAGTGAGGGTATGACGAGTATCAACGATCGTATTACGGAGGTTGCGAACAATCTTGATACGAATGGCTTGAATTGGAATGAAGACAAGGGTGCGTATGATGCTGGTCATAAAGGAGAATCGAGTAAGATAACGAACGTTTCCGATGGTGCGGTAGAGGAAGGCTCGAAAGACGTTGTAAATGGCGGTCAGCTTTGGGATACGAATAATAGGGTTAGCAAGGTTGAAGACCGTGTAGATACGATAGATCAACATGTTAAGGACATTGAAACGGCTGTGACTGATGGCGCAGTTAACTATGATAAAGGAGCGGATGGTAAGAAGAGCAATAGCATCACGTTGGTCGGGGGAGATGAAAGTGCTCCGGTATTAATAGACAATGTGGGTGATGGTAAGATTGAGAAAGGCTCTCATGAAGCAGTTAATGGGGGTCAGTTGCATGATTATACGGAACAGCAGATGAAGATTGTTCTTGATGATGCGAAGAAATATACGGATGAACAAGTAAGTAGTTTTGTCAACAATGGCATTAGCGAGGCGAAATCCTATACGGATATGAAGTTTGATACGTTGAGTTATGCGATTGAGGATGTTCGCAAAGAGGCAAGAAAAGCGGCAGCTATAGGTTTGGCAGTGGCAAATTTACGCTACAATGATACACCTGGAAAATTAAGTGTCGCAATTGGTAGTGGTATATGGGAGAATCAATCCGCTTTTGCTATTGGTGCTGGATATACATCACAGAATGGAGATATTCGGTCTAGTTTGTCTATAACCAGTGCGGGAGGTCGCTGGGGCATTGGTGCTGGATTTAGTATGACATTGAATTGATAATAAAAACACATTAGGAAAAACTATATTCACCTCTTCGGATTAGAGAGAGGTGAATATAGTTTTTCGTAGGCAAAAAACGTTTATATGACCAACAGATGGGCACGTTTAATTATCAAATACAGTAGTAAAAACAATATAGAAAGACACACTTCATTTCTCATGAACAGTAATAATTTTTCCTCTACATAAAAGAAAATCTTAATAAATATCTAAAAAGACTCACTTTTTTCTTGCTATTCCCTTTAAAAGCTTATATTGATACAAAAGGTACATTATTAAGACTCATTTTGTTTGAAAGAGATTTCTCTTGATTCGCGGGGAGATTTCTAAACATCTCAAAGGGGACTCGCAATGCATTTAAATCAAGAGCGCAGCGCGTTAGCACATTTTTATTATAACGTCGCACTCAAACCCCTTCTGAGTAAAGAACGGGGCTTGTAAAGTATCTTATTTCTAAAATAATGGCACCCCCACTTAGATACTGCTAAGGTTTTAATTTACTAAAATTCAGTTAAAAAAATCACACCTATTAATTGTTTAAGCAGCCTTGACACGTCAAAAATAAGCTTAACTCAATACAAAAGCAGCATCTCAAAAGATGAAAAATCTCCATTATAAAAACACTCCCTTACCTTTGCGATAAAAAGCAAAAAGGGAAAAGACTCAAAACGTTACTGCTTTCATTAAAGTATAACTCATAACCATAAATTCATTACAGCCTGAAAAAACATGTCAAAAACAACTCAAAACCTCATAGCTGGTAGATCTCTAATGTCAAAATATGTCTTTTTTATGTCATTAGTTCGTTTTTTTTGTGGGGGAGATGATAAGATGAAAAAAATATCAACGATGCCTGTCGGCAGAAATTTAAATACGATTGGTTTATCTTATCAACGACCTTTTGTGAAAGTGCTTTTGGGGGCTTTAGCAGTTGTATTTTTCTCACATGTTTTTCCCAGTTTTGCGGAAAATATTGTTTCAAAAGAAATGCTTTTGGCAAGCGCTGAAAAATCTCAAATAGCTTATTCACAAAGCGGCATTGTTACGGATGGTGATGATGGCAGTACTCTAGATGTTTTGAGTTTACCAAAGAAAAATTATTTAACTATTTTGAATGCATCGTTAACCCCAGAAGTTAATGCTTCTAATGGCTATGTGAATGTTTTTACGAACACTTTTGGGGATGAGAGCAATGCTAGATCTATCGTGAATGTTTTAACAACAGACAGTCGTGGTTTATCGATTCGTGCTGGTGATCAAGCAGGGCTACAAAAGCCAGAGATGCAGAATCTTAAGAATGTTCCGTTGTTAAAAGAGTCCACAGTTAAGTTTGCTGATAACTCTTTAGCGGCAGGTTCAAATACAGTTCCTTTAAGTAGGGCTCTGAATAATGTGGCTGGTTTAGCTCGGTCTGTACCAACATCATCATCAACCAAGCCGATTTTGCTCGGTGTTGGGGCGACTGGTGAGGGAAATTCTCCGATTGCTATAGGTAATGATGCCTCATCTAAACACCGGGCGGTTTCTATAGGTGAAATGGCGCACTCTTTCGCGAATAATGCAGTTGCTATAGGTCCAAACGCTAACGTTATGGCGACTGCTGATGCTGGTGTTGCTATTGGTTATCTGTCTAAAAGCAAGTATGTGGCGAATGTTCGTGGTGTGTATATTCCTTTCGGAAATAGTATGAGTATGCCAGGATATGTGTGGACACCCAAATATGGTTCTGCTGCTGTTGGTGATCCGAGCGCAGGAATTACACGACGAATTACTGGAGTAGCGGCTGGTGGTCATGATACTGATGCAGTCAATGTTGCACAGCTGAAAGCTGTAGAAAAGGCTATAAGAGATCGTCTTGGCGGTAGCGGTGGTGGCGGTAGCAGTGGCGGCGGTAGCAGTGGCGGCGGCAGTGGCGGTGGCGGCTGGAGGCTTATTACTACAGCAGATGGTAGCAACCTTCAAATAACACAAGTTGATTCCAAGCACGATTTATACTTTGAAAAAGGTTCTAATATCACGATTAGTAAAACAGGTCAGGGTGTAAGGTTTGATTTAGATAAGACTATTCAAGTAGATAACGTATATTTAGGAAATGCTTTATTATCAAACAACGGTTTAATGCTTGGGGGTGGCCCAAGTATAACAACAGATGGTATTAATGCTGGCGATAAAAAGATAACAAACGTATTAGCTGGAACTAAGGATACTGATGCCGTCAACTTTGCGCAGCTAAAAGCAGCAATGGGGGGAGGGCAAGGGGCCGGTGGGGCTTTGAGAGGTTTAGTTATTGACACATCGGATACAGCATTTACAGATCCTGTAGCCGAATCTCAAAATTCCGCTGCTCTTGGTTCATTCGCTAAGGTTGCTAAAGGGTCGCCTTATTCGTTTGTCTTTGGTCCATTCGCCGAGATTGGTGGAGAGTCCCAGTTGTCGCTTGCCATTGGTTCGTTCTCCAAAGTTGGTCTCAACTCCGTTCAATCATCTGTCCTTGGTTATTCAGCATCAGTTGGTGATAACTCTAGTAATGGGTTGTCCATTGGTTCGTTTGCCAAAGTTGGTCATTATGCCGGTCAATCGTCCGCCTTTGGTTATAAAGCCACTGTTGGTGATACCGCCAGTAATGCGTTGGCCTTTGGTCCTGAAGCCGTAGTTGGTGACAATGCCAACTATGCGATAGCTCTTGGTAGTGGGACCAACGTGTCAGTTGAGGGTGGTATCGCATTAGGTTCACATTCTATCGCTAATGTTGGCTCTGGTATTGCAGGGTATGACCCAATCACCAAAACAGGCTCAACAAACGCAGATAAGGCATGGAAATCTGGTTATGCTGCACTCAGCATTGGGAATATTAAGGAAGGCCAAACACGACAAATTACCGGATTAGCCGCGGGTACTCAAGATACTGATGCAGTCAACGTTGCACAGCTGAAAGCTGTAGCAAAGGCTGCAGATGGAAGCTGGAAGTTCGTAGGTGTAAATAGTGATGGTAATTCCACAGTAATAGATGTTAATTCAGATAACAATCTAACCCTTGAGGCTGGTTCTAATGTAACGCTTAGCAAAGCATCCAAAGGAATAAAAATTGACTTGAGTGATATTCTCACAGTAAAGGGCATAAATTTAGGAAAAACGACACTAACAGAGAATGGTTTAATATTTGAAAATGGTCCACAAATAACCACGACTGGTATTAATGCTGGAGGGAAAATAATCACAGCTGTTGCACCTGGTAATATTTCTGCAAATTCAACAGAAGCTGTAACGGGTTCTCAGCTTTATGCGACGAATGAAACCGTTAAGGGAGTTCAAGGAGATCTTCAAACTGCTGCTGAGAATGCTTCGAAATATTTAGGTGGCGGAGCCGATATCGAAAAAGGCGTTGCACCAACCTATAAGGTGGATGATAAGGAATATCATGATATCTCAGGTGCTTTTGGAGGTGTTGATGAAGGTTTCAAAGACCTTAAAGACAAAGTTGCCAAGAACGAGACTGAGGTTTCTGATCGTCTGAAAGATGCATTGTTGTGGGATAACAGTAAAGCTGCATTTGTTGCACAGCATGGTGCTGAGAAGAGCAACAGTAAGATCACGTCTCTTGCTGATGGGTCTATAACAAAAGATTCAAGTGATGCAGTGACGGGTTCTCAGCTTTATTCCATGAATGAACAGTTGGCTCAATATTTAGGGGGCGGTGCTGGCTATGATGGTTCAGGGCAGTTTAAAGGCCCTAACTTTAAGGTCAAAAGCTTTAAAGAAGACGGCAGTGAAGAAACACAAAGCTATGATAATGTCGCGGCTGCATTTGATGGTGTTAATGTTGCGTTCACGGGCTTTGAGCAAAAAGTTAGCCATGAGATTACCGAAAAGGTTAATAATGTCATTGGAGATAAGGTTGAGGGTATTGTTGGAGATAAGATTGATGAAGCTGTTGCCAAAGCCAATAAAAACGGCCTTGTTCAACAAGATGAGACGACACATCGTATCACGATTGGTTCATCGGTTGCTGGCAGTGAAGTCAATATAGCCAATAAGTCAGGTGAAAGCCGTGTTCTTTCCGGCCTCAAAGATGGTTCTCTTAAAGAAGGCTCGACAGAAGCAGTGACGGGTTCTCAGCTTTATGCGACGAATGAAACCGTTAAGGGAGTTCAAGGAGATCTTCAAACTGCTGCTGAGAATGCTTCGAAATATTTAGGTGGCGGAGCCGATATCGTAAAAGGCGTTGCACCAACCTATAAGGTGGATGATAAGGAATACCATGATATCTCAGGCGCTTTTGGAGGTGTTGATGAAGGTTTCAAAGACCTTAAAGACAAAGTTGCCAAGAACGAGACTGAGGTTTCTGATCGTCTGAAAGATGCATTGTTGTGGGATAACAGTAAAGCTGCATTTGTTGCACAGCATGGTGCTGAGAAGAGCAACAGTAAGATCACGTCTCTTGCTGATGGGTCTATAACAAAAGATTCAAGTGATGCAGTGACGGGTTCCCAGCTTTATTCCATGAATGAACAGTTGGCTCAATATTTAGGGGGCGGTGCTGGCTATGATGGTTCAGGGCAGTTTAAAGGCCCTAACTTTAAGGTCAAAAGCTTTAAAGAAGACGGCAGTGAAGAAACACAAAGCTATGATAATGTCGCGGCTGCATTTGATGGTGTTAATGTTGCGTTCACGGGCTTTGAGCAAAAAGTTAGCCATGAGATTACCGAAAAGGTTAATAATGTCATTGGAGATAAGGTTGAGGGTATTGTTGGAGATAAGATTGATGAAGCTGTTGCCAAAGCCAATAAAAACGGCCTTGTTCAACAAGATGAGACGACACATCGTATCACGATTGGTTCATCGGTTGCTGGCAGTGAAGTCAATATAGCCAATAAGTCAGGTGAAAGCCGTGTTCTTTCCGGCCTCAAAGATGGTTCTCTTAAAGAAGGCTCGACAGAAGCAGTGACGGGTTCTCAGCTTTATGCGACGAATGAAACCGTTAAGGGAGTTCAAGGAGATCTTCAAACTGCTGCTGAGAATGCTTCGAAATATTTAGGTGGTGGGTCTGATGTCTTAAAAGGCGTTGCACCAACCTATAAGGTGGATGATAAGGAATACCATGATATCTCAGGCGCTTTTGGAGGTGTTGATGAAGGTTTCAAAGACCTTAAAGACAAAGTTGCCAAGAACGAGACTGAGGTTTCTGATCGCCTGAAAGATGCGTTGTTGTGGGATAACAGTAAAGCTGCGTTTGTTGCACAGCATGGTGCTGAGAAGACCAACAGTAAGATCACGTCTCTTGCTGATGGGTCTATAACAAAAGATTCAAGCGATGCGGTTACGGGTTCTCAGCTTTACGGTTTGGGTAGTGATGTTGCACATTCTTTAGGTGGGGGCGCCCATTATGAGAATGGCGTATGGACAGATCCTCGCTTTACGTTTACAGGCGTGAATGCAGATGGTCATGCAGAAGATAAGACCTATAATGATGTATCGCTTGCCTTTGCTGGTGTTGGGAAGAGCTTTGATAATGTTCTTAAGAGTTTTGATGAGAAACTCAAAGATATCACCTCTCCTGGTCAAGGCGATGGCTTGTTGTGGAGTGATGATGCTGGAGCATTTGTTGCGCAGCATAAACAAGGTGGTATTGTTAAAAACAGCAGAATAACTGCGCTTGAAGCCGGTAAGGTTACAAAGGATTCAAGTGATGCAGTGACGGGTTCTCAGCTTTATTCCATGAATGAACAGTTGGCTCAATATTTAGGGGGCGGTGCTGGCTATGATGGTTCAGGGCAGTTTAAAGGCCCTCAATTTAAGGTCAAAAGCTTTAAAGAAGACGGCAGTGAAGACACACAAAGCTATGATAATGTCGCGGCTGCATTTGATGGTGTTAATGTTGCATTCACGGGCTTTGAGCAAAAAGTTAGCCATGAGATTACCGAAAAGGTTAATAATGTCATTGGAGATAAGGTTGAGGGTATTGTTGGAGATAAGATTGATGAAGCTGTTGCCAAAGCCAATAAAAACGGCCTTGTTCAGCAAGATGAGACGACACATCGTATCACGATTGGTTCATCGGTTGCTGGCAGTGAAGTCAATATAGCCAATAAGTCAGGAGAAAGCCGTGTTCTTTCCGGCATTAAAGATGGTTCTCTTAAAGAAGGCTCGACAGAAGCAGTAACGGGTTCTCAGCTTTATGCGACGAATGAAACCGTTAAGGGAGTTCAAGGAGATCTTCAAACTGCTGCTGAGAATGCTTCGAAATATTTGGGTGGCGGAGCCGATATCGAAAAAGGCGTTGCACCAACCTATAAGGTGGATGATAAGGAATACCATGATATCTCAGGCGCTTTTGGAGGTGTTGATGAAGGTTTCAAAGACCTTAAAGACAAAGTTGCCAAGAACGAGACTGAGGTTTCTGATCGCCTGAAAGATGCGTTGTTGTGGGATAACAGTAAAGCTGCGTTTGTTGCACAGCATGGTGCTGAGAAGAGCAACAGTAAGATCACGTCTCTTGCTGATGGGTCTATAACAAAAGATTCAAGCGATGCAGTGACGGGTTCCCAGCTTTATTCCATGAATGAACAGTTGGCTCAATATTTAGGGGGCGGTGCTGGCTATGATGGTTCAGGGCAGTTTAAAGGCCCTCAATTTAAGGTCAAAAGCTTTAAAGAAGACGGCAGTGAAGAAACACAAAGCTATGATAATGTCGCGGCTGCATTTGATGGTGTTAATGTTGCGTTCACGGGCTTTGAGCAAAAAGTTAGCCATGAGATTACCGAAAAGGTTAATAATGTCATTGGAGATAAGGTTGAGGGTATTGTTGGAGATAAGATTGATGAAGCTGTTGCCAAAGCCAATAAAAACGGCCTTGTTCAACAAGATGAGACGACACATCGTATCACGATTGGTTCATCGGTTGCCGGCAGTGAAGTCAATATAGCCAATAAGTCAGGTGAAAACCGTGTTCTTTCCGGTGTTAGAGATGGTTCTCTTAAAGAAGGCTCTACAGAAGCAGTGACGGGTTCTCAGCTTTATGCGACGAATGAAACCGTTAAGGGAGTTCAAGGAGATCTTCAAACTGCTGCTGAGAATGCTTCGAAATATTTAGGTGGTGGAGCCGATATCGAAAAAGGCGTTGCACCAACCTATAAGGTGGATGATAAGGAATACCATGATATCTCAGGCGCTTTTGGAGGTGTTGATGAAGGTTTCAAAGACCTTAAAGACAAAGTTGCCAAGAACGAGACTGAGGTTTCTGATCGTCTGAAAGATGCGTTGTTGTGGGATAACAGTAAAGCTGCGTTTGTTGCACAGCATGGTGCTGAGAAGACCAACAGTAAGATCACGTCTCTTGCTGATGGGTCTATAACAAAAGATTCAAGCGATGCGGTTACGGGTTCTCAGCTTTACGGTTTGGGTAATCATGTTGCACATTCTTTAGGTGGGGGCGCCCATTATGAGAATGGTGTATGGACAGATCCTCGCTTTACGTTCACAGGCGTGAATGCAGATGGTCATGCAGAAGATAAGACCTATAATGATGTATCGCTTGCCTTTGCTGGTGTTGGGAAGAGCTTTGATAATGTTCTTAAGAGTTTTGATGAGAAACTCAAAGATATCACCTCTCCTGGTCAAGGCGATGGCTTGTTGTGGAGTGATGATGCTGGAGCATTTGTTGCGCAGCATAAACAAGGTGGTATTGTTAAAAACAGCAGAATAACTGCGCTTGAAGCCGGTAAGGTTACAAAGGATTCAAGTGATGCGGTTACGGGTTCTCAGCTTTATTCCATGAATGAACAGTTGGCTCAATATTTAGGGGGCGGTGCTGGCTATGATGGTTCAGGGCAGTTTAAAGGCCCTAACTTTAAGGTCAAAAGCTTTAAAGAAGACGGCAGTGAAGAAACACAAAGCTATGATAATGTCGCGGCTGCATTTGATGGTGTTAATGTTGCGTTCACGGGCTTTGAGCAAAAAGTTAGCCATGAGATTACCGAAAAGGTTAATAATGTCATTGGAGATAAGGTTGAGGGTATTGTTGGAGATAAGATTGATGAAGCTGTTGCCAAAGCCAATAAAAACGGCCTTGTTCAACAAGATGAGACGACACATCGTATCACGATTGGTTCATCGGTTGCTGGCAGTGAAGTCAATATAGCCAATAAGTCAGGTGAAAGCCGTGTTCTTTCCGGCCTCAAAGATGGTTCTCTTAAAGAAGGCTCGACAGAAGCAGTGACGGGTTCTCAGCTTTATGCGACGAATGAAACCGTTAAGGGAGTTCAAGGAGATCTTCAAACTGCTGCTGAGAATGCTTCGAAATATTTAGGTGGCGGAGCCGATATCGAAAAAGGCGTTGCACCAACCTATAAGGTGGATGATAAGGAATACCATGATATCTCAGGCGCTTTTGGAGGTGTTGATGAAGGTTTCAAAGACCTTAAAGACAAAGTTGCCAAGAACGAGACTGAGGTTTCTGATCGCCTGAAAGATGCGTTGTTGTGGGATAACAGTAAAGCTGCGTTTGTTGCACAGCATGGTGCTGAGAAGACCAACAGTAAGATCACGTCTCTTGCTGATGGGTCTATAACAAAAGATTCAAGCGATGCGGTTACGGGTTCTCAGCTTTACGGTTTGGGTAGTGATGTTGCACATTCTTTAGGTGGGGGCGCCCATTATGAGAATGGCGTATGGACAGATCCTCGCTTTACGTTTACAGGCGTGAATGCGGATGGTCATGCAGAAGATAAGACCTATAATGATGTATCGCTTGCCTTTGCTGGTGTTGGGAAGAGCTTTGATAATGTTCTTAAGAGTTTTGATGAGAAACTCAAAGATATCACCTCTCCTGGTCAAGGCGATGGCTTGTTGTGGAGTGATGATGCTGGAGCATTTGTTGCGCAGCATAAACAAGGTGGTATTGTTAAAAACAGCAGAATAACTGCGCTTGAAGCCGGTAAGGTTACAAAGGATTCAAGTGATGCGGTTACGGGTTCCCAGCTTTATTCCATGAATGAACAGTTGGCTCAATATTTAGGGGGCGGTGCTGGCTATGATGGTTCAGGGCAGTTTAAAGGCCCTCAATTTAAGGTCAAAAGCTTTAAAGAAGACGGCAGTGAAGACACACAAAGCTATGATAATGTCGCGGCTGCATTTGATGGTGTTAATGTTGCGTTCACGGGCTTTGAGCAAAAAGTTAGCCATGAGATTACCGAAAAGGTTAATAATGTCATTGGAGATAAGGTTGAGGGTATTGTTGGAGATAAGATTGATGAAGCTGTTGCCAAAGCCAATAAAAACGGCCTTGTTCAACAAGATGAGACGACACATCGTATCACGATTGGTTCATCGGTTGCTGGCAGTGAAGTCAATATAGCCAATAAGTCAGGTGAAAGCCGTGTTCTTTCCGGCCTCAAAGATGGTTCTCTTAAAGAAGGCTCGACAGAAGCAGTGACGGGTTCTCAGCTTTATGCGACGAATGAAACCGTTAAGGGAGTTCAAGGAGATCTTCAAACTGCTGCTGAGAATGCTTCGAAATATTTAGGTGGCGGAGCCGATATCGAAAAAGGCGTTGCACCAACCTATAAGGTCGATGATAAGGAATATCATGATATCTCAGGCGCTTTTGGAGGTGTTGATGAAGGTTTCAAAGACCTTAAAGACAAAGTTGCCAAGAACGAGACTGAGGTTTCTGATCGTCTGAAAGATGCATTGTTGTGGGATAACAGTAAAGCTGCATTTGTTGCACAGCATGGTGCTGAGAAGACCAACAGTAAGATCACGTCTCTTGCTGATGGGTCTATAACAAAAGATTCAAGTGATGCAGTGACGGGTTCCCAGCTTTATTCCATGAATGAACAGTTGGCTCAATATTTAGGGGGCGGTGCTGGCTATGATGGTTCAGGGCAGTTTAAAGGCCCTCAATTTAAGGTCAAAAGCTTTAAAGAAGACGGCAGTGAAGAAACACAAAGCTATGATAATGTCGCGGCTGCATTTGATGGTGTTAATGTTGCGTTCACGGGCTTTGAGCAAAAAGTTAGCCATGAGATTACCGAAAAGGTTAATAATGTCATTGGAGATAAGGTTGAGGGTATTGTTGGAGATAAGATTGATGAAGCTGTTGCCAAAGCCAATAAAAACGGCCTTGTTCAACAAGATGAGACGACACATCGTATCACGATTGGTTCATCGGTTGCTGGCAGTGAAGTCAATATAGCCAATAAGTCAGGTGAAAGCCGTGTTCTTTCCGGCCTCAAAGATGGTTCTCTTAAAGAAGGCTCGACAGAAGCAGTGACGGGTTCTCAGCTTTATGCGACGAATGAAACCGTTAAGGGAGTTCAAGGAGATCTTCAAACTGCTGCTGAGAATGCTTCGAAATATTTAGGTGGCGGAGCCGATATCGTAAAAGGCGTTGCACCAACCTATAAGGTCGATGATAAGGAATATCATGATATCTCAGGCGCTTTTGGAGGTGTTGATGAAGGTTTCAAAGACCTTAAAGACAAAGTTGCCAAGAACGAGACTGAGGTTTCTGATCGTCTGAAAGATGCATTGTTGTGGGATAACAGTAAAGCTGCATTTGTTGCACAGCATGGTGCTGAGAAGACCAACAGTAAGATCACGTCTCTTGCTGATGGGTCTATAACAAAAGATTCAAGTGATGCAGTGACGGGTTCCCAGCTTTATTCCATGAATGAACAGTTGGCTCAATATTTAGGGGGCGGTGCTGGCTATGATGGTTCAGGGCAGTTTAAAGGCCCTAACTTTAAGGTCAAAAGCTTTAAAGAAGACGGCAGTGAAGAAACACAAAGCTATGATAATGTCGCGGCTGCATTTGATGGTGTTAATGTTGCGTTCACGGGCTTTGAGCAAAAAGTTAGCCATGAGATTACCGAAAAGGTTAATAATGTCATTGGAGATAAGGTTGAGGGTATTGTTGGAGATAAGATTGATGAAGCTGTTGCCAAAGCCAATAAAAACGGCCTTGTTCAACAAGATGAGACGACACATCGTATCACGATTGGTTCATCGGTTGCTGGCAGTGAAGTCAATATAGCCAATAAGTCAGGTGAAAGCCGTGTTCTTTCCGGCCTCAAAGATGGTTCTCTTAAAGAAGGCTCGACAGAAGCAGTGACGGGTTCTCAGCTTTATGCGACGAATGAAACCGTTAAGGGAGTTCAAGGAGATCTTCAAACTGCTGCTGAGAATGCTTCGAAATATTTAGGTGGCGGAGCCGATATCGTAAAAGGCGTTGCACCAACCTATAAGGTCGATGATAAGGAATATCATGATATCTCAGGCGCTTTTGGAGGTGTTGATGAAGGTTTCAAAGACCTTAAAGACAAAGTTGCCAAGAACGAGACTGAGGTTTCTGATCGTCTGAAAGATGCATTGTTGTGGGATAACAGTAAAGCTGCATTTGTTGCACAGCATGGTGCTGAGAAGACCAACAGTAAGATCACGTCTCTTGCTGATGGGTCTATAACAAAAGATTCAAGTGATGCAGTGACGGGTTCCCAGCTTTATTCCATGAATGAACAGTTGGCTCAATATTTAGGGGGCGGTGCTGGCTATGATGGTTCAGGGCAGTTTAAAGGCCCTAACTTTAAGGTCAAAAGCTTTAAAGAAGACGGCAGTGAAGAAACACAAAGCTATGATAATGTCGCGGCTGCATTTGATGGTGTTAATGTTGCGTTCACGGGCTTTGAGCAAAAAGTTAGCCATGAGATTACCGAAAAGGTTAATAATGTCATTGGAGATAAGGTTGAGGGTATTGTTGGAGATAAGATTGATGAAGCTGTTGCCAAAGCCAATAAAAACGGCCTTGTTCAACAAGATGAGACGACACATCGTATCACGATTGGTTCATCGGTTGCTGGCAGTGAAGTCAATATAGCCAATAAGTCAGGTGAAAGCCGTGTTCTTTCCGGCCTCAAAGATGGTTCTCTTAAAGAAGGCTCGACAGAAGCAGTGACGGGTTCTCAGCTTTATGCGACGAATGAAACCGTTAAGGGAGTTCAAGGAGATCTTCAAACTGCTGCTGAGAATGCTTCGAAATATTTAGGTGGCGGAGCCGATATCGTAAAAGGCGTTGCACCAACCTATAAGGTCGATGATAAGGAATATCATGATATCTCAGGCGCTTTTGGAGGTGTTGATGAAGGTTTCAAAGACCTTAAAGACAAAGTTGCCAAGAACGAGACTGAGGTTTCTGATCGTCTGAAAGATGCATTGTTGTGGGATAACAGTAAAGCTGCATTTGTTGCACAGCATGGTGCTGAGAAGACCAACAGTAAGATCACGTCTCTTGCTGATGGGTCTATAACAAAAGATTCAAGTGATGCAGTGACGGGTTCCCAGCTTTATTCCATGAATGAACAGTTGGCTCAATATTTAGGGGGCGGTGCTGGCTATGATGGTTCAGGGCAGTTTAAAGGCCCTCAATTTAAGGTCAAAAGCTTTAAAGAAGACGGCAGTGAAGAAACACAAAGCTATGATAATGTCGCGGCTGCATTTGATGGTGTTAATGTTGCGTTCACGGGCTTTGAGCAAAAAGTTAGCCATGAGATTACCGAAAAGGTTAATAATGTCATTGGAGATAAGGTTGAGGGTATTGTTGGAGATAAGATTGATGAAGCTGTTGCCAAAGCCAATAAAAACGGCCTTGTTCAACAAGATGAGACGACACATCGTATCACGATTGGTTCATCGGTTGCTGGCAGTGAAGTCAATATAGCCAATAAGTCAGGTGAAAGCCGTGTTCTTTCCGGCCTCAAAGATGGTTCTCTTAAAGAAGGCTCGACAGAAGCAGTGACGGGTTCTCAGCTTTATGCGACGAATGAAACCGTTAAGGGAGTTCAAGGAGATCTTCAAACTGCTGCTGAGAATGCTTCGAAATATTTAGGTGGTGGAGCCGATATCGAAAAAGGCGTTGCACCAACCTATAAGGTCGATGATAAGGAATATCATGATATCTCAGGCGCTTTTGGAGGTGTTGATGAAGGTTTCAAAGACCTTAAAGACAAAGTTGCCAAGAACGAGACTGAGGTTTCTGATCGTCTGAAAGATGCGTTGTTGTGGGATAACAGTAAAGCTGCATTTGTTGCACAGCATGGTGCTGAGAAGAGCAACAGTAAGATCACGTCTCTTGCTGATGGGTCTATAACAAAAGATTCAAGCGATGCAGTTACGGGTTCCCAGCTTTACGGTTTGGGTAGTGATGTTGCACATTCTTTAGGTGGGGGCGCTCATTATGAGAATGGCGTATGGACAGATCCTCGCTTTACGTTCACAGGCGTGAATGCAGATGGTCATGCAGAAGATAAGACCTATAATGATGTATCGCTTGCCTTTGCTGGTGTTGGGAAGAGCTTTGATAATGTTCTTAAGAGTTTTGATGAGAAACTCAAAGATATCACCTCTCCTGGTCAAGGCGATGGCTTGTTGTGGAGTGATGATGCTGGAGCATTTGTTGCGCAGCATAAACAAGGTGGTATTGTTAAAAACAGCAGAATAACCGCGCTTGAAGCCGGTAAGGTTACGAAAGATTCAAGTGATGCGGTTACGGGTTCTCAGCTTTATTCCATGAATGAACAGTTGGCTCAATATTTAGGGGGCGGTGCTGGCTATGATGGTTCAGGGCAGTTTAAAGGCCCTAACTTTAAGGTCAAAAGCTTTAAAGAAGACGGCAGTGAAGAAACACAAAGCTATGATAATGTCGCGGCTGCATTTGATGGTGTTAATGTTGCGTTCACGGGCTTTGAGCAAAAAGTTAGCCATGAGATTACCGAAAAGGTTAATAATGTCATTGGAGATAAGGTTGAGGGTATTGTTGGAGATAAGATTGATGAAGCTGTTGCCAAAGCCAATAAAAACGGCCTTGTTCAACAAGATGAGACGACACATCGTATCACGATTGGTTCATCGGTTGCTGGCAGTGAAGTCAATATAGCCAATAAGTCAGGTGAAAGCCGTGTTCTTTCCGGCCTCAAAGATGGTTCTCTTAAAGAAGGCTCGACAGAAGCAGTGACGGGTTCTCAGCTTTATGCGACGAATGAAACCGTTAAGGGAGTTCAAGGAGATCTTCAAACTGCTGCTGAGAATGCTTCGAAATATTTAGGTGGCGGAGCCGATATCGTAAAAGGCGTTGCACCAACCTATAAGGTGGATGATAAGGAATACCATGATATCTCAGGCGCTTTTGGAGGTGTTGATGAAGGTTTCAAAGACCTTAAAGACAAAGTTGCCAAGAACGAGACTGAGGTTTCTGATCGTCTGAAAGATGCATTGTTGTGGGATAACAGTAAAGCTGCATTTGTTGCACAGCATGGTGCTGAGAAGAGCAACAGTAAGATCACGTCTCTTGCTGATGGGTCTATAACAAAAGATTCAAGTGATGCAGTGACGGGTTCCCAGCTTTATTCCATGAATGAACAGTTGGCTCAATATTTAGGGGGCGGTGCTGGCTATGATGGTTCAGGGCAGTTTAAAGGCCCTCAATTTAAGGTCAAAAGCTTTAAAGAAGACGGCAGTGAAGAAACACAAAGCTATGATAATGTCGCGGCTGCATTTGATGGTGTTAATGTTGCGTTCACGGGCTTTGAGCAAAAAGTTAGCCATGAGATTACCGAAAAGGTTAATAATGTCATTGGAGATAAGGTTGAGGGTATTGTTGGAGATAAGATTGATGAAGCTGTTGCCAAAGCCAATAAAAACGGCCTTGTTCAACAAGATGAGACGACACATCGTATCACGATTGGTTCATCGGTTGCTGGCAGTGAAGTCAATATAGCCAATAAGTCAGGTGAAAGCCGTGTTCTTTCCGGCCTCAAAGATGGTTCTCTTAAAGAAGGCTCGACAGAAGCAGTGACGGGTTCTCAGCTTTATGCGACGAATGAAACCGTTAAGGGAGTTCAAGGAGATCTTCAAACTGCTGCTGAGAATGCTTCGAAATATTTAGGTGGTGGAGCCGATATCGAAAAAGGCGTTGCACCAACCTATAAGGTGGATGATAAGGAATACCATGATATCTCAGGCGCTTTTGGAGGTGTTGATGAAGGTTTCAAAGACCTTAAAGACAAAGTTGCCAAGAACGAGACTGAGGTTTCTGATCGCCTGAAAGATGCGTTGTTGTGGGATAACAGTAAAGCTGCGTTTGTTGCACAGCATGGTGCTGAGAAGACCAACAGTAAGATCACGTCTCTTGCTGATGGGTCTATAACAAAAGATTCAAGCGATGCGGTTACGGGTTCTCAGCTTTACGGTTTGGGTAGTGATGTTGCACATTCTTTAGGTGGGGGCGCCCATTATGAGAATGGCGTATGGACAGATCCTCGCTTTACGTTTACAGGCGTGAATGCAGATGGTCA
Organism: Bartonella sp. SL320; assembly: GCF_059687635.1. Taxonomy (NCBI): domain Bacteria; kingdom Pseudomonadati; phylum Pseudomonadota; class Alphaproteobacteria; order Hyphomicrobiales; family Bartonellaceae; genus Bartonella; species Bartonella sp. SL320. The sequence goes on along the minus strand of NZ_CM185143.1, from coordinate 1,902,742 downwards.
TGCAGAAGATAAGACCTATAATGATGTATCGCTTGCCTTTGCTGGTGTTGGGAAGAGCTTTGATAATGTTCTTAAGAGTTTTGATGAGAAACTCAAAGATATCACCTCTCCTGGTCAAGGCGATGGCTTGTTGTGGAGTGATGATGCTGGAGCATTTGTTGCGCAGCATAAACAAGGTGGTATTGTTAAAAACAGCAGAATAACTGCGCTTGAAGCCGGTAAGGTTACAAAGGATTCAAGTGATGCAGTGACGGGTTCTCAGCTTTATTCCATGAATGAACAGTTGGCTCAATATTTAGGGGGCGGTGCTGGCTATGATGGTTCAGGGCAGTTTAAAGGCCCTCAATTTAAGGTCAAAAGCTTTAAAGAAGACGGCAGTGAAGACACACAAAGCTATGATAATGTCGCGGCTGCATTTGATGGTGTTAATGTTGCGTTCACGGGCTTTGAGCAAAAAGTTAGCCATGAGATTACCGAAAAGGTTAATAATGTCATTGGAGATAAGGTTGAGGGTATTGTTGGAGATAAGATTGATGAAGCTGTTGCCAAAGCCAATAAAAACGGCCTTGTTCAACAAGATGAGACGACACATCGTATCACGATTGGTTCATCGGTTGCTGGCAGTGAAGTCAATATAGCCAATAAGTCAGGAGAAAGCCGTGTTCTTTCCGGCATTAAAGATGGTTCTCTTAAAGAAGGCTCGACAGAAGCAGTAACGGGTTCTCAGCTTTATGCGACGAATGAAACCGTTAAGGGAGTTCAAGGAGATCTTCAAACTGCTGCTGAGAATGCTTCGAAATATTTAGGTGGCGGAGCCGATATCGAAAAAGGCGTTGCACCAACCTATAAGGTGGATGATAAGGAATACCATGATATCTCAGGCGCTTTTGGAGGTGTTGATGAAGGTTTCAAAGACCTTAAAGACAAAGTTGCCAAGAACGAGACTGAGGTTTCTGATCGCCTGAAAGATGCGTTGTTGTGGGATAACAGTAAAGCTGCGTTTGTTGCACAGCATGGTGCTGAGAAGAGCAACAGTAAGATCACGTCTCTTGCTGATGGGTCTATAACAAAAGATTCAAGTGATGCAGTGACGGGTTCCCAGCTTTATTCCATGAATGAACAGTTGGCTCAATATTTAGGGGGCGGTGCTGGCTATGATGGTTCAGGGCAGTTTAAAGGCCCTCAATTTAAGGTCAAAAGCTTTAAAGAAGACGGCAGTGAAGAAACACAAAGCTATGATAATGTCGCGGCTGCATTTGATGGTGTTAATGTTGCGTTCACGGGCTTTGAGCAAAAAGTTAGCCATGAGATTACCGAAAAGGTTAATAATGTCATTGGAGATAAGGTTGAGGGTATTGTTGGAGATAAGATTGATGAAGCTGTTGCCAAAGCCAATAAAAACGGCCTTGTTCAACAAGATGAGACGACACATCGTATCACGATTGGTTCATCGGTTGCTGGCAGTGAAGTCAATATAGCCAATAAGTCAGGTGAAAGCCGTGTTCTTTCCGGCCTCAAAGATGGTTCTCTTAAAGAAGGCTCGACAGAAGCAGTGACGGGTTCTCAGCTTTATGCGACGAATGAAACCGTTAAGGGAGTTCAAGGAGATCTTCAAACTGCTGCTGAGAATGCTTCGAAATATTTAGGTGGTGGAGCCGATATCGAAAAAGGCGTTGCACCAACCTATAAGGTGGATGATAAGGAATACCATGATATCTCAGGCGCTTTTGGAGGTGTTGATGAAGGTTTCAAAGACCTTAAAGACAAAGTTGCCAAGAACGAGACTGAGGTTTCTGATCGCCTGAAAGATGCGTTGTTGTGGGATAACAGTAAAGCTGCGTTTGTTGCACAGCATGGTGCTGAGAAGACCAACAGTAAGATCACGTCTCTTGCTGATGGGTCTATAACAAAAGATTCAAGCGATGCGGTTACGGGTTCTCAGCTTTATTCCATGAATGAACAGTTGGCTCAATATTTAGGGGGCGGTGCTGGCTATGATGGTTCAGGGCAGTTTAAAGGCCCTCAATTTAAGGTCAAAAGCTTTAAAGAAGACGGCAGTGAAGACACACAAAGCTATGATAATGTCGCGGCTGCATTTGATGGTGTTAATGTTGCGTTCACGGGCTTTGAGCAAAAAGTTAGCCATGAGATTACCGAAAAGGTTAATAATGTCATTGGAGATAAGGTTGAGGGTATTGTTGGAGATAAGATTGATGAAGCTGTTGCCAAAGCCAATAAAAACGGCCTTGTTCAACAAGATGAGACGACACATCGTATCACGATTGGTTCATCGGTTGCTGGCAGTGAAGTCAATATAGCCAATAAGTCAGGTGAAAGCCGTGTTCTTTCCGGCCTTAAAGATGGTTCTCTTAAAGAAGGCTCGACAGAAGCAGTAACGGGTTCTCAGCTTTATGCGACGAATGAAACCGTTAAGGGAGTTCAAGGAGATCTTCAAACTGCTGCTGAGAATGCTTCGAAATATTTAGGTGGCGGAGCCGATATCGTAAAAGGCGTTGCACCAACCTATAAGGTGGATGATAAGGAATACCATGATATCTCAGGCGCTTTTGGAGGTGTTGATGAAGGTTTCAAAGACCTTAAAGACAAAGTTGCCAAGAACGAGACTGAGGTTTCTGATCGTCTGAAAGATGCATTGTTGTGGGATAACAGTAAAGCTGCATTTGTTGCACAGCATGGTGCTGAGAAGAGCAACAGTAAGATCACGTCTCTTGCTGATGGGTCTATAACAAAAGATTCAAGTGATGCAGTGACGGGTTCCCAGCTTTATTCCATGAATGAACAGTTGGCTCAATATTTAGGGGGCGGTGCTGGCTATGATGGTTCAGGGCAGTTTAAAGGCCCTAACTTTAAGGTCAAAAGCTTTAAAGAAGACGGCAGTGAAGAAACACAAAGCTATGATAATGTCGCGGCTGCATTTGATGGTGTTAATGTTGCGTTCACGGGCTTTGAGCAAAAAGTTAGCCATGAGATTACCGAAAAGGTTAATAATGTCATTGGAGATAAGGTTGAGGGTATTGTTGGAGATAAGATTGATGAAGCTGTTGCCAAAGCCAATAAAAACGGCCTTGTTCAACAAGATGAGACGACACATCGTATCACGATTGGTTCATCGGTTGCTGGCAGTGAAGTCAATATAGCCAATAAGTCAGGTGAAAGCCGTGTTCTTTCCGGCCTCAAAGATGGTTCTCTTAAAGAAGGCTCGACAGAAGCAGTGACGGGTTCTCAGCTTTATGCGACGAATGAAACCGTTAAGGGAGTTCAAGGAGATCTTCAAACTGCTGCTGAGAATGCTTCGAAATATTTAGGTGGTGGAGCCGATATCGTAAAAGGCGTTGCACCAACCTATAAGGTGGATGATAAGGAATACCATGATATCTCAGGCGCTTTTGGAGGTGTTGATGAAGGTTTCAAAGACCTTAAAGACAAAGTTGCCAAGAACGAGACTGAGGTTTCTGATCGCCTGAAAGATGCGTTGTTGTGGGATAACAGTAAAGCTGCGTTTGTTGCACAGCATGGTGCTGAGAAGAGCAACAGTAAGATCACGTCTCTTGCTGATGGGTCTATAACAAAAGATTCAAGTGATGCAGTGACGGGTTCCCAGCTTTATTCCATGAATGAACAGTTGGCTCAATATTTAGGGGGCGGTGCTGGCTATGATGGTTCAGGGCAGTTTAAAGGCCCTCAATTTAAGGTCAAAAGCTTTAAAGAAGACGGCAGTGAAGAAACACAAAGCTATGATAATGTCGCGGCTGCATTTGATGGTGTTAATGTTGCGTTCACGGGCTTTGAGCAAAAAGTTAGCCATGAGATTACCGAAAAGGTTAATAATGTCATTGGAGATAAGGTTGAGGGTATTGTTGGAGATAAGATTGATGAAGCTGTTGCCAAAGCCAATAAAAACGGCCTTGTTCAACAAGATGAGACGACACATCGTATCACGATTGGTTCATCGGTTGCTGGCAGTGAAGTCAATATAGCCAATAAGTCAGGTGAAAGCCGTGTTCTTTCCGGCCTCAAAGATGGTTCTCTTAAAGAAGGCTCGACAGAAGCAGTGACGGGTTCTCAGCTTTATGCGACGAATGAAACCGTTAAGGGAGTTCAAGGAGATCTTCAAACTGCTGCTGAGAATGCTTCGAAATATTTAGGTGGTGGAGCCGATATCGAAAAAGGCGTTGCACCAACCTATAAGGTGGATGATAAGGAATACCATGATATCTCAGGCGCTTTTGGAGGTGTTGATGAAGGTTTCAAAGACCTTAAAGACAAAGTTGCCAAGAACGAGACTGAGGTTTCTGATCGTCTGAAAGATGCATTGTTGTGGGATAACAGTAAAGCTGCATTTGTTGCACAGCATGGTGCTGAGAAGACCAACAGTAAGATCACGTCTCTTGCTGATGGGTCTATAACAAAAGATTCAAGCGATGCGGTTACGGGTTCTCAGCTTTACGGTTTGGGTAGTGATGTTGCACATTCTTTAGGTGGGGGCGCCCATTATGAGAATGGCGTATGGACAGATCCTCGCTTTACGTTTACAGGCGTGAATGCAGATGGTCATGCAGAAGATAAGACCTATAATGATGTATCGCTTGCCTTTGCTGGTGTTGGGAAGAGCTTTGATAATGTTCTTAAGAGTTTTGATGAGAAACTCAAAGATATCACCTCTCCTGGTCAAGGCGATGGCTTGTTGTGGAGTGATGATGCTGGAGCATTTGTTGCGCAGCATAAACAAGGTGGTATTGTTAAAAACAGCAGAATAACTGCGCTTGAAGCCGGTAAGGTTACGAAAGATTCAAGTGATGCGGTTACGGGTTCTCAGCTTTATTCCATGAATGAACAGTTGGCTCAATATTTAGGGGGCGGTGCTGGCTATGATGGTTCAGGGCAGTTTAAAGGCCCTCAATTTAAGGTCAAAAGCTTTAAAGAAGACGGCAGTGAAGAAACACAAAGCTATGATAATGTCGCGGCTGCATTTGATGGTGTTAATGTTGCGTTCACGGGCTTTGAGCAAAAAGTTAGCCATGAGATTACCGAAAAGGTTAATAATGTCATTGGAGATAAGGTTGAGGGTATTGTTGGAGATAAGATTGATGAAGCTGTTGCCAAAGCCAATAAAAACGGCCTTGTTCAACAAGATGAGACGACACATCGTATCACGATTGGTTCATCGGTTGCTGGCAGTGAAGTCAATATAGCCAATAAGTCAGGAGAAAGCCGTGTTCTTTCCGGCATTAAAGATGGTTCTCTTAAAGAAGGCTCGACAGAAGCAGTAACGGGTTCTCAGCTTTATGCGACGAATGAAACCGTTAAGGGAGTTCAAGGAGATCTTCAAACTGCTGCTGAGAATGCTTCGAAATATTTAGGTGGCGGAGCCGATATCGAAAAAGGCGTTGCACCAACCTATAAGGTGGATGATAAGGAATACCATGATATCTCAGGCGCTTTTGGAGGTGTTGATGAAGGTTTCAAAGACCTTAAAGACAAAGTTGCCAAGAACGAGACTGAGGTTTCTGATCGTCTGAAAGATGCATTGTTGTGGGATAACAGTAAAGCTGCATTTGTTGCACAGCATGGTGCTGAGAAGAGCAACAGTAAGATCACGTCTCTTGCTGATGGGTCTATAACAAAAGATTCAAGTGATGCAGTGACGGGTTCCCAGCTTTATTCCATGAATGAACAGTTGGCTCAATATTTAGGGGGCGGTGCTGGCTATGATGGTTCAGGGCAGTTTAAAGGCCCTCAATTTAAGGTCAAAAGCTTTAAAGAAGACGGCAGTGAAGAAACACAAAGCTATGATAATGTCGCGGCTGCATTTGATGGTGTTAATGTTGCGTTCACGGGCTTTGAGCAAAAAGTTAGCCATGAGATTACCGAAAAGGTTAATAATGTCATTGGAGATAAGGTTGAGGGTATTGTTGGAGATAAGATTGATGAAGCTGTTGCCAAAGCCAATAAAAACGGCCTTGTTCAACAAGATGAGACGACACATCGTATCACGATTGGTTCATCGGTTGCTGGCAGTGAAGTCAATATAGCCAATAAGTCAGGTGAAAGCCGTGTTCTTTCCGGCCTCAAAGATGGTTCTCTTAAAGAAGGCTCGACAGAAGCAGTGACGGGTTCTCAGCTTTATGCGACGAATGAAACCGTTAAGGGAGTTCAAGGAGATCTTCAAACTGCTGCTGAGAATGCTTCGAAATATTTAGGTGGTGGAGCCGATATCGAAAAAGGCGTTGCACCAACCTATAAGGTGGATGATAAGGAATACCATGATATCTCAGGCGCTTTTGGAGGTGTTGATGAAGGTTTCAAAGACCTTAAAGACAAAGTTGCCAAGAACGAGACTGAGGTTTCTGATCGCCTGAAAGATGCGTTGTTGTGGGATAACAGTAAAGCTGCGTTTGTTGCACAGCATGGTGCTGAGAAGACCAACAGTAAGATCACGTCTCTTGCTGATGGGTCTATAACAAAAGATTCAAGCGATGCGGTTACGGGTTCTCAGCTTTATTCCATGAATGAACAGTTGGCTCAATATTTAGGGGGCGGTGCTGGCTATGATGGTTCAGGGCAGTTTAAAGGCCCTAACTTTAAGGTCAAAAGCTTTAAAGAAGACGGCAGTGAAGAAACACAAAGCTATGATAATGTCGCGGCTGCATTTGATGGTGTTAATGTTGCGTTCACGGGCTTTGAGCAAAAAGTTAGCCATGAGATTACCGAAAAGGTTAATAATGTCATTGGAGATAAGGTTGAGGGTATTGTTGGAGATAAGATTGATGAAGCTGTTGCCAAAGCCAATAAAAACGGCCTTGTTCAACAAGATGAGACGACACATCGTATCACGATTGGTTCATCGGTTGCTGGCAGTGAAGTCAATATAGCCAATAAGTCAGGTGAAAGCCGTGTTCTTTCCGGCCTCAAAGATGGTTCTCTTAAAGAAGGCTCGACAGAAGCAGTGACGGGTTCTCAGCTTTATGCGACGAATGAAACCGTTAAGGGAGTTCAAGGAGATCTTCAAACTGCTGCTGAGAATGCTTCGAAATATTTAGGTGGCGGAGCCGATATCGAAAAAGGCGTTGCACCAACCTATAAGGTGGATGATAAGGAATACCATGATATCTCAGGCGCTTTTGGAGGTGTTGATGAAGGTTTCAAAGACCTTAAAGACAAAGTTGCCAAGAACGAGACTGAGGTTTCTGATCGCCTGAAAGATGCGTTGTTGTGGGATAACAGTAAAGCTGCGTTTGTTGCACAGCATGGTGCTGAGAAGACCAACAGTAAGATCACGTCTCTTGCTGATGGGTCTATAACAAAAGATTCAAGCGATGCGGTTACGGGTTCTCAGCTTTACGGTTTGGGTAGTGATGTTGCACATTCTTTAGGTGGGGGCGCCCATTATGAGAATGGCGTATGGACAGATCCTCGCTTTACGTTTACAGGCGTGAATGCAGATGGTCATGCAGAAGATAAGACCTATAATGATGTATCGCTTGCCTTTGCTGGTGTTGGGAAGAGCTTTGATAATGTTCTTAAGAGTTTTGATGAGAAACTCAAAGATATCACCTCTCCTGGTCAAGGCGATGGCTTGTTGTGGAGTGATGATGCTGGAGCATTTGTTGCGCAGCATAAACAAGGTGGTATTGTTAAAAACAGCAGAATAACTGCGCTTGAAGCCGGTAAGGTTACAAAGGATTCAAGTGATGCGGTTACGGGTTCCCAGCTTTATTCCATGAATGAACAGTTGGCTCAATATTTAGGGGGCGGTGCTGGCTATGATGGTTCAGGGCAGTTTAAAGGCCCTCAATTTAAGGTCAAAAGCTTTAAAGAAGACGGCAGTGAAGAAACACAAAGCTATGATAATGTCGCGGCTGCATTTGATGGTGTTAATGTTGCGTTCACGGGCTTTGAGCAAAAAGTTAGCCATGAGATTACCGAAAAGGTTAATAATGTCATTGGAGATAAGGTTGAGGGTATTGTTGGAGATAAGATTGATGAAGCTGTTGCCAAAGCCAATAAAAACGGCCTTGTTCAACAAGATGAGACGACACATCGTATCACGATTGGTTCATCGGTTGCTGGCAGTGAAGTCAATATAGCCAATAAGTCAGGTGAAAGCCGTGTTCTTTCCGGCCTCAAAGATGGTTCTCTTAAAGAAGGCTCGACAGAAGCAGTGACGGGTTCTCAGCTTTATGCGACGAATGAAACCGTTAAGGGAGTTCAAGGAGATCTTCAAACTGCTGCTGAGAATGCTTCGAAATATTTAGGTGGTGGAGCCGATATCGAAAAAGGCGTTGCACCAACCTATAAGGTCGATGATAAGGAATATCATGATATCTCAGGCGCTTTTGGAGGTGTTGATGAAGGTTTCAAAGACCTTAAAGACAAAGTTGCCAAGAACGAGACTGAGGTTTCTGATCGTCTGAAAGATGCATTGTTGTGGGATAACAGTAAAGCTGCATTTGTTGCACAGCATGGTGCTGAGAAGACCAACAGTAAGATCACGTCTCTTGCTGATGGGTCTATAACAAAAGATTCAAGTGATGCAGTGACGGGTTCCCAGCTTTATTCCATGAATGAACAGTTGGCTCAATATTTAGGGGGCGGTGCTGGCTATGATGGTTCAGGGCAGTTTAAAGGCCCTCAATTTAAGGTCAAAAGCTTTAAAGAAGACGGCAGTGAAGAAACACAAAGCTATGATAATGTCGCGGCTGCATTTGATGGTGTTAATGTTGCGTTCACGGGCTTTGAGCAAAAAGTTAGCCATGAGATTACCGAAAAGGTTAATAATGTCATTGGAGATAAGGTTGAGGGTATTGTTGGAGATAAGATTGATGAAGCTGTTGCCAAAGCCAATAAAAACGGCCTTGTTCAACAAGATGAGACGACACATCGTATCACGATTGGTTCATCGGTTGCTGGCAGTGAAGTCAATATAGCCAATAAGTCAGGTGAAAGCCGTGTTCTTTCCGGCCTCAAAGATGGTTCTCTTAAAGAAGGCTCGACAGAAGCAGTGACGGGTTCTCAGCTTTATGCGACGAATGAAACCGTTAAGGGAGTTCAAGGAGATCTTCAAACTGCTGCTGAGAATGCTTCGAAATATTTAGGTGGCGGAGCCGATATCGTAAAAGGCGTTGCACCAACCTATAAGGTCGATGATAAGGAATATCATGATATCTCAGGCGCTTTTGGAGGTGTTGATGAAGGTTTCAAAGACCTTAAAGACAAAGTTGCCAAGAACGAGACTGAGGTTTCTGATCGTCTGAAAGATGCATTGTTGTGGGATAACAGTAAAGCTGCATTTGTTGCACAGCATGGTGCTGAGAAGACCAACAGTAAGATCACGTCTCTTGCTGATGGGTCTATAACAAAAGATTCAAGTGATGCAGTGACGGGTTCCCAGCTTTATTCCATGAATGAACAGTTGGCTCAATATTTAGGGGGCGGTGCTGGCTATGATGGTTCAGGGCAGTTTAAAGGCCCTCAATTTAAGGTCAAAAGCTTTAAAGAAGACGGCAGTGAAGACACACAAAGCTATGATAATGTCGCGGCTGCATTTGATGGTGTTAATGTTGCGTTCACGGGCTTTGAGCAAAAAGTTAGCCATGAGATTACCGAAAAGGTTAATAATGTCATTGGAGATAAGGTTGAGGGTATTGTTGGAGATAAGATTGATGAAGCTGTTGCCAAAGCCAATAAAAACGGCCTTGTTCAACAAGATGAGACGACACATCGTATCACGATTGGTTCATCGGTTGCTGGCAGTGAAGTCAATATAGCCAATAAGTCAGGTGAAAGCCGTGTTCTTTCCGGCCTCAAAGATGGTTCTCTTAAAGAAGGCTCGACAGAAGCAGTGACGGGTTCTCAGCTTTATGCGACGAATGAAACCGTTAAGGGAGTTCAAGGAGATCTTCAAACTGCTGCTGAGAATGCTTCGAAATATTTAGGTGGCGGAGCCGATATCGTAAAAGGCGTTGCACCAACCTATAAGGTCGATGATAAGGAATATCATGATATCTCAGGCGCTTTTGGAGGTGTTGATGAAGGTTTCAAAGACCTTAAAGACAAAGTTGCCAAGAACGAGACTGAGGTTTCTGATCGTCTGAAAGATGCATTGTTGTGGGATAACAGTAAAGCTGCATTTGTTGCACAGCATGGTGCTGAGAAGACCAACAGTAAGATCACGTCTCTTGCTGATGGGTCTATAACAAAAGATTCAAGTGATGCAGTGACGGGTTCCCAGCTTTATTCCATGAATGAACAGTTGGCTCAATATTTAGGGGGCGGTGCTGGCTATGATGGTTCAGGGCAGTTTAAAGGCCCTCAATTTAAGGTCAAAAGCTTTAAAGAAGACGGCAGTGAAGACACACAAAGCTATGATAATGTCGCGGCTGCATTTGATGGTGTTAATGTTGCGTTCACGGGCTTTGAGCAAAAAGTTAGCCATGAGATTACCGAAAAGGTTAATAATGTCATTGGAGATAAGGTTGAGGGTATTGTTGGAGATAAGATTGATGAAGCTGTTGCCAAAGCCAATAAAAACGGCCTTGTTCAACAAGATGAGACGACACATCGTATCACGATTGGTTCATCGGTTGCTGGCAGTGAAGTCAATATAGCCAATAAGTCAGGTGAAAGCCGTGTTCTTTCCGGCCTCAAAGATGGTTCTCTTAAAGAAGGCTCGACAGAAGCAGTGACGGGTTCTCAGCTTTATGCGACGAATGAAACCGTTAAGGGAGTTCAAGGAGATCTTCAAACTGCTGCTGAGAATGCTTCGAAATATTTAGGTGGTGGAGCCGATATCGAAAAAGGCGTTGCGCCAACCTATAAGGTCGATGATAAGGAATATCATGATATCTCAGGCGCTTTTGGAGGTGTTGATGAAGGTTTCAAAGACCTTAAAGACAAAGTTGCTAAGAACGAGACTGAGGTTTCTGATCGTCTGAAAGATGCGTTGTTGTGGGATAACAGTAAAGCTGCATTTGTTGCACAGCATGGTGCTGAGAAGAGCAACAGTAAGATCACGTCTCTTGCTGCAGGATCTATAACGAAAGATTCAAGCGATGCAGTTACGGGCTCCCAGCTTTACGGTTTGGGTAGTGATGTTGCACATTCTTTAGGTGGGGGCGCTCATTATGAGAATGGCGTATGGACAGATCCTCGCTTTACGTTCACAGGCGTGAATGCAGATGGTCATGCAGAAGATAAGACCTATAATGATGTATCGCTTGCCTTTGCTGGCGTTGGGAAGAGCTTTGATAATGTTCTTAAGAGTTTTGATGAGAAACTCAAAGATATCACCTCTCCTGGTCAAGGCGATGGCTTGTTGTGGAGTGATGATGCTGGAGCATTTGTTGCGCAGCATAAACAAGGTGGTATTGTTAAAAACAGCAGAATAACCGCGCTTGAAGCCGGTAAGGTTACGAAAGATTCAAGTGATGCGGTTACGGGTTCTCAGCTTTATTCCATGAATGAACAGTTGGCTCAATATTTAGGGGGCGGTGCTGGCTATGATGGTTCAGGGCAGTTTAAAGGCCCTAACTTTAAGGTCAAAAGCTTTAAAGAAGACGGCAGTGAAGAAACACAAAGCTATGATAATGTCGCGGCTGCATTTGATGGTGTTAATGTTGCGTTCACGGGCTTTGAGCAAAAAGTTAGCCATGAGATTACCGAAAAGGTTAATAATGTCATTGGAGATAAGGTTGAGGGTATTGTTGGAGATAAGATTGATGAAGCTGTTGCCAAAGCCAATAAAAACGGCCTTGTTCAACAAGATGAGACGACACATCGTATCACGATTGGTTCATCGGTTGCTGGCAGTGAAGTCAATATAGCCAATAAGTCAGGTGAAAGCCGTGTTCTTTCCGGCCTCAAAGATGGTTCTCTTAAAGAAGGCTCGACAGAAGCAGTGACGGGTTCTCAGCTTTATGCGACGAATGAAACCGTTAAGGGAGTTCAAGGAGATCTTCAAACTGCTGCTGAGAATGCTTCGAAATATTTAGGTGGCGGAGCCGATATCGTAAAAGGCGTTGCACCAACCTATAAGGTGGATGATAAGGAATACCATGATATCTCAGGCGCTTTTGGAGGTGTTGATGAAGGTTTCAAAGACCTTAAAGACAAAGTTGCCAAGAACGAGACTGAGGTTTCTGATCGTCTGAAAGATGCATTGTTGTGGGATAACAGTAAAGCTGCATTTGTTGCACAGCATGGTGCTGAGAAGAGCAACAGTAAGATCACGTCTCTTGCTGATGGGTCTATAACAAAAGATTCAAGTGATGCAGTGACGGGTTCCCAGCTTTATTCCATGAATGAACAGTTGGCTCAATATTTAGGGGGCGGTGCTGGCTATGATGGTTCAGGGCAGTTTAAAGGCCCTAACTTTAAGGTCAAAAGCTTTAAAGAAGACGGCAGTGAAGAAACACAAAGCTATGATAATGTCGCGGCTGCATTTGATGGTGTTAATGTTGCGTTCACGGGCTTTGAGCAAAAAGTTAGCCATGAGATTACCGAAAAGGTTAATAATGTCATTGGAGATAAGGTTGAGGGTATTGTTGGAGATAAGATTGATGAAGCTGTTGCCAAAGCCAATAAAAACGGCCTTGTTCAACAAGATGAGACGACACATCGTATCACGATTGGTTCATCGGTTGCTGGCAGTGAAGTCAATATAGCCAATAAGTCAGGTGAAAGCCGTGTTCTTTCCGGCCTCAAAGATGGTTCTCTTAAAGAAGGCTCGACAGAAGCAGTGACGGGTTCTCAGCTTTATGCGACGAATGAAACCGTTAAGGGAGTTCAAGGAGATCTTCAAACTGCTGCTGAGAATGCTTCGAAATATTTAGGTGGCGGAGCCGATATCGTAAAAGGCGTTGCACCAACCTATAAGGTGGATGATAAGGAATACCATGATATCTCAGGCGCTTTTGGAGGTGTTGATAAAGGTTTCAAAGACCTTAAAGACAAAGTTGCTAAGAACGAGACTGAGGTTTCTGATCGTCTGAAAGATGCGTTGTTGTGGGATAACAGTAAAGCTGCATTTGTTGCACAGCATGGTGCTGAGAAGAGCAACAGTAAGATTACGTCTCTTGCTGATGGGTCTATAACGAAAGATTCAAGTGATGCGGTTACGGGCTCCCAGCTTTACGGTTTGGGTAGTGATGTTGCACATTCTTTAGGTGGGGGCGCGCATTATGAGAATGGCGTATGGACAGATCCTCGCTTTACGTTCACAGGCGTGAATGCAGATGGTCATGCAGAAGATAAGACCTATAATGATGTCGCAACAGCCTTTGCTAATGTTGGTAGCAGCTTCACGAATGTTGTTAAGAGCGTCGATGAGAAAGTTGAAGGTGTTAAAAAAGACTTTGATGATAAAATCGAAAAAACGACAGAAGAAATTCAAAATAATATCAACAATATTACAGAGAAAGTTCAAGGTGATGCGTTGTTGTGGGATAGCAGTAAAGCTGCGTTTGTCGCACAGCATGGTGCTGAGAAGACCAACAGTAAGATTACATCACTTGCCAATGGTGACATCAATGCCAATTCGAGTGATGCTATAGCAGGTAATCAGCTGCACGCCTTGGGTGACAGTGTTGCGAAGTCTTTAGGCGGAGGTGCTCGTTATGAAGGTGGCCAATGGAAGGCGCCCGAATACAAGGTTAGAACCATTAAGGAAGATGGAAGTGATGTTGAAGAGAAATACGAGAATGTTGCTGAAGCGTTTGTAGGTGTTGGTAGCTCTTTCACGAATATTAAGAATGAGCTTAACAAAGCCATTAACCAAGTGGTCAGTGATAGTCTTGTTCAGCAAGATGAGACGACACATCGTATCACGATTGGTTCATCGGTTGCTGGCAATGAAGTCAATATAGCCAATAAGTCAGGAGAAAACCGTGTTCTTTCTGGTGTTAGAGATGGTTCTCTTAAAGAAGGCTCGACAGAAGCAGTAACGGGTTCTCAGCTTTATGCGACGAATGAAACCGTTAAGGGAGTTCAAGGAGATCTTCAAACTGCTGCTGAGAATGCTTCGAAATATTTAGGTGGTGGAGCCGATATCGAAAAAGGCGTTGCACCAACCTATAAGGTCGATGATAAGGAATATCATGATATCTCAGGTGCTTTTGGAGGTGTTGATGAAGGTTTCAAAGATCTTAAAGACAAAGTTGCCAAGAACGAGACTGAGGTTTCTGATCGCCTGAAAGATGCGTTGTTGTGGGATAACAGTAAAGCTGCGTTTGTTGCACAGCATGGTGCTGAGAAGAGCAACAGTAAGATCACATCACTTGCTGATGGGGCTATAACAAAAGACTCAAGCGATGCGGTTACGGGTTCTCAACTTTACGGTTTGGGTAGTCATGTTGCACATTCTTTAGGTGGGGGCGCCCATTATGAGAATGGCGTATGGACAGATCCTCGCTTTACGTTTACAGGCGTGAATGCAGATGGTCATGCAGAAGATAAGACCTATAATGATGTCGCAACAGCCTTTGCTAATGTTGGTAGCAGCTTCACGAATGTTGTTAAGAGCGTCGATGAGAAAGTTGAAGGTGTTAAAAAAGACTTTGATGATAAAATCGAAAAAACGACAGAAGAAATTCAAAATAATATCAACAGTATTACAGAGAAAGTTCAAGGTGATGCGTTGTTGTGGGATAACAGTAAAGCTGCGTTTGTCGCACAGCATGGTGCTGAGAAGACCAACAGTAAGATTACATCACTTGCCAATGGTGACATCAATGCCAATTCGAGTGATGCTATAGCAGGTAATCAGCTGCACGCCTTGGGTGACAGTGTTGCGAAGTCTTTAGGCGGAGGTGCTCGTTATGAAGGTGGCCAATGGAAGGCGCCCGAATACAAGGTTAGAACCATTAAGGAAGATGGAAGTGATGTTGAAGAGAAATACGAGAATGTTGCTGAAGCGTTTGTAGGTGTTGGTAGCTCTTTCACGAATATTAAGAATGAGCTTAACAAAGCCATTAACCAAGTGGTCAGTGATAGTCTTGTTCAACAAGATGAGACGACACATCGTATCACGATTGGTTCATCGGTTGCTGGCAATGAAGTCAATATAGCCAATAAGTCAGGAGAAAACCGTGTTCTTTCCGGCATTAAAGATGGTTCTCTTAAAGAAGGCTCGACAGAAGCAGTGACGGGTTCTCAGCTTTATGCGACGAATGAAACCGTTAAGGGAGTTCAAGGAGATCTTCAAACTGCTGCTGAGAATGCTTCGAAATATTTAGGTGGTGGAGCCGATATCGAAAAAGGCGTTGCACCAACCTATAAGGTCGATGATAAGGAATATCATGATATCTCAGGTGCTTTTGGAGGTGTTGATGAAGGTTTCAAAGATCTTAAAGACAAAGTTGCCAAGAACGAGACTGAGGTTTCTGATCGTCTGAAAGATGCGTTGTTGTGGGATAACAGTAAAACTGCGTTTGTTGCACAGCATGGTGCTGAGAAGACCAACAGTAAGATTACATCACTTGCCAATGGTGACATCAATGCCAATTCGAGTGATGCTATAGCAGGTAATCAGCTTCATGCCTTGGGTGACAGTGTTGCGAAGTCTTTAGGCGGAGGTGCTCGTTATGAAGGTGGCCAATGGAAGGCGCCCGAATACAATGTTAGAACCATTAAGGAAGATGGAAGTGATGTTGAAGAGAAATACGAGAATGTTGCTGAAGCGTTTGTAGGTGTTGGTAGCTCTTTCACGAATATTAAGAATGAACTTAACAAAGCCATTAACCAAGTGGTCAGTGATAGTCTTGTTAAGCAGGATTCAGACAGTAAGGTTATCCGCATTGGTTCAGAGAAAGAGGGTACAGAAATCAGCATTGCCAACAGTGAGGGTGCAGTGCGTAGTCTTTCTGGCGTAAAAGCGGCAACAGTTTCAGAAGGCTCGACAGAGGCAGTGAATGGTGGTCAGCTTTATTCTTTAAATCAGACGTTAGCGACGTATTTTGGAGGTGGAGCTCGTTATGAAGAAGGTCAATGGACCGCACCTACATTCACATTAACCAGCTTCAATTCTGATGGGAGTTCAGAAGAGAAGAGCTATAATAATGTTGCAGCAGCCTTTGCCGGTATGAATAGTTCCTTCACACAGCTTCATGATACTATTTCTGACAATATTGAGCAGAATGCGTTGTTGTGGAGTGATGAAGATCAAGCTTTTGTAGCGCTTCATGGGAAAGGATCTCAAAGAAGCAAGAGCAAATTGAAGTCGCTTTTAGATGGTGACATTTCAGAAGGTTCTACAGAAGCGATCACGGGAAATCAGCTTTATTCACTCAATCAGACGTTAGCGCTGTATTTAGGAGGAGGAGCGAGCTATGAAGGAGGGCATTGGACAGCACCCGAATTCAAGGTTGCACAATTCAATAGCGATGGCGGTTCGTCAGATAAGAAGGTTTATAATGATGTTGCTGGTGCCTTTGAAGGTGTTAGTGAGGGTATGACGAGTATCAACGATCGTATTACGGAGGTTGCGAACAATCTTGATACGAATGGCTTGAATTGGAATGAAGACAAGGGTGCGTATGATGCTGGTCATAAAGGAGAATCGAGTAAGATAACGAATGTTTCCGATGGGGCGGTAGAGGAAGGCTCGAAAGATGTTGTAAATGGTGGTCAGCTTTGGGATACGAATAATAGGGTTAGCAAGGTTGAAGACCGTGTAGATACGATAGATCAACATGTTAAGGACATTGAAACGGCTGTGACTGATGGCGCAGTTAACTATGATAAAGGAGCGGATGGTAAGAAGAGCAATAGCATCACGTTGGTCGGGGGAGATGAAAGTGCTCCGGTATTAATAGACAATGTGGGTGATGGTAAGATTGAGAAAGGCTCTCATGAAGCAGTTAATGGCGGTCAGTTGCATGATTATACGGAAGAGCAGATGAAGATTGTTCTTGATGATGCGAAGAAATATACGGATGAACAAGTAAGTAGTCTTGTCGACAATGGCATTAGCGAGGCGAAATCCTATACGGATATGAAGTTTGATACGTTGAGTTATGCGATTGAGGATGTTCGCAAAGAGGCAAGACAAGCCGCAGCTATTGGTGTAGCAGTGTCCAACTTAAGTTATGATGACACGCCTGGCAAAATCAGCTTATCATTTGGTAGTGGTTTATGGCGGAGTCAATCAGCATTTGCTTTTGGAGCTGGTTATATGTCTGAAAATGGAAAGATACGTTCGAATGTATCTGTTACGAGTTCCGGAGGTCATTTTGGGATAGGTGCAGGATTTAGGATAACATTGAATTGACAATAAAAATTCAAATCTCAAATGTTTATCTTAGATAAGACACACAAACAAATTCTAACCATCAACTCCATTAAGCCTTTATTTGATATTGGTCGGAATGAGAGATTGATGGTTAGAGTATAATGAGTACAGATGATGCAATAGAGTCGACGAACCTGTTTCAAAAGTGGTCGCTATAACAAATCTTTCATGATCACAACTGTAATACTGTAATCTTCCTTCCATGAATTTTGTTGCAAAAAAATCACATTAGAATCCATAATGATATCTTTTTCATTGAAAAGACTCATTTTGTCTTGCTATTTTGTTGAAAGACCTATAGGGCTGGATATAGTATATTAGTAAGACTCATTTTGATGGAATAGATTCCAAAAGGGGGGTAAGTAATGTGTAAAGATAAAAAATATATCACAGAAATATGTATGTATTATCACACAATACTTAAAGAAAAGGCCTAGCTAAAAAAGCCAAACGCTTAATAAAAGCCCAGATCTTTAATATTATAACCTTCTCTATTTCACTTATTATTAAGATTACTAGAGAATAATACTCTCTACCATAGCTAAATATGCATAAAAAAACATGCACTAAAACTTATTATGAAACATTTTATAACAATTACCACAAGTAAAAAATATTAACACACAACCTTTTTTTAAATTAGGCAACAAAACAACATACCAACAATGACTAAACTCTAAATATGTTATTTTTATGTCCAAAAAACATACAAAACAGAAAGATAAAAGACTCAAAACGTGCACACTTTGCCAAAAAGTGCTTTTCACCCAAGAGCCTAAAAGAATGCTAATGCTGAAATGTGTCTTTTTTATGTTTAAGAGTTTTTTTTGTTTGGGGAGATTATGATGACAAAAATATTGAGCATATGGACGGCAAAAAGTTTAAATTTAGCTCGGCTGTCTTTTATGAAGGCACTTTTTTTGGTTTCGGCAGTCGTATTTTTATCAAATATTTCTCCTAGCCTTTCAAGGGATGCTGTTTCAAAAGAAACACTTCAGGCAACTGTTCAAAAAAGCAGGGAAGGTGATCCACAAAGTTTTACTGCTGTCGGTAATAACAATGACAATGTTTTGGGTGTTTCCGATATATCAAGGGAGGGTTATTTAACAGCTGTGAATACAGCACTAACATCAAAAGTAAATGCTTCTAATGACTATGTGAATTTTCTCATCAACACTCTTTTAAAGAGCAGTAATATACCTCCTATCGTGAATGTTTTAACAACACAGGGCGATTCTGTGCAAGTTATTATACAAGATCTGCTAAAAGCAGTGAGCAAGAAAAAATCCCCACAATTTGCGAAAGCTACCGATGTTGATGCGTTCAATCTTCCTATCAGCAGGCAAGCCATTAGTTTAGCCAATGATATTGGTGAAGACGATCAAAACTTGAATGTTTCAGGGCTTAAAGTGCATCAGGCAAGAAACGCACGATCCATGCTCACCCAGAGAGCTGCTGATGATGATAATGGTGCTATAATGCAAGTTTTCAAAAATAAGGTAGTGATAGGCAACGGGGGAATCCTGGCGAATTCTGAGGGAACTATTGTGATAGGTCCTGGCAAGCAACCCATTAAGGGAGGGACTGGTAATGCGTATTACACTGCGCCAGTTATAGGTGAGAAGAGTGATAATTCGGTGCTGATCGGTTCTTCTGCTAATATTAGATCAGGTAGTACAGGTAGCGTCGCTTTAGGTTATGGAGCATTTGTATTTGCGAATTCAGGGGGTGGGCTGGCATTGGGTGACGGGGCTGGTGTTGATAATAACTCAGGATTTGCTACGGCTGTAGGTCATCTAGCTAAGGTGGCAGAGGGGGAGTATGGTGCTGTTGCTTTGGGCGCGGAGTCACTGGCGAACAGAAGAGCAGGGCAAGCTGGATTTGACCCCAGAACTGGTCAAATCTCAAAACTTTCAAATTATGTATGGAAAAGCACCATGGGTGCAGTCAGTATTGGTCGTTCTATAGGGACTACTATTCATACGCGACAAATTACCGGAGTAGCAGCGGGCACGCAAGACACCGATGCCGTCAACCTTGCACAGCTAAAAGCAGCAATGGGGATGATCGTAAAACCTCCAGAAGGGCCAGAAGGGCCAGAAAAGCCAGAACAAGGGTCCGGCGGGGCTCTAAGAGGTTTAGTTATTGACACATCGGATACAGCATTTACAGATCCTGTAGCCGAATCTCAAAATTCCGCTGCTCTTGGTTCATTCGCTACGGTTGCTAAAGGGGCCGAGTATTCGCTTGCTTTTGGTTCATTTGCTAGTGTTGGTGAAGCGTCTAGGATGTCGCTTGTCTTTGGTGCGTTTGCCACAATTGGTAAAAACTCTAGTCAATCATCTGCCCTTGGTTTTACAGCCAAAATTGGTGATAATGCCGAGAATGCGTTGGCCTTTGGTGCTTCAGCCATAGTTGGTGACAATGCCAACTATGCGATGGCTCTTGGTAGTGAGACAAACGTATCAGTTGAGGATGGTGTTGCATTAGGTTCACATTCTATCGCTGATGTTAGCGCTGGTATTGCAGGGTATGATCCAATCACCAAGACAGGCTCAACAAACGCAGACAAGGCATGGAAATCCGGTTATGCTGCACTCAGCATTGGGAATGTTAAGGAAGGCAAAACACGACAAATTACCGGATTAGCAGCAGGTACTCAAGATACTGATGCAGTCAACGTTGCACAGCTGAAAGCTGTAGCAAAGTCTGCCGGTGGAAGCTGGAAGTTCGTAGGTTTAAATAGTGATGGTAATTCCACAGTAATAGATGTTAATTCAGATAACAATCTAATCTTTGAGGCTGGTTCTAATGTAACGCTTAGCAAAGCATCCAAAGGAATAAAAATTGACTTGAGTGATATTCTCACAGTAAAGGGCATAAATTTAGGAAAAACGACACTAACAGAGAATGGTTTAATATTTGAAAATGGTCCACAAATAACCACGACTGGTATTAATGTTGCAAATCAAAAAATTACAGGAGTAGCAACAGGTACCGATGACACCGATGCCGTGAATTTTGGACAGTTAAGAAAAACCAAGGAAGAGGTCCAAGAACAAGTAGCAGAAAAAATTCAAGAAGTTGAAAAACAAGTTGCATCCAATAGCTTCGTTAAACAAAATCCCGAAACAAGACATATCACCATTGGTAAGGAAACAGATGGTGATAAAATCGATATTGCCAATAAAGATGGTAGTGCTCGGATTATTTCTGGGGTGAAGGATGGTATTGCAGAAACTGATGCAGTAAATTTTGGACAGTTGCAGAAAATTCAAACAGAAGTCACAGAGCAATTGGCTGCTAATAGCTTTGTAAAACAAGATTCCAATACAAGAGACATCACTATTGGTAAAGAAACAGATGGCAATATAATTAATCTTCAAAACAAGAATAATGAGAACCGAACCCTTTCTGGTTTGACAGGTGGGACAATCTCTAAAGATTCACATGATGCGGTAAATGGTTCTCAGCTTTTTGAGACCAATGATAAGGTTGCGAAGTATTTTGGCGGTGGCACTAAGTATGAAAATGGCACATGGACCGCTCCTACTTTTAAGGTTGCATCAGTTGATGGTAAAGGTAACGTAACCACGAATACATACAATGATGTTGCTTCAGCGTTTGCAGGTGTTGGTGCATCTTTCACGAATATTGAGAATAAAATTACCAATGACATTAATAAAGGGATCGAAAAAACTAAAAGCGATGCTTTATTATGGAATGATGATGCCGGAGCCTTTGTCGCACAGCATAAAAAGGCTGGAGACAAAGAAGTCGCAGAAAAAACCGCAAGCAAAATCACGTCTCTCGCACCAGGCGATATTAACAACACCTCCACTGATGCAATCAATGGCTCCCAGCTTCATGCTTTAGGGAGCAATGTCGCAAAATCTTTAGGGGGTAATGCAACTTACGAAAACGGCAAATGGACAGAACCTACTTTTGAGGTCTCATCAGTTGACGATAAAGGTCAAACAACTACGAATACATATCAGAATGTTTCTGATGCATTTGCAGGTGTTGGCAGTAGCTTCAAAAATGTCGTTAAGAACGTTAAGGACCAAGTCGATGATGTAAAAAAAGGCTTTGATGAGAAAATCAAAGATATAACCGCAGAAGTTCAAGGCGATTCCTTGTTATGGAATGAAGAAACTGGAGCCTTTGTGGCCAAGCATAAAAAGGCTGGAGCTGAAGAAGGCAATGAGAAAGTTGCAAGCAAAATTACGTCTCTTGCAAATGGCGATATTTCAGAAACTTCCACTGATGCGATCAATGGTTCTCAGCTTCATGCTTTGGGTAGCGGTGTTGCAAAATCTTTAGGGGGTAATGCAAGGTACGAGAATGGTGCGTGGACCGCTCCTAAATTCACGGTTAAGACCTTCAGTGAAAATGGTACGGAAGGTACGGCAGAGTATGACAATGTAGCTTCGGCTTTTGCTGGTATTGATAGCAACTTTACAAATGTCGTTAAGAACGTTGATAAAAAAGTTGATGATGTAAAAAAAGACTTTGATAAGCAAGTCAAAGATATAACCGCAGAAGTTCAAGGTGATTCCTTACTGTGGAGCACGGAAGATGAAGCCTTTGTAGCCAAGCATAAAAAGGCTGGAGATGAAGAAGGCAATGAGAAAGTTGCAAGCAAAATTACGTCTCTTGCAAATGGCGATATTTCAGAAACTTCCACCGATGCAATCAATGGTGCACAACTTTATACTTTGGGTAGTGGTGTTGCAAAGTATTTTGGTGGTGGTGCAACTTACGAAAACGGCAAATGGACCGCTCCCAAGTTCACGGTTAAGACCTTCAGTGAAAATGGTACGGAAGGTACGGCAGAGTATGACAATGTAGCTTCGGCTTTTGCTGGTATTGATAGCAACTTTACAAATGTCGTTAAGAACGTTGATAAAAAAGTTGATGATGTAAAAAAAGACTTTGATAAGCAAGTCAAAGATATAACCGCAGAAGTTCAAGGTGATTCCTTACTGTGGAGTAAAAAAGCCGGCGCCTTTGTCGCCACACATAAAAAGGTTGGAGATAAAGAAAGCGATGAGAAGGTTGCAAGCAAAATCACCTCTCTTGCAAATGGCGATATTTCAGAAACTTCCACCGATGCAATCAATGGTTCTCAGCTTCATGCTTTGGGTAGCGGTGTTGCAAAATCTTTAGGGGGTAATGCAAGCTACGAGAATGGTGCGTGGACCGCTCCTAAGTTCACGGTTAAGACCTTCAGTGAAAATGGTACGGAAGGTACGGCAGAGTATGACAATGTAGCTTCGGCTTTTGCTGGTATTGATAGCAACTTTACAAATGTCGTTAAGAACGTTAAGGACCAAGTCGATAATGTAAAAAAAGGCTTTGATGAGAAAATCAAAGATATAACCGCAGAAGTTCAAGGTGATTCCTTACTGTGGAGCACGGAAGATGAAGCCTTTGTAGCCAAGCATAAAAAGTCTGGAGATGAAGAAGGCAATGAGAAAGTTGCAAGCAAAATTACGTCTCTTGCAAATGGCGATATTTCAGAAACTTCCACTGATGCGATCAATGGTTCTCAGCTTCATGCTTTGGGTAGCGGTGTTGCAAAATCTTTAGGGGGTAATGCAAGCTACGAGAATGGTGCGTGGACCGCTCCTAAATTCACGGTTAAGACCTTCAGTGAAAATGGTACGGAAGGTACGGCAGAGTATGACAATGTAGCTTCGGCTTTTGCTGGTATTGATAGCAACTTTACAAATGTCGTTAAGAACGTTGATAAAAAAGTTGATGATGTAAAAAAAGACTTTGATAAGCAAGTCAAAGATATAACCGCAGAAGTTCAAGGTGATTCCTTACTGTGGAGTAAAAAAGCCGGCGCCTTTGTCGCCACACATAAAAAGGTTGGAGATAAAGAAAGCGATGAGAAGGTTGCAAGCAAAATCACCTCTCTTGCAAATGGCGATATTTCAGAAACTTCCACCGATGCAATCAATGGTGCACAACTTTATACTTTGGGTAGTGGTGTTGCAAAGTATTTTGGTGGTGGTGCAACTTACGAAAACGGCAAATGGACCGCTCCTACTTTTAAGGTTGCATCAGTTGATGGTAAAGGTAAGGTAACCACGAATACATACAATGATGTTGCTTCAGCGTTTGCAGGTGTTGGTGCATCTTTCACGAATATTGAGAATAAAATTACCAATGACATTAATAAAGGGATCGAAAAAACTAAAAGCGATGCTTTATTATGGAATGATGATGCCGGAGCCTTTGTCGCACAACATATTCAAAAATCCGCAGGTGATACTGAAGGAGAAGGTGTCAAGAGTAACAGCAAGATCACGTCTCTCGCAAATGGCGATATTTCAGAAATTTCCACTGATGCAATCAATGGTTCTCAACTTTATACTTTGGGTAGCGGTGTTGTAAAATCTTTAGGGGGAGGTGCAACTTACGAAAATGGCGCATGGACAGCCCCCAAATTCACGGTTAAGACCTTCAGTGAAGATGGTACGGAAGGTACGGCAGAGTATGACAATGTAGCTTCGGCTTTTGCTGGTATTGATAGCAACTTTACAAATGTCGTTAAGAACGTTGATAAAAAAGTTGATGATGTAAAAAAAGACTTTGATAAGCAAGTCAAAGATATAACCGCAGAAGTTCAAGGTGATTCCTTGCTGTGGAGCACAAAAGATGAAGCCTTTGTAGCCAAGCATAAAAAGTCTGGAGAAGATGAGGGAAAAACCGCAAGCAAAATCACCTCTCTCGCACCAGGCGATATTAACAACACCTCCACTGATGCAATCAATGGCTCCCAGCTTCATGCTTTAGGGAGCAATGTCGCAAAATCTTTAGGGGGGAATGCAAGTTACGAGAACGGCACATGGACAGAACCTACTTTTGAGGTCTCATCAGTTGACGATAAAGGTCAAACAACTACGAATACATATCAGAATGTTTCTGATGCATTTGCAGGTGTTGGCAGTAGCTTCAAAAATGTCGTTAAGAACGTTAAGGACCAAGTCGATGATGTAAAAAAAGAGTTTGGTGATAAAATCGATCATATAACTGCAGAAGTTCAAGGCGATTCCTTGCTGTGGAGCACAAAAGATGAAGCCTTTGTAGCCAAGCATAAAAAGTCTGGAGCTGAAGAAAGCGATGAGAAAGTTGCAAGTAAGATCACCTCTCTTGCAAATGGTGATATTAATTCTGCCTCCACTGATGCAATCAATGGTGCACAACTTTATACTTTGGGTAGTGGTGTTGCAAAGTATTTTGGTGGTGGTGCTAAGTATGAAAACGGCACATGGACCGCTCCCAAATTTACGGTTAAGCAGCTTAGTGAGGATGGCACGTCTCAGGATAAGACATACCAGAATGTTGCTGATGCCTTTGCTGGTGTTGATAGCAACTTCACGAATGTTGTTAAGAACGTTGATGACAAAGTCAAAGATGTTAAAAAAGACTTTGATGAAAAAATCGAAGGTATAACCGCACAAGTTCAAGGCGATTCCTTGTTGTGGAGTAAGAGCGAAGGAGCTTTTGTAGCCAAACATAACAAGGATGGGGATGAAGAAGGCCAAGCGAAAACCGCAAGTAAAATTAAACATCTTGCAAATGGTGATATTAATGTCACCTCCACCGATGCTATCAATGGCTCTCAACTCTATACTTTGGGCACGAATGTCGCAAATTCTTTAGGGGGTAATGCAACTTACGAAAACGGCAAATGGACCGCTCCCAAATTCACGGTTAAGACCTTCAGCGAAGATGGTACGGAAGGTACAGCAGAGTATGACAATGTAGCTTCGGCTTTTTCTGGTGTTGGTAGTAGCTTTACAAATGTCGTTAAAAACGTTGATAAAAAAGTCGATGATGTAAAAAAAGAGTTTGGTGATAAAATCGATCATATAACTGCAGAAGTTCAAGGTGATTCCTTGCTGTGGAGCACAAAAGATGAAGCCTTTGTAGCCAAGCATAAAAAGTCTGGAGCTGAAGAAAGCGATGAGAAAGTTGCAAGTAAGATCACCTCTCTTGCAAATGGTGATATTAATTCTGCCTCCACTGATGCAATCAATGGTTCTCAACTTTATACTTTGGGTAGCAGTGTTGCGAAATCTTTAGGGGGGAGTGCAAGTTATGAGAATGGCACGTGGAAAGACCCAAGTTATACGGTCTCATCAGTTGATGATAAAGGTAATGTAACGACACAAGAATACCATGATGTTGGTGCAGCGTTTGCTGGTGTTGATAGCAACTTTAAAAATGTTGTTAAGAATGTTGATGACAAAGTCAAAGATGTAAAAAAAGACTTTGATGATAAAATCGAAGGTATAACAGCACAAGTTCAAGGTGATTCCTTGTTGTGGAGTAAGAGCGAAGGAGCTTTTGTTGCCAAACATAACAAGGATGGAGATGAAGAAGGCCAAGCGAAAACCGCAAGTAAAATTAAACATCTTGCAAATGGTGATATTAATGCCACCTCTACCGATGCGATCAATGGTTCCCAGCTTTTTGAAACCAATGATAAGGTTGCGCAGTACTTTGGTGGTGGTGCTAAGTATGAAAATGGAGCATGGACAGCCCCTACTTTTAAGGTTGCATCAGTTGATGGTAAAGGTGAGGTAACGACGCAAGAATACAATGATGTTGCTTCAGCGTTTGCAGGTGTTGGTACCTCTTTCACGAATATTGAGAATAAAATTACCAATGAAATTAATAAAGAGATCGAAAAGACCCAAAGCGATGCTTTATTATGGAGTAATGATGCTGGAGCTTTTGTAGCGCAACATAGTACAAAAGTTGGAGAAGATCAGGAAAAAACCAATAGTAAGATCACGTCTCTCGCACCAGGTGATATTTCTACCACCTCCACCGATGCAATCAATGGTTCCCAACTTCATGCTTTGGGTAACAGTGTTGCAAAATCTTTAGGGGGAAGTGCAAGTTACGAGAATGGTACGTGGAAAGACCCAAGTTATACAGTTTCATCCGTTGATGATAAAGGTAATATAACCACGCAAAAATACCATGATGTGGGTGCAGCGTTTGCTGGTATTGATAGCAACTTCAAAAATGTCGTTGATAACGTTAAGGATGTTGATAAAAAAGTCGAGGGTGTAAAAAAAGACTTTGATGATAAAATCGAAGGTATAACCGCACAAGTTCAAGGCGATTCCTTGTTGTGGAGTAAGAGCGAAGGAGCTTTTGTAGCCAAACATAACAAGGCTGGAGATGAAGAAGGCCAAGCGAAAACCGCAAGTAAAATTAAACATCTTGCACAAGGTGATATTTCTGCTGCCTCCACCGATGCTATCAATGGCTCTCAGCTTCATGCTTTGGGTAACAGTGTCGCAAATTATTTTGGTGGTGGTGCTAAGTATGAAAACGGCACGTGGACAGCACCTACTTTCACGGTTGCATCAGTTGATGGTAAAGGTGAGGTAACGACGCAAGAATACAATGATGTCGGTGCAGCGTTTGCAGGTGTTGGTACCTCTTTCACGAATATTGAGAATAAAATTACCAATGAAATTAATAAAGAGATCGAAAAGACCCAAAGCGATGCTTTATTATGGAGTGAAGAACAAAGTGCGTTTGTAGCGCAACATAGTACAAAAGTTGGAGAAGAACAGAAAAAAACCAATAGCAAGATCACGTCTCTCGCACCAGGTGATATTTCTACCACCTCCACCGATGCAATCAATGGTTCCCAACTTCATGCTTTGGGTAACAGTGTTGCAAAATCTTTAGGGGGAAGTGCAAGTTACGAGAATGGTACGTGGAAAGATCCTACTTTCACGATCACATCAGTTGATGATAAAGGTAATGTAACCACGGATACATATCAGAATGTTTCTGATGCATTTACAGGTGTTGGCAGTAGCTTCAAAAATGTCGCTGAGAAGGTTGATAAAAAAGTCGATGATGTAAAAAAAGACTTTGATGATAAAATCGAAGGTATAACCGCACAAGTTCAAGGTGATTCCTTGTTGTGGAGTAAGAGCGAAGGAGCTTTTGTTGCTAAGCATAAAAAGGCTGGAGATAAAGAAAGCGATGAGAAAGTTGCAAGCAAAATCACCTCTCTCGCAAATGGTGATATTTCTGCCAATTCAAGTGATGCGATCAATGGTTCTCAGCTTCATGCTTTGGGTAACAGTGTCGCAAATTCTTTAGGGGGGAATGCAAGTTATGAGAATGGCACGTGGAAAGACCCAAGTTATACAGTTTCATCCGTTGATGATAAAGGTAATATAACCACGAAAAAATACCATGATGTTGGTGCAGCCTTTGCTGGAGTTGATAGCAACTTTAAAAATGTTGTTAAGAACGTTGATGACAAAGTCAAAGATGTTAAAAAAGACTTTGATGAAAAAATCGAAGGTATAACCGCACAAGTTCAAGGCGATTCCTTGTTGTGGAGTAAGAGCGAAGGAGCTTTTGTAGCCAAACATAACAAGGCTGGGGATGAAGAAGGCCAAGCGAAAACCGCAAGTAAAATTAAACATCTTGCAAATGGTGATATTAATGCCACCTCCACCGATGCGATCAATGGTTCCCAGCTTTTTGAAACCAATGATAAGGTTGCGCAGTACTTTGGTGGTGGTGCTAAGTATGAAAATGGAGCATGGACAGCTCCTACTTTTAAGGTTGCATCAGTTGATGGTAAAGGTGAGGTAACCACGAAAGAATACAATGATGTTGCTTCAGCCTTTGCAGGAGTTGGTACTTCTTTTACGAATATTGAGAATAAAATTACCAATGAAATTAATAAAGAGATCGAAAAGACCCAAAGCGATGCTTTATTATGGAGTAATGATGCCGGAGCGTTTGTAGCGCAACATAGTACAAAAGTTGGAGAAGATCAGGAAAAAACCAATAGCAAGATTACGTCTCTTGCAAATGGTGATATTAATAACACTTCCACCGATGCCATCAATGGTTCTCAACTTTATACTTTGGGCACGAATGTCGCAAAATCTTTAGGTGGTAATGCAAGTTATGAGAATGGCAAATGGACAGCCCCCAAATTTACGGTCTCATCAATTGACGATAAAGGTAATGTCACCAAAAAAGAATACAATGATGTTGGTGCAGCCTTTGCTGGAGTTGATAGCAACTTCACGAATGTCGTTAAGAACGTTGATGACAAAGTCAAAGATGTTAAAAAAGACTTTAATGAGAAAATCGAAGATATAACCGCACAAGTTCAAGGCGATTCTTTGTTATGGAGTAAGAGTGAAGGGGCTTTTGTGGCCAAACATAACAAGGCTGGTGCTGAAGAAAGCGATGAAAAAGTTGCAAGTAAGATCAAGTATCTTGCGGATGGTGATATTAATTCTGCCTCCACTGATGCGATCAATGGTTCCCAGCTTTTTGAAACCAATGATAAGGTTGCGCAGTACTTTGGTGGTGGTGCTAAGTATGAAAATGGAGCATGGACAGCTCCTACTTTTAAGGTTGCGTCAGTTGATGGTGAAGGTAAGGTAACCACGAATACATACCAGAATGTTGCTGATGCCTTTGCAGGAGTTGGTACCTCTTTCACGAATATTGAGAATAAAATTACCAATGAAATTAATAAAGAGATCGAAAAGACCCAAAGCGATGCTTTATTATGGAGTAATGATGCCGGAGCTTTTGTAGCACAACATAGTACAAAATCTGGAGAAGAACAGAAAAAAAACAATAGCAAGATCACGTCTCTCGCACCAGGTGATATTTCTACCACCTCCACCGATGCAATCAATGGTTCCCAACTTCATGCTTTGGGTAACAGTGTTGCGAAATCTTTAGGGGGAAGTGCAAGTTACGAGAATGGTACGTGGAAAGATCCTACTTTCACGATCTCATCAGTTGATGATAAAGGTAATGTAATCACGAATAAATACCAAGATGTTGGTACAGCCTTTGCAGGTGTTGGTAACAGCTTCACGAATGTCGTTAAGAACGTTGATGAGAAAGTCAAAGATGTTAAACAAGACATTGATGATAAAATTAACGAAACGACAAAAAAGATTGAAAACAATATCACCCATATTACAGAACAAGTCCAAGGCGATGCGTTGCTGTGGAGCAAGGATGATGGGGCCTTTGTTGCCAAGCATAAAAAGGCAGGAACTGAAGAAAGCGATGAGAAAGTTGCAAGCAAAATCACCTCTCTCGCAAATGGCGATATTTCAGAAACTTCCACCGATGCGATCAATGGTTCCCAGCTTCATGCTTTGGGTAACAGTGTCGCAAATTCTTTAGGGGGTAATGCAAGTTACGAGAATGGCAAGTGGACAGCACCAAGTTATACGGTCTCATCAGTTGATGATAAAGGTAATGTAACGACACAAGAATACCATGATGTTGGTGCAGCGTTTGCTGGTGTTGATAGTAACTTCACGAATGTGGTTAAGAACGTTAAGGACCAAGTCGATAGTGTAAAAAAAGACTTTAATGAGAAAATCGAAGGTATAACCGCACAAGTTCAAGGTGATTCCTTGTTGTGGAGCACGGATGATGGAGCCTTTGTTGCCAAGCATAAAAAGGCTGGAATTGAAGAAAGCGATGAGAAAGCTGCAAGTAAGATCAAGTATCTTGCGGATGGTGATATTAATTCTGCCTCCACTGATGCGATCAATGGTTCCCAGCTTTTTGAAACCAATGATAAGGTTGCGCAGTACTTTGGTGGTGGTGCTAAGTATGAAAATGGAGCATGGACAGCTCCTACTTTTAAGGTTGCATCAGTTGATGGTGAAGGTAAGGTAACCACGAATACATATCAGAATGTTTCTGATGCATTTACAGGTGTTGGCAGTAGCTTCAAAAATGTCGCTGAGAACGTTGATAAAAAAGTTGATGATGTAAAAAAAGACGTTAATGATAAAATCAATGATATAACAGCACAAGTTCAAGGCGATTCCTTGTTGTGGAGCACGGATGATGGAGCCTTTGTTGCCAAGCATAAAAAGGCAGGAACTGAAGAAAGCGATGAGAAATTTGCGAGCAAAATCACCTCTCTCGCAAATGGCGATATTTCAGAAACTTCCACCGATGCGATCAATGGTTCTCAGCTGCACGCCTTGGGTGATAGTGTTGCGAAGTCTTTAGGAGGTAATGCAAGTTACGAGAACGGTACATGGATAGCACCAAGTTATACAGTCTCATCAGTTGATGGTGAAGGTAATGTAACCAAGAATGAACACCATGACATTGGCTCAACAGTTACAGATCTTGATAAAAGTATTAATAGTGTCAATGACCACTTATCGAATACTGTTAAGGATTTTGATGATAAAATTGAAAAAACGACGAAAGAGATTCAAAACAATATCACCAATATTACAGAGAAAGTTCAGGGTGATGCGTTGCTGTGGAGCAAGGATGATGGAGCTTTTGTTGCCAAGCATGGTGAAGAAGGTAAAGAGAAAGTTGCAAGTAAGATCAAGTATCTTGCCAATGGTGACATCAATGCCAATTCGAGTGATGCTATAGCTGGTAATCAGCTGTACGCCTTGGGTGATAGTGTTGCGAAGTCTTTAGGAGGTAATGCAAGTTACGAGAACGGTACATGGATAGCACCAAGTTATACAGTCTCATCAGTTGATGGTGAAGGTAATGTAACCAAGAATGAACACCATGACATTGGCTCAACAGTTACAGATCTTGATAAAAGTATTAATAGTGTCAATGACCACTTATCGAATACTGTTAAGGATTTTGATGATAAAATTGAAAAAACGACGAAAGAGATTCAAAACAATATCACCAATATTACAGAGAAAGTTCAGGGTGATGCGTTGCTGTGGAGCAAGGATGATGGAGCTTTTGTTGCCAAGCATGGTGAAGAAGGTAAAGAGAAAGTTGCAAGTAAGATCAAGTATCTTGCCAATGGTGACATCAATGCCAATTCGAGTGATGCTATAGCTGGTAATCAGCTGTACGCCTTGGGTGATAGTGTTGCGAAGTCTTTAGGAGGTAATGCAAGTTACGAGAACGGTACATGGACAGCACCAAGTTATACAGTCTCATCAGTTGATGGTGAAGGTAATGTAACCAAGAATGAACACCATGACATTGGCTCAACAGTTACAGATCTTGATAAAAGTATTAATAGTGTCAATGACCACTTATCGAATACTGTTAAGGATTTTGATGATAAAATTGAAAAAACGACGAAAGAGATTCAAAACAATATCACCAATATTACAGAGAAAGTTCAGGGTGATGCGTTGCTGTGGAGCAAGGATGATGGAGCTTTTGTAGCCAAACATGGCGAAGAAGGCCAAGCGAAAACCGCAAGTAAGATTAAGTATCTTGCACAAGGTGATGTTTCTGCCACCTCCACCGATGCGATCAATGGTTCTCAGCTTTTTGAGACAAATACAAAGATTTCCGAGTATTTTGGTGGTGGTGCTAAGTATGAAAACGGCACATGGACGGCTCCTGCTTTCACGGTTGCATCAGTTGATGGTGAAGGTAAGGTAACCACGAACGAATACCAAGATGTCGCAACAGCTTTTACTGGTGTTGGTACCTCTTTCACGAATGTTGTTAAGAGCGTTGATGATAAAGTCAAAGATGTTAAGAAAGACATTGACGATAAAATTGACGAAACGACAAAAAAGATTGAAAACAATATCACTAATATTACAGAGCAGGTTCAAGGCGATGCGTTGCTGTGGAGCAAGGATGATGGAGCCTTTGTTGCTAAGCATGGTGAAGAAAAGAACAATAGCAAGATCACTTCTCTTGCCAATGGTGATATTAATGCCACCTCCACCGATGCGATCAATGGTTCTCAGTTTTACGGCTTGGGTAGCAGTGTTGCAAAATCTTTAGGAGGTAATGCGAGTTACGAGAATGGCCAGTGGACAGCACCTACTTTCACGGTTGCATCAGTTGATGGTGAAGGTAAGGTAACCACGAACGAATACCAAGATGTCGCAACAGCTTTTACTGGTGTTGGTACCTCTTTCACGAATGTTGTTAAGAGCGTTGATGATAAAGTCAAAGATGTTAAGAAAGACATTGATGATAAAATTGACGAAACGACAAAAAAGATTGAAAACAATATTACCCATATTACAGAGCGAGTTCAGGGTGATGCGTTGTTGTGGAGCAAGGATGATGGAGCCTTTGTTGCTAAGCATGGTGAAAAAGGCAAAGAGAAAACGGCAAGTAAGATTACATCACTTGCAAATGGTGATATTAATGCTGCCTCCACCGACGCAATCAATGGTTCTCAGCTTCATGCCTTGGGTGACAGTGTTGCGAAGTCTTTAGGAGGTAATGCAAGTTACGAGAATGGCCAGTGGACAGCACCTACTTTTAATGTCGCATCCGTTGATGATGAAGGTAATGTCACTACGAATGAATATCATGATATTGGCTCGACAGTTAAAGATCTTGATAAAAGTATTAATAATGTCAATGACCATTTATCGAATACTGTTAAGGATTTTGATAAGAAAGTAGAAGAAGTTTCTAAAGGTGTTAAAGATGATGCCTTGTTGTGGGATAAGGCTGAAGGAGCTTTTGTTGCCAAGCATGGTGAAGAAGGTAAAGAGAAAGTTGCAAGTAAGATCACGTCTCTTGCACAAGGTGATATCAATGCTGCCTCCACCGATGCGATCAATGGTTCTCAGCTTCATGCCTTGGGTGACAGTGTTGCGAAGTCTTTAGGAGGTAATGCAAGTTATGAGAATGGCACATGGATAGCACCTACTTTTAATGTCTCATCAGTTGATGATAAAGGTAAGGTAACCACGAATAAATACCAAGATGTTGGTACAGCCTTTGCAGGTGTTGGTAACAGCTTCGCGAATGTTGTTAAGAGTGTCGATGAGAAAGTCAAAGATGTTAAACAAGACATTGATGATAAAATTGAAAAAACGACGAAAGAAATTCAAAACAATATCACTAATATTACAGAGCAGGTTCAAGGCGATGCGTTGCTGTGGAGCAAGGATGATGGAGCTTTTGTTGCCAAGCATGGCGAAGAAGGTAAAGAGAAGGTTGCAAGTAAGATCAAGTATCTTGCGGATGGTGATATTAATTCTGCCTCCACCGATGCCATCAATGGTTCTCAGCTTCATGCTTTGGGTGACAGTGTTGCGAAATCTTTAGGGGGGAATGCAAGTTATGAGAATGGCACATGGATAGCACCTACTTTTAATGTCTCATCAGTTGATGATAAAGGTAATGTAATCACGAATAAATACCAAGATGTTGGTACAGCCTTTGCAGGTGTTGGTAACAGCTTCACGAATGTCGTTAAGAACGTTGATGAGAAAGTCAAAGATGTTAAACAAGACATTGATGATAAAATTAACGAAACGACAAAAAAGATTGAAAACAATATCACCCATATTACAGAACAAGTCCAAGGCGATGCGTTGCTGTGGAGCAAGGATGATGGGGCCTTTGTTGCCAAGCATGGTGAAAAAGGCAAAGAGAAAGTTGCAAGTAAGATCACGTCTCTTGCCAATGGTGACATCAATGCCAATTCGAGTGATGCTATAGCTGGTAATCAGCTGCACGCCTTGGGTGATAGTGTTGCGAAGTCTTTAGGAGGTAATGCAAGTTACGAGAATGGTGCGTGGACAGCCCCAAGTTATACGATCACATCAGTTGATGATGAAGGTAATGTAATCAAGAATGAACACCATGATATTGGCTCAACAGTTACAGATCTTGATAAAAGTATTAATAGTGTCAATGACCATTTATCGAATACTGTTAAGGATTTTGATAAGAAAGTAGAAGAAGTTTCTAAAGGTGTTAAAGATGATGCCTTGTTGTGGGATAAGGCTAAAGGAGCTTTTGTTGCCAAGCATGGTGAAGAAGGTAAAGAGAAAGTTGCAAGCAAGATCACGTCTCTTGCCAATGGTGACATCAATGCCAATTCGAGTGATGCTATAGCTGGTAATCAGCTGCACGCCTTGGGTGACAGTGTTGCGAAGTCTTTAGGCGGAGGTGCTCGTTATGAAGGTGGACAATGGAAGGCGCCCGAATACAAGGTTACGACAGTCAAGGAAGATGGGAGTAATGTTGAAGAGAAATATGAGAATGTTGCTGAAGCGTTTGTAGGTGTTGGTAGCTCTTTCACGAATATTAAGAATGAGCTTAACAAAGCGATTAACCAAGTGGTTAGTGATAGTCTTGTTAAGCAGGATGCTGATACGAAAGTCATCAAAATAGGAGCAGAAAAAGGCGGCAGCACCATTAGTATTGCCAATAGTGGTGATGCACCACGGACGCTTTCAGGTGTGAAAGCAGGAGCACTTTCGGCAGAATCGAATGATGCGGTCAATGGTTCCCAGCTTTATTCAATGAGTAATACACTAGCGACCTATTTTGGTGGAGGTGCTGGCTATAAGAATGGAGAATGGAGCCAACCCAACTTCAAGGTTACCACAGTCAAGGAAGACGGCAGAGGTGTTGAAGAGCAAAGCTATGCGAGTGTATCTGAGGCGCTTTCTGGTGTAGGGACTTCTTTCACCAATCTTCATAATGAGCTCAAGAATGAGATTAAGCAAGTTGTGGGTGATAGTCTTGTTAAACAAGATTCTAAGACACATGTTATTAGTGTAGGAAAAGAAAAGAGCGGTACTGAAGTTAACTTTGCCAATATTGATGGTGCCTCACGGACGCTTTCAGGTGTGAAGGCAGGAGCACTTTCGGCAGAATCGAGAGATGCAGTTAATGGTTCACAGCTTTTTGCCACCAATCAACATGTGAATGCTGTATCTGATGATTTACAAACAACAGCCATGGATATAGCGAAATCGCTTGGTGGTGGCGCTGAATATAAAGAAGGCCAATGGAAAGCGCCAAGCTTTAGAGTTAAAACCATTAAGGATGATGGTCATTCTGGAGAAGAGGATTATGCGAGTGTATCTGAAGCGTTTGCTGGTGTAGGTACTTCTTTCACCAATCTTCATAATGAGCTTAAGAATGAGATTAACCAAGTTGTCAGTGATAGTCTTGTTAAGCAGGATTCAGACAGTAAGGTTATCCGCATTGGTTCAGAGAAAGAGGGTACAGAAATCAGCATTGCCAACAGTGAGGGTGCAGTGCGTAGTCTTTCTGGCGTAAAAGCGGCAACAGTTTCAGAAGGCTCGACAGAGGCAGTGAATGGTGGTCAGCTTTATTCTTTAAATCAGACGTTAGCGACGTATTTTGGAGGTGGAGCTCGTTATGAAGAAGGTCAATGGACCGCACCTACATTCACATTAACCAGCTTCAATTCTGATGGGAGTTCAGAAGAGAAGAGCTATAATAATGTTGCAGCAGCCTTTGCCGGTATGAATAGTTCCTTCACACAGCTTCATGATACTATTTCTGACAATATTGAGCAGAATGCGTTGTTGTGGAGTGATGAAGATCAAGCTTTTGTAGCGCTTCATGGGAAAGGATCTCAAAGAAGCAAGAGCAAATTGAAGTCGCTTTTAGATGGTGACATTTCAGAAGGTTCTACAGAAGCGATCACGGGAAATCAGCTTTATTCACTCAATCAGACGTTAGCGCTGTATTTAGGAGGAGGAGCGAGCTATGAAGGAGGGCATTGGACAGCACCCGAATTCAAGGTTGCACAATTCAATAGCGATGGCGGTTCGTCAGATAAGAAGGTTTATAATGATGTTGCTGGTGCCTTTGAAGGTGTTAGTGAGGGTATGACGAGTATCAACGATCGTATTACGGAGGTTGCGAACAATCTTGATACGAATGGCTTGAATTGGAATGAAGACAAGGGTGCGTATGATGCTGGTCATAAAGGAGAATCGAGTAAGATCACGAATGTTTCCGATGGTGCGGTAGAGGAAGGCTCGAAAGATGTTGTAAATGGCGGTCAGCTTTGGGATACGAATAATAGGGTTAGCAAGGTTGAAGACCGTGTAGATACGATAGATCAACATGTAAAAGATATTGAAACGGCCGTAACTGATGGCGCAGTTAACTATGATAAAGGAGCGGATGGTAAGAAGAGCAATAGCATCACGTTGGTTGGGGGAGATGAAAGTGCTCCGGTATTAATAGACAATGTGGGTGATGGTAAGATTGAGAAAGGTTCTCATGAAGCAGTTAATGGCGGTCAGTTGCATGATTATACGGAAGAGCAGATGAAGATTGTTCTTGATGATGCGAAGAAATATACGGATGAACAAGTAAGTAGTCTTGTCGACAATGGCATTAGCGAGGCGAAATCCTATACGGATATGAAGTTTGATACGTTGAGTTATGCGATTGAGGATGTTCGCAAAGAGGCAAGACAAGCCGCAGCTATTGGTTTGGCAGTTTCTAATTTACGTTACTATGATATACCAGGGTCTTTAAGTGTCTCATTTGGTAGTGGTTTATGGCGGAGCCAATCAGCATTTGCTATTGGAGCTGGTTATACGTCTGAAGATGGAAATATTCGCTCGAATGTATCTGTTACGAGTGCGGGAGGCCATTGGGGTATAGGTGCTGGGATTACTCTGAGGTTGAGATGATAATAAAAAAGAAAAGTATGTTCATGAAGATTCTGTTTGCTCTTGTCTTAATAGGCAAGGGCGAAGGCTCTGCTAACGAAAATCATAGTGTTTATACAGTTCATCCACCACACTTATCGGTACCTAAGGGAGAACCTGGTGAAACACGTCGAATTATTATGCAGTTTTATGACTGGACTTTGATTTGTGATGAAAAACAAAAGCTTAAACAAGGTATATGTAATGTGACACAGACTGTTCATGATCAGGAGGGAAATACTATTTTTAGTTGGTCTCTTGTTTCTACAACAAATGGTCAAGCAGTGATGTTGTTTCGAACATTACCAAATTCTGATATAAATGTTCCAATTCAAGTGTTTGTGAAAGGTGTTAAAAAACCTATTCTTATTCGTTATACGCAATGTAATGAAACGGTTTGTTTGGCACAATCACCTATAGGTCCAGTTTTGACTAAACAAATAGAGCAGAATAATAAAGTACGTATTTCCTATAAGATTAAAGAGGGAAAGGTATTTTCTTTTACTGTACCATTTAAAGGGTTAAACGCAGCACTTAATTCTTTGCGCCGTTAGAAAACCATCGAATATTTTAATAAGAGTTATTTTGTTATAAATCGTTGTGTTATATTTTTTAATATCAATGATAAGGTAAAACAAGTAAGAAGTTTTATGTGATATGACAGAGAGGTGATTTATTCGAAAGAGTGAGCATTTTAAGAAGTTAAATTCACAATAAATTCTTTATATATAATAGAAAATTAAATTAGAATTCTCTATAAAGCCTAGAAAATAATTATGTTGGTTGTTAGAAGAAAAAATATTAGAAATACTCAATTTTAAATAAAATATGGCTTTCTTATAAGAGTGATGAGGTTAATTTCCTTTTTTAAGCTCTATATGGATTTTTATAGTGATCTGATTAAGCAGTAATATTTTTCAATTGAAGTTTTACAATAATAGATAAGTTTATAATTCTAGAGAATTTTTTAAGCGATAGTTTTTCTTTTTATTCATGAGATAACAGCTATTGGAATTTCATTTTGTAGGACCATAAAACTTTTACTCCAGTATAATCAAAGCTATTTCGTTGAATAGAACGAACGAGGCTTATGTGTTGATAAAACGATTGAAGAAAAAAGTAAAATTTTTTCTTATAAGCCATTTAAATATATAGGTTATTGCAACTTCAAACGTTAGTAAAGAGTATGATAATGCTGGTTTGTTACCATAGAATATTCTTTGTATAAATGGTATAAAAAGCGTATAATGTACAAAATTTATGTGAACGTAAACGATTAATTTATAGTTTTAAGTTTATAAAGAAAAACATTACTTTACGAATGCAACCAAAACATTATACAAAATCTGAATGATGCGAACGTAGAAAATTTTGATGATAAGAAAAGGGGAATAGTTTCTTGTATTTTATCATTTGATGCCACATTGTTGCTTTATTTAGAAATGAGCAGAAGATTTTTTGCGTTTATTTATTGGGGGAATCGCTCAAGGGATAAGAGAAATGACCCCGTTAAATTATGGTTCAGAAGAATCAAAGCAAGGAAAATCATACGATACCGAAGCAAATCAATTGTATGATCAGTGTGGGAATAATAAAAATAATCATTCTGCATTGTTACGAACAGAGCCATGCTCTGTCCTTGTTGATATAAAGAGACAACAGAAAGAAAAATATTGTAAACAGAAACAGTTTTTGATCCAATCTAAGACAGCTTTTGAATTTCATAGTCAGACAATGATAGGTGATCAAAAACAAAAAAAACGTCACGCATCTTTTCTTCGACGGCGTTCTCAAGTAAAATCTCCACCTCTTTATGCGGCTCTTGATTTGGGAACGAATAATTGTCGCCTTCTTATTGCATCTCCTAGTAAACCTGGCTATTTTCGTGTTGTTGATGCTTTTTCACGCATTGTACGATTGGGAGAAGGTTTGATCAATAATGGCTTTCTTAATACACAAGCTATGGATCGTGCAATTGAAGCATTAAAGATTTGTCATTTAAAGCTAAAACAAAGGCATATTAAGCGTTATCGTTTGATTGCAACGGAAGCTTGTCGTTCTGCAGAAAATGGTAGACATTTTATTCAGCGTGTTTTGGATGAGACAGGTCTTGAATTGGAAATTGTTGATCGGCAAACAGAAGCACGTTTTGCTGTTACAGGATGTAGTACACTTGTTGAACCAAATACTGAGGCAATTGTGCTTTTTGATATTGGAGGAGGGTCATCAGAAATTGTTCTCCTTGATGTTTCTCAAAAGCGTTCTTTTCGTTTAGCGAGGCAAATTACCGCTTGGACTTCTCTTCCTGTTGGTGTTGTTACGCTTGCTGAACGTTTTGGAGGGAAAAATATTAGTTTAGATGATTTTGAAAAAATGAAAAATTATGTGCGAGGATTGTTAAATAATTTTTCAGATCGTCATAAATTAGGAAAGTTAGCGCAAGGATCGAAGTTTCATCTTTTGGGAACTTCCGGTACAGTTACGACGTTAGCCGGGATGTATCTTAATTTAGAGCGTTATGATAGGAAGAAAGTGGATGGCATTTGGATGAATGATGCAGACATTACGCTTATGACAAAACGCTTATTGTCATGGGATATAGAAAAACGTGTTATAAATCCTTTTATTGGGAAAGAGAGAGCAGATTTAGTTTTAGCTGGTTGTGCCATTTTAGATGTTATTCGAGAAGTTTGGCCAAGTCAGCGTTTAAGGGTTGCAGATCGTGGATTACGGGAAGGAATTTTGATAGAATTGATGTTACGCGATGGTGTGTGGTGTCGTCGTAGAAAGAGCCAAGATTTCAAGCGTTAGAGAATTACATGTGGAGACAATGAATAACGATGAAAAAAACGACAAAAAAACCAACGGGTGGCTATGGAGGTTCAGGATCCCATGAATTATATCAGCGTGTCAAAAAGAAAGCTGGGACCATTAAGGCCTCATCACGGCGATGGTTAGAGAGGCACTTGAATGATCCTTATGTCCATCAATCAAAAGTAGATGGTTATCGTTCGCGTGCGGCTTATAAACTCATTGAAATTAATGAGCGTTATAAGTTTTTGAAAAAAGGTCAAAAGGTTATTGATCTAGGGGCAGCACCGGGAGGATGGTGTCAGGTGGCTGAGTGTATCGTAGGGTCAAGTGATGAAAAGCCTAGTGTCGTTGGTATTGATTATTTGCCTGTAGATCCATTGCCTAGAGTTGCGATGTTGGAAATGGATTTTTTACATACAGATGCACCACAGAAATTAATTGAAACTTTAGGGACAAAACCGGATGTGGTTCTTTCTGATATGGCTGCACCAACAACAGGTCATCGTCATACGGATCATTTAAGAACGATTTATTTATGTGAAGTTGCGGCTGATTTTGCTCTTTCGGTTCTCAAGCCTGGGGGGCATTTTTTAGCAAAGGCGTTTCAAGGAGGAGCAGAAAATACGCTTCTCGCAGTATTAAAACAGCATTTTAAAAAAGTCTATCATGTTAAACCACCCGCAAGCCGATCAGAATCAGTCGAGCTTTATCTTCTCGCGCTTGAATTTAAGGGAAAAACAAAAATACAAGAATAGCGCCTTCTTTTAAGAAGACTTAAACCTTACTTAACTTGGTTTAAATTGTAATGTTTTTTTCCAAAAGAGTTATCAGCGATAGGGACAGTTTTTTTGTTATCAATGATGAAAAACTGGTAAAATTAATGTATTGCCTATAGAGGTAGAGAAATTGATTCCTCAGTGAGTGCTTCCAATGAAATTTCTTGATCAAGCTAAAGTTTATATTCGTTCTGGGAATGGAGGTTCTGGAGCTGTATCATTTCGTCGTGAAAAATTCATAGAATTTGGGGGGCCTGATGGAGGGAATGGGGGGCGGGGTGGTGATGTCTGGGCTCTTGTTGTTGATGGACTTAATACGCTGATTGATTATCGCTACCAACAACATTTTAAAGCAAAAACAGGAGGGCATGGCAAGGGGCGTAATATGACGGGTGAAAAGGGTGATGATGTCATCCTTAAAGTGCCGGTTGGGACACAAATTTTTGAAGAAGATAATACAACATTAATCTGTGATTTAACACAAGTTGGACAGCGCTATCGCCTTGCAAAAGGAGGGAATGGCGGTTTTGGTAATCTTCATTTTACAACATCGACAAATCGGGCACCGCGCCGTGCAAATCCAGGTTTGGCTGGAGAAGAGCGTGCAATATGGCTTCGTTTGAAGTTAATTGCTGATGCGGGACTTGTTGG
Organism: Bartonella sp. SL320; assembly: GCF_059687635.1. Lineage (NCBI taxonomy): Bacteria > Pseudomonadati > Pseudomonadota > Alphaproteobacteria > Hyphomicrobiales > Bartonellaceae > Bartonella > Bartonella sp. SL320. Next base: position 1,861,718 of record NZ_CM185143.1, on the reverse strand, counting down.
TTTACCCAATGCTGGAAAATCAACTTTTTTAGCTTCTGTAACGGCTGCAAAGCCAAAAGTTGCAGATTATCCTTTTACCACTCTTCATCCTCATCTTGGTGTTGTACGGATTGATGATCGTGAATTTGTTTTGGCTGATATTCCAGGGTTAATCGAAGGAGCTCATGAAGGGGTTGGAATTGGAGATCGTTTTTTAGGACACGTGGAACGTTGTCGCGTACTCCTTCATTTGATTTCTGCTCAAGAAGAAGATGTAGCAAAAGCCTATAAAATTGTGCGTCATGAACTCGAAGCATATGGACATAGTCTCAGTGATAAGATTGAAATTGTTGCTTTAAGCCAGATAGATACCCTCACGATTGAAGAGCGTAAAGCTAAACAGGAAGCTTTGCAAAGAGTAGCGGGTCAACCTGTTATGATGTTTTCTGCGGTTAGCCGTGAAGGTTTAGAAAATGTGCTGCGGGCTGGGGCACACATTATTGAAATGTCACGTAAAGAGGAGATTGGTGGGGATAGCAGGACTGATTGAGATGGTTGTTGGATTGCAAAAACTCACACATTATAAACGTATCGTGGTCAAGATTGGATCTGCACTTTTGGTTGATCCTCAGACAGGTTTACGCGTTGAATGGCTTAAAAGCTTGATCCATGATGTTGTTGAATTGCACAAAGGAGGCACAGAGATATTATTGGTGTCTTCAGGTGCTATTGCTTTAGGAAGGACATTGCTACAGCTTCCTAAAGGGGCTTTGAAACTGGAAGAAAGTCAGGCATGTGCTGCTTTGGGGCAAATTGAGTTAGCGAAAACCTATGGTGATATGCTTGCACAATATGGGCTTAAAACAGGGCAAATTTTGCTCACTTTATTTGATACGGAAGAGCGAAGGCGTTATCTCAATGCACGTGCGACGATTAATGTGCTTTTACGTTTTGGAGCAGTGCCTGTTATTAATGAGAATGATACTGTCGCGACAAATGAAATTCGTTATGGCGATAATGATCGTTTAGCTGCGCGCGTGGCAACAATGATGGGGGCAGATCTTTTAATACTTTTATCTGATATTGATGGTCTTTATACAAAGTCTCCCCATTGTGATCCGGCGGCTGAATTTATTCCTTTTGTGGCGTCCATTACGCATGATATCGAAAAAATGGCAGATGGTGCTACTTCAGAGTTTTCACGGGGCGGAATGAAAACCAAGCTTGATGCTGGAAAGATAGCGAATGCTGCTGGAACGGCAATGATTATCACGTCAGGCAAACGTATGAATCCTCTTGCGGCGATTGATAAAGGTGAACGCAAGACTTTTTTTGCGGCCGGTGAAAAATCCGTCAATGCTTGGAAAACATGGATTTCTGGTCATCTAGATCCGTCTGGTATTTTGACGATTGATCAAGGAGCCATTAAGGCTCTTGAAACAGGAAAATCATTATTAGCAGCAGGGGTTATTGGCGTTGAGGGAAATTTCAATCGTGGGGATACGGTGGCTATTGTTGATACAAATGGAGTTGAGATTGCGCGTGGACTTGTAAGCTATGACAAAGATGAAGCAGTACGTATTATGGGACATAAAAGCGAAGCAATTGAATCGATTCTTGGGTATGAGGCACGCTCTGCGATGGTGCATCGTAATGATATGATTTTACGCTGCATAACGAGTTTTATTTAAAAAAGCTACTTTTATTTTATTATTTTGGTAGAGTGAATGATAAGATGACTTTAGAAGAACAAATGAAAGATATGGGGCAAAAAGCACGCACTGCAGCAGCAATGTTAGCCGTTGCTTCTTCTGAGCAAAAGAACCATGCCTTGGAAATGATCGCTTTAAGTTTAGAGGCCCAATCAAATGAAATTTTACAGGCGAATTGTCTGGATTTAGAGAAGGCTACTCAGAATAATTTGAAAGCCGCAATGGTGGATCGGCTTAAATTAGATGAATTGCGTTTGAGGACAATAATAGACAGTGTTCGCCAAGTTGCGCGTTTATCTGATCCTGTTGGGCAAGTCATGAGTGCGTGGACACGCCCCAATGGGCTTCATATAAGTCGTGTACGCACACCTCTTGGTGTGATTGGCATTATTTATGAAAGTCGTCCAAATGTTACAGTTGATGCGAGTGCTTTATGCTTAAAAGCGGGCAATGCTGTGATTTTGCGCGGTGGTTCAGATAGTTTTCACTCTTCACATGCTCTTTACTGTGCATTGGTAAAAGGTTTAGAGCGCTCTGGTTTACCGAAAGATGCAATTCAAATGGTTAAAACAACAGATCGTGCTGCCGTTGGAGAGATGCTTAAAGGATTGGATGGAGCAATTGATGTGATCGTGCCACGTGGTGGAAAGAGTCTTGTTGCACGTGTTCAATCTGATGCACGTGTTCCAGTTTTTTCTCATTTAGAAGGGCTTTGTCATATTTATATTGATAAATCGGCTGATTTAGAGATGGCACGCAATATTGTTTTAAATGCGAAGTTGCGGCGGACAGGGATCTGTGGTGCCGTTGAGACAGTTCTCATTGACAGAGGGGCATTAAAAAAGTTTCTTCCTGTTTTGACTGCTTTACAGGAGAAGGGATGTGAAATCCGTGCTACGGAAGATATTGCATGTCTTATACCAGATATCAAATTAGCCTCTGAAGAAGATTGGTCATATGAATATCTTGACGCTATTCTTTCTGTTAAAACAGTTGAGGGGATTGAGGGAGCCATTTCTCATATTAAGCGTTATTCATCAGGACATACGGAATCGATTATTGCTGAGGATATGGAAGTCGTGAAGAGCTTTTTTAGTCATTTGGATTCAGCTATTTTATTGCACAATGCGTCTACACAATTTGCTGATGGAGGTGAGTTTGGTTTTGGAATGGAAATTGGTATTGCAACAGGAAAAATGCATGCACGTGGTCCTATCGGTGTTGAACAGTTAACATCATTTCAATATCAAGTTAAAGGAAATGGTCAGGTTAGAGCTTGAAAAGTCCATTTTTTCCATGGAAAGATCGTATGCCACATGTTGAAAGATCCAATGTTGTGGGTCTTTTTGGTGGTTCTTTTAATCCGCCGCATGCGGGACATCTTCTTGTTGCAAAAACGGCTATTCGGCGTTTGCATCTTGATCAATTATGGTGGATGGTTAGTCCAGGAAATCCTTTAAAGGACTGTACACAGTTACTCCCTTTAGAGGAGAGAATGCGATTAAGTTTTAAACTTATTGATCATCCGAAGATTCGCTTAACAGCTTTTGAGCAGGCTATAGGAAGCCAAGTATCAATAGAGACGATTTTTCACATTCTTACCCATTACACTGGTGTAAATTTTGTATGGATTATGGGGGCAGATAGTTTTACAACGATTCATCATTGGTATCGATGGCGTGATATCGTCTCTATGCTTCCTATTGCAATTATTGACCGTCCTTTAGGCAATAGGTCAGCTCTCTCTTTTCCTATGGCACACATTTATCGCCAGTTTCGTTTGGATGAGAGAGAAAGTAAGCGATTACCTTTTATCAAACCACCTGTTTGGACTTATTTGCATGGACCTCTCTCTTTTCAATCGTCAACAAACCTTCGTTTGAAAAAGAATGATTTCTCTTGAACAATGTATAAGTTTCTGCTTTTCTTTGGAAAAATCTCTCTTTTTTACATTCTATAACAATAAGAAAGGAATATTGATCTGAAAAACATTGCACAAAATCGTTCTTACGATATGAATTCTGCAACAGAAAAAAAAGTTTTTTCTGTGAGTGAGAGTCTTGAAATTATTCTCAAGAGTTTAGAAGATACAAAAGCAGAAGATATTGTTGCTATTAATATTCAAGAAAAGTCATCTTTAGCTGATTATATGGTCATCGCTTCAGCAAATTCGCAGCGTCATGTATCTTCTGTTGCTGATCATTTGTTACGCACTTGGAAAGATAGTGGGCAGGGGGGTGCACATGTAGAAGGGCTTTCTGGAGGTGATTGGGTATTGATTGATACGGGTGATATTATCATTCACCTTTTTCGTCCGGAAATTCGTCTTTTTTATAATTTAGAAAAAATATGGATGGCTCCAGATTTAAATAATACACCATCGATTCTCTTCGGAGATCATTAAAATGCAAATTTCTATTTTTGCTGTTGGTCGTATGAAAAGCGGAGCGGAGCAAAAATTGGTTCAACATTATTTGGGTCGTTTTTCTAAAAGTTCTGGAGCTATAGGATTTCATTTAAAAAAGGTACAGGAGATACCAGAAAGCCGTGCTCAAACAGCGTGTCAACGTATGGAGGAAGAGGGAAGGAGACTTATTGAATTTTTACCTGAAAAGTGTCGATTAATTGTGTTAGATGAGCGAGGAGAGTCGATTTCTTCAGTTGCTTTTGCTGAAAAATTGGGATGTTATCGTGATGAAGGCATTCGAGATGTCGTCATTGCTTTAGGGGGGCCTGATGGGCATAATGAACAAGTAAGGAATCGTGCTGATTTTCTGTTATCTTTTGGTTTTATGACGTGGCCACATCAAATTGCACGTATTCTTCTTGCAGAACAACTTTACCGTGCCGTAACAATTGCAAATCATCATCCCTATCATCGTTTTTAAATATTTTTTTCAATTTTTAGCACTTATTTATATATTTATTAATATAGTTTTAGCCGACACCATTTAAAGCATTTCTCGTGTATACGATGAGGTGTGATGGTTGGCAAAATGAAAAAACTTCTTCATAGAAAGATGCTCTATTTATATGGGGAGTGTGTGATATTTGTCATCTTGCTTTTGAGTATATTTTTTTGCTTTTCTGTATCGCATGCGGAAGATACAATGAGTAGTACAGCAGCACATAAGGCTTTGGGAGAAATTCGTCAAAATATTTCACTTTCGCGTGAGCGTGTTACTTTTCTTACGCGTCAAGTTGAGCATTTAAAAAAAGATCAACGTGTTTTGAGTGATGCACTCATAAAAGCTGCTAAAGAAGAACGGAAAGTTACAGATGATATTGCTGAAAGGGAAGAAAAGCTAAAAAAAATGATAGAAACGCGGGTACAAGTCTATCAAAGTTTAAAAAGTCGTCGCGCTGAATTTGCAGAAGTTCTTGCAATTTTAGAGCGTATGGGATTGAATCCACCTCCAGCTCTTATGATACAGCCAGAAGATGTGTTGGCTTCTATGCGCAGTTCTGTTTTATTAGGAGCTGTCATTCCTCAGATGCAGGAGAAAACACGAGATTTAACAGAAAAACTCAAGGAGTTGACCAATTTAAGTAATTCCATTACTACGGAATATACAGCGTTAAAAATAAAACTGCAAAGTCAAGCAGAACAGCGAAAACGTCTAGAGCTTTTATTAGACCAAAAAAATAAACTACAAAAAAAATCAGAAAAAGAACTTACAGAACAGCAACAAAAGAATATGGCTCTTGCTAGAAAAGCGCAGTCTTTAGAAGAATTGATTTTAGAGCTTGATCGTCAGTCAAAATTGAGCTCTGATGCATCGCTACAAGTCCAGAGAAGTTTACAATTGTTAGAGCAGTCTAATTTTGAAAGCCGAAAAGGTTCTTTACTTTTTCCTGTTTCAGGAAAAAGAATAAAGCACTCTAACAAAAATTCGCAAATTACGCGCTTTGGTGAAATGATAGAAACAGAGCCAGGGGCTGTTGTTATATCTCCTACGGATGCTTTTGTTGCTTTTGCTGGGCCATTTCGTTCTTATGGACAATTGATTATTCTCAGTGTTGGAAATGGTTATCATATCATTCTTACGGGAATGTCGAGAATTAATGTAAAACAGGGGCAGTTTGTTCTTTCAGGTGAGCCTCTGGGTGTGATGGAAATGCAATTTATTGCAAATAGTGTTGCATTGGATATAGGAAAAAATTCTCCAATGCTTTACATTGAGTTTAGAAAGCAGGGAAAGCCTGTAAATCCAACTCCTTGGTGGCAGACTGAAAAAATAAGAAGGAGCCAAAATGATTCGTAAAGTTATTCTTTTGGTCGCTGGGGTATTGCTCGGCGCCTGTTCAATGATTATGGTGCAGTCTGTTGCTGCGGATAATGAAGATAATGCCTATAAAAAACTATCCATATTTGGCGATGTTTTTGAGCGTGTGCGTAAGCAATACGTCACAGTTCCAGATGATAAAAAGCTTATTGAAAATGCTATCAATGGTATGCTGTCATCACTGGACCCCCATTCATCTTATTTGAATGCTGAAGAAGCTAAAGATATGCGAGATTCTACGAAAGGAGAATTCGGAGGTCTTGGTATTGAAGTCACTATGGAAAAAAACTTAATTAAAGTTGTTTCACCAATGGATGATACTCCCGCTTCGAAGGCAGGTATTCTAGCAGGAGATCTTATTTCAAAAATTGATGATGTACAAACGAATGGTCAAACATTGAATGAAGCTGTTAATAAGATGCGAGGGGCTCCTGGAACACCAATTACCTTGACAATTATTCGTTCTGGTGTTGATAAGCCATTTGAAGTCAAGATTGTTCGTGATATTATCAAGGTAAAAGCGGTAAAATATCGCGTTGAGGGGGATATTGGATATTTAAGAGTTATCCAGTTTTCTGAGCAGACTTTGAATAATCTTCTGGCGGCAATTAAAGATATCCAATCTAAAATTCCTGAAGATAAGCTAAAAGGTTACGTCCTTGATTTACGGCTTAATCCAGGTGGGCTTTTAGATCAAGCTGTTAATGTGTCGAGTGCTTTTCTCAATAAAGGTGAGATTGTATCGACTCGTGGACGCAAAAAGAGTGATGTGACGCGATTTGATGCGAAGCCAGGTGATGTTACGAATGGAAAACCACTCATTGTCCTTATTAATGGTGGTTCGGCAAGTGCTTCTGAAATTGTTGCAGGAGCGCTACAAGATCATCGTCGTGCAACAATTTTAGGGACTCAATCTTTTGGTAAAGGATCTGTTCAAACAATTATTCCTTTGGGTGAAAATGGAGCTTTACGCTTAACAACAGCACTGTATTATACGCCGTCAGGCGCTTCTATTCAAGGAACAGGGATCACACCTGATATTATTGTAGAGCAACCACTTCCTGAAAAATATAAGGGTTATGATGTAAAAATTGGTGAGTCTGCATTAAAAGGGCATATCAAAGGGAAACGAGAAAGCAATAAAGGATCTGGTTCAGCTGCTTTTGTTCCAAAAGATCCTAAAGATGACCTTCAATTGAATGAAGCTTATAAGTTATTACGGGGTGAGATGGCCAATGCAGCATTTCCACCAGATCCTAATAAGGATATATTACAGTGAGAAACGATGTCTGTAGTTTGCACTTTTGAGGGATATTAAATGGATGCAGATATTAATTTAAAGACTCTTCCTTATCGCAAATGTGTTGGAATTGTTGTCTTTAATCAGGAGGGTAAAGTTTGGGTTGGGCGTCGTCTAATGACGCCTGCTCATGCAGATATTGATATATCTCATCGTTGGCAGCTTCCTCAAGGAGGGATTGATGGAGATGAACAGCCATTAGATGCAGCTTATCGAGAACTGTATGAAGAAACGGGTATTCGATCTGTAAAGTTGATCAAAGAAGCACAAAATTGGTTCCACTATGATTTTCCACAAGAACTTGTTGGAAGTGCATTGAGCAATAAGTATCGTGGGCAAATGCAGAAATGGTTTGCTTTTCAGTTTATGGGAGATCTCTCTGAAATTGCAATTAATCCACCGCCAGATGGCAATAAAGCAGAGTTTGATCAATGGAAGTGGATGGATCTAGAAACCCTTCCTTTAATCGTTGTTTCTTTTAAAAAGCATGTTTATATGAAAGTTGTTAGCGAATTTCGAGGTAGCTTTAGAGCATTATAAAAGCTATAGATTATAAGAAAGCTTTTTTATTAAGATGCTTTATACCATTTATAAATAATAAACATGTTTATCTTTTATGTAAAGAACAGGAATATAAAATGAGAAAGTTATTTAATTTACTTATAGTTTGTACTCTCTTGAGTATTTCATCTGTTGCGTTTGCAACAAATTCAAAGCCTTCTACATCTAAAGATGCAGCGGAAACATTGCCAAATGGCGCTTCTTCTTTGACTGAAACCTACGGTTTGTGGACCATTAATTGTGGATTACAAGAAGGAAAGAAAATTTGTTTTATGCACCGTCAAGAAGTCAATGAGCAGGGGCGTATTGTTGTGGCTATAAGCCTTCTTCTCAATTCTGAAGGTGTTGTTTCTGGTAATTTAACTGTTCCTTTTGGCATTTTGGTTTCTAAGCCTGTTCGTTTACAAGTTGATGAGGGAAAAACTGTTATTGAAACCGGTATACGGACTTGTGTACCAGCAGGTTGCATGGTTCCTGTTGTTTTTGACAAAAGTCATGTAGCAGCTTTACGTTCTGGCAAAAAGTTAAAGTTAGCAATGACAATCGCTGCTGCAGGAGAACCTGCTTTAAATGATTTGTTTGTTCAACTCGATGGTTTTAGTAATGCTCTTAACCGTTTGACTGCTTTGCAGAAATAATTTAAAAATAAAATGAAAGCGGCCTTTTAAGGCCGCCTTTAGTTTGTGTATATAGATTTTTCATTAAAACGATGGGATTTAAGATTAATCCTGTAAGGGATATTCAGCGCTTTTAGAATCCTAAGATTATTTGCTGTTTCTTCTATTTTCACACACTATTTTTAATTTTTATATTTGTCTTCTGGGATCATCGCCATTACATAGAGAGACAAACAGTTTGGGCTATTTAGTTTTTTATTCGTGAGATGTTGGGGTATAAAACTATTTATTTCAATATATAGATTCATTTTAATGAAGGCTTTCTATACGCTTTTCTGTTTCCTTGATTGAAAGGGATAACGCATGGTTTATGCATTGCTTAGAACGATTGATTTGATGCTTGATATTTATATTGATATTTTAATCGCCAGTGTCATTTTTTCTTGGCTTTATGTCTTTAATATCATAAATTCGCGTCATCGCTTTGTTGTTTTGATAGGGAATTTTTTATATCGTCTTACAGATCCACTTCTAAGCCGTATTCGGCGTATTTTACCAAACCTTGGAACAATTGATATTTCACCTATTGTTGTATTTATCCTTATTTATTTTATTCGTACTTTCATGTGGCATGCTTACGCAAACGCGTATCTATAGAAACATTATTTGAGACGAATATATGTTTTATCAAGTTGATAAAAATAGCTTGGTTTTGTTTGTATACCTCATTCCCAAGTCATCAGTTGATAAAATAATAGGGGTTGAATGCAAAGATGGTGAGAAACAATATCTTGTTATACGTCTTCGTGCTGTTCCGGAGGATGGAAAAGCAAATAAAGCTCTCATTAAATTTCTTGCGAAGCAATGGAAAATTCCATCTTCTTCTATTTCTCTGAAAAGTGGTGCAACGTCTCGCTACAAACAACTTTACTTTTCAACACATTTAGAAGAGCTAAAGCAGATATGGCAATTCTTTAAAGATGGTATCTCGTAGAAAAAATAAATAATAAAGCCTATTAAAAAATAGGCTTTATTATATAAAAGAACATTATATTTCTTTATTGCGCTCAACAGCTTGCTTGATCAATTCATGAGCAAAGCTTTTATCGCGCCACCCTTCAATTTTAGCCCATTTCCCAGGTTCTAAATCTTTGTAATGTTCGAAGAAATGTTCAATTTGCTTGAGTGTAATTTCGGGTAGGTCTGTATAGTCATGAATATTGAGATAGCGCTTTGTTAATTTTGGTGTGGGGATGGCAATAATTTTTTCATCTTTACCACCATCATCTTCCATAATCAGCGCACCGATGGGGCGAACATTGATCACACAACCAGGAAGGAGAGGACGGGTATTACAGATAAGGACGTCAATAGGGTCACCATCCTCTGAAAGCGTATGAGGAACAAAACCGTAATTTCCAGGATACACCATTGAGGTATGAAGAAAACGGTCAACAAATAACGCACCTGACTTTTTATCCATTTCATATTTTATGGGTTCTCCTCCAACAGAGACTTCCACAATAACATTAATATCTTCTGGTGGATTGTTGCCCACGGGTATTTCCTTAATATTCATAGAGACATCCTTTCTTAAGATAGAGCAAGTCTTAGTACAGCCAAATGTTTTATCAAAGAGATTTCTAAAATTAGCTTTAAATTGATGACCGTGTTTTTTCAAAACGTTTACGTTCATTGGGATCAAGATAAAGCTTACGAAGACGAATATTTTTAGGGGTTACCTCCACAAGTTCATCATCTTGTATCCATGATAAGGCACGTTCTAATGTCATTTTTATGGGAGGCGTTAACTTTACGGCTTCATCTTTTCCAGAAGCGCGCATATTGGTGAGTTTTTTTCCTTTTAAAACATTGACTTCTAAGTCGTTATCCCGCGAGTGGATGCCAATAATCATTCCTTGATAGACTTTCACACCGGCATCAATGATCATAGGTCCACGATCTTCAAGGTTAAAAAGAGCATAAGCGACAGATTCACCATTGTCATTTGAAATCATAACACCATTAACGCGACCCGCAATATCTCCTTTATAAGGTTCATAAGCATGGAACAGGCGATTCATAATGGCTGTACCACGGGTATCCGTTAAAAGTTCAGATTGATAACCAATGAGTCCTCTTGTTGGTGCATAAAAAACAAGGCGGACACGATTTCCTCCAGAAGGACGTAATTCCACCATTTCGGCTTTACGTTCAGACATTTTTTGTACAACAGTGCCAGAATATTCTTCATCAACATCGATAACGACTTCTTCGATTGGCTCAAGAGTGGTCCCATTTTCATCTTTTTGCATCACAACACGTGGACGTGAAACACTAAGCTCAAATCCTTCACGGCGCATATTTTCAATGAGAACCGCAAGTTGTAATTCTCCTCGTCCTGAAACGTAGAAAGAATCCTTATCGGCTGATTCTTCAATTTTAAGAGCAACATTGCCTTCCGCTTCTTTTAACAAACGGTCACGGATAACACGGCTTGTCACTTTATCCCCTTCCGTTCCAGCAAGGGGACTATCATTGACGAGAAAGCTCATCGTAACAGTGGGGGGATCAATTGGTTGGGCAGTCAAGGGTTCATTAACAGTAGGATCACAAAAAGTATCCGCAACAGTCCCTTTTTGTAGACCTGCAATCGCCACAATATCACCAGCATTTCCTTCTTCAATAGGTTGTCGTTCTAACCCACGAAATGCTAAAATTTTTGAGATACGTCCAGTTTCTAAGAGCTTTCCATCTTGTCCAAGAACTTTGACATTTTGATTAGGCTTTAGAGAGCCGGAATGAATACGTCCTGTAATAATTCGTCCCAAAAATGGATCTGCTTCAAGAATAGTTCCAATCATGCGAAAGGGTCCTTCTGCGACGCAAGGAGAAGGAACATGTCTTGTTACAAGATCAAATAAAGGCCCCAATCCTTGATCTTTTGGTCCCTCAGGGGCCTCAGCCATCCATCCATCGCGCCCAGACCCATAAAGAATAGGAAAATCAAGCTGTTCATCGGTTGCATCAAGAGCAGCAAAAAGGTCAAAAACCTCATTAATGACTTCATCAACGCGTGCATCGGGTCGATCAATTTTATTAATAGCAACAATAGGACGCAATCCTACTTTCAATGCTTTGCCAACGACAAATTTTGTTTGTGGCATTGGTCCTTCAGCAGCATCAACCAGTACAATGGCACCATCAACCATGTTTAGAATACGTTCAACTTCTCCACCAAAATCAGCATGTCCTGGTGTATCGACAATATTAATTCGGGTATCTTTCCAAACAACAGAGGTTACTTTCGCTAGAATTGTAATTCCACGTTCTTTTTCAATATCGTTTGAATCCATCATGCGTTCGCTTGTACGCTGATTATCACGGAAGTTTCCTGATTGCTTGAGAAGCCCATCTACAAGCGTTGTTTTCCCATGGTCAACGTGGGCAATGATGGCAATGTTACGCAATTGCATAAATTTTCTTCTTTTCGTTTAATGAAATTTCATTTGAGGCAAAGTCTTTACATTCTTTGCCTGATTATTAAAAAACCTTTTACATGTTTTTTTATCATTTTGGAAGACGGAGTCCATATTTTTATGGCAAAACGATTCACCCAAGTTTTGAATACTCTATTGAGAGTTCATTGGTGTGGTTTCATAAAAGAATTTTTATAATATAGGTGTGTTATTATTTTTGGGCTGAAGAATTATCTATACCTTACCCTTAATTGGAGCTTTATCAATATAACGCAAGGAATTTATGTGAACGTCTGCAAGAATAAGTGAAGTGACAGCGAGGTGTTTTATATTTATTGTTTCACAAAGAGATTGATAAAAATTCGGAATATCTCTTAAACCTTATAGCTAACCTATTGATCGCTTTATGACATTGTCATTCTCAATAATGCTTTTGCTTATTCTATAGCTAATAAATCAACATACAGATTTAATGCTACTGATATTTGAGATAAATATTGAGATGATGAATAGTTTTATATGAAGTTCCAGTTTTGTATACCAAATTAGAGGAAGCGTTATTATTTTTTATCGATTTATAAAACGGGAACATAGCCTTATTGATAAAGTCAAGGATCTGAAGAAGAATTCTTTCTTTATCGATATTTTAATTCAAATTTATAGTTTCAAAAACACTACATTTAAAACTGTAGAGAGTGTCTTGTTCCCTCTCTAAGAGGGGGGCATGCCAAACAGAACAAATATACTTATTGTTGCACAGTTATGACTTTGGTTTTAAAGAGTGATACCTTAACATTACGCATCTATTTCGTGATGGGTTTATGGTATAATATAAGTGTATGATACATGATCGGCGTCTTTATGAAGCGTATAAAGGTTACAGAATAGCATTTTAATGTCTCTTTTCTCGAAATTTCTAGCCACACACTTATCCTGCTTTTAGATAGGCAAGAAGGAAGATTTATGATGAGGTAATTTTACAGTATTCGAAGTTATAATTTGATATAACAATGTCTTTATAAAGCAATGTATTATCTATGAAATGGCACACTGGAAAACAAATACTAGAGCTTGTTTTTAGGGAAAGATCTGAAGAGATATGACAAGATTTTTCCCTAACGAATTGTTTTTACTTCACACATTTAAAGAAGTGTTCCGGACAAAATGAGGGAAGCGACAGAAAAATAAATTATAATGCCCATGACATCAACTAAAGTGGCTACAAAAGGAGCAGAAGCACTTGCTGGATCAAATTTTAAACCTTTAAGAATAAAAGGCAGCATAGATCCAGAAAGAGAACCAAATGTCACGATCCCGACTAAAGCTGTGCCTACTGTTGTTGAAACAGCAATCCAATGTTGGCCATAATCATAGATACCGAGCTTTTGCCAAAGCGTAATGCGCATAACGCCAATGATTCCCAGTAAAAGACCAAGGGATAGTCCTGTTGGAATTTCACGAACAATAACTTTCCACCAATCTTTCAGCGTGAGTTCACGTAAAGCCAACGCACGGATAATAAGGGATGTCGCCTGCGAGCCGGAATTTCCTCCAGAGCTCATAATGAGAGGAATAAACAGAGTAAGGATAATCGCTTTTTCAAGTTCTGTTTCGAAATATTGCATAGCGCTTGCGGTTAACATTTCACCCACAAAGAGTAAAGCGAGCCAACCGCCGCGTTTTTTCATCATTTCAGGAAATTTGATCTGCATATAGGGCTTATTAAGCGCTTCCATACCCCCAAATTTATAGGCATCCTCATTCATCTCATCGACCATAGTATCAAGTACGTCGTCAACGGTTACAATGCCAATGACATGGTTATTTTCATCAACGACGGGCACAGAGAGAAGGTCATGGCGTTGGAAAAGGCGCGCAATATCTTCATGGTGTGTGAAAGGCGATATTGTAACCGGTGAGTCATGAGTACGGACATTAAGAATTTGTTCATCAGGTGAGGCAAGAATAAGATTACGCAGTGAAACAGCTTTGAGAAGAATCCCTGTTTTAGGGTCAATCACATAGCTGGTATAAACTGTTTCACGTGTTCGCTCGACCTCACGAATGTGATCCAAAGTTTTTTGTATAGTCCAGTTTGAAGGAACCGCTATAAACTCTGTTGTCATCAGTGCTCCTGCTGTATGATCAGGATAACTGGTGAGTTTTTTAAGTTCAGCGCGCGTTAAGGGTTTCAGCAAGGCATAAAGCCGCGTGCGGGTTTCTTTATCCATTTCTTGAAAGACGTCTGCAGCAGCATCTGCAGACATGCCATCAAGAATTTCAACGGCACGATTTATGGGTAGAAGTTCTAAAATTGCAGCAGGTTGTTCAAGCTCTGGTTTATCAAAAAGTTCGATAACATACTCAAGAGGCAGAAGACTAAGAATAGTTACACGCTCCATGATATCGAGGTCATTGATGATATCAATAGAGTCTGCAAAATGCTGACTTTTTAATTTTTCAGCGAGAGCTTCAGGAGAAAAGTTTTTAAAATCGAAGGCCGTTTTAATTTCAGTCATGATAAAATACCTCCTGAAGAGTTGGAGAATTGTCAATCTAGATAATAGATGAGATAAAAAATAAAAGTTTATGGAAGATTCGAAAAAAAAACCTCCCCAACTATACTCCCAATTGTTAATATTTTAAGTAAAGTCAAGGAAAAATTATAAATTATAAACAATTTTCTGAATTACTTAAACGAGAATACAACCTAATTAAAAGATAATATGAAGGCATAAATGTAAAAGCAGTTTTCGTTTTTATTATTATGCTTTAGTATAGTTTTGCAACTTTAAAAAGAGTTTACACTTGTATCCGGAGTGAAAATTATACCTTTCTTCAAAATTTTGTTTCTTAAGATTCTTTAAAGAGAAGTATATTTCCCAATGTTGCAATAGGCTTTGATGCTTGAGAAGGATCATTAGAGGTGTTTTTAAACATTTTTATGGGGCAATAAAAAAGAGAATACTCTTAATGTTGCAAATTCATATACTTTTTAAAAAAATATCTTTCTGGATACGTTTCATTTCATGATGCTACGCGCAAATGGTATAAAATCCATAAAAGATCATCATCTTTACATTTAAATAAAAGGTGAAAGCTGGTATCATTATACTATTTTCCAGCTCCCAATATTATAACAGCGCTTGTATTTTAAAAGTTCATAAGAAGCATTTTTATATTTTTTTCAAGTGTTGTTATCAATAAGCAATTTCATTTGTGATGTGAGAGTGAATAATTTTTATTGCTTTGATACAATATGGTTCAGAATAAAAGAATCCTACGATATTCAAGTTCTTGTTCAATATAAAAAATGATAAATTATCATTATAAATCAAATGGTTTATTTGATAAGTGTAGAAATATTTATTTTTTTATTCGATAGAGCTTTGAAAGGTCATTTCGAAGTGCGTGAAATAGTCTTAGTATATTATCAATTTGTGTCGTAAAGATAATGATGACAGCTTAAATTTATAATGGAGATATAACGTATTATGACAACAACAGCAGTGCTGGACTGGAAGGGATTTTCAGGTCTTCCTGATTTTTCTTCTATAAGAGATGAAGATTTTAAACCTGCATTTGAACAGGCACTTCAAGAAGCTGAAGAAGAATTAGAAGTGATTGCGATGGTGCAAGAATCACCAACACTTGAGAATTTTTTGCAACCTTTTGAGCTTTGTGGCAAAGCACTTGATCGTGTCTGTTCAATATTTTTCTTGCGCACTAGTGCTCATACGAATGCATTGATTCAACAGTTAGAACAAGAGTTCGTTGTAAAACTTTCCCGTTATTCTTCAAAAATGATGATGGATACGCGGATATTTGCAAAAATAGATGCACTTTATAAACAGGCACAGCAGGGCCTATTTGAGAGTGAAACAACACGCGTTCTGGAACTGTGGTGGAAAAAGTTCGTTTGTCATGGTGCAAAACTAGATGATAAAGCTAAAAAACGACTTGTGGAAATTAATGAAAGACTTGCTTTTTTAAATGCTACTTTTGGGCAGAATGTCTTAAACGATGAAGCTGAGTGGATTCTATTTTTAAAACAAACAGATTTATCTGGTTTACCGGAAGATCTCATTGCTTCAATGAAGGAAATTGCGTGCGAACGAGGCCATGAAGAAGCTTATGCATTAACACTTGCACGCTCGATTGTTGAGCCTTTTTTAAAATTCTCTGATCGTCGTGATTTACGTGAGGTTGTATTCCAAGCTTGGGCTAAACGTGGTGAAAATAATAACAAGAATGATAATCGAACTATTATTTTAGAGATTGTTGCGCTTCGAGATGAACAGGCTAAATTATTGGGATATCAATCTTTTGCAGATTTGAAACTCGATAATACCATGGCTAAAAGTATTAATTCTGTTATGGATTTGCTTATGCCTGTATGGGAGCGTGCAAGAGCGAAAGCTTCTAGTGAGCAAAGTGAATTACAAAATTTTGCCAACAATCAGGGCAGCAATGAATCTTTAGCTGCTTGGGATTGGCGTTATTATGCTGAAAAGCTTCGCACTAAAAAATTTTCTTTCGATAGCGCTGAAATTAAATATTATTTTCAACTGGACCGTATGATTCAAGCGGCTTTTGGGGTAGCAGAAAAACTCTTTGGCATTACCTTTGAAGAAAAAAATGCTGTTGCACTTTGGCATCCTGATGCACGTTTGTGGGAAGTAAAGCAATCTGATGGAAGTTTACTTGGGCATTTTATTGGTGATTATTTTGCACGTTCTTCAAAACGTTCTGGTGCATGGATGAGCCAATTGCAATCACAGCATAAATTGGATGGTGGACAAAAACCGATTATCTACAATATTTGTAATTTTGCTAAATCCTCTAAAGGAGAACCTGCTCTTTTATCACTTGATGATGCACGGACACTTTTCCATGAATTTGGGCATGCATTGCATGGTTTGCTTTCTGATGTTACATGGCCCTCTGTAGCAGGAACATCTGTTTCACGTGATTTTGTTGAACTTCCCTCTCAACTTTATGAACACTGGTTAACCGTACCAGAGATATTAAAATCTTATGCTATACATACAAAAACAGGGCATTCGATGCCACAAGAGTTGATTGATAAAGTTTTAGCGGCGCAGACATTTAATGCGGGATTCTCAGCAGTTGAATTTATCTCATCAGCTTTAGTGGATATGGCTTTTCATCAAGGAGAAAAAGTCACTGATCCAACAGTCTTTGAACGTAAAGAATTAGAAAAATTGCAAATGCCTGATACAATTATTATGCGTCATCGTCCTTCGCATTTTATGCATGTGTTTGCAGGGGATGGTTATGCTGCTGGTTACTATTCTTATATGTGGGCAGAAGTACTTGATGCCGATGCTTTTCAAGCATTTGAAGAAACAGGTGATGTCTTTAATTCAGAGCTTGCTGATCTTTTAAAGCGTTTTATTTATTCTGCTGGGGGAAGCCGCGATCCAGAGGAACTGTATAAAGCTTTTCGGGGACGGATGCCTTTACCAGAGGCAATGATGAACAAACGTGGATTGTAAGATATAACGGTATGGTTATCTCCATGCCGTTTTCTTGGATAAGAAATTGATTTATAATGATAATATAGCGTATTTATATTCAATTAGAAACTCGAATAACGTAAGATTCTCTAATCTCAAGTTTGTTTATCCTGAAACAATCAAAATCATTTTCTTGCACACCACAGGCGGGCGGGCCATGTGGGGCAAAAATTGTATAAGCAAGAAATAAAAATGGCGCTTATGAATCGTCTTAAGTGCCAAGGGCTGTTGCAACATTGGATAGAGTTACGCTTAATGTAAGCCTTCTCTTCAATATGGCTATATTATCGCTCTATAAAAAGAGTATTTTATCTTCTTTTCGTTTATGGAAGAAATGAGAGTTTATATTTTAAAGAGACATTATGGGAAAGAAAAATTATCAGCACGATCTTTTTGATGCCCATTTGGTGGAATCCATGATTTTTTGATAAAGCTTGACATTCTTTTTCCTAAGAGGTGGGTATTTTGTTGTGCCATATCATCAAGGCTCATTGGAGGCTGACGCATAATATTGCCTAGCGTTTGCTTATCTGAATCTTGTATGAGTTTTTGAATAGCTTTATCGGTTGAGTATGGCTCTTCATGAGAAAGGGTATGAAAATTTAAAATATTGTTCAATGGTTTTTCTAAATAAGAGGCGAGTTTTTTCTTTCCCTCAGAAGTGAAATGAATGCCGTTATTGGTGCGTAATTTGACGATTTTTCCATTGATATCATTGCCTGAGAAAGAAAAGTTTCCTTCTTTATCACTAAAGCCGTTCCAAATATCGAGGAAATAGCCACCCGCTGTTTCTGTTTCTTGTTTGTAGAGCGCATTAAAAATTTTCATTTTTTGTGTCAAAAGGTCATTTTTAAAAGAAGGCTGACCTACCCATATCCACGATTTTCCAGAGGCATGAAGACTTTCAGCAATTTCGATAATTCTTTGTTTGTAGATGCGCATCCATTCTGACTGATCTGTATTAATTATGCTATCAGAGTCCTTGATCGGTTGATTATCATTGGCTCCGATCATCATGATAATGACATCGGGGTTATTTTGATTAATGAGTTTAGAAATATTGCTTTGCCAAGAATAATAATCTGTTCGAACGAGACCGGAAGCGGGCATTGTGTTGTTCATGATAAGGATATCACTATTATCGGCAAAGAATTTTTTAAGTGCATCGGCAACAGAAGAAGCTGCAAAATCCCCTATAACAAGAATGCGTTTTGCATACTCGTTTTTCGGATTGTTTATGTTTCTGTATGTTACGATTTTTTTTTGCGGTTTGCCTATTTTTTGTTCTATAATTTGCGGAGGTTGTTGTGTCTGTTTGTTTTGTTGTGACAGCCATTTAAAGAAGTTGGTTGCTTGACTTGGAGATGGCTGTATGATTCCCATACCAGCAAGTAAAAGCAGTAATAACATCCAGTATAATAGACGAAAAAGAGACAAAACCTTAATTCTCCATTATTGTTTACGCAGGAGAAAAAGCACTTGAGATGATGGATACCCATTTGCTTTTAGACCGTGACGCATCTGAAAAGCTTTAATGGCTTTGCGAGAGGCTGTTCCGATTTTTCCATCAATATTTCCTTTATAATATCCTAGGGCACTTAAGCGAGATTGTAGTTCTTTACATTCTTGGAAGCTAAGAGATTGAAAAGGTCTTTGCCAATCGTGCACCAATCTAGGATGTCCAGCAATGCGATCAGCAAGAAGGGCAACAGCAAAGGCATAACGATCTGCATTATTATAACGTTTTAGAACAAAGAAATTTTTTGTGACTAAAAATACAGGACCTTTGGCTCCATCTGGATATTTTAATATTGCTTGTTCAGCTAATGGAGGAAGAGGGTTCCCATTTGCATGTTTTACACCTAACTTTTTCCATTGTTCAAAAGAATACCAACGTTCAGGAAGGTTTTTCCCCTGCGGAACTTGCACTTCTACGCCCCAAATAAGATGAGGTTGCCAGCCATTTTTGTGAAGAAGATTAGCAGCTGTTGCCAAAGCATCTGGAATAGAGGTCCAGATATCACGCCGTCCATCTTTGTCCATATCAATGGCATAGGCAAGATAACTGCTTGGAATAAATTGCGTATGCCCCAATGCACCAGCCCAAGATCCAGTAAGTTGAGAGCGTTTAATTTCACCACTTTGTAGAATTTTCATCGCAGCAATCAGTTGTGTATGTGCATATTTTGCACGTTTTTTATCAGCATAGGCTAAGGTTGCAAGCGAGCGAATGGTATCACGCATGACACTTTTATTAGCTAAAATTTTTCCGTAATTGCTTTCCATTGACCAAATAGCGAGCAAAATATTGCGATCAACACCAAAACGTTCTTCAATTTTAAGAAGCCATTGATTCCACTTTTTTGCCTGGCGCCGTCCTTCTACAATTGCGATATCATGAACACGATTATCGAAATAATTCCATGAAGGTGCAATAAATTCCGGTTGATATGTGGCACTTTTTAAAACTTCTGGATCAATGGCATTAACACCTTTAAAAGCCATATAAAATGTAGAGGGGGTAATATTGTGAGCAAGAGCTATTTTTTTAAACTCTTTAATCCAGTGGTTAAATCCGCTACTAGCATATGAAAAGGAGGAAAAGAACATTAAAAACGCAGACAACAGAATGACAGAGCCAGTGATAAGCGTTCTCTGATTTATTAACTTCTCTAAAAAAGAGAAAGTTTTCAATTCTGTTTTTTGCATTTTGAAATCCCCATTAATATTCAATTTATTAGATGTCTAATCGCTTTATTTTGTATGTAGTTTAATCGATCATACGATCAAGAAGAGGAAAAAATTGAAATAACGAATTCATTAATTTTTTCAATAAATTCTCATATCCTCTTTTACATTTTTGATTGCTCATTATAAGAATAAACAAAATAATAAGATATCTTTTTTACTATTTCGTAAAAACATATGATAAATAAAATAAAAAGGTTATATGAATTCATTTAGGAGGGTGGGTGTGCGTAAAATTCGGAAAGCAGTATTTCCCGTAGCGGGTCTTGGTACGCGTTTTCTTCCTGCGACAAAAACGATACCTAAAGAAATGCTCACAGTTGTTGATAAGCCTGTTATTCAATATGTTGTGGATGAGGCTCGGGAGGCTGGTATTGAGCATTTTATTTTTGTGACTGGACGTAACAAAGCAGTCATTGAGGATTATTTTGATACGCAAGTTGAATTATATGCGACACTTGCTGAATGTGGAAAGAAAGAAGAACTTGCGCGTTTACACCGTTTACAGCCGTTGCCAGGGACAACTTCTTTCACACGCCAACAGCAACCTTTGGGGTTAGGGCATGCGCTTTGGTGTGCGCGTGAATTAGTTGCAGATGAACCTTTTGCTTTATTATTACCTGATATGTTAATACAAGCAAAAAAGGGATGTCTTTCTGAAATGATGAGCCTTTATGAAAAGGTGGGGGGAGGGAATATTATTTCGGTTCAAGAGTGCGATCCTAGAGAAACACATAAATATGGTATTGTTGGAAAAGGCAGACATTTTGCCAATGGTTTTGAAATTACAAAAATGGTAGAAAAACCAGCGCAAGGGATGGCACCATCAAATTTGTACATCAATGGACGTTATATTTTGCAACCAGAAATTTTTAATATTCTTTCCACTCAAGAACGAGGAGCAGGCAATGAAATTCAACTAACAGATGCGATGATAAGGCTTTCAAACGAACAGGATTTTTGGGGGGTTCAATTAGAAGGACGAACTTTTGATTGTGGTTCTAAAGCTGGTTTTATTGAAGCTAATGTTGCCTTTTCTTTGGCACGCGCTGATATGCACAACCATATTTCTGCCTCATTGAAAAATTTATTGGAAACCGTTAAAGTTGAAAAATGATGTAGATCTCTCATTTAATTTTATTGATCGAATTTGATTATGACAATATCATCTCTTAAGGCTTTGCAGGGTTCTGTTACATCAGCGCTTAAAACAGTTGCGAGTGAAAAACAAGGGCTTGAAGCTCTTGAAACAGCTCTTCTTGGCAATCTTTCATCTTCTTTTGAAGCGGCTGTTCAAACCATTAAAAGTGCTCGTGGACATGTGGTTATTACGGGTCTTGGGAAAAGTGGTCATATAGGGACAAAAATTGCAGCAACCTTAGCTTCAACGGGAACTCCTGCCTTTTTTGTTCACGCTGCAGAAGCTAATCACGGTGATCTTGGGATGATTGGATCGGATGACGTTATTCTTGCTTTATCATGGTCTGGTGAAACACAAGAATTAAGTGGTATTATGAGTTATGCTGCACGTTTTCGTATTCCCCTTATTGCCATGACATCAAGTGAATACTCTGTGTTAGGACGACAAGCTGATATTGTTCTCTTATTACCAAAGGTAGAAGAGGCTTGTCCCCATGGTTTAGCACCTACAACGTCAACAATTATGCAATTGGCAATGGGAGATGCCTTAGCGGTTTCTCTTTTAGAAATGCGTGGTTTTACAGCAACCGATTTCAAAATATATCATCCTGGTGGTTCTCTTGGTGCAAGCCTTAAATACGTGCGTGATATTATGCATGAGGGTGATCGTATTCCTTTGGTTATGCAGGGAACAACGATGATTGAAGCGATGAATGTTTTAGTAGAGAAACATTTTGGCTGTGTTGGTGTTATCAACACAAAAGATGAACTCATCGGAATTGTGACTGATGGTGATCTTGCACGGAACATTCATTTTAATTTATCAAAATTTAATGTTGATGAGGTAATGACCAAGGATCCTAAAGTTGTAAAGCCAAATACACTTGTTGGTGCAGCAATGGCTTTTATTAATGATTATCATATTGGTGCATTTTTCGTGGTTGAAGATAAAAAACCGATAGGAATTGTTCATTTTCATGATCTTTTGCGCATCGGTGCTGCTTAGATTAAAGTTTCCTATCAGATAAAATATTATTTTAGGCTAAAATAGATTGAACGATATAAAGTCATAATTTTATTATGAAATTTTATTATGAAGAGATTCTTTGCTGATATTTTGTAAAAGAAAAAGATTATTTTACGCATTTTATCATGTTTAGAAAATTCCATGGATAGAGATTATATCCATGTTTTTGCGTATTATGAGAGAGGATTTTCTATCAGGAGGCGAAAGGATCACCTCCTGTTTTATGTATGTTCTTCCTCTATTTTTAATTAAGAGAAGCTTCACTTTTATTTTATTTAAGATTTCCGCTTAAGGAAAAACTGTGATCCGGTATGTGAGGTACAGAGAAGTTGTGTGGCGTCATATGACATGGTACAATTGACTCTAGAAATTGTTCCACGGAGAATAGAGCGTATTTCAATTTCTATATTTTGAGCATTGAGATAATTATATGCTCCTTCTGACAGTTTTTCTTCTGTATCTGCTGCACGCGTTTCAAAAATACCATTATGGAAAGAAGAAATAATACCATTCTCATCAATCCATTTTCCATCAATTCCAGTTGGCATATTGGAGTTATAATATTGCGAAAAGCTACAGGCACTTAATAGCAAAGCGATGATTGTAAGACATAAAATATGATAGGTATGTTTCATTTATTTCACTCTATTTAGATTATTTTGCTCTCTATTTTCTATAAAATTATTAAATTACACCGTGAGTCAATATGAAAAATTTGATGAAAATCAATGAAAAGGCAAAAAAATGGAAAAAAATGCCTTAATGTTGTATTTTATTAACAGCTTGATGAAGTTCGTAAGTGAAACACAAGAGGTGAAATATTTCTTATGGTTTACAACAAGTGTTACATTAAGCCGCTGAGTAGTCTCAAAGGAGATTATTGACATTATGGTTGGTCCCATTCTTGTTGCGAGTGAAGATTATGGAAGACGTATAGAGCTTTCTGCTATGCTCCGAGGTTTTGGTTACCGTGTCATTGAAGCAGAAAATGGCCTCCGTACGATTGATCTTTTACACAGGCGTAAAAACATTGTGCTTGCACTCCTTGATGTTGTTATGACTGATTTGAGTGTCAGTGATTTGATTAAAATGATTAGAGTTGCTGGTGTTTCTGTTCCTATTATTGTGATAGCACAACAAGAGAATCAGAATTTACTCCAAAAAGCTTTAACCGCTGGCGCTATTGATTATTGGATTCATCCAGTAACATTATTACGCGTAAGAGTTACTTTGGATATTCTTGCTTTTATCTCTGCTTTGGAGCATGAGGTTCGAGATATGCGACGAAAGAAAGAGAATCATTTAAGGTTTTCTGACCTTTGCATAAAAAGTAGAGCGATGCAGATCGTTTTAGAACAATCAAGAATAGCAGCAACGACTTCACAGAATCTTTTGATAGAAGGTGAAGTTGGAACAGGCCGTGAGACATTAGCTCGGATTATTCATCATGAGGGTTTATTCTCAAAGGGCACTTTTATTCGTTTTCAATGCTCAGCGATTGTTGATCCAGAAAAAGAAAATCAGCATTGGTTTCAAGAATTTCTTCCATTGGTTTCTTCGCTTGAAAAAGGAACTCTTTGCCTTTGTGATATTGATCGACTTGAGCCCATACAGCAAAAGCGGTTAGCTCATTACCTTAAAGAAAGAGAAAGCAATACAAAAGGAGAGCTTTTTCCCTTCCGAATTATTGCTATTTCAACATCGCGTTTAAAGGACTTAGTTAAAGAGAACTTTTTTTCGCATAGTTTATTTGAACAATTTTCCCATTCGTCTATTAGTGTTCCTGCTTTACGAGAATTAAGAGATGATTTTCCAGAGATCATCCAACGTTTGATTAATCGCATTATTACAGAAACAGGACGATCACATGTTCATGGTTTAGCAGGATCGGCTCTTTCCTTGCTTATGCAGTATGATTGGCCTGGCAATAGAAATGAACTTGAAAATTTTTTATTTCGTGCGATTTTGCTCAGTGAAGGACCTTTATTAACTGTTCGAGATTTTCCGCAATTAATGGGAAATTCATTAATGAGTGTTCCAAATATCATTGAGGGTAATATGAAGGAAGGTGATGAACAAGAGTCAATACAATTTTTGAATACTGATGGGCATGTGCGCACTTTTTCAGAGATGGAACATGATATTATCGAGAAAGCGGTTAAACATTATAAGGGACATATGAGTGAGATTGCACGCCGCCTTCATATCGGACGCTCTACACTTTATAGAAAGATGGAAGAATTAAGAGCGGTAAGGAGTCAAGAACGAAAGTAAAATTCATAACAACTCTCTATTTGATGACAAGAATAGGTTTCAAAAAAGGAGTGGGGCTTTTAATACAGTCTATGGGTGAACGATTTAAGAAAACAATCATTTATTGTTAAAATTATCTATAGAGATAGAGGATGATGTTGTAGGTTTAAATCAAATATAAACTTTATTTTACGCAAATTTATTTAAATTTATATCCAGTAAAGAAAAGGCAGATGTTTTTAAAGGCTGTTTAAACTTACTGCTAAATTTTTTGTATCATCAATATTAAATTTATACTCTCTTAAGCAAGAAGTGGCATTTTATCTTCTATACGGTTAAGATAAAATGATGAGTATAGCAGTTTGTATCACTGGTGATACGATAGCGTAAAAATAGAAAGTTTATCCTCTTTGACTCTTTTACAGATTATTATTGGCTTTATTCTCTTTTTTTTAATTGCGTCTATGTTGGCAATTTATACCTATGGGCGTTTTGTAAAAAATGCTAGAGGGCAAAGTTCTTATGCATTGCCTATTAAGAAAGATGAAACGAGGCTTGATCGTATTGTCGGTCAATTAGCTGAGAAAGAAAATGGGCTGGGAGTTGATAAAGATGCTCTTTCTCTTATCATCAGCAATTTAGATGCGTTTTGTGTTCGTGCACTGGGAGCCGCTGAGGCCGGCCGTAGCCTTGACTTGATGTATTATATTTGGGATGATGATTTAACGGGGCGCCTCTTATTGAGTGAAATCGTTGAGGCCGCTGATCGGGGCGTTCGGGTACGGCTTCTTTTGGATGATATTAATGCTCAGGCACGTGATCCAGCTTATATTGCGCTTGATAAACATCCTCATATTGAGGTGAGAATGTTTAACCCAGGGCGATCACGTAAAGGTGGTTTGCGCCGTGGTTTAGAGATTATATTACGGGCAATCACTGTAACACGTAGAATGCATAATAAAGCTTTTATTGTTGATGGTAGGGTCGCTTTTGTAGGAGGACGTAATCTTGCAGATTCTTATTTTGATGCTGGTGAAGAATCTCATTTTCGAGATTTAGATTTGATGTTAATCGGTCCCTCTGTGAAAAAAGTGGAAAGTATTTTTGATGATTTTTGGAATAGTGCTGTTGTTTTACCCATTCATACTTTAGTTGTTCCTAAAAGCGCAAGCGACCTTAGCTATTGGAAAGATAAATTACGGAAATTTCGTGATTCCAAGGTTGCAAAAGTTTATTTGGATTATGTCAAAGAGCACATTAACTTTGATGGTTTTATGCAAGCAGGAAAGCGGTTATTCTTAGCCGATAAGGTTGTTGTTCTTTCTGACCCTCCAGAAAAAGCCTTGCGTAAAAAAACAGGTAATTGGCTTATGAAGGTCCTCTCAAAGGTCATTGGCAATGCTCAAAAAACGGTTCAGATTACATCCCCTTATTTTGTCCCTGGGAAGGTTGGTACGCAGAATTTTAGCAATTTGGTTTCAAAAGGTGTGGATGTTAAAATTTTGACGAACTCTTTAGCTGCAACCGATGTAGCATTGGTGCATGGTGGTTATGTCTCATATCGTAAGGCACTGTTGAAAAGCGGTGTTAAGCTTTATGAATTAAAAGCGGAAGGCAACACCCAGGGGTTACGATTGTTTCGATCAAGTAAGGCAAGTTTACATGCTAAAGCTTTTTTAGTTGATCGTAAAACAGCTTTTATTGGATCTTTAAATTTTGATCCCAGATCAGCAGCGCTCAATACAGAAATGGGCATTCTTTTTGAATGTGCCCCTATTACAGCAAGACTAGATTTGTTGTTTTCTGAAGAAATAACCAAAGAAATGAGTTATCATCTTCGTCTTGGTGATAATAATCGTATTTACTGGGATTTTATTGAAAATGAAAAAAAATATAGCACTGATTATGAGCCAGAAAGTAATTTTTGGCGCCGTACCTTTGCAAAAATAATAAGTTGGTTACCCATTGAATCACAATTGTAAAATTTTTATAAACCACATTTCATGAAAAATATTTATTTTTCTTTTCATTTTGTTTGTAGCATGGCATAATTTTTTGCCAATCTACCTTGTATGAGAACCGCAGTTGTATTTTAAAGCTCCTTGCGGTGTTTTATTATAATATTTTATTATAAAGGAATTTTGCTATGGCAAAGATTGTTGAAACGGGGACAGGTGCATTGGCGCTAACTTTTGATGATGTACTTTTACAGCCCGGTCATTCTCTTGTTATGCCTAGTCAAGTGGATCTTAAGACGCGCATTGCAGCTGATATTCAGCTTAATTTGCCATTACTTTCCGCTGCTATGGATACGGTAACAGAATCGCGTTTGGCAATTGCTATGGCTCAAGCGGGTGGTCTTGGGGTTATCCACCGTAATATGTCTCCTGCAGAGCAGGCAGAAGAGGTTCGGCA
This sequence comes from Bartonella sp. SL320, assembly GCF_059687635.1. Taxonomy (NCBI): domain Bacteria; kingdom Pseudomonadati; phylum Pseudomonadota; class Alphaproteobacteria; order Hyphomicrobiales; family Bartonellaceae; genus Bartonella; species Bartonella sp. SL320. The sequence continues at coordinate 1,834,661 of NZ_CM185143.1, read as the reverse complement.
AGTAAAAAAGTTTGAATCTGGTATGGTTGTTAATCCAGTCACAATTGGACCCGATGCGACACTTGAAGAAGCGAAAGCTTTGATGCGTTTTCATGGTATTTCAGGTATTCCGGTTGTTGAAAATAGTGCTAAAGGTGAGTCTGCAGGACGACTTGTTGGAATTTTGACCAATAGAGATGTTCGTTTTGCATCGGATCCAAAACAAAAAATTTATGAATTAATGACGCATGAAAATTTGATCACGGTGCGTGAAAATGTCCAACTCAATGAAGCAAAATATCTTTTACATCATCATCGTATTGAAAAATTATTGGTTGTGGATGAACAAAATCGTTGTGTCGGCTTGATAACAGTTAAGGATATTGAAAAAGCAAAATTAAATCCAAATGCGGCTAAAGATTCTCAAGGGCGCTTGCGTGCCGCAGCGGCTAGCAGTGTTGGGAATGATGGGATTGAACGTGCTGAACGTCTCATTGACGCAGGTGTTGATGTATTGGTTATTGATACAGCGCATGGGCATTCTCAACGTGTGCTAGAAACTGTTGAACGGATTAAAAAGATGGCTTCCTCTCCAGCTGTCATTGCTGGGAATGTTGCGACCGCTCAAGCAACGCAAGCATTGATTGACAGTGGTGCAGATGCGGTAAAAGTTGGTATTGGTCCTGGCTCTATTTGCACAACGCGTATTGTTGCAGGTGTCGGTGTCCCTCAACTTGCAGCCATTATGAATGCGGCAGAAGTTGCTGAAAAAGCAGGCATTCCCATCATTGCTGATGGTGGGATCAAGGCATCGGGTGATTTTGCCAAAGCTCTAGCGGGTGGGGCTTGTGCAGCCATGATCGGTTCTCTTTTAGCGGGGACAGAAGAAAGTCCCGGTGAAGTTTATCTTTATCAAGGTCGGTCTTTTAAAGCCTATCGCGGTATGGGATCTGTTGGTGCTATGGCACGAGGATCAGCAGATCGTTATTTTCAAGATGATGTTCGTGATGAATTGAAGTTGGTTCCGGAAGGTGTAGAGGGGCAGGTGGCTTATAAAGGTCCTATAGCATCAGTTCTCCATCAGCTTGCTGGTGGACTGCGTGCGTCTATGGGCTATGTGGGGGCGAAAGATCTCGTAGAGTTTCGTAAAAAAGCAACGTTTGTTCGTATTACCAATGCGGGACTCCATGAAAGTCATACGCATGATGTTTCGATCACACGGGAGAGTCCAAATTATCGGGGCCCAGTTTGAAGGAATAAGAGCCAAGAAACATATCGCATAGATATAAAATCTTCTAAGAACAAGAAAGGTGCTCTTTTTTCTGTTTATAATTTGGTGTAATAGTCCTAGAAAAGAAAGAATTAGAGGTTAAAGCTCTAATTCTTTCGGTTGAGACTTATGTGAAGTAAATTATATAAAGTTAGAATTAACTTTTTGTTGTCTTGCGTCCCGTCTTTGACGCGCGTTGGCGATTGTTTGTCTGATCACTTTGGACGGATTTCTTTCCATTGTTTGAGGGCATTGTATTATGACGGCTTTTAGATGAAGTTGTTTTTTCATTATTATAAGTCATTATTTTCTCCTTTAAAATTATCTGGCAGTTGCCAGTATGTTAAAAACGGTCATGCCAAATAGTGGTTCCAAGCATTTTCTAAAAAGTTAATTTTTTGTAGAGAAAAAGGTGAGCCTATCTTATTTTGTTAGAAGCTTTTTCTATTTTTTCTAAAGGGATAACCTTTTCAAGATGGAGGTTCTTTGATTTTTTCTGTTGTTTAGATAAGTCGAGAAAATTTCATTTTACGCAATAATTAAAGAATTTTGTTTTTTTGTAATGTATAGCGGAAAACAGATCTTTATAGAGGCAACGTATTTTTTAGCACAAGAGGATCTTATGTCTTTTAGAAGGATAAAAAGCCAATGGTAAAAAATGACAGGAAAAATCTAGAGACACTCAATTGGATCTTATAAACTTATAAAGAAGTATGATCAGATCATTTTGATATTGAATGTAATTTTTTAATGGCTTTGAATAGGTTTTATTGGCAAAAAGAAGATCATACTATTTTCTAAATGGCTTAGAATTTTATGATATTAATGGGAGAAATGAATGCGATTAGGTGGGCGTTTGCAAGCAGCAATAGATGTTCTCAAAGAGATAGAAATGAGGCATCGCCCTGTCGGAGAAGTTTTAAAGGATTGGGGGCTTTCTCATCGTTTTGCTGGAGCAGGTGATCGTGCAGCCATTGGTACAGTCGTTTATGATGTTTTAAGACGACGATATTCTTTACAATGGCGTATAGAAAGTGATGATATTCGGGATATTGTTTTTGCTGCCTTATTAGATACTGGAAAAATGACGCTGGAGCAAATTGATAGTGCGTTAGAAGGAGACCGGTTTGCACCACAGTTATTAGAGGATAAACAGCGCAAGTCGTGGCAAAGGCGACAATTAGCAGATGCACCAGACTATATTCGTGGTGATATTCCTCAATGGTGTCAAGCGCATCTTTATCCTTTGTTTGGTGATCATTGGATCGTGGAAGCGGCTGCGTTAGCAACGCGTCCTTCTTTAGATTTACGGGTAAATAACCTAAAGGCAACACCAGAAAAGGTACTAAAAGAGTTAGCAAAAACCAAACTTCAATCTTTTGCGTGGTTTCGGCAAGCTTTAAGAGTTGCTCCGATTGAAAAATTTGATCGCCATCCCAATGTTCAAGTGGAACCAGCTTTTCAAAAAGGGCACTTTGAAATACAGGATTTAGGATCTCAAATTGTTGCTCATCTTGTGGAAGCGCAAGAAAGTATGCAAGTATTAGATTATTGTGCAGGTGCTGGTGGCAAAACATTAGCTTTAGCTTCCGATATGAAAAACCGTGGGCAAATTTATGCTTATGATTGTGATAAAGCGCGCTTGGCTCCTATTTTTGATCGACTTCGACGTGCTGGTGTTCGTAATGTACAAACACGTGCACAAAAAGAAGAATTGAAGTCCTTAATAGGGCAGATGGATAGAGTTTTATTAGACGCACCCTGTAGTGGGACAGGAACATGGCGTCGTCGTCCTGATGCAAAATGGCGTTTAACATTAGAGCAGGTAAAACAACGCCAAACAGAACAGAGGGCTATTTTGAATGAGGCGATAGATTATCTTAAGCCAAATGGACGCTTAGTTTATATTACTTGTTCTCTTTTTGCAGATGAAAATGAGGAACAAATTTCCCATTTTCTTCAACAGCACTCCCATTTTTATCCAATAGATATGCAAGCACTTTGGCAGAAACATTTTAGTTCTTCGCCGGTGCAACCCGTTTTTTCCAATTATGGACTGACTTTATCGCCTGCAACAACACAAACAGATGGGTTCTTTTTATCTGTGTTGCAAAAAAAACATTGATCGATATTTTTGCATTTTTTATCATAAATTTTACGAGAATAATCTTTTTCTTCAAAAAAACAGGCTTGTGAAAAGAGAAAGATTGAATCATAACTCTCGTGAGTTCTCTTTTTTCAATTGTTGATTGGTTTTTTATGAGCATATCACATTCAGACACTGTTCTTATTATTGATTTTGGTTCACAAGTGACACAACTTATTGCTCGACGGGTCCGAGCAATGGGGGTATACTGTGAAATTATTCCTTTTCAATTGGCTTTAGAAGCTTTGCACCGCATAAATCCTAAAGCTATTATTTTATCCGGGAGTCCTTATTCCGTTATTGATAAAGGTTCTCCGCGTGCTCCAATGGAAATTTTTGAGGCCGGCATTCCTATTTTGGGGATTTGTTATGGGGAGCAAGTCATGTGTGTTCAGCTTGGAGGAAAGGTTGAAGCTGGACATGAGCGTGAATTTGGTCGTGCTTTTTTGGAAATCCAAGAGGAGAGTGCCCTTTTTGATGGCGTATGGGAAAAAGGTTCTCGTTATCAAGTATGGATGAGTCACGGCGACCGTGTAGCAGCTTTACCGGAAGGTTTTCGTGTTATAGGAACCTCGAAAGGAGCACCCTATGCGGCCATTGCTGATGAAAAAAGACATTTTTATGCGGTACAGTTTCATCCTGAAGTGATCCATACACCGGATGGTACAAAACTTTTACAAAATTTTATTCATAAGATCTCTGCGATTAAAGGTAATTGGTCAATGGCTTCTTATCGCGAGCAGGCCATTGCCACAATACGACAAAAAGTTGGAAAAAGTCGTGTGATTTGTGGTCTTTCAGGGGGGGTGGATTCATCCGTTGTAGCGGTGCTCCTTCATGAAGCCATAGGAGACCAGCTGACATGCATTTTGGTTGACCATGGCTTAATGCGTAAGAATGAAGCGCAGGAAGTTGTTACATTATTCCGCGATCACTATAACATAGAGCTTATTCACGTTGATGCTACCGATATATTTCTTAATGCTCTAAAAGGTGAGACAGATCCAGAAAAAAAGCGCAAGACGATTGGTCGCCTTTTTATTGAAGTTTTTGAAGAAGAAACTAAAAAAATCGGTGGTGCAGAGTTTTTGGCACAAGGAACACTTTATCCAGATGTTATTGAAAGTGTCTCTGCCATTGGTCAATCGGTCACCATAAAAAGCCATCATAATGTAGGTGGGCTACCAGAACAGATGAAACTAAAACTTGTAGAACCGTTACGTGAGCTCTTTAAGGATGAAGTTCGCATGCTGGGACGAGAGTTAGGGTTACCCGAGCAGTTTATTGGCCGCCATCCTTTTCCAGGTCCCGGTCTTGCAATTCGCTGTCCAGGGGCTGTGACCCGTGAAAAATTAGAAATTTTACGGGAAGCAGATGCTATCTATCTTGAGGAAATCCGTAAAGCCGGTCTTTATGACGAAATTTGGCAAGCTTTTGCTGTCCTTCTTCCTGTCCAGACTGTTGGTGTGATGGGAGATGGTCGCACGTATGAATTTGTTTGTGCGCTTCGCGCTGTTACGTCTGTTGATGGAATGACTGCGGATTTTTATCCCTATGATATGGCATTTTTAAGCAAGACAGCATCACGCATTATTAATGAAGTTAGAGGCATTAATCGTGTTGTTTATGATGTCACTTCAAAACCTCCTGGTACCATTGAATGGGAATAATTGAAATGAAGAACAAGCTTTTTAAGCATAAAATATGATTGAGAGCTGGATATTTAGAAAAATGTAGAAAAGATCTTAAAAGAAATAATTGTTCTCGTTTATAGGGTATAAGCCTTTCTGAAAATCTGTGCACTCATATCATTGAGAGTCCAAGTCTTTTAAATCATTGTCATTTAAAATTGAGAAGTGTGAAATTTTGCATGTCTGAGAAAAAAATTGTTGCACACCGTGGTGGAGCCCATCTTTATCCTGAAAATACCTTTTTAGCTTTTAGTAACGCTATAGCGTTAGGCGCTGATGAAATTGAATGCGACGTTCATTTGTTGAAAAGTGGTGAAGTAGTTGTTTTTCATGATTTCCGTTTAGAGCAATTGGTTGGAAAAAAGGGATATATCCACGACATTGATAATGAAACACGCAAACAGCTCTGCGTGAAGGGGAGCCGCGAGGCACCTCCTTTGCTAGAAGAAGTTCTTGATCTTTTAGCACCAACCAATGTTGGTTTGCACCTTGAAATCAAAACATGTGGTGAAGTGGAGCGTGAAACAATATTATCTCAAAAAGCGCTTGCACTCATAAAAAGCCGAAATTTAACAGAACGGGTTTCTGCCATTAGTTTTGATCCTTTGGTCCTTCGTCCTTTTATTGAAGCAGGAATACCTTCTGGTCCATGTGTTGATAATTTTGAAGGTGATATGAACCGTCATTTTTCTGAATGGAAACAATTAGGCTATTCTGATCTCAGTTTAGATGGTTCCATTGCCTCACAGGACTTTATTGAAGCAGCTCTTGAAGCTGGTTTTACCGTAGGGGTATGGACAATCAATGGGAAAGCTCGCTTATCGCACTGGCTTGATATGCCTGTACATTATATTACAACCGATCAACCTGATCTTGCATTACAATTGCGTGCACAAAGATAAACTCTATATTTATAAAATCCCTCTACCTTCATAAAGTCAGCGTAATGGAGGAAGGAAGTATTGTCGAATACATAAAATGACACATTAATTTATAATGATAATTCATAGACTTTATGTTGAATGAGAGAGTTTAATACGTAAGATTCTCTTACTTTAGATCTTGTGATAATCTGAAAATTATTTTCTTACACATTACAAATGGGTTGGTGTGTGAACAAAAACTATTGAGAAAAGAATAAAATATTCATTTAAATGCATTTAAAATGCAAAGTGCGTTGCATTATTAGGGGCTTATTGATGGTATTGTTTTTCATTTTTACGAAGTCTAAAAATGATGACATGCAAAAAGTCTTATATACTGTAGCAGAGAGACTTTTTGTATCCTATTTTATAGGAACTCTTAATAGATGTATTGAAAGGTTTCTTAATAGCATGAAAATGCGTAATATAATGTCATTTTGTTTTGCATGTAGGACATAATTCCATTGTGGGTGGAGATGATTAAAGCGCTTTACAATGGTTCTTTATTTTAAGACAAAAGTCTATGTCTCTTTGATTAAATGTAGTATTAATATCGTAATTTTGGTGAGAGGATCAGAAGCTTAAGATGTCAATAACTTCTTAATAAATTTAAAAGCTCTGCTTCAACAATGATATTGTAAGTATAAATAATTCACTTAAAGATTGTAAGTGAGAAGTTGTAGGACAAAAATAAATAAAAGAATAAACAGCTCTTTTTTGAAACAAGTCAATTCAGATATTATAATAGACCCAGATAATCGCTATTGAATGGTACTGATGAGCGATAGCTTTTTATCTTTTTACGGATTACTTTTCTTGTTGAATCCTTCTGATTTTTTCAGATATTTACAAGCGCACATTTCGTCAATACATTGAGAAAGATGATATAAGGAAAACGAATAAATCGAAACAAATTCATTTGACCTTTTGGTGGTTCCTGTTTAAATGAGGCGATATGTTATTTAAACAATCATAGTATATTCATGTGTAATACGGTAATTTTAAGGATAGTTTGTATTCCATCACTTCAGAAAGGGTGAACCATGAGTCGTTTTTATCTTTCCATAGCGGCCACGGTTGCTATCCTAATGACAACAGCGGGAATAACAGAAGGTTTTGCGCAGACAAAAATTAGCTTTTGGCATTCTATGAGTGGTGAACTAGGAAAGCAAACAGAAAGTCTCATTAACGATTTTAATGCAAGCCAATCTGAGTATAAAATTGTGCCTTCATTTCGCGGTGAGTATGAAGAGGGATTGATTTCACTCATTGCAGCATTTCGTGGAAAGAAACAACCAGTGCTCGCTCAAATTTATGACGTTGGTACTGGAACGATGATGGCAGCAAAAGGCGCGATCTACCCATTTTATAAACTTATGGCTGACACAAAACAAGAATTCGATCCAACAGATTATTTTCCTGCGATTAGCGGTTATTATTCCGATGAACAGGGTCATATGGTCTCTATGCCATTCAATATTTCAACACCTGTTCTTTATTATAATAAAGATATTTTTAAAAAAGCAGGACTTGATCCAGAACAGCCCCCTAAAACGTGGCAAGATATAGAAGACTTTTCCAAAAAAATTCTTGAGACTAAAGCGGCTGCATGTGGTTTTACCATGGCTTATGCAGCGCAATGGATTGGTATAGAAAATTTTTCAGCGTTGCATAATGTTCCTTTTGGAACGAAGGAAAATGGCTTTAAAGGGCTCGATGCAGAACTTACATTTAATGGACCTTTACAAGTGCGTATGTGGACGGATTTGAAAAGATGGTCTGATCAAGGTATTTTCCGCTATGGTGGTCCAGCAGGTGCACTCGATTCAGCGCCGATGTTTATGGCACAAAGCTGTGCAATTTTTATGCAATCTTCAGGATCATATGGTGGAATTGCTTCTGAAGCTCAGTTTAATGTGGGCGTTGGTATGCTCCCGTACTATAAAGATGTAGAAGGAGCACCGCAAAACTCAGTTATTGGGGGTGCTTCTATTTGGACATTTAAGGGACATACTCCCAAGGAATATGCTGGAGCAGCGGCTTTTCTTAAATTTCTGTCAAAAACAGAAAATCAAGCAAAATGGCATCAAAAAACGGGTTATCTTCCAACCACAAAGGCAACTTATGAATTGAGCAAAAAGCAACATTTTTATGAAAAAACGCCAGGGGCTGATATTGCGATCAAACAGATCAATCTTAATCCACCAACAGTTAATTCGAAAGGAATAAGATTTGGTAATTTACCACAAATTCGTACCATTCTTGATCAAGAGTTAGAAGCTGTTCTTAGTGGTTCAAAAACACCGAAAGATGGTTTAGATGAGACCGTTAAACGTGGCAATAAACTCTTACGTGAATTTGAAAAATCCAATCATTAGTTTCGTTTTTTTGTTAAACATTAAAGACTCAACAAAAACAGTTGAGTCCTTTTTGTTTATCTTTTTAAAGTCTCTACATTTAAAGAGCCCTACGAATGCAAGAAAAACAAGCATATTTTAAAAATAGTTTCCTTCCTTACGGACTACTTTTCCCTCAGCTTCTTGTGACTTTTTTGTTTTTCTTTTGGCCTGCTGCTCAAGCCATAAAATCATCCTTTGAGCGTGAAGATCCTTTTGGCTTTACAACAACCTTTATTGGTTTTGAAAATTATTTAACCGTTCTTTCTGATCCTATTTATCTGCAATCACTTCTTACAACAGCCGTATTTTCTATCTCAGTTACTGTCGCTTCAATGACAATATCCCTTCTTTTGGCTGTCTGTGTTGATCGTGTTATCTGTGCAAAAAAGGCTTATACAATGCTTTTGCTCTGGCCCTATGCTGTTGCTCCAGTATTGGCAGGTATATTATGGTTGTTTATCTTTCATCCCACCATTGGGATTATCCCTTTTCTTCTTGAGAAAATAGGGGTGCTATGGAATTATCGTATGAACAGTACTCAGGCGATGATTCTGATTGTTATTGCGGCTAGCTGGAAACAGATTTCTTACAATTTTCTCTTTTTTCTTACGGGTCTTCAGTCTGTTCCGCGTTCTCAAATAGAAGCAGCAGCCATTGATGGTGCTGGTCCTTTTAAACGATTTTGGACAGTGGTCTTTCCGCAAATTTCACCAACAACATTTTTCCTTCTTATCGTCAATATCAATTATGTTATGTTTGACACTTTTGGTATCATTGATAACACAACTTCTGGAGGTCCTGCACGTGCAACGAGTACTCTCGTCTATAAAGTGTATGACGATGGCTTTAGAAATCAAATAATCGGTGCGTCAGCAGCACAATCAACACTCTTGATGTTGATGGTTATTGTCTTAACGTTTATCCAATTTCGTTGGATTGAGCGTCGTGTACAATATTAGGAAACACATTATGGTTGAAAATCGCCCTGTTTTAAAATTTCTAACCCATATTACGCTGATTGTTGGCATTCTCATTATTTTCTTTCCAGTTTATGTTGCTATCATTGCGTCAACCCATAGTTCAGCAACATTTAATGCCGGAACAATTCCTCTTTTACCTGGGAAATATGCTCTGGAAAACTATAAAACAATTTTTGGGGATGGCCTTGCACAACGCGGTCTACCTAATCTTTGGCCACTCTTAATGAATTCACTCATTATGGCTTTAGGGATTAGCATTGGCAAAATTATTATTTCACTTTTGTCTGCTTATGCCATTGTCTACATGCGTTTTCCTTTCCGAAAAACTGCTTTTGTTCTTATTTTTGTTACCTTAATGCTCCCTGTTGAAGTTCGCATTCTGCCAACCTATGAGGTTGTTGCGAAATTAGGGATGATAGATACCTATAGTGGAATGATTATTCCACTTATTGCATCCGCAACCGCTACATTTTTATTTCGTCAATTTTTTTTAACTGTTCCTGACGAACTCTTAGAAGCCGCCCGTGTTGACGGCGCAGGACCATTTAAATTTTTTAAGGATATTCTTCTTCCTCTCAGTCAAAGTAATATCGCTGCTTTATTTATCATTATGTTCATTTATGGATGGATACAATATCTCTGGCCTCTTATTATTACAACGGATCAAAACCATCAAACGATTCTTGTTATTTTAAAACAGCTTGTTATCGAATCACTACAACATGATCCTCAATGGAATATCCTTATGGCAGTATCGGTTATTGCCATGCTACCCCCTGTTCTTGTTGTTATCTGCATGCAGCGGCTTTTTATCAAAGGCCTTATTGAAACGGAGAAGTAATTGTGGCCATAATCCAGTTATCAAATATAAAAAAACAGTACGAAAACGGCATTCTGGTCATTGATGATTTAAATTTAACTGTTGCCGATAAAGAGCTTCTTGTTCTTGTTGGTCCCTCAGGATGCGGAAAATCAACCTTGTTACGTATTGTCGCAGGACTTGAACAAGTCACTTCAGGTGATTTGTATATTGATAATGAACGTATCAATGATCGTGAACCAGCAGAGCGTGATATTGCGATGGTTTTTCAAAACTATGCTCTTTATCCCCATATGACAGTTCGTGGAAACTTAGAATATGGTCTGAAAAATCGAAAAACCCCTAAGGAAGAAATAAAAAAACGCATCGCACATGCTGCAAAACTTTTGGAGATAGAACCGTTTCTTGATCGTAAACCACGACAATTATCAGGAGGTCAACGCCAGCGTGTTGCAATGGGGCGCGTGATTGTACGTCAACCCCGAGTTTTTCTTTTTGATGAACCTCTTTCAAATCTTGATGCAAAATTACGGGCACAAATGTGTATTGAGATAAAAACGCTACAGCGTTCGTTAGGAACAACCAGCCTCTATGTTACCCATGATCAACTAGAAGCCATGACATTAGCCGATAGAATAGTCGTTTTGAATAAAGGAGCTATCGAGCAAATTGGAACACCAATGGAAATTTATGACACTCCAGCAACCACATTTGTTGCCGATTTTATTGGCTCTCCTCCTATGAATTTTCTTGATCGTCATGTCCTAGAACAACATTTAGGGCATGCATTTTCTTATAGCGAAGAAACTGATCTTTTAGCCTTCAGACCCGAAATAATCTTATTAGGTGAACACCCCGATAAAGGGCCTATCTTTCACACACAAATTGAGTTAATTAAGCCTATCGGAACTGGGTGCCATATTTTAACACGTTGGAATAATCTTATTTTTACGATTGAAATAAAAGAACGTTTAACACACGACTATGGTCAAAACTTAAGTTTCACTGTCGCTCATCAAGATTTTCATACTTTTAACAAAAACACTGGAAAACGGACAAAGAATAGGTAAACATCGTTTGATGTGACAAGACTTTTTTTATGCTGTGTCGTGACAATATCTTTGGCTCTCTTAATTGCATTGAGAAAATCTAAAGTATAACCAATGAAATTAAAAACATGAAAAATTTTTATCATGATCCATTGTCAGATGACATCGAGAATATCGAAACACTCATCTGAAGAAATTCACTCTTTTTACGGTCTGTAAGAAGAACATTATTTTTAAATATAACAAAGTTTTTTCATTGAAAATAATAATGATAATAATTGATTAATCATATCTTATAAAGAATAAATAAGGAAAATAAAGAGAGTAAATTATTCACAAATGGTAGCGTTAAGGTACTTCATATCTTCGCTTTGCTTAGTGATATCAATAAATCTATTTTATCCATAAAAACGAGATGGTGTTCAAAATAGCTTGTACAAAAGTAGGTCCATTTTACTGAACCATAATAGATGGGTTTAAATGATCATTCATTGATTTGTTTATTGAGCGAGAATCTCAAATACCAGAAGATTTTCTCATTCCAAATCTGTTTTATGTTAAATCAATTAAAACCATTTGCTTACCGTAGCTAGTGGGGAGAGCCGTGTGGATAAAAAACGATTAAGATAAGGACTTTAAATGCCTCTTATGAATCCATCTCGATGCAAGAGTTGTAGCAATTTCTAGGGCTAGTAAATAGTGTAATAGGACCAGTTTTTTTCTTTATAAATGTAAAGATGGGGTCATAATAGATTTATCATTATACCATTCACGGGTGCCGTCGCAAAATGAGCTTGGATACCTTAAGAGATACCTTTTAGCATCGTTTTTTAATTGTGCATTGTTGTTTTCAAAAATATCTGAGGAAATGTCTCTTAAATCATAAAGATGCACATTTTGTTTACCTCATTCTTTATCATATACAACAGAATGTCTCAATCAAAACGCTATTGGAGCGCAAATTTACGCATGTGTTTTAAAGAACATTATTCAAGGTTATTCCACCTACTATTTCATGTAATTGTCTGCGTGATATAATATAAAGTCCATTGTATATTACCCTCTTTATACTTATACAAAGTGCAAACGGATATTATGATTCTCTGGCCAGTCTTTCATGTTACTCCAGCCCCTTACATCAAAACGATTCATAAGAGACATTTTTCAAGTATTTTTATCCATAGGCTAATCCTACTTACATATCATCAATGAGAGTTATCGTGTGGCGAAAACGCTTTAAGAAAAAAATAAAAATACTGCTTATGAATTGTTTCAAGTGTTGAGAAGTATTGCAAAAGAAATGTTGGAAAATAGAATAATAATGTTTGTGGTTTTGGCTCCATAAGGCAATAATTTCACTTATGATTTTATCTATCTGAGTATCTATAAGGTATAAATTTTTTCTAAAAAATTAACTTTATTTCAGATCATTGTTATCAATCATAGATGTCAGACATCATTGTGGTTATATAATCATAAGCTTATGATTATATAAGACTTTTTTCTTCTATAAAAAGATTTTTTAATGTTTTGTAATGGCATTAATGATGGTATTCACATTATGCTCCATCATATCGAGATAAGTTGCGGCAGGGCCATTTTCGTTTGACAATGCATCAGAATAAAGTGTTCCACCAATTTTTAAACCTGTTTCTTTTGAAATTTGTTTTATGAGACGGGGGTTAGAGATATTTTCAACAAATAGTGCCGCTGCCTTATTTTCTTTAATTTGTGTGATAAGTTTAGCAACATCAGCGGCAGTTGCTTCGGCTTCTGTTGAAGCGCTTTGAGGGGCAAGGATAGTGAAGCCATATTCTTTGGCAAAATAGCCAAAGGCATCATGGGATGTGATAATGACACGTTTATTTTTAGGGATAGTAGCAATTTTTGTTTTTAAGGTATCTTGTGCTGTTTTAAGTTTTTTGATGTAGGTTTCGGCATTTTTATTGTAGTTGGTGCAGGATTGTGGATTAATTTTGCAAAAAGCAGCGGCGATATTCTTCACATAGATTTCGACATTGGGAATTGTTTGCCAAGCATGTGGATCAAGAGCGCTGTGATGGTGATGGGCATTATATTCTTGATTTTTCATTTCAAGAGGAGTGATGTTTGCACTAACCGCAACGAGAAGTGCTTTTGTCCCGCTTGCTGTAATAAGACGGTCAATAAACCCTTCTAAATGAAGTCCGTTGATAAAAATAATTTCAGCATTTTTAAGAGCTTGTGCATCATGGGGCGTAGGTTCATAAGTGTGGGTATTTGCATTAGGACCCACAAAAGTGGTTATAGAGATATGGTCGCCTCCTACATTTTTTACGAGATCTGCGAGAATAGAAAAGCTTGCCACAACTTTAATTTTATTATGTGCAAAAGCAGAGAATGGAGAAAGGGTAAGCAATAAAGCACCAAGCAGAAAAATTTTTTGAGTAAATCTAGACACAGCTTTTCCTTAAAGTGAGGAGGAAGTATAAAAGAGATGGGGAAACCATGTGACAATAAAACCACGTGGACTTATCAGACAAGAAACAAGATAAATAAATCCCGCGGCAATGATGATAGCAGGGCCGGAGGGAAGTGAAAGGTGAAAAGAAAGCAAAAGGCCACATATGCTAGAAATGATTCCAAAAAGAATGGAAAGCACGCAGATAGGGACGAGCCGAGAAAACCAAAAACGAGCTGTAATTGCTGGAATCATCATAATGCCAACGGAAAGTAATGTTCCTAGTGATTGAAATCCCCCAACCAGATTCAACACCACGAGTCCAAGCAGTGAAATATGAACATATTTACTCAATGGAGAGAGTGATTTAAAAAAGAGAGGATCAAAGCTTTCTAAGACGAGTGCACGCCAGAAAATAAAAAGGCTGCAGAGTGTGATGAGCATTATGATGCTGATCAACCAAAGGGTTTGTGTATCAATTGCCAGAACCGATCCGAATAAGAGATGAAGTAGTTCAATAGTTGAATTTTTCAGTGAGATAATGATGACACCTGCTGCCAGTGCAATAAGGTAAAAGACGGTCATAGATGCATCTTCTTTCTGAAGACTATTTCGTGAAATTAAAATGGTTGCTAAGGCCACAATAATGCCAGCGAAAATACCACCAATTGTCATAGATATAAGGGAGAATCCGCAAATGAGAAAAGCAGTTGCAACACCAGGAAGAATGGCATGAGAGATAGCATCTCCTGTCAAACTCATTCCACGCAGCATCAAAAAAACACCAACAGGACAAGCGCTAATAGACAGGAAAATAGAACCGATAAGGGCGCTTTGCATAAAGTGGAAATCAACAAAGGGGGCAAGAAAAAATGCATACACGTAGATTATAACCTAAGAAAGAGAGAATCATCATTAATCGGAGAGAGATTCTTTTGTACACGAGCACACAAAGAGTTGGAGGTGAGAGGGGGCATAATATGGTGAATTTTATTGTCGAGAAATTGTGTTGTTTCTCCATAAAAGGCGTTTTGTTGCTTAATTTGAATCATTTGAGGAAAAAATTCTTGTACGATGAGAGGATCATGGAGTGCTGTGAGAACTGTCCGCCCTTGCTGTTTCCAGTATGTAATCAGAGCAAGAAGATCTTTTTGAGTATGACGATCAATACCATTGAAAGGTTCATCAAGCAGAATAATATCGGCATCTTGTACAATGATACGTGCAAAAAGAGCGCGTTGTAATTGTCCCCCTGATAATGTGTCAAGCGAACGGGTGGCAAGTGTTGTGAGCCCAACCATTTCAAGGGCATTTTGAACTTTAGAATCATAAGGGCGCTGGTTTTTCCATAATCCACAAAAAGACCACAGTCCTGTTTTCACAAGCGTTTTTACATCAATTGGAAATGTTTGATCGATATCACATTGCTGAGCAAGATAAGCAATGCGGCTTTTTTTCGGTTTTGTAATTTTTCCCTTAAGGGGTTTAATCAAGCCGGCGATGGTTTTTAGCAGCGTTGATTTTCCAGCACCGTTATCACCTGTTATGGCAACCAATGAACCCGCTTTTAACTTTGCTGAAAAATTCTTTATTGCTATTCTATTCCGATAGCCTAACGTTGCTTTATTGAAGTGCAGATCCATAATTTGTACCATCTTTTCTTAACTATTTTGGAAACTATGTAATAATATAACATTTGTCAATAAAATGTTATATTATTACATAGTTTGCATACTGAAATATTTTAGTGGGAAGAGCGTGGAAAATTCAAAATAATGGTCGAATCCTCCTTGACGAAAGAGAGAGTGTGTATACTATATATAGTATCAAAATGATTGGTGATTCTAAATAAGCACAAGAGAGGGTGTTAGTGTGTTTCGTTTGGTATCTAAGTTATTTCCAATGTTATTGTAAAGAGTTTGGTTGACCAAGGATATAGCAGTATTCTTTCGGAAGTATTTTTTTGGAAGAATTTCCTTTCATTTTTGTAATTAATTTTTACTGTAAAAGAGTAAAATAGAACTCTTTAAAAGCAGTGGTTTAGAACGTTTGTTTTTTAGACAGCAGGAGGGAATTGTAATGCAAGCAAAAGATTGTTTTATAACGAGAGGGGCACGCCGTTTAAGTTGTAGAATAATCGCTTATCCTCATCATCGTCTTTGAAGTTATTTGATGGGGAATTTTGTTATGTTCAGGAAGCTGCGTGCTCTTTGAAAATAATCATACGTTTTGCGTACAATTTCTGTTTTTTGTTATTCTTGAGTACCTATAAAATTATTAGATTAACTCTTTTAGAGTTGATCGTCTGAGATTATGAAAGTTGAAAAAATGTCGATCACTATTTATAGCAAACCATCTTGTGTCCAATGTGATGCTACGCGTCGTGCTTTTGATGCAAAAGGCATTCATTATCGCGTTATTGATATTTCTTGTGATGAACAAGCATACAATTTTGTTCAATCTCTGGGGTATCGTCAAGTTCCTGTCGTTGTTTGTGGCGAGAATCATTGGTCTGGTTTTAGGCCAGATATGATTAGTGGTCTTTGTGCTTAATGGGACTTATTGTTTATTATTCGAGTGCAACGGGTAATACAGAACATTTTGTCTCGCAGCTTGGTCAACGACTTTTCAAAATTGATAAAAGGAAACCGTCTGCATTAGTTAGTGAACCCTATGTATTGGTTGTTCCTACATATGCGGATGGCGAAGGAAGAGGGGCAGTACCGAAAGCCGTTATTCATTTTCTTAATGAAGTTGAGAACCGCAGATTAATTCGTGGTGTCATTGGCGGTGGGAATCGTAATTTTGGTCGCTATTATAATTTAGCAAGTAAGATCATTGCTGAAAAATGTTGTGTACCTTGCCTTTATCGTTTTGAGCTGCGTGGAACTGATGAAGACGTTATTTGTGTAAAAAAGGGATTGGAAAGATTTTGGAAACAATTGGTATAGAACAGTCACAGAAATCTGATCAAATTACTGATTATCATGCGCTGAATGCAATGCTTAATCTTTATGATGAAAATGGTCATATCCAATTTGACATGGATCGGCTTGCTGCACGGCAATATTTTCTTCAGCATGTTAATCAAAATACAGTCTTTTTTCATAACCTGAAGGAAAAAATCGATTATTTGATAGAAGAAGGTTATTATGAAAAGGCTTTATTTGAGCTTTATGATTTTTCTTTTATTAAAAAGCTTTTTAAACGCGCTTATGCATTTAAATTTCGTTTTCCTACCTTTCTAGGCGCATTTAAATACTATACCAGCTACACGCTAAAGACTTTTGATGGAAAACGTTATCTTGAACGGTATGAAGATCGTGTCTGTCTTGTCGCTTTATATTTGGCACAAGGGAATAAAGCTCTTGCTGAAAGTTTCGTGGATGAGATTATTACAGGGCGTTTTCAACCAGCAACGCCAACATTTTTAAATGCTGGAAAAAAACAACGTGGTGAATTGGTTTCATGTTTTTTGCTTCGTGTTGAAGATAATATGGAATCGATAGGCCGTGCGGTTAATTCGGCTTTGCAGCTTTCAAAACGCGGTGGCGGTGTAGCGCTTTGTTTAACAAATTTGCGGGAGGCTGGAGCGCCAATTAAGCAAATAGAAAATCAATCTTCTGGTGTTTTACCGGTGATGAAACTTTTAGAAGATTCTTTTTCTTATGCTAATCAGCTTGGGGCGCGCCAAGGGGCAGGAGCTGTTTATCTGCACGCACATCATTTGGATATTATGAAGTTTTTGGATACAAAGCGTGAAAATGCTGATGAAAAAGTCAGAATTAAAACGCTTTCGCTTGGTGTGGTTATTCCTGATATTACGTTTGAGCTTGCACGGAATAATGAGGATATGTATCTCTTCTCATCTTACGATATTGAGCGTGTGACAGGCAAACCTTTTAGCGATATTTCTTTAACAGAGCATTATCGCTCCTTTGTTGATAATGCAAAGATTCGTAAGAAGAAAATAAGTGCACGCGTTTTTTTTCAGACATTGGCAGAAATTCAATTTGAGTCTGGTTATCCTTATATTTTATTTGAGGATACTGCTAATCGGTTAAATCCAATCGCTGGACGTATCAGTATGAGCAATTTATGTTCAGAGATTTTGCAGGTCAGTGAGGCGAGTGAACTGGAGACAGATTTAACTTATCGCACAGTTGGAAGTGATATATCCTGTAATCTTGGATCAATGAATATTGCCAAAGCAATGGAAAGTCCTGATTTCGGACAGACCGTGGAATCTGCTGTTCGTGCTCTTACGGCAGTTTCTGATATGAGCAATATTGCTTGTGTCCCTTCCATTGCGAAAGGCAATGCGGAAAGTCATGCGATTGGTTTGGGACAAATGAATTTGCATGGGTTTCTAGCGCGTGAGAAAATCTATTATGGGTCTCCAGAAGCGATTGATTTTACGAATATCTATTTTTATACTGTGACCTATCACGCCATACGAGCTTCCAATTTAATTGCGCGCGAACGTCAAGAAATGTTTGCAGGATTTGAAAAATCAGCTTACGCAGATGGACGTTTTTTCGAAAAATATATCGAGAAAGAATGGAAACCGCAATTTGCGCTTGTGCAAGAGCTTTTTGCACGGAATAATATTGTTATTCCAGATCAAAAGGATTGGCAGGAGCTTAAGAAATGCGTTATTAAGTATGGGCTTTATAATCGCAATTTGCAGGCAGTTCCCCCTACGGGATCTATCTCCTATATTAATCATGCTACCTCTTCTATTCATCCAATTGCTTCAAAAATTGAAATTCGCAAAGAGGGAAAAATTGGGCGCGTTTATTATCCCGCTCCTTATATGGATAATACGAATTTGAGTTTTTACCAAGATGCTTATGAGATTGGTCCTGAAAAGATTATCGATACCTATGCTGTTGCGACACAGCATGTCGATCAAGGTCTTTCATTAACACTCTTTTTTCCTGATACCGCGACCACACGTGATATTAATCGCGCACAAATTTATGCTTGGAAAAAGGGTATAAAAAGCATCTACTACGTACGATTGCGGCAAGTCGCATTGAGTGGCACAGAGGTTGATGGCTGTGTTTCTTGTAGTTTATAGGAGGTTATCATATGACAAAGATTACAACCAAAAATCCTATTGTGTCTGCTGTTAATTGGAATAGATTACACGATGAGAAAGACCTTGAAGTATGGAACCGCTTAACTGGAAATTTTTGGTTGCCTGAGAAGGTTCCACTGTCGAATGATATTCCCTCATGGTCAAGCTTGACCGAGGATGAACGTAAATTAACCATTCGTGTTTTTACAGGACTAACGCTTCTTGATACCATTCAAAATACCGTAGGGGCTATTTCACTTCTGGCTGATGCAATCACAGAGCATGAGGAAGCTGTTTTGACGAATATTGCCTTCATGGAAGCGGTTCATGCACGGTCTTATTCCTCTATTTTTTCAACCCTTTGTTCGACGGTAGAGGTTGATGATGCATTTAGATGGTCAGAAGAAAATATTCATTTGCAAAAAAAAGCAAGGTTAGTCCTTGAACGTTATGAAGCCAATGATCCACTCAAGAAAAAAATTGCTTCAACTTTGCTGGAAAGTTTTTTATTTTATTCTGGTTTCTATTTGCCTATGTATTGGGCCAGTCGCGCTAAATTGACCAATACCGCAGATCTCATTCGATTGATCATTCGTGATGAAGCGGTCCACGGTTATTATATAGGTTATAAATTCCAATTAGGCTATGCAAAGCTTGATGAGGCCAAAAAACAAGAAATTAAAGATTTTGCTTTTAACTTGCTTTTTGATCTTTACAACATCGAGTGCAAATATACTGAAGATCTTTATGATGCCCTTGGGTTGACGGAAGATGTGAAAATTTTTCTTCATTATAATGCCAACAAAGCTTTAATGAACTTGGGTTTTGAAGCTCTTTTCCCCCCAGAGGTTTGTCGTGTTAATCCTGCTATTTTGGCATCTTTATCACCAAACTCTGATGAAAATCATGACTTTTTTTCAGGAGCTGGCTCTTCCTATGTCATTGGCAAGGCGGTTGCAACCACGGATGATGATTGGGAATTTTAATGTTTGCATGCAAACAGAAGTGCGCGGGGTATCCTATTTAAATCTTTGCGCATTTCTAAACATTGAAAACCATTTTTTTCAAACAAATCGCAGACTTCTTTTTCTTGAGAATAACCAATTTCAACAGCAACATAGCCGTTTTCTTTTAAGTAGTTAGCGGCGCCATGGGCGAGCTTTCGATAAAAATCAAGCCCATCTTCCCCTCCGATCAGAGCGCGCAATGGATCATGTAAGCGAACTTCTTTTGCAAGTCTTTTGATATCTTTTGCAGGAATATAGGGTGGATTGGAAACGATGAAATCAAAGCGACCTGTGACAGAATTAAACCAATCGCTAAGAAGAGGGGTGAAGCGATGGATTACTTCAGCATTTTTTGCATTTTTTGTCGCTGTTTTAAGGGCATCTTCAGAAATGTCGACCGCTACTATATAGGATTGAGGAATTTGTTTAAGAATGGCAATTGCAATAGCACCACTGCCTGTTCCCATATCAAGGAGTGTGGTTTTTTTCGAATTTTCGACCTGTTTTTTGAGGAAAGGGAGAACAAGATCGATGAGTGTTTCTGTATCCGGACGGGGTTCTAACGTTTCTTGAGACAATGCGAAAGGTATACCATAAAATTCTCTCATTCCTATAATGCGGTAGACCGGTTCACCTGCAATTCGCCGTTGTACAGCCTCTTCTATTTTTCTAATGTGTTCACAAGACACATGCATATTGGGGTTAGAAATTCTTTCAGCAGCATTTATTCCTGTTATCCATTCAACAAGTATTTTCGCATCGAGATCGGCTTCTAAAATTCCTTTCGTGCGCAATTTTTCTCGCACTTGTTGGATAACATTTTTGAAAGAATATTGGTTCAATGATTATCCATTTCCATCAGCAGTGTTGTTTGATGATCTGAGATGAGCGCATGAATAAGCTCATCAATATCTCCTTCTAAAATTCGATCAAGCTTATAAAGGGTTAGATTAATCCGGTGATCTGTGACGCGTCCTTGTGGAAAATTATAGGTACGAATACGCTCAGAACGATCACCAGAACCAACTTGGCTTTTACGGGACGCTGAACGTTCATTTTCCGCTTTTTGTCGTTCAATATCGAACAAACGTGCTCTTAAAATTTGCAGCGCCCGTGCACGGTTTTGATGTTGTGATTTTTCTGCTTGTACGACCATAATTCCGGTTGGAATATGCGTGATACGAACAGCTGAATCTGTTGTGTTGACATGCTGTCCTCCTGCTCCAGATGCACGCATTGTATCGATGCGAATATCTTCCGGACGAATATCAATATCAATTTCTGCAGCCTCTGGAAGCACTGCAACGGTCGCAGCTGATGTATGGATACGTCCACCGGTTTCTGTTTCAGGAATGCGTTGCACACGATGGACACCGGATTCATATTTCAATTTAGAAAAGACACCTTTTCCTGAAATGCTTGCAATAATCTCTTTATAACCGCCAACATCTCCCTCACTGATTGAAATAACGTCTACTTTCCAATTGTGAGCATGGGCATAACGTTCATACATGCGGAAAAGGTCACCAGAAAAAAGTGCAGCTTCTGATCCACCTGTTCCTGCTCGAATTTCAATAATAGCGCTTTTTTCATCAGCAACATCTTTAGGCAAAAGCAGAATTTGGAGTTCTTTTTCAAATTGTTCTACTTTTTTATATACAGATGGTAGCTCCTCTTGGGCAAGGTTACGCATCTCTATATCTATTTGTTTATCGTTGATAATCGTTTCTAATTCTGTAATCTCTCCGTAAAGAGCATTTAATGCGCGTATAGAGGAAATAACGGGTTGTAGCTCTGCATATTCAGAAGATAATTTGACATATGTTTCAGCATTTAGATTGGTCGTCATTTGGCTTTCAATTATTTCAAAGCGCTTTTCAAGCTGTTTTATGCGATCTTGTGGCAAAGAAACCATGATAATATTGGCCTAATTTTTCATAATACAATTTTTATAATATTTTATTGCCATGCTTTTTTGTTATAACACTGACAATGAATTAGCGTATAGCATCATACAAAAAGGGGTAATAAAGCAGAAAAACTTTTTTGCCAATGAAAACTATTCTATTTTTAAGGTAAATTTTTATAAAATTCGATTTGCTAGAACTATTTCATCTCATAATATATCATTATTTCTTTAAGAGCTTTTTTCCGTAAAGCTCAAGGCGATGATGAATGATATTATAGCCAAGGGATTTTGCAATTTCCTCTTGCAGTTTTTCAATAACATCAGAATGAAACTCGATAACTTGTCCTGTTTCTATATCGATGAGATGGTCATGATGTTGCCCATCTGCTTGCTCAAAACGAGAGGGGCCACCATTAAAGGTATGACGATGAATTTTTCCATTTCCTTCTAATGTTTTCATGGTTCGATAAACCGTTGAGAGTGAAATGCTCGAATCTATTTGGTTTGCACGCTGAAAAATTTCAAATGCATTGGGATGATCATTTGTATCAGACAAAATATCAAGGATAATACGCCGTTGACGCGTTACCCTTAACCCAGCTGCACGCAATTCTTGCTCATAGTTTCGCTTTTTATTCATCTTCATTGTTGGCTTTTCAAACAAAGGCTCCATGACAGTGTTTGTATTTTTTCTCCGAACCGCAAGGACAACGCTCATTGCGTCCAACCTTTCCCCATGTCGTTACATCGTTGGGGTCACGGTCTTGTGGATTAACAAATCTATTTTCTTGTGTTCGTGCCCATAAAGGAGATGCCTTTTCTTGACTTTGATCATTAAAGACAGAAGAATCAGTATCCATTTGCTCAGGCATGGTCGGTTCTGTTGGGGGTTGAATAATTTCAAAGCGCATAAGCTTAGATGTGACAATTCGGCGCAAATTTCTCAACATACTTTGAAAAAGTTCAAATGATTCTGTCTTATACTCATTGAGTGGATCCCGCTGCGCATAACCGCGAAAACCAACCACAGAACGTAAATGATCTAAACTCACCAGATGTTCACGCCATAAAGTATCAATCGTTTCGAGCAATACTGCTTTGTGAAAATAAGCCATAACCTCTGGAGTGTAGCGTTCAGTTCGTTCATTTTCAAGTTTTGTAACAGCATCTGAGATACGCTCTAAAATTTGTTCCTCGGCAATTCCATCTTCTTTTGCCCATTCTTCCACTGGAAGCTCAAGATTAAAGAGTTCTTGCAGCTCTTCTTCGAGAGCTTTTACATCCCATTTTTCAGAATATGTTCCAGAGGGAATATAAGTCTCTACAAGATCTTCCACGACTTCATCGCGCATTTCATGGATCATTTCTGATAAATCATCTGCGTTCATGACCTCCATACGCTGTTCAAAAATAACCTTGCGTTGATCATTCATGACATCATCATATTTTAGCAGATTTTTACGAATTTCAAAGTTCCGTGCTTCAACCTTTTTTTGAGCTTTTTCAAGGGCTTTATTAATCCACGGATGGATAATAGCTTCATTTTCTTTCAATCCCAGTTTTTGCAGCATAGTATCCATACGGTCGGAGCCAAAGATACGCATGAGATCATCTTGGAGAGAGAGAAAGAATTTTGAGCGACCAGGATCTCCCTGGCGACCGGAACGTCCACGAAGCTGATTATCAATACGACGGCTTTCATGACGTTCAGTCGCGATAACATAAAGTCCTCCAGCGGCTAAAGCTTTTTCTTTAAGTTGGTTGACATCTTTTTTGATTTCTTCAATTTTAGCTGTCCGCTCTGGCCCTTCGGGGATATCCTGTAGTTCTTGTCGGATACGCATTTCAACATTCCCACCAAGCTGTATATCCGTACCACGTCCTGCCATATTGGTTGCGATGGTAAGAGCTCCAGGAACACCTGCTTGCGCAATGATGTATGCTTCTTGCTCGTGATAGCGAGCATTTAAGACTCTAAAATCGGTAATACCCTCTTTTCGCAAACGCTCTGCTAATTGTTCTGACTTTTCAATAGAGGTTGTTCCAACAAGAATAGGTTGTTTTTTTTCGTGTGCTTGACGGATATCACGCACAATTGCTCGATATTTCTCTTCTGCGGTTCGATAAATTTCATCATCTTCATCAAGACGTTGTACGGGTAAATTGGTCGGAACTTCGACAACGTCAAGACCATAAATATTTCTGAATTCTTCGGCTTCTGTTGTTGCCGTTCCAGTCATTCCAGATAATTTTCTATACATACGGAAATAATTTTGGAAAGTGATGGAAGCAAGCGTTTGATTTTCTGGTTGAATAGCAACATGCTCTTTAGCCTCTAACGCTTGATGAAGGCCTTCAGAATAACGCCGTCCGGGCATCATACGACCTGTAAATTCGTCAATGATAACGATTTCATCATTACGAACAATGTAATCTTTATCGCGAACAAACAGTTTATGGGCTTTTAGAGCATTATTAATATGATGAACGATAGCAACATTTTCTATATCATAAAGACTTTCACCTTTAAGATACCCAGCTTGTTCGAGCATTTTTTCAATTTTTTCAGTACCAACTTCGGTAAAGGTCGTTGTTTTTTGCTTTTCATCTATTTCATAGTCCTCTGGAGTTAAGGCAGGAATAAATGTATCAATAAGGTTATAAAAGTCCGTGCGATCTTCTAGAGGACCAGAAATAATAAGAGGCGTGCGAGCTTCATCAATAAGGATAGAATCTACTTCATCGACAATTGCGTAATGATGTCCTCGTTGAACCATTTGACTATGATCGAAAGCCATATTATCACGCAAGTAATCAAAACCTAGTTCATTATTTGTCGCATAGGTGATGTCACATGCATAGGCTTGTCTGCGAGCATCATTATCAAGATCATGAAGAATCACGCCTGTTGTAAGCCCTAGAAAACTAAAAATTTTCCCCATTGTTTCAGCATCACGACTAGCGAGATAATCGTTTACTGTCACCACATGAACGCCTTTACCTTCTAATGCATTGAGATAAATTGGTAAAGTTGCCATTAATGTTTTACCTTCACCGGTACGCATTTCAGCGATACCACAGTCGTGAAGAACCATTCCTCCAATAAGCTGTACATCAAAAGGACGCATGTCATAAACACGTTTTGCGGCTTCACGAACCGTTGCAAACGCTTCCGGTAACAGTAAATCAACATTTTCACCTTCACTAAGGCGCTTACGAAAAGCATCTGTTTTTTGGCAAAGCTGCTCATCACTTAATTTTACGAATTGTTCTTCCAAAGCATTAATTTGTGCAACTTTTTGGCGGAGTGCTTTGAGACGTCGCTCCTGAGCTGAACCAAAAAATTTACGTGCAAAAACACCTAAACTGACCATCTCTGGCCCTTTCTTTTAATTGTTATCACTCTTGCTGGGTAATTCATATGCTCTCCCCATGCTCTACATTTTCTTTAAGTTTTCTGATATCATAAAATGCAGATGGTATCATTATACTTGTCGGTGTGCAATTTTTCACTTTAATTGTAAAGTAGAGATAAGAGGCGAAGTGCGCTATGTCAACTTTAGGTATGCTATTTAGCTGATACAATACAAAGTAATTTAAGATACAATATGTCATTTTCTCTATTATCATGTGTTTTATCTGCATTAGATAGGGTTGGAGAAACCGAGATAAAAGGACGATTTTATACTTTTTAAAATAAAATTACTCATTTATTTCTCTATGTTTAAAGATTAAAGTGTTATGGTAAAGGAAATTGGAATCTTGAACCTGCCTTCATTTTTAAGGAGTATATTTATGAAATTGAACTTTATCACGCTGTTTTTAGCATCAGCTTTATTGGCAAGTACAAGTTTAGGGGTGAGCGCCCAAGAAAATTTGAATTCATCGTCGAATGATTTAAAGACTTTGGAGAAAGCTTCTGAAAAAGCTGTTTCACCTTCTCATGTTATGGCTGTTATTGATGGGAAGGATATTACAGCAGGCCAATTAGATGATTTAGCGCTTGAAATAAATCCTAATTTAGCACGTTTTCCTGATGAACAACGTCGTATGATGGTTTTAAAAGCTTATTTGGATATGCAGGCACTTGCAAAAGCAGCAAAAAGCAAAGGTCTTGATAAGACAGAAGCTTACGATAAACGCATGGCAGTTATGCGTGACAATGTGCTTCAGCAGCTTTATTTTAAGCAAGCGATTGTTGACAAAATTTCGGATGCTGATTTGGAAGCTCTTTACAAAAAGGAAATTGCTGCTTTACCTAAAGAAGATGAAGTTAAAGCCCGTCATATTTTGGTCAAAACGAGAAAAGAAGCAGAATCTATCATTAAGCATTTAAATAAAGGCGAAAATTTTGAAGAGATTGCAAAGAAAAGTTCAACAGATGGTTCTGCTGCTGTTGGAGGTGATCTTGGTTATTTTAGCCATGGTCAAATGGTTAAGCCTTTTGAAGATGCTGCATTTGGTCTAAAAGTTGGCGAATACACGAAACAGCCCGTTGAAAGTCCTTTTGGTTGGCATATTATTAAATTAGAAGATCGTCGTGTAAAACAACCTCCTGTATTTGATGATGTTAAAGAGATGTTGCGTACACAATTGATAAAAAAGCACTATCAAGAACTCATTGTTGATTTGCGGAGCAAGATAGATGTGAAATATCCTGATCCTAATGTTGCAAAAATCATGGAATCGCTTAATCAAAATGGGACGTTGCTTCCCGATGAAACATCCGATGAAGAAGATACGGAATAATAAGGAAAAATAAGAAGATAGTCTTTTTAATAGAGAGTTTGCTAGGTTTATTTTTTCAAAAAAACCTAGCAGTTTTCTATAAGAGAGTATCAATTTTGCAATTATTTTATTTGTTTTTATAGAAAGCATATTGTGGTTTTAAAAATATCTCCTTTGGCGCCTCAAAACATCCAAGAGCTTTCCCCATTATCTGGTGTGCGGATAGCAACGGCTAAAGCTGGGATTAAATATAAAGATCGCACAGATCTTCTTTTTATTATATTTGATAAGCCAGTGAGTGTGGCAGGTGTTTTTACACGTTCAAAGTGTCCTTCTGCTCCTGTAGAGCACAGTCGTGCATCGCTTTCCCATGGGGTTGCAAGGGGTATTGTTGTAAATTCTGGAAATGCCAATGCTTTTACAGGAAGCAAAGGAAAAAATACAACCAATGAAATCATCTGTGCAGCAGCAAACACTTTAAAGGTGAGAGAAAATGAAATTTTTATAGCTTCTACGGGTGTTATTGGTGAGCCAATGGATGCATCGGGTATTGTCAATCTTTTACCCAGTATGGCAGAGACAGCAGAAGAGAAAAATTGGTTGGAAGCTGCAAAAGCCATAATGACAACCGACACATTTCCAAAACTTGCTACGCGTACTTTTGATTGTGGGGGGGTAAATATTACCATTCATGGAATTGCAAAAGGAGCTGGTATGATTGCTCCTGATATGGCAACAATGCTATCGTTTGTGGTTAGTGATGCGACGATTTCTTCGGATATGCTTCAATCCATGTTATCAGAAGCCGTTGAAGGTTCTTTCAATTCGATTACTGTTGATAGCGATACCTCGACTTCAGATACGCTTATGGTATTTGCGACAGGAAAAGAAAGTTTTCCTCCCCTTACAAGTCAATCAGATCCACGTTATAAGATTTTTTTGAAACAATTGAATTCACTTCTGCATGAACTTGCGCTCCAAGTTGTATGTGATGGTGAAGGTGCGCGTCATTTAATTGAAGTGAATGTGCGTGGTGCGACAACCAACAATGCAGCGAAAACGATTGCTTTATCCATTGCAAATTCACCGCTTGTAAAAACGGCTATTGCCGGTGAAGATGCAAATTGGGGGCGAGTCGTTATGGCAGTTGGAAAGGCCGGTGTTGAAGTTGATCGTGATCTATTGACGATTTGGTTTGGTGAGCATCGTGTGGCAGTGAATGGCGAACGAGACCCTGCATATTGTGAAGAGACAGTAGGTTCTTATATGCAAGGTAAACACATTACAATTCGTGTTGATATTGGTTTGGGTGAGGGCACAGCAACGGTTTGGTCTTGCGACTTAACAGAAGAGTACGTTATGATCAATAGCGATTATAGAAGTTAACGGATGCACTCTCTAATATTTAACGGCTGCTTATTTTTTAAGAGAATGAGATATATGAATTCTTTTTGAGGTAAGGGAATATGATAAAAAGGGACAGTTATATTCTCATGGGAGAGCGATATGAGTATAAGCGATATAGGTATAAAAAATTCCCTTCTTCTTGTTGTTGCTTGCGCACTGTTAGATCAAAATAATCGTGTTTTGCTTACCAAACGTCCTGAAGGAAAATCACTGGCTGGTTTATGGGAGTTTCCTGGTGGAAAGGTTGAGCAAGGTGAAACTCCAGAGATCTCACTGATTCGTGAGCTAGAAGAAGAGCTTGGTGTGTATGTTCAGGCAAGTAATTTACACCCTTTAACGTTTGCGAGCCATAGCTATGAAAAGTTTCACCTCTTAATGCCATTGTATCTTTGTGACCAATACGAGGGAGTTGCACAAGGGCGAGAGGGACAAAGTTTAGAATGGGTTTTTATGAATGATCTCGATAAATATCCTATGCCGGATGCTGATAAACCATTGGTTCAGGTATTAAAAAATTATCTTTTTAATGTGTTATAAGAAGGCAAGATTATTTAAATATAAGGATTTATTGATAATCTTTCATATTAAATGGGAAAGCTCAGTCTCGTAAAATCTGTTTCATGCTCAATCAATGAAAACTATGTTTTTTGTATACTCCAAGCAGAGAGAGCTAGGTGGATAAGCGATTTAAGAAAGACATGAAATTCATTCTGAAAGAACGCCCTCCAACAGTCAAGGGGTTATAGCAACATTAATAATTGACAAAATTTATAATGATGGCGTTAAATATTTCATAAGCATAAAATGGTCGAAGATAATGGATTTATACTTTTTCATATATTGTTGTGAGGTGAGATTGGGGGCACTGAGAGATATAAGGGGCATTTATTTCATGAAATATCGATAATAGAAGAAATTTCACAAGATTCTTTAAAAAGAAGATGTTTTGAGCTTATTATGAGAGATTATTTTACATGACCCAATAATTTAAGCGCCATCGTAATACAATTTAGTATAATAACATATTGTTTTATATGAGTAAATTTTTTCTCTTGATGCTTTATTCATTCAAAAAAAATTCAATAACGTACGAAGAGTGGTGTGTCATTTAAAAAATAATTTTAAAACGAATAAAATGCACGATAAATATAAAAAATTATACAGTGAGTCTGTCAATAAATTTTTGCACTCTTTAAAATAGGCAAGTATTAATAAAGGCTTCTCAATCAATATTAAATCTAAGCTTTAAGAAAAGATTAAAAGATATTTCTTTTAATCAAAGGAGACACATCTTTCACATAAATATAGAGCTCCATTTCTTTGATATTCGTGAGCCTGTTTTTTTAAAAGACATATCTCTCAACACATTTAAGCCCCTTTCGCGTTGGTTTTTCGTGAAGAGCATAACGTTCAAGCTCCCTATGGAAATAATATAAAGTTTATTAAGCACTATCCTTTTTACGCTTAATATTCAAAGAGCACGCCGGCGCTATTTTATGCTCTGTCAGTCCCAATTTTACGACAGCTCTCATATTCGGCCTTAGTATTCGAGAACATTCATAAGAGCTATTCTTTTCTTAATCATTTTTATTCACATCCCCCCTTGCTTGTGACGCACAAGCGGATGATTGCGATGAATTCAACATAAAATAATTTACTCTATAATAAAAACACTCAATCATTTGTTTTTATAGGGGGGACTAAATTTCTTGAATTGGACGGCGTTTTGCGATGGGATATCGTTGATATGTTTGAGCAATACGTGTAATGACTTCCTCTAGTGGTTCAATCATAACGTCCATAGAGAAGCCATTTGCATGAATAATATTTTCATGATCAACCATAATAGCAACATGACCTTGCCAAAAAATCAAATCACCTCGTTGAAGTTTATCACTGTCTGAGAGTTGATTTCCTATAGTTTCTCGCTGCATATCAGTATCACGTAAAACCATTTGACCGGTCATTATCATAGAGAGCTGGATGAGTCCTGAACAATCAATTCCGAAACCGCTGACACCACCCCAAAGATAAGGTGTCCGGATAAACATTTCAGCAACCGTAACATAATCCTCATACACACGTCCAATGGGGCTGAGATGGGTTGCAATGATTGCTTTTCCGTTTTCAAGTATAGAATACATGGTTTTACGGACTTCAACTTCATCAACAACAGTTACTTTACTTCCCATGGATAAAGGATATTCCATTGGTCCACGCAAATCAGCTTGGAAATATTGAAAAGTACGTGGGACTGAAACGATATGTGTTTGCTTTACAGTCGATGTACAAAGCGCTTTGGTTTCAATATAACCAACATAATTATCTTTGAGAGATTGTACCCACGACATGGTTTCTCCGTGTTCAAAGATAAGAAGTTCTTCCCCGAATAAGCACTCCGTCTGCATTTCGCTTTTTTTATTGTTTTCTTTAAACAATCCAGCGACAGGGACATTAACACGTCTTTTTTCACCTTTAGCAAAACGCTGAGCTGTAATTTCTCCTTCAAGACGTTGATCTGCTAGATCTTCTCTAAAAGCATGTAACCTTGGATCTTTAGAGATCATCTTTTCATTTTTCATCTTTAAACAAACTCATGAAAACTATATTGATAAGATTTTTAGCTTCAAATAAAACCAAAAACACAGTCTCAAGAAGGGTGCAATTCTTCTTGAAACTGCAGCATTGTTCATCTTTATGGATATTTTGTGTCAAACTTCATTTTTTAAAATATTATAAAGGGCACGAATAGTTTGTGCAGATCCCCCCACAGGGTATCCTGGTTTTTCTTTTGGAACCCATCCAAAAAGGTCGAAATGCGCAAAATGTTTAGCTTTTTCAACAAAAGAATTAAGAAATAAAGCAGCCACTATAGAGCCAGCAAAGCTATTTCCAGTTACATTGTTAAGATCAGCAATGGGTGATGATAACATCTCTTGGTAAGGTTTCCAAAGGGGCATTTGCCAAAGAGGATCAGAAACAGCGTGAGCCGATTCAGAAATTTGTTGTGCCCATATTGAATCATTACAATAAAATGCAGGAAGATCAGGCCCTAATGCGATACGTGCTGCCCCCGTTAAAGTAGCCATGCAAAGCATGAATTCTGGACTTTCTTCATCACCATAGGCAAGCGCATCGGCAAGAACAAGTCGTCCTTCGGCATCTGTATTCCCCACTTCAACACTTAAGCCTTTACGGCTTTTAAGAATATCACCTGGTCGGTAAGCATTCGCAGAAATTGCATTTTCTACAGCAGGAATCAAAACACGTAGACGGAAAGGCAATTTTGCATCCATGATCAGT
Source organism: Bartonella sp. SL320 (assembly GCF_059687635.1). Taxonomy (NCBI): domain Bacteria; kingdom Pseudomonadati; phylum Pseudomonadota; class Alphaproteobacteria; order Hyphomicrobiales; family Bartonellaceae; genus Bartonella; species Bartonella sp. SL320. The sequence goes on along the minus strand of NZ_CM185143.1, from coordinate 1,803,527 downwards.
TTAGCCAATCCTAAAACGTTTGCTCCACCTCCCATATCTTTTTTCATAAGCAACATGTTATTGGCTGATTTAATATCCAGCCCCCCCGTATCAAAAGTTACACCTTTGCCTACCAACGTTATTTTAGGATGATGTTCTTGTCCCCAGTGTAATTCAATCAGTCGTGGTGCCGTGCTGCCTGCGCGTCCTACGGCATGAATCATCGGAAAGTTATGGGTTAAGAGATCATCTCCACGAATGCTTTGGACATGAGCACCATATGTTTTTCCTAGTTTTCGTGCTTCTTCTTCAAGCATATCAGGATTCATATCATTGGCTGGGATATTAATAAGATCACGGACGAAAAAGATAGCTTCATAAAGTCGTTGGAGTTCATTAAGATCAACGGCTTCATTGACATGGATGGATAATGATTTGAAAGAAGAATTTTGACGATAACGATTAAATTGATAGCTTCCCAGTGCCAATCCAAGATAGGCATTTATTTCATCAGAGGTTTCACCTTCTAAATGCCATTGACCAGCAGGAAGTTTTTGAGAAAGCAAACCTGTGATAAAGGGATCATTACCGTTGCCAATTCCAAATAAAACTTTTTTTAAATGTCCCGTTTCGTGAGGAACAAAGAGTATTTGTCCTGCTTTTCCAGTAAAATCATTAACTTTTATCCATGCTGTTGTTGAAGCATCAAGTGATAAGTTAGCAAGGTTTTGTTGGCTTACCAAGATGATAGGGCAACTGTTATCAATACGTGCTGAGATAAAATGAATAGAGTGCTGGTGCATAGTTATGAGATCCTTATAGTCGTCTAAGCGCGACATACTCGACCAAATGATTTTTTCCCTTTCGTAGAATGAGATTAGACCGTGGTCGTGTTGGCAATATATTTTCTTGTAAATTTTTTAGATTAATCGTTTGCCAAAGATCCTCAGCGATTTTTGAGGCTTCTTTTTCATTGAGCAGGGCATAACGATGAAAGTAGGATTCAGGATTTTGAAAAGCTGTTTTACACAAACGTTTAAAGCGCTCCAAATACCAGTGACGAATGACTTCGGTTTCAGCATCGACATAAATTGAAAAGTCAAAAAAATCTGATACAAAAGGAATAGCTTTTCCATCTTTAGGAAGATCACTGACCTGTAATACATTAATACCTTCAACAATTAAAATATCAGGACGGTCAATGGTAATTGTCTGATTTTCTAGAACATCATAGGCCATATGTGAGTAAAGTGGGGCGCGGACATTCCCAATACCTGCTTTTATAGCTGAAAGAAAGTGCAGCAATTTTTTAATATCATAGGAATCAGGAAATCCTTTACGATTCATACGATTTTTTTGCTGTAAGATTGCGTTAGGATAGAGAAAACCATCCGTTGTGATAAGATCCACTTTAAGGCTAGATGTCCAACGTTTCAACAATTCTTGAAGAATACGAGCGGTGGTTGATTTTCCGACCGCTACAGAACCTGCAATTCCAATAAGAAAGGGCGTTTTTTTATTCTCTTCTTGATGGAGAAACTGTTGTCGTTTGTGAAAAAGCTCTTGTACTGCTTCAACATGGCATGAAAGAAGACGCGATAAAGAAAGATAAATGCGTTGGACTTCTTCAAGATCAATGGGATCATCAATAGAGCGTAAACGTTTAATTTCATCAAAAGTCAAAGTGAGAGGTGTGTCCGCACGAAACTCTGACCATTCTTGTGCCGTAAAAACAAGATAGGGTGAATATCGGTCAGAAATAGATTTGACCAGATTATCTTCTTGATTAATTTTTTGTATAGCCATACCAATCATTTATATTTGTTGATATTTTTTGCCGCAGCAATCGATGAAAAACAAATAGGTAAAAAACTTTGTGTTCAAATAAATTTTGTTTTTCATGCTCTCTTCTTTAAGATAATAAATCACTTCTCGCTAGCTTATTGTCCAGTCGTTCCAGTGTGCACGGATTTGTGTCAATGAGTTTCCTTGTGCCAAAAATGCCCATAAAAGGAGACGCGCTTTTACGGCAGATAAATAACCAGACATGAGAGCACCAGAAGCAATCATATCTATTTCCGAGCCTTTATAGCCATAAGTTATACGAGTTGTTGAGCCATTACAACAACGACTAGCAATAATAATTGGTATTTTTTGTGCATATTGTTGTACAAGATCTGCTTCTTGAAAACTACAATGTCCTGCACCAAAACCAGCGATAACAAGTCCAGCATAATCCCCACTTTCAAGGCAGAGTTTCATTAATTTGGCATCAGATGATAAAGAGGAATGGAGGAGTGCAATTTGATGATCGTGATTTTGGGGAAGATCAAACGTTGTCGGAAAAAACTTTCGATCATTAAAATAAATGAGTTTTCCCTCTAAAATCGTTCCTAAAATACCTGAGAGACCTGATTGAAATGTTTCAACTTTGACGGTATGGCTTTTATAGAGCCAATAAGGTGAATGAATTGTATCGTTGATGACAACGAGAACGCCTCTGTTACGACTTTGTGGGGAAGCTGCAACACGCGTTGCTGCTAAAATATTAGCAGGTCCATCAGCGCCTGCCTCAAGAGGGGTGCGCATAGCACCGGTTATGATGAGTGGTTCAGCTTCCTTCCAATAAAGAGAAAGAAAAAAAGCTGTTTCTTCTAGAGTATCAGTTCCTTGCGTTAAAACAATCCCTGTTGCACCAGCGTTTATTTGCTGTTTTCCCCACTCGATTATTTCAAAAAGAATTTTAAAAGATAAAGATCCACTTGGTATTTGCATTAATGTTTGTGCATGAATATCAGCAACGCTATTTAAGTCAGGAACACTTTTTATGAGGCTATCTGAAGTTAAAGTTGGCTGCATGTGACCAAAACGATCAGCAGTCATTGCAATTGTTCCACCTAAGGTTCCTATGGCTATTTTTTTCATCATTTTCCTCTAAAAGGCACAAACTGTTTATATAAGGCTACTTAGCAGTAATTTACATTGACAACAATGGTATCATTTTTTCAATTTTAATAAATTGAGTTATGCTGAATCATTGTGTTTTGCTTTATATGTTCTTAAATAGGACAATAGTAATTGAATTTAATATTGTATGCAAAGCAATCAATATTAAAAAATAAAGTTAATATTAAGGAGTCTCCTTATGACAGAACATAAGCCAGACATAATGTATGGTACAACAATTATTACGGTACGAAAAGGTGACAAAGTGGTGATGGCTGGCGATGGTCAGGTTTCTCTTGGACAGACGATTATGAAAGGTAATGCACGTAAAGTCCGTCGTCTTGGGAAGAGTGGAGCGGTTATTGCTGGTTTTGCAGGTGCTACGGCAGATGCCTTCACATTATTGGAAAGATTGGAAACAAAGCTTGAGCAATATCCTGATCAGCTTATGCGTGCATGTGTAGAGCTTGCGAAGGACTGGCGAACAGATCGCTATTTGCGTCGTCTTGAAGCAATGATGCTCGTGGCTGATAAAAAAGTAACTTTGGCTCTAACAGGGCTTGGTGATGTCTTAGAACCAGAAGATGGGGTTATGGCTATTGGCTCTGGAGGAAATTTTGCTCTTTCAGCAGCACGAGCACTCATCGACTTGGATTTGGATGCCGAAACGATTGCTCGTAAAGCGATGGCGATTGCCGCTAAAATTTGTGTTTACACCAATGATCATTTTACAATTGAAACATTGGATGCAGAATTATCTTCTTTAGAGAAAGCTATTTAAATGTGTGTTGTATTTTCCCCTCGTGAAACTGTTTCTGAACTTGATCGTTTTATTATTGGCCAAAATGATGCCAAACGTTCTGTAGCTATTGCACTGCGCAATCGGTGGCGTAGACAACAGCTTGATGAGCCGATGCGTGAAGAAGTTATGCCAAAAAATATTTTAATGATAGGGCCAACAGGTGTTGGTAAAACAGGGATTGCACGTCGATTAGCAAAACTTTCTGGAGCACCCTTCGTGAAAGTAGAAGCGACTAAATTTACTGAAGTTGGTTATGTGGGGCGCGACGTTGAACAAATTATTCGAGACCTTGTTGAAATCGCTGTTTCTCTTGTGCGTGAAAAAAAACGCGATGAAATAAAAGAAAAAGCTCACATGAATGCTGAGGAGCGTGTTTTAGATGCCCTTGTTGGTAAAACAGCAAGTCCCGCTACCCGTGATAGTTTTCGCAAAAAATTGCGTGAAGGTGAATTAGATGAGAAAGAGATTGAAATAGAAGTCGCCGATAATAATAGCAATAGTGCTTCAACCTTTGATATTCCTGGTATGCCTGGGGCGCAAATGGGGATTATGAATTTATCCGATATTTTGGGCAAAATGGGTAGTCGTACAAAAGTCCGCAAAACGACAGTAAGGGATGCTTTTAAACCGCTCATTGATGACGAATCTGAAAAACTCCTTGATCAGGAACAAATTATTCAAGAAGCGCTGCGTGTTGCTGAAAATGACGGTATTGTTTTTATCGATGAGATTGATAAAATTGCATCCAGAGATGGAGGCGCAAGTGCTGCAGTTTCACGTGAAGGTGTTCAACGTGATCTTTTGCCTTTGGTTGAAGGAACAACAATTGCGACAAAATATGGGCAAATTAAAACAGATCATATTCTTTTTATCGCCTCTGGTGCATTTCATGTTTCCAAACCCTCTGATTTATTACCGGAGCTTCAAGGGCGTTTGCCTATCCGCGTAGAACTAAACCCTTTAACAAGGGAAGATTTACGACGCATTCTAACCGAACCAGAAGCGAGTTTGATTAAACAATATATTGCTCTTATGGCAACAGAAGAGGTTCATTTGGAAATTACCGATGATGCAATTGATGCTTTAGCAGATATTGCTGTGGATTTAAATGCAAGGATTGAAAACATAGGGGCACGTCGCTTGCAAACGGTGATGGAGCGTGTTTTGGATGAGATTTCTTTCACGGCGCCCGATAAAGCTGGAACATCGTTTAAAATTGATGCTGCTTATGTGAAAAAATCTATTGGTGAACTTGCTGCTGATATCGATCTTTCCCGTTTTATTCTTTAGAGGTATCGCTTGTTTTGCTTATCTTTGTGCTTGGATAATTTTAAAGCCATGGGCTTGTTCATGTATCAACACTGTACGGAAAATATCTTTTAAGAGTGTTTCATAAGGGAGATGGCGGTTTGCAACAAGAAGCAGACTGCCATTTGGTTTTAGGCATTTTGCAGCATTTATAATAAAGTATTTTCCTAAGGAAACATCTGTTTTTTGTTGTGTGTGAAATGGTGGATTTGAAATGATTGTATCATACAGGTTTATGATAGGCTCATGCACAAGGTCATGCCAATAAAAGTGAATTGGAAAAGGAGCTTTTATGGGATTAAGGTGCTGTTTTGCTGCTTTCAAAGCATTGTAATCGGCTTCATAAAGATCAAGAGTTTCCAGCTTTACATTGCTTTTAAGGGCAGCGTGAGAAAGATAGCCCCAGCCCGCTCCAAAATCAGCCGTTTTCCCAGAAATAATTTTGAGCATATAAGAAGCAAGTGCTGCAGATCCTGGATCAATACGACCGTGTGAGAACATACCAGGAGTGGTTTGAAAGTTATCAAAAGAAAGCGGTGGTGAGCGCCATTGGGCAATATTCTGTTTCTCTATTTTTTGAGGAACTTGTAGCCAAAATACAAGACCATGATTTTTAGACAATTTATCGGTAATGGGAACAATATTTTTAACCCATTTCATCATTGAAGCAGCACCAGCCGTTTTATTCCCACTGACCACAATCCATCCATTGGGTTTAACGCATTCTAATAAATCAAGAAAACAATTTTGGTTAAAACCACGATATTTTCCCAACTGTAAAAATGCTCCATCATAGAGGGAAGTTTTATCTATTTGAGGAGAGCAATGAAATTGAGTATCGACAAATTTTAAAAAATCTGGTCGCCAAGGCGTGATAATTTTTAAATTTTGGGCCCATTTTTGAGCAGGGATTTCCGTTAAACCGAAACTTAGCCAACATTGGTGTGGATCTGGATAAGGGAGTACTTGATTTTCAAAAGGTAAAAATAATAACACATGTGGTTCTTTCAAAGAAAAATGCCACTCCAATGTTGGGATGGCATTTCATGATTACGATAAGAAGAAAAGATTACGCTTCTTTTTTCTTCCGACGGCGCTTATTTTCAGATTGTTTTTTTTCATCTATGCACTTTTCTTCTTTCACCGATTGATCATCGGTAATTTCTTTTCCGGTTTCTTGATCAACAACCTTCATTGATAAGCGAACTTTTCCACGCTCATCAAAGCCCATGAGTTTAACCCAAACTTTATCACCTTCTTTAACCACATCTGTTGTTTTTGTGACGCGTTCTGATGCCAGTTGAGAGATATGAACGAGTCCATCACGAGAACCAAAGAAGTTTATAAACGCACCAAAGTCTGCAGTTTTTACAACTGTTCCTTGGTAGATAGCGCCAACTTCGGGCTCATCGACAATAGAATGAATCCAGCGTTTTGCTGCTTCAATGGTTTTAGCATCCGCAGAAGCAATTTTAATGGTACCATCATCTTCAATATTAATTTTTGCTCCAGTTTGTTCCACAATTTCTCGAATAACCTTACCACCAGAGCCGATAACATCACGGATTTTATCAACAGAAATATTCATTACTTCAATTCGTGGAGAAAATTCACTCAGTTCAGCTCGTGCGCTGGTTAAAGCTTTCGCCATTTCGTTAAGGATATGGATTCGGCCACCTTTGGCTTGTTCCAGTGCGATTTTCATAATCTCTTCGGTAATACCGTCAATTTTGATATCCATTTGCAAAGCAGTAATACCATTTTCTGTTCCTGCGACTTTAAAATCCATATCTCCAAGATGATCTTCATCGCCTAAAATATCAGACAGAACCGCAAAGCGTTCTCCTTCTTTAATCAAGCCCATGGCAATACCTGCAACGGGGCGTGCTAAAGGAACACCAGCATCCATGAGAGCAAGCGACGTTCCACAAACTGTTGCCATAGAAGAAGATCCATTGGATTCAGTAATTTCTGAGACAGCACGAATGGTATAAGGAAAAGATTCTTTTGTTGGCAGCATGGGGTGAATGGCTCGCCATGCCAATTTGCCATGTCCAATTTCACGACGACCAGGAGAACCAAGGCGTCCTGTTTCACCCACTGAAAAGGGTGGAAAATTGTAATGGAGAAGGAATGTTTCCTTGTACATCCCCGTTAATGCATCCACATATTGTTCATCTTCACCAGTCCCCAATGTTGCAACGACAATCGCTTGTGTTTCTCCACGGGTAAAGAGTGCTGATCCATGTGTACGGGGCAAAATACTTACTTCTGATTGGATAGGGCGCACGGTAGAAAGATTGCGTCCATCAATACGCTTTTCTGTATCAAGAATGTTTCCACGAACAATTTTTGCTTGCAACTGTTTAAATACGGTTGCAATTTGGTCCGTACTGAATTGACAGTTTTCTTCTGTTTCTGGCATAAATTTATTAATGATTTCTGTTTTTAGTGCATCAATTGCAGCATAACGTTCTTGCTTATCAGTAATTGTGTAAGCTTTTCGTATATCCTGTTCTGCCATTTCCTGCATCGCTTTTTCAAGTTCAGAAAGATCTTCTGGAACAAAATCACGAGGATCTTTTGCAGCAACTTCAGCAAGCTTGATAATGGCATCAATGACAGGTTGAAGGCCTTTGTGACCGAACATCACAGCACCCAGCATGATATCTTCCGGCAATTCTTGTGCTTCTGATTCAACCATCAATACAGCACTGTCTGTTCCAGCAACCACAAGATCAAGTTTTGATTCAGGCATTTCATCGATATGAGGATTGAGAACATATTGTCCGTTGCAATAGCCAACGCGAGCACCCGCTATCGGCCCCATGAAAGGCACTCCCGACAGGGTCAATGCGGCAGAGGATGCAATCATCGCAAGGATATCGGGATTATTTTCAAGATCATGCTGTATAACAGAAACAATGACTTGTGTATCATTTTTATAACCCTCAACGAAAAGGGGACGAATTGGACGATCAATCAAACGTGAAACCAAAGTTTCATTTTCACTTGGACGACTTTCCCGTTTTAAATAGCCACCAGGTATTCGACCAACAGCATAGGATTTTTCTTGATAATTAACGGTGAGCGGAAAAAAGTCCTGGTCTGGTTTTGGGCTTTTTGCCGATACGACGGTTGCTAAAACCATTGTTTCTCCATAGGTAGCAATCACTGCACCATCAGCTTGACGCGCTATTTTCCCTGTTTCAAGGGTGAGCGGACGTCCGGCCCATTCAATTTCTATCTTGTGCGTTTTGAACATTTTTTATCCTTAATGACCAGTGTTTAAATCTTTGATTGTGCACATTCTGGTTTTGCGTAGCATATTTCTAAGCTCTAAGGTGGACAACATACTTTCAATGTGTTGAGAGAAGAGAGAAGTAAATCATATTAAATACGAAAGACGAGCAATCCTATCCCATAATAACTTGTCAGTTTTTAAAATTTTTAACTAAAAGTAATATGTTAAAAAAATGGGGAGTTTTTTACATCACCCCATTTTTCTTTTAGCGACGCAAACCTAACTTCTTGATAAGTGTCTGATAACGATTTTGGTCAACTCCTTTAAGATAATCAAGAAGGCGCCGGCGTTGAGACACCATCTTCAAAAGACCACGACGCGAATGATTATCCTTTTTGTGAGATTTAAAGTGGTTTGTTAAATTAGAAATACGTTCAGAAAGTACAGCAATCTGTACTTCTGGTGATCCTGTATCACCAACTTTGGTCGCGTATTCTGCGACAAGAGCTTGTTTACGTTCAGCTGTAATCGACATCGTATTATCCTTTCCAAAAACGAAGAAACATAAAGTCACCCATAGCCGAGATGTCGTTCAGCAAGGGTCTACGAAAAAATAAGAAGAGTCGAAGACTCCTACCTACTTTCGCCTTTATATAGGAAAGAAGGTTAAAATACTAGTCCTTTACAGCACTTTGAAGTCTTTCTTTAAATAAAGGCTTTTATTTTGAAATATTGATTTAAATAAAGTTTTATGAGAGTTTTTTAAAGAATTATGCATCCTTTTGATACAAAGATTATAAGAGAGAGTGTGTGTGATAACAAAAGTAATCAATACCGATTTGGAGGAAAAAGATGCAGAGCATTTCAACATTAAGACTTTTTCGTAATTCGGTATTTCGAAATTTATGGTCATCTACTCTTATTTCTAATTTAGGGGGGCTGATACAGGCTGTTGGAGCAGGGTGGTTAATGGCGCTAATTAGTTCTTCGCATTCCATGGTTGGGCTTGTTCAAAGTGCGACAACGTTACCACTTGTTATGTTTTCTTTGATGGCAGGAGCATTAGCGGACAATTTTAATCGGCGTCAAATTATGTTGTGCGCACAGATTATGATGATGGTCATATCCATGAGTTTAGCTGTTTTAGCTTATATGGGACTTTTAACACCTTGGCTTTTGTTATGTTTTACGTTTTTGATTGGATGCGGCACAGCTTTTTATAATCCTTCTTGGCAAGCAACAATAGGAGATATTGTAAGTCGGGAAAATATTCCTGCTGCTGTGAGCTTGAATAGCGTTGGTTTTAATTTAATGCGCAGTGTGGGGCCTGCTATTGGAGGGGCCATCATTGCAACTTTGGGGGCATCTGCTGCTTTTTTGTTTAATGCTATAAGCTATATTCCTCTTATTGGCGCATTATTTTTCTGGAAATCAAATTATGAAAACAACCCATTGCCAAGAGAAAGACTTCTAGGGGCTGTTTCAGATGGTTTGCGTTATGTTGCGATGTCACCTAATCTCTTGAATATTATGGTTCGAGCGTTCTTTTTTGGTATAGGGGCTATTTCGATTTTAGCTCTTTTGCCAATTGTTGCACATAAAGTTCTGGGAGGAAGTGCCCTTCTTTATGGTACATTGCTTGGTTGTTTTGGGTTAGGAGCCATGACAGCAGGGATTACGAATGCATTTATACGGCATCATTTTCGTCCAGAAACCATTATTGTAAGTGCATTTATTGGTTTTGCTTTTTCTTGCTTTTTATTAGGAATAAGTCGTTCACTAATTGTAAGCCATATTGCTTTATTTCCTGCAGGCCTATGTTGGGTTTTGGCATTATCATTGTTTAATACATCTGTACAACTCTCTACACCACGATGGGTTGTAGCACGTGCTTTAGCACTCTATCAAACAGCATCTTATGGAGGGATGGCGGCTGGAAGTGCAATTTGGGGCGCTTTGGCTGATGGTTATTCTCCAACAATTGCTTTGAGTATTTGTTCTCTATTCTTGATTTTTGGTGCTCTTGCAGGGGTAAAATTTAGAATTCAAGAAATTCCACAGATAGATCTAAATCCTCTCGATCATTTTAGAGAGCCGGAACTCTTACTCGATCTAAAAGCAAGAAGTGGCCCGATCATGATCATGATCGATTATCAAATTCATGAAAATGATCTGGAAGAGTTTCTCAAAGTGATGACGCATAGACGCCATATTCGTTTACGTGATGGTGCGCGTCAATGGGTCCTTTTACGAGATCTTGAAAGACCTGAATATTGGACAGAGGCGTATCATATGCCAACATGGGTAGATTATCTACGTCATAATCATCGTCGTACAAAAGCGGACGCTGAAGTTAATAAGCGTCTGCGTCATTTAAATTGTGCCCCTAACGGTATAAGGGTGCACCGCATGATTGAACGGCAAACAATACCCCAACCCGATGAGATGCTTTTAAAAGCTTCTTCTGAGCATCTCCCTTAAGTTTAAAACAGTTCTTAAATAGGGTCATATTACTTTTGAACAATTGGTTCGCATAAGAACAACAATAAAAATTGGTTTTTTAGTAATTAATATATTGATTTGTAGTGATTATTTTTGTTTTTATGTTGCGTAATAGTTTTGAAAATCTTAAGCTTTTCTTCTTTCTAGTCTGTTTATTTTACTTCATATTGAGACAGTAAAACTATTTTCTTATACATTACGGGGGGCTGGCGTGTGGATAAAAACGATAAAAAAAGGAAAGTCTCTTATTAAATTCATTTCAAATGCAAGGGGTGTTGCAACATTAGGGGATAGCAAAGTGTATGGTGGTGTTGTCTTATCGCTCTATTTTTCAAGTTTTGATATGAATAAGGTGAGTGTAGATAAATGAAAAGAACCATATTTCTCTTAATTTGATAGAGAGCAATATCTTCCAACAAAAGACAGTTATAAGAAAGAAACACTTAAATTGTAAAAATCCGCTTTGGTTTAAAGAGACCTTTGTCGAGAATGCCAATAGCAAGAAGTTGTTCCTTATAGAGGAGACAAACCTCCTCTGCATCAAGAAGTGTTTTATGAGTACACAAAGGAATAGAATGTCCTCTCATAACTCTCTGTGCCTGGGTTTCGGTAAGCGGATAATGAGGGAGACAATCTAATGCAGCTCCTGTTTCAATGAGCAGTTCATCGAGTGTTGAGAAATCTTTTTCAAAAAAACGCTCATTTTCATCTGTGGTATTTTTATTTGGCGATATTGCTTCTTTTAGTTCATCCCATGTAATGAGATCCTCTTCATCAAAAGGTGCAACGGCAATACGTCTTAAGTCAGCGATATGTCCATAGCAACCCAGATCACGTCCCATATCACGTGCTAGCGAGCGCACATAGGTTCCTTTTCCGCACGTTATTTCAAAGACAGAATACTCTTTGGTAGGCATTTCTATTAATTTGAAAGTTTCTATTTCCACTTCACGGGGCGCAATTTCAACGACTTCCCCTTCACGGGCTAGATCATAGGCACGATTTCCAGCAATTTTGATGGCTGAAAATTGTGGGGGTATTTGCAAAATAATACCTGTATATTGCGGGAGCAGAGCCAGTATTTCTTCTTGTGTTGGACGTTTGAGAGATGTTTTCGTTATTTCTCCTTCTAGATCATCTGTTGAACGTTCTTGTCCCCAAGCGATATGAAAACGATAAGTTTTTTTGCCTTGCATCACGTAAGGAACGGTTTTGGTTGCTTCGCCTAAGGCAATGGGAAGAAGACCAGAAGCAAGAGGATCAAGTGTACCTGCATGTCCTGCTTTTTGTGCATGAAAGAGCCATTTAATTTGTGAGACAGCTTCTGTTGATTTCATTCCTTTTGGTTTATCAAATATGACCCAGCCAGAAACAGGACGCCCTTTTTTTTTGCGTTGCCGTGCCATTTCTTTAATCCTCATCTTTATTGTGATGAAAATCACGCGCAACCTCAGGTGATCGGAGGAGGGCATCAATTTTTGAAAAATTATCAAAACTATTATCAAGTCTAAAACGCAGTTCTGGCATATATTTCATTTGTCGCAATGCATGACTAATTTCTCCACGGAGAAAACGACTATGCTTATTGAGGGCATCAACGACATCGGTATGGGCAGTATTTTTAAGCGTGTTGAGAGGTGATACAAAGCAAGTTGCAATTTTTAAATCTGGTGACATGCGTACTTCAGAGACAGAAATGACACTATCTTTTAAGATATCATCAAACAAAATATTACGCTGTAGTATATGTGCTACAGCATGACGTACTTGCTCTGCTACTCTGAGTTGCCGTTGTGATGGCCCTGCATTTTTCATCAAAGTTTTGTCCTTGCTCCAAAACCTCTTCTTTGATCATCCAAATAAGGAAAAAAAGAGACATTGTGATAGAATTCCAATAACTTTCCTCATTTTAAAATAGAGTAAAGTTATTGGATTATTTTATAATGTGCGATTAATATGTTCGATACGGAAGGTTTCAATAATGTCTCCTGCGCGCATATCTTCATAATTTTCAAAGGCTATTCCACATTCTTGACCACTTTGTACTTCATTGACTTCATCTTTAAAGCGTTTAAGTGTTTTTAATTTTCCTTCGTGAATAACGATATTATCGCGAATAAGGCGGACACCGGCTCCTCGCTCTATTTTACCTTCTGTAACACGACACCCAGCGACTTTTCCGATTTTTGTAATATTAAAGACTTCTAGAATTTCAGCATTACCAAGGAAAGTTTCACGCTGTTCTGGTGAGAGCAACCCAGACATGGCCGCTTTGATATCATCAACAAGATCATAAATGATGTTATAATAACGAATTTCAATTCCTTGTGTTTTTGCAAAATCACGCGCTTGTTTATTGGCTCGAACATTAAAGCCAATCACAGCGGAGTTAGAAGCTTCGGCAAGAGAAATATCACTTTCGGTAATTCCTCCGGCACCAGAATGTACAACACGCGCACGAACCTCATCATTTCCTAGCTTCTCCAATGCTGAAGCGATTGCTTCAATGGATCCTTGCACATCCCCTTTGATAATAAGAGAAAACTCCTTAACACCAGTCGTTTGCAATTTTGTCATCATCTGCTCAAGTGAACCACGCGAGCCGGTTTGTCGAGCAACAGCTTTATCACGCGCTAATCGCTGACGATATTCAGAAATTTCGCGTGCTTTTGCTTCATGCGTGACAACAGCAAAACGATCTCCAGCTTGAGGTGTTCCTTGCATGCCTAAAATTTCAATCGGTGTAGAAGGAACGGCTTCTTTGACATGGCGACCATGGTCGTCAATCAAAGCACGCACACGCCCCCATTCATTTCCAGCAACGATAATATCAGAAGGATGCAATGTCCCTTTTTGAACAAGAACGGTTGCAACAGATCCACGTCCACGATCCAATTTCGCTTCGATGACAACACCTTCTGCAGTTCGCTGAGGATCTGCTTTCAGATCAAGCATTTCAGCCTGAAGAAGGATAGCTTCAAGAAGTTTATCAAGGTTTTGACCCGTTTTAGCAGAAACTTCAACGTCCAAAGTTTCACCGCCCATCGTTTCAACAAATACTTCATGTTGTAAAAGTTCTGTACGCACTTTTTGTGCATTTGCAGCTGGTTTATCAATTTTGTTGATAGCAACAATAATAGGTACACCAGCAGCTTTAGCGTGATTAATTGATTCAATCGTTTGCGGCATAACACTATCATCAGCGGCAACAACAAGAACAGCAATATCGGTAACACGAGCTCCACGGGCACGCATAGCGGTAAATGCAGCATGTCCCGGTGTATCAATAAAGGTAATTTTTTGACCGTTTTGTTCTACTTGATAGGCTCCAATATGCTGCGTAATACCACCTGCTTCACCAGACACAACATTGGCTTTGCGAATAGCATCGAGAAGAGAAGTTTTTCCGTGGTCAACATGACCCATAATGGTTACAACAGGGGGACGTTGCTGCATATTCTGAGGATTATCTGTTATATTAAAGATACCTTCCTCTACATCAGATTCTAAAACACGTTTAACCGTATGGCCAAATTCAACAGCGATGAGTTCAGCAACATCTGCATCAATAACATCGCCAGGTTTCATCATTTGTCCTTGTTTCATCAAGAATTTAATAACATCAACGGAACGCTCCGTCATACGTTGTGCGAGCTCTTGAATGGTTATCGTCTCAGGAAGTACAACTTCACGAGAAATTTTTTCTCTTGGTTCTTGGTTTTGTGCACGCTTAAACTTTTCTTGTCTGCGCCGCATTGCAGCCATTGAGCGTCCACGCGCACTTCCTTCTTCGTCCAGTGCGCTATTAAGAGTTAGTTTTCCACGGCGCCGTTCATCAGCTCCTTTGACAACTTTTGGTGCACGTATTTCTGATTTACCAGGATTAGCACGTCGGCTATACCGTTCCTCCTCTTTATCTTCATCTATTTTGCGCTTTTCAACCGCAGGTGCATTTTTAGGTGCAACAGGAATCTCTACCTGTTCAATAAGAGGGGGCTCAGAGAGAACAGGTGAAATGTGTACCGGCTGTTTTTCTTCTTCTTGTTTGTGCTGTATTTCTTTTTCTTTAATTTCTTTCTGTAAAATTTCTTCACGCTCTTTAGCGCGTCTTGCTTCTTCTTCGGCTTTTTCTCGCGTTATTCTTTCTTGAATATGTGCTTCTTCTAACGCGCGAAGTCTTGCTTCCATTTCAGCCGATGAAAGATTACTTTTAGCGGCAGATTCTTGAGGTTTTTTTTCCTCAAAACGCGGTTTAGAGCGTTGGGGGGCTACATGCGGCTTTGTAATAGGCTGAAGGGTTTCAGCTTTTTCATCAGGCCGCGTAATTTTACGTCGTTTGGTTTCAACAACGACAGCCTTTGTACGGCCATGACTAAAATTTTGTTTGACCGTGCTTGTTTCCAAGACAGACCGCTTGAGAGTTAGTGTCTTCTTGTTTGTTATTTTGTCGTTGTTATTTTCACTCATTGTACTTCCTTCACGGCTTGAGCCGTCATCTCACCGGGCTTACTATGCTTGTCATCACGATAGCTGATCAATTTATATGTTGTTTTGAGAAATCCTTCAGCAGCCTTTGTGTCCAATAAGGCTGCGTGCATGACAGGATTAGAGCCAAAAGCCACGCGCATTTCATCACTTGTAAATAAAGATATAGTTTTTATTGTCCGATTTGTTTGTTGTTGTATTGTATGGATAGCTTGTGCAATTTTTCGTTTTCCATCTTCTGTTGTTTCTTTAGCATGAAGTACAAGAATAGCTTGACCGGAGCGGATAGCAGCATCAACCTTCGTTGCTCCCATGACAACTGCTCCCGCTTTTCTTGCCAAAGAAAGGCTTGAAAGAGCAGCTTTGAGTAAAAGCGTATCAACAATATGCGCAAGATTTGGTACAACCTCAACATCTGTTTTAAAACTTTTATGAAAAGCTTTCTGTTTGATCGCTTTCTCAATAACAGTGTGATGAGCAGAAATCCAAACGCCGCGCCCTGGTAAATTCGCTTTAAGATCAGGGACAATTTGGTTATTGGGACCAATAACAAAACGGATCAGCGTTTGTGCTGAAGCATTTTGTCGAGTCACAATGCAAGTCCGTTCATTCATTTAAAGTGTATCCACATCCAAATCATCTGTTTTTTCATTTTCTGCAGAATTTTCATCTTCTACTTCTACAGGACTTTCTGTAACAAGATCAGCTGGGTCTATCCATCCTGCTTGTACACGTGCAGCTAAAACCATAGCTTCTGCATCTGCGCGTGTAATGTCAAAAGGGGTTAAAACACCAGAAAAGTTTTGCGTCTGACCTTCTTTGCGTTCTCTCCAACCCGCCAAATCATCAACGGCATAGCCAGCAAAATCCTCCATTGTTTTTACACCATCCTCACCCACAGCAACTAGCATAGCACTTGTCATTCCAGGAAGTGTTCGTAATTCGTCAGAAACGCCGAGCTTTCTGCGTTTTTCATCAAGTTCTTTTTCTTTATGATCAAGATATTCGCGCGCTCGATTTTGGATTTCAGCGGCGGTATCATGGTCAAAACCATCAATAGAAGCGATTTCCTCAAGATCAATATAGGCAATTTCTTCAATAGAAGAAAAACCTTCTGACGCCATAACTTGTCCGATCATTTCGTCAACTTCTAAGGCTTCCATAAATAATTTACTCCGTTCAGTAAATTCTTTTTGACGATTTTCAGATTCTTCCTTTTCCGTTAAAATATCAATGTTCCATCCAGTTAGCTGCGAAGCTAAACGAACATTTTGCCCACGTCGTCCAATAGCAAGGCTAAGTTGGTCATCCGGCACAATAACTTCAATGCGCTCAGCATCTTCATCAAGGATGATTTTAGAAACTTCAGCAGGTTGCAAGGCATTCACAACAAATGTTGCAGCATCAGGCGACCAAGGAATAATATCAATTTTTTCGCCTTGTAATTCTGCAACAACTGCTTGTACACGACTTCCTCGCATCCCCACACATGCACCAACAGGATCAATGGAACCATCGCGTGAAACAACAGCAATTTTGGCTCGTGAACCTGGATCACGAGCAACCGATTTGATTTCTATAATACCATCATAAATTTCTGGAACTTCCATGGTAAAAAGTTTTACCATAAATTGAGGATGTGTGCGTGAAAGGAAAATCTGTGGTCCACGTGTTTCACGGTGTACATCATTGACAAAGGCACGAATACGGTCTCCATAGCGGAAAGATTCACGGGGGATTAATTCATCACGGCGTACAATGGCCTCACCACGCCCCAAATCAACGATAACATTGCCATATTCCACACGTTTGACTGTACCAGAAATAATTTCACCAACTTTATTTTTAAATTCTTCATATTGCTGATCACGCTCTGCGTCACGTACTTTTTGTACAATAACTTGTTTAGCAGATTGTGCTGCGATACGTCCAAAATCCATAGGAGGTAAAGGATCAGCAAAAAAATCACCAACTTTTGCTTCTGCTTGACGTTTGAGTGCATCTGACAAAGTAATTTCCGCTGTATAGTCTTCAACAACATCAACGATTTTAAGCAGGCGTTGTAATTTAATTTCACCTGTTTTGGAATTTATTTCAGCACGTATATTGGTTTCTTGACCATAACGAGAACGTGCTGCTTTCTGAATCGCATCCGCCATCGCAGAAATGACAATTTCACGGTCGATTGACTTTTCACGTGCAACAGCATCTGCAATTTGCAGAATTTCAAGCCTGTTAGCGCTTGTAGCCATCAATTTTCTCCTTCTTTGTGCCACACGATGGGTATTCCCCAGTGATATTATTTTTTGAAATTGAGCGTCTGTATTGAGTCGGTAGGATTATCTTCGTCAATGAATTGTTGACTCAAATCTTTATTTTTTTTCAATGCATCGCGAATAAGCTCATCGGTAAGCACTAAATGCGCATTTATGATATCACAAAAGGAAATAGAGGTGTACATGGCTTCTCCGTAAGCAGCTTTATCCGTATTTAAAATAAATCCATCTTGCGTAATATTGGTCAGTATTCCACGAAATTTTCGACGCCCATCAATGGTTATTTTTGTCTCAATTTTTGCAAGATGCCCCTGCCAATGAAAAAAATCAGATTTTCTTACCAATGGACGATCAATTCCAGGGGATGAGACTTCTAAATGATATTTGCGTTCAATAACATTTTCCACATCAAGGAGGGGGAAACAGTTCGACTAACAGTTTCACAATCTTCTACGGTCAAAGAACCATCAGCTCGTTCCACCATAATTTGAAGTGTTAAACCATTTTGTCCAAGAAGTTTTACACGAACCAAACGAAATCCTAAAGGTTTCAGCAGTGGTATGACAAGAGCCCCAACCCGTGCTTCAATACCATCTTCTTCAAACAAGCGAGGTTCGTCAAGATTGCTTATTTTTTCCGCTTCGTTCATAAATTTTATCCACGTTATTTCCATCAGTTTTATGATATTAAAAAAGAGCGGGTCCAAGGGCCCACTCTTCATCATAAGACCAAGAATTTAGTTATTAATACTCTTAAATTCAAAATTTTTCAAGTTGTTTATGAGAAAAGCACTCGATCATTTATTTCTTGATAAAGGTAAGATAGGCAGGTGTTCGTCCTTCCCGTAAAGCTTTTGCTTCATAGCGCGTTCCTCTCCATAGTGGATAAGGGGTTTTCCAGTCTTGGGGGCTTTCTGCTTTCCACTCAAAGTGATCATGATGTGCACAGTGATAAAGGGTCCAGTTTATATAACTGTCTATATCACTAGCAAAGCGAAAAGCTTTCCCTATTTTAAGAACGCGAGCAAAACGGTTAAGATTTTTTATGTTAATGAAACGTCGTTTCCAGTGTTTCTTTTTCGGCCAAGGATCAGGATAGAAAAGATCTATTCCATCAAGCGAATTATCAGGAAGCCAATCAAGCAGGCGTGTAGCATCATCATTATAGAGGCGAAGATGGTTTTGATAATGTGTATGCTGTTCAAGAGACAACAATATTTTTGCCATGCCATTGATAAAGGGCTCGATGCCGATAAAACCGGTTTGCGGAAAATGTTCCATTTCATGGAGTAAATGTTCACCGCCACCAAAGCCGATTTCAAGTCTAATTTCTTTTACTTTACTCGCAAATAAGGATGTAAGGTCT
Source organism: Bartonella sp. SL320 (assembly GCF_059687635.1). Classification (NCBI taxonomy): domain Bacteria; kingdom Pseudomonadati; phylum Pseudomonadota; class Alphaproteobacteria; order Hyphomicrobiales; family Bartonellaceae; genus Bartonella; species Bartonella sp. SL320. The sequence goes on along the minus strand of NZ_CM185143.1, from coordinate 1,784,620 downwards.
GAGGGAGGAGGGACATTTAAATCAATATTAAAATGAGGGAGAAGCATTTTTAGACGTGCAAGCTGATTGTTTCGTAGCTGCTTTCCTTGTCGGCGTCCAAAAAAGGCTTCACTTTTGCGTGTATTATATTTAATCATGAGATTTTGATTATTTCTTGAAGCGTTTTTACGAGATCAGTTTTTTCCCATGAAAACGAACCATCATGCTTTGGTTTTCGCCCGAAGTGACCATAAGCAGCTGTTTTTGTGTATATTGGTTTATTAAGGTCAAGATGTTTTCGAATTCCTGTAGGGGAAAGATCCATTATTTTGCGAATGGCCGCTTCAATAATCTTTTCATCGACTTTTCCTGTTCCATGCAGATTAAGATAAATCGATAAAGGTTGTGCAATACCAATTGCATAGGAGAGCTGAATGGTGCATCGTTCTGCTAGATGAGCAGCAACAATATTCTTAGCCAGATAACGTGCTGCATAGGCTGCAGAACGGTCAACTTTTGTCGTATCTTTTCCTGAAAATGCACCGCCTCCATGGGGAGCTGCACCTCCGTAAGTATCCACGATAATTTTTCGTCCTGTTAATCCGGCATCACTTTGGGGACCACCAATGACAAATTTTCCTGTTGGATTAATATACCAACTGCATTGAGCTGAAATAGGGATATCATGTAAAGCTTGACGAATATAAGGTTCAACCACTGTACGGACTTTATTGGAATCCCAACTTTCATCGAGGTGCTGAGTTGAAAGAACGATGGATGTTACCTCTATTGGTTTTCCGCCTTTATAGCGTATAGTGATTTGACTTTTAGCATCCGGTCCTAATTTTCCAGTTTCGCCTTCTCCTTTATGACGAGCTGCAGAAAGAAGTTTGAGAATCTTATGCGCATAATAAATTGGTGCAGGCATCAGGTCAGGCGTTTCACGGCAAGCATATCCAAACATGATACCTTGATCACCTGCTCCTTCTTCACCATGCCGATCCATTGCATTATCAACGCCTCTTGCAATGTCAGCAGATTGAGGACGCAAAAGAACATCAATTTTAACAGTTTTCCAATGGAAACCTGCTTGTTCATAGCCAATGGAACGGATAGCACGGCGCGCTGCTGTACGAAAACGCGTAGGGTTAATGAGTGGACAGCCAGTTTCATCATAGATAATTTTTTTATCTTTATCTTTTTTTAAGAGCGTATCAGGAACACGTACCTCACCGGCGATAACAACACGGTTGACACTGACGAGAGTTTCACAAGCAACACGGACTAACCATGGATCAGTACCGGTCTTTTGTGCTTCTTTATAGACCATATCAACGATTTCATCGGAAATACGATCACAAATTTTATCAGGATGCCCTTCCGATACCGATTCGCTCGTAAAAAGATAATCTTGATGCGGCATAGGAACTCCTTCAAAAAAGAAAACCAACAATTCAATTAATTGCCTACTAAAGCTGCTCCGGTTTGCTCATTCCACAGCAAATCGACAATGCAAATTTATATGAACAAGAGAGAAAAAATATAATTTTAATTTTATAGCTTATCTGTCAAATCTTCCTCAGAAAGTGCTTTTGCCAAGTCAATGATTTTGCGACGCACTTTAGCATCAGATATATTCGTAAAAGCCCGCATGAGCTGAATACCTTCGCTACTAGAACAAAAGTCCATAAAATTGTGTTCACTTTCAGCAAAACCCTCTACTTGTTGAGAGGTAAGACCCTTATCAAAAAAGTAAGAAACAGGAACATCCATAATTTCTGCTATTGCTTGAAGGCGACTGGCACCAATACGGTTTGTTCCTTTTTCATATTTTTGGATTTGCTGAAAAGTAATGCCTAATTTTTCACCTAATTTTTCTTGAGTAAGTCCCAAAATATTACGACGTAAACGGATACGCGTTCCAACATAGATATCTATAGGGTCAGGTTTTTTTCTAGTTTCGGTCATAATGCAACTCTTTAAATTTCCAGCACTTTTCTTTTAAACCAACATCAAATTTATGCGAAGTTGATTTATCATATAATTAAATAATTATGTAATATTTTTTCCCAATATTACTGGTAAACGCAACATAATACCGTACAAGGAGCACTTGAATCATTTAAGCTGTTTTGTAGAACCAAAACCAATACGACACAATAGCATAAGAATGAATAAGATAAAAGTAGAGAAAGTTCTGTATTCATTGCTTCCTATAGGGGTAATGGATGGTGGAACTTCTGAATCAATAATGCCCACAACATTTTGTTGAAGAGCTACAACGATTCGTCCATAAGAATCAATAACAGCTGATATTCCATTATTCGCTGCTCGTATGAGTGGGATACCTAATTCAATGGCACGAAGCTGTGCTTGTTGAAGATGTTGATAAGGCCCCGGTGTTACACCAAACCATGCATCATTTGTGACATTAATGATTGCTTGAGGAGAGGGGCCTTTAAAAGTCATTTCATGGGGAAATATTGCCTCATAACAAATTAAGGGCAGATAAGAAAATCCGTTTGGCATTGTAACAGTTGTGCGCACATGTGCAGCGCTATATCCACCAATATTATCAGCGAGAATATGTAAGCCAATTTTTTTCAATAAATTTTGATAGGGAAGATACTCACCAAAAGGGACCAAATGAAGTTTATCGGAAGTATGTACAATATTACCTTGAGCATTGATGACGGCAATTGTATTGAAATATTGTGTTTGGGAACGAGGGGGATCATCACTAGCGCGTACCGCTCCGATGATAGCCCATTGTTTTGGTTTTAAAAGAGAGGCAATGTGCATCGTGATAGATGAGTTATCATAGAGAAGGTAAGGAACGGAAGCTTCAGGCCATATGATAAAATCGGGTTCTGGATTTTTACCCGTTACTGGTTTTGCACTCAGATTCATGTGCGCTTCCAACACAGTTTCTCGTGTATTATCATGCAATTTTATATTTTGTGGGATAGAGGGTTGAACAATGCGCACCCAATAATTGCTTTTTTGATCTTCAGCTGTATTCTCTATCGTATGGAGGCGATAAAATCCAAAACCACTGTGAAGGAATATAAGTGATAAGCAAAGAGAAAGAGCAACCTTCTTTTTTTCATCTGTTAATAAAACTGTGGGTAAACTATAGGTTAAGACAGCAAGAATATTCATTCCATAAAGTCCCACGATTGCATCAGATTGCATGAACATCGGGGTTGGCATAGCTGTATAGCCAAGAGAATTCCATGGAAATCCTGTAAATAAGAACGCACGCAACCATTCGGCCAATCCTAAGGCAAAGGCTAAAACAAAAAAGCGTGCTATTCCTTTTGTCCATAATAAACCGACAATGAAACCAGAAAAAAACCAATAAAGAGAAAGGTAGAGAGGAGGAAATACAATGGCTAGTGGTACGGCCCAACCAAAAGAATCTGGATCTGTCAACAAAGCATTGCAGAGCCACCAAAGTCCGCAAATAAAATAACTAAAACCAAAAGTTCCACAGCTTAAAGCATAGGTAAAAAAATATTTTTTATTTTTTGGGGAGGCTTGTATTGAGTCAAGTAAAACAACAAAAATAGGAAAAGTTAGAAAGCAAAGAGGTGTTAAATAAAAGGGTGGAAGTGCAAAGGAAGAAAGAGCACCACATAGAAATATCCATGCCTGCCTCTTCCAGCCGGTAACAGAGCGCAAAAAAACGATGAAATTATTTAAAGGCGCTCGACTATTCTTTAGAGATGGCATTGTTTTCAAGATTTTCATTTTCTGGAATGCGAAAAATGCGCAACCGCTTAATTCGGCGTTTATCAGCTTCTAAAATACGAAATTTATAGCCAGGGACAGCTTCGACAACTTCACCTTTTGCAGGAATACGATCAAGAATAGAGACAATTAAACCACCAATAGTATCAACCTCATCACCATATTCTCCTACGATAAAATCAGGTCCAAGAGCTTTCTCCACATCTTCTAGTTCGGTTCTTGCATCAACAAGCCATTTATTGTTGTGTTCGCGTACGATAGCATTGTCGACATGATCATGTTCATCTTCGATATCACCAACGACCAATTCAACAATATCCTCCATTGAAACGAGACCATCTGTTCCGCCGTGTTCATCAATAACTAAAGCCATTTGTGTTCGCGTGGTTTGCATCCGTGTTAAGAGCTTGCTTGCAAGCATAGAACTGGGAACAAAGAGAACGGTTCGGATCAAATCCAATTCACCGATTGGGGTATGTAAATCTGTGTGATTTAATTGAAGCACATCAGATTTTTGTTCGGTTTTTGTAGGATTGATAATAAAGCGAGTCATATAATTTAGAATATCACGGATATGGATCATGCCGCGTGGATCATCTAAAGTTTCAGCGTAAACAGGTATGCGAGAATGACCAACTTTTGCGAAACATTTAAGGGCATCTCCAAGTGAAGTGTTTATTTCCAATGCTTCGATTTCAGAGCGAGGGATCATAACATCATCTACGCGTGCTTCACGCAAACGCAAAATATTATGCAACATAGTCCGTTCTTCAGGTGAGAAGAGAGCTGTATCTTTTTCATTATTAGTTGCAAGTGCAACGGTAAGATCATCGCGCAGTGATGTAGGTGCACAATTACGACCCCGTAAGAATGAAAACAAATGATTTATCAGGGAATATTTTTCTGTATGATTCGTCTGTTGAGAGGGATCTTTTTCATTATTAGAAGATGTTTGACGACTATTTTGTGTATTTGTTTTGTTTGTCATGGTTTTGCAATCTTCTAAACTTTCTTCTTATAACTTTTTATAATAAGTGAATGAGAGGTTTTAAATGGTATACTCATAATATTAATGTTAAAAGTTAATTTCTATCATTTATAGGCAATTCAGTATAAGGATCTTTGATGGAGAGCTTTTGTAGAATTTCTCTTTCAAGCGTTTCCATTTGATGTGCTTCATCATCGGTTTCATGGTCATAGCCAAGCAGATGCAAGACACCATGAACGATCATATGCGTTAAATGGTCTTGAAATGTTTTTCCTTGTTTTTCTGCTTCGAGAACAACAGTTTCTCGCGCGATGATAATATCACCCATCATGGAATTCGGAGGATTCCCAGCTTTAATTGGAAAAGCTGGAAAGGATAATACATTGGTGGGTTTGTTTTTACCACGCCATTGTGCATTGATTTGTGCCATATGTTCATCATCCGTAAAAAGCAGGCTAATCTCGCTTACAACATTTTCCAATGAAACATGATGCATCGTTGTCGTTAATGCTTTTTCGGTGATATTATAAAGCATTTTCTCATCATTCCACCCTGCGCTTTCAACCATTATATCAATAATAATCATGATCAATCAAATTCATTTTTTAATGGATCACACGCGATTGATTTTTTTTTATTTTGTATTTCAGAATCACGATCATAAGCATGAACGATAGCAGCAACAAGTGGGTGGCGTACAACATCTTTTTCATCAAAGCGCACAATTGCAATATTGTCTACATTTGAAAGAATGCGGATGGCTTCAATAAGACCTGATTTTTGCCCTATAGGCAAATCAATTTGGCTTACATCACCGGTAACGATCATACGTGTTCCTTCTCCAAGACGTGTAAGGAACATCTTCATTTGCATCGGTGTTGTATTTTGTGCTTCATCAAGAATAACCGCGGCATGGGCAAGCGTTCGTCCACGCATAAAGGCAAGAGGAGCAATTTCTATGACACCAGAAGTTAAAACGCGTTCTATTTTTTCAGCAGGCATCATATCATAAAGAGCATCATAAAGTGGTCGTAAATAGGGGTCGACTTTTTCTTTAAGATCACCGGGAAGAAACCCCAGGTGTTCTCCAGCTTCAACAGCAGGACGTGAGAGAATAATCCGCTCAATGATACCACGTTCTAGAAGCATTGCAGCATGAGCAACAGCAAGATACGTTTTTCCTGTTCCTGCTGGTCCTACACCAAACACAAGTTCAGTATGCTCCATTGCGCGTATATAAGCATCTTGTGTTGGAGTCCTTGCATGAATTATTTTTTTATGGGTACTCAACTTTGCTGGTATACGTTTCGGTGCAGATTTGTGTGTTATTGTGTCTTCTTTCTGCTTTTGCGGTATACTCGCCATAGCAATCACCCCTTTTATATCTGATAAAGCGAGCTCTTGATGTGTTTTGGCACGTTCATAAAGCTGCTGCAATACATATCGTGCACGTTTTATAACAGAAATATTTCCATGGATTAAGATTTCATTGCCACGTGGATGAATACTAAGGCCAAGTTTTTTTTCGATATAAGCGAGATTTTCATCAAATTTACCAAAAACCGCTTTTGCATATTTATTATTTTCAAAAACCAAAATAACTTGGCTCGTATCTGAAGCGCTTTCTTGTTTCAAGGGATCAATCTTTTTAATGTCAGCATTTATTTTTTCTTTAACGCGCTTTATTTTTTCAGTTGAAGCTTTCAGCCTATATTCTCCATATCTATATAAATATTACATATTTTTTTGAGTAAACTTTATAAAAGACGAGTTTTTTATAAAAGTGCACGCTTTAGATGTAATCATTTTCTTTTAAAATAAAAGAGTTTTCCAAAACCTTTATTATGAACAAGGTATTAGAGTCATATTTATCTATTTGTCACTTCACCGACAAAACTGTTTGAGCTTGTATTTTTAATATGAATTTCTATCACACTACCTGTAGAGGCTTCTGTATCCACAACAACAGGTAAAAGCCAAGGAGAGCGCCCTACCATTTGTCCTGAGTGACGTCCAGGTTTTTCAATAAGAACATCCGTTTTTTGACCAACCTTAGAACGCAAAAATGCATTTTGTTGCTCAAGAAGAAGGACTTGTAAATGTTGAAGACGGGCATCTTTTACAGATTCCTCAACATGATTTTTCATTGTGGCTCCCACGGTTCCAGGACGGGGGGAATATTTAAAAGAATAAGCTGAACTATATTGTACTTGTTGAATGAGCTTAATGGTTTCTTCAAAGTCTTCATCTGTTTCTCCTGGAAACCCTACAATAAAATCGCCTGAAAAGGCAATATCTGGCCGTGCAGCGCGAATTTTTTCGATAATATGAAGATAATGAGCGCTTTTATGTTGGCGGTTCATGGCTTTTAAGATGCGATCTGAACCAGATTGCACAGGCAGGTGCAGGTAAGGCATTAACATATCAAGATCTCGATGTGCAGCAATAAGGCTATCATCCATATCGCGCGGGTGGCTGGTTGTATAACGCAAACGCTTTAAACCATCGAGTTTTGCAAGATGATAAAGAAGATCACCAAGGCGCCAAGTTTTTCCATCAGCACTTTGTCCATGCCAACCATTAACATTTTGTCCAAGCAGCGTAATTTCTTTAACACCCGCTTCAATGAGTTGACGGGCTTCCTCGGTAATTTGTTCGACAGAGCGCGATATTTCAGCACCCCGCGTATAAGGAACAACACAAAAAGTGCAAAATTTATCACACCCTTCCTGGACTGTTAAAAAGGCACTAACACCCCGCTTTCTGACTGCACGTTTATTATGCGGCGGTAAATGAGCAAATTTATCTTCAACAGCATAATCCGTTTCGATAACTTTTTTACCTTGTTTGGCTTTTTCTAATAATTCTGGCAAGCGATGATACATTTGCGGACCAATAACGAGATCCACTGTTGGAGCGCGACGCAAGATTTCACTTCCTTCAGCTTGTGCAACACAACCTGTTACACCAACAGTTAAGGGTTTATCAGGTGCTCGCTCTTGACGCATAACACGCAAGCGACCGAGATCAGAATAGAGTTTTTCAGCTGCTTTTTCACGAATATGACAGGTATTAACAAGAATAAGATCGGCATCATTGGGTGTTTGTGTTGTCACATAGCCTTGAGCACTGAGACTATCAGTCATTCGTTGGCTATCATAAACATTCATTTGACACCCATAGGTCTTGATAAAAACCTTTTTAGGAGCAACAGGAGGCGTATTTTTAGGATTTACTTTATTCATAATACCTGTCTAAATGTTTTTTACATAAATCTCAATCTATTTGCCTAAAAGTTTTTTGCATGATGATTGCATCACCGCGACCATTTTTTGACGGATAGTAGGCAAGACGTTTAGAAATTTTTTGAAATTCGAAGCGTTTATAAAGATTTAAAGCAGAAAGGTTGGTGGTTTCGACTTCCAAGAATAATTTTATAGCGTGCTTATCGCGAAGATGGCGAAGTGTATGATCGATAAGCAAAGTACCTATTCCTTGTTGACGATAATGAGGATGGACCGCAATTGTGATAATCTCTGCTTCATCAAGAATGAGACGGCATAGGCAAAAACCTACAATCTGATCAGATTGATCAATGAGAAAGACTTTGTATCCAAAGATAGAGTGATCTGTTAAAAAGTTATCAAAAGCTTGTTTCCCCCAAGCAGGGGTAAAGCAATGTTGATGAATTTGATGGAGAGAAACACTATCATTAACGTGTAGTGGAGCAATTCCAAAATGCTTTTTTGTCAATGAAACTTCGGACATACTTTTTTTCGTGGTAAAGCAAAATCGGTTTGTTGTTTTGCATCAGCACTGCGTAGATAGAGAGGACGAGGTGAGTTTTGTGGTTGTTTGTTTGCCGCAAGATAAGCATAGTTCACAATATCTGCTGCTTCGCAAGGGATGTTTTCTAGAATAATTTTTTCGTTTATTTTATGGTTTTTAATATGCTCCATAACGATATCAGCCGCTGGACCAGTCAGTTGGGTTTTGTGGGGTAAAACTTCGAGGATATTTTCAAGTGTTTTTAATCCTGGCTCTCCCAAAGGTGTGAGATCATGATGAAAATTTTGATGGTAGAACATCTCTCTTCCTGCCTCAATGACAACAGTAATTGCTGATGCAGTATTTTTACGGGTTGCGACTTGTGCTGCTAAAGCTTCAAGGGCACTCACTCCAATAGTTGGTATTTCAAGTGCCAATGCCAAAGCGCGTGCTGTAGCAACACCAACACGGACACCAGTAAATGATCCAGGTCCAACATTGACAGCAATACGCTCAACTTGATCAAGTGTCATATGAGCTTGTGTCATTATTTGTGTAATCTGCCCAATAAGTCTTTCAGCATGTCCTTTATTCATGCGCTCATTGATATGCGCAAGAACAGACTTATGATGAACGAGCGCAACAGCACAATAAATTGAAGCAGTATCGATAGCAAGAATAAGCATAAAAATATTTTAATTGAATAAGACAAAAGGTCTACTGTATTTTTAATCTCTTTTAGTATCGTATAGTTCATTTGTAAAAAAGTTACTAGTGCCAATAAGCAACAATATCTTTTTATGGAATAGGAGGAGATGTTGATTTGATCCCTATTTATTTTTGTTATTAATATATTGATTTTGTACACGCTGTAAGGTTCTAATTATACCCTTCATGGGGAATAGGGGCGTAAAAGGGAGTTGATGTGTCTTAAGAGTTTTTTTACCAGCATGTAAATGAGCAGCTTACATATGCTTTATTCTGTTTTGGGGGGAGCCTTTTCGTAAGCGTTTTGACCTTATTAAAAAGTATATTTTGTCAATTTTTGATAAAAATTTTAGCTTTATGAAGGCAATGATGAAAGAAATTATATTATTTTTATGTATAATGTATTTTGATCTTCCTCCATTGCAAATTATTATGGCTTGAAAAGCCAGTTTGATAATCCTCATTGAATATCGAATATCACGGCTCTTCCAATTTTTCGTATAGAATAATGAGCAATTTTTTAAGTTTTACAGGTTTTATGAAAGAGCTGATTCAACATTGGTGTGTCTCTGGATTAATTATATGGTTATGCTCTGTTGAAAAAAGAAATAATAATATTTTAAAATATTATATGATTTAAATCATGCAATTGTATCATGATAAGGCTACAAATACCGAGAATAATTATAGAGCAGGTTGAAGCCAAAATGACGCGCCATCCTGCTTTTTTTAATGAGCGTATATCAACACCTAAACCTAATGCAGCCATTGAAATGACAGTGAATAACTGAGCAATAAACTTGATGGGAACAAGAGCTGTTTCGGGGATAAGACCACTTGAGCGGATTAGCATCATACAAATAAAGCCAATAATAAACCATGGAATGAGAGTGTGTAAGCCAAAGCGTGTCTGTGCTGATCTGTGATAGATGAGTGAGAGGGTAAAAATAACAGGACCTAACATGAGAACGCGTACCAATTTAACAACAGTTGCAATTTGAACACTGGTGAAAGAAACAGATGCAGTTGCTGCTAAAACTTGTGGTACAGCGTAAACAACCATGCCGGCAAGCACACCATATTGGTTAAAGGATAAATTCAAAAATGGATGTGCAAAAGGGAGAAATAAAATAATAAGAATTCCCAAAAGAGCTGAAAAAGCAATTGATGCAGCAACCTCTTCATGTTTTGCTTTAATGACAGGGGCAACAGCAACGATAGCGGAATTTCCACAAATAGTGTTTCCGCAGGCAACGAGTACTGCTAAATGTGTAGAAAGTCCAAAAATTCGACCGATGATAAAGCTAAGAATAATGGTTACAAATATAATGAATACAATGCTTGCCAGCAAACTCCAACCAGTAGCAAGAACAGCATGAATGCTAATGCTTGCTCCTAAAAGGACAATAGCAATTTCAAGAAGTGTTTTGGCACAAAAAGTTATACCTTTTTGAAAATATATTGGTATCGTAAAATAATGACGGATAATAGATCCTAAGAGAATTGCTAAAACAAGACTTTCAAGCCATGCTTGCTCAAAAAGCTGTTTTTCTAAGAATTCTAAACCATATGCTAAAGCTGATATAAGTAAACATACTAAAATACCAGGGTAAAAGTCGTTTAGAAGTGAGAGGTTTTTCTTCAGTATTTGAATATTCCTCATTATTAAATAACTAAAGATTTAAATAAAAAACTTTTACAGGTTTGTTCTTGCTTGTACGGCTGCCGCTAAAGTGCCATCATCAAGATAATCGAGCTCGCCTCCTACAGGAACACCATGAGCAAGTCGCGTAATTTTAACCGAAAAATTGGAAAGCTGATCGGTGATGTAGTGAGCGGTTGTTTGTCCTTCAACAGTTGCATTGACAGCAAGAATAACCTCCGTAATTGGGTTTTGTTCAATACGTTGTATTAAGGTGGCAATGTTGAGTTCGTCAGGACCTATTCCATCTAAAGGGGAGAGTCTTCCACCCAAGACATGATAACGTGCAGCGAGAGTTTTTGCACGCTCAAGAGCCCACAGGTCAGCAATATCTTCCACAACGATGATTGTTGTATCATCGCGGCGTGGGTCAGTACAAATTGAACAAGGATCAATGGTATCGATATTGCCACAAACAGAACAAATGCCGACTTTTTCTATAGCACCTTGTAATGCTGCTCCTAAAGGCTCCATCAAAGTTTCCTTTTTTTTAATAAGATGAAGAGCAGCACGACGCGCTGAACGCGGACCAAGACCTGGTAACCGTGCTAAAATCTGAATGAGACGCTCAATCTCAGGTCCTGCAATGTATTTAGACATATATTTTGTTCCATGGGAAAAAGCTGTTTTATTAAAATGGCAGCTTGAAACCTGATGGGAGCGGTAGCCCTGCTGTCATGCTCTTTGTTTTTTCTTCTAGTGCGCTATCAATTTTTGTTCTTGCTTCATTATAAGCTGCCATGATGAGATCCTCAAGAATTTCAGCTTCCTCAGGTTTGAGTAATGAAGGATCAATTTGAATGGCTGTTATAATATTTTTGCCATTTAAAGTAATACTGACGAGATCACCCCCTGCAGTGCCGGTAGCTTGCAGATTAACCATTTCCTCTTGAATTTTCTGCATTTTCTCTTGCATTTCTTTGGCTTTTTTCATCATGCTCATCATTTCACGCATAGGAATAGGTATCCTTATTCATCGTTATTATCATTTTCATTTTTAAAGAGATCAGTATTTTTAAAGGTATCAGAGGTTAAATCAAGATCATTTTCTTCTTTGTTGAGTCGAATATCGACAATTTTTGATTCTGGAAAATGGTTGAGGATTTTTGCAATATCAGGATTTGTCTCTGCATTGGAAAAAAGTGTCTTTTGAATCGCGATACTTTCTTCCTGTAAGGTTGGACCGCCTCCTTCATTAACAAAAGTTATCACATAGCGTTTTTCAGCCCATTGAGAGATTTTTTTTTCGATATCATGGGTAAGAAAGCGTGGAGTATTTTCAGAAAGCCTTAAGGTAATATGCCCGTCTTCAAAAGAAACAGGATGAACAAATTCTTTAATAAGGAGTTTGAAAGGAACATCATTATGCTGTTCGGCTAATTTAACAATATCGTGCAAAGAATTAATCGCTAGAGTCTTAGGTTTAGTAATTTCTTCTGTTGTTTGCGTGGCTAGATGCGATGAATTTGCACTCTTTTCAGAAAGATCAACAGCTTGGGAAGTTTCAAGAGTTTCCATTACTCCAGGAGCGTTAGTGTTTTCAGGAGTTTGAGTCTTGATTAAGTTTTCCGGTTGTAAGGAATGATCTAATTGGTTTTTTAAAGATGGTGTTAAATCTGATTGCTCTGTTGATGGATTGGAAACGCTTGAGGAAGCATGGACATCAATTGTTGTTTCCTTTGTTGTGTTATTGATATTTGTGGATTCTTGATGAGAAGAATTTGTAACGAGAGTGAGAGGTGTTTTTTCTTGCGTAAGCTTTTTTAAAGCTTCATCAAGAGTGGGGAGGTCAGCCGTGTGAGCAAGACGAATTAAAAGCATTTCAGCAGCTTGAAGTGGACGTGCAGTTTGATTAATCTCTTGTAAGCCTTTGAGTAACATTTGCCAGTTTCTGGATAAAACAGGAACGGAAAGTTTTTTTGAAAAATCTAAACTTCTTAAACGTTGTTCTTCAGTCAGTGAAAAATCTTCCACTATTTCTGGTGTAAAGCGTAATCGTGTGACCAGATGATTAAAATCAGCTAGTTCTGTCAATATCGTAAGAGGATCAGCGCCTGCATCATATTGACTGCGTAATTCATGTAATGCATGGACAACATTACCCTTCATGATAAATTCAAAGAGATCAATAATACGTGCTTGATCCGCTAATCCTAGCATTGTACGCACTGCAGTGGCATTAACATTGCCATTGCTATGGGCAATGGCTTGATCAAAAATAGATAATGCATCACGGACAGAGCCTTCTGCGGCACGAACAATCATAGAGAGTGCTTGATCTTCTACTTCGACCTTTTCATATTGCGCAATTTGACGCAAATGCGCACTCAAAGCTTTTGCTTCAATCCGTCGCAAATCAAAGCGTTGGCAACGCGAAAGGATGGTAATAGGAACTTTGCGAATTTCTGTTGTGGCAAAAATAAATTTTACATGTGACGGTGGCTCTTCAAGCGTTTTCAACAAACCATTAAAGGCTTGCGTTGAGAGCATATGAACTTCATCGATAATATAAACCTTATAGCGAGCAGAAACAGGACGATAGCGTATTTGTTCAATAATTTCACGAATATCGTCAATGCCTGTATGAGAAGCGGCATCCATTTCTATAACATCAATATGACGTCCTTCAATAATTTGGGTGCAATGTTCACCAAGAGAGTCTAAGATAGTTGTTGGTTGGTCAATATCTTTCGTTTTATAATTGAGTGCACGTGCCAAAATCCGTGCTGTTGTTGTTTTACCTACACCACGAATCCCAGTTAACATCCATGCTTGTGCAATGCGACCTTTTTCAAAAGCATTAGTAAGAGTACGCACCATAGCTTCCTGACCAATGAGGTCAGAAAAGTTTTGAGGTCGATATTTGCGGGCAAGAACACGATAGGCTGTCTCTACCGGTGCGTTTTCCATGAATGTTTCCAACTTCGAAGTTCTTTATGCGCACATTTTGATCATACACAAAGGATAGGTCAATACTGCACTTTCATATAAAAGGATTTTTTTTCAATCAATTTATTTTTTATGGGATCATTTGCTAAAAATAACCCAATCCTTTTATTTGCTGCACACAAATGAAATCCTAAAGATTAAATACATTGCTAAAAGAGAGCATGAAAATAACCTCTTCAACAAAATAGGAGGCCGGCACGATGACCCGTACCAGAACTCGTTGGGGCTGCTTCTTTCCAGACCTGACCCAGTTGGCGAGTAGTTCGTCCACCACCAACCTCCCAAATTTATATTGTCGATTTGGCATGAAAAATCAAGCTCAGAAACGAAAAATATCATAAGAACAAGAAATAATTTTTCTTTTACGTTTAATGTATGGGCATAATAAATAGCAAAGAGGGTGAAATTTTACCAGTTTCCATAGCAGAGTAGCTTTTCATATGATATTCAGTATAAAATCTTTTCTCCGTTTAAGATAATCTGCACGCATGACTATGCTCATTTTCTCAAACCTGTGAGAGTTTTAGGATAGATATGTCTGTTAAAAAAGCCTAAACGAATGTGATTTAAAATGAAATTGGGTTTCTAGCGCTCATAGAACTAAAAAAATACAGCGAGGATTTTTCGTCTATAGACCTAAAATAGTGGCACTTCTCTTTTTTATTTGAGTGATTGATATAAATGCATTTTATAATGCTTTAGCTGATCTATTACGAAGGAAAAGCTTGTTTTACAGATTTAAAAATTAGCCTAATGGTAGAGAATATACAACAATGTAAATTGCGACAAAAACTTTTTAAATATTTACTTTCTATACCATAAAAAACTTCTTACAAATCCAGCTTTAATAATTCGTCATATATTGGATTTTAAAAAAGCTAAAAAGCAAGAAAATTTGCTAAAACTTAGATGTTGATAAAAACAATTATTAATCATAATCTCCTGTATCACAGTTTGTTCCAATAACTTTTTTCTTTGTAATATTTTTAAAAATATAATTCCCTGATGAAGGAAAGCTGACCTGAAGAGATTTTATATTTTTCAATGTAAAGATCTTCTTTTCTTTATCATGGGTTATTTTCTTTTTATCATCAGCAACAATTTTCAATTTGTCTAAGTCAGAAGGAGAAGAGTACGATAAAGTAAAGGATACTTTTTTCGGTTTAAATACCTCGCAAAAATATTCAGCTCCTTGACGGACGATATCGGAGGGGATAATTGTAACACTTTCATCTGGCGCAAAATTCCACTCTCTCTCGCCAAATCCAGCAAATGCAACGCTAGAACATGCGAGAATATTGGTAGCTAATAACCCTTGCGTGAAGATTTTTTTCATTATCCTCTCCTTTTTTCTTAAAGCTTAATGAAGCATAAATCAGTTTTTATAAATAGGAAAGTTCAAACGGCATACAAAGAATATGATTAAATGGCGAATATGATTAAAGGACAGTATATAGTTTTATAAAAAGAACGTTGAAAATGATCTGAATTCAAGAGATTTGAATGATTTATTTATTATCGCAAATATACGCTGATGATAAGTTAAATTTTTTATGTGCTAATTTAGAAGTTCGTTATTTTTATTGGAATAAAATGCCATAGAAAATGATATGTTGTCTGAAAGCTCTTTCTTTTCTATGAGGGAAAATGGAAAGTATAAATGCTTTCATTTTCGCTTATTGTTTTTCTTTACAGAGCTCTTTGTATGCATTGAATTGCTATTTATCATAATGTCATGTGTCAAAAAACATTATCGAAGCAATTGATATATTCTGTTATAGAATTTATGACTCTTTTTCTTTTTGCTTTAGCTTCATAATGAAGCACATTTAGCAAAAAAAACGCGTCTCTCTAAAACACATTCCATGATAGGACTTTTAGGATATTCTTCGATATCAGCAAAAAATGATGGTGTTTTTGTTGCTTTTATATATGCGACGTTCGATCATTTTTTGCTGGATAAGTACCGATAATACGCATTTCGGCAGAAAAGAACGACAATTCTTCTAAGGCAAGTTTCATCATGGGATCTTCAGGATGTCCTTCAATATCCACAAAGAATTGTGTTGCATTAAAATTTCCACCAATTTGATAGCTTTCTAATTTTGTCATATTGATACCATTCGTTGCAAATCCTCCCATGGCTTTGTAGAGAGCAGCAGGGACATTCCGCACTCGAAAAAGAAGACTGGTGATAATTTTTTCACCATTTGTAGGTTTGGGGACATGTCGTTTGGATCGCGAAAGAATGACAAAACGTGTAATATTATGAGGGTTATCTTCAACATCTCTTTCAAGAATATCAAGCCCATAGAGCTCTGCTGCGATCAGAGGTGCTAAGGCTGCTTGTGAACGTTGAGCACTTTTTTTAACAAATTTTGCAGCTCCAGCCGTGTCTTCAGAAACAATTGGTTTCCAACCATTATTTCGTATGATTTTTCGGCATTGTGCAAGGGCATGCGTATGGCTGTGAACGGTCTTAATTTCGTCATGTGTAACACCGGGCAAAACCATGAGTTGAAAGTGGATAGGTAAAAAATATTCATCAATAATATAAAGGGATGATTGCGGTAAAAGATGATGAATGTCTGCAACGCGTCCAGCAAGAGTATTTTCAATAGGGATCATAGCAAGATCAGCTTTTCCGCTTTCCACTAAATGAAGGGCGTCTTCAAAAGTAGCAGAGGGAACAGCCTCCATATGAGGAAACATATTGGAGCAAGCAATATGGGAATTAGCACCGTATTCCCCTTGGAAAGAGATTTTATTGTTTTTTTTGAGTGTTTTCATGCTAAAATCTTACGTACTCTATCGAGATCACGTTGTGTGTCCACACCTAAAGGAATCGTATCGACTATTTCCACATCGATCCGCATATTATGTTCTAATGCACGTAATTGTTCAAGCCTTTCACGTTGTTCGAGACAGGAGGGTTGGAATGATACAAATTTTTCAAGTGCTTCGCGCTTATAGGCATATATTCCAATATGATGATAAAGAGGACCATCTCCATAAGGGGCTGTGGCGCGCGTGAAATAAAGAGCTCGCAGGCGATTTTGAGAAAGCGGTGTTCCAATAATTTTGACGACATTAGGATCTCTTTTTTCATCTTCCTCAATGATTTGAGCTCCCAAGGTTGCAATATCGGTAAAGCTATCTTCTAAAGGGCTTAGCGCACTGATGATTTCATGAGGCATTATCGTTGGGAGATCACCTTGTATATTCAAAATAGCATTATAACGTTGTTCAGGATCAATGCGCATTAAAGCCTCATAAATGCGATCAGAGCCAGACTTATGATCATCTCGTGTTATGAGATATTCATGTCCATATTCTGCAACTGCTTTAGCAATATCATTGTGATCTGTGGCAACGATTGTACGCCCTATTGCCGCTTTTTTAGCCTGTTCTACGACATGAACAATCATCGGCTTTCCTGCGATTTCAGCAAGGGCCTTTTGAGGCAGACGGGTTGAGCCCATACGAGCAGGAATAAGAATAATTGGTTCAAGAGCCATTGCAAGATTCCAAATGTCATTTGTGATACATTTATGATGTTGTGTGTTATAAAGAAAAAGCTTAAACTTAAAATGGTAATGAAACCGTGAACATTTGAGTTTTTATGAAACGCTCGAGAGCTATCTATTTTATTTGCGCGTGTTTATGTGTGTTTGTCATTGTTGTGGGAATTTCCACACTCAGTGATATAGTTTATGACCATTCCACATCCGTTAAATATCATCATACCGTTGCTCAGAATAATACATTTAAAGAAGAACAGAAAAACCCCGTAGTTTCACTATCACTCAATGATCGCCTTCAGCAAGGAAATCTTGAAAATGGGCGCAAAATTTTTCGTCAATGTGCCCTATGCCATACTTCTGGACGCAATCAAGCAGGGCGTGTTGGTCCTGTTCTTTGGGAGATTGTGAACCGTCCTTTGGCATCAGCAGCAGGTTTTGCCTATTCACGGGCATTGCGTGCGCATTCTGATCAAAAATGGGATTTTGTAACGTTAGATCGTTATCTGCATTCTCCACGTCAAGCGTTTCCTGGGACTATTATGTCATTCCGTGGCATTAAAAACGACCAAGACCGTGCGGATCTTTTGCTTTATTTGCGTAGTTTATCCGATCATCCTGTTCCCATACCAAGGGATAATGATAAAGCGAATGAGCCAAGCTAAAATCATAGATGCTCACTTTAGAAAGAAATGCGCTGTTTTTTGTAATTTGGTTCTCAAGGCTTTATCATAAGGATCTTTATTGATGTTTTGATAGGAAAAAGTCTTTCACACAAAACAGAACACTCTTCGCGTCGCACATTCATCCGCTTATTTTAAAGAGATTTTTTCTACAAGAGGTCTTCAATATTTATGATAAATTTAAGCGTTTCGATTGTTTACAGCATTTCGATGATTTACGGTAAAACATCAGTATTCCAGTTTCAATACACATCGTGAGATGTCTTGAAAATGAAGAGGGATAAAATCATGTTTCTCCAAGCTTTTTATTCGCTTAAGGTATTTTATTTAGAATTTTTCCGCCTATAGGTAATAACATTAAATTGCGCTAATAATCCGTTATAGAGTAGAACCTTTCCTACGAGGGGCTCTCCGGTGTTTGTGATTATTTTAATCGCTTCCATGGCTTGTAGGGTTCCAATAACGCCGGGTAAAACACCAATGATTCCAGCTTCAGCACATGTTGGAATAGTTCCGGGAGCCGGAGGAGTGGGGAATAAATCGCGATAGTGAGGGTTATTATCTTTATACGGCATAAGGACGGTTAATGAGCCATTAAAACGTTCTACAGCGCCACTTATTAAAGGCTTTTTGCATTGGGCTGCGTGATCAGCAAGAAGATAGCGTGTGGTAAAATTATCGCTTGCATCAACAATGATGTG
This sequence comes from Bartonella sp. SL320, assembly GCF_059687635.1. Lineage (NCBI taxonomy): Bacteria > Pseudomonadati > Pseudomonadota > Alphaproteobacteria > Hyphomicrobiales > Bartonellaceae > Bartonella > Bartonella sp. SL320. The sequence continues at coordinate 1,765,868 of NZ_CM185143.1, read as the reverse complement.
GTAGGCATTAAGCAGTTTATCCACATTACTTTTTTCTAAGCGTAGGGTGTGTTTCTCAACCATAACATGAGGATTTATTGCTTTTATAGTGGTTTCAGCGCTGTCTGTTTTGTTTTGGTTTATTGTATTTGTGTTATGAATCACTTGGCGTTGTAAATTAGAAAGTGAAACAGTATCGTTATCAACAATTCCAAGGGTTCCAACACCTACAGCGGCCAAATAAGTTAAGACAGGCGCTCCAAGACCACCAGCACCCACCACAAGAACACGCGCTTTTTTGAGCTTTTGCTGCCCCGCACCACCAATTTCAGGTAAAATGATGTGGCGTGCATAGCGTTCGATTTCTTCGTTATTGAATTTTGTCTCTGTTTCTTGTGTCATGAATTTTCTCTTGTCATCGTTCTTTTATTGTTTACTAAGTTTATAATGCATAGACCAGTCTGCTTTTAGAATAGGGAGGATTTATTGATGAAAATTGCCATTCAGATGGATCATATTTCAACAGTTCGGATTCAAGGAGATACAACATTTGCACTCGCTTTAGCAGCGCAAGAACGCGGACACTCTCTTTTCCATTATACACCAGATCGTTTATCTTTGTGCGATGGTTGTGTGATTGCACGACTAGAGCCATTAACTGTCTATGATAAAGAGGAAAACCATTATCAATTAGGAAAGCCTGTTCGCACAGAATTAAGAGATATGGATGTGGTTCTTTTGCGTCAAGATCCACCTTTTGATCTCAACTATATCACAACAACTCATTTGTTAGAACGTATTCATCCTAAAACGCTTGTTGTGAATGATCCAGCATGGGTACGCAACAGTCCAGAAAAAATTTTTGTGACTGAATTTTCTGATTTGATGCCAGAAACATTAATCACCAAAGATATTGAAGAAATAACAGCTTTTAGAGAGAAATTTGGCGATATTATTGTGAAACCACTTTATGGGAATGGGGGCGCTGGTGTTTTTTATTTAAAACAAGATGATCGCAATTTAGCATCGCTGTTGGAAATGTTTTCAGACATTTATCGTGAACCTTTTATTATTCAGCGTTATTTAGAGGCGGTACGGAAAGGAGATAAAAGGATTATTTTGCTTGATGGTACACCTGTTGGAGCCATTAATCGAGTTCCGACAAAAACAGATGTGCGCTCTAACATGCATGTTGGAGGTCGAGCAGAAAATGTTGCGTTAACAAAACGTGATTATGAAATTTGTGAACGCATTGGGCCAGCCTTAAAGGAACGTGGTCTTCTTTTTGTGGGGATTGATGTGATTGGAGATTATATAACAGAAATCAATGTAACGTCTCCTACGGGAATTCGTGAAATTAAGCGCTTCTGTGGTACAGATGTTGCGCATCTTTTTTGGGATGTTGTTGAATCTAAACGTTCAAATTAATTTATGTGATAGAGAATCAAAATATGGTTGTGTTAAAAAAATGATCCATGTTGTTTTTTTATATTTGTTATGTTGCAAATGTTAACTAGAATGACCGTATCGTATAAATTAAGAGGCTTTGTTCTCAATTTTTAGGGAGTTTACAGATGAGCAGAGTATTATCAATTGGAGTGGGGTTGATTTTTGTGTTACTGCTATCCGTAAATAGAGGCAACGCGCGTGATCAAATACATGTTACAGGCTCATCTACAGTTTTACCTTATCAAAAGATTGTTGCTGAAACATTTGGAGAAATTTATCCCCATTTTAAGGTTCCTGTTATCGAATCAGGTGGAACAGGAGTGGGTATTAAGGAGTTTTGCCGTGGTATTGGGGAGAACACCGTTGATATCGTTAATGCTTCACGCGCAATGAAATCGAGCGAATTGCAGTCTTGTTTTGATGTTGGTGTGAAGGATATTGAGGAAATACGCATTGGATATGATGGCATTGTTTTTGCAACAGATATAAAGGGTCCTGATTGGAAGTTACGGCCGGTAGATGTTTATAAAGCCCTTGCTGCTCGCGTTATTATAGACGGGAAGTTGCAGCCTAATAATGTTTTGAAATGGAGCACTATCAATAGTGCGCTTCCTGATTGGATGATAGAAGTCTATATTCCTGGAGAAAAGCATGGAACTCGGGAAGTCTTTGAGGAAAAATTACTTGCTGTAGGTTGTAAAGAGAGTGGGGCAGTTGAGGTGATGAAGTCGTCAGGAATGGATGATAAGGAGATACACGCTGCTTGTATTGCTGTCCGTAAGGATGGAAAAGCGGTTGATATTGATGGTGATTATTCTGAAACATTTGCGCGTCTAACGTCGAATAAAACAGGGATTGGTATTTTGGGTTTGTCTTTTTATCAAAACAATGCTGATAGACTAAAGGTTGCCGATATTAATGGTTTTGTGCCAACAGTTGAGACAATTTCTCAGGGCCAATATCCAGTTTCTCGACCACTTTTTTTCTACGTTAAGAAAGCCCATTTAGATATTGTCCCAGGTTTGCGAGAATATGTTGACTTTTTTCTTTCTGATCAAATGATCGGTCCAGAGGGCCCTTTGGCTGAATATGGTTTGATTGTTGCTCCTGAAAAGGAGCGTCAAGCGCAGCGTTCTGATTTTTCTGCTGGTCGAGTAATGATGTTGAAATAATTTTGAGGAATAATTTATTGGGTTTCCGGAGCCAAGCGTTTTGGGCGCTATTTTTTATAAAAACTGAAAGATAAAATGCGCATTTCCTTCATTATTTTGCTGTTATTGATTTTTGGACTTTGTGGCTTTTGTATTTCTTATATGCGAGCACGCACTCTTGAATACAAACAACATAAAATGCATTCTCGTGCATATTATTACGGCTGGTGGACATTTTTGATTACTGTTCTTCCAGCTTTTATTTTTTTATTTTTTTGGGATGCAGGGAGTGCAATTTATTTAGAATATAACGCCTCTCGAGAGCTTGGGGCATATAGTACACAGATAACAGAGTCTGTAAATTATGATCTACTTTGGGAGGCTCTTCGAAGTCTTGTCAAAATGATTCATTACTTTGAAGGGAATCTTTCCGCCACTTCTTTTAAGGAAGTGCAGGCACAATTATTGGCGAAGGGGTTTATTCTACCGCATGAAGCATCGGATGATGTGTTCAAAATAGCACGGTCTTGGATATTTTTGTCTCAAAAGCTTCAATTTATTGGCCATGGTTTTCTTTTTGCTATTGCTTCCTTTGGTTTTATCTGTGGAATGATGCAAATTGCACCTCATCAGCGTGCGCGCAATAAGGTTGAAACTTTGATTATTATTGGGTTGGCCTGTGCTTCTATCGTTGCCGTTTTGACGACAATTGCCATTGCACTTTCTCTGTTCTTTCAGACAATAAGCTTTTTTCAGTCTGTATCCTTTTCAAATTTCTTTTTCGGAACGGTTTGGGATCCACGTTTTTCTGCGAGTGGTGCAAGCGATGAAGGAGGACAATTTGGCTTAATACCGCTCCTTGCGGGTACACTTTATATCGCATTTGTCGCTATGCTTTTTGCTGTACCGATAGGACTATTTTCAGCGCTTTATATGGCCGAGTATGCTTCTGCGCGATTGCGAGCAATTGTAAAACCATTATTGGAGGTTCTTGCTGGCATCCCTACCATTGTTTATGGTTTTTTTGCTTTGAAGGTTGTCGGGCCATTTTTACGTGATCTGTCTGCTTCTCTTTCAGATGGGGGGAGTTTTATTATGGCACAAAGTGTTTTGACCGCTGGCGTTGTGATGGGAATTATGTTGATACCTTTTGTTTCCTCTTTGTCAGATGATGTTATTACGGCTGTTCCACGCATTTTGCGTGAAGGTTCTTATGGTTTAGGCGCAACGCAATCTGAAACAATAAAAAAAGTTGTTATACCAGCGGCGCTCCCAGGAATTATGGGAGCTATTTTGTTGACAGCATCGCGTGCAATTGGGGAAACGATGATTGTCGTTTTAGCGGCAGGTGTTGCAGCAAACTTGACACTTAATCCTTTCGAAGCAATGACCACGATGACGGTTAAGATTGTTAATCAATTGACTGGTGATTTTGAGTTTAATTCTCCCCAAACTCTGGTGGCTTTTGCCTTGGGGATGACACTCTTTGTGATGACACTCTTGATGAATATTCTAGCTCTTTATATTGTGCGTAGATATCGGGAACAATATGAATGAATGAAAAATTTTTTCCTCGTCGCAATATTAGCCTTAAACGTCGACATTGGGCTGAACGTCGTTTTCGTGCCTATGGTTTGAGTGCTATTTTTATTGGTTTATTTTTTTTATTTGCGCTTTTATGGTCTATCTTTAGTCAAGGTTATACAGCTTTTTTTCAAAGTGAAATGACATTATCGGTTTATTTGGATGAAAAGATTATTGATCCAAGTGGTCAACGTCAAACAAATCCACAAATCCTCATGACAGCGAATTATCCTCTTCTTGTACGCAATGCTTTAGCAAAAAAACTTGATATTAATCAAAATGATCGAGCCTCTCTGCGGGACATTAACCGTATGTTTTCAAAAGGTATCCGTGTTCAACTGCGTGAAATGGTAACAAAAAATCCAAAATTAATTGGCACAATGCAAAAAATTAAAGTTTTAGCAGCGGCGGATATTGATTCTGCTTATAAGGGGCAGATTGATCTGCATGTAGCAGAAAAAAACCGCAAAGTTTCTAATCGACAGGTGGAATGGATAAAACGTTTAGCGCATGATGGTACGCTTTATAAGACGTTTAACATTGGTTTTTTTACATTTGGTGCTTCAAGTCGTCCTGAGACTGCGGGATTAGGTGTTGCGATCATTGGTTCTCTTTATATGATAGGCATTGTTTTATTGGTTTCACTTCCGATAGGCATAGCAACAGCTCTTTATTTGGAAGAGTATGCACGTAAAAATAAATTTACAGATTTTATTGAAGTAAATATCAATAATCTTGCCGCTGTTCCTTCGATTGTATTTGGTCTTTTAGGACTTGCGGTTTTTGTTAATTTTTTAGGATTACCCCGTTCAGCCTCTTTTGTTGGTGGTCTTGTTTTAGCGCTCATGACTCTTCCCACGATCATTATTGCAACACGTTCTGCTTTGCGTGCTGTTCCTCTCTCTATTCGTGCGGCCGCTTTAGGGTTGGGGGCATCAAAAACACAAATGATTTTTCATCATGTTGTTCCTTTAGCGGCACCTGGTATTTTGACAGGCACAATTATTGGAGTAGCTCAAGCTTTGGGTGAAACAGCCCCTTTGCTTTTGATTGGCATGGTTGCTTTTGTTGTTAATATTCCTACGACTCCTATGGACCCAGCAACAGCTTTGCCGGTTCAAATTTTTATGTGGGCAGGTGAAGCAGAACGCGCTTTTGTTGAAAAGACATCAGGGGCTATTATTGTATTAATGATTTTTCTTGCGATCATGAATATTTCTGCGGTTTTTTTACGTCGGCGATTTGAACGCCGCCAGTAATTTTAATAAAATAATAACTTCGATAAGGTTGTTTTAAGGTGAGTTTTTGTTATGAAGATTAAAATGCGTGGTCAGGATGTAAAGGTTTCTTATGGAGACAAAGAAGCTCTTCACGGTATTACTCTTGATATTCCTGAACATCAAGTCACTGCTTTGATTGGTCCATCAGGATGTGGAAAATCGACTTTTTTGCGTTGTTTCAACCGTATGAATGATACGATTGAAGGGGCTAAAATAACGGGTCTTATTACTTTAGATGGGGAGAATATTTATGACCAGAAGATCGATGTTGTAGAATTACGTGCCCGTGTTGGAATGGTTTTTCAAAAGCCTAGTCCTTTTCCAAAGTCTATATTTGATAATGTTGCTTATGGTCCACGCATTCATGGTTTAGTGAAAACACGCTCTGAGCTGCATGATGTGGTTGAAAAGAGTTTGAGACAAGCTGGTTTGTTTGAAGAAGTAAAAGACCGCCTTCATGATCTTGGAACAAGTTTATCCGGAGGACAACAACAACGTTTGTGTATTGCGCGTGCCATTGCGGTTAGTCCTGAAGTTATTTTGATGGATGAGCCTTGTTCAGCTCTTGATCCCATTGCGACGGCACGGATTGAAGAGCTTATTGATGCGTTACGGCAAAATTATACAATTGTTATTGTAACACATTCTATGCAACAGGCGGCTCGTGTTTCTCAATATACGGCCATGTTTCATTTAGGGCATTTAGTAGAAGTTGGTGCAACTGAAATGATCTTCACTTCACCAAAAGAACAGCGGACACAAGATTATATTACGGGGCGTTTTGGATAGGTGAATTGAGGAGTGTAAAAGATGTCTATGAACCATACTGTTCGTTCTTATGATGCAGAACTAAAATATCTAAAAGCAAGGATTGCAGAAATGGGGAGCCATGCAGAAAGAATGATTGAACGTTCTGTTGCATCGGTTGTATGTAGTGATCTTCAACTCGCAACAACAGTGATTGCCGATGATGTGTTTTTAGATGAAGCAGAACGTGACATTGATGAAAAAGCGGTTGCTATTATTTGCAAACGCCAGCCGATGGCTGTAGATCTGCGTGAAATCATTGGAGCCATTCGTATTTCTTCTGATCTTGAGCGCATTGGGGATATGGCTAAAAATATTGCTAAGAGGACTGTTGCTCTTTCAGAAATACGTCAATCTGCCTCCTTTTATCATGGTCTTGAAACAATTACAGCTTTAGCGCTCAATCAATTAAAAGAAGTTTTAAATGCTTATACGAGTCGCCTATTAGAGCGTGTTGATGCTGTGCGTGAGCGTGATGAAAAGATTGATGCTTTGTATACCTCTCTTTTCCGTGAACTTTTGACATATATGATGGAAGATATGCGCAATATTACGGTTTGTACGCATTTATTGTTTTGTTTAAAGAATATTGAACGAATTGGTGATCATGTTACCAATATCGCTGAGATGTTGCATTATATCATAACAGGTTATCATATGTCTTCTGATCGTCCTCGCGATGACCTTACTTATAAAGTTGGGATAGGCGAGAAGAAAATAGATTAAATTTTTCTTAGCTGTCTAAAATAAGCTTATAAATATATTCAATCTTTTTTACAGTACAGCTATAGAAAGAATGTAATAACCATATTATCAAAAAAGCAAAAAAGAGTTTTTTCAGGTTAACATGGTGGCTTGTTAACTCTTGATTTGACATATTTGTATATCGGATGATACCATCACGCATAGTGTAGCCGGAGAGGCGTTTTCTTTCTGGTCATTATTAAAATATTAAAGGGGGTATCTGTATTATTTTTTTAATATTGATGTAGAGGGTTTTGCAGCCCAAGTCTTTTTCATATTGAAAATGAGGGGTGAGTGTTCAGGCATATTCTTTTATTTTATTGCGATTGAAAGATGGAGGGTGTTATAGTCTATATTTGTAGGAGCGACAATATTGATCTATAAATTAAGAGTTTTTTATTTTTTATTTTGCATAGATAGTTTTTGATTACCACTTGTATTAAAATTTTACTGAGTGCTAACAATTAGCTGTGTACTTTATTAAGAGATACATTTAAAGCTCATTTCAAAATTTTAATAGCTTAGAGATTATAGGCCAGAGATTATAGGAATGTGTTGCATAAGATGAAAAAAAATCGTTGGAATGTTTTTGTTACCTGTTGCGTAGCGCCGTTGGTTGTTGTGGGGTGTGCAGCAAATCATTTAGAGGCTGGCAAAGTAAATAATAAGAGGACAAAAACAGTTCCGTATCCATTGTCAGAGCGCCAGTGCCTTATGCGTGCGATGTATTTTGAATCAAATCGCTCAAGTCGTGAAGGAATGATTGCCGTTGGGACAGTTGTTATGAATCGTGTTAATTCAACGGCCTATCCCAAGACAATTTGTGGTGTTGTTGGCCAATATAAGCAGTTTGCTCCTGGTGTTTTAACACGTCCTATGACGGAGAAAGCATCTGTTGCTCGTGTAAGAGAGGCTGCTGATGCTGTTTTACGGGGGGAGCGAGATAAGAAAGTTAAATACGCTAAGTTTTTTCACACCGCAGGTTTGTCTTTTCCTTATAGAAACATGCACTATGTTCATGTTGCAGGGGGCAATGCTTTTTATGAAAAACGATCACGTGATGGATCACTTCAAGTTCCTACCAATAATCGTCCTTATGATGTTGCTTATGCTTTTGCTCAAGAGCGATCTGGTCATTTACCTAGCTTTATCGATGAAGGCTTAGAAAGTAAGGGAATAAAGGCAGAAAAAGGTGCGTCTCCTTCGACAGAAGTAGCACAGTCCAAGGCAGTGCAGCCTAAGTCTTTTGCTATGGTTCGGCTTGATAAAGTTCCCATTCCTTCTTATGCACCTCAACATTTAGTTCAGAAAGAAGAAAATAAAACGATTATGGCATTGCCTTCATCAGATCAGTTAAATGCAATTGTTGCAATGTTAGAAAAACGACGTAGAAACTTGTAATTTTTTTCAGGATCGAAGAAGGGATATACAGCTATTGCGGTTTAATGCATTAAGTAAACCCTTTAGCGATAATAAAACGTATAAATATACGTAGAGAAAGTGAACTCAAAGGTTTTGAAAAAACAATTTAGAATATGACGGCGTAAGGAATGTCTTTATTTAAAGAAGGGTATTGGTAATGTATTTTGATATTCATGAGACAATTTCTCCTGAATTGCTTAATCGTCTTGCAGAAGTTACGGTAAAAGTGGGGCTTAATTTACAAGAGGGGCAGGATCTTGTTTTGACGGCTCCAGTTTCAGCATTACCTTTTGTTCGACGTATTGCCTATCATGCTTATAAGGTTGGTGCTGGTGTCATTACACCAATTTTTAGCGATGATATGCTATCGCTTACACGTTTTGAAAATGCCCATACGGCTAGTTTTGATTGTGCACCTTCTTGGCTTTATGAGGGAATGGCGAAAGCTTTTGAAAATGGGGCTGCACGTTTAGCGATAGTAGGTGATAATCCTTTGCTCCTTTCCAATCAAGATTTTGATAAAGTTTCGCGTTTGAATAAGGCGACTTCGCTGGCTTATCAACCTGCTCTCAAAAAAATATCAAATTTTGCTATCAATTGGTCGATTGTTGCTTACCCAACAATAGGATGGGCTGAAGCGATGTTTCCTTCTTTACCACTTAATGAAGCGGTAAAAAAGTTAGCCGATGCAATTTTTTCTGCTTCACGTGTTACAGGGGAAGACCCAGTGCAGGCGTGGACTGTCCATAATGAAACTTTGAAGAAACGGTCATCTTGGTTGAATGAGCAGCGTTTTTCTGCCTTGCATTTTACAGGACCAGGGACTGATTTAACGGTTGGTTTGGCTGATGATCATGAATGGCATGGAGGGGCATCTGTTGCTCAAAATGGTGTTGTTTGCAATCCCAATATTCCAACAGAAGAAGTTTTTACAACGCCTCATGCTCATAAAGTTGAAGGATTTGTTCGCTCAACAAAGCCACTTTCCTATCAAGGAACACTGATTGATAATATTGAAGTGCGTTTTGAAGCAGGGCGTATTGTTGAGGCCCGTGCATCAGCAGGTCAGGAAGTTTTACGGCAGGTTTTGCAAAGTGATGAGGGGGCAAGCCGATTGGGTGAAGTTGCTCTTGTGCCTCATTCTTCACCCATTTCTAAGAGTAATCTTCTTTTTTATAATACCCTATTTGATGAAAATGCAGCCTGTCATATTGCTTTAGGGCAATGTTATTCCAAATGCTTTTTAGATGGTGCATCATTGACACCAGAAGAAATTGCAGCACGGGGTGGTAATAAAAGTGTTATTCATATTGATTGGATGATTGGCTCCGGTGAAATTGATATAGATGGCATTAGGCAGGATGGTATGAGAGTTCCTATTTTTCGTAAGGGTGAATGGGCTTAATCCTGTTATGGTGTGAAACACGTCATTCGAGATAGGGGATGGAGGCTCTCTGGATACGTTAAGTATTTTTAAAGTACGTGTTGGATACTCAAGGCAGAGCTTGACTGTAAAATATTTTGTTAAGTCAATCACATGATTGGGAAGCCAAGAGAAGTCCATTTGACGAGAACTTGGGTTGTTTATAGACCACAACTGGGGTGGGGGGCTTTGTTCTTTAAGGATGGAGGGGTAGTCAATTTATCGGTGATATGATTGGAAAGTGCATAAATCATTAAAAAAATGCATAACTATTAAAGAGGATTGATGCCTGAGCTTCCTGAAGTAGAGACAGTTCGTCGTGGACTTGAGTCTGTTGTCACTGATGCAAAGATAATTTCTGTAAAGCTTAATCGTAGAGATTTGCGTTTTCCTTTTCCTGAGGCTTTTTCTGAGCGTCTTATTGGCAGAACAATTATAGAACTTGGTCGGCGTGCGAAATATTTATTATTCCATCTTTCTCAGGATGAAACGATTTTAAGCCATTTAGGAATGTCGGGCTCATGGCGTATAGAGAATGATCTTTTAAGAAAAGATTTTTCAAAGACGAGTAAATTGGTTAAGCATGACCATTTCATTATGGTTCTTCAAGCCAAGGATGGTGAAATTTATCATCTTATTTATAATGATGTGCGTCGCTTTGGGTTTATACTTTTAGTTGATACAGACAAGCTTTCTGAACATCCGCTTTTAAATAAGTTAGGGCTTGAACCTATGAGTAATGCATTTTCTGGTCCTTATTTACAAAAGGCTTTTGTTAATAAAAAAATGTCTCTCAAAGGGGCTTTACTTGATCAGTCTATCGTTGCGGGTCTTGGGAATATTTATGTTTGTGAGGCACTTTGGCGGAGTCGCTTATCTCCACAGCGTGGGGCATTTACATTGGCATCAAAAAACCTACATGCACGTGAACTTGCAGATTCTTTAGCACAGAATATACGCAATGTAATTTCTGAAGCCATTTTGTCTGGTGGCTCTTCTTTACGTGATTATACGCATGTAGATGGTTCACTTGGTTATTTTCAACATGCTTTTTCGGTTTATGGACGAGAAGGCAAGGAATGTTTGGAATGCGGAACGCCTATACTCCGTATTTTACAGGCTGGGCGTTCAAGTTTTTACTGCTCACAATGTCAAAAATGAATAAGGTGTCTTGCAAAATCCGATAAGAAGCTTAAAGTCAAGATCTGACAATTATACGAAAATACAAGGCTTGAGAGGTTTTTTTTATGCTGAATAAAGTACTAACACATCTTGATGGGAATATAGAAAAGAGCCTTGAGCGCCTTTTTTCTCTTTTACGTTTTCAATCAGTTTCTACAGACTCTGCTTATAAGGATGAATGTCGTAAAGCAGCTGATTGGTTAGTAGAAGACTTAAAAAGCATTGGTTTTGAGGCTTCACGGCGTGATACACCGGGTCATCCAATGGTTGTGGGGCATCATCCAGGACCTTCAGAGGATTGTTTACATGTATTGTTTTACGGACATTACGATGTTCAACCTGTTGATCCGTTAAATTTATGGGAAGATGATCCGTTTAATCCTTCCTTAAAAGAGAGAGATGGAGAAAAAGTTATTTGTGCTCGCGGAGCTTCTGATGACAAAGGTCAGTTGATGACTTTTATTGAAGCATGTCGTGCATATAAGAAAGAAACAGGACAGCTTCCTGTTAAGATTACTATTTTATTTGAGGGAGAAGAAGAATGTGCTTCCCCCTCTCTTATTCCTTTTTTAAAAGCAAATAAAGATGAACTTAAGGCAGATTATGCATTGGTTTGTGACACGTCAATGTGGAACGCGGATACACCATCTATTGCTCTTTCTCTTCGGGGAGTTATGGCAGAAGAGATTATTATTACTGCAGCAAATCGTGATTTGCATTCCGGTTATTTTGGAGGAGTAGCAGCCAATCCCATTCGTATTTTAACTAAAATTTTGGCAGGACTTCACGATGAAAATAATAAGGTAACACTTCCTGGTTTTTATGATGGCGTAGAAGAAACACCTCCACATATTTTACAATCATGGAATGAGCTTGATTGTACTGCTGAAAGTTTTCTTGGTCCTATTGGTCTTTCTGTTCCAGCTGGTGAAAAAGGTCGGAGCATTTTAGAGCTTGTATGGGCACGCCCTACCATGGAATTTAATGGTATTAGTGGGGGGTATGAAGGAGAAGGAATGAAAACGGTTATTGCTTCTCAAGCGAGTGCAAAAGTATCATGTCGTCTGGTCCATAAGCAAGATCCAGAGAAAATACGTCAAGCATTGCGTGATTATGTCCGCGGTGCGATTCCTGCTGACTGTACGGTTGAATTTAAGAATCATGGCTCTTCTCCGGCACTTCAGCTTTCTGATACTTCATCTTTTACCAAAGCGGCAAAGGAAGCTTTATCACAAGAGTGGGAAGTTCCTGCTGTCTTGACAGCCATGGGGGGCTCGATTCCAATTGTTGCAGATTTTCGGTCAATTCTTGGTATGGAAACTCTTTTGGTTGGTTTTGGATTGGCTGATGATCGTATTCATTCGCCTAATGAAAAGTATAATCTAAAATCATTTCATAAGGGACAGCGGTCTTGGGCACGTATTCTTACTGCTTTAGCAAATAGGAGGGTGAATGGCTGATATTCGCGTTCATCAAGGTGATTTGCCAAACTTAGACAATTATAAAACTGATGCTGTTGCGATTGATACGGAGACTTTAGGATTACAACCACATCGTGATCGTTTATGTGTTGTTCAGATTTCTTCTGGAGATGGGACTGCTGATATTATACAGATTGCTAAAGGACAAAAGAGTGCGCCTCATTTGGTCAAGCTTCTTAAAGATAACGCAGTCACCAAGATATTCCATTTTGGGCGTTTTGATCTTGCTATTTTAGCACATACATTTGGCGTGATGCCGGAAGCCGTTTTTTGCACAAAGATTGCCTCAAAACTCACGCGTACCTATACAGATCGTCATGGATTGAAAGAAATTTGTAGTGAATTGCTAAATGTGAATATTTCCAAACAGCAACAATCTTCCGATTGGGCGGCAGAAAAGTTATCACAGGCACAAATTGAATACGCTGCATCGGATGTATTATATTTGCATCGTTTAAAAGTTATATTTGAAGAGCGCTTAAAACGCGAAGAGCGAGAAAATGTTGCCAAAGCATGTTTTCAGTTTTTGCCTATGAGAGCTAGACTTGACCTTTTAGGGTGGTCAGAAGTTGATATTTTTGCGCATAGCTAACTTTGAAAATTGGCTTTTAAATAGATGAATTACTAATGCAAGAGGATAAAATGCCCACATTATCGGCATTTTATCCTCTTATTTTTTATGAGAGTATTTTATGATATCGTTACGCTCTTTTAGTTGAAGTTTAGGCAATAAAAATGCATTTACGGCCTTATGCTTTTTTATGCCCATTCTTTTTTATGTTTTTAACGGTCTTTATTTGAAAAAGTAATGTTGAGGAAAGTCTGGGAACATATGCGAGGTTGGAAGGTTTTAATCTCTGAAATCGGTATATGGCCTAATTCGCTGAGAATATGAAGGCATTAATGTAAAACCAATGCCCATTCTTATCATTCTTAATTCTGCTTTACGTCTTTCAAAACTATGCTAAGGTATTGCCTGTTAAATAATGGAGATTATGTATTACCTAACGCTCTTTAATAGCATAAAATTTTTCATGCAAAACAGAACGCTCTAAACAGAATATTTATATTGCGTATTCACGTACTTTTTAAAAGAAACCTTTCTTAAAGCATCCAAACCCATTTCGTAGAGGCACTCATGAAGAGCATAAGGCCCCAATATTAAAATTTATTGAGTATTCCCATCTTTATGCTTGTGGAGCAACAAGGCGGTACCATTACATGACTTTGCTCATAGCAAATATTGTAATCGTCTTTTCTATTCTTAATATTGAAGGCATCTATCAGAAGTATTTTTAGTTTTTTCTTGAGTGTTTTTTATTCACACACGCAGCACATCTTGTAATGTGCAAACAAATAAATTTGATTGATTCAACTTGAAACAGATTTTGAATAAGAGAATTTTATGGTATTCAGAGTTACAATTTAATATGAATAACGATAAATTATATTTATAAATCAATATATTGATGTGATACTTGTGTTGTTTCTTCCAGACGATACTTTATGCTTTTATTGATTAGCAAATGAATGATTTCTATGTTGGCTGAGCAAGGCAATTTGTATTTATTTTAAAATTAAAATGCTTCAAAGCTTTGTTCTTTTGATGATTTTCACGTTTTATCTATAAATATGCTATTTTTTCTGGAAATTTGCAATGACGACACTAGGTAAAAATCCATTATGGATATTTAATGAGGTTAAATTTATGAATATAAAATATTTTATGACAACTTTTGCTACTTTTACTTCCATTTCTGTTGCTCAGGGTGCTTCTTTTTTGGCGTCTCAAAACTTTCTACAAAGAGCATCTTCAGCCATTCCTTCTATAGATCTTTTTTCATCAGGGAAACAGATTAGCAAGATCTTATCTGAAATTGTTCAAATGGAACGTGTTTGTACAAATAGCAGCCCGTGTATGACAGCCGCTCAGTTAGTCCCAGTCTCACATTCTGGTAAAAAAAGAGGTCCTAAAAAAGGACCAGGTAAAAAAGGTCGACCAAATCTATTTACACGAGGACCAATGAGTTATTAAAAAATAGCATCAAGATGTAATTATGCTCGGGAGTTGAAAAAAAAGATATTTTTTATCATTTGGAAAGGGGGAGAGCTGTTTGTTTACCAAGATTAATATGATTGTGCACGGTGAGGGTGAAACACACTGTTTATAGCGTATATTGATTTATAATAAGCGTTCATTATTTTACATGCTGAATGATCACAGCTATTTCTTTGTACTTTATGAGGTATGTGGAGTGGAACTATACAATAAAAATGCTTCTTATGAACTGCCTTAAGAGCTAAAGGGTAACGCAATGTTGGGGGGATTGTCAAAGCGCGGGGAGGGCATCGGTTTACTTTTTCATAAGTGTAAAGATAGGGGCCGTGGAATGATCATTATACCCTTCATGTTCGCTGTCGCGAAATGGACGTGAGAGCCTTAAGAGATATCTCTTTAAACGAGTGTATGAATATGCAACCCAATGGCGTTCTGACATCGGAAAAGATAGGGGGCAGGGATATTTTAGTGAAAACTGTATAATGGCAATTGTTCGCTACAAATTTATTGCTTCCTTACAAATTTCATGGATTATAGATTGGGCTTTTAAAGCTGTAAATACCATTTAAGCGTGACATTTAAACCGCCGTGATAATTCCTTTTTTAAAGGAAAGGATGAGTTAGAGCAGGATTGGGGCCATAGAGTTGCCAGTCCAGTAAATCATATGAGCGAGAACCAAGACAAACTCACTCTACAAAAATCAGGCGACAAAAATCTGGGTTGTTTAGAGACAGAATCTGAGAGAATGACTCGTTCCAAATCGAGTAAGAGGCCATGCATGAAGGTATAATAAACTTTTTATTTTTGAATTATGTTTCAACGACATAGTTAAGAACAATACGTTATTTATCTATGATTCAATCCCAGAGATTTTTCTTCCAAATTATTTGCTTAATTGATAATTTTTAGAGCGAGGTTTATTTTGAAAGCTTTAAGAAAAAACTTTCATTTTCTCAGTGTTCGGAAGAGTTTAATATAAATTTCAGTTTTTATCATATCCGTTGTTTGTTTCGAGGCCTTCTTTTCAATTGAGTCTACAGAAGAGTACGAAATATATCCCCTACAAATAATTCTAAAGCTCTGAAAAAGATTTTCTATAAGATTGAGAGAAGCAGTAACATGGTAAGTAGATCAAAACAATAAATGCCTAAAGTCAAAATAAAGAGCAGGCGTAAGGAAGCTTTATGTAATCTGATTGCATGGGGGTATTCGATAGTTTGTTTATGTGTAATATAAGTATCTTTTTTACGAAAAAAATATTTACATGGCCTTTTCATTTGCTCATGCAAAGGGTGAAGTTAAAAATGTTGTTTGTATAAATTTATTTGTATGAACCTCAACGAAAGACTTGCATTTAACTGTTCTCAAGATTGTAATTGTCTTTATTGCTCTTAATATTGAGAGCGTTTATTAAGAAGCATTTTTAGCTTTTTCTTAAACGACTTTATTCCCTTGTTTGTTTGTATAACGTGCATGGGAAGGTTTTAGCCTCTTTAAATATAAAAAATATAAAACGCTTAGAATGAAAACATCTTCAATATAACAGACAAATTAATGTAAAAATTTCGTTATAAATCAGAATGCTATCTTTTTATAACGCGTAGCACATGCCTTACACGGGGGATGATGCAATTTTTTAAAAAATTTATAAAGACGAGAGAAGGTCATTTGGGCATAGGCATCGTATCGTTCTTATTCATGAAAGCTCAAGCTGTTAAGAGTATTTTAATTGGCTCTTTTTTTATAAGTGTATCATTTTTGCTACAGATATCTAAAGTTTGAGCTCTATATGACATGACGTGTTCAAATAAATATTCAGCTATGGAGAGAAAATATGAATATGAAATGGTTAATAACAGCTTCTGCTTTTGCTTTTGTTTCAGTTTCAGCAGCGCAGGCAGCAGATGTTGTTGTTCCCCCGAGTCCAACGCCCGTTGCTCCTGTTATCGTTGCTCCAACTTTTTCTTGGACTGGTTTTTACTTTGGTGGGCAGCTTGGTGGTTTTTCGGGTAAAACAAAGATGGATATTCTCGCTAAAGGACAAAAGATTCCAGTCAATAAAGATTATTTGCCTAAACTATCTGGCTTTATAGGGGGGCTTTATGGAGGTTCCAATATTGATCTCGGCAACGGCCTCATTTTAGGTGTCGATACAGATATTATGTGGTCTAATAAAGATGACACGAAGACAGGAAAAACATATGTCATTGCTAAAGATCACATCAATTACATTCAGAAGGTTTTAAAAGAATCTGGAATTAATATTGGTAAAGACGCACTTAAAGAGGGTGCTAAACGGACACACAGTTTTACTTTTAAAGAAAAGTGGGCTGGTGCAACACGTGTGCGTATTGGTTTTGCTGCTGAACGTATTATGCCTTATGTTGCGGGGGGTATTGCCTATACACAGCTTCAAGATACGGCAGCGATTTCAATAACAGACAAAGATTCAGACAAAGTCATAGCTTCTGGTACTCTGTCTGATGAAACAAAGACTCTTGTTGGTTATACTCTTGGTGCGGGTGTTGATTTAGCAATGACCAATCATGTTATTGTCCGTGCGGAATATCGTTATTCAGATTTTGGTAAAAAGAAATTCTCAAATGATAAATATGAAACTTCTTACAAAACCAATGATTTCCGTGTAGGTGTTGCTTACAAATTTTAACAGATGATCAGTTAAATAACGAAGAGGCTCTGTCAAAGATAGAGTCTCTTGTTATTTTTGTTGCTATATTATCACACTTCCCATATTTATTGTGGATGTGAAAAGGTACTTTTTAGATTTTATTAAAAGTATTTTAATAAATAACAAATAAGATTAATATTTTAAATCAAGCATTTACTTATATATATAGCCCACAGTATCTCGTATAAAACGAGGTTATGAAGTGTTTTTATCTTCAGCAAACTCTTCATTTCCTGTGACTGTATCATTTTTACTACAGCTTTTCTTCATTTAATCTTGTAGCACTATCTCATAAATAAATTAGGAGCAAAGTTTATGAATATAAAATCTTTAGTAACAACTTCTGTCATTGCTATAGCAGCAGCTTCTGCAGCCCAAGCTGCTGATGTTATCGTCCCTCATGAAGCAGCCCCAGCAGCAGTTATTGCAGCAGCGCCTTCATTTTCTTGGACAGGTTTTTATATCGGTGGTCAAGTTGGAAACTTTTCAAGTAAAGTTGATGAATATGATTCACAATCAAAAAAGAAAATTACAGATAAAGACTCGAGACTTAAACCTTCTGGTTTCATGGGTGGTATCTATGTAGGTTCTAACGTCGATCTTGGCAATGGCCTCATTTTAGGTGTTGAAACCGATGCCGTTTGGGCAGATCGTGAAGAATCAAGAACAGGTGCTGCGGTAACTGTTGAAAGCGATTTCGCTGAGGATTTTGATAAGCTCAAACCTGCATATGCTCCAAATAAAGATAAGAATGATATCACGAATACAAGCAAACGTATAGATAGCGTTTCTTTAAAAGAAAAATGGTCTGGAGCTACACGCGTTCGCGTTGGTTTTTCAGCCATTGATCGCATTATGCCTTATGTTGCTGGTGGTATTGCTTATGCACAGGTACAAAGAGTCGATTCAATTAAGGTAAAAAATGGTAATACAGATATCGGCACTGCTAAAGCATTTGATAAATCAAAAACCTTTGTTGGTTTCACCATTGGTGGTGGTGTTGACTTCGCAATGACAGACAATGTTTTGTTGCGTGCTGAATACCGTTACTCAGACTTTGGTAAAAAAGCATTTGTAAAGGACGGGGAAAAAACCTCTTACAAAACCAATGACTTCCGTGTAGGTGTTGCTTACAAATTCTAATTTCGTAAAAAACGAAATGATGAACATAGAATAAATTATTATGAGGCTCTGTTTTAAACGGAGCCTCTGTTTTTTCTATTACTATCTTCTCTATACACTCTGTCCTTATTGGGGGTGTAAAAGGATATTATTCAGATTTTCTTAAAAAAGATTTGCATAAACGATAGTCAATAATGACGCTGTAAGATCAATATCTCATGTGTGTTCATAGCCTACAACTTCTGGTGCGAACTAAGTTATAAAGTGTTGTAAGGGTATGGAAGCTGTGCAGTGATTTTATCTTCAGCAAACTCCCCCTTTCCTGTAACCGCGTCATTTAAAAGGCAGCTTTTCTCTGTGTAATTTTGTAAGCACTGTCTCATAAATAAATGAGGTGCAAAGTTTATAAATATAAAATCTTTAATAACAACTTCTGTTGTCGCTTTTATTTCCGCTTCTTCGGTACAAGCTTCAGATGTTATCATCTCTCGTAAAACAGCCCCAGCAGTTACTACAGCAGCCTCATCATTTTCTTGGGCAGTTTTTTATATCGGTGGTCAAGTTGGCAACTTTTCAAGTAAAGTTGTGGTATTTGATTTAGAGACAAAAAAACGACTGATAAAGATGGGCTCCTTAAGCTTTCAGATTTCATGGGGACGTCTCTGTAGGTTCTAACATAGATCTTGATCATGCCTTATTCTAGGAGTTGAGACCGATGCCGTCTGGACAGAGCGAGGAGACAAGAAGACAACCTCAAAGATTCTTACAGTTGATAAATTTGATGATTTGAATGATAAATGTGAAGATGTTGGTGTTATACTGGATGAAAATCAAAAGTTTAAAGAAGGCGATACGGTAGTGTAGAGCATTGGTCTCAAAGAAAAATGGTCTGGCGCTATACACGTTCGTATTGGTTTTGCAGCTGTTGATTGCATTATGTCTTATGTTGCTGGGGGGATTTCCTATGCGTAAATACAAGGTGTTGGTGGAGTTTTAGGAACAAAAAAGCAGGTAGATCATTAAGCCACGTAAAGAAGTTTTTGCTACAGTACTTGATAAAACAAAAACAATGATTGGTTTTACTCTTGGGTGCAGGTGTTGATTTTGCAATGACAGACAATGTATTATTGCGTGCAGAATACCGTTATTCAGACTTTGGTAAAAAAGAATTTAAAAAAGATAATCTTAAATTAGGCTATAAAACCAATAATTTCCGTGTTCGTGTCGCGTACAAATTTTAAGCCCATAAAATAAAATTATTAATAAAAAATAAATTTCTAAGAGTTTTTATCAAAAATAATTCTTTTATTTTATTTCCTTTTTATTTGTACGACTGTGACATTTTTACTACAGCTTTTCACTCTGTAATCTTGTAGCACTGTCTTATAAATAAACTAGGAGCAAAATTATGAATACAAAATCTTTAATAGCAACTTCTGTTGTCGCTTTGGTTTCCGCTTCTGCAGCACAAGCTGCTGATGTCATGATCCCTCATGAAACAGCCCCAGCCGTCATCGCAGCAGCCCCTTCATTTTCTTGGACAGGTTTTTATATCGGTGGTCAAGTTGGAAACTTTTCAAGTAAAACTAAAGTGACTATTCCAGGAGAAGACAGAAATCTTTTCAAAAAAGAGAATACACCTAAACCTTCTGGTTTCATGGGAGGTATTTATGCAGGCTCTAACGTAGACCTTGGAAATGGTCTCATCCTCGGTGTTGAAACTGATGCCGTTTGGGCAGACCGTGAAAAAACAAAAACAGCACGTGAGTACACTCTTACTCCTACGCAAGCAACAAATTTTAATGATGCCCTTGCAAAAGCTAAGGTTGAATTAGAAGGTGACCAAGCGTTTAAAAAAGGGGACCAGCTAACGGAAACACACAGCTACAAAGAAAAATGGTCTGGTGCGACACGCGTTCGTATCGGTTTTGCTGCTTTTGACCGTATTATGCCTTATGTTGCTGGGGGTATTGCCTATGCGCAGGTACAGGGCATTCAATCCGTTTCAGGAAAAGGCCAAAGAGAGAAGCCTGTTCAGGCGAAAGATGCGGGGCAGGAGCCAGAAAAGAGTATGCAAACTGTAGATTTGACTGGTGGTACTTGGGCTGATGACACAAAGACAATGGTTGGTTTCACTATAGGTGGTGGTGTTGACTTTGCAATGACAGACAATGTTTTGTTGCGTGCTGAATACCGTTACTCTGATTTTGGTAAAAAGAAATTCGCAACCGATACACGTGAATTTCACTACAAAACCAATGACTTCCGTGTAGGTGTTGCTTACAAATTCTAATTTCATAAAAATGAAATTAGAAATACAGAAAGAATACGAAGGCCTCGTTTAACGGGGCCTTTATTTCATT
Organism: Bartonella sp. SL320; assembly: GCF_059687635.1. Lineage (NCBI taxonomy): Bacteria > Pseudomonadati > Pseudomonadota > Alphaproteobacteria > Hyphomicrobiales > Bartonellaceae > Bartonella > Bartonella sp. SL320. The sequence continues at coordinate 1,745,132 of NZ_CM185143.1, read as the reverse complement.
CACTCTCTATTTGATCTCTCTTAATTTCTTTATATTTATATTATTTTACGTCATAAGGCTTTAAAAGTTTTATATCATAGGGATGATAAATGGGTGTATATACATATTGATTTTAGAATGACTGATTTATAAAATTTTATAGTGCTACGACTATTCTACGAAATAAGTGGAAAGCGTTTAGTGAATCTCAGAAGCAGAAAAAGATTATAATCAGTAATTAACTTTAATCTTCTTTTATAGACTATATTCCAGATGAGAGCGAGCGTATGATGTAATCCATTCATCATAAAAACCAAAAGACAGCCTCTGTTAGAAAAATATGAAGTTTTAGAAATAGAAACCAGCTTTGGACTTTATCCTCTTTTTTGTCACTTAGCTTTACGGCTTTCAAAAGCACCTCGTATCTTTTAAATAATAAAGACTATATATTTTTTTCAATATCTTGCGCTTTTATTGACGACGTTTTTTAAAGAATATAGTACATTGATTTATAATGATAATATAGTGTTATCCAACTTGAATTAAAAGCTCGAATACCGTAAGATTCTCTCATTTCAAATCTATCTACACTGAATGCGTCAAAATCATTTACTTGCACGTCAAAAGCAAGGCTGGCGTGTGGGGAAAACTATATAATAAAAATGATTCTTATGAATCGTTTTAAGTGCCAAGGTCTGTCGCCACTATTCTAGGGTTGGTAAATATAACGATGGTGCTGGCTTTTTCTTTCACTAGCGTAAAGATGGGGGAGCTCAATAGATTTTATATTATTGGAGCTTTATCGGTATACCCTTCATTCATGGGGCTCGGCGTGAAATGAGGGTGATAACCTTGAGAGATGTTTCTTTCAAGCAAACCCGTGAATATGCAATACCCTATATTCTGTTTGGGACGTTTTGTTTTACGTGCAGGTTGTACCCCCGTTAAAGACAGCAATAAACAAAAGCGTGAGGCAATAAGCGATCTCCATTATTTAAAAGACATGAGATGTTGTTGAAAGTCGTAAAGCTGAATTAAAAAATGATAGTAAAGATGGAAACTGGTTTTCATTTTTAAAATTTCATATTCTTTTCAAAGTAGGCTGTCTGTCTATTTCAGAGATTACATAAACAGAGAGATACGCAATATCCCTGTCCACATCTGGTATATAAAAGCTGGAGTTGCTCGAACAGCATTGAATCGTTTCAATCTTTGTTTCAAATATGCTACTGCATTAGGATTGGTATTGAGTAAAAAGAAACAACAAAAGCACGTGCTTTTTTAGGAAAACAATGCCATAAAAAAAATATGTCAGTATATGAATTGGAGAGATATAAAATACTTTATAAAACATCAATCATAACACAACTGCTTTTACATCTGCTTATCCTTACAGATGTTTGTACATGCTTTTTTACGTTATATATACGTGAAGATAAAATTTATGGAAATATATGAAACACCCCTCATACAAAATAAGATTCTCCAACAAAATACACTTGTGTTTCATATTTAAACACTGACTCTAAAGAAATATTTGCTCAAAACACATTACATTCACTTCATGACAGTTCCATGAATGCTGTAAGACTTCTTCCCCTCAATATAATATAAAATCTATCAAGCTCCATCGTCTTTACGCGTAGGAAGTAATAAGCTGGCATCATAACATACTTGTGCTAGCTTTAAAATGTCGCAGATCAAACCTTGGCTCTTTTCGACAGTTTATGAAAGGGCATGCCTTTCTTGTACAGTTTTTATCTATATGCCAGCCCCGCTTTTGATATGAAAGCCAAGTGATTTTGACTCATTTAGTATAAATAGTTTTGCAATGAGAAAACCCGATGTGCTTTGTGTTCAACGTGCAAAACAACAAGTTGATTATTATCAATCAAAGTGATGTGTCTGGATGAAAATATTTCCACAAAGAATCTAAAATTTTTTTGTAATGTTTGACCTTAGGCTTTTGGATTTCGTAATTTAAGATACAAAATACTCATAGCTAAAGCATCAAAGAGATAGCATGCTGGCCAATAGGTAAAACTTTAATGATGTTTAATCTTAAAAAAAGACAATGATTTGTTTTACTTTTTTGCGCTAGCATTGATTTTGCAATGATAAAAAATATTCTGTTGTATGAAGCATATCGTTATTTAGATTTCAGTAAAAAGAAATTTGTAAAAAATATCATCCTTAACAGTCATGCGAAAATTTAGCGTAAATGAGTCCAAAGATAAGACATATATCCAGTGTGATTTGGTTTATCAATTCTCATTGAACATAAAATTAATTTGCTTGGAAAACTTATTTTCAAAATTTCTTTATTTTTTTGTGAGTGTGTCATTTTTGCTACAGATCTTTCAAAAAAGATGCTCTATATACATATCATTTTGGATATTTGGAGAGATTTTATGAATACGAAACGTTTAATAACAGCGTCGATTTTTTCTTTAATTTCAGCGTCTACAGCGCTTGCTGCTGATGTGATGATTCCTCGTCAGCCTGCATCATCGACTTCTTCTACCATTGTTGCCCCTGCTTTTTCATGGACTGGTCTTTATTTAGGTGTTCAAGCTGGTGGTTTTTCGAGCAAAGCTGATATAGCGCTTGTTGATCAAGACAAGAGTTTCCCACTAGATAAAGAGTTCTCTCCTAAACTTTCTGGTTTTGCAGGTGGTTTCTATGCAGGCTCTAATATTGATCTCGGTGATAACTTTATTTTTGGTGTCGATACGGATTTAATGCTGTCTGGTAAAAAGCACACAAAGACCATTAATATAGGGGCATCTGATAACGTTGCAGTAGAAAATGCAGTCGTAAGATCCCGCAGATCAGCGTCTCAAACACTGCCTCCAGCTCCAGCAGCACCAGCACCAGCAAAAGCAGCAAAACCAGCGGATCCTACGAAGGCAGAAACTGTATCAACACAACCAGAGGAAAAGGCAATATCAGAAAACGGACTAGTACAACAGCTAAGAGCTTCAGCGCTATCAACAGATAAATTACAAGCAACAGAAACAGTATCAAAGGAAAAAACGCAATCAGGTGGATCTACATTGACACTCACCAGCACGGAGACGGGATCAGTATCCACAAACTCGGCATCGTTAACAAGAACAGATATAGAAGGGACATCGGCGAGCGGTGTAAGTGGATCGCAGTCGGCTAAACCTAAACCATCCTCTGGCACAGGGGCAGGACTTTCATTAGCGAGATCATCGAATGGAGCAAGCGCGTCAGCACAACCAGCACCTGCAAAACCAGCACCTGCAAAACCAGCACCTGCAAAACCAGCACCTGCACAACCAGCACCTGCAAAACCAGCATCTGTAACCTCTGCTTCAACAACACCTGCATCACAACCATCAACAGTAGAAAGAACAGTACCGAGTGTAGGGGAATTCGTTCTTGGGAGATCAGCCTCATCCAATGGATCAGATCCAAAAGCTTCTAACGGAACAAATGGAGCGCAAGGTTATCATGCTGCCCATGGTGGTGGACATCCTCATTCGCATGGAAGTGGGTACGGATCTGGCGCTCATCCGCATGGTGAATCTCACGCAGGTGGGCATCATGGCTTTGGTTCTAATCCACATGGTGCTAGCCCACATGGTTCTAATTCTCATGGGGCTCCAAATACCCAAACTGCAGATAAGGGAGCGTCCAGTGTATATGGTATAGAACAAATGAAAAGAGTAGCTTCTGAACTTGGTCTTGATCAAGCGGGTGAAGTTGAAACTTTAAATCATACTTTCAAGCAAAATTGGGGTGGTGCTACACGGGTACGTATCGGTTTTGCTGCTGATCGCTTTATGCCTTATCTTGCTGGTGGTATTGCTTACGGGCAGTTCCAAGATACTATATCAATATCCGTTAAGGGGGAGGATGGAAATGTCGTTTCTTCTAAGAATTTAACCGATGAAACAAAGACGATGATTGGTTACACTCTTGGTGGTGGCGTTGATTTCTCGGTGTTGGATAACGTGATTGTACGTGCAGAATACCGTTACTCCGATTTTGGTAAAAAGAAATTTGCAAAGGAAAAACTTGAGGTTAACTACAAAACCAATGACTTCCGTGTTGGTGTAGCTTATAAATTCTAATCTCTTTTACGAGTAAATTTCTAAGAGGCTCCACTATTGGTGGAGCCTTTATTTTTTTAAGCTCATTTTTTGGTTTCTTTTTTTGTGAATTTCATGATAAAGCCCATAAAGTGTGATGATATATTTTCTTGATTGCTGTTTAATGCGAATGATAAGCAGGGCTTTCCCTATAGATAAAAACCAAAGTTGCAGGATTCAGGGAAGTTATGCAAAAATAAAATCGTAAAATGGACAGGAATATTTCACAATGACTGTGAAAAATGAAACAATAGATTATTCAAAAACTCTTTATCTCCCACAGACAAATTTTCCTATGCGTGCAGGGCTTCCACAAAAAGAGCTTGAATTGATGGCGCGTTGGGAAAATATGGGGCTTTATGCGCAATTGCGTCAACAAGCAAAAGATCGTCCTTTTTATATCCTTCATGATGGTCCGCCTTATGCAAATGGTCATATTCATATTGGGCATGCCTTAAATAAAGTTCTAAAGGATGTGGTTGTCCGTTCATTCCAAATGCGGGGCTTTAATGCCAATTATGTTCCTGGTTGGGATTGCCATGGGCTTCCAATTGAATGGAAAATTGAGGAAAAATATCGAGCACAAGGAAAAAATAAGGACGAGGTTCCTCTGAACGAGTTTCGTCAGGAATGCCGTGAATTTGCACAGCATTGGGTGAGCGTTCAAAGTGAAGAATTTAAACGCCTTGGTGTCGTGGGAGATTTTAGTACACCTTATACAACAATGGCTTTTCAAGCAGAAGCACGCATTGCGCGTGAATTGATAAAATTTGCGATGTCAGATCAGATTTATCGTGGTTCCAAGCCAGTGATGTGGTCTGTTGTGGAGCGTACAGCTTTGGCAGAGGCAGAGATTGAGTACCATGATCATGAATCAGAGGTGATTTGGGTTAAATTTCCTGTTTTTGAAACAAATTCTGATGATTTATATGGGGCTTATGTTGTCATTTGGACAACAACACCGTGGACCATTCCTGCTAACCGTGCGGTGAGTTATTCTTCGCAAATTTCTTATGGACTTTATGAAGTTGAAAGTGCTGAAAATGATTTTGGTCCTCAAGCGGGAGAAAAGCTTCTTTTTGCAGATGCGCTCGCCATGAGTTGTGCAGAAAAAGCCAAGCTTGTTTTGAAACGTTTGCGTGTTATTTCCGCTGATGAATTGAAAGCTCTTGTTCTTTCTCATCCCCTTAAAGGTTTGGCTGGAGGATATAATTATAAAATTGCACTGCTTGAGGGCGCTCATGTAACAGAAAGTGCTGGTACAGGTTTTGTCCATACAGCACCAAGCCATGGGCGTGAGGACTTTGAAATTTGGAATGATTATAAGTCCTTACTAGAGAAAGCGGGGATTGATTCATCGATACCCTTTCCTGTTGATGATGCAGGGTTTTATACGAAAGATGTTCTTGGGTTTGGGCCGGATCGAGAAGGGGGACCAGCACGTGTTATTGACGATAATGGAAAAATGGGTAATGCCAATAAAGAGGTCATTAACGCTTTGATTAATGCAGATCGATTATTTGCACGGGGGCGTTTAAAACATTCCTATCCTCATAGTTGGCGTTCGAAAAAACCCGTTATTTTTCGCAATACACCGCAATGGTTTATTTCAATGGATAAAGATTTTGGCGATGGGTCGACTTTACGCAGTCGGGCTTTGGAAGCTGTTGCAAAAACGCGTTTTGTGCCATCTTCTGGGCAACACCGCCTCGCTTCTATGATAGAAGATCGTCCTGATTGGGTTTTGTCACGGCAACGTTCTTGGGGTGTTCCTATTTGTATTTTTGCCAATGAGGATGGTGTTGTTCTAAAAGATGAAGGCGTAAACGAGCGTATTTTACGGGCTTTTGAAGAAGAAGGGGCAGATGCATGGTTTGCTGAGGGAGCGCGTGAACGTTTTTTAGGTAACCGTGCGCATGAGCCTTGGGTGCAGGTTTATGATATTTTGGATGTTTGGTTTGATTCTGGAGCAAGTCATAGCTTTGTGTTGGAAGATCGGGCGGATTTGAAATGGCCAGCAGATGTTTATTTTGAAGGTTCTGATCAACATCGTGGATGGTTCCAATCTTCTCTTTTGGAAAGCTGTGGTACGCGTGCTTGTTCTCCCTATAAAACAGTGATCACACACGGTTTTACTTTGGATGAAAATGGTAAAAAAATGTCTAAATCTTTAGGCAATACGGTTGTTCCACAGGAAGTCATAAAAACATCTGGAGCTGATATTTTTCGTCTTTGGGTGATGACAACAGATTATTGGGAAGATCAGCGTTTAGGTAAGAAAATTCTTCAGACAAATGTGGATTCATATCGTAAATTGCGCAATGCAATTCGCTGGATGCTTGGAACTTTAGCCTACGATGAAGGGGAAGAAATACCTTATGATGCACTACCGGATCTTGAGAAACTTATCTTACATCGGCTTTTTGAACTCGATCAACTGATTAATCGAGCCTATGATGCGTTTGATTTTAAAAAGATCATGCGTGCATTATTGGATTTTTCAATCATTGAGTTATCGGCATTTTATTTTGATATCCGTAAGGATTCTCTTTATTGTGACGCGCCTTCATCACAAAAACGTAAGGCCTCCCTACAGGTTGTTCGTGAGATTTTTGAGCATATGGTTATATGGCTTGCTCCAATGTTGCCTTTTACGATGGAAGAAGCTTGGTTGGAGCGTTATCCAGAAAGTCAGTCTGTGCATTTGGAACAGTTTCGCTTGGTACCAGAAGAATGGCAAAACCAGTCTTTAGCTGAACGTTGGAAAAAAATTCGGCAGGTTCGTAAAGTTGTGACAGGTGCTTTGGAGCTTGAGCGCGCAGATAAGCGTATTGGATCTTCGTTAGAAGCTGCACCCATTGTTTTTATTTCTAATCCGGTTTTACGAGAGGCATTAGAAAATGTGGATATGGCGGAGATTTGTATCACCAGTGCTCTCACAATTACGCAGGAGCCAATACCTTCTGATGCTTTTACTTTGAATGATGTTGAAGGTGTCGGTGTCTTGCCAGAGAAAGCGGTGGGAAAAAAATGTGCCAGGTCATGGCGTTATACACAAGATGTCGGGAGTGATCCGTCTTATCCGGATGTCTCTTCCCGTGATGCAGCGACTTTGCGGGAATTAAAAGCTCTTGGCAAGATTTAAAATTTTAGATCAAGGGAAAGAAATGCGAGAAGACTTCCCATATTGATAAATATAGTTTTTTGTGCTATGAGGTAAATTCCGTTATTTTATCTGCAGGGGGGAAATTTGTGTATGGATCGTTCTCTCATAAATAGCGGGAATGTTAATAAGCCATATACTTAGGAAATGGAATAGGCAGTGAGAAAACGTGAAGTAAAAATATTCCCAATAGGAGTTTTAAGTGTATGCTTTATTTTAACTGGATGCAACTTATCTGCTCCTACCTATGGGACAAATAAACCGGTTTCAATACAGTTTTTTGAAGATGTTGCTAATATTGCTTCATTAACGCCAGTCAATAACAGTAGTCAGATTGTTATGAAACCTCGTCGAGAACTTGTCATACCAAGTTCTAGCGCACGCAGGTTTTTACCGCTGCCACAACAAGATACATCGGTCAATAAAATGGCAGCATCAAAGAAACATCAAGGAAGTTCTCCTCTTCCTCACAAAGGATCGTCAGTTAACAGTGCTGGTTCAAAAAATCCCTCACAGTTAAATGCAAAACAACGACAAGAATATTTACGTCGTCAAAGAGCACAAGTTGGGAGTCCAAAATACCGTCGCTATCTCACAGAACCGCCTTTAATTTATCGTCAACCAGCAAAGACCGCACCGGTTGGCCGATAGAGGAAAGGTTAAAGGGGGTGAGGTATTCTTCCAAAATTATGATACCAAGTTTTCACTTACAAAGAGCTTTATCATTTCTATAAGAAAATCGTTATTTCCGTGAAATAAATATAGTAAGGGTATCGAGAGAGTAATTCTGTATTTTCCTAACAAAAAGCCTTTCTCAAGGTTTCCAAGCCCATTTCACACCGTCACTTGTGTGGATGATATAATGATAAGTCCCTTGAGCAGTTACTCATCTTTACGCTTGTGAAGAAGAGGGCTGGTATCATCATTTTATTTGTGGGGACCCCAATGTTGCGGTAATTTTTCCATTTGAAAACATTCCTAAGAGATATTTTAGTCTTTTCGAAGTCGCTTTTTATCTAGATGATAATTTTATTTGTGATGTGCAAGAAAGCTATTTTCATTGTAAACAGATTTGAAATGAAAGTATTCTACGATATTTTTGGAGTTGATATTTTATGTACAAAATAATGGATGACTTATAAATCAATCAATCTCATAGAAACAATATGCAATGTTAAAAGAAAAAAATGCTTCGAAATAGTCTTTTTTTAAAGATAGGATAGTTCTTAAAGTCTAAAAGTTATGAATGAAAAATTATTTTTTATTATCGCTTTTGGATAAAAAAATCTTTAAGTAATTGAGCCGCTTCTTTTTCCTTAAAACCAGAATAAATCTCAGGTTTGTGATGACAAGTTGGTTGCTGATAAAAACGTGGGCCATTTTCTATAGCGCCTCCTTTGGGATCATTTGTTGCATAATAGAGACGTCGTATGCGCGCAAATGAAATGGCAGCAGCACACATAGCACAAGGCTCAAGTGTGACGTAAAGATCGCAATCAGGAAGTCTTTCGCTTTGCAATGCTTCACAAGCCATACGGATTGCACGCATTTCTGCGTGTCCTGTAGGGTCATAGGCAGATTTTATAAAGTTACCAGCGCTTGCGATGATAGCTTTTCCACGTGTAATGACGGCGCCTACGGGAACCTCATCTTTTTTTGCAGCCAATTGTGCTTCCAAAAGGGCTATTTCCATGGGCGTCAAAGTCATAATGTTCTTCCTACAGAAGGCATAGAGAATCTCAAGGTTTCTTGATAAGGAATGCTATGGAATGAGTAATTTATTATTTTTTTATAATGAAAGGAATACCTTTATTTTTTAAAGTGTTTCAAACAAGCTTACAAGTTAATGGATACGTTATTGCTGTTATAAGGATAGAAAATAATAAATGATTGTGCTACTTGCTCGTTCAGGATAAGCGGTATGGTGTATGTGAATCATTTTCTGAACATACTGGCAAAGATTGGTTTGAAACGCAAATGAATGAAAATAATGAGAGTGAACGGATTGCTAAAAGGTTAGCGCGTGCTGGCGTTGCTTCACGCCGCGATGCAGAAATGATGATTGTTGCAGGTCGTGTTTCTGTGAATGGTACAGTTGTAAAAACGCCTGCTTTTAATGTTAGCCGCTCTGATGTTATTAAAGTTGATGGCAAGCCTTTACCCCCTATAGAACGAACTCGTTTATGGCTTTACCATAAGCCAGCAGGGCTTGTCACCACGAACCGTGATCCGGAAGGCAGACCTACAGTATTTAGTCATTTACCAAAAGGAATGCCGCGCGTTCTTTCTGTTGGAAGACTTGACATTAATACGGAAGGGCTTTTGCTTTTAACCAATGATGGTGGCTTAGCACGTGTATTAGAGCTTCCTGTAACGGGGTGGGTTCGCAAATATCGCGTTCGTGCCCATGGAAGAGTAAAGCAGAGTGCGCTGGATAACCTTAAAAATGGTATTGCGATTAATGGTATTTTCTATGGTTCGATTGAAGCTTCAATAGAACGGGAGCAAGGGTCTAATATATGGCTTTCTGTTGCTTTGCGAGAAGGGAAAAATCGTGAAATAAAGAATGTTTTAGGGGCGTTGGGATTATCAGTTAATCGTTTAATCCGTGTCTCTTATGGTCCATTTCATCTCTCTGATTTAGAAGAAGGAGCTGTACAAGAATTAAAAGGTCGGATGTTACGAGATCAGTTGGGAGAGCGTTTGATTATGCAAGCTAATGCAGATTTTGATGCTCCTATTCTGAAACCATTTTCAAATTCTCCAGTTGTTACCGAAAAGCAAAGCCAGAAGGATGTTTCTATTGCCAATGATGGTTGGGTTTTCTCAAGTGAAAGAGCGATGAGGAGAAGGTCGAAAGATGGTTCTGTTGAGCATGGTCGTGGACGATTAAATACAAAGTCTCATGAAAATATGAATAAGGGGAAAAATGAGGAAGGAAAAGCGGAACGTTTTCTCCCGCGTTCTCGCCGTGCTAATGTTTGGATGGCTCCTGGTGCACGTCCGCAGAGTGCACGGAAGAAGTCTTCCTATAGTGAAGATAAATCGCATGATCATAAAAGTGATTTGACTGATAAAAAATCTTTTCATCGGGGCAAGGAAAAACGAAAAGACAATCACGTGCAGAAAGAGAAGGGGCACTTACAGAAAGAGAAGGGGGGAAGTTTTGTTCAAAAAGGTGGCAAAACACCTTATGATGAGACACATAGCTTTGGGAAGAAAGATCGCTTTTTAAAGGATAAAGAGAAAATGATAAAAGATGGTTCTGATGGACGTTCTTTTGAGAGAAAGGACAAGGTCAAATCATTTAGTGGTGCTATGAAAAAGTCTAAACCACATCGTGATGGTGCAAAAACTTCAAAGCGATTTGGAGGGCCACGTGCGGATCATCGGCGGTAAATTTGCTGGGCGTGTTTTGTTTTCCCCTATTGATCAGTCGATTCGCCCAACGAGTGATCGTACACGAGAAAGCCTTTTTAATATTCTTTCTAGCCGTGAAGAACAATTTTGGACCAATAAACGCATTCTTGATCTGTTTGCGGGTACTGGTGCTCTTGGCATTGAAGCACTTTCACGTGGAGCAAAGGCTGCTGTTTTTGTTGAGAACTCGGTTGAGGGGCGTGGAATTCTTCAAAAAAATATCGAAGCCTTTGAATTACAGTCGATAGGACGGATTTTGCGTCGTGATGCAACCAAACTTGGTAATATTGGAACAATGCTTCCATTTGATGTTATCTTCGCTGATCCTCCCTATCGCCGTTGCTTAGGTGAACGAGCTTTTATAGAGGCTTTGCGAGGGGGGTGGGCAAAAGCTGATACACTTTTCATACTTGAAGAAAAAAAGGATACAATAATTCATTTACCTGACGTCTTTTATCTAGATGATGAACGTTTTTACGGTGAGACAGCAATACGTCTTTATAAATTACGATCGCTTACATCCTGAGAAAGTTTTCTATCCGGTAAGGACAAAAAGCGCTTTTTACAGTTTTCTTTATTTTATATCGTTCTTTTAAGGTTAAGCAGAAAATCAATAAAAGATTCTAACGTTAAAGAAATTGATGAATTTTGATTTCATGATATTTTTTGTTTCAAGGCCTCATTTTTTTAAGCTTTTTTATAGCTCTAAGGGTAATCCTTTTACCATATATGCTCTTTAATAATATTGAGAGATATCCTCTAATCTTTTGTTCAATTCCAAATTACATTACAAGTTCAATACATTATCAAAGCTTTAGTGTCTTATGAGCTACCGATGCATATTTCTTCTTCAATAGGAGATATATTACACGACAATAGTTATGATACCTTTTTGTTTTATTTCTTTTGGTGACACCTTAATTATCAACAGATAAAAATTTTTATCTATGTCGTCTATATTGATATCTTAAATGGTGTGTAAATTTTATCTTTGTTATTGTATGAAATTAAAACAGATATCTTTATTTAAGGTAGACAATATTGTTCATTTATTAATGAACATTTGTGCGTTTATTTTATTAATATCGCTTGTGGATTTACTCATTCCCTATTAAGGACACTTCAAAAGATTAAATATCCTATGTGCAGCTTTAAGCGTAATTTATATATTATTCTTTGTCATTAAAAATAAATGATTTTGTAAAAAAAGGGGAGAATATCATGTTTAAATGGACACATAGTGAAGAGATTAACACACAAGCAAGTGCAGAGCAGATTTGGTCTATGTGGGAAGATGTAGCATCATGGCCTTGTTGGGATTATGAACTTGAATGGGTAGAACTTTCTGGTGCTTTCAAAGAAGGCGCTGTAGGACGTATGAAACCTAAAAAAGGACCAACAGTAACTTTTACACTTGATAAAGTTATAAAAAATGTTTGTTTTTCTGATTATGCTAAACTTCCTCTTACACGTATGAGTTTTGATCATGAATATATTTGTTCAAAAGAATCTGGTTTTTCAAATAACAAAATTCGTCATACTGTAACGATGTCTGGTTTACTTTCTCCTTTCTTTGGAATGATTATTGGATCAAAAATTAAATTACATCTTCGCGATGCAATGATTGAAATGAGCAGACGTGCTCTTACTAAAGATAAAGCTATCTGATGTATCTACATAAAGAAGTTGATCTAGTTGTGAGTGTAGATTTAGCTTTTAGAAATGATAAGGTTTCATGAGAAATCTTGAAACTAAAGAGATTTTACGACATATTACTTCTTTTCATAAAGAAACTAAAAGGAAATGATTAAATTGCATTAAAAAAAGAATGCATGAAATGTGCATAATTTTATAAATAAACATACAAGAGTTATATTCTGATTTGTATAAATTTGTCAGAGTGCTTATCAAGGTAAATAATAAAATATTTTAGGGAGACTATAATGCCTGACAAGAACCAGATTGAGAAAGCTGTTTCATTGGTTGAAGCAGCAAAGCGTTCTGGGGCGGATGCTGCTGATGCGGTTATTGTTTATACACATTCCACCAGTGTATCTGTTCGTTTTGGGAAAGTCGAATCGACAGAAGCAGCCGAGAGCAACGATTTTACTCTAAGGGTTTTTGTTGGAAAAAAAGTCGCCAGTGTTTCTGCTAATTTAGCGTCTTATCCGCAAGAACTTGCAGAACGCGCTGTTGCGATGGCTAAAGCTTCTCCCGATAGTTTGTTTGAAGGTTTAGCAGATAAAGAGTGTTTGGTTAAGCATCCTAAAGATCTTGATCTTTTTGATGATTTTGTACCCAGCAGCCATTTTTTAACGGAAGATGCGCTAAAAACGGAAGCAGCAGCTCTTGATGTTAAAGGTGTAACCAATTCTGGCGGCGCTGCAACAGCTTATGGCCATAGTGGACTTACTCTTGTGACCAGCGATGGTTTTTGTGGAGCCTATCGTTCCAGTTTTTTTTCACGTTCTTGCAGTGCTCTTGCGGGAGAAGGGACACAGATGGAACGGGATTATGATTATACAACAGCCTTACATTTTTCTGATTTAGAGGCTGCAGAAACTGTGGGAAAGAATGCAGGACTTGGTGCTGTTCGACGTTTGGGGGCAGTTCGTGCAGCGACAGGGGGCGTTGATGTTATTTTTAATCCGCGCACCGCTCGCGGGATTGCAGGGCATATCGCATCTATGGTTAATGGAGCCTCTGTAGCGCGTAAAACGAGTCTTTTACAGGATTTTTTAGGTAAGTCAGTCATGAAGTCTGATGTTAATGTCACCGATCAACCTTTGCGATTGCGTGGAAATTCTTCCCATCCTTTTGATGGAGAAGGGGTAGAGGGGCAAACACTTAATATTATTGAAAATGGTATTTTAAAAAACTGGCTGCTTTCATCATCTACAGCACGTGAATTGGGGCTTAAAACAAATGGACACGGTACACGTTCGGGGGCGTTGGTGCAGCCGACACGTACGAATTTTGCTATTGAGCCAGGTCTAGTATCGCCTTGCGATATGATCAAAAGTTTGCAGAGTGGATTTTATGTGACAGAATTATTCGGCCATGGCATTGATTTTGTTACCGGTCAGTATAGTCGTGGTGCCTCTGGTTTTTGGATTGAAAATGGTGAAATTGCTTATCCGGTGAGTGAAGTAACGCTAGGCTCTGATTTGCTCCATATGTTAGCACATTTAACACCTGCCAATGATATTGATCGGCGTTATGGTACAGCAGCTCCAACATTGTTAATTGAAGGGATGACACTTGCAGGAAAATAACACGCATTATTCTTCTGATTTAAATCTTTTGCGTGACGTTTGTCGAGAGGCAGGAGATTTAGCAATGCGCTATTTTGGATGCACGTTGGATGTTTGGATTAAAGAGGGTAATTCCCCGGTCAGTGAAGCAGATTTTGCTGTTGATCATTTTTTAAAAGAGAAACTTCTTGGAGCACGTCCAGATTATGGATGGATTTCAGAAGAAACAAAAGATAATCGAGAACAACAAGGTTATGAACGCTCCTTTGTGGTTGATCCTATTGATGGAACACGTGGTTTTCTTTCAGGGAGTCCTTATTGGTGTATTTCGGTTGCTATTATTGAAAATGGGCGTCCTATTGTGGGTGTTCTACAATGTCCGGTTCAAGGAGACGTTTATGCAGCTGTTACGGGCGGAGGGGCAACATTAAATGGGATAAAACTTCCTCGTTTAGCCTCGAAAGCTCATCGAAAATATAAAGTTTCGATTGATAAATCGCTCGCACAAAAGTTACCAGATGATTTTCTCAATCGAATCAGTCTTTACCATTATCTTCCTTCTCTTGCTTATCGTATTGTTCTTGTTGCTCAAGATGAGATTGATATCGTATTGGTTCGTCCCAATTGTCATGAGTGGGATATTGCCGCTGCTGATCTTATTTTGCAGGAGTGTGGGGGGTGTTTTTTATCGCTTGATGCCCCTTTACTATCTTATGGAATTGAACCTTATCAATATGGACTTTTAATTGCTGGTAAAAATAATTGCTGTCAGGATATGATAGATGTTGTTCATCAAGCAAAGTTAGTTTAATCACATAAAAAAGCGCTAAAATTATCTGAATGATATGGAGGCACATATGACTGAAGCCAACGAAAAAAAACAATATTTACACCTTGTATTTGGTGGTGAATTAAAAAATCTTAAGAGTAATCAATTTAAGAATCCTGATGATTTAGATGTGGTTGGTATTTTCTCAAATTATCAATCTGCTCAAGAAGCATGGCAGGCAAAAGCACAAAGCAGTGTCGATAATGCATTACAACGCTATTACATTGTAGACTTGCATCAGTTTCTTGATTCTGAATCAAGCGAAGCAGAGTAAAGCTTGAATAGTGATAATCTGTCGATTGCCTTACATTTCTTGATCGTGCTTTTATCGGTATGTTCTTTAAGTAAAATAGAATGCAGAAAAACAGAAAATGCCTATTTTAAAGAATTCATATGCTTTTTTAAAAAAGTATTTCAGAGGACATGTGACGTTGATTTTATAACAATACGAATGAAGGATATAACAAAAAATATTTCATGGAGTGTGTAAGATCCAGTTTGCATTGTCATCTGTACACTTAATAAAAATGCAAGATAACCCACAAAGTTATTTACAACAAAAGTATTATAGTGACGAAATATTGCTCAAAGCCTCTGATTATAATACTGCGAATAGTCACTGTGCTTTTGAAGGGGATATGAGACATTAATACGTTACAACTGATAAAAGAGTCGCATCGTTAATGAAGTCAATCGCTCCTTTGTTTGGGATTATTGTCAGTCCTACTTACTCATTAGAATGGTTTCAATAAGTTATAATTGTAAACTTAAAAACCATGAAATCATGAGAACATTACCGAAATTGGAAGTTTAGAGAAACTGAATAAATTTATGAAGTTAACTTATCTCATCAAAGCTTCTTGAGGACTCATTTAAAATGACAATTGATAAGTTAATCATTTTATTCAGTTAATTATATACAATCATAAAAGGAATATTTATCTGCCTTTTCTCAAAAAGATGGGGTAAAAATTTAAAAAATCTTATTTTAATTGCTTTAAGATTTACAAGAAATTACCTCTTAAACAAGATTAAGCTTTTCTCAGTTGCCTTTAACAGATTATATCATAATCTAAAGTTATAGCTCCAGTCCCTTCGAACATTCTATTTAAAGGTTAGTCTTACATATTTATTTTATTTATATAGGTCGTAATATCTATACATTTTTTATTAACAACACCTAAAATATCTAAAAATAAATTATTTTTTAAGAGGTCTGAAAAAAAACTGATAAAACCTATGTCATCAATTGTATTGTGTTTATCCGTTACATTTTTAAAATTATAATCTATTGAAATATAATCTTATTATTTTTGATTAAGATTTTTTTAGGATACAGAATGAAATAATAAAGCCAATATAAAGGAATAACGAATACAGTTTCATTAAAGTGGATTTTAAAAATGTGTATTTATTTTGATAAGAAAATATAACAGAAAGATGGGAATAAAATTGTATATCTTTTTCTTTAGTATCTTCAATTTTCTCATGGAAAAAATGTTTTTTATCTAAGATATAGATGGTATTAAAAATATGGATGCCCCCAATAGTGTTGATAAATTTTTTAACAAAATAAGCCTATAGATATATCAAGACAGCTGGATGAGGTGATTTTAAATGGTAGAATTAAAGGCACATGCGGCTCTTTTAACTTATCGAATCATTGGTTTTTGCTTATGTCCTGTTATTCCTTTTTATTTGTTCTTTCGTGCAATCCGTGGAAAAGAAGAATGGTGTCGCAAAAAAGAGCGTTTAGGGAAAAGTTCTCTTGCACGTCCCCAAGGTTCATTAGTTTGGTTGCATGCAGCAAGTGTTGGAGAAACACTTGCACTTGTTCCACTTATTAATCATATTTTATCATTAAAAATCAATGTCTTGTTGACAACAGGAACTGTGACATCTTCCTCTCTTGTGAAAAAGCATTTTGGTAACCGATTGATTCATCAATATGCTCCTTTGGATTTAGATTTTGCAGTGCGCCGTTTTATTCGTCATTGGAAGCCTGATCTCGTTTTGATTTGTGAATCAGAAATTTGGCCTTTGCGTATTAAAGAGCTTGCCAAAATGCATATTCCGCAGATTTTGGTTAATGCCCATATGTCTGAACGTTCTTTTAAAGCTTGGCAAAAGCGGCGTTTTCTTGCCAAATATATTTTTAAAGAGATTGATTTAGCCATTGGACAGAATGAAAGGGATGTCACTTATTACCATACACTTGGTGTAAAGTCTGTTACGTTTTCTGGTAATCTTAAGGCTGATGTTTTTTTGGTTGAAGATAAAGCATTGCTTGCACGTTATCGTAATGCTATCGGCAATCGCCCAGTTTGGGCAGCGGTTTCAACCCATGAAGGGGAAGAGGAGATTGCTTTTGAGGTTCATAAGATTGTTAAAAATTACTTGCCAGATTTATTAACAATTATTGTTCCTCGTCACCCTGAACGTTTAGAAGATCTTATTAGGAAATGCGATAATCAAAGTTTACGTTTTATTCGTAGAAGTAGAAATGCTATTCCAGATATGAATACCGACATTTTATGGGGAGATACCATTGGAGAAATGGGACTTTTTCTTCGCTTATCGAAAGTTTCTTTCGTTGGTAAGTCGTTATGTGGAAAGGGGGGACATAATCCATTGGAATTGGCTTTGCTTGGATCCGCTATTTTGACGGGGCCTCATGTTTCAAATTTTCAAGAGATGTTTGAAAAATTTTTAGCATGTGATGCAGCATATATGGTTCAAGATACAAAACAGCTTGCGATTCAGGTCTATAGGCTTTTAACAAATGAAACATCGCGACAAGAAATGGTTGATAGGGCTCATGAAGTGGCAACAGCTATGGCAGGTGCACTTGAGAGAACATTAAAGATTTTAGATCCGTTTTTACAACCTCTTGTCATACAAACAGGTTTAAGTCAGTGTCAGGGTAGATATGCCTATTAGTGCTCCTCATTTTTGGTGGAAAAATAAAAGTTTTTTGCGTTTGTTATTCACTCCAATTTCATGGGGATATGGTTATTTTTCACGTCGTTTTATGAAAAGACAGCCGCCCGTGATTGATCTTCCGGTTTTATGTATTGGAAATTTTACATGTGGTGGTGCGGGTAAAACGCCGGTTGTTATTGCTTTTGCCAAAGTGGCTAAAGAACTTGGTTTCATCCCTGGTGTTGTATCACGTGGTTATGGTGGAAACGTTAAAGGAGTGCATCTTGTAAATGAGAAGTATGATACTGCACACGATGTTGGAGATGAGGCCCTTTTACTGGCACGGCATGCTTTTGTCACTGTATCGGCTAATCGTTATGTTGCGGCACAGCGGTTGAAAAAAGAGGGATGTGATCTTATTTTAATGGATGATGGTTTTCAAAGCCGCCGCCTTTATACAGATTATGCGTTACTTGTTGTTGATGCGCTGCGCGGTTTTGGTAATGGCGCTGTCTTTCCAGCAGGACCTCTACGTGTACCATTAAAAACGCAGTTTTCTTTTATGGATAGTGTTTTATTGATTGGTGATACAGATGCGTATGAGAATGTTTCTTTCCTTGTTGCGCGTACTGGCAAGCCTTTGCATCGTGCTCATCTTAAGGCCAATGCCTCTGATGCGGTTGCAGGAAAATCATTTTTGGCATTTGCAGGGATCGGCAATCCAGATAAATTCTTTCAATCCATTAAAGAGTTGTCTGGTCATGTGGTGCAAACTTATATCTATCCAGATCACTATTTTTTCACCGATAAAAATTTAACAAGCCTTATACAAAAGGCTCAAATGCACAATTTATGGCTAGCGACAACTGCTAAAGATTATATCCGTATACAGACAACTCATGAGCAAAAAGATTTTAAAAATCTTATTGTTTTTGATGTGGATGTCGATTTTGTTCAAAAAGATTTTTGTCATATGCTCCTTGAGGAGGTCATAACGCGCTTTAAAAAACGTTCCCTTGAATTAAAAAGTAAATGCTAAATTTATAGCTTTAAAGGGGTCACTTTTCTTGTGTTTCTAACAATTTTTTGAGATATGGATTACATTCAAGTTCGCGCTGATAGGAAATTTCACAACTGGCATATGCTTCTTGCCGGTGATGATTCCAATATTTTAAATCATCGATAGGGATTTTCTGTCCGCTAACAGCACAAATGGTATAGGTTCCGTATTCTACAATGTCATATCCGTTATTAGAATAACGAACTTTTGCTTCGCGTTCACCATTAGAAAACATTTTAATTCCTTTTTACTTTAATATGATTATTTTAAAAAATGCCATAAGATATATTATAAAATCAAAAGTGGATTAAAAAATATTTTCTTATTCAAAATAATAAGAGCTTATTTTCTGCCAAAAAGCCGTTCTATATCCGCTAATTTGAGTTCAATATAAGTCGGGCGGCCATGATTGCATGTACTTGTGTTGGGTGTTGCTTCCATTTGTCGTAACAGTGTATTCATTTCTTCGGGACGTAAAAGGCGCCCTGATCGTATTGAACCGTGGCAAGCCATCGTTGCTGCAACATAATCAAGCATTGCTTTTAAATTATTTGTTGTATCATATTCAGCGGCTTCATCGGCAAGATCTTTAATAAGGGCTTGTACGTCGATCTCTCCTAACATGGAAGGTGTCTCGCGTACAACAATCGCTCCAGGCCCAAATGGTTCTATCCCTAATCCAAATTTTTTCAAAGCCTCTTTGTGCGTTAAAAGGCATGTTGCTTCCTCTTCAGAGAGTTCTACGATTTCAGGAATGAGTAATAATTGCGAAGGAAGTGGTTTGGCATAAAGTGCATTTTTGAGGGCTTCATAAACCAACCGTTCGTGAGCTGCATGCTGATCGACAATAATCAAACTGTCTTGAGTTTGCGCGATAATATAGTTTTTATGGATTTGTGCTCTAGCCGCGCCTAATGGATAAGATAATTCTTCTGATGAAGGTATCGTGCTTGGAATATAGGCCTCTCCACTTGGTGTATTTAAGCCCTCCATAAGAGGAGCAGCGTCTTCTTTAAAACCAAAAGAGCTTGTTGTATCCAAGGGTTTGTGCATCATTGAAGCGGCGGCAGAATGATAAGGATATGGGCTATAAGAAGAGGATTGGGCAGCGTTTTTAAAATTTCCCAAAGGCTGTTGTACCAATGGTTTTTGTGTTTGAAAGGCTGCGAGCATTGCTTCAGAACGGGTTGAAGTAGGACGAATACCAGCGTGTTGTAATGCTTCACGAATGGCTCCAACGATTAAACCACGAATTAATCCTGGATCACGGAATCTGACATCAGCTTTGGCTGGATGGACATTAACATCCACCTCAGCAGGTGGAAGGTCAATAAAAAGAATAGCGACAGGATAACGATCGCGTGTCATGACATCAGCATAAGCCCCTCGGATAGCACCCCATATAAATTTATCACGCACGGGACGCCCATTAACATAAGCAAATTGGTGCAGGCTGTTATTTCGGTTGAAAGATGGCAAACAAGCAAACCCCGTTAAGCGTACGGATTCGCGTTCAGCATTAAGTGCAATACTGTTAGGAGCAAATTCTTTTCCCATAATTTGGGTAATACGTTGTAATTGTCCTTGAGTATTATTTTCTGTCGCAGACAGTTCTATAGAGGTTCTGTCTAGTCCTGAAAGAGAAAAGCGAATATGTGGAAATGCGATAGCAATTCGCTTAATCATATCACTAATCGCATTTGTTTCAGCACGATCAGTTTTCATAAATTTTAATCGTGCTGGCGTGACAAAGAAAAGATCGCGAACTTCAACAATTGTTCCCAGATTTGCAGCGGCTGGTTTGGGGCCTACAATTTTCCCTGCTGTAACGGAAATTTCAGCAGCATTCTCGGCTTCTTTTGTTCGTGAAGTGAGTTTGAGTTTTGCAACAGAACCAATAGAGGGGAGGGCTTCTCCTCGAAATCCAAGAAAGCAGATATTGTGCACGTCATCGGTAATCTTTGAGGTACAATGGCGAGAAACGGCCAAAGTTAACTGATCTGCCGGAATCCCACAACCATTATCACAGACTTTGATAAAATTTTTGCCACCATTTGCTGTAATAATTTCAATGCGCGTTGCACCAGCATCAATAGCATTTTCAACAAGTTCTTTGACAACATTTGCAGGCCGTTCAATAACTTCACCAGCGGCGATTTGATTAATAATATTTTCGCTAAGATGGCGTATAATCATAATAAATTCTAACAGGGCTCTTAAGGGGTTTATGGAAAATTATGATAACATCATTTGTGCAACATTCAAGAATAAGAGGGGTTGAGAAGTATTATTTCTAAACACTTCTTATTTTTTTCGAGAGCGTATTGTGCTAAATGTCTTTCATTATTCGAAGTATTAACAAATTAGTTGGAAAAAATAGAAAAATCGTTTTTATCATCCTAAAATAGCTTGCACCAATTTATCATCTAGGCCAAAAAAGAAATAGTATAATAAAGGGAAGGCAATATACATGGCGTGTATGAGCGGTATTTTAGCAGATAGTGATATACAAGCTTTGATTGATAATAACTTTCTCAAAGCTCAGTATCCATTTGATAACTCTCAAATACAACCTGCAAGTTTTGATCTTCGTTTAGGAGAAAAAGCTTATCGTATACGTGCTTCCTTTATGCCGGGGCTTGATGTAAAAGTTTCGGATAAGCTTGAACGGTTAAAGTTACATGAGTTTGATTTACAAAATGGTGCTGTTTTGGAAACGGGCTGTGTTTATATTGTTCCACTTTTGGAAAATTTGGCCTTACCGGAATCTTTATCGGCGATTGCCAATCCAAAAAGCTCTACGGGACGATTAGATATTTTTACACGGGTCATTACGGATAATGCTCAAGAGTTTGATAAAATTTGTGCAGGCTATCATGGTCCGCTTTATCTGGAAATTAGTCCACGAACATTTCCAATTTTGGTGCGTACAGGCTCGCATTTATCACAGCTTCGATTTAGAAAAGGACAAAGTTATTTAAATGAAATTGAGCTGCATGCTTTGCAAAAGCAAGAAACGCTGATATCGGATGATCTTCCTAATATTAGCGCTGGTGGTATTGGACTTTCCATTAATTTAAAAGGAGATGAAAACGGGCTGATAGGTTATCGTGGTAAACATCATACAAGTGTTATTGATATTGATAAACGTGCTGTTGCTCACGTTTTAGATTTTTGGGAACCACTGTTTGATCGTGGTCAAAACGAACTGATTCTTGATCCTGATGAATTTTACATTTTAGTTTCACGAGAATCTGTTCATGTGCCTCCGCTTTATGCTGCAGAAATGACCCCCTTTGATCCATTAGTGGGTGAGTTTAGGGTGCATTATGCAGGTTTTTTTGATCCAGGATTTGGGCATAGGGAAGCAGGAGGAAAAGGAGCAAAAGCGGTTTTAGAAGTGCGGAGCCATGAAGTTCCATTTATCCTAGAGCATGGTCAAATTGTTGGCCGTTTGGTCTATGAGCATATGCTTAATCGACCCTCCACCCTTTATGGACAGGATGTTGGTTCACATTATCAAGCACAGGGTTTAAAGTTATCCAAGCATTTTAAACAAGCATTTTAAATGAGTTAAAACGATAAATTTTGATAAAATGCAGTAGGAAATGCCTTTTAAGGAGAATTTTTTTCACAAGACTTGTTTTATCATACATGCTACTTTTAGTCTCCAAGCTTATGACATACCTTGTGTTTGAGAAGATATGAGGGATATTTTTTAGATTTTTTTACCCATATGAGCTTCGTTCATGATGCGAAAAAGAATAGTTTTAAATGTTTTATTGTCAAAAGATTTAAAATGAAAGAACTTGATATAACGGTGATGTCTTTGCTTTTTAAAACAAACATGTAAGCTTTCGATTTTGCTATTAACTTCATTTTTTCAGGATATAAATGCCTAGTATATTTTATTCCGTATGAAATTGCTTATTAAGAGCCAGTAAATAATTTTTATCTTTTTTGGGAGGATGTTTATAATTAATAACAATGGTTTCTTTATTCTTATACACGATAATGTAAAGAATCTTTAAGAAGGAGAAACGACTTTAAATTATCATGAATAAAGTGGTGAATTAGGAGCTCTCTAAGAAATATTTTTTTACAGAAAGTATAATATTTCAATTGTACATGAACAATATATGCGTAAATCCGTTATTGATATCGCTCCATACTGTGAAGTTTTAAATTTGGGAAAGAGAAAAAAAGACGTTGTTTTTATCAATGAGTTTTTTTAGAAAGTTGCAATCCCTGTTACCTCTATTTTTCAATTTGGGGAGATTATCGAATGGGAGGGATAAGGGGGGCTCTTGTATATTTTAGAATGTCTGCTCTTTGTCATTTAGGAATAATGGTGCCATCAATGATTATTTCTTCAACATTTGATTATCGCAAGGCAGCAAAGCGTCGTCTTCCTCCTTTTCTTTTTCACTATATTGATGGTGGAGCTTATGCTGAAGAAACGATGCGGCGTAATTGTACAGATCTTCAAGAACTTGCACTGCGTCAAAGGATTCTAAGGCAGATTGGTGTTGTTGATCTTTCCACCAAGATTTTTGATCAAAAATTCGATTTGCCGATTATACTTGCACCCGTTGGGCTAACAGGCATGTATGCACGCCGTGGCGAAGTGCAAGCAGCACGTGCTGCCGTTGCAAAAGGCATTCCTTTTACCCTATCTTCAGTTTCAGTTTGTTCCATTGCAGAAGTACAGGAAGTGGTTGGAGGGGAATTTTGGTTCCAGCTTTATGTTCTCAAAGATCGCGGTTTCATGCGTGATGCATTAGAGCGGGCTTGGGCATCTGGTGTCCGCACGTTGGTTTTTACAGTTGATATGCCAGTTCCTGGTGCACGTTATCGTGATGCGCATTCAGGAATGTCTGGTCCTTATGCTGGGTTACGCCGCATTTTACAAGCTTTTACGCATCCACATTGGGCTTGGAATGTTGGCATTATGGGGCGTCCTCATGATCTTGGAAATGTTTCTACTTATCTCAAAAAGAAGATTGCATTGGACGATTATGTTGGTTGGCTTGGAAAAAATTTTGATCCATCAATTGGTTGGCATGATCTGCAATGGATTCGAGATTTCTGGAAGGGAAAAATGATTCTAAAAGGTATTCTTGATCCAGAAGATGCGCGAGAAGCAGTACAATTTGGTGCTGATGGGATTGTTGTTTCCAATCACGGCGGACGCCAACTTGACGGTGTCTTATCAACGACACAGGCATTACCCGCAATCGCCGAGGCTGTAAAGAATGATTTGGTTATTTTAGTGGATTCTGGTGTGCGTTCTGGGCTTGATGTTGTACGCATGATCGCACAAGGCGCGGATGCTGTTATGATTGGTCGTGCTTTTGTTTATGCGCTTGCAGCAGCAGGTGAGAAAGGTGTTGCTCACCTGCTTGATCTTTTTGCCAATGAAATGCGGGTAGCTATGACATTGACTGGTGCCCAGACACTCAAAGAGATTACACGCGAAAGTTTAGTGAATACAGATGTCTTTAAGCAATAAAAGTCATATTTTATACTGCTTTTAGAAAAAGAAAGCTCTGTTTATAGAAGAATATATCTTATGTCATTGCTAACATAGTTTTCGTTATAACTTTTTGACTTATTCTATAATTTGCCAAAGCACATGGTTTCCATTACAGATTGACTCTCCCGGTCTTCCTAACGGTATAAATTTACAGACAATATCCTGCTCCATAAGTAATTTTGCAATGGTATCTCCCCCCCCATGAATGCTATGCTCTTCACAAACAATGATCGATCTATAGGATTTGATAATAACTCTGTTGAGTTACATCATCTCTCACAAATGCCTGAGGGGCCATAGCAGAAATTAGCTATGAATTTCATAATGAATATAGTTCGGTGATTCATAATAATCCTCAAAAACACATCAATCACTTATAGAAAGAAAAAAGTTTGATAAGTGAAGAGAGAAATATTGGAAGGAATGTGCTGAAGGATTTAGAGAATAAAAAACAGAGACTTATAAATAATTTATGGAGAATAATTGATGAAAGCCTATACTTTAGCTGATGTTGCAGTATTAATTGATAAAGTGAATAAATATGATAGTGATACTATCAATGTTTGTTTTGGAGAAAGAGAAAGGATAGGTTACCTAAGTTTAAAGCAGTTTTGTAATATATTTAAGCTTACTATTTTCACAAGTTCTCTATGGCTGTTATAATTTTTATAGGCACCGCAATCATTTTTCATTTTCATAAGATAAGTTATAAATAAGATAATTGCGATTTGTTGTTTTTTATGAAAATATCTAGATAGAGACTGATAATTATAGGGATTAACAAAATCTCTTTCAGTAAGCTTTTGTCAGTTCTTTTTAGACCCTATATTTCATTTCCAAATGAAAAAATTAAAAACGTTACATTTCAATATATTAATATTTTATAAACCTTCAAAAAACAATCTATAGTGATACTATAAACCTATACATACAACTAATAATATATTTTTAAGTTATTTTGAGAATCCTGTCAGAATTTTTTGAAAAAAGTGAAATAATACAAGGTGTTTCTGTCAAAATCTAACAAGTTAAATTTATATTAAACATAAAAAAACACCGCGACAAGTAAGCAGAAAGGGCTTTAGTAACGAGAAGCAAAGTGTATAAAGATACGCAAGGATATGATCCATATCATTTTATAATTCAATAAAAAATAAAAATTAAAGAAAAAGCCTCAAATAAAAATCAGGGGAGTCTCAAAGGTTACTCCCAAAGGAGAGACAGGAAATACATAAAAAAGTACAGGAAAAGGTAGGTTAGGTAAGGATGATACCATAGATTATCAGTAGTATCTATAAAGGCGTTTCCTCAAGGTGAATATTGTAATGCAGAAAGAATGTGATTGAATGTTCGAAAAAACATATAGGTCTTGGTTTTTCATTGTACACATCACAATAAGTGACGTGAAAAGGGATTTTGATCTGTCATAAGGACTTTTTTTAAAGAAGTTACACAGACGGTTTTTGAAAGTAAAAAATCTGAGTTAACAGATAAAGGAAAAATGGTTCTTGGTGTCTTCCACTGGAATTGTATATGATTCCTTATATGGGGATCTTACCGATAGGAAAATTAACAGCCAATACCGTTCGCAATATTCTTGTATCAATTTATCATGAAAAAGCAAATATAGTGAGAAAGTATTGATTTTATCTCCAAGAGCATTACGCTAAAAAAAACTAAACACCGTCATTTATAAATTGCATAACAAACCAATCCCTGTACATTGTCGTAGATTGATGTCCTTTAGTGCTTGCACCTTAGATAGGTTTTTCTTGAAGATAGCTCTTTTTTTATATCATAAGCTCTCTGAACGGCAATCACAGGGGGATCTATAATATATTTTTATATTTTTTCATCTTTTCGGGATAGATAACCAAGATAACGTTAAAATATATTGATATACTCAATCACTTTACGCAAACACGACGAGTTAAATTCTTTGGTTGTAAATCGAGTATCTTGGTTATTACAATTAAACGCAATAAACCATCAAACTATTTTAATCCTTTAAGTTCAACTGCTTTTAATTTAATGTATTTATCTTTGAAGCTTTTTTATTGCTGAATATTTCAGGAATTGCATTTTTATCACTTTACTTTCGTGTATGTTTCCATCCACATAAGCGTTCACCTTGTTCGTTATGTTTTAGAATATCTCTTGCTAAATTGGGGCTCATGACTTTAATGTCTTGTCGATTCAAATAAATTGGCAACCATCCAATACAAGACATTCGTTCATTCGTCGCGCAACCAGTTAGAAAGCTTAGCGCGCACATCAGCATCACTTTTCTTGTTAATTTCATTTTCTACCTCAAGCCGTGTTTTTGCTACCTTAAAGGCTTCTTTTGTTTGTTTTTGCTTTTCAACTTTTTTTCCAATAAAAAAGGCTTTCACTAAAGCTATAAAAAAAGCTGCTATGATTGCTGATGTCATCGTTAGATATTTTTTTATCCATAAAATCATAGGCGGTGTTCCTGAAAACGTTTAGCAATATATATCATAGCCGTACAAGCCGCCAAAATCATAATGCCTGCTAAAACCCATTGGACAGGACCATTTCCTGCAAAAAGGCCTCCAAGTCCCGAAAAAGAACCTATGATTGGTGCAAGAGCCTCTACTTTGCAGATACCTGTTACACCTTTTGACTCCACGACATGATAGTTGGGGGAAACATGAGCCCCTTTCGCCCATAATCCTGCTTCAGCTGCTCGACGATTAACAAGACCTTGGATACGTTTTCCTCCTACTCTTGTCCATTTTTGTAATTCAGCTGGTACTGCTTCATATTCACCTTTATTGAGCTTTTTCAAAAGAGTAGAATTACAAAAAGCTGTTATTCCTACATTATAGCAAAATGATACTAATGCCGCGAACTGTTCATCGCTTAAAGGAAGGTTCACGACTTTTTCAACAACAGCCTCACACTCTTTCAAGTCTTGATAAAGAATTTTTTCAGCTTCTTTTTCTGTAATCTGCAGGTCTTTATGGACACTTGGAGCACCAGCAGCACTTGTATGCCCATAACCAATTGTCCATATACCACCGGAGTCCTCATAGGCTTTTAAACGCAAACCTTCCAATTGCTTAATTAGTGCAATTCCTTCCTTTGATATTTTTCGCATTATCCTTATCCTATAAAAAACGAAATAGTGAAAGAATCTAAATAGCTAAACTTCTATAATGGTTTCTACTAAAATCCATATCGTTTTCTTCATTGAGGCAAAGACGAAACAAAGATTATGCTAATAACTATTCATTCTTGCAGCAATTAATATCCGCCTAAATAAAAGAACTCTGCCTAAATCCAACTGATAATCAGATGAATTATATTCATAAACTGTTACAGTTTATCCAGAATTATTTTATAAAACCTACTTGAAAAACTCGATGCTTCTAAAAAAGAAAAGTTTCTCCAATAAAAAACAAAAAATATAACAATTAACAAAATAATAGGTATTGATTTTAAATAATTGTAAAACCCATAATTAAACACCATAGAAATTTTCTACAAAAAACAAAAAGATGTATTTTATTTAAAATATATATCTTAAAGGTTTTTTTAGAATCAATATAACGAATACATAATGTGGTACACATATTTAATAAAAAAATCTATAGCCAATTTAATAATTCTTTAATTTTCTTCTAATTGCTTAATTTTCTTAAAAAAAACACCGTTATGAAAGATTTTGAACAAACTTTTGCATCAATTTCTTTATCAATAAAATATATTTATATAAAACCATAATGGATATTTTTTTATTCTCTTATAATCTGTTTCCAACGGAAACAATATATTAATGGGGCCTATTCAAGATATGGGACAATGATATTTGATAGTTTTGTAAAGAATATTATTTTGTAATAAAGTCGAACAATAGTCCTACTTATGTATTTTCCCATATGAAACAAGCTTTGATCTTTTTCATATGAAGTGTTTTATGGGGGAAATAGTATACTCTTTGTTTGGTGTTGTATTAGCTAGTTTTTTAGCAATGGCTTAAATAAATCAATCAAACTTTTGAAATCTTTTTAGGGGCAATAGTACAAGAGATACAAAAGATTTTGACAAAAGCCGTTTGAAGTTATGGAGGTATCTTCAACTATATCTATATGTCAAAAGATAATCTTTGATAATTCTGGTAGATATGTCATACACCATAAATATGCACAGCTTTTAGTGTGTCCACAACAACGATTCGCAATTGGATTCTACAAGAGGAAGCTTGTTAGAGTTATATAAGTAAGGTGCGGCCGTGTGGTAGTAAAAAAGAGATATTAGCCTTTACTCCAAAGAAAAATACGGAGAAAATAACAACAAATTAGATAAAATTGTATAAACTACAATAGGTGGTTTAAAAATGCTATTTAATTAAAAAACTATACATCTCAATGTTCTAAAAGAAAAAAACGGTGCCGCATGCCGGATTCGAACCAGCGACCCCATCATTACGAATGATGTGCTCTACCAACTGAGCTAATGCGGCATAAGCTTATAGTTTAATAAGGCAAAACCAATTCGAGGGTAATAACCAAAAGTACGCATAAAAGCAAGTATGCATTTTTTTCAATAATTTATAATGTATGATAATCATTGAAGTAAAAGAGAGGAATGCAAACGTTGAAAGCAGGTCAGTGTTCTTCGAACTTAATGCTATAAAATGCTTTTTAATTTACAATCTTTTTTAAATTAAGAAGTCAGAAGAAAAACACATCATTCAGGTGAAAGAAAGATGTTAGGATATCTTCGTAAAAATCAAAATATTTGTTGATGATCATACTCAAATCGTACATTCGACTATAATCAAAGTGTGTATTACCTTATTCCAAGTAAAAATATTTTAAAGTTTAATTATTATAGGGGGATTTATCCATGAAACGCATTGTTTTCGCGACAGCTTTGTTTTTGGCTTTTTTTCAGTATTATCTCCAATAGCGGTTAAGGCACTTCCGGCGGGAGGTAGATGGGGAAATGAGAGAGATAAGGTAGTGGCAAACATTATAAACGGAACAGAGATTGAATCGGCGGGGAAAGAAGTTTTTAGAAAGCTTATTTGTTCTTGAAAGAATTATCCTCTTTAAATATGACCATATTTTCTTTTCTAAAGAGTGAGTATTTCACTTTTCAGTTTATGCTTATTTTGAGGGATTAGATAGTTAAGAGGATTACTTGTAAAGACATTGATCCGAAGACATGTATGGGTTGCAAATGGAAGGCGCACTCTGTTCAATAGTTAATAGAGAGATAAGAAGCTCTTTATAAAAAAGCGCATTTTTGTATAATTTTTGTATAAGATGTGCCGTTTTACAAGCTGGTACCATCGTTATATTTGTTAGCTCCTAATATTGCCGAAGAAGCTTGATATGTAAGACGGTTCATAAGAGCCATTTTTAGTCTTTTCTTATACAGTTTTATCTATACGGCTTTCCTCGCTTGTAAAATGCAAGCAAAAGATTTTTATTGTTTCAACATAAAAGA
Organism: Bartonella sp. SL320; assembly: GCF_059687635.1. Taxonomy (NCBI): domain Bacteria; kingdom Pseudomonadati; phylum Pseudomonadota; class Alphaproteobacteria; order Hyphomicrobiales; family Bartonellaceae; genus Bartonella; species Bartonella sp. SL320. The sequence continues at coordinate 1,715,370 of NZ_CM185143.1, read as the reverse complement.
GATTTGAAATGAGAAAACCTTACGTTATTTAAGGTCTCCAATATAAATAAGTGATAAACTATCATCATAAATCAATATGTTGATTTATGATGATAGTTTTTTTATAGTATAAAGCAGCAGCAATAGAAAAATCTAAAGATTTCGATATAGATCAATTTTTCTGTACAGAATTTTTTTATAAGCGGGAGTTAAATTTATTCGCTAATTTCTTTGAAATAATGCCAATGAAGCGGTATTATCGATTAGAAATTATGAGTGGGTGTATATTGATATAATAAAGCGTTTTAGTTTGTTTTTATGATCAAATGATTTTTAGCTGTATTGATATAGGGGGAGGTGCTTTTAGCTATACTGATGTGTATCGTAGAGAGGGTTCTAGAAGTCTTTTTCAAGCTTAAATGTGATCTTTATTATATGTATAGAACATTCTTTCCAAAAGGTTTTTGTTTTTCGTAAGTTAAGATACAAAATACTATTGCTAAAGCACCAAAGGCTGCCCATGCTGGTAAATAGGTGAGAGTAATGCAAATGGAGGATAGAAAATCGGGCATTATCGTGCATAGAGATTGATGAAGGTTATAGGCATCTGTGTGCAGAAGATTTACTAGAATTTTATTAAGGGGGGTTATTGTCCAATGTGATGTGATGATAGAGTGTGCATTATCAATAACCAATGCTATGATTGTTAGTGTAACGAAAATGAAAGCCATTAATCTGAATAAAGAGCGAAGCATATTTCTTCCTGTAATTTTAATGGAACATTCTCATAATGCATAGAAAGAAAAGGAGTTGCATTATGACAAAAAAATAGACTTATGTTCTTTTTTATAATTTCTATTGAAAAAAAATATATCAAAGGTATTATCAGCTCCTTTTATAAATATTACCATCATTATCGAGGGGGAGTGCAGAATAATGCTTAAAGATGCGAATAATGAGTTGAAGCGTAATCTTCAAAATCGCCATATTCAAATGATTGCTTTGGGTGGCGTTATCGGTACAGGTCTTTTTTATGGTTCAACGGAATCTATAAAATTGGCTGGTCCTTCGGCTATTCTAGCTTATCTTTTCGGAGGACTTATTATTTATTTTATCATGCGAATGCTTGGTGAAATGTCAGTAGAAGAACCAACATCGGGTGCTTTTAGTTTTTTTGCTTATAAATACTGGGGGAGTTTAGCGGGTTTTATATCGGGTTGGAATTATTGGTTTCTTTATATTCTCGTCAGTATGACCGAACTTACAGTGATTGGATTTTATCTAGATCACTGGATTTTGATTGATCATTGGAAGTCTTCTTTCATTGTTCTTTTATGTGTGACATTGATCAATTTGTTGAATGTTCGTTTTTATGGAGAATTTGAATTTGGTTGTGCTTTAATCAAAGTTGCTGCTGTGATTGGTATGATTATTTTTGGGATTTTTCTCATTGTCACTGGAATAGGGGAAAATCAAGCGAGTATCCATTATCTTTGGGATCACGGCGGTTTTTTCCCTTATGGAGCTATAGGGGTTGTTTTGGCGACTTCTGTCGTAATGTTTTCTTTTGGAGGAACCGAACTTATTGGTATTGCTGCTGGAGAAACATCTAACCCACAAAAAACAATTCCGGCGGCTATTCGTCAAGTTATGTGGAGAATTATAATTTTTTATGTCGGTTCTATCAGCGTTATTATGATAATCAGTCCCTGGAATATGATTGGAGAAGATGGTAGTCCTTTTGTTACAATTTTTGAAACTGTGGGGATTCCCGCTGCGGGTCATATTTTGAATTTTGTCGTTATTATGGCGGCTATTTCTGTTTACAATAGTGGCATTTATTCTAATGGTCGTATGCTTTATAGTTTAGCTATACAAAAAAATGCACCACATATTTTCAGTAAACTGAGTGCTGCTCGTGTTCCTTATGTTGCGATCCTTTTTTCATCGTTATGTACAGCAATAATCGTTGTTATTAATGCTCTCGTTCCTGACAATAGTTTTATGCGAATTATGGCTCTTGCAACTGCAGCCGCGCTTATTACTTGGGCTATGATTGTTATTGTTCATTTAAAGTTTCGAAAAGCCCATAAGAACAGAAAAGAAAGCTTTATTTATCCGTTTGGTTTATATCCTTACGCTAACTATCTTTGCTTATGCTTTCTTGTTTTGTTATTTTGTATAATGTTTATAAGTGGTTTTGGGAAAAATGGATTAATGGCTCGACTGTTGGATATGGTAGGAATAAGAATACCTTTTCTTGAAACATATATTCCTATACAGATGCCTGATATGAGTTTGGCTGTTATTATTATTCCTCTATGGTGCTTATTTTTACTTTTGGGCTATAGGCTTAAGCGATAATAATAAAAGGGGTAATATAGAGGGTTTGATTGGAATAAACCTTGGGAATTATAAAATTTGATAAGGTGACACAAGTCTTTGGTGAGTTGTACGTTTTAAAGGATATTACTATACAACTTACCGAAAGACGCATCGCCATTATTGGTGCAAATGGTTCTGGAAAAAGTACATTTGTTCGTCTTATAAATGGGCTCCAATTACCATCTCATGGTTTTGTAAGCGTTGATGGGCTTGATACCAAACGCGACGCAAAAGCAGTAAAACGCAAAGTTGGATTTGTTTTTCAAAACCCTGATAATCAGATTGTTTTACCCTTAGTGGAAGAAGATTTATCCTTTGGTCTTAAAAATTTGAAGCTTAGTAAGGATGAAATTAAGGAGCGTGTAGATGAAATTTTACAGCGCTATGAACTTCAAGACTTTAGAAATCACGCTGTTCATTTATTAAGTGGTGGGCAAAAACAACTTGTTGCTATTTCCAGTGTGGTTGCCATGAAACCAGATTACATTATTTTTGATGAGCCTACGACATTACTCGATTTGCGAAATAAGCACCGTGTTACGCAAGTGATAGAAGAATTACCACAAACGGCAATAGTTGTATCGCATGATTTGGAGTTTTTGAAAAGTTTTGATAGAGTACTTGTTTTTGATAGGGGAGAAATAGTAATCGATGATATACCTTTTGTTGCTATAAAAGAATATATAAGAAGAATGTCATGATCGGTTTATATATTCCAAAAGACACATTTATTCACAGGCTTAGTCCCAGAGTAAAGTTATTATTTCTTATAGTATGTGGAACTTTTATAATAATGGTTTCATCTATACCACTTCTTGGACTTTTTTTATTATTCGTTGCCTTACTTTACAGGTTTGCCAAGGTTCCTTTTAGCATTGTGGTAAAGCAGTTTAAATCGATGGGATTGCTTTTAGTTCTTCTGTTTGTATTTCAGGCTATTTTTAACAGTTGGCTAACAGGAGTTGAAGTCGTATTACGTCTTATTATCCTCTTTTTTTTATCATCACTTATTTCACTTACAACAAAAGTTTCAGATATGGTGGAGGCAATTGAAGCAGGGCTTCAGCCCTTTCGTTGTTTTGGTCTAAATCCATCCAAAGTGAGTATGGTTATCTCTATGGCGATCAGGTTTATTCCTCTTTTGAGTGAAAAGTTTCATGAGGTGCGTGAAGCACAGCAAGCACGGGGGCTTAATACGAACATTATCGCTCTTGCAATACCTTTAATTATACGAACCATAAGAATGGCTTCAGAAGTGGCTGAGGCATTGGAAGCACGCTCTTATGATGGTTGATATTGTTGATAGAGTATTTCATAATCATCAAAGTGTTTTATAATGAAAAGAACCATCCAATGAATACAAAAGACTTAACTTATATTGCTTTATTTGCTGCTATTTATGCTGTTTTGGGCCTCTTTCCTCCCATTTATCTTCCTTTTTTTCTAGGCGTACCGATTACAGCTCAGTCGATGGGACCGATGTTATCAGGGTCTATACTTGGGGCTAAAAGGGGAGCTCTCGCATCACTTCTTTTCCTTGTTCTTGTTGCAATTGGATTGCCTTTATTGCCTGGTGGTCGTGGTGGAATTAGCGTTTTTTCAGGAATAACGAGTGGTTATCTCATTAGTTTCCCCTTTGCGGCATTTTTTATTGGTTTATTGGTTGAGTTATTTTGGAAACGATTAAATTTTATACTCTTATTATTGATAAATGCTGTGGGGGGTATAGGAATTGTCTATGCTTTTGGTATTCCCTGGACAGCATATATGACTGACGCTTCTTTACTAAAAGTTTTAATCGCTTCCTCAGTTTTTTTGATCGGTGATTGTTTAAAAGTGCTGATAGCATCCTTTGTCGCACTTGCGATTAAAAGATCTGTTCCTCTCATTCATTCAAAGAAAAAATAGGTTTTACTTTGAACGCATTATTATAATGCAATAAATTAAAAAATGCAGCATAATAAGAATAAGCTAAAATCAATATATTATTTTAGCATGCTGTTGCTGTATTATATTTACAATCATCACAAGCCCATTGAATTTAACTGTAGTCATTTATGACATAATAAAACATTGTAGAATCTAATATAATTCATATAAATAATATTTTATTATAATATTTTTCTTTATATCTAAGGCATTGGAAGTGTGCTTTTATAAAACTTATACTTTTTATTAATTATACAACAATAACTAAAACTTTGTTACAATGAAGGAATAGTCCAGTGAATACAAAAGATTTAGTCTATATAGCTTTATTTGCCGCTATTTATGCTATTTTAAGTCTTTTCCCTCCTGTTTATTTCCCTTTTCTTTTAGGTGTACCGATTACAGCTCAATCTATGGCTCCAATGTTAGCAGGATCTATCCTTGGTGCCAAAAGGGGAACTCTTGCGTCGCTTCTTTTTCTTGTTCTTGTTGCGATTGGGTTGCCTTTATTGCCTGGTGGCCGTGGCGGCATTGGCGTTTTTTTAGGTGTTACAAGTGGCTATCTCATTAGTTTTCCCTTTGCTGCATTTTTTATTGGCTTATTGGTTGAATTATTTTGGAAGAGATTAAACTTTCTACTCTTATTCTTGATAAATACTGTGGGGGGGATAGGGGTTGTCTATGCTTTTGGTATTCCATGGACAGCGTATATGACACAAGTGTCTTTGCTGACAGTTTTAATGGGTTCATTAGTTTTTTTAATTGGTGGTTTTTTGAAAGTGCTGATTGCATCCTTTGTCGCGCTTACCATTAAAAAAACTATCCCTCTCATTCATTCTGAGAAAGGGACCTACTGATGCTTGAATGAAATTTTTTATTACATTAAGTGAGAAAATTAGAATGAAAATTGTAATAATATAAAGTACTTTTTATCTTCTTTTTTATTCTAAGGAAAGAGAGTATCTAGCAAATAGAAAGCTATTATATGTTATCTTATATATTTTTTAGAAAATATATATTAAAACTAAAATATAAATAATATATGCATATTATTGAAATAATATTCAAAAAAATATTAATTATAAAACTCATTTTTAAAAATATATAAATCTAATGATTTATAAATTTATATAAAAATTATTAGCTAATAAATATCAATAGTATAAAAATATTTATTTTTTTATATTTTATTTTACATCTATTATAGACACAAAATAAAAATTATGTTAATTACATTATGATTTTTATTAATGGAGGTAAATTATAAATATTATGATTATAAAATATTTCTTTGCCATATGTGCTCTATTATTAATTGCTTTATCTGTTGTAAAAGCATCTGAATGTACAATTTTTCAACGAGAAACATCTGTTACTGCTACTTATAATATTTCTGCATCAGATTTATTTTTTAGTAAACAGAGTAATTCTTTGTTTAATAAAATAATTTTACCAGTGCATCCTGGTGATCATAATATATTTTGGAAAAATGCGATAATTTTTTTTCAAACAGCAAAACGTGTGTATGCTAATTTAGGAATGTATTTATATTATTCAATATTTTCCATATTCAAATGATAGAGTAATTTTTAAGAGAATAAAATAATCTTATAATCAATATAATATATATATATTTATAAATAATAATTTAAATAACTTAATATTTATATTATTATAAGAGATCAATTCTCTATCCGAAAAAATGATATTATCATCGAAGTTGATAATGTTTTTCAAATCTTTTTCATTGAATTGAGAATAAACTAGTATGAAGTATCTCTAAAAGTATAGTTGTTTTTTTATTTCCAATAACTATAGTGTTTTGATGGCATTATATTATATGACTTTAATTTTGTACAATAAATTGTGGTCACACCAGCAATGCAGGTCAACCGCTTGTCAAAAAAGGCATGTGTATTACGCAAGAGCAAGCGGAAGAAATCCTTTGTGAAGACTTAAAGAAATTTGAGAAGACGGTAGAGGAATTGGTAACGGTTTCGTTAACGGATTGTCAATTCGCGGCATTGGTATCGTTTTGTTATAACGTAGGAACAAAAGCTTTTTGCAAGTCAACATTGTTGAAGAAGCTTAATCAGGGGGATTATGAAGCCGTTCCCTTCGAGTTACAGAAATGGAATAAAGTGGGCGGTAAGCCTCTACAGAGTTTGGCTAAATAAAGTGGTTAGCCTTCATTGTTTTTATGTTTGTAATCGATTTTTCTCGTTTTATGGACGCGTTAGGGAATAGCTTCTCACACTTTAAAAAATGGATAACTAAAAGTTAAATCTTACAAGACCTTTCCTTAAAAAGTATGATTAAAGAAGACTTTACACAGACATTGTTTGCGTGGATGAGTGGAAAGCATTATCTACGTAAAAAAATTGTACCGATTTTAAATAGTATTGACCACAAAACCTATGTTGAGCCGTTTTTAGGTTCAGGCGTCATTTTTCTAAATAAACTACCAGCGAAATATTCCGTCATTAATGATTTGAATGGAGAGATCACGAATCTGTCTCAATGTGCTCAAAATGACTTTGATGATTTAGCCAAACGATTAGAGTAGTTTGTTTGTTCAAGAGCGTTGTTTTTTTAACTTGCAGCTATTGACCCCGAGAATCTTACCAAAGTTGAAAGAGCGGCGCGCTTTTTATTTCTTCAACGTTGTGTCATGTATGGGAAAAAAGATTACGTCTCTTTTAGCTTTTGCAAAAAAAGGACGGCAGAGTTTAATCCCGACAAGCTTTTAGTAAGAATGCAACGTGTTAGACAGAAGCTTCTAGATATTACTATCTTAAATTTATCATGAGAACGGGTGGTCGCGCTATTTGATGCGCTCGATAGTTTATTTTATCTAGACCCACCTTATCTTATGAAGAAGAAATACTATAGCTCTGGGAATTTTGTTGAAGATGATTTTGTGAATATGGCAAAAGTTCTTAAAGGCATTCAAGGCAAATTGGTCTTGAGTCTGAATGATTGTGATGCGGTTCGAGAGATTTTTAAAGATTTTGACTTTTTAGAAGTTAAGACTCTTTGGGCATCTGATATGGCAAAAAAATAACCTCGAAAAGAAGTTCTGATTCGCAATAATTAAGAGCACGTCACAAAATTCTATTCCCTTACTTTTATTCGGGTATCCCCCACATAAAAAACATTAGAAAAAACAATAAACTATATGGATAAAAAAAGAAAGTGGTGCCCAGACGCGGATTCGAACCACGGACACGCGGATTTTCAGTCCGCTGCTCTACCTACTGAGCTATCTGGGCACGCTTTATAAAAATATAAAGCGTTTGCGGTTATAACATTAAAATTTTCTCTGTCCAGTCATCAAAAGAAAAATAATTGATTTTTTAATAAGTTTCTCTCTTTATGCTAGAGAGTTATCAATAAATCTTTATCATAAAATAAACTTGATAGGTATGTTGTGATACGTTAGTGTATTAGTATCGAAATGCTATTTTATTGTGGTGGTGATACGAAAAAAAATAAAAGAATCAACTGATAAGCATGATTAGGAAAGATTTTTTTATAAAATTTGTGTGAATTTTAAGCCCAAGAAATAATAGAAAACATTTTTGACTTTTTAAAAAAGGACTATTGATTAGCCTTTATCATAGTTTGTTTTTCTTTAATAAAAGAAAGCATGAGATCTAAAAGGGGAGAAATAATGATAATGTTACAAAAACCAAGTAGTCGTCCCAAAAATAATAATTTTTCTTCGGGGCCTTGTAGTAAACGGCCTGGGTGGACTCTTGATGTTCTTAAAAATGCATTAGTTGGGCGTTCGCATAGATCGAGAGAAGCAGAGTTAAAACTTGCTGAAATTGTTAATTTAACGCGTGAAATTCTTGAGGTTCCCTCTGATTACCGTATAGGAATTATGCCAGGTTCAGATACCGGTGCTGTGGAGGCTTCTCTATGGTCTCTATTAGGTGAGCGTGGCGTTGATATGGCAGCGTGGGAAAGTTTTGGATTTGGGTGGAATAAAGATGTTGTTGAGCAATTAAAGCTTTCTGATGTGCGTCGTTTTGAGGCTCCATATGGTGAACTACCAGATTTAACACAACTTGATTTTGATCGTGATGTTGTTTTTACATGGAATGGGACAACTTCTGGTGTGCGTATTCCTAATGCCGATTTTATTCCAGATAAGCGGGCAGGATTGACCATTTGTGATGCAACATCTGCAGCTTTTGCGCAATATCTTGATTTTTCAAAATTAGATGTTGTTACTTTTTCGTGGCAAAAGGTTTTAGGAGGTGAAGCAGCACATGGGATGATAATTTTAAGTCCTCGTGCTGTTGAGAGGCTTGAGAATCATGTTCCAGCTTGGCCCATGCCACAACTTTTCTACATGACAAAAAATGGAAAATTGAACGAAGATATTTTTAAAGGAAAGATAATTAATACGCCTTCTATGCTTTGTGTTGAGGATTTTCTTGATGGATTGAAGTGGGCAAAGTCTCTAGGAGGTGCAGCGGCATTAAGAGCACGGGTTGAGAAAAATTTTTCTGTGCTTGATGCTTTTGTTCGCAAGACACCATGGTTAGAATATTTGGCAAAGGATCCTGAAGTGCGTTCTAACACATCTATTTGTTTAGATATTGTGGATCCAGTAATTACTGCTTTGGATACAGAAAAGCGGGTATCTTTTATAAAAGCGGTTGTCAATCGTCTTGATGAAGAAGGGGTTGCTTATGATATCGGTTCGTATCGCGATGCTCCTCCTGGGCTTCGAATTTGGTCGGGCATAACAATTGAGGCTTCTGATCTTGAAATTTTAACACAATGGCTTGAATGGGCGTTCCAAGTTGAAAAAGCACAACTTTAAATAACGACGGGTGATTTTCATACCGCGTTTTTAAAAAGAAAAAGGATACGAGAGATTATGATGATTTTTCGTATTCTTGTATCAGACGACAGACTTCTAAATTATTGATATAAATTGTAAAAAATTAAGAGGAAAAATGAGAACTTTGTCAACAGGGAGGTAAAGTGCTCGTTAAAATCTCTAATTTTTTACTTTTTGTAGAAAAAATGACAGATTTAGAATATTTTGGTCTTTACTTATCTTTGTTATCATAAATTTAAAAATTTAATGACTTTAAGATTGAAAAAAATCTGAAATGAAGAGTCGCACTTACTCTAAGGTTTCGCTATAAGGAAATATTTGTTTTTGGATGCTGGTTTTTTTGACCAAACACGACGGAGAAAGTTATGGCCAATGTAGTTGTTGTCGGTACACAATGGGGTGATGAAGGCAAAGGTAAAATTGTAGATTGGTTGTCTGAGCGCGCAGATATCGTGGTGAGATATCAGGGGGGACATAATGCTGGCCATACATTGGTTATTGATGGGGTGAGTTATAAATTATCACTTCTACCATCTGGTTTAGTTCGTGGAAAGTTATCAATTATTGGTAACGGTGTTGTTGTTGATCCTCATCATTTTGTTGCAGAATTAAAAAAACTATCTGATCAGGGTGTAAATATTACACCAGAAATTTTAAGGATTGCTGAAAACGCCCCCTTAATTCTTTCTTTACATCGTGATCTTGATGCAATTCGAGAAAGTGGTCTATCGGGTTTAAAGATCGGGACAACAAAGCGTGGTATTGGACCGGCTTATGAAGACAAGGTGGGACGCCGTGCTATCCGAGTGATGGATTTAGCAGAAAAAGATACGCTTATCGCTAAGATTGAGCGGCTTTTGAGGCATCATAATGCTTTACGTCGTGGGATGGGAGTTACAGAGATTGATTCTCAGGCACTTTATGATGAGTTAATGCAAGTTGCGGATAAAATTCTACCCTTTATGGATTGTACGTGGCGTCTTTTAGATGATGGTTATCAGGCGGGAAAACACATTCTTTTTGAAGGAGCACAAGGTGCTTTACTTGATAATGATTTTGGAACGTATCCTTATGTAACATCATCGAATACAGTTGCTGGGCAGGCATGTACGGGATCTGGGATGGGACCTAGAGTCATTCATTATGTTTTAGGTATTGCAAAAGCTTATACCACACGTGTTGGAGAAGGGCCGTTTCCGACAGAGCAGATAAATGATATTGGTGAATTTCTTGGGACACGTGGGCATGAATTTGGTGTAGTAACGGGTCGAAAGCGTCGATGTGGTTGGTTTGATGCTGTTTTAGTCCGTCAGATGGTAGCAATTTGTGGAGTTCAAGGTATAGCATTGACAAAACTTGATGTTCTGGATGGTTTGGATGAAATAAAAATTTGTATTGGTTATGAGCTTGATGGTAAAAGGATTGATTATTTACCTTCTTCTATGGGAGCTCAAGCCCGTGTGAGACCTATTTATGAAACATTAGAAGGTTGGAAGGAAAAAACAGCCCATGCATTAAGGTGGGAAGATTTACCAGTGCAGGCTGTTAAATATATACGCTATATTGAAGAACTGATTAATACAAAAGTAGCTTTATTATCTACAAGTCCAGAACGTGAAGATACTATTCTTATTACAGACCCCTTTGCAAATTGATGATTGTTTTTAGACTTTCATGCAGATTCTTTGTTTATTTCTGTATTTTTTAATAAAGAGTCTTTTTTAAGAGCACGTGAGAGAAAGGTGTAAAATAACATTGTTTATTTTTCATATTCATTTTACACTATTACGATAGTTGTACCACTATAAATGACAATCAATTTATGAGGCTAAAAGGTGTTTTGGCTTTAGGGCTGGGGTTTCTTTTCTCAGTTTAAGAGAGATTATAGAGGAATGGTAGATTTCGTTGGAATCTTAAAAAAAGCAATTAATGCACAAAGTAATGTTACACCACAATTGCGTAAGCGGATTTATAAACGGGCTATCGAAACATTAGAACATCAATTTGTAACAGCAGAAATACCACAAGCAATAGCAGATGAACAAAGAAAGGTTCTTCAAAGTGCTATTAAAACTGTTGAAGAAGAATATTTAGCCTTTGAAAAGAAACGACTTTCTTCAGCTATTGGGTGGAGTTCAGCAAATATAACAGAAGATAAGAAATATACAAAAGAAGCTATAAAAACAAAGAATAATGAATCTTCAGAGATAAATACAAAAAGAGAGCAGCAGGACTTTATTAAACCATCAAAGGATAACAGGGGACCTGATAGGTCTTGTACATCAAATATGCCAGAGGCAGAGCCTGTTAATATGGAGGCTTATGTGCCTTCTGAGCATGTTAATCGCAGCGCATTAAAGGCTTCTCCTTCACAAGAAGATAATCCACATGTTGTTTCGCATATTTTTTCTCAAGCTTTACGTCGTGCTAATAAATCATTGGTGCAAAGGCGTATTGTGATAAGTACTGTTTCTGTTTTGAGTTTTGTTGTTTTAACTATTGGTATTTTATTTATTGGTGAGCGTGTATTTGTATCAAATGATCATCGGTTATTAGGGGAAAATCTTCAAGCTTCTCATGGGGTACCAAAGGTACTTTCGGTCAAAAGAAAATTAACACAACGTTTATTAGAAGATGGGAGTGAAGTTGATGTTGGTTTAAAGCAAGCTGCAGATTCTTCCGATGAAGAAGGAACCTCAACTGTTGTTGCCAGCAATTTGCAGTCGTTTGAGAAGTCAGGGGAGGCTGTTTTTTATCAAGCACGTACAAATTATGATGCAGAAAAAGTAGCAACGGGAAATGCTCGCTGGACGCTTATAAAGGAATCTTATGTAAAGGGGGCTCCAGAAGAAATGGCTATACAAGGTGATATAACAATTCCCGATGAAGGGCTATCATTACGATTAATTCTACGTCGTAATACCGATCGGTCATTTCCAGCGGCCTATATTATGGACCTTATTTTTACTCTTTCTGATACTTTTTCAGGTAAAGCTATCAGCAATGTTCAGGCATTAACCTTTAAAGCAAGTGAACAATCTATTGGACAGGCTTTAACAAGAACTATTTCTGCAAAGATTAACGATGATTTTTTTCTTGTTGCATTGAGTGGTAATCATCCATTCCTAAATCGAAATTTACAAGTGATGCGAGAGTTAAATTGGATGCGTTTGGTGTTAACAGATAAAAATGGACGTATAAATGAATTAACCTTTGCAAAAGGACCAACAGGTGAGTCTATTTTTAATGAAGTTATTGGACAATGGCTTGCACAACAAGATAAGTTAACTGTTCTTGGTGAGAAAAATAAAACATAGATGAAAAATAAGATAAAAGGCCACCTCTCACTATCCATTTTTAAACGTACTCAATAACCAATACATCAAGAATTCAAAGAACTCGAGAGGTTATTTATACGTACAAAGCCAATAGATGCTTTTCTCATTTTCAATTTGAAAGTGTGCAAACAATTGGCTTCATACTTAATTTTAAAATTTTACACTTGATTTTGAGATAAAGCAAAATCTCTGATGGAGTCTTGTACTTTTTCAAACGCGCGCATTTCAATTTGCCTTACTCGTTCTCGACTAATATTAAATTCACCAGAGAGTTCTTCCAGAGTTAAGGGAACATCATTTAAACGACGCGCTTTGAATATACGCCTTTCGCGTTCATTGAGATTGTTCATAGCATTCACAAGCATGGAACGACGATTTTCCAATTCACTTTTTTCAATTAGAATCTGTTCCTGATTGCTAGATTCATCCACTAACCAATCTTGCAACTCACTGTTTTCTCCTTCTTTTGTACGAAGGGGTGCGTTGAGTGAAGTGTCACCACTAAGCCGGCGATTCATTGATACAACTTCATCTTCCGAGACATTCAACTGAGTCGCAATTTCTTTTACTTGTTCGACATTGAGATCACCGCTATCAAGGGCTTGAAGTTTACTTTTCAACTTACGAAGATTGAAAAACAAGCGCTTTTGATTGGCTGTTGTTCCCATTTTTACCAAACTCCAAGACCGTAACACATATTCTTGGATTGAAGCTTTAATCCACCATATTGCATAGGTCGCAAGACGAAAGCCCCGTTCTGGTTCGAAACGTTTAACAGCTTGCATAAGTCCAACATTACCTTCTGAGATGACTTCCCCCATGGGCAGTCCATAACCCCGATATCCCATCGCAATTTTAGCGACGAGACGCAAATGACTGGTCACCAGACTATGCGCTGCTTTTAAATCGTTATGCTCACGATAACGCTGAGCGAGCATATACTCTTCTTTTGGCTCAAGCATTGGAAAACGACGCACTTCTTCCAAGTAGCGGTTTAATCCACCATCACCTATTGTTACTGATAACAAATTCATATGGGCCATATAGCACCCTCCTTTTGTATGAATTCCCTGATAAGGCAAATTCGATGTTTAAAGATAGTCAATATCCTTCTCACATCACTCTAGCATATTTTTTAATTTTGTTCAAAAAAAGATATTTTATTCTTGAAATCTTGAGAAAGAAAAAAGTTTCAATTCATTTTTTTTAAATGTTGAATAAGTGTAGCCATATCTTGAGGCAGTGGTGTGGAAAACGACATAACTTTACCGGTAGAAGGATGTTCAAAAGTAAGACTTGCGGCATGGAGTGCTTGTCGGTTGAATTGATCGATGGCATTTTTAAGAGTGGGATTAAGGATGTTTGATTTTGTTTTAAAGGCGTTTCCATAAACTGTATCACCTACGAGTGGATGTCCGATATGGGCCATATGAACACGGATTTGATGGGTCCGTCCGGTTTCCAGACGACATTCCAGAAGGCTCGCAAAAGGCGTTGAGCTTTCATGAGTACTATATTTTTCAAGAAGAGAAAAATGTGTAACAGCATGACGCGCATAAGGGGTTTGATTATGGACGACAGCTTGCTTTGTTCGATTATGGGGTGAACGACCAAGTGATGCCTCAATTGTCCAGATATTGCGCTGAGGTGTTCCCCAAATCAAGGCATGATAGCGTCGATCTAATGCGCAGGTCCGTCCATGATCAGAAAATTGAGCACTGAGACTTTTGTGAGCCAGATCATTTTTTGCAACAACCATAACGCCGCTTGTGTTTTTATCAAGACGATGGACAATGCCAGGGCGTTTAATACCACCGATACCTGATAAACTATTTCCACAGTGGTAAATAAGGGCATTAACTAATGTACCAGTCCAATTACCATTACCAGGATGAACAACAAGACCTGCAGGTTTGTTAATAACAATGACATAATCATCTTCAAAAAGGATATCCAATGCAATGGCTTCAGCGCTAGGTTCTGGATCACGAAGGTCAGGCATTGTCAATTCAATGATTTGATTAGGTTTTAATTTTGTTTTTGGTTCCTTTATGAATTGACCATCAATTTTCAGACAGCCTTCACGGATGAGGGTTTGCAAACGTGAACGTGAGAGCATATTATGGTATTGTTTTGCCAGCCACTGATCAAGACGTTGTCCAAGAGCACCTTCATCCGTTATTTTTTGTATGACCATACGCTTCCTATTAAGTTTTTAATAAGATTTTTACCAGTATGAAATGGCTTTGCTATCGAGAAATTCTTTAATTCCCCAATGTCCCCCTTCACGGGCGCGACCAGAAAATTTCACACCTCCAAAATAACTTCCATCAGGTAATCCATGGCCGTTGACTTCTACCATACCGGATCGTACTTGTGCCGCAATACGACGACATTTGTCGCGATCTTGTGATTGAATATAGTTTGTAAGACCATATTCAGTATCATTTGCTAAAGCAACAGCTTCTTCTTCTGTATTAAAGGCAAGAATTGAGAGAACAGGACCAAAGATCTCTTCTTTGAAAATACGCATATGAGGTTTTACATCAGCAAAGACTGTGGGACGAACATAATAACCGCGTTCCATCCCTATAGGTAAACCAGTTCCACCTGCAATGAGAGTCGCTCCTTCATCAATTCCTGATTGGATAAGGTCTTGAATTTTATCATATTGTTTTTTTGAAACAACAGGTCCAATATGATCTCCCTCTTGGCTATTTTCTCCTACTTTTGTTGTTTCTGCAATATCTTTCGCTATTTCTATGGCTTTATCATAGATGCTCTGTTCCACGAGCATACGAGTCGGTGCATTACAGCTTTGTCCACTATTATAAAAGCAATGTCGTGCACCGCGTTGAACCGCATCGGAGTCGGCATCAGCAAAGATAATATTTGCTCCTTTTCCTCCAAGTTCTAAACAGACCCTTTTTAAAGTAGCACTGGCATTTTTAGAGATATCTTTTCCTGCTCTGGTTGAGCCCGTAAAGCTAATCATTTCTAGATCAGGATGTGCAGAGAGGTAAGAGCCGACAGTTGCACCATCACCATTGATTAAATTAAAAACACCAGCAGGAAGCGCGGCTTCATCTAGAATTTCAGCAAAAAGCATAGCAGAAAGAGGTGCAATTTCAGAGGGTTTTAGCACCATGGTACAGCCAGCCAAGAGAGCAGGGATAACTTTAAGAGTCACTTGGTTCATGGGCCAATTCCATGGCGTAATTAACCCTACGACGCCGATAGGGTCATAGTGAAGGATTGCTTGCTCATTTCCCTTTATTAAAGTTTCTTGGAAGGAAAACTCTTTATAAGCTTCGATAAAATCGCGAATATGAGAACCTCCCGCTGCAGTTTGCGCATTAAGCGCCATATCAATCGGTGCTCCCATTTCCATTGAAATGGTTTTTGCCATGTCTTTGGAACGTTTTTCATAAATCTCTAGAATTTTTTCAACAAATCCAAGACGCTCTTTTGGTGACGTTTTTTTCCATTTTTGAAACGCTTCTTTTGCTGCGTTAATTGCTTTATCAGCATCTTTTGTACTTCCAAGGCTAATGACAGCACAAGCCTCTTCTGTTGATGGGTTAATGACATCAAAATCGTGAGGCGTACTTGGGTTATCCCATAGACCATTGATATAAAATTGCCGTTTATTAAACATAATTCACTCCCTTTTTTCTATTTATGTTTATGTAATTATGATTGTCTTAGTCTAAGCCTTTTTAAACAAGGATAACAAGGATAATCTTATAAAAACGCGAGAAATCAGATTGTACGATGATCATCAAACATGGAAGTTAAAGAGAGCAATATTTCTATAACTGTTTGTATTATTGAAATTAATCGTTGTTATGAAATAGGGGAAAAAGAGGGGGAGACGGTTTTCTTAACGTTTTTTTATCATGAAGTTTTCTTCAAAATATAAGGGAATAGGAGCTATGTAACATTATAAACGGGACAATTTACATCGTAAATATGCAGAAGCGACATTGATTAAGTATTCTGGCCTTATTTTTTCATTAGAAAATAATCCACAGCAAAAGGTTATTAACCTTCATATGATAGATTCTATCAATTCTTTTTAAAAAGGTCATTTTTTTCATTGCTATAAATTTGTTGGGTGCCCATGCATAACTCGAAAAAAAAATCTCTTTCTACGTCTTCTTTTTCTGATGATGGTACGAAAGGTGTATCAAGAGAAGATTTATCGCTTAAGATTACAGAGATATTTCCTTATCCGGAAGTATGGAAAAAGGCATTTACCCTTGGAAAAAATGTCCGTTTTACGCGAACCCCAGAAGTTGAGATTTTACGTCGTCGTATAGAAACAGATCCAATTTTTGCAAAACAGTTTAAAATTTTTACGAAGCAAGATCGAAAAAAAATTACAGATATTGTATCTTGTAAAAAGAAAACAACACATATTCCATCGGCAAAAAAAGTCATTAATCCCCAATCGATAGAGAATAAAACGTCAGTTTGTCATTCAACAGTTTTAAAGCAGCTGTCGCAACAAGCTATGAGCATACCATCAGACAATATCTCCTTTAAGGAAGATAAACAAAAGCATGAGTTACAGGTGGAAAATGTGCTACAAAACATAAAGCCTGCTTTGCACCTTTCCGATGATGCATTTTTTGAGTGTGGATCTTTGATATTTGAACATATGGATACTCAAACGTCAAAAGAGGATGAGGCAGCGATTGATAAAACAAATGAAATTATACCTGATGTCCCTTCTGCTTTTGATGAGTCAATAACAGCTCTTTACCGTGTTCTTGAATACCGCTTTCCGCAACTCTATGATTCTATTACATCAGAATCTGCAACGGAAAGAATGCGAGGTGTTGAGAAAATTTCTGATTTAATGAATACGAATAATGATACTATGAAGGAATCTAAAGAGTGTCATTCTAAGCTTTCTGTTGAAGATTCTGCTCATATCTCAAATGATACTGAGGCATTAAGTGACTCGGGGAATGTTATAGAGACAAAAGAAAACAATAATACTGTCGCTCATAATGCTCATAACACTGGCAATTGTATAACAAAGAATTCAAAAGATTTGTTTGCGATACAAGAACAGAGTAAAACTAAAACATTGCAATCTAACAGCGCAGCATTGGGCAATTGCACATCATTAGACAATTATAATTCTACTTTTATGAAAAATAGTCAATCTATTGACGATGATGTTTATGAGTTTCCTCCGATAAGTTTATTACAGAAACCTATTTTTCATGAAGAAACAATGATTTCTCAGGAAACATTAGAACGTGGTGCTGGACTTTTGGAAAGTGTTTTGGAAGATTTTGGCATTAAAGGTGAAGTTATCCATGTTCATCCGGGGCCAGTGGTAACAATGTATGAATTTGAACCCGCTGCGGGTGTAAAGTCATCGCGCGTTATTAATCTTTCTGATGATATTGCACGTTCTATGTCTGCCATTTCTACACGCGTTGCTGTCATTCCTGGACGGAATGTTATTGGGATTGAATTGCCTAATGCGGTCCGTGAAACTGTTTATTTACGGGAGTTAATCCAAACGCGTTCTTTTCGTGAAAGTGAATTTAAACTTGCTCTTGCTTTGGGGAAAGGGATTAATGGTGAACCTGTTATTGCAGAATTAGCAAAAATGCCGCATCTTTTGGTTGCAGGAACAACAGGATCGGGAAAATCTGTTGCAATTAATACAATGATTTTGTCGATTCTTTATCGCATGACACCACAGCAATGCCGTTTGATCATGGTTGATCCTAAAATGTTAGAGCTTTCTGTTTATGATGGCATACCACATCTTTTAACACCTGTTGTAACAGATCCTAAAAAAGCAGTAACCGCTTTAAAATGGGCAGTTCGAGAAATGGAAGAGCGTTATCGCAAAATGGCAAAATTAGGGGTGCGTAATATTGATGGTTTTAATGCACGCGTTGCGCTTGCGGCTCAAAAAGGCGAAACGATCATGTGTACTGTAAAGTCGGGTTTTGATAAAGAAACAGGCGAAATGCTTTATCATGAAGAAGCCATGGATCTCACGCAACTTCCCTATATTGTCGTGATTGTTGATGAGATGGCTGATCTCATGATGGTGGCAGGGAAAGAAATTGAAAATGCCATTCAGCGCTTAGCACAAATGGCGCGTGCGGCAGGTATTCATCTTATTATGGCAACGCAGCGTCCTTCTGTTGATGTTATCACGGGGACAATTAAAGCAAACTTTCCTACCCGTATTTCTTTTCAGGTTACATCAAAAATTGACAGTCGTACGATCTTGGGCGAACAAGGTGCTGAAACGCTTTTAGGTCAAGGAGATATGCTTCATATGGTAGGTGGGGGGCGTATTGTGCGCGTTCATGGGCCTTTTGTCTCTGATGAAGAGGTTGAATCGGTTGTTGCACATCTTAAAATGCAAGGAAAACCTGATTACTTAGCAACGGTCACGGATAATGAAGACGAAAACAATGAGGATGTGTCTGCTAATTTAACGCCTGAAGTTTCTGAAGAAGAAAATTTTGATGAAGAGGGGGAGAGACTTTATAATCAAGCTGTAAAAATTGTTATGCGTGATAAAAAATGTTCAACATCTTATATTCAGCGTCGACTTTCAATCGGCTATAATAAAGCAGCTTCTCTTGTTGAGCGGATGGAAGAAAGAGGTATTGTGGGAGCCGCTAATCATGTTGGAAAACGCGAAATTCTACTCAATGAAGGAAAATAAACAAGCACGTTTAAAAAAAGCGCATTTTAAAATATGTAATTTTAAAAATATTTGATTGTTATTATTTAAAGAGCAAATGCTTGTTTTATTTTTATAACAATATTAAAAATTGAGTAAAGCGTAATAAAGCAATCTTTTGATTACTGATGATGAGAATAAGCTGAGACTAAGGGGAAGATGTTTTTAACATTGATAAGCTGATCTGGAATGTAAAGAAATCAAATCAATCTTTATATTCGGACAGGTAATTTTTGTTTCTCGTTTTTGATTGCGAAAAAACTCTTGGGTTCGATTGCGCGGTGGTGTGTTTTTTCTTTTGTGACGGTTAATAATAAAGATTACAAATTTCTTCACGTTTTTGTTCTTTCATGGGGGACCACCCTCATGCAAAATAAAACACTATTAAGTTGTATATTTGCGTACTTGTTTTAAAGATGCATCTAATGCTTCCCATCCTATTTTGTGACAACGCTTATGAATGGTATAATAGTAAATCCATAGAGCTCTCCCATCTTTAGACTTGTAAAGGAGCAATCTGACATCATCACATAACTTTGTCGATGCACAATGTTGTGACAGCTTTTTTGGCTTAAGGGCCAAGAATATTTATAAATATTATGAGCTGGAAAATATAATGATGATGCCAGCGAGTTCTTTCATGAATATAAAATGGTTATGTTCAATGCTTTGATATCCTTTATGGGGAGCTTTATACTTCGCTATTTACGGATGCCGTCATAAATAAATTTGGGGACAGATGTTTCTTTAAAACAGGCGCATGAATGTGCAAAATGAGTATGTTTTTAGGAATATACTCTTTATGCAAGAAGAATATTTCTATGATTGTAACAAGATTTATTATAATCATAGGTTAATAGGAAACATTTTTGGAGGATTCTTTCTACTCTTGTTTTGTTGGCGAAACAGTCAAAATTTTGCTACAGATAATTGATAATGAGATATAAAATTATTTTAATCAGCAGCAGGTATTTATAAATATTTATAAATAAAAGAGCACTATTCGTTTGAGAGTCAATCCAACGTTTTTTTTAATTTTAAGATGCCATTAAAAGCAGATAAGTCAAAGTTAAATAAAAATAAATTAGAATGTAAGCAAGAAGCTTTTGATTTTAAACCAGAGCTTTTGCCACGACCTTTTACGTGGGAAATCGATAACAATGGTTTATTTTGTGAAGTCTCAAAAGAGTTAGCTGAAGTTGTTGGACCTCTTTCTTCCTCTATTTTAGGATGTAGTTTCCATGAGCTTGCGCATCAATTTAATGATGAGCGATATCGTGTTCTCAGTCGTTTTATTGAAGCGGCTATGCCTTGGAGTAAAGAGATTGTTCAATGGCCAGTTGATGATTGCTCACAATGGCTTGATGTTGAGTTATCAGCTTTGCCAATTTTTGATGGTAAAAAGCAACTGAAGGGATTCCGTGGTTTTGGTGTTTTAAAAATACAAAAACAAGTTCCAGGAAAAAGAGATGAAAAGCTGGAGACGGAAGTGCCGTGTCTTACAGAGATAGAACGCTCAGCTTTTCGTGAGATTGCAGAACACTTACGTGATGAATTGAATTCATCGGTAAAAAAAGAGAGTTTTGCTAAAGAAACAGCGTTTCAGTCTCCATATACAGGAATATTGCCGGTAAATGCTATAGAACAAGCTCTCATAAAAGAGCCTGCTGCGGTTTTATCATTATTGGAGACAGCAACAGACGGTGTTTTATGGTTAGATGAACAAGGCTTTATTCAATCGGCAAGTAGGGCAGCTTTAGCATTGATGGGGTATGAAATAAATGAACTACAAGGACAGCCACTTTCTTCATTATTTACTTTAAAAAGCCGTCTCTTGGTTGAAAAATATTTTAAATTAATTCGTATAAAGGGGAAAAATCAGTTTTTAAATCGCAATGAAACAGCTGATTTAATGACGAAAAGTCATAAGAATATAACGGTTCTTATAACAATTGTATTTTTGGCACAGCAAGGCAATTATGCTGTTATGCTGCGTGATATGACCAAAACAATGTCATCAAAAGAAGAAAAAGCAGAAGAAAAGAAAATCGTTGGCGTTGTGCATGAAATACGAACACCTTTGAATGCTCTTATTGGTTTTGCGGAAATTATGAGAGAGGGTCGTTTTGGTTCGATAGAAAATGAGCGCTATCATGGATATTTGCGCGATATTATTTCTTCTGGAAAACATATATTATCGCTCATCAATGAATTACTCGAATGTTCGAAAGCAAACTATTCTGGTTCCAATAATCAGGCGGGCTCCTCCCTTATTTCTGAGACATTTGATGTGATATCTTATTTACGTGCAACGATAGCTTTTCTTGAAACTCAAGCCAATCATAACGGCATTATCATGCGCATTGTTGCTCCAGCTCATGTTCCATGTATTCCTGTATCACAACAAATATTTCGCCAGATTATGTGGAATCTTCTTTCCAATGCTATTCGTTTTACTCCATTGGGTGGACAGATTATTGTTCATGTTTCTTATAGAAAAGAACGCGTAAGAATTTCAGTGAGCGATAATGGTGTAGGGATGAGTGAAGAAGAAGTTGCACAGGCCCTGCAACCTTATGGTCAAATAGAGCGCAAAGATGGCCGGTCTGGTGATAGTGCTTTTATGGGAACAGGCCTAGGCCTTCCAATGTGTAAAGCAATGGTGGAAGAAAGTGGGGGAGAATTTTTATTGTTCTCAAAACCCAATCATGGAACAACAGTGGAAATGTTTTTTCCTCATGTTCCATGATGTAAGTTTTGTATAAAGTTATTTTCTCTTAGCCAAAAGATCTCTAATTTCTGTTAAAAGTTGTTCTTCTGAAGAGATTTTGGGGGGAGGACTTTCTTCTTCTTCTTTTCTACGGATTTTATTCATAGCTTTAACAAAGAAAAAAAGAACCCAAGCAATAATCAAAAAATTGATAAGTAAAGTGATAAAGTGTCCATAACTAATGGTTGCTCCAGCTGCTTTAGCGGCACTCAATGTCGCTTGTTTCTCTCCAGCAAGTTGAATAAACATATTAGAAAAATCGATCCCACCTGTAATAAGCCCAATGATTGGCATAAAAATATCATTGACAATTGAATTGACTAAGCCCCCAAAAGCACCCCCGATAATCACACCAATAGCAAGATCAATCATATTACCTTTTAGGGCAAATTCTTTGAATTCTTTAAGCATTGCGTTTTCCCCTTTATGTAAGCGATATACGGTAATTTACTTACCGCTTTTGATGAAAAAGGAAAGGGCATATTTTATTTTTAAGATTATAATACAAATATTAATATCATTTTCCAAGAACTTTATAAGGTTTAATAAAGAGCTCTATGGACTCTATTTTAAGGACATATCTCTCGTAGAGAAAAGCTTTTTTTTGCTAAAAACTGTATTTGTATTTTTCAACGGAAAGTCGAAAATTATTCTTAAGTAATATAATTGCTTCAACATTTTTATGATAACATTAAAAAAGAGAGATTTTAAAGGATATCATAAAGTTAGCAATGTTAAGAATTTAGCCATTGTGAAGTTTTGTGCATGAATTATCATATATTGGCATAAAAAAGAGTTGAGAATAAAAATTATAGCTCAGCCCTGATGAGAGAAAAATAGAAAGATGAAATTAAGAGTCAGGCTTATACTTTAATTTCCTCTTAATTCAGTAAGCGATAGAGGAATGAGGAGCGCCAGTTTATCTAAAAGCTCTTTATATTATGCTTCATAGATTGAAAATGATCATCATTTTAATCGAAAGCAACCCATTGATTTATTTTATGATAAATCGTTCTTTTTTCAAAATAATTTTTTCTATTCAAGGTTTGTAAAAATCCACGCGAATGACGATGGTGTAATGAAAATTTCTTATAGAAGGAGGAATAATATGCTCTTTTGGTGACCTTTTGTGTTAAAAGGTGTATGTGAGGTGTGATGGATCATTTTTATGTTTTGGAGAAGGATTGATGAGTTTTTTTCGTTGTATTGGCCGTTCTGCTTTATTTATGTTGGATCCAGAGCATGCACACCGTTTAGCGATTGTCGGATTGAAAAGTGGATTAAGCGGTTGCCAAAAGGTTGTCGATAAACGATTGTCTGTAACGATTGCAGGGCTTGAGTTTAAAAATTTTATTGGTCTTGCAGCGGGGTTTGATAAAAACGCAGAGGTTGTTGATGAAATTCTTCGTTTAGGATTTGGTTTTACTGAAATTGGTACAGTAACACCAAAGCCTCAGATTGGAAATCCTAAACCACGGCTTTTTCGTTTAAAAGAAGATGAAGCAATTATTAATAGAATGGGTTTTAATAATGACGGGCATCAAGTTGTTTACAACAGATTGCGGACATGTAAAAAAACAGGTATTGTAGGGATAAATATTGGAGCCAATAAGGATACGGTTAATAAGATTGACGATTATACTGTTGGCATTGCTCATTTTTATGATGTTGCGGATTATTTTACGATAAATATTTCTTCTCCCAATACACCAGGTTTGCGCGATTTACAAGCTCGTGATAGTTTGCATCTTTTGTTGAATGCCATTTCGCAAGCACGAAAGGAGCAAGAGAAAAGACGTGGATTCTTGATTCCTATTTTTTTAAAAATTGCTCCCGATTTATCCGAGAAAGAATTGGATGATATTGCTGAAGAAATAAAACTTTCTGATTTTGATGGACTTATTGTTTCCAATACGACTCTTTCACGCCAAGGTCTTAAGAATATTCATTTCAGCCATGAAGAGGGTGGGCTTTCTGGACGTCCACTTTTTGAGCGGTCTACAATTGTGCTTGCAAAAATGCGTCAAAAGCTCGGGCGGGAGATTGCAATTATTGGCGTTGGCGGTGTAAAGGATGCTAAAACCGCTTTGGAAAAAGTAAAAGCGGGTGCAGATTTGATTCAGTTATATAGTGGGATGGTTTATGAAGGTCCAAATCTTGCCATAACGATTTTGAAAGAGATTTTGCAGATCATGCAACAAGATGGTGTTGATAACATAAAAAGCTATCGTGATCATTGTCTTGAGCATTGGGCAAAATTTCCTTTGTAAAAGATATTTTTCTTCACAAAAAATTGCGAGATTTTTTTTTAGGGGCTTGCAAACTTTGTTGATCTTCCTTATGTCACGTATGCAGAGAATAAATGTTTACAAAATCGTGAACAATTATGATAGGTTTTCTTTTATGCGGTTGTAGCTCAGTTGGTTAGAGCGCTGGTTTGTGGCACCAGAGGTCGTAGGTTCAAATCCCACCAACCGTACCATTTATCTTGTTACAACTTTTCTAATTCTTATTTAGTGCGATTTTCGCTGTGGTTAAAAGCTGCAGTTATCGATTTTTTTTTTGCGTTTGAGCCGTCACAGAGCAAAGACCTTATCTCTGGTGTTTTTCTTTTTTGCTTTACACGTAACAGAATTATTCGAACGGCCCAGTTTTATGCGACGTCTTATGGGTGTTGGACGATGAACAAAAACGGGTTGAATTACTTCAACGAGAGTTACAAGGGCTATGGAAAAATTTCATTCCCACTGCCACGGATCTATTTTGGCTATGGTTGAAGGACGTGTGCATCCCCTCCAGTTAAAAGACGGCGTTTTATATTCAGATCGTTTTGGATTGCGTATTGATTTTGAAACTCATTCCATTGTACAAAATCTTCGAACAGGACGATTAGTTCTTCGTTTATTTTTTATATTTTTCAACAGTTCTTTATTGCCAAGAATTCGTTTTTTAGGGGGGAGCATATCAAGTCTTGTACCAAAAAATTTTATTAAAAATACTGAAAATGGATGTGCAAGATAAACAAAGGTTTGCTGAAGATATTTTACCAACGATTGTAACGGTTTGGGGGCATAATGTTGTACAAAAAATGCATGGCATGAAGTTGAAAAAAAATAATAAAGGCGCATTGCGCTTCTCCTTTAAGAACTGGACATCTCCTTTTAAGCTTAATGTGTTCTCATGATTCATCCTTTACGCAAGATTTGCGATGGAAAGACTTGACGGAAAAAATCAATACGTTTTGTTTAAAAGGTCTGAGCTTAATAGCTCCTTCAATATGGAAGGGTTTTTCACAATGTTTGTTGTGATGAAACAATTGCTCTCTCTTGGTATGCCTCTGGCTGTTGGGTTTATCTCTCAGATGATGATTTCCTTCACAGATGCAGCACTTGTAGCGCATTTAGGCGTTCAAGCCTTGAGTGGTACAATGTTGGCTTTGAGTATGTTTAGTTTTGTTATGTTGTTGGGACTAGGGATTATTACCGCGGTTGCACCAAAACTTGCGGAAAGCTTTCGCAAACAAGATAGACATGCATTGAAGGCATGGTTTGATCAAGGAATATGGCTTTCCCTTTTGATTGGAATGATGAGTGCGATCATTTTACTCAATACGAGAAATATTTTATGTCTTCTTGGTCAAGATGAGGCAATTGCTCATATAGCGCAGGAATATAACAGAGGCGCTGCGATAGGCGTGGTGTTTTTTTATCTTTATGTGAATAGCCGGGGATTATTTTCAGCGATTGGTAATTCCAAGCCCCTAACTTGGATTATGCTTACTGCTATCCCCATGAATTTTCTTATCTCTTGGCTGCTTATTTTGGGTATTGGTCCTATAAGCGGCTTCGGTGTTTTTGGGGCTGGAATTGCGAGTAGTTTGACACGTATTTTGATTGTTATGGCAGTAGCAATAATTCTGGCTCGCAATTCTACTTTTCATTCCTTTCGCTTTAATTATTTGAGACCAAAATTAGAAATTTCACGAATAATAAAATTGCTGCTCGTAGGGCTGCCCATTGGTATCCGTATTCTGATTGCGGAGGGCTTTCCTTCTGTCATTGCCTTCATGGTTACAGCTTATGGGGTCGAAGCTTTGGCTGCCCATACGATTGGAATGCGTCTCGATATGCTTATTTCTGTGGTGGCTTTGGGAATTTCCAGTGCAGCCGCGACCATAGCAGCGTGGTATAGAGCAGATGGAAATCGTATGGCTCTAAAACAGTTGCGTATGAGTGTCACAGTTGTGGCTTTCGCTTACGTCCTGTTTTTATCAGGGGTTGTTTATCTCTCTTATGAATTCATTCTTACAACCATCTTTGATATTTCTTCAGTCCACGTTATTGTTTTCTCTTGGGCATTACTTCCACTCATCTTATTATCTTTTACTTTTGGTACTTTAGGAGCTATGCTCAATGGCATACTTGTGGGCTTGCTTGATACGTTTTGGTCAACCATTGTTGTTACAATAAGCTATTGGGGGATAGGCTTATTGGGTGGGGCATTCATGGCACATTTTTTTAAATATGGCTTTATGGGTTATTGGCTTGGTATGATTGGTGCAAGCTTAATTGTTTCGCTCTTTAACTATATACGCGTGGGTTATTTAATAAAACACACTCCTTTATTTGGGGCGGAGTGAGTTTTATAAAAGCGCTGTGAGTACTCGCTATAAAGGCATAGAACCTCACTGTCCATAGAGTTCTGCTTACAACGAGGAGTAAGTTCGGTAAGTTTGAAGAGTTTAATTCCGTAAAAAATGACGAGAAAAACATGCTTAATTTATACCCTACTGAGAAGCAATGTAAAGGAGTTATTGTTTTTATAACTAATGATAATCGCGGTGCTAAAGTGCATGTATTTGTCAAAACAATCGCAGCTGCTGGCGGTGTTATTCTTGCAAGTCTTATTCATGGGGTTTGGAAAAATGCTCTTGATAATTTAGATGATGATGTTTTTGGGGTAAAGTTGTTGATCTTATTTCTCATGGCAATAGAGCCCTAAAATACGCACTACCATGTGAAAATTTGGTACCAGTTATACACACGTTCTATGCCCCCTCACTGCAATGTTAAGTTGCTTTAGCTAAAGATGATTTTGCATCTAAGAATAAAAGTTGTACATGAAGACTGCGCGGAAAATATGTATGGGCTTGTTGCAAATATCTTGCTAATGGAATGTATAGATTTTTACACAATAAGGTAGGAAGATATGATCAAAAATGATAGGAAACACCATGATTTAGTTGTTGGTGGTACAGGAATATTGGCTTCCTTCTGCCGGTCATGAGGACTGCACGACATGATTATCGCAGCGCATTTTCATGTAGGTTGATTGAGTCGCTGGCCTTATTATTGAAGTTGGTGTGTATTTTTCATGTTTTTGGCTCTCATACAGATGATAAAATAACCGCTGAATATGTGCATCGTAATAAAATTTATTTTACATATGTAAAATGAAGTCATAGAAGGTGATCATATGGCTGGTGGTGGTCAACGAGAAAAGTTTTATGATCCATGTGATTTGTGAGAGCTGTATTGAGAAAGAGTTTGTGTAAAATCTCAATCATAACCCTGATGTAAGATTATTTTTTTAATTGCGAAGGGGTTTTAATATTGCAACGATGATTAGCTCTTACATACCAGATTGGGCGGTGTTAGAGTGTGAGGGCGAACAAAAGCTTTATTTTGTGCTGGAGACAAAAGGCTCTACCAGAGAATATGATTTGTGCCTTAAAGAATTGATGAAGATCAAATGCGGCAAAGTCCATTTTGAAGCCTTAAAGACGGGCGTCGCCTAATCTGCTCAGGATTTTTATAAAAAAAGTGGATGGAGTGATACTGGAGAACCCTTACTTTATAAAAGGCTAGGAGAATGATCGGATGAAGGTTTTGATAGTTGGAATGGGTTATGCGGGAAGACGCTATCTCCGTGCGTGGAAAAATGTAGCACAAAAGAAACAAATCCCTTTAGAAGTGGCCTACCATTCTAGATGTAATAAGAATAATGGTGTTAAGTATTATGATTGTTTAACCGATGCTTTAGCTGATTTTTGCCCAGATGTTTTGGTTGTCGCTGTTACTGATGGTCGGCATTATGAGATTATAGAACAGTTAACCGACTATAAAGGGTTTGTTATTTGTGAAAAACCCTTTGTTGGTCATGAGGATTCTCTCGTAGACGCTAGCGCTAAACTCGTACAGTGTTCAGGTTTTTGTTTAGATATGGTAGAGAGATATTCTGCCGTGAGCAGTCTTTTAAGAAACTATATCAGTGAGTATAATCTGGAGCCTATGCGCTGTACTTTTCATTGGGGCAATGATCGATTATGGGATGGTTGGCCTACAAGTGGTGTTTCCAGTGAAATAATTCACCCTATAGATCTTGTCCAATGGATTTGTAAACGGCGCTTGGTTCTCAATAAGGTAATAGCCGTAGAATCTGATTTTGCTGTTGGATCTACGCTTAAATTAGATAGTGCATTCATACTTGCTCAATTAGGCACGGAAGCAGTTTGCACGGGTTACAGCAGTTTTGTAAATGTAATTACAAAAAGAACATTAAGTTTTATATTTAGGGGCGGAGCAGGTGGTATCGTCTTCGCTCGTGTTATATATGATGATCCCGATTGGGATCACGATTATCTCAAAATTTGGGAAAAGGATAAGGAATATGCGCCATTATTAGAGGAGCGTATTGTTGGTTTGGCCGCAGGATCACCAGATTATGAAGCTTATGAGGCAAGTAGAAGATGTGATGGATTTTGTTTATAGTGGCAGAAAACCAGTTGTGGAGTTTGCTGATCTTACTGCCGCGATTGATTTGCAAACAATGTTAAATGATATGAATAGTCAACCAAGTTGTTGCACGTCTCCTACTTTTTTAGTGAACGGGCATAAAAGGGTTATCGATTATCATAATTCTTAAGCTAGAAGGTTCTCATGCTTAAAATTCTTTTTATTTCGCTGGCTATGTTTGCATTGGGTTTAGATGCTTATGTCGTTGCTGGTCTTCTTCCTCAAATTGCCGTCAGCTTTGATTTGAGTGAAGCGGCGGCCGGGCAAGCTGTCACGATTTTTACACTTTGTTATGCGCTTTCTGCTCCTTTTTTTACTTTGCTTTTTGCCATTAAAGAGGCAAGGAAAACTCTGCTTTATGCGCTGCTTGTTTTTCTTGTCGCTAATGGTGTAAGCGCGTGTGCAACCAACTATACAATACTACTTTTTTCTCGTGCTATTGCTGGTTTAGGGGCTGGTTTGTTTTCGCCTATAGCTATGGTGGCCGCTACGCAGCTCGTCGCTGTTGAGAAAAAGGGACGCGCTTTAGGTTTGACTCTAGGGGGCATGAGTTGTGGAACGGTATTGGGCGTGCCACTTGGTTTATTGATTAGCGATTATTTTAGCTGGCATGCTAGTTTTGGGTTGGTGGTTTTGGTTTCAATGATAGCTTTTGCTGGGCTATGGTGGGGTGTGCCACGCCTCGTAATTGCTGCCCCAGCGTCTGTAAAAGAAAGAATAGCGGTCTTATCGGATAAAAGAATTTTTATTACAGTTCTTATTACTTTTCTGACAGCAATTGCGAGTTTAGGCGCCTACACTTACCTGAGTCCTATTATTACTAGCTCCGTATCCAATGTTGACATGGTTGTTGCTTTTTGGGTTTGGGGCGTAGGTGGCGTCTTTGGGAGTTTTTCTATAGGTTATTTAATTGATAAAACAAAAGGTACGCCTTTACTATTATTAGCGCTTCTCTCACTCATGGCCATAGCGATTTTTTCTTTGTATTTTATGCAATATTTGCATAGTATTTTATTTTTACCATTGTTTATTTGGGGAATGACCGGATGGGCGTCTTTGGCGCCGCAACAGCATAGTTTGTTAGCGTATCAACCACAACATAGTAATGCTGCGTTAGCGCTTAATAGCTCCTGTAATTATCTTGGTAGTGCGGTGGGTGCCTTATTAGGTGGGCTGATTGGATCGTTTTTATCGTACAGCTACATACCTTTGTTCGCTACCTTTATTCTTATCGTAGCGCTTTTATTAAAGATTATGTTAATAAAGCGCCTAGAGACATGAGTTGTGGTGCTGTCAAGCGTGGCTTGTTGCTTAGTTGTATAGCTGATTAATCTAAGCGGCACTTCTGGGTGAGAAATAAGGCTCCGTACTTTTAATACCAAGGGATAGCCTAGCGATGCCGTAATTAGATAAGGATATATACAGCGAGCCTTTTACGTTAATTTGAGCTGTGTTGGGGTAAAAGTCTTCTTTAGACAAAAGTGCGTTGCCCTTGCACATATTATTTATTCGGCGGGGCTTAGGAGGCCTTTAAAGTTAGCATTGATCTCAGCGCAGTTCACAGAAATTACGAAAAACATTAACATCTTTCTGAGTATTTGGCGCGATTTTTGCTTTGGTTAAAAGCTGCAGTTATCGGCCTTTTTTGCGTTTGAGCCGTCACAGAGAAAAGACCTTGCGCGGGTGATTTTATGTGTTTTTTGCCCAAAATGGCCAATTTGTCTAAAAGAGCAGAGACTGTGTTGCAGAAGGTCTCGATTAATTTTTCCCTTATTTTTTTCAATATGTTATGAAAATAGCACTTTCTGAAGTCTGAATGCACCTCATGGGGTGCAGACAAGATGCGAACCGACGAACTTCATTAAGAAGGCACTATAAGTAGCATCTAAAAAATTGTTTATTATGCATAAATCTGTCATTACGGCAGAATATAGCATCTTATATTTATTCTAGCATAGGGGAGCGCAAAGATGAATATAATAGCGGGTGAGCGTAAAATAGAGGGTTTGAGCTAAAGCTCACAAGAGCAAGACATGGATAAGTTAAAGGCCGCCTTTTCACAATGTTTTTGGGAGGGCAATCTGGATATAGATCAGTTATTAAATTTATGTGGCGAATATATTGATAATGATTTTGAGAAGTTCAAATGTGAATGAAAAGGCAAGGGAGAAAGTCTATAAAACTTGCGCAAAAGCCTTCCTTGGCAATGTTGCGGCCTAAGTTTGATGAAAGTGTAGATTTTGACAACACGCATAATGTCTATATCAAAGGTGATAATCTCGAAGTTTTAAAGATTATCCAACGGGCTTATTTTTAAGAGGTCAAGATGATTTATATTAACCCACCCTATAATATAGGGAATGATTTTAAAACCCTCCTAGCTAGATATAAAGATGTGACGCGCCAAACAACAAAATCGAATCCCGAGATAATGGGGCGGTTTCACACGGTGTGGCTGAATATGATCTACCCGTGGCTCAGATTAGCGCAGAGCCTCTTGCGTGATGATGGGGTGATCTTTATCTCGATTGATGATCATGAAGTGCATCATTTGCGCAAAGTCTGTGATGAAGTGTTCGGCGAAGAGAATTTTGTTGCACAATTGGTGTGGGAAAAAGTGCATACGCGCAAAAATTCTGCAAAATATAAGGAAAATTTCAAGAGGAACCTGTTACCGCGACCAGATAGTTCAGCATATAAAAAACTGATAATCACCCTAAGGGACCTTGGAAAGTGGACCCCATTACGGCTCATAAACCCTATGCGGCCAATTATACAATTACCAAGCCGAGTGGGGTAATTCTGAAAAGGCCGCAAGGCTGGATTTGATAGTTTATTTTCCCGTATTGAAGCAGTCAGCATGATGCAGCTTTCGTTAAATGTTGCAGAAATTATTGAAAGTCGCCCAGTAGGGGATGGAGTCCATGCGTGTATTAATCTTGCTGTGATTTTTAATAAAGATCAAGGGGACTTGGTAAGATCTACGTTGCAAGGGAGCTTTCTTGCCTGTCCAGAAGTATTTGAAATGCCTTACATGCCTAAACGAGAGTTTTGTATCAATGCTGATGGGGTGCATAGTTATGTATTTCTGCATGATGAGCGGACCAAATATATTTCAGAATTGCGTAGCGGTGA
Source organism: Bartonella sp. SL320 (assembly GCF_059687635.1). Classification (NCBI taxonomy): domain Bacteria; kingdom Pseudomonadati; phylum Pseudomonadota; class Alphaproteobacteria; order Hyphomicrobiales; family Bartonellaceae; genus Bartonella; species Bartonella sp. SL320. The sequence continues at coordinate 1,683,449 of NZ_CM185143.1, read as the reverse complement.
TCCTACGTTAATCGTTGATTTAATGGGTAACGCTCGATTAGTTCCTATTGGACGAGTAAAAATCGAAAAAAGGTCCCTTCACCTAATTAAAGCGCGTTTTGCAAGCGATGAGGAGATTAGCGTTTTGATGCAAGATGATTGGCATGTGCGTATATTCTCTGAGAGTGGTCAACCCCTAAATATTACTGAATTATTACTGAATTGCTTGCTGGTTCGAGGATCAAGGCTTATCTGAGTACCGTAGGATGTCATGTTGGAGTGCAGGTTAATGAGTATATTAAAGAGACCTAGCTTAATGGCTAGATATTATAGGGCTTTAAATATTTTCATGAATTTTTTTTAAAATAGATGTAGAACTGTGCTTAACAGAGGATTAGTGGTACATAAATGTATCAGCCCATACTCTTTAGTATGTATATAGGATCGGAAGAAGAATGAAACAATTTTCTAAGCATATGACGATAGAAGAGTTTGAGCGGGCATATTTTTACGCTAAAGAACTTAAACAGATCGCTCAATCTTTAGGGATTCGCGTGGGTAGTTTGAAAAAAAATGAACTTGAACAGCATATTAAAGCTTATTTGTTTGGTTCGTCTAGTCCGTTGCCAGTTGATGTTCCTAACCGACAAAATAAGGGGGATCGCGATAGATTGGCCATGGATAGCCGCGTGATAAATTATGTTAGTGATAAAAAAACAAAAGTTTTTCTACAGGAGAATGTTGAAAAAAAGTTTGGCGCATTGCCGGATAAATCTGGTCAATGGTATTGGTTAAATCATTGGCGCAAATCTCGTATTTTAGGTGGAGAGAATATTAGCTATGGTGATTTAGTTGATCACCTCGCTGCTTTAAAACAGAAGCGAGGACGGCTGCCGCAAATTCCTTCCACACGGATGAATAATTTTATTAGTGATTACATTGCTGATGAGCAAAATAGTAACCATGGGCGTCAAAAAGCGTTAGAGGAATGGTTTAAACTTAAGCGTACTTCTCTTCCAAAGGAATATCAGGCCTATAAACACGCAAAAGAGACAGGAGAGTGGCCTAGCTGAGGGGCTGATGTTTGATCGCATTTTTTGGGCATGCTATATTTTATAGAACTGGCAGCTCTTTTATGCTTGCTACAGCTCTTAGTGAATTGATTGGCGTTAAAGAGTGGCTAAAAAGCTGCTTGTGTCAGTTTTCAGTTCGATTCGCTACCGTGGTGGCTAAAAACTCGGATCTCACTTATTGCTATCTCCCTGTTATGGTTGAACAGTTTTTTCTACCACCCATTTTGATAGCGATCGGTTATGCGTTGAAGGACATATTGAACGCATTAATGAGGTCTACCGTATTCACTGTAAGGCCAGCCCATACGACAATGGCAAGGCCGTTATTGCGCAGACAATCATCATTGTCAGTAAGGTCTGCTTCCTTGACTCGTATTCTGAGAAAGCCGCTCTTCCATTACTAGGAGATTTATGTAAGATTTCCTCCGTAACCGGAGATTATTGTACTTTTTCCTTTAATGCGCATCACCCGCTTTTTGAGGAATATTTCCCCTCCCGCGTCATATGTACTGGTTCACTATTGATTGAGATTGTTCTGGCTTTGTCCACGCCAAGGTAGGGCGAAAAATATCGCATCTGTTACGCTGAAAAAAGTAAAGTTCATTGAAGCAGTTTATCTGGGAGATACCTATCATTTGACCATTAAACAGGATACAGAGTGTGAACAAGGTGGCGTTTTTATTCATACGGAAACTGAAAAACGAAGCACTTGCGGTAGGTTTTTTATCAAATATAGAAAGGAGGATGCACCATAGTTAACATAATAATCTTTTTTATCCTGTGGAGTATTTACTCCTAGGTTATCAATGGAAATGTTTTAACTCTGGTCGAACGCTCTCTCATCTTAACTGTGATTTTATTGTCCATTATTGCTGTGAATATTAAAATTGTTTGACAAGGAGAACCCGTGATGATTACTAACACTCTGACAGTTATTGTCCTGTTTGTTAATTACTTCGCTGGATGGTCTACACTTTTGCTGAACTACCCCACAGTTTTTTGCTATCTGTCACTTGCTCTGGTTTCATTGATTAGCTTGCTGGTAAAGAAACCCCTCATCATTTTTTATGCCAGTGCTAGCATTCTTTTTTCTAAATATCTTCCTAACATCATGCAATATTTTTATCGCATCAAACATCATGGAGCATAATATGTCATTGTTTAATATTCTGACCGGAACCCCTTTATGGGTCTGGATTTTGCTTATTTTTCTCATTGCGTGGGGAATAATCGCATTGAAAGATAGGGAAATGGGGGTTTACCGCCTTTTTATCTTGCCGTTAGTCTTTCTTTTTTTGGGTGGCAGCGATGTGATTAACAAGCTGGCGTTCCCGCTTTGGGGAGCAATCTCAATGTTGGCAGGGCTGATGATCGGCATTGGCGTTGGCTGGTTGCTCTGGCGTGCCACTCCGCGTTTAAAAATCAAAGAGGGAACGGATTTAATTATTCGGCCCGGTACGCCGTTGACGCTGATATTTATTCTTATCGCTTTTGTCATCAAATTCACATTGACTGTTTTTCTCAAAGTTGAACCTGATTTGAAATATCTATTTGATTTTAATCTTCTTTTTGGTCTTTTAAATGGGTTCACTGCTGGTGTATTTTGGGGCGGCACATTAAATTTATATAGAACATTTCGAAAGAATCCAAATTAATTCCTATACCATTCGCTGTGGGGGCTTCTTATCAGAACTATCTCAATAGAAGCTTATTCTTAACAACAACGCTGCATACAAACGCAGTGTTGCCTCATAGTTTCAGATTCTTGTCCCAGCGCGTGAATACGTGACGGAAGTGATAGATCTAACTATGTCCTCCCTTGGGGGCAGAGCGAGCCTAAAGGTTTAGAATGCTACGCGTTTAAACTAGCTGGACTTTAAGCAGATAGTTTATTGTTAATGGTAAATCATTTTGTTTTACTCTTCAAAAAGAGGATAGTGATGGTCTCATTGGCGTAGGTGGGCAAAAAAGCTCTTAGCTTGGTAATGCGTCAGCAATTTGTAGAACTATGTTGTGGAACCAATACGCAAAGCGGTTGCTATGATAGCATGATGCTTTTGTCAAGCATTATGATATGGTAGGAACCGGTGTTTAAGGGCACAACAGCGGTCATTGTACGACCCCGTAGCATTACGTCTGAGTATTTAGGAGCGGCAGACTTCGTACAGGCTACGCGTACAATATGTGAAGCACGCTTGCGGGAATCAATGTGTCATTATTGTATTGTGCATGCAGCCCTCTAGCTAGTCCTTCATTGGTAAGGCCGTTTTTTGAAGCTGGTTCTAATTGTCTGTGTGTTTTTAAAGAGATGATGTATCGCGTGCAGTACAATTTTCCTTTGTACAACTATTCTCATTTTTCTTGCTTTCTTCCTTTAAAAACTGCGATTATCGGTTTTTCGGCGTGTGAGCGATAACAGAGTAAAGACTTTTTTCTCATGTTTTTCCTTTTTTGTACAAAAAAGTCAAAGCGTCTTCATGAGTAGAGATCTTGTCTAAAAAGGTATTTTTTAGATTTATAGCTTTATTTTTAATGAAATAGAAAATTTTTGCTTTTGAGTGTGCAAAACAGTGTGCCAACTTAGAGCACAAAATTATTGCTCTTGCAAAGCAAAATGATCAAAGTGTGGTAATGTGAACAGATCTAGCTAACTTGCATAAGTAAAAAAATAAAGAGAACAATCTATGATATTTTTCATGAAAGTAAATTTACAAAGGATACAGAAATAAACAGGATAAAAGCAATAGTGATGTACAAAAGAAACATTCATAGACATTTTATTACTAAGCGTAATGGAGAAGCGTCAAGATAAGTATATTAGCAGATGACGGATTAACTGGAATATAAGTGGGCATTGTGAGGGCGGGGTTTTTGGTTAAGAATTGCGCTCTGTACGCTATAAGCTCTCTGCATCCTTCATATAGGCGTTGAAATCATCGCTCAATGCAACGTAAGGGGGCTGTTTTGCCTTTAGCGCTTGTTTGGCTGCTTCCATAGTGCCCCTTAGCTCTATCAGCCATTATGGTGATAATTTTCTCGTCCAAAGAACAGATTAATCGATTGCGTAATAGGGTATATGTACCTTTTTCGACCGTGTCTTTTTTTTAAGCAGCTGTTATCTCGTGGCAGGGTTGGGTGTGTCTATATGATCAGCCTGCCAAAGAAATGGAAGCGTTATCGCGATAGCCACCAATAGGAGTCCAGCGATAAAGGTGGCAGCAAACTGCAATGATATAAAAGAACCAAGGACGCCGATCAAAAAGCTTCCGACCGGCATTCCAGCATAGCCGATTACCCGAAAAGCAGAATTAGCTCGCCCGAGAAGTTGCTTTGGTGTGAGGCGCTGCCTGAAGGCAGTAACAGCAATAAACCATAAGCTTGCTCCAACGCCAGCGATAAAGGTGATGCCCCATACGACGACAGCACTTTTTGAAAAGGCTGGAATCAGCAGCAAGATAACCGTTCCTAAACCGTCAGTGAGAACAGCTAGGCGCACCGGTGCATAGCGTATACGCGGCGCAAATAGGGCACCTGCCATTGTACCAAGCGCGTAGGCTGCAAACATCACGCCATATTGGCTGCTATGGAGGCCCAGATACCGATCGTCGGTAACGAAGAAGATGAACGAGGTTAGGAATGCTCCAAAGACTACCGATAGAAAGAATGTAAGTAATGTAAGGGAGGTGAGATGCCGATTTGAAAAAATGAAATGAAAGCCGGCAATGATATAACGGAAAGTGATGTTTTCTTTATCAAGTGCTAGCGATGTCGGAACAGCACGGCGAGTGGTAAAAATCAACGTGATAAAAAGCATGATTAAAAAGCCGAGAAATAGCAATGTGCTATGCGCTAAAATGCTGCTTGTTATGATAGGGGCAAGAAAAGAGGAGACACCGAAATCTAAAAATAAGACAATTGAGTAGAAGGTCATCAATCGCTCTCCTTCCATGATAAGTGGTGGAATCGTCATGATATAAGCTTCGGCAGAAACAACGATGAATCCAGCAATGCTTGCATAGAAGAAAATTTGTGCGGCTGGAGTAATCTGTACCATAAGCAGTACGAACAGTACAATATGCAGTAGCATGAAGATGAGAAGAGCCGAGGTGGCAAGTTTTATTTTGTCGCAGCGATCAAGTAAAGTTCCTGCAAGAATGCCGAAAATTGGCCACGCTAATGAGAAGAGACCTTGTGCCCAACTGACTCCGACGACGCCATATCCAGATTGTCTTGCTAATAGCGGGATGGCAGTGCGCAAAGCACCGCTGAGTAAGGCGAGCAGACTAACGGTTAGGCAAAAATAGCGTATGTCCTTATTGGCAAAAAGTGTGAACATTCTTTTCTCCTTAAGATGCCACACAGATTTCCACTGGTCCATCAAGTACGGCGGTTGTATTCAGCATGTTTGCGACATAGTCGTCCAAGATATTCCTATCTTCCTGTGGTAGAAGAAAATACATGAGGTTGGAATATCATTGCCAACCATGCTGAGTCAGCTGGAGATCGTTATCATTTTCTGCAATGAGACCTGCACCTATAAGCTGTTGTAGGTTATTGTATACAAAAGAGGGAAGTGCGGTCCAGTCAATTCTTTCTTTTTTGACATAGCCGTTATAAGGTAGACGCATACCAAAGCCTTGGAGGTTTGTTGCTCCGCTGATATTCAATTGTAGTACACTTTGAATTTGCCTTTAAGTTGTATGTTGGGAATGTATTCGCTTTGACGGGGATTGGCTCGTGTGATGAGTGAGCCGAGAATCGACTGTTCTGACGTCCCGAAGCCAACCACATAATCATCATGACAACCATGCAAATATTGGTGATAGCGGAAATAATGAGCTGAACTCGTTTGAGCGAGCGTTAGAGGAGTGTTATTGTTAATTTTGATATAGGAATGCCCATTACACGGTGCATAGCCGCAGCTGCGCATAACGATGTCACTAAATAAGCGAAGCATCTGTCGATGCTGTAGGCTGGATGGTTTTAGCCCTTTTTGTGCGTAAGACTTATGCAGTTGCGACGTGATAGCTAGATTGTTGATTGCGTAGAGGTTGATAGTTTCAGGGTGAAGCTCGCTTGCTTGCTTCAAATCGTATAATAGTTCTTCGCCTTTCTGGTTGTGCATGCCATATAGTAGGTCGAAACCAACATGTCCAATTATCTCTTGTGACCAAGCCACGGTATTTTTGATTTGTTCACGTGTTGAGGTGAGGTTAAACAATAATCGGAAACGCTCAATGAAACTCTGTACACCGAAACTGATCCGGTTAACGCTGATCTCATGGGCTGCATAAAGTTTATCACGTGTGACGCTTTTCGGTTCGCTTTCCAGTGTAAACTCGGCTAAGGACGAGAGCTCAAATTCGTCATGCAATACTTTTCCGATGTGTCGGATATTATCTGCGGACAAGAGCGAGGGTGTGCCACCCCCTATATAGATGCTGCGGATGGGACCTCTAAGCGAGCGAATGAAATTTCCTTTGTTTCTGATCTCTGTGGTAAGCGCTGACATATAAGCTTCGATTTGCTTAACATGTTTATAGGCTCCTTTCTGAAAGGGACAGAAGGAACAAATGGTTTCGCAAAAGGGAATATGCAAATAAAGAGAAATAGTACGCGCTCGTGGAATTCGCTTACTTTGCGCTAGCTTATTAAAGTTTAGGTAATCATAAAATTCATTTGAAATAGTGCGAAACAGCGGATATATGAAATTGTAAATCGGTTTGAGTTGATCGAACTCCACAAAAGGATGATCCACGAGTTGCATAGGTTACCTCCCCCAATTTCTTACCTCGCAATATATTATTGATGGGTGATTAGTAGTCCAATCACCCGAGTGTATTACCAAAGATTGCTACGGAACATAATGAATCCTCCTTTTGTAGAAGTCATATGCGTTACACATATAACTTATTATATGAAGGGGCTAGCTTGTTTAAGAGGCAATGTAAAGATAAAAAAATATCTATTTATAAAATAACTTTCTTTTGCAATCTTATGGTCTGATATTGTAATTGGCATTCTATTTTACGTGGTCGGGCTATGAATGCCTAGAGCAAGAAAAAGCAGGGTCTTTTAATGGAGGTGCGGAGTATCATTGTTATGTTGCTGGGACTTGGGATTTGTGTCTGGTCATGAAATATCATTAGCGCAAAAAGGTGGTTTTAAAGGTAGAGATATATTTTAATATCCCTGTAAAACTTTGAGAAGAGATATAATTATCTATTAGAAAACATATAAATGTCCAGTGTGATAATATTATCGAATTACATGACATCATGGCTCTTGCTCGCCATTTTGGCATATTTCCTAAAATCTCATTGAGATTGTGCCATGTACTGGCGAATGGAAATAGACCGCGTTTTGGTATGACTGTGGCGGAGTTACATGCTGCATTATCTTTGCTAGAATCCAATAGGATTAAGCTTAATGGGATGCATTTGCATGTATCTCTAATTTGGCTGAGTTAATAATATCCACCTTAACTAAGACTGGAAAGGATATTTACGCATTGAAGAATCAGAAGTTTTATCAGTCTAGGCGGGGGATATCCGACTCCCATAGCGTTCTGATGCTGTGACGGTCAATAACAAATACCCTCGTAAAATTTATGAGGCATTATCACAATTGGGTTGTGATTTACATAAGCTTACGGTCGTTATTGAATTTGGGCGTATTATATCTAAAGATTATGGTTATTTATTTTCAAATTCAGTTTCGGCATGTTCTTTGGCAATCTTTTCTGTGATTGTTCCAGTATGTTGTAAAATATTCCATTCGTCTAACTCTAGGAGCTTATCTAATTGTTTTGCCCAATCTTCCGTGGTCATTGGCTTTTTCCGATTTTCACGGCTCTCTGCTAAATCAAGACACGCATTAACAATTAAGCCAAGCTGCTTAAGTTCATCTTGTGTTAGGTAGTTTTTAGCAATTGTGACATCAGTTTTTACAATTTTACCATGTGGAGAATTCTCCCACGTTGCTAAGCCCATATGTTCTTTTTCGCTGTCTGCTCGCTTAGCAATAAGTTCAGCTGCTGTGTGTCCGTGCACAGCGAAATGCAACTTATTCTGAACCTTTGCGAAAAACTCGCGTGTTGTTGGCGAATCTTTGTTATAATCCATACTGGTTGTATAAATATCTGTAATTTTTTGATAAAAACGCCGTTCACTAAGGCGAATTTCTCTTATTTCAGCGAGTAAATGTTCGAAATAGTCTTCATTAAGAGCTTGGCCATTTTCAAGGCGCTTTTTGTCTATAACATAGCCTCTAATTGCAAAATCACGTAATATTTGCGTTGCCCATTGTCGAAATTGTGTTGCGCGTTTAGAATTTACCCGATATCCAACAGCGATATTGGCAAGAGGCTAGGGGCGATGATCACGTTCGTTTTCGCTGTTTTATATCAAAGAGAAGGTTAGAATTGATGTTTCGTGTGCAGTAACGTTTTTCTATAATATTTGATATAATCAGCAGCCTAAATGATGACAAGATCAATTTTACTTTGATAGAGGTTATAGATTCTATAAAAATTAAGTTGATTCAGATTTTTTGTATGACATTTATACATGGGGTGGTACCATGAATGGTGGGACTTGATTGTTTTTTTAAATGGTGTGTTTATGGCTGTGAAAAATGGTAAACAAATAAAAAACAAGGGTTCTAAGCCTGTTGCGCGTTTCCTTAAAAATTTAAGGGGTGTGAACAATTGGGAACAAGTTTTACAATGGCTTGCTTTCCGTAAGGTAGAGGATATTGAATGTATTACGCCTGATCAAGCAGGGGTGCCGCGTGGAAAGATGATGCTTTCTAAAAAATTTACATCGGAAACATCATTAGCATTGCCTTCAGCGGTTTTTATGGCAACAATTTCAGGGGATTATCCGGAAGATGGCCATGGCTTTGAATATCCCAAAACCGATGGCGATTTGCGTCTTGAGCCTGATTTATCGACGTTAAGCATTGTGCCATGGGAAGATGCTCCAACAGCACAGGTGATTTGTGATCTTGTATATCAGAATGGACAGATCGTTGATTATACACCACGAAATGTTTTGCGAAAGGTCGTCAGCTTTTATACGCAAATGGATCTAAAGCCGATTGTTTCACCAGAAATTGAGTTTTATTTAGTAGAAAAAAATCCTGATCCTGATTATCCTTTAGTTCCTCCCGTTGGTCGTTCTGGACGTTCAATTGGTGGAGGACAGGGCTATTCGATTGCCGGTGTGAATGAGTTTGATGAATTCATTGATGATATTTATCAATTTTCAGAGGCGCAAGGATTGGAGATTGATACGCTTATTCATGAGGAAGGGGCAGGTCAGTTTGAAATCAATTTACGCCATGGTGATCCAATTGAATTGGCTGATCAAGTTTTTATGTTCAAACGAACAATTCGTGAAGCAGCGCTGAAACACAATATGTATGCAACTTTTATGGCCAAACCCATTCAAGGGCAGCCAGGCTCTGCGATGCATATTCACCAATCGATTGTTGATAAGAAGACAGGTATGAATATTTTTACACGAGAGGATGGTGAAGAAAGCGCTTGTTTTCGCCATTTTATTGGTGGATTGCAAAAACATATGCCAGGAGTTCTTGTGATGCTTGCGCCTTATGTCAATTCTTATCGACGTCTTATGCCGGATGTGTCGGCACCTGTTAATTTGCGATGGGGCTATGATAACCGTACTACAGCATTTCGTGTTCCTCGTTCTGCTCCTCAAGCGCGTCGTGTTGAGAATAGGCTTCCTTCATCAGATGCAAACCCTTATTTAGCTCTTGCAGCTTCTTTAGCGTGTGGTCTCATTGGTTTACAGCAAAAAATTGAACCCGATGAGCCAACGACAAATAATGTCAATGCTGATAATATTGAGTTACCACGTGGACTCATTGAAGCCGTCAACTTATTTGAACAAGATACAGAAATACGTGCTATTCTAGGAGATATGTTTGTTAGTACATATGCTGCAATCAAACGACAAGAGTTTGAAACTTTTATGGAAGTAATTAGCCCGTGGGAGCGTGAATATCTCTTGCTTAATGTTTAAATTTTATGACGATGATTGATAATAATCCAATTTCTCCAGGCGTTTCTTGGTATGAAGATACTTTAGAAGAGCGCCCATCCTATCCTTCTTTTTGTGAAGATAGACAGACTGATGTGGTCATTATTGGAGGTGGATTAACAGGCCTTTCAGCTGCGTATCATTTAGCCAAAGCTGGCGTGAGTGTTGTTTTATTTGAAGCATCACGTTTGGGAGATGGTGCTTCAGGGCGCAATGGTGGGCAGCTGGGAACGGGGCAACGGCAATGGGTCGAAACATTAGAGAAAAGATATGGTTTTGAGCGCAGTAAAGTGCTCTTTGATTTAGCTGAAGAAGCTAAAAGAGATATTTTATCTTTATGCACGAGACCTGATTTTCAATGTGATTTTATGGCAGGACAGCTTTCTGTAACCCATAAAAGGCGTGAGCTTCTCTCTTATCAACGGCATATTGAGGTCATGCAGCGTTATGGCTATCACGCCCTTACTTTTATGGATAGGGCTGAAACAGTAAGACGTCTTGGATCGTCTTTTTATTGTGGTGGTATTTATGATGCGGATACCGGCCATATAAATCCCTTAAAACTCATTATTGGTTTGGCAAAAAAAGCTCAAAATGCTGGAGCTAAGCTTTATGAGAAGACACAAGTAACAAGCATGAAGAGTAAGGGCGCTCATTGGAAAGTAATAACAGAAAAAGGGAGTATAACAGCGGAGCATGTTTTACTCGCAACAAACGGGTATAAACTTGGTCTAGAGCGTTTTGTTGAAAAAAAAATTGTTTCTATTCGCTCATATATTGGAGCAACGGAACCATTACCAAAGAAAAGTTCAATTCTTGTAGGGGGGGAATCGGTCGATGATTCCCGTTTTATGGTTCGCTATTTTCGCAAAAGCATTGATAATCGTCTCTTATTTGGGGGCGTAGAAAGTTACAATAATAAGTATCCTACAAATTTAGATGAACGTATAAAACAGCAAATTGCTGAAATTTATCCTCAATTAAGTTCTATCAGTCTCAGTCATCGTTGGGGGGCAACCGTTGCCATTACGGTTGAGCGCATGCCCTATGTTCGACAACTTTTCTCAAGGATGATTTATTGTGGTGGTTATTCAGGGCATGGTGTTATGTTGGCTCCTTTCATGGGAAAATTATATGCAGAATGGTTAACTGGGCAACATGAACGTTTTGCTCATTTTAAAGATTTAAAGATTTCATCTTTCCCAGGAGGAAGAGTTTTGCGTTATCCGCTCATATTTTTAGCAATGCGTTGGTTTTCCTTAATGGATCGTTTTTAAGAGAAACATCGATTGAAATTTAGAAAATTAATGGCTTATTTAGGTTCTGTCTGCTTTAATGATGGAAGCTTTTATAAGTGATATGAAATTTCATAATCGAATGGAAAAATAAATAAGTTCATGGTGCGTAAAATTACTCCAGTTTCTTCCTTTGATTGTATTGTTTTTGGTGGCAATGGTGATTTGGCTTCACGCAAGCTTTTACCGGCTCTCTATCATTGTCAGTGTGTTGGGCAATTCAGTGAGCCAACACGTATTATTGGAGTTTCGCGCACTTCTTTAAGTCGTGAAGAATATCAAAATTTTGTTCGTGCATCTTTAGAAAAACATATTCATAGGGAAGACCTTAATTCAACTGAACTTCATCGTTTTCTTGCACGTTTAACCTACGTTTCTGTTGATATTTCCTCAAACCGAGGGTGGGAGGATCTAGCACGGATTTTGTCACAAGATTCAGCAGATATTCGCGCTTTTTATTTGGCTGTTGGTTCATCACTTTTTGCTGATATTGCAAGGAAGTTGGGGAAAAGCAATTTGGTAACACCGCAAACACGGATAATCATTGAAAAACCGATTGGTTATAGTGCACAAACAGCTGTTGCACTTAATGATGCATTTGCAAGCGTTTTTAATGAAGAACAAATCTTTCGCATTGATCATTATCTTGGGAAGGAAACGGTTCAAAATTTAATGGCATTGCGGTTTGTGAATACGCTTTATGAACCGCTATGGAATTCCAACTATATTGATCATATTCAGATAACCGTCGCTGAATCTTTAGGGTTAGAGGGGCGTACAGAATATTATGAGAGTACTGGTGCTCTACGCGATATGGTTCAAAATCATATGCTACAATTGCTTTGTTTGGTGGCGATGGAAGTACCATTTACCAACAGTGCTAATGCTGTGCGTGATGAAAAGTTGAAAGTTTTGCATTCTTTAATACCTCTTGATATTCATAATGTAGAACAACATACTGTGCGTGGACAGTATGTCGCTGGTACATTGAATGGTGTTCGTGTGGGATCTTATCTTGATGATCTTGAAAAAACGGCGAGTCGGAGCGAAACATTTGTAGCATTGAAGGTTAAGATTAATAATTGGCGTTGGGCCGATACACCTTTTTATTTACGAACTGGTAAGCGTATGTTTACCCGAATGTCTGAAATCGTTGTCGTTTTTAAACCTATTCCTCATAATATTTTTAATGTAGATTTAGATGAGATTTTTTCTAATCGGCTTGTTATTCGTCTCCAACCTGATGAAGGTGTAAAACAATGGTTGATGATTAAGGATCCAAGTTATGGTGGTATGCGGTTTCGCCATATCCCATTAGACATGAGTTTTGCTTCCGCATTTTCTCAGCGTAACCCTGATGCTTATGAACGTTTATTGATGGATGTTATTCGTGGAGATCAAACACTCTTTATGCGTCGTGACGAAGTTGAAGCGGCTTGGCATTGGATTGATCCAATCATTGAGGGGTGGGAAGCAATAAAACAGCCTGTTCACGGTTATAATGCTGGTTCATGGGGGCCTTCTGCTGCGAAAACTCTTATGGAGCGTGATGGACGTATCTGGAACAATTTAGTTTAGAGCAATAAGTATGTATAAAATGAATATTGATCGTTTAGATTTTGAAACCCCTCAGACTTTAGCTTTGGCATTAGCAGACCGTGTAGCCGCAGAGCTTAGTGTGTCTGTTCTTGAGCGCAACAGAGCTGTTTTAGCGGTGTCTGGTGGTAAAACACCAGAATTGTTTTTTCATTATTTATCAAAAGCAGATATTGATTGGCAAAATATCATTATTACTTTAGTTGATGAACGTTTTGTCCCTCCACACGATGAACGTTCAAATGAACATATGGTACGGAGTCATTTGTTACAAAACTTTGCCGCAAAAGCGCGTTTTGTAGGACTTTATCATAAAGCAATTACTGTTGAGCTTGCTGCTTTTTCAGCGGCAAGTCGCGTTAATACTTTGCCTAAACCCTTTGATGTTGTTGTTTTAGGAATGGGAGTTGATGGACATACGGCTTCTTTTTTTCCTAATGCTGATCGTTTAAAACAAGCGCTTGATCTTCAAACCCAAGCTCTTGTTTTACCCCTTCATGCCAAGAGTGCTGTTGAACCAAGACTCTCATTAACTTTGCCAGTTATTATGCAATCTCGTTGTATTATTCTTCATTTTGAAGGGTTTGAAAAACGCGATTGTTTTGAAGCAGCTTGTAAAGATGGATCTGAAATGGAAATGCCTATCCGAGCGATTTTGCGCAATTCTCCTCATCTGGTGCAGGTTTACTGGTCGCCTGCAGAAAATGAAATAAGTGAATCAGAATATGAAAAACAAGCTGAATAGAAACGTAATCTCTCTTCAATGAAAGAGAGAAAACATTAATGAAAGGGGGGAAGTGAATATGGCACTTTCTACGACAATTGCCACGGTTACACGAAGAATTTATGAACGCTCTCTACCAACACGAGAAATTTATTTAGATCGTATTGCAAAAGCGCAGGCTCATCGCCCCAAACGGAGTTTTTTAGGATGTGCTAATCAGGCGCATGATTTTGCTGCTTGTGGTGCAATAGATAAAGAGCGTTTGAAGGGAAGTATTGTTGGAAATATTGGTATTATTACCGCCTATAACGATATACTTTCAGCGCATCAACCTTTTGAAAAGTTTCCGCATTTAATTAAAGAGACGGCACGTATGGTTGGTGGTGTCGCTCAGGTTGCAGGAGGTGTTCCTGCAATGTGTGATGGTGTTACGCAGGGGAATGTGGGGATGGAGCTTTCCCTTTTTTCGCGTGAAGTGATTGCAATGGCGACAGCTATAAGCTTATCACACGATGTCTTTGATGCCGCATTGTATCTTGGGGTATGTGATAAAATTGTACCAGGCTTATTGATTGGTGCACTCACATTTGGTCACTTACCAGGAATTTTTATACCCGCTGGTCCTATGACAACGGGTCAAGGTAATGATGAAAAAGCAAAAATACGTCAACTTTATGCGGAAAATAAAATAGATCGCCAAACATTGCTGGAATCAGAAGCCCGTTCTTATCATGGACCAGGGACATGTACATTTTATGGAACTGCTAATTCAAATCAGATCATCCTAGAGATGATGGGGCTCCATATGCCAGGAAGTTCTTTCATCAATGCCAATACACCATTGCGTGATGCTTTAACAAAGGAAGCCACAAAGCGTGTACTTGAAATGACAGCTCTTGGTGATCATTATAAGCCACTTGGTATGATCATTGATGAGCGTTCTTTTGTGAATGCCATTGTAGGATTAAATGCAACAGGAGGCTCTACTAATCATACAATTCACTTGATTGCTATAGCAGCAGCTTGTGGTATTCAATTGACATGGCATGATATTGCAGAAATTTCATGCCATGTGCCTCTTTTAGCACGAATTTATCCTAACGGTTTGGCTGATATCAATCATTTTCATGCTGCAGGAGGAGTAGGATTTATTATTCGCGAACTTATTGAGGCCGGTTTACTCCATGAAGATGTTTCTACAGTTTTTGGTAAAGGTCTCAATGCTTATGCAATTGAAGCAAAGCTTTCTGCTGATGGCAGTGTGGTTCGTGAAGCAGCTCTTAAGGAAAGTGGTGATCATAAGGTGTTAACAGGGTGGAGAAAACCATTTCAGCCTGATGGTGGTCTTCGTGTTTTATCGGGAGATTTAGGAACAGCTATTATAAAAGTTTCATCTGTTAAACCAGAATATTGGCAGATTAAAGCACCAGTTCTTGTTTTTAATGATCAAGAGGAACTCCAAAAATCTTTTAAATCTGGAGCGTTACATGATAAAGATTTTATCGCTGTTATTCGCTACCAAGGCCCCAAAGCCAATGGGATGCCAGAGCTTCATAAGTTAACAACCATTTTAGGCGTTTTACAAGATCGCGGTCAAAGGATAGCGCTGATAACGGATGGTCGTATGTCAGGTGCATCAGGGAAAATTCCTGCTGCAATCCATGTGACACCAGAGGCTGTGGATGATGGTCCCATTGCACGTTTACAAAATGGTGATATTGTTTTCCTTGATGCACGCGAGGGTAAATTAACGCTCTTGGAAGACTTAGAAAAATTTAAAGCACGCACAATCACGCCTCCTGATCTTGCAAAAAACGAACAGGGTATTGGACGTGAACTTTTTCATGTTTTTCGTCAATCCGTTAATCGTGCAGATCAAGGAGCATCCGTTTTCATGACATGAGGAATACAAAAAATAAGCTCACTCAAGTGCAATGAATCGTTAAAATTCCTAGAATTTTGGTATAGGAAGACTATGTAATCGCGCGGCAGCTTTGAGTGTATTAACCATTAGCATGGCAATAGTCATGGGGCCAACACCTCCTGGAACCGGGGTAATTGCCGCAGCTTTTTCTTTGACGTTTTCAAAATCGACATCTCCAACAAGACGCGTTTTCTCTACACCCTTTTCTGGTGCAGCAACGCGGTTAATACCAACATCAATAACAATTGCACCATTTTTTACCCAATCTTTTTTAATCATTTTAGGACGGCCTACAGCTGCAACGAGAATATCAGCGCTACGACATACATCATCAAGGTCTCGAGTCCGACTATGGGCAATTGTCACGGTGGCATTCGCTGCTGTTAAAAGAGCAGCCATAGGTTTTCCAACGATATTAGAGCGTCCAACAACGACAGCATCAAGTCCAGATAAATCCCGTCCACAGTGTCGTTCAATCATCATCATAGCACCCGCTGGTGTACAGGGAATAATAGCATCTTCAAGTGCATTTGCTGCAAGTTTTCCTATATTGACATAATGAAAACCATCAACATCTTTTTGGAAAGCAACGGCTTGTGTTATGCGGTTTGCATTAATATGGTCTGGGAGAGGCAGCTGTACCAAAATACCGTGAATTTTTGGATCAGAATTTAATGTTGTAATAAGTTGAAGGAGGTCTTTTTCTTGTGTTTGCTTGGAAACAACATGTTTGACGGACAGAAAACCACATTCTTCGGCTTTTTTATTTTTTGAGGCGACATAGACTTGACTTGCGGGATCATCTCCAACAATAACAACAGCAATACCAGGTTGTATATTATAGTTATTGCGGAGTTTTTCTGTTTCAGCCTTAACTTTCACAATAATCTCTTCAGCAAGTTTTTTTCCGTCTATAATATTATTCATGAAAGATCCTTTCGGTAAGGCTGTTTGTTTTTTTGTAAAGCATTTTCTAATGATAGGATAGAGTTTAATAGCAATATTATGTAAGAACAGTAAGAATGGTTTGATAATGTTGTGGATTTATAGTTTTAGAAGACTTTTAAATAATTGTTTTATAAAGAAGCAGCAACATTGCTGTTTGAATAAACTTTGGATAAAGAACAAAATAATGAAGATATAAAATGGATATGGTGAAATGTAAGGCTATCACAAAACTTTTAACGATCATTTAAGTTTGTTTTTAAGCGGTTATAGGGGGATAAGTATAGAGGAATATTGTGCGCATCAGAATAATAAAATTTTTGAGCGGAATTTTTATTACAATTATCTTTTTATTTGGAGTGGGGATTTTCGTTTTACCTTATCTTATTTCTACGGATGTGATTCGTATTCGTTTAGCGCAGGAGCTGAGCGCATGGACAGGTTATAATGTGCAATTGCGTGATCCACCACGGTTAGATCTTTTCCCCTATCCCAAAGCATTTCTCTCTGGCGTTACTTTAATATCAAAAATAGGTGATGCTGCGCCATTAATGGAGGCTGAATCCATAGAAGTTGATCTTTCTGTCGTTGATCTTCTGTGGGGACATATTTCTTTTTCAGAGACGCGGATTGTGCGTCCTCAATTTGTTATGGAAAAGCCTATTAAAACAATGGCAGATTTTTTTGATCGCTTTTCTCGTTCACAAGGTGCTTTAGGATTAGCCATACGCAATGCGCGTGAAATATTAAAACATAATCCAGAGCATCCAGAGATAGAGCACCTTTTAAAACAACCTTTTGGGCGCGTTATTATTGAAAATGGCGCGCTTGTGTATCACGACAGTTTTTCAGGAGTAGCAGAAACAATAACAGGATTAAATGCAACTTTAGATTGGCCAGAATCGACAGAGGCAGTACGATTGCGCGCAGATGCTCGTTGGCGTGGCGAATTTACAAAATTATCCATTGATGCTTCTCAAGCATTGCTGCTTCTTGCAGGAGGCAAAAGCCAGATTAGGGCAAGTCTTAATTCTATACGTGGGGGAATAACTTTTACGGGACAGGCTCGATTATCTGAATATTATATTTTTGATGGCAAAGTATCAATGCGTTCTCCAGGATGGAATCAGACACTCTCTTGGATTGGTGGGAATCAATTTTGGGGGCATAAATTAAAAATACCCATCATATGGGAATCTCATTTTCTAGCGCAACCAATGCATATCCAAATGAGCAATGTTACATTTACAATGGGAAAAGCCAATGCGCGAGGGGCTTTAAAACTTGATTTTCAAGATTATGTCCCAAATATCATGGGCTCTTTAGCCTTTGATAACCTAGATCTTAACTTTTTGGGTTCAATATTTTTTCCAATTAAAAAGAAAAATTCATTCTTTGATATGGCGCTTTTTGATCGTATCGGGGTCGATATACGACTTTCTGCACCACAAGGCCAAATAGGAAGTATTTTACTCACAAATTTAGCGGCTGCAGTGCAAATAAAAAATGGACATGGTATTTTTGATCTTGGACATGCAAATATTTTTGGGGGATCCGTTCAAAGTAATATTGAAGTTACGTCAGCTGGACAGAAAGTCCGTATAGGAGGAAATATTTCAGGAACTTCTATTAATACGCAAGAGGCCTTAGAAGCTTTAAGATTTATTCCATTTGTACAAAGCCAAACGAATTTTACCGCAACAATACAAACACTTGCTGATTCTTGGAGGGAAGTTTTTACAAAAATGCAGGGTGAACTAACACTGAAGATGTCTTCTGGGCGGCTTTTAGGATATGATTTGAATGAATTACAAACAGAACTTTCCAACAAAAACCAATTTCTTTTAACAAAGAATGATACTCTTTCAACACCTTTTGATCACTGGGATATTCAGACAAGCTTTTCAGAAGGTACGATGAAGGTAACAGAGTCATTGCTGCGTACAAAAGACTTGAGTTTATCCATTCATGGAACTGTTAACACTGCTATTTCACAAGAAGAGCAGAATGAATTGATATTCCAAGCCCAATTACGCAAAAACCATAGATCAGAAACTTTATGTAAAGATGTCCAATGCCTCGCTAACAGCCTTGCATGGCCTTTTACATTCTCTCTAAGCTCTAAAGGACAAGATCATGGCCATTTTTTGATTACAAAAGATGTCGATGCAGATTGAGCATTGTTTTCCATCTTTATAATATGGTGGTTTATAATGATGATTCATTTCTTTACAATTTTAAATTGCTTTTGAATTTAAAATTCAAATAAAGGATCCCAATGTCGTAGCGTTCTTTTCATGATGAAGTAATAAAAGTTATCTTCTCTGTTATAGATGCGGCGAGTATATAAGATAAACGATTAAAGAGAGGAATAAAATCGCCTCTCTCTAGATCCTTTCAAATATAAGAGATTCACAATAGGGGTGAAAATCTTATAAAGTCTTCTAAAAAACATTTTATTAGCTTTAAAATTTTAAAGGCATGGCTGCTGATTTTATTGAATCTGAGAAGAAATACCATAGCCATCTTCGGTAACTGTATGCTTTCCATCTGCTCCAACAGAACCAATTCCCACCGTAATCAAAATAAAGGCTAAGAGGGTTGTAATCGTAATAATGGTAGCTTTTTTAGCAGACATATCTTTCCTCCACTGATGCATCAATGACTGAATGCAAAGATGAATGGTGTATTATTTAAACTTTTTATGAAAGCAGAATCACTTAAACGATCTATTGGTTCCTATCATTATCTCATAAAGTTAAAAAAACTCTATAATTCTTTAATATATTATAGTGCTATAGATATAATTTTTTCTTTTTGTTATATATTTTTCTTCATTTTTTGATAGTGAGAGTAAGCATTGGCAAGATTTTATGCGCATAAATTATAAACTTAAAAGATTATTTATCCGACAGCCATTGGCTTTAAATGAAGAAATAAAGATAGAGGGGGCCCAAGCTTCTTATCTTGTGCATGTTTTGCGGATGAAAGAAGGAGCGGAAATTTTACTTTTTAATGGACAGGATGGTGAATGGCTTGCTAAACTTATCATTGTTCAGAAAAAATTTGTTGTGGTTCAGCTTATTCATCAGGAAAGATTACAGACAACGCATTCCAATCTTATTTATTGTTTTGCTCCACTCAAAAACGCGCGGTTGGATTATATGGTGCAGAAAGCTGTTGAAATGGGGGTATCGGTTTTGCAGCCTGTTATAACACATCATACGCAGGTTACGCGTATTAATATGGCGCGTATGGAAGCCAATGTTATTGAAGCTTCTGAACAATGTGGCATTTTATCTCTCCCTGAATGCTTATCGGCTTTATCATTAGCTAAGCTTTTAGCAGATTGGGATAAGACACAGCCTTTATTCTTTTGTGATGAAGAGCATCAACCGCATAATCCATTAGCTTCTTTTAAAAAGCGTGATGTTACAACGCCTGGTGTTCTTATTGGACCGGAAGGTGGGTTTAGTGAAGAAGAGCGAAGTCTTTTAAAAAAACATCCTTTTGTGGTTCCAATATCATTAGGTCCGCGTATTTTACGTGCTGATACTGCCGCTGTTGTTGCTTTGGCTCTTCTTAACGCTACTGTGGGGGATTGGTCAATGGATTGAGAAGTCTGTAAAATCATTCTAAACAATTCATTTAAGATGATGATACCAATGATAGGATACGATAAGTTATGGCGCTTGATATAACGGATGAAAGTGAAGTTTATAACTTAGATTCCTTGGTTAGCTATTTCCAAGGGGGGTATAAGGCAGAAGATGATTGGCGTATTGGTACAGAACATGAAAAATTTCCATTTTATAAAAAAGGTTTTCTTCCTGTT
This sequence comes from Bartonella sp. SL320, assembly GCF_059687635.1. Lineage (NCBI taxonomy): Bacteria > Pseudomonadati > Pseudomonadota > Alphaproteobacteria > Hyphomicrobiales > Bartonellaceae > Bartonella > Bartonella sp. SL320. The sequence goes on along the minus strand of NZ_CM185143.1, from coordinate 1,663,010 downwards.
CCTTATGAAGGAGAGAGGGGAATCCGAGCACTTTTAGAGGGGATGCAAAGCGCTTTAGGATGGAAAGCTATTTTAGATGAAGAGAATATTATTGGGCTCGTAGGATCTGTTGATCAAGGGGCTATTTCTTTGGAACCTGGGGGACAGTTTGAATTATCTGGTGCTCCCTTAAAATCAGTGGGTCATACCTATCTAGAGTTGGTGGAACATTTAGCTCTTCTTAAAAAAGTTGCAGAACCATTGGGTATTGGTTTTTTGGGGATGGGAGCTAGTCCAAAGTGGACGTTAGCTGAAACACCGAAAATGCCTAAATCACGTTATCAGATTATGACAGATTATATGCCGAAAGTCGGACATAATGGTCTTAATATGATGTATCGCACATCAACGGTTCAAGTTAATCTTGATTTTTCATCTGAAAGTGATATGCGGCGAAAAATGCAAGTATCCATGAAGTTACAGTCCATTGCGACTGCATTATTTGCAAGTTCACCTTTTACAGAAGGACGTCCAAATGGCTTTTTATCATGGCGTTCTGAAATTTGGCGTGATACGGATAATCAAAGGACAGGTGTTCTTCCCTTTATATTTTCTGAGCGTTTTGGTTTTGCTGATTACGTTGAATGGGCTCTTGATGTTCCCATGTACTTTGTTCTACGTGATGGCCGCTATCATGATTGTACACATATAACGTTTCGTCAGTTTATGAATGGAGCATTAAAGGGACAAGTTGCAAATTCAATTCCAAACATGGGAGATTGGATTAATCACTTATCAACGTTATTTCCTGAAGTCCGCTTAAAAAGATTTTTAGAAATGAGAGGCGCTGATTGCGGTTCTTGGAAGCGCATCTGTGCATTGTCGGCTTTTTGGGTTGGGCTTCTTTATGATAGAGAAGCGCTTAATGAGGCAGAGGCTTTGACAAAAGATTGGCATTTTGAAGAAGTTTTAGAGATGCGTCAACGCGTTCCTAAAGAAGGTTTAAGAACGCCTTTTCGTCAAACCATTATTTTAGAATTAGCACGTCAAGCTCTTGCTATTGCACGCAAGGGCTTAAAAAATCGCAAACAATATGATGCCAATGGTTTTGATGAAACAATTTTTCTTAATCCTTTAGAAGAGGTTGTTACAACGGGGAAAACTGATGCTGAAAAGTTATTGTCCCATTACCATTCTATTTGGAATGAGTCTGTAGAACCTGTATTTTTAGAATATGCCTATTAAACTTTAAGCAAAGGCACTTTTAAAAATGTATATTACCGTGGTAGCTTATTCACCAACTTATCTTAGAGAGCATATTCATCTTTTCTGTCAACATTTCTCATAAAGGATACAATACAAAGATTTTTTTGGCGCTGTTAATCAGTATGATCATAGATATTTATGTAATTTTTATGTTATTATTTATGCTAAAGATGATTTGATCTATTGAGCTTTTTATCAAGCATTTTGGATTGGCTTGGTCCATTCTCCTTATGAATGGGGTTGAAAATATTGTTTTTACTTTCTAATGCTTTAAATAAGGGATAAAAATATTATTTTTATTCGATGTCCTCAATGCTATGCTCATAAAAATATAGGGTATTTTTGGTTTGGAATAGAAATATAAAACTTTAGTCTTTTTAAATGATAAGCCATAAACGCCCCTTTGGTTGGCTAAGAACATAGAGGGCGCTTTTTAATCTTTCTTCTTCCGTTTTTTATCGCCAGATCTTACGAAGTTTATGATGCCTTTTTTGTGCCACTATACAAAATAGTGTTATACAGTTATTATGTAAGCAATAGCGGCATTTTAAAAACGAGATAAGAAAATTACAGGGCATAATTTTCTCTATCCGGATAATTTATTCTTTCCAGTTAATGTTAGTTGAAGAATCTAAAAGTTTTTCTCCATATTCAAGCATCGGATTAGTAAAGTCTGCTTCAAGGTTTGCAAGAGGAATTTTTTTTGCTTAAGAACAGTAAAAAAATCACAAAAACACAGATTGTGCGGGAGTGTTTTAAAAATATCTAATTATGAATATTCAATTTTTTGTTCTATTCGATATTTCTAAAACACCTCCTTATCCTATTTTTGTAGATATGGCGGATTCTATCTGCCTCTTAAATATTTTTATATATTCTTTTGCTATTTCATCTTTTTCGCTATATTCTAAGACTCTATGGTTTTTATTAAGGTATGACTGGTAAAATTCGCTGTACTCATTCAAATCGTTCACTTTTGTGTATCCAAGTGATATTAATACAGCAAAGAAAAGTATCAACAGAGAAGCTAAAACAATAAATGTTATGGTACGTTTCATGAATGACTTAACTTTCTTCTTCAGTAAATAGACCAATATTGAATACGGCTATTATGATGGTTGATGTCGCTTAATTTAGTTATATCGATAAGATATAGGGTATTTTTGTTGGTATTATGTTTTAAGTTGTATCGAACAATATTGTGCATTAAAAGTTGTATGGTGATTCAATAGGCATTATGGTTTTAAAAATTTTCACATGTATGATTTTTTTTGTTATTGAGAGGGGATATTTTGAGGCCTATAAAAAGAATTTCGAAAAATCAAAAAACTTTCCTTAAAAAATTTTCATTGAAAGAAAGAATGTATAAGAGCTATTTTCAATAAAATTATTATATTGGGAGTGGAAATCAAAGCTGTTGAGAATTGCGATTCATAAAATTGGCAAGATAAGCTTTTTATGGTGTATTCTCCAGAAGATTCATGAATGTTTGTTTTTTAATTAATTGTTTTAGAAAGCTCTTTTTAATTTAAAGGGTAAAAGAAAGTGTGCATGAATAGGATAAGCTATGTTGGAATTATTCATTATTAAGTTGTAATGAATACTGCTTATATTTCTCTTTTTTAACTATTTTATGAGAGCGTAAGTTTTAAATAATAGGGAAATAATTTTATTTATTTTCTTTAAATTGTTATTCGTAGATAAAAAATTCTTTTTTAATCTATAAATTAAAAAATAATGATTTTTCAAAAAACTTATAAGCTTTATACTTTGGTTTCAAATATCATGCATTGATTTTGAATTATGCATATTATCTACATCAATCATAACAATAGTGGGCATAGACTGGGCATCGGCAATGACATTTAATTTTTTCATCAATTTGTTTCTATTTATTATTTTTTTATTGTGGGTTGCTCAAAGTAAGAGAATGCAGTGGAGCCTTTCACGCCGTGTTATGTTAGGGCTTATCCTTGGTTTGGTTTTGGGAAGTATTTTTCAGTTTTTTTATGGAGAAGGTGAAGCCACTTTATTAAAATCTGTTGAATGGTTTAACATTGTTGGGAATGGTTATGTCTTATTGTTACAAATGGTTGTTATGCCGCTGGTTTTTGTCTCTATCGTTTCAGCGGTAGCTCATTTAAACTCTGTTCATGCTGTTGGAAAGATGAGTGTCATAACGATTTCAATATTACTTATTACAACGGCTTTTTCAGCGTTAGTTGGTATTTTGGTCGTGAATTTCTTTGGATTAACCGCAAATGGTTTGGTGCATGAAGGGCAAAATGTTTCTGCTCTTCTTGGAGATCGTATTTCTCAACTTGGAGATATGAATATACCAAAGATGATTTTGTCTATGATTCCTAAAAATCCCTTTGCTGAATTGAGTGGAGCTAAACGTACGTCAATTATCAGTGTCGTTATTTTTGCATCATTTTTAGGAGCATCGGTTCTTCTTTTAAACAAAGATGAACCAGAAAAAGGAGAAAAAGCGCTTTTATTTATTCAAGTAGCACAAGCTTGGATTATGCGGTTAGTTCGTATTGTGATTGCTTTGACGCCTTATGGTATTTTTGCTCTTATGACGAAAGTAGGAGCAACTTCGCATATTTCAGATATTTTAAATTTATTGTTTTTTGTCATTGCCTCTTATGTCGCTATTATTTTAATTTTTGGAGTTCATGGTGTATTGCTAGGCATTTCTGGGGTTAATCCTTTTCGTTTTTTCAAAAAAGTTTTACCGGTTTTAACATTTGCTTTTAGCAGCCGTTCAAGTGCTGCAAGTATTCCTTTGAATATTGAAGCGCAAACACAGTGGATTGGTGTACCACAATCCATTGCGAGTTTTGCAGCTTCTTTTGGGGCCACAATTGGACAAAATGGTTGTGCCGGTCTTTATCCAGCGATGCTTGCGACTATGATTGCACCGACCGTGGGGATTAATCCTCTTGATCTTACGTGGATTGCTACGCTTGTTGGTGTTGTAACGTTGAGTTCTATTGGTGTTGCGGGTGTTGGGGGAGGGGCTATTTTTGCTGCATTGATTGTCTTACCAATTATGGGACTCCCTGTTACTTTGGTTGCTGTACTTATCTCTATTGAACCGCTCATTGATATGGGACGTACGGCTCTCAATGTGAGCGATTCGATGGTTGCTGGAACGATCACCAGTCAGATGTTGCGGACAACGGATCACAGTCTTTTAAAAAAATGATTTTAGGTTATGTTTTTTTGGATTGTAAAACATCCGTAAGAGATATTTGCGCAGTACCAGGTTGTAGGGGTTTTTGTTGATTGGGGTGAGGCGCCCAACCAGAAAGCCAGATAAAAGAAAAGTGTGCACGAATACGTCCATCAGGATCACTAAATTTTTGTGCATAAATTTCAGCTGCACGGAGAAAAAATCGTTTGGAGATAGGGCGCCTTGAACGCTTAATGAGGGCATTTTGCATTCCCATTGCTTTAAGGTCGTGCATAAGGTCAAACATTGTATTATAACGTATTGTAATATCTTCAACGTCTGCTACAGGCAGAGCAAAGCCAACACGCTGTAAAAGAGCGCCTGCATCACGAATATCAGCAAAAGGATAGACCCTAGGGCTTGCTCCACCATAGATCTCAATTTCAGCCTGTAGGAGGCATTCACGGAGTTCTTTAAGTGTACCAGCTCCTGCCATAACAGCCAGAAATAAACCATCTGGTTTAAGAGTATTTTTTATTTGGCTTAGAACACCAGGGGTATCATTCGTTAATTGTAATGAAAGAAGTGAAACAATAAGATCACAGTAATTTTGAGGTAAATCAAGAAATTCTCGATGGCGTAAATGAAATTTTTTATCATCGCTTTGATAAATCCTATCGGTTTCAATACGTTCTATAGAACAAACTTTTCCAGATTTCATGAGAGCTTGCGTGGCAAGGTTTGTATGGCTGTGTAAATCGAGCGCTAATGTAAAGAGGCGATCGACAGTGCTAAGGCGCTTATAGAGATCTTCTGCCATGAGAGAGAGTAAAAAGTCATCTCCTTTTTTTGCTTTTTGGAAGGCACGTTTGCGGAATTGTTCAATGCGGCTATGATCAAAAATTAAAGGATGCGACATATTGTGGAACACTTTCGATCTATAAAAGAATATATTTTGAAAAGGTTCATGTTTGTGGAAGCTCTGTCAAGTTTATAATGTGAAAGAAAAATAAATTTATGGAAGGTTAAGGGTTTTTAAAGAAATTAAAATTATAAATTGAGGAAATATACAAAGGAACTTTTGTTCTGTGGGGAAATTGTAAAAGCCTAAATTTATAATGTTTTACTTTCGAGAAGCGGCTTTAAATAGCGGGGATATACTCAGTCAGTTCATTGAACGTTTTAAAGCGATGCTTTATCCACCAATTTGTCCTGGATGTAAGCAAAATGTTTCTACTTATGGGACCATTTGTCCGGAATGTTGGAAAGACCTTCAATTTATCACGAAACCTTATTGTCCTGTGATGGGGATTCCTTTTGTTTGTGATATGGGAGATGGTTTTCTTAGTGGTGAAGCGCTTCGTAATTCTTACCCTTTTTCACGTGTTCGCTCAGTTATTGTTCATGAAGGGCTTGCACAAACTTTAGTAACGCGCTTAAAATATGGTGATCATATAGAATTGGCACCCTTTATGGCCAATTGGATGATGTTTGCTGGACGTGAGGTTATTGATGAGTGTGATGTTATTATTCCTATTCCATTGCATTTTCGTCGTTTTTGGGAGAGACGTTATAATCAATCTGCTGAGCTTGCACGTTATATTGCAGCATCAAAAAAAAAGGTTTTAAAACCGGGTTGGCTTGTTCGTTGTCGGCACACGCGTCCGCAGGTTAGTCTTTCTTCAAAAGAGAGAAAACTTAATGTAAAAAATGCTTTTAAGGTTTCAGATAAGGTTAAAAAATATCTCAAAGGGCGCTCTATTTTACTGATTGATGATGTTTTTACAACGGGAGCAACGGTTACGGCAGCAGCTGCTGCATTAAAATATGCGGGTGCACGACAGGTTGATGTGCTAACATTTTCGCGTGTCCTTAAAGAAGATTCTATTTTTCCCTCTTCTTAAAGGGAACTAAAAGTGAATATTATTAAAAAAATATTGGAGGATAATACTTATGAAAGAGATAATCATTTATACACGTCCTAACTGTCCTTATTGCATAAAAGCACGTGATTTACTTGATAAAAAAGGTGTAAAATATACAGATATTGATGCTTCCACATCTCTTCGTCAAGAAATGGTACAGCGCGCAAATGGACGCAATACATTTCCACAAATTTTTATAGGTGATTATCACGTTGGTGGTTGTGATGACCTTTATGCTTTAGAAGCTGAGGGAAAGCTCAATTCTTTATTGCAAGGCATATAATCGTTGTAAATGATATCTCCTTAAGATTATGGCATATCCTTAAGGCCGTTTTGCGAGAAGGAGATAGTTAACATCCATGTCTTTTGAGCGATTCCAGCTGTCATTGAATGGATTATAAGTAATCCCTATCTCATCAATGACAGTCAGAGCATTTTTTGATAAGAAATTTTTAAGCTCTTGGGGTTTTAGAAATTTTTTATAATCATGGGTTCCTTTAGGCAGCCAACGGAGGATATATTCAGCGCCTATAATAGCGAGCCCCCATGCTTTCCACGTGCGGTTGAGTGTTGCGACAAACATCAACCCTTGTGGTTTTAGCATTTTTGCTGTCGCTTTTATGAAGAGATCAACGTCAGCGACATGTTCAACAACTTCCATATTAAGGATAATATCAAATTTTTCTCCTTCATTAGCGAGCGCTTCTGCTGTTGTCGTGCGATAGTCAATTGAAAGATCATTTTGAGCGGCATGGATTTTTGCGACTTCAATATTCGTTTGTGCAGCATCAACGCCTACGACCATAGCGCCAAGACGTGCCATGGGTTCACATAACAAGCCTCCTCCACAGCCAATATCAAGAATTTTCAAATGATTAAAGGGCGTCAGTGAAATAGGGTCACGATTAAACTCTAAACAGATTTTTTCTCTGATGTAAGCAAGGCGTGTTGGATTAAATTGATGAAGAGGCCGAAATTTCCCTTGTGGATTCCACCATTCTGTAGCAATCCGTGAAAAGTGATCAATTTCACTTTGATCAATTGTGGTTGGAGTTTCCTCTATCATGTTGCCTTCCTTTTATTTTTAACAATTAAGTCACGGAGACTTTATACCAAGTCAAGAGCAATTAATATAATCATAATGCAACTTGCACAAATGATCGATATTCGCTATGTCGAGAAAATGGTTAGTTAATAGAGCATCTTATTCTCATTATCGTGCGAGATAAAAGATGTAAGGTTAAGAGTGTTGTTAATGGCGCGCATTGTCATGAAGTTTGGTGGAACGTCTGTCGCAAACATTGAATGTATTCATAATGTTGCACGGCATGTCAAAAGGGAAGTGGATGCAGGCAATGAGGTTGCTGTTGTCGTATCTGCGATGGCGGGTAAAACCAATGAGCTTGTCCAGTGGACATGTGATGCTTCCCCCATACATAAAGATGCGCGTGAATATGATGTTGTGGTTGCTGCTGGTGAACAGGTTACTTCAGGTTTGCTGGCTTTGACGCTTCAAGCAATGGGTGTGAATGCACGTTCATGGCTTGGTTGGCAGATTCCTATTCATACAGACAATGCGCATGGTCGGGCACGGATTACTGATATTGATGGCTCTTTTTTAATAGAGCGTTTTCAGGAAGGGCAGGTTGCCGTTATTGCTGGTTTTCAGGGGGTAACCCCGGATAATCGGATTTCTACTTTAGGGCGTGGAGGATCAGATACAAGTGCTGTTGCTATAGCGGCGGCTGTACAAGCTGATCGATGTGATATTTATACAGATGTGGATGGTGTTTATACAACGGATCCACGTATAGAACCGAAAGCGCGTCGGCTACCAAAAGTAGCTTTTGAAGAAATGTTGGAAATGGCGTCTTTAGGGGCGAAAGTTTTACAGGTCCGTTCTGTTGAATTGGCCATGGTTCATAAGGTTCGTACCTTTGTGCGTTCAAGTTTTGAGGATCCTGATGCATTAGGCATGGAGGATCCAGAGAGTTCTTCTGGAACACTTATTTGCGATGAGGATGAAATCGTGGAACAACAAAATGTTACTGGTATTGCGTTTGCTAAGGATGAAGCGCAAATTTCGCTGCGTCGGCTTGCTGATCGTCCAGGAATTTCAGCAGCAATTTTTGGTCCTTTGGCTGAAGAGTGTATTAATGTTGATATGATTGTGCAAAATATTTCTGAAGATGGCTCAAAAACTGATATGACTTTTACTGTACCATCAGCAGATGTAGAAAAAGCCGTTGCACTTCTTGAGAAAAATCGCAAAGAAATTGGATTTGATGTTCTCCAATTTGAAAGTGATCTTGCTAAAATTTCTGTGATTGGTATTGGAATGCGCAGCCATGCAGGTGTTGCGGCTACAGCATTTAGGGCTTTGGCTGAGAAGGGTATTAATATTCAAGCAATCACGACTTCCGAGATTAAGATTTCTGTTTTGATTGATAGTGCTTACACTGAACTTGCGGTAAGAACATTACATGCTGTTTATGGACTGGATAAGAGTTAAGTATTTTAAAACGCTTAATACCGTGAAATTCTTTCATTGAAGATTTTTTTATGATGAAGCAAAAAACTGTTTGCTTGCGCATTATAAACAAGATTGGCATAGGAATAAAAACCATTTAAGAGATAACATACAATACTTCTTATAAATTATTGAGATATAAGATAAAATAAAAGAAGAATTATTTGTAAATTAAGTATTTTTCAGAGAAGAAAAATGCACCATGTGTATGTTTATAAAAGGGGGGATTTACACTTCAGAATCAATATTATAGAGCTTACAGAGTTTTTTAATTGCTTCAAAATTAAAAATGTTATCCTAGCAGTCAATCAGTTATAAAAAATTTCAAGCTCTTGTGCTGAAGAGGAGAATGCTCTTGATATCATGCCTCTGATAGTAAGAGATAAAACGCTTTATCTTTAAACAAAGAAGATTTTAAATGTAAAATGACGTAAATTATAGATGAAAGAGTATGTATCTTGATAAAGATATTTATAATTCCATGTGGTCTTTGAAGCCATATTCTGGTTCTTTTGTTGCTCTATGTGGATTTGATGGGAGTGGAAAGACCACTCAAGCACAAGGAATTTCTCGCCATTACTCACAAGAAAAACATATAATACAAACTTTTCAACCCAGTCACTGGTATAGAAATAATCAAGAGGTGAGAGGTTATTTAGAGAGTGGAAAACCAATTGATTCATTGCTTTTAGCACTTTTCGCGGCAACAGATAGACGAAAGCATACGCTTGAAATTATAGAACCTTCTTTAACTTCATCGCAAAATTTATTAATCAGCGATCGATATGTTTATTCTAATCTTGCTTATTTCTACGCTAGAGGACTTTCTCTTGAAAGTGTGATTAAATTAAATCAATCTATTCCAAGACCTCATATCACATTTTATCTTCATTTACCGTCTGCTGCTATTATCGAACGATTGCAAAAAAGGGATGGTTTAGCCTTAAAATACGAAGAAAAACGCTCATTTATTGAAAAAGTTTCTGAAGTATATCAGCTTTTATCAGAAATAGACGAACGATTTATCGTTATTGATAGAACTGCTTCTATTTCTTTAATTCATAAGCAAATACGACACCATATAGACAAGGCTTGTTTTGACGATAAATAAAATATACCCATTGATGAATATCATTTTAAAAATTTATCTATACTCCTTTATGAGCTAGTTTAGATTTTACACCTGGAGCTTTAAAAGGTCTGTTTACGATAATTTAAGCGTTTTGAAAAAATATTATATATCTTAATATTTTTATGAGATGACAGGTAATCATTAAACAGCAACACACTTTTTTGAAAAATTCAAAGGAGGGAAATTATTCAAAAAGCTTATCAATTTCTGCTCTGATCATGATATTTTCATTCTTTGAGATACTCATATGGCGATATAAGAACGCGCTGTAGAGACAAGCACAAATATATTGGAGTATAGAGAATAAGATAAGGACAGAAGCGATAATAACAGAAACTACTTTTTTAAAGTTTAATATTCCGATCTCTAACAAATAAAACAACCAGAGACAATTCTGAATATTTTTATGAGGATCTTCAAATTATTGTTCATTTGATCAATAAGAATATAAGATAAAGATACTCTAGCAAGCAACTACACCCATTTCTAGGATTGTAGGCAAAACCTTGATTATGTTAAAAGGTCACTCCAACAAAGCAGATGATTGTTTTAAAGAAACATCTCTCAACGTATCCAAACTTATTTCGCGTTGGTTACCGGTAAATAGAATAGCATAATAATAAAGTCATTAAACATAAATACCTTTACGCTTGTGAAGAAACAGGCCAGCACCACCAAATTATTTTTCAGCTCTGGAATGTTGCAAGCCCTTAGCACTTAAGATTCTTCATAAGAGGCGTTTTTAGTTCTGACTTTAACAGCTCTCCCCACACAGCTGCCCCAATTTTGATGGGAAAGCTAATGGTTTTGATTGATTCAATATAAACAGATATGATATTCGGGTCTCTCATTCAATATGAGGAACGATAAATTATTATTATAAATCAATGTATTATTGATCATTATGAAAGTTTTTTATTGCGTTTAATATAAATAAATCCATATCCCAGCCCCATAAGAGCAGATAAACCAGAGCCACAAAGAACCCCAATTTTTGCTGCATCGAGCAGGATAATATCTTTAAAGGCAAGCATTGAAACAAAGATAGACATTGTAAAGCCAATTCCAGCTAAGAATCCAATAAGTAAAATGCCTGTCCATGTCATCTGAGGAGGAAGGCGGCATAGTCCTGATTTTACGGCGAGATAACTGGCAGTGATAATGCCAAGGGGTTTACCAACGAAAAGACCAATGACAACACCAAGAACAATTAAGAATGATTTGTCAGAAGAAAGGTCAAAGTTTGCAAAACTTACACCTGCATTTGCGAAGGCAAAAATCGGCATGATACCGTACGCAACCCATGGGTGTAATATTTTTTGAACACGTGTTACTGGAGCAATCATAGCACGCTGTCCTTTGCGCATTTTTTTCAATGCCGTTGAAATATGATGGAGATCTGTTTTTGTGTTTTTTTCTTGAAGGATTTGCATAGCATTGCTGAGCATGGTGAGCGGTGCAACAAGCGTGCGGGTAGGATAAACAGGGGTCATCATACCTAAGATGACACCAGCAAGTGATGGATGAACGCCTGTTACCATTAAACCCCACCAGATGATTGCACCAGGTAAAGTGTAAAGCCACGCTGAGGCAAGCCCAATCCATTGAAAAAAGAGGACCAGAGCAATACCTGCTCCTGCAATCATTAACCCACTAGGATCAATGTTTGTTGAGTAGAAAAAAGCAATAATGAGAACAGCGATAATATCATCAATAATCGCTAATGATAGAAGAATGATATGCAGATTAGAAGGAATTTTTTTTCCAAGAAGAGCCAGAATACCAAGAGCGAAAGCAATATCTGTTGCTGTTGGTACAGCCCAACCGTGGATATGTCCACCATTAGAGTTGAAGATGAAATAAATGATTGCAGGGACACAAACACCACCTATTGCAGCAACAATCGGTAAAATTGCTTGTTTAAAATCAGCAAGAGCACCTTCATGAATTTCGCGTCGAATTTCCATGCCTGCGACAAGAAAAAAAATAGTCATAAGGGCATCATTAACCCAGAAATGTAAATCCCATGAAAGAGTGAAATGCCCCAAATTAAAGCCAAGAGGTGTATGCCAAAAAGATTCATAGAGATCAGCATATTGAGAATTGGCAAAAATGAGTGCAGAAGCAGCAGCGAGTAAAAGAACAATACCACTCAAAGCTTCAATATGGAGAAAACGCTCGATAGCGGAAAGCGCCTGATTGGTAACACGAGAAGCGCGATTAGGCAGACGATTTGAAGATAAATCAGACATGAACAACTCCAACTATCGGCAAATTTATGATTCTATATTTTCTATGTAAATGACTCTATTCTGATACTTTCTGTATCATATAAAAGCAAAAAGAGGAATAAGGTTCTAAAGTTTATAGACAAGATCATCATATTGAAAGCGCAATATGTTCAATGATGTTTAAGGAGATTTTTCGTTTTTAATAGCGAGATCTACTTTGCTCAACACTTTAGATAGATCATTTTGTAGAGCAGATTCAAGATCAACCATTGTGAGCCCTTTATTATCTTTTGCTTTAATTTTAACGATCAATGTTTGCGGTTTTTTAGCAAATTCACCTAAAGATTTTGAAATTTTTTCTGCTTCGTCATGATTTTTTAGCAATATTTTTGGAGTTTGCGTCATCATTAAATAGAAATCGTCATAGAGTTCCTTTTTAAGATCATGTTGGCTATCGTTAAGGTTTTTCGCGAGATAAGAAAATAGCTTATCAATAAAACCAGCATCCCTATATTGTATATCAATTTCATTGATGCCAAGGTCTTGAGACGCAGCCATCATGATGTTTTGTTGACCAGAAAAAAGTTTTTCATCAACATCAATAATTTTAGCCGATATATTCCCAGAGCCAACGTCTTTCATATTGAAAGACATTGCATCAAGAAAGAGCATACGTTTTTTTTCGTCGTAAAAAATATCAAGTTTTCCTGAGATGTCAAAGCGCTCAAAATTCAGATTTTTGAAGAACTCTAAGTCTTTTTCATTCATTTTTTTAGGTAGAACGGAAAGGTTATTGAGAGAAAGAAAAAGCTTTTTGGGGATAGGATGTTTCCATAAGCTTGGTTTAAAGTGGAATGATTCGAGAGTTGCTTTCAATGATGGGATATCAACGGTGACATTATCAACTTTGGCATCTGCTGAGGTAATGGCGAGCAGTATGTTTAGAAGAAGACCATTTTGTGCTGCTTTTTCTGCAATTTTATTATTCTCTTTTCTTGCATTAAGATAAGCTTTGACTAATTTTTCAGGGGCTTGTTCAAGCGGTTTCATCTTTAGACCAGATGTTTTAAATTGGCCGAGGGAGAAAGTGCTATTTTTTTCTGCTTCTTCAAAAATATCGATACTGATATTGCTCATAGAAATAGGGCCAGTGACGGTTTTTCCTTTATTGAGAACGTCATTTTTTCCGAAAATGATAGAATAGGCATAATTGATGTCGATGTCTTGGGCTTTTATTGTATCGCTTTTAGCCATCAGCTGCATCTGTTTATTATCATTGACTGCAACCGTTTTAAGATCCATATTTTTGAGGCTAACGGAACGGATATGGCCGCCTTTAAAATCAGAAAGCTGAAAATTCTTAAATTCAATCGTTTCTGTGCGCTTTTTTCCATTTTCTATAGAAAGTTGTATATTGGGTGCAGTAATTGAAGCAAGACTAATACGCATCACTGATTGTAAAAGATGTGATGTGATTGTTCTATCTTTTTCTTTTATGGATACACTTTTAAGAGAAATTTGCGGAATTTTTATATGAATATTATTATACTTTAAATCAACATTATAAAATGTAAAAGTTCCAGGAATAAAAGAAAGAGGAGGACGGGCAGAAATGGCACCAATTTTCAGTGATATACCGGCCGGAACGGGGAGTATAACATTTTTCAAATTGACTTTACCCAGAATGCTGACTTCAGATGTTTCTGCTTTTATGGCACGACGGGCTATCTCTTTTTTTACAAAACTATCAAGATAGGGTTTTGCAATATAAAATCCACCAACAACTATAATTGCCAAGATAGCAAAAAATCCAATAATGCAAGTGAGCCAATATTTTAGGTAATTTTGATACCCACTATTAAGATTGACCATTCTTTCTTCTTTCATTTTTATCACTCTTTAAAATGAGAGTGAAGATAAACTCTTTTAAGCAACGACAAAGGTTAAAATATAGCGTGTACCAGTTTCAACAGTCATCTATTCTCTATATTAGAGTTATTCTCATCTTTTTTGCAATATCACTTTGTCAACTTTTATCGATTTTCTTTGGATTTGGAACGTTATAGAAAAGCATGCATAATTTAAGGAGAGGTAAGTTTATGCACATCATATTTTTTATCACTTTAAATTATTCTAAAATATCCCTATGTCTGCTTTTATCTTGCTGCTGTTTATAGGAACATTTAAAACATAAAAGATATGTTTTTGTTCATGATAATTTAATGGGGAGAGCTAAATGTTATGACAGAAAATCAAATAATGGCCTTTTTGATTATTGGTCTCATGATGGTTGTTTTTATTTGGGATCGATTTCGGTATGATCTTGTCGCTATTTGTACATTATTAATAGCGTGTGCTCTTGGTCTTGTCAGTCCGAAGGAAGCTTTTAGCGGTTTTAGTAATGATATTGTTATTATTGTGGGGAGTGTGTTTGTTGTCAGTACAGCTGTATCACGCTCTGGTATCATGGAGTTTATTATTCAACGCATATGGCCAGATGTGAAATCGGTGCGTCTTCAATTAGCTTTTTTGGTTCTTTCTGTTGTTCTTTTATCAATGTTTGTTAAAAATATTGGTGCTTTAGCGATTATGCTTCCGATCGCTTTTCAGTTTGCGCGTCGTTCTCAGGTTTCTCCTTCTGTCTTTTTGATGCCGATGGCTTTTGGTTCTTTGTTAGGGGGGCTCATGACACAGATAGGAACATCTCCCAATGTTGTTATCTCAGCGATGCAAGAACGTTTAGCAGGAACACCTTTTACGATGTTTGATTTTACACCAGTTGGTGCGGTTATTGCGACGGTTGGTGTCCTATATTTGGTCTGCTTTTATTGGCTTTTGCCTGTGCGTGTTCGTTCAGGGGGATCATTTGATGATGCCATTGATATTCGTAATTATGTTGCTGAAGTGCATATTCCAATAAATTCACCGATTGTGGGGAAAAGTATTGTTGATTTAGTTAAGCCATCAAGTGGTGATGTCATGGTGATTCAAATCATTAGAAACAAAGTATCGATTTCACCATTGCCAGATTTTGTTTTGTCTGAAAACGATATTGTTTTGCTGGAAGGATCGCACACAGGAATAGATAGTGTGATGAACTCTGCGCGTTTAGAGTTTTCTAAGGAGCAAACTCTTTCTACACGTGATAAAGACAGTGACATTGATATTATTGAAGCAGTTATCACGCATAACTCGCCTCTTATTGGCATTAGTGCGAAAGAGTTTTCTCTATTTGATCACTATAATGTCAATTTGCTTGCGTTAAGTCGTCAACATGAAAGGGTACGAGGAAGACTTGATGATATTATTTTCCATCTTGGGGATGTGATTGTTTTGCGAGGACAAGATGCGATTATTCCAAATTTATTAAGGGAGTTGAAATGTTTACCCCTAGCAAAACGCAATATTGTATTTGGAAATTTACGATATGGCCTTATATCTTTAGCGATTTTATTTGTCGCCATTATTTTTACAGCTTTTCATATTGTTCCAGTTGCTTTTTCTTTTTTTCTGCTGCCGCTGCAATGGTTATCTTTCGCGTTTTACCCGCGCGTGATCTGTATCAGGCATTAGATGGTCCAATATTAGTCCTATTAGCAGCTCTTATTCCGGTGAGTGAAGCGTTAGAAAAAACGGGATGTACGGATCTTATTGGTCAATGGTTGAGCCAACTGGCAATATTTTTCCCACCTTCTGGTGCTTTAGCACTGATGTTGGTAACAGCTATGTTGGTCACGCCATTTTTGAATAATGCAGCAACGGTTATGATGGTTGCTCCCATCGCATCAAGTTTTGCGCATTCCCTTCATTATAAGCCTGAAGCTTTTTTGATGGCGGTTGCTATTGGTGCGGGTTGTGAGTTTCTTACACCTATTGGACATCAAAGTAATATGCTCGTGATGGCGCCAGGAGGATATCGTTTTAGTGATTATCCACGTCTGGGGGCTCCATTAGCGGTGTTGATCATTATTGTTGCTGTTCCTATGCTTATGTGGGTTTGGCCATTACAATAAGATACTTTTCAAAAGCCTTGAGTATTAATTACGGAAGGATTTTAATCGTATGAAGGTTAAGTTGAAGGGATATCTTTTGTGTAAAAAAATCTTTGAAGTTTGGGGAACGTGTTTTTAATAACGCTCCAGTATTTTTTCAGCTAGGTGACAATTTTTTATTTGGTTTTTGTCAGAGCGCTTTGGCTATCATTTTTGGTAAAGATTGTGCATGTTTAATACAACTTTAAAACCAAAGATAAGATATCAGTTTTTTTAAGGACTTTAAAAAATTATCTTTGGTATACATTGAATTAGGAAAGAATGGATAACATTATCAAAACGCATGTGAGAATATTAAGTCCGTGATCTTTCTTTATAAGACTCAAGAGATGTAAAAGCAGGAGTATGAACCAAAAGGGCTTTTACATCGTTTTTAATTAAGAGAGTTGCAAAAATATAATTGATTTTGTTACATGCTGATTTGAAATAAATAAATTGAACAATTTAGAGATTTTTCGTTAATTTAGGACTACCATCTTTGTCCCTTTATGCGTAAAAGTGTAGAAAGTAAATTTTTTTACAAGGTATATTATATGTCGTATGATAGTTTTATTGCTGAAGTTAATGCAGAGTTTCGTCAGGAAAAGGCGCTTGCTTTTTGGAGACGTTATGGTTTTTCAATTATTGGGGCGGTTATTCTTTTCATATTGATGATAGTTATTTATCAAATTTATCATCATATGCAAATAAAGAAAGCCAGCTATGTTGGTGATGCATTTGTCAAAAGTCTTAATTTTGCGGATACACGTGATTTTGATAAGGCGATAAAGCAATTACAGAATGTTAAAGACTCTAATTTCGGGGGGTATCCTTTTCTTGCCCGTTTGCGTGAGGCTTCTTTACGCATGAAGCAAGGTGATCTTATCAAGTCAGTGGAGATCTTTGATTCTGTTGCAGCGGATGAGAAAGCACCACAGATTTTGCGGAAAGTAGCAAAAATTCGAGCAGCCTATATTTTAGTTGATACAGGGACCTTGGATGATGTCAAAAAGCGTGTCAAAGATATGGCAGATGATATTGATCCTATGCGTCTGTCTGCACGAGAGGCTTTAGGCTTAGCTGCTTATAAAGCAGGAGAGATTGATGAGGCCGTTGATTATTTTCAGAAAATTTCTGCAGATAGTGCGTTGGGATCAAAAATAACAGATAGGGCTCGAATGATGCTTGAGCTTATGCAAGCTGAGGGCAAGACAAATAAGGAATAAATCGATGAGCCTTACCATTGCTATCGTTGGTCGTCCCAATGTTGGGAAGTCAACACTTTTTAATCGTTTGGTTGGGCAAAAATTGGCTTTGGTTGATGATAAGCCGGGTGTAACACGTGATCGGCGCATTCATGCGGCAAAACTTCAAGATCTACGTTTTGATGTGATTGATACAGCTGGGTTGGAAGAAGCTGGAGATCATACACTTGAGGGGCGTATGCGTTCTCAGACAAAAGCTGCGATTGATGAAGCAGATCTTGTTTTGTTTTTATTTGATGCAAAGAGCGGAATAACACCGAGTGATTTAAATTTTGCTTCATTAGTTCGCAAATCAGGAAAACCGATTGTTCTCGTTGCCAATAAGTCTGAGTCAAAAGCGGCAACAGGGGGAGAGTATGAGGCGTGGTCATTGGGTTTGGGAGAGCCCTGCCCAATATCGGCTGAACATGGTTTGGGACTGAGTGATCTTCGTGATGCCATTATAAATGCCGTTGGGTTAGAGCGTGCTTTTGACAACAGCAAAGAAGAAGATATAACGATACAGCCAGTGTCTAGAGGTGATGATATCAATTCTTCGGAAGAAGAGGGGCTTATTTACGATGAAAGTAAGCCTATTCGGATTGCCATTGCGGGGCGGCCCAATACAGGGAAATCTACCCTTATTAATAGTATGTTGAAGCAAGATCGGTTATTAACAGGACCAGAAGCAGGGTTAACACGCGATTCTATTTCTGTCGATTGGGAATGGCGTGGTCGTCATATTAAACTTTTTGATACTGCGGGTTTGCGTCGAAAATCAAAAATTCAAGAAAAATTAGAAAAACTATCTGTTTCTGATACTTTACGTGCTATTCGTTTTGCAGAAGTGGTGGTCATTGTTTTTGATGCAACAATACCTTTTGAAAAGCAGGATTTACAAATTGTTGATCTTGTGATTCGTGAAGGGCGTGTTCCAGTTATTGCTTTCAATAAGTGGGATCTTATTGAAAATAGTCAGGCCACATTAATTGATTTGCATGAAAAGTGCGCACGATTTCTTCCTCAAGTTCGCGGTTTAAGGGCTATTCCTTTATCGGGACAATATGGTCAAGGAATTGATAAACTCATGGAAAATATCATGATGATGCACCGCGTGTGGAATCGTCGCATTTCCACGGCTAAATTGAATCAATGGCTTGAAACTGTTGTAACACATCATCCACCACCTGCAATTTCGGGGCGTCGACTTAAGGTTAAGTATATTACACAGGTGAAAACACGTCCTCCTGGCTTTATGATTTCTTGCTCGCGCCCCAAAGTCATGCCCCAATCGTATTTGCGTTATCTTGTCAATGGATTACGTGAAGCGTTTGATATGTTTGGTATTCCAGTTCGCCTATCATTACGAGCTTCTGATAATCCTTTTGCGACACGTTCTAAAAGGAAATGAGATCTCTTTGATTTTAAAGTGAATGAAATTTATCGAACTTTAAAAACAAGCTTTTCCGTTAGTTATAGTGTTCTAACTATAGAAAATAAATTGATAACCTCAACAAACGATAATCATCATTTATCATGAGCGTTCTAGAGCTTTCTCATTTTAATTTCTCTTGATAAAGATTTTTTTCTTGCATGCGATAGAAGAATGGAATCGAGAGTATTTCAGAAAGAGCATACAATCCTTTTTAAGGGATTATTTAAATGCAAAAACAGAAGCGCTATGAGGAGAGGGGAATATAATGAGGATGCTCCGTTCGAAAAGAAACTTGAAATTATCTTTTAATTTTCAATATTTTTTCAAAACGAGATCTATTACAACATTGGCAGTTAGCAAAGTGTTTGATGGTGCTGATTTGGCACTTCATAAGTTATGAGAATAATCCTATGAGCTTTATATTATTATGGAGGCTTTTACCCATTTACGGATGTTATCATGAAACTAGTTTGGGAATTTTAAGAAGTATCTTTTAGAAAAACACGTGAATTTAAAAAATGTGTTACTTATGCGATAAAATTTATACGATAAATTGTGATAGATTTCTTTTAATATCTTGACGAATAAATTCGGGAACAATATGATGCACACGATTTTATGAGATGCATTTTTACTTTGCTTTTTGATTAGGGAGCCAATAATGGCTATGGGCGAAAAACCCGTCACAAGCCGCAGAGAGGCTGAAGAGGAAAAGCAAGGGGAGTGTTTCCATTCAGAGGATTTGGAATGTCGTAGTAAGAACTTAAGCGTAGCTTTAGTGCGCAAACAGGCATTAAAGAAGCGAGAACATAAGAATGAGCGGGGAAAGTCACAAGGAAGGATGGCAGATGCAATTAAGCTTTCCAGTGAGTTTCTGGCAAGTGTTATCGTTGGTGTTATTTTGGGGTTAGGGTTTGATAAGTTAGCAGGTTCATGGCCATGGGGATTGGTATTTTTCCTCTTTCTTGGCTTTGCTGCCGGTGTATTAAATATTCTTCGGTCTGTGGGGACTATTCCCTCCAGTCAATTAGGACAAAAAGGCGCGTTGCGCCAAAATGAACAAGATAAAGAGACCCATAAGAGGTCCGATAAATGAGGTTGAAGTGACAGCGCACGCTCCAGATCCTATTCATCAGTTTGAGGTTTCACGGCTGATTAATATTTCCATAGGGAATATAGATTTATCGTTTACAAATGTATCATTGTTTACTGTCATTACCGTTGTTGTAACTTCTATTTTTCTCTTCCTTTCATCCTCAAGTCGTGGATTGGTTCCAACGCGCATGCAATCTCTTTCAGAAATGGCTTATGAGTTTGTCGCATCGACTTTGCGAGAATCATCCGGCGCGCAGGGAATGCAGTTTTTCCCTTTAGTTTTTTCTCTGTTTACTTTTATTTTGGTGGCTAACTTTATTGGTCTTTTTCCTTATTTTTATACGGTAACCTCACAGATCATGATCACGTTTTCGTTAGCAATGGTGGTTATTTTGACGGTGATTGGTTATGGCTTTTATAAGCATGGGGTCAGTTTTTTAAAACTGTTTGTTCCCAGTGGGGTTCCTGTCGTTGTTTTGCCTCTCGTAACAATGATTGAGATTATTTCTTTTCTTTCTCGCCCCATCAGTCTTTCACTTCGTCTTTTTGCGAATATGCTTGCTGGTCATATTACGCTCAAAGTGTTTTCGGGGTTTGTTGTTTCAATGATTGGGGTGGGAATCGTAGGTGTTGGTGGTTCGGTTTTGCCTCTTATTATGACTGTAGCGATTACGGCTCTTGAGTTTTTGGTTGCATTTCTTCAGGCTTATGTTTTTACAGTTTTAACATGTATGTATCTTAATGATGCAATTCATCCAGGACATTAATAAAACTGGCGGGTTTCCGTCGGAGAGTACAATTTTGCTTTAAAGGAGAATAATATGGAAATGGTGCTTGCAGCAAAATATATTGGAGCTGGTCTTGCTTGCTTTGGTATGGCTGGAACAGCTTTAGGACTTGGTAATATTTTTGGGAGCTATCTTTCTGGTGCGTTACGTAACCCATCAGCAGCCGATAGTCAGTTTGGACGTCTCGTCTTTGGTTTTGCTGTGACAGAAGCTTTGGGTATTTTTTCATTGCTTATTGCTTTGTTACTTCTTTTTGGGGTTTGATCGTTATCAAAAGGGTATGTTTGTTCTCACTTTGAGGAAAGATTTACCCTTTTAGCTCTTAACCGGAAAAATGTGCGTTATCATCGGTTATAGAGGGTTAAGCTATTGAAGGGATGAAAGAAGATGTTTGTTTCCAGCGCTTATGCACAGAATACTGAAACGTCGGTAGAACATATCAAGCAAGTGGCAGAGCATGCAAATCGTGTGTTTCCACCTTTTGATTTTGTTCATTTTAGTTCGCATTTTTTCTGGTTGGCCATTTCTTTCGGACTTTTTTATCTGTTTATCTCTCGTGTGATTGCGCCACGTATTGGTGGTGTTATTGAAACACGTCGAGATCGAATTGCCTCTGATTTAGATCAGGCAATGCGCATGAAACAGGAAGCAGATACTGTTGTTGAAACTTATGAGCGTGAATTGGCACAAGCACGCCTGAAAGCTCACACGATAGCACAAGCGGCTGGTGAAGAATTAAAACAAAAGGCTGAGCTTGAACGGAAGGAAATTGAGGAGAGTTTAGAGAAAAAACTTGCAGATGCTGAAAAACAGATAGCAAAAATTCGGGATAAAGCAATGCAAAATGTTGGCTCTATCGCTGAAGAAGTCGCCCTTGAAATTGTGAAAAAATTGATTGATGTTGATATCAGCAAAGAGGCTGTTCGTTCAGTTGTTAAAGCTGCTGATTATTGAGGAAGACAAAGATGAGTGATACTTTTTGGGCTTTTGTTGGGTTAGTTCTTTTCTTAGCTCTTTTAGTCTATTTCCAAATTCCACAAAAAATTATACACCATCTTGATGCACGTGCGAAGCGTATCAAAGAGGAGCTTGATGAAGCTTTGCGTCTTCGCGAAGAGGCGCAGGAAATATTAGCTGAATATCAACGCAAACATGCAGAAGCAGAAAAAGATGCGCAAGAAATTATCGCAGCAGCAAGGCATGAAGTTGAATCTGTTATTGCTGAGGCTCGTAAAAAAGCAGAAGAATATGTAAAAAACCGCAATAAATTGGCAGAGCAAAAAATCGCTCAAGCAGAAGCCGATGCAGTACGCATGGTTTCTTCATCGGCTATCGATTTGGCAGTTTCTACGGCACGTATCCTTATGGCAAAGGAATTAGATGCTAACAGGACAGATGAACTCGTTAAAGAAGCTCTTTCAAAAGAAACATTAAGCAAAATGAAAACACATCTTAATTAATCGTATTTTAGAGATAAAAACTGTTTCTTTAGGTGCATATTTTTCAATGTTGAATATTTTATCTATTATGTTGTGATAGCTAGTCTTGAATGGGTTATGCATTGAATTCAGAGAGCTGTATTCTCTAGCTTAGATTCGTCTTTTGATTCTATTTATGAAGGTTATTGAGACGTGTCATTGTTTGTGTTTTTACGAAGCAATCAGCAAACATTATGATTATGTTATCAGTTAAGATATTATAATACATTGAAAAACTGCTTTTATGTTTAGCGGTTTTATGGAAAACACATCTCTTATTTTTCAAAAAATCTTTTTATCTGTTGTTAATCGCTCTTACGAAGATAATTATGATTCATGGTGGGAGAGTTTGAAGTAAGAAATCTTTATTCTATATTCTCATTGAATATAAAAAAGCGATAAGCTGATGATTATAAATTAATAAATTTGTTTTTCGATGATTGAATCAATCATTACAAAGTGTCATTTATACTTGGGATTCTACAATTTTTTAAAGTTATCTCAAAAATCACAGAGAAATGTTTTTAAGTGGAAGCACGCTTTTTATAAAAAACAGATACTTTAATATGCTATATATTGATTTATAATGATAACTTACTGCTGTTCAATTTGAATGAGAACTCTGAATACCGTAAGATTTTTTCCTTTTAAATCTGTACCATGTTGAATCGAGCAAAATTATTTTTTTTTACACGTTACAAGCGGGGAATGGTTCATGGGAAAAATTGTACAAGAAAGGATTATTTCTTATCAATCGTCTCAAGTGCTAAGAGTTGTCGGTATTGGGATTTGACAAAAGTATGTAACGGGGCTCGCACGCTTCTCTTATAAGCATAAAGATGGCGGGACTCAATGGACTTTATCATTATACATTAATGGATGTTATTGCGAAACGGGTCTAGGTGGCTGAAGAAATGTTTCTTAAAAAAAAGACTGTGAACGAGCATCCCAAAGGCATCTTATCTTACAAAATAAAGATATTTTACACATTTATGTGCTTGTTTTGAAGAGACAATTTTCAACACAGGTTCCTTCTTTATTTTACAACAACACCTATGAATGATTGCGTCCTTCTGTAGAGTGTATAAAATCTATGAGGCATCATCATTGTTTCATTTAAAAAAGTGCAAACTGATAGCATTTATATTATTTGGCTAATTCTTCTTATTTTGCAACAGTACTTGGCATAGCTCATGGGGAGAGCTTTAACTCCTTTTCAATATGTTGTGCGATGCAATAAGGCCGCTTATGGTGTGTTGTAAGAGAGCGGTTTTAATTGTTTCAATATAAGCAAGGTTTGAAATGAAAGAATCCCACGGTATCCAGTTATATTATTCAATATAAGATGATGATATACAATGATAATCAATGGATTAATAATATTTTAAAATTAAAGGACAAGTTTTGAGAAGTCTACAACCGCTTGTGTAATCGTGTGAGTACGTTTGAGAAGAGCAAGACGGTTAGCACGAATATCAGGATTTTTATCGTTCACCAATACCCTTTCAAAAAACATATCAATGACTTTTCCAAGTGGTACGAGCACACTGAGCGCGAGCGATAAATTTATTGCATTGATAGGATCAAGAATCTTTTTTTCGATTTCACAGATTGTATGATAGAGCTGCTTTTCTTCTTCCTCCACAAAGAGTTCAGGATTAATTTCATTTGCGATTGTTGTGCTTTTTTGAAATTCATTTTCAAGAATATTCGCAGTCCGTTTTACAGAGGCTACAAAGCTCATTCCGTCATTTGTATTGATAAAAGCAATCAGCGACTCGACACGGCGTGCAACCAATAAAAAATCATCAGAATCTTTATTTAAAACGGCTTCAAGGGTATCATAACGAGCCCCTTCCTCTTTTAGATAGATTTTCAGACGGTCATGAAAAAAGAATAACAGATCTGATAAAATATAGTCTGTTTTTTCAGGAAGCAGATTTTGCCATTGTGAATTTTCGCTTTGAGAGATCTCATATTTATTTTTTTGTTGTAAAAAAAGGTTCGCTGCAAACTGAAACAGTGGCATAAGATTGATTTGCCAGTCGCGTGAAAGGACAAGCCTAATAATTCCTAAGGCTGCTCGTCTTAACGCATAGGGATCCTTTGAGCCTGTTGGTTTTTCATTAATGAGCCAAAAGCCAACCAACATGTCAATTTTGTCGGCGAGCATAACCGTTATAGCAAGAGGTTCTTGCGGAAGACGATCTGTTGGTCCTTGAGGTTTATAATGCTCTTCAATGGCTTCAGCTATGCGAGGGTCTTCCCCTTGAAGAAGGGCATATTTTTTCCCCATTATCCCTTGTAGTTCAGGAAATTCTCCGACAATTTCTGTTTGTAAATCAGCTTTTGCAAGGATAGCTGCACGTTTCGCTAAAAGAGGCTCTGCTTGTATCAAAGGGGCAATTTTTTGTGTGAGTTTAGCAATCCGCTCTACTCTTGCACCTTGCGTCCCTAATTTGGCATGAAAAGTTACATGCAAATGATCAAGCCGCGCCATTCTTTGATCGAGAGGTTTCTTTATATCAAGATCAAATTTTTTTATAGAAGATTCTAAATGTTGAATATCGGGCAAATCACGCTGATCTGTTTGCCAAAAATAAAGTGCATCAGAAAGACGGGCACGGACAACCTTACTATTTCCTTTTGAAATTTCTTTGCCTTCATCATTTGCAAGAATATTAGAAACGAGAATAAAATGATGAGAAAGTTTTACTGTTTCTCCTTGTTTACGGGTGACAAAACATTTTTGATTGGCTCGAATGGTCAAGCGAATAATTTCTGGAGGAATATCAAGAAATGATTTGTCAAAGTCCCCCATAAGGATAACAGGCCATTCAACAAGACCAGCAACTTCTTCTAAGAGGGCATCGTCTTGAACCAGTTCTAAACCGTTTGCAAAGCAAAGATTTTGGGCATCCGCTAAAATAATATTTTTTCGTCTTTCGGCATCTAGGATGACTTTGTGGGTTTCAAGTTTCGTCACATAATCATCAAAGCGGCGTACTTGGAATGGCTCTCCGTCACTTAAGAAACGATGACCATAAGTAAGATTATTGCTTTTAAGAGAACCAATTGTAAATGGAATAATATGCGTTTCACCAATTTCTGGTCCGAAGAGGCAAAGAATATTTTGTAAAGGTCGAATCCACTTTAGAGCACCACTTTTTTCGGAATCTTTTCCCCAACGCATTGATTTTGGCCACGGAAAGTTGCGGATAATGTTCGGTAAAATATCAGCAATAATTTCTTCTGCTGCACGGCCTTTTTTTACAATTTTAGCAATATAAAAATCACCTTTTTTGTCATCATGTCCAATATGGGCTTCAGAAATATCGTTAAGCCCCGTTGCACGCAAGAAACCATCAATGGCTTGCTGTGGTGACTTTGTAGAGGGACCTTTGCGTTCCTCATGGATATCTTTTGAGCGTATAGAAAGTCCACGTATGTCCAATGTTAGTCGACGAGGTGTCCAATATTCACGAGCCGCTTTATAGGTCAACCCAGCATTCACAAGTTGGTCTGTAACAGCTTTTTTGAGATCAGCAGCAGCTTTTTGTTGCATACGTGCAGGGATTTCCTCACTGAAAAGTTCAAGAAGAAGATCAGACATTAGGCCTCTCCAGAGTATATTTGTCCAGCTTCTGTGAGTAAGAAGGCTTCCCCACAACGGCGCGCGAGATCACGAACGCGAAGAATGTAATTTTGTCGTTCGGTTACAGAAATAACGCCACGTGCTTGCAAAAGATTAAAGATATGACTCGCTTTAATACATTGATCATAGGCAGGAAAGACACAGCGATGGAAGGCATCTTCTTTATTGGGTTTTCCTGTATCAAGAAGTGCATTGCATTCGCGTTCAGCATCGATAAAATGCTGGTGGAGCAATTTTGTATCAGCAAATTCGAAGTTATAATATGAATATTCTTGTTCTGCCTGTAGAAAAATATCTCTATAACTTATTTTGTTTTCTCCCTCCAAACCATTAAAGTTCAGATCATAGACATTATCAACCCCTTGGATATACATCGCTAGACGCTCAAGACCGTATGTGAGTTCTCCTGAAACTGGGGCGCACTCAATGCCGCAAACTTGTTGAAAATAAGTAAATTGAGAGACCTCCATTCCATCGCACCAACATTCCCACCCTAACCCCCAAGCGCCAAGGGTTGGACTTTCCCAATCATCTTCAACAAAGCGAATATCATGCAGCTTTGTATCAAGGCCGATAGCTTGTAGCGATTTGATATAAAGTTCTTGTAGATTGGGGAGAGGGTTTGAGAAGAACTTGGAATTGATAATAGTGCTGTAAACGATTTGGATTTTTACCATATCGGCCATCTGTTGGACGTCGAGAGGGTTGGACATAAGCGACTTTCCAAGGTCGTGGACCTAGAGAGCGTAGTGTGGTTGCTGGATGAAAAGTTCCAGCACCAACTTCCATATCGTAAGGCTGCAAAATCGCACATCCATAGTGGGCCCAATAATTTTGCAAAGTTAAGATTAGTCCCTGAAAAGAACGTTTGGGGTCAAGATGCTCAGGCAGTTTCACGCTTTATACTCTTTAAATATTGAACGATATAGATAGCGAGTAAAGAAACTTTAGTCTCTTTGTTTATTATTTTATGTGGTTTACGGGTAAGTATTATTTATTGCAAACCAAATTTCAATTTTTTTTGAATTTGTTTAGCATTTTCTGGTTTTCCATCAATTGCGTGGTTCCATTGAAATATGGCTTCCCGTTTACGTCCAACTTTCCAATAGGCATCTCCTAAATGATCATTCAATGTTGGGTCTTCAGGTTGAAGTCTGACAGCCTTTTCCAATATTTGCACTGCTTTATTATAGTCTTTTAATTTATAATAAGCCCATCCTAAAGAATCGAGGATATGACTATTATGAGCTTGCAAAGAAGAAGCTTTTTGCAGCATGTGGAGCGATTCTTCAAGCTTCTCACCTCTCTCCACCAGGGAATAGGCTAAATAATTAAGAACTTGTGGTTGGTTTGGAAAAAAATCAAGGGCTTTTCGCAAGTCAATTTCTGCTTTTGTCCACTGTTTTAGACGTTCAAAAGCAATACCACGTTGATAAAAAAGTTTCCAATCGTCTTGCTGAAAGTTTTTTATCTGGGCAATTGCATGGTCTAGAGTTTTCGTGGCTCCAAGAAAATTATTGTTTTGCATATAAAAAGCAACGAGTGTTATCAAAATGTTACGATCATTGGGAAACTTTTTATTTAACAATGTGAGTAATTTTATTGCTTCTTTATAATTGTTGTTACTGGCAAGAAGGAATGCAAGATGAAGTTGTCCATCTTTATAATAAGGAGATTTGGGAGATAAAGCGCGATAAAGCTTAATGGCTTGCTGAGCATCATCCAATTTAGCAGAAATTTGTGCGAGCTGAAAGAGTGTTGCATCATTTTGAGGGTATAAGGTGAAAGATAATTGTTTTAAAATACGTGCAATCCGTCCTGAGTTTTTGTAGTTGAGAGCTGTTCCAAAATTATACAATACCTCGGCTGCTCCTTGTTGAGGTGTTTTTATTAACCTTTCTAAAAAAACATTTTTTTCAATTTTTTCGCGCAAGCTTTTGAAGACTTCTCGAGCTGACAACATTTGTTCGCCATGCTGGATTGTTTGAAGAGCTTGGTTACGCATATTATGGCGCAATTGGAATGAGGCATAGGCTGTAATAATACGTTCATAGGTATTCGGAGCGATAAGAGTCCCCTGTTTGTTACTGAGTGCTTTAATGAAATATTTTTTTGCCTCCTGTGGCCGTTCTGCAAGATCGCTCATAAGTGCTAGATGATAGGATATAAAAAGCTCATACCAGACAGGGCCTTTAAGCTTCTTAAGAGTAGCGATTGCTTGAGATTTTTGTCCAGATCCAAATGTAATCCAAGCACTGATGAGTTCAGGTATTGGATTATTGGCTGTAGGAGGCTTTTTTAATTGCAGAAGAAGCTTGGCATTCTTATAGTCTTTTTTGATGAGGCTTTCTATTGACAATGTTAGGGAAACAAAGGGCGTTATAACGTCTTGTTCTTTGAGCTTGTGGGCTTGTTGTACGGCTTCTTTAAAGTCTCCCACCGAAAGCATAGCTTCAAGGAGCTCTTTTTGTGTTTCAATGTTATCAGGCTGATAGACGAGTGCTTGTTTAAAATAGTCGATGGCAAGATCTATTTTATTTTCATGATTTGCAACCCTTCCAGCGAGATAAGCCCCTGTAAAAGAACTTGTATGAATCGCGGTGCTTATTTTACTGTAGGTAGGGGATGGCATCAGCATGATACCCACGATAAAGAGGGTAAAAATTCGGACTACCGTTACAGAGCACATGGAGCTAATCCTTTTCAAGATAATCAATTGATTGTGTCGTTTATAGATCATATCTCATTACTTTGTTGAGAAATACTGCGATTCTTGCAAGAATCAGTTTACGCGCGCAATACAAAACTCAATAGTTTCAACCAGAGCATTGTAAGCAGGATTTCCATTCATAGGAATAAGAGCATCAATGGCATGTTTCCCATAGATACGTGCTTGTTCTATGGTATCTGCAATGCTATTATATTTCTCCATTAAGTTTTGTGCATGTGTAAAGGCTTCGTTACTATTATTGCCATCTTCAAGCGCTTGTTTCCAGAAAGCTTTTTCAGCCATATTTCCACGCTCATATGCGAGAATAACAGGCATCGTGATTTTCCCTTCTCTAAAATCATCGCCTATATTTTTTCCTAAATTTTGAGCACTGCCACTATAATCAAGGGCATCATCAATCAATTGGAAAGCTAAACCTAAAGATGTTCCATATT
Source organism: Bartonella sp. SL320 (assembly GCF_059687635.1). Lineage (NCBI taxonomy): Bacteria > Pseudomonadati > Pseudomonadota > Alphaproteobacteria > Hyphomicrobiales > Bartonellaceae > Bartonella > Bartonella sp. SL320. Next base: position 1,633,875 of record NZ_CM185143.1, on the reverse strand, counting down.
CACGTAATGCAGAACGTTCTTTGTTTCCATAACCAGCAATAATGGGGCCTACTTCAGCAGCCGCTGAAAAAAGTGCTGCGGTTTTTGCATTGATGATTTTAAGATAGTCGGTTGAGCTAGTTTTGATATTTTTTGCGGCAGAAAGTTGTAAAACTTCTCCTTCAGCAATAATTGCAGCAGCATTTGCTAGGACAGAAAGCGCTTCCATGGAACCGACATCAACCATCATTTTAAAAGCTTGTCCTAACAAGAAATCTCCAACAAGGACACTTGCTTGATTTCCCCAAATCATCCGTGCCGTAGATTTTCCACGTCGCAAATTACTTTCATCAACTACATCATCATGTAGCAATGTTGCTGTATGCATAAATTCAACAGCAGTTGCGAGTTTTATATGCCCATCACTTTGATAACCGAACATATGAGCAGAAGCGAGTGTAATCATTGGGCGTAATCGTTTTCCACCTGATGAAACAAGATGGTTAGAAATTTCAGGGATCATTTCAACGTCTGATTTTGCCATAGAGAGAATAAATTGATTGACGCGCTCCATATCTTGTTGCGTAAGATTAACAAGAGATTGCAGAGAAATTTGATCATTTCTTATTGGTTCTGGTTTGATAGCTACACTCAATATATTTACTCCTAGAGTATTGCAATGAACATATATAAAAATTATTTTATTGACTAGCATAAAGGGGGTTTTGTTTTGACTCAAGCTTTTGATCGCGCATTAGAGTGTAAGCTTCGAATAATATTGGCAAGAAATGTTTTTTTAGCCAGCGTAATATTATTGTTATGAAATGATAAAAAAATTAAAACAGCAGCTGGAGGATAAAAGTGCGGTTTATAAAGGTGAGCATTAGGCTTTTAAATGGACAAAATGGCGAATCAGAGTGGTGAAACAATAGACAGTTTTCATCGTGGGAAATTTTATTTGGTTCAACCCCATAAACAGGGGCATCGTTCTGGAATGGATGCGATGTTGTTAGCTAGTTTGGTTCCAAGTCATTTAAAGGGTAAGGTTGTTGATTTAGGGGCAGGTAGTGGAGCTGCAGGGTTGGCTGTTGCTTCGCGTTGTTTGAAAGTTCACGTTACCTTAGTTGAACGTTCCGCTTTTATGGTATCTTACGCTCAAAAAACGCTTATGCTCAAACAAAATAAAAAATTTTCTGACCGCGTTTGTTTGCTAGAAGCCGATGTTACCTTTAGAGGGAAGGACCGTATAAAAGCAGGTTTGATAGATAATAGTTTTGACTTTGCGATTATGAATCCACCTTTTAATAATCCTACTGATCGCAAAACACCTGATAAACAAAAATCTGAAGCACATGTGATGCCTGAAGCAATGTTTGATAACTGGTTACGCAGTGCAGCAGCTATTGTTAAACCAGGAGGATACTTAGGGCTCATCGCACGTCCACAATCACTGACAGATATTTTACGCGCTTTAGAAGGGCGCTTTGGGGGTATTTGTATTATTCCTGTGCATGCACGTGCAAAAACAGCAGCAATTCGCCTTTTATTTTATGCAAAACGAGGAAGCAGAGCAGCCTTATCTATTTTACCGGCATTGGTTATCCATGAAAATAATGACCATACGTTTTCGCCACAGATTGATGCGATTAATAACGGATATATAAGCTTGTGGGAACTTTTGTAATGGTCTCTTGTGTTTTTAAGTTTATTATTTAAAGTCTAAACTTTGTTATTAGGGAGGTTTAATTGGGTGAAATTATATTTTTGGTTGTCATGTGGGGCTTGATTGGCGCTTTTGGGTGCTATCGTGTTTTGCCTTTTTTGTGTCCTTGCCTATTTAATTGTTCTTAAATTAAGGAGATTTTGTTTTGATGGATGTTATCAAAAATCTTATTCCACGGCGTTTTTCTTCCAGTAAACTTGAAATTCCTGTTGTTCGCCTTCAAGGGGCCATTATGGATTCATCAACATCTATATCGCGTACGCTTTCCCTTAGCAGATATGCAAATGTTCTAGAGAAGGCTTTTGCATACAAGAAAGCACCGGCTGTTGCACTTATCATTAATTCTCCTGGTGGTTCTCCTGTACAGTCGCGTTTTATCTTCAAGCGTATCCGTGACTTGGCAGAAGAAAAAAATAAAAAAGTTCTTGTGTTTGTTGAAGATATCGCAGCCTCTGGTGGTTATATGATTGCTTGTGCGGGAGATGAAATTTTTGCTGATCCTTCTTCGATTGTGGGTTCCATTGGGGTAGTTTCATCTTCCTTCGGTTTTCCGGAACTTTTGAAGAAAATTGGTGTCGAGCGTCGTGTATACACAGCAGGAAAAAACAAAGTTTCATTAGATCCATTTCAGCCGGAAAAAAAGGCGGATATTGAGCATTTGAAATCTCTCCAACTTGAAGTGCATCAAACTTTTATCGATTTAGTTAAAGAACGGCGTGCTGCAAAATTATCAAATGATCCAAATATTTTTACAGGCATGTTTTGGAGTGGAACAAAAAGTGTTGAACTTGGTTTGATTGACGGATTAAATGATGTACGTTCTGTTATTAAGGAGCGTTTTGGTAATGAGGCAAAACTTCGACTTATTACACTTCCAAAAAGTATTTTAGGGCCTAAAACCCCTGCAGGAGTGACAGCTCATACGGTTTATACAGCCATTGATAGTGCATTGATGGCAGCAGAAGAACGGGCACTTTGGCAGCGTTACGGTTTGTAAGGGAAAGGATTATTCAAACGAGAGGGGAGTTTGTTTCAAAACAGATGTTAGAAAAAAAGGCTTGAAATGATATGAATGAGAACGTGTCATTTATTTTATATGAGAGTTCTTCATAATATGTATTGTTTATTTAGAAAAAAATTTAAGAATATTTCGAATTGTTATAGGGTTGGTGTTCATATGGGTACAAAGGGAATATTTGTAAAAGAACCCTGTAAAAGTGAATATTGCGTCATATGATATCGGATGTACAAGTTTCGTTCCAAAGCCATTCTTATGTGTTTACACCCATTAAATTGAATTTAGCTTTGCATGTTGTAGGGCAACGTGCTGATGGTTATCATTTTATAGAAAGTTTGGTTTATTTTAGTCTTAGCGGTGATTGTCTGTACTATGCGCCTTGTGAAAGTGACCAGTTTGTTTTAACGGGACCGTTTTCAAAAGAGCTTGTGTCTCATTCAGACAATTTGGTTATTCGTGCACGGGATTTGATGCATAAGACTTTTCCTGAAAAGGCTCAACCTGCTTTTTTTCGACTTGTAAAAACACTTCCTATTGCTTCAGGCGTTGGTGGTGGCTCAGGGGATGCCGCCGGGGTTATCAGCATATTACGTCAACAGTGGAATATTGATTGCTCTTGTGAAAAATTAGCAAAAATGAGTTTAGTTCTTGGTGCTGATGTTCCTATGTGTCTTTTTGCATTGGAATATCAGCAGCCACTTTTGGTTAAAGGGATTGGCCAAGAGATTATACGACTAAAAGAAGCCTGTTCTTTTGCAATAGTCTTGGTTAATCATGGTCAAGAGATTTCAACACAAGCTGTGTTTAAAGCGTTAGACAAGCATCATCATCCTTCTTTAAAAATTGACCCCATCGCTTTAAAGAGCGTTGATTCATTGGTTGAAGCTTTAAAAGAAACGCGTAATGATCTTTTTGTTCCCGCATTAAAAATGGCACCTCAGCTCGCTGAAGTGTTATCTGTGTTAAATGAGTGTGGGGCTCTTTTTTCTCGTATGTCTGGAACGGGGGCAACGTGTTTTGGCATTTTTAAAAATCAACAAGCAGCGCAACAGGCTGCTCTTTTTATCAAATCAACACATCCAAACTGGTTTGTAAAACCTATCATGACATTAGGGACTATTTAAGAAATAATGATAAAAGCTTTTATTTCTTCATAATTTTTTATACACAATGGGGAGGGGAAGTAAAGAAATGTATTTTTTTGTTTTTCAGATAAAATGAATACATGCTAGAATGATTTCCTAGAAGAGAAAATAGACAATAGAATACTCTTTATTTCCTGTTTTTTTAAATCTTTTATGCAAGAATTCATAGAGTGTTTGAAGAGCTATTGAAAACTGTGACGTTTGCAAGAAATAAGCAGGTTGCAGAAATAGGTGGGTATTTTTTATATTTGTGATTGATCAAAGATGTTTAATTTGCCACTTCAGCCAAATTTTTCATGCGAATTAGATTTGCAAAACCAGGGTTTTTTGCATATAGCTGGGGTGGATGAAGTAGGACGAGGCCCTCTCGCTGGACCGGTGGTAACGGCCGCAGTTATTTTGGATAAAGATCATATTCCTGATGGCTTAAATGATTCAAAAAAGCTTTCTTTTCTTCAACGCAGTAAACTTTATTATGAAATCTTGCAAAGTGCTTTAGCGGTTTCGATTGCTAGTCTTTGTGCTCGTACCATTGATCAATCTAATATTAGAAAAGCAACTTTAGAAGCCATGCGTCGTTGTATTACAGGATTAGCTATTCCAGCTCACTATGTCCTTATTGATGGACGTGATATTCCCTCTCAACTGCCTTGTCCCGCAACGGCATTGATTAAGGGTGATCAGCGGTCGGTTTCAATTGCAGCCGCATCTATTATTGCGAAAGTAACGCGTGATCGGATGATGGAATGTGCTGGACAGGTTTATAAAGGGTATGGTTTAGAGAAGCATGTAGGGTATGGGACACTCGCTCATCGTACAGCTCTTGATAAAAATGGTCCAATTTTAGGATTACATCGTTATAGTTTTGCGCCACTCAAAGAGCGTTATAGGAATGATGTATCATGACGATTCAACCCCTCAATAGTGCTTCGATAAAAGAAGCAGTAGCGCTTCTTGAACAAGGCAGTTTAGTCGCTTTACCAACAGAAACTGTTTATGGATTAGCGGGCGATGCAACTAATGGAAAGGCGATCTCTTCCATTTTTTCTATAAAAAAGCGTCCGCAATTTAATCCTCTTATTGCGCATGTTAACGGTATTGAAATGGCGGAGCGCTACGTTGAAATTGATATTCTTTCACGCCAATTAATGGAGAAATTTTGGCCGGGTCCTTTGACATTGGTTTTACCTTTAAGGAAACAACATAATATTCATCCTTTAACGACTGCTGGTTTGAATACATTGGCTATTCGTTTTCCAGACAGCCGTTTTGCGGAAATTGTACAATGTTTTGGCCGTCCACTTGCTGCACCTAGTGCGAATCAATCGGGGCGTCTTAGTCCTACTTCAGCTGAGGCTGTTTTTGCATCTTTGGGGGAATCTGTTCCTTTGATATTGGACGGAGGCCCCTCTCAAATAGGGCTTGAATCAACAATTATTAAGACTTGTGGTGAAAATATTTATCTTTTGCGTCCAGGGGGGCTTGCGGCTGATAAAATTGAAGAAGTTGTGGGGAAGTCTTTAAAACGGATCGATCAAAGGGCGGCGATTGAAGCGCCAGGGATGTTAAAGTCACATTATGCCCCCAATGCTGCGATTCGTTTGAATGTAGAAAAGGTGGAAAAGGGCGAAGCGCTTTTAGCATTTGGTCCAAAACGCGTTATGGGGGTTGAAAATGCCGCTTTTATTTTAAACCTTAGTGAAGAAGGAAAGTTGGAAGAGGCAGCTTCTCATTTATTTCAATACATGAAGGAATTGGATTCATTTAAAGTGAGATGTATTGCCGTAGAACCTATTCCATCGTATGGATTAGGGGAGGCGATCAATGATCGTCTGATACGCGCTGCAGCTCCAAGGGAGAAATGAACATGGAGCAGGAATTAATTGAGAGGTTTAAAGAAATTGTTGGTGCCAAGCATGCGATAACAGATCAGGCGTTGATTGCACCCTATTTACTTGAAGAGCGAGGGCTTTTTCATGGAAAAACGCCTTTACTTTTACGTCCATCTTCACCGCAAGAAATTTCATCGATTATGCAGCTTGCGAGCAAAACACGCACACCAATTGTCCCTCAGGGTGGAAATACAGGGCTTGTGGGGGGGCAGCAACCAGATGAAAGAGGAAAGAGCGTTCTTTTATCCATGGAGCGATTAAATAAGATTAGAATGATGAATCTTGAGGGGAATTTTGTTATTGTAGAAGCTGGGGTTATTTTACAGGATTTACAAAAAAAAGTGGATGAATCAGGGCGTTTTTTTCCTCTTTCTTTGGCATCTGAAGGTTCTTGCCAAATAGGGGGAAATCTTTCGTCGAATGCTGGAGGAACAGCTGTTTTAGCCTATGGCAATATGCGTGATCTTTGTCTTGGTTTGGAAGTTGTCTTACCAGATGGCCGACTTTTGGATGATTTGCGCTTTGTTAAAAAAGACAATAGCGGTTACGATTTAAAAAATCTTTTTATTGGTGCGGAAGGGACGCTAGGCATTATAACCGCAGCCGTTTTAAAGATTTTTCCGAAAATAAAAGGAAAAGCTGTTTCTTTGGTGGGATTACATAGTCCAGCAAAGGCTTTAGAGTTTTTATCTTTGGCTCAAGAATATGGAGGAGGGATGGTAACGAGTTTTGAGCTTATGGGAGATCTCAGTTTGCAAATGGCTTTAGATTATAAGATGTGTGAGAAGTCTCCTCTCCAGCAGAAACATGAATGGTATGTGTTGATGAATATTTCATCGTTGCAAGGGAGTGATGAGGCGTTATCCGTATTGAATATTATTCTAGAAAAAGCCCTAAAGAATACGGTGATAGAAGATGCAGTTGTTGCACAATCTTTAAAACAGCAAGATTTTTTTTGGCAATTGCGTGAAGCCATATCACCCGCACAGAAATTAGCGGGAGGATCTATTAAGCACGATATTGCCGTACCCCTTGCCTCCATTCCTGACTTTATTGCTGAGGCAGCACATATTGTTGAAGAGATTGCTCCAGGGGCACGGGTGATTTGTTTTGGACACATGGGCGATGGAAATTTGCATTATAATATTACGCAACCCATTGGTGCTGATCTTAAAGTCTTTTTGAAATTATGGTCAAAAATGAATCATCACATTCATCGTTTAGTGATGGACTATAAAGGTGCATTTTCTGCTGAGCATGGAATTGGTCAGCTTAAGCGTGAAGAACTTCGTTCTTTTAAATCGCCAGTCGCATTGGATATTATGCAAGGGATTAAAAAGACACTTGATCCTTTAGGGATAATGAATCCTGGAAAAGTCTTATAATTCAAGAATGGTGATCATGTATTTTTGTTTAGATTTTAATAACCAAAAAAGAAACCTGTTGTTTTTTATTCAAACTTTTAATAATTCAATGAGGAAAAGCTGCTAAAAGGTGTATGTTATTTAAGATAAATTGGGACACTATATATGGCTAATCAATGCTTTAATCAGGCAAAAGCGGTGCTTGAATTTCGGTTAGATCCGTGCCATTTGCCACAAACGACAGCATATTTTTCACCCAAAACGGGCAATCAGGTTATTTGTTCGTTAAATGAGCGCGGTGTTTTTTTTAAAACGGATAAGTCTTCAAGCTTATCGCATTTAGTACCCCCTTATCATTTCAAAGGAATTGCAGCGCGTACCGTAAAAACACGTTCAGGAGAAAGAGCAGTTGCATTAGAGTTATTTCATGCTGATGAGGAATCTTGTATTCCACTTTTGGTTTCTAGAGATTTGAATAATGTTCTTTTAGACTGGCGGTTATGGGCGGATACTTATGGCCTTCCCATGCTGATGATTAATGAAGATAATCGTATTGTTGTTGTCAAAGATCGTTCTGATTTACATCGATTTTTTTGCACAACGCGGCATTCTAAACAAAAGCGCTTTTTACTTCGTTATAGCAATCCGTTAGGTTTGCGTTTGGTAATTGCGAATCGCATTGCACTCCAGTAAATATTAGCATGCATTGATTATTTTAGTTTTATGCGACCACGAGCGTTTTTCTTGTTGCGCTATAAGATTTCGTTGTTCGGAGCGCTGATATAAGGTGTGTAAACTGCACGCATGATGCGTTTTTAGAAGATGTGGTTGAATATTCTTAATTTTTTTTATTGGTCTTTGTGTGAGCGAAGTGCATGAGTGAGAACTAAAAGGAATCCACTCAATAAGAGATCTAACTTTTAACAAATCAAATAGGATAGGAGTTTCCATTCTTCAGGGCGGGGAGGAAGTTAATGCTTGTAACCAACTGTGAAGGGGAGATTTTTGACAGTAACATTTTCAGCAAGCATATAATTTGTATACCCATTTTGTTGTTAAAACCGCAACGCTTTTTTCAGATAGGGGAGTTTTCACAACAATGGAATAATTTATTGGCAGTATAACTTTTTGTTTTTTTTACATCATTAAAGCAGGAATAGATTTCTTTGAGTATTTTTTAAATTTGCTTTTTTATAAAGTAAATTATTGATTTATAAAAATAATAAAACATTTTATCATATCGAATGAGAGCGAGAAATATAATATTTTCATTTCATTTATTTCGTCTAATCAAAATTATTTTTTTGCATGTTACTGGGAGGGGATGCCCATGGGGATGAAAACCATAAAAACAAGAAAAATGCTCTGATAAATTTTCTAGATAGCAGGGGGTATCGTAACATTGGGTGTTGGCTACAATAACGGTATCGGTTTTTGTCTTTATTCAATAGAGATAATGAGGTGGATTTATACACTTTACGATTAATATCATGAAATGGGAGGAAGAGCACAAAAGCTATTGCTTTATGCATAAATAATATGAAGTGCGTTCTTTTTTAGGCATTTTATTTTTTAAGGAAAATATATGCGTTTTTTCCAAAGTTATGGCTAACGAAAAACAAATAAATATGCATATATCGTGCTCTTAAGTAAAAGAATAAAATCGAAGAAGACCAAAAGATTTATTTTTCTCGCGCAATAGCTCGCCATCCAATATCACGACGAACAAAGCCTTCTGGCCAATCAATACAGTTAACGGCTTCATAAGCACGTTTTTGTGCGTTGGTAATCGTTTTTCCTGTTGCTGTTATATTGAGAACACGCCCACCATTTGCAATAAGTTCTCCATTGCGCAATGCGGTACCAGCGTGAAAAACTTTCACATCGGGAAGCGTGTTTACTTTATCAACATTACGGATAACAGTCCCTTTTTGGGGAGAGCCTGGATAACCATGAGCAGCCATAACAACAGTGAGAGCCATTTTTTCAGACCACTGGAGAGGTTTATTTTCAAGATTTCCTTGAGCTGCGGCAAGAAAAATCGGCAGAATATCATCTTTGAGGCGCATCATAAGAACTTGACATTCAGGATCACCGAATCGTACATTAAATTCAATGAGTTCGGGTCCTCTTTGCGTTATCATCAATCCAACGAAGAGAATGCCTTTAAAGGGTGCCCCCATTTCGTGCATGCTTTTCAAAGCGGGTTCAACAATTTCCTTAAGGGTACGATTTACCATTTCTTCGGTCATGATGGGTGCTGGTGAATAAGCCCCCATACCACCGGTGTTTGCTCCCGTATCCCCATCTCCCACACGCTTATGATCTTGAGCAGATCCAAAGGGAAGGGCAATTTTACCATCACAAAGACAAAAGAAGCTTGCTTCTTCACCTTCAAGAAAAGCTTCTACAACAATTTTGTTTCCTGCTTCGCTGGAGGAACTTTTAAAGCAGGAATCCACAGCATTCAATGCTTCTTCCATAGTTGTTGCAACCACGACACCTTTTCCAGCTGCTAAGCCATCAGCTTTAATGACAATGGGAACACCTTGTTGATGAATGTAAGCTTTGGCCTTATCAGCATTATTAAAGCATTGATAGCTTCCTGTAGGAATATTATTCTTACGGCATAAATCTTTTGTGAAAGCTTTGGAACCTTCCAGTTGAGCTGCTTTTTGAGTTGGACCAAAGACACAGATGTTAGCGCTATTAAGAGAGTCTGTGATACCGGCAACCAATGGCGCCTCTGGTCCTACAATGACAAGATCAATAGAATGTGCTTTACAAAACTCAATAACAAGAGGGTGATCATTAATATCTAAATTAATATTTTCACCAAATTCTGTTGTTGCAGGATTTCCAGGAGCGCAATATAATTTTGTTAGCAGTGGTGACGCTGCAATTTTCCATGCTAAAGCATGTTCTCGTCCGCCTGAGCCAATAAGAAGAATATTCATTGCTTGCTCCTCTCATAAAAGATGATTAATTTCATCTTCTTCTCATAAGAATGAAATGTCTCTATCGCAAGACTAAAGGTAAATCATTTGATGAAAAAAAATAAAAATATTCCTCATATTCAGTCCTATAATAGCCAAGGACGGGTTATGGATGCATCTTCCAAACAATGGGTCTATAATTTTCTTCCCAGTTCTTTATGGTTTTATGCGCAATTGGCGCGTTGGGATCGGCCTATCGGATGGCAATTATTGATGTGGCCTTGTTTTTGGTCAACAACAATGGCTTTTCTCTCTTATGACATGCATTATGAGTCTCTTTTATCAATGTTTTTTCATTGGGTTTGGTATCTTTTTCTTTTTTTTCTGGGATCCATCGCTATGCGAGGGGCAGGGTGCACTTGGAATGATCTTATTGATCATAAAATCGATTCTCAAGTAGAGCGAACACGTTCTCGTCCCTTACCGACAGGTCATGTAAGTCGGTTTCAAGCAAAAATTTTTATACTTGTGCAATGTTTGGTTGGTTTAGGGGTTTTATCACAATTTAATAGGTTTAGTTTTTGTCTAGGTATCTCATCATTGATAGCGGTTGCACTTTATCCTTTTATGAAACGCGTAACCTATTGGCCACAGTTTTTTTTAGGGGTTGCATTTAATTGGGGGGCATTAATGGGGTGGGCTGTTGTGTTTGGAAATTTAAGCTGGGCACCCATTTTACTTTATGTAGGATCAATCTTGTGGACGATAGGATACGATACAATTTACGCACATCAAGATAAAGAAGATGATGCGACGATAGGTGTTCGTTCTACAGCGCTTCTCTTTGGTCAAGGAACCAAGTATGCTTTAGTCTTTTTGTATGGTGGTTTTGTCATATTTGTGAGTTTAGCATTTTATTTGGCTAAAGTACCTCTATTAAGTTTTTTGGGGATTTGCGTGGCAAGCATCCATATGTTTATTCAAATTAAAGTTATTGATATAGATAATAGTTCACAATGCCTCAGGCTTTTTAAATCTAATTCGCTTATTGGTTTTGTGATTTTTGCTGGTTTAGTATGCGGGGGTCTATGGAGGATATTTTATTCTGCAGTTTAATGACACGTTAGATAAAGTCAGATATGCTGTGATAATGAGGAGAGGAATGAAAGTTCAAAGATACTTTCATTGATTTTAAAGTCTCTAATTTTTTGAATTTTCAAAATTTATTTGTATTTTATAATGAGTTGTGTTCAGATTTTTCTGGTTAGAAATAACAGTCTTGTCAAAGTTTATTGAAATCAAAATAGACTTTTAAGAGGAATGAACAACTTTTTAATAGAAAGTGCACTTTCTATTTATTCATTAGAATCAAAATATAGATGACTATTTTATTATTCTAGGTTTCCTTTGAAGATCACAGTTTTTCTTACCAGAAGTTCAAAATTAAGATTATCGTTTTGCTGAATACAGAACTTTCTCTTCAATGAGTTTATCGCTAACCTAACTTCAAGCGATAGAGAATATGATCAACCAACCTTTATCGTAAAAATAAAATTCTTCTTTAAATGAAATAAATCATCTCTTTTTATAATTTTGCAAATAGCAAATAATCGCTTAACTGTTAGGAAGAACTTCATAACGATGAAGCTTGAAGGATTTAAGGATAGAGTTTTTGTCTTTTCCAATTGTTATCTTCAACACAGTCGCGTGTAAAAAGAAGACGATCATGTAAACGAAAAGGACGATCAGACCAGAATTCTATAGAAAGAGGGTTGACACGAAAGCCAGACCAATAAGGGGGGCGTGGAATATTGCCTACAGCATAGCGCGCCGTATATTGAGCAATTGCTTTTTCGAGTACAAAACGACTTTCTAAGGGTTGAGACTGTTTCGATGCCCATGCACCAATTCGGCTGCCACGAGGGCGCGATTGGAAATAGGAATCGGCTTCCTGTTGACTGACTTTTTCAACAATTCCTCTTATTCTGACCTGACGACGGAGCGATTTCCAATGAAATCCTAAGGATGCTTTCATTGATTTTAAAATTTCTTGTCCTTTACAGCTTTCATAATTGGTATAGAAGACGAAACCTTGAGGACTGTAGTCTTTGAGGAGCACCATACGAACATTAGGGAGTCCTGTTTCGTCAACTGTTGCAAGTGCCATAGCATTCGGATCATTTATTTCGCTTATCGTTGCCTCTTCAAGCCACTTTGCAAAAAGTTCAAAAGGTTTTTGCATGTGCATAAAATGATCGCCTGTTGATATTTTATCGCTCATAGTGTCTCCAAATGTCAGTGAACATAGGCGTTTTTTTATTTACTTTTTCATAAAGAAGTAGGGTAGCATTTTTTCTTGTTTTCAAAAAGCAAATGTCTACATATATATTTCATGAGTATTTTTATGGTGGCCGCGTTACTTTTATCTTTAGCATAGATGATAATGAGCTATATTAAATAAAGATCTCATTTTATCTGGTATTTTAGTTTCTTAATAGACATATAAAGAAAAGAAGCAATTATTCTTTAGAATGGATTGATGAATCTGTAAGGAATACTGAGCAACGTATTTGTTGATATTTTGAAAACGAAAAAATTGAAAAGAGGACAATATGCGTGATCCCTACACGATCCTAGGTGTGGCACGTACCGCAAAACCGCAAGAGATTAAATCAGCATTTAGAAGACTAGCAAAGAAGTATCATCCAGACCACAATAAAGATGATGTAAAGGCTAAAGAAAAGTTTGCTGAAATTAATCAAGCTTATGAGATTATAGGTGATAAAGATAAAAAAGCACAATTTGACCGCGGTGAAATCGATATGGAAGGTAAACCGCTTTATCAAGCTTATGGTGCTGGTGAAAATTTTAGCAATAGACAAAATCCCTTTTCAGGCAGAGCAAGAGGATTTGATTTTTCTTCATCAGGGGGGGCTGGTTTTGATGCGAGTGATATTTTTCGCGATCTGTTTGGAGGAGGCGGTAACTTTTCAAATTCCACACATCGTAATCGTCCTCAACAAGGAGCCCATATTCGCGCTAATCTTACCATAACATTAGAGCAGATGGTTGGCGCCGAAAAGGTGGAAGTTGTTTTCCCACATGGAAAAAAATTAAAAATTAAACTTCCAGATTATATTGAGGATGGGCAAACTATTCGTTTAAAAGGTCAAGGAGAAGAAGTGCCTCATGGGCAAGCAGGAGATGCGTTGATAACCATTAAAATTCAAAAGCATCCTCGCTTTCGGGTTGAAGGAAGGGCACTTCATCTTGATTTACCCGTTTCTCTTAAACATGCTGTTTTGGGAGCAAAAGAAGAAGTTGAGACCTTGGAAGGACGTGTAGTTTTAACGATTCCTGCTTGGTCAAGTTCTGATCGCGTTTTGCGGTTGAAAGGAAAAGGGCTTCGTTTAAAAAATGGGACAAGAGATGATCTTTATGTGCATGTTCGTATTATGTTGCCAGAAGATAAAAATGCTGCGCTAGAACAGTTTTTGCAAACGCAAAAAGATTAATTTTTAAATTTTTTTATATATAAAGCATCGTTTTTGTCTGATTTTAATCCAATTACTTGAAGAAAAAGTTGACCTGTGTCATAGGCAGATGAATAATATTAATTTTAAGCAACAATGGGGCAGTGCTAATGGCTAAAGGTAATGGTTTATTGTACGGTAAGCGTGGTTTAATTTTGGGATTGGCCAATAATCGCTCCATCGCTTGGGGAATTGCTAAAGCAGCGAGTGCTGCGGGGGCAGAGCTTGCTTTTACCTATCAGGGTGAGGCAATGAAAAAGCGTGTTGAGCCTTTGGCTGAAGAATTAAAGGGAGTTGTCGTGGGACATTGTGATGTTTCTGACAGTGCCTCTATTGATACGGTTTTTAGCGCCATAGAAAAGAAATGGGGCAAACTCGATTTTTTAGTTCATGCGATTGGTTTTTCTGATAAAGATGAATTAAGTGGTCGTTATATTGATATTAGCGAATCAAATTTTATGATGACCATGAATATTTCTGTTTATTCGCTAACAGCTTTAACAAAGCGTGCAGAAAAATTGATGCCAGATGGTGGTTCAATCTTAACACTGACCTATTATGGGGCGGAAAAGGTTGTTCCCAATTATAATGTCATGGGGGTTGCCAAAGCAGCTCTTGAAGCGAGCGTGAAATATTTAGCGGTAGATTTAGGCCCACAAAATATTCGTGTTAATGCTATATCTGCTGGACCCATTAAAACGTTAGCGGCTTCAGGAATTGGTGATTTCCGTTATATTCTAAAATGGAATGAATATAATGCTCCCTTACGTCGTACGGTAACAATTGAAGAGGTGGGTGATTCTGCTCTTTACTTGCTTTCAGATTTGTCTCGTTCTGTTACCGGTGAAGTTCATCATGTCGATTCGGGTTATAATATCATCGGTATGAAAGCCGTTGATGCACCAGATATTTCCGTCGTTAAAGAATAAAGTTTGGTTTATAGAATTGTATTGGACAGCGGTGATTTGACCAATTGTAAAGCAGCCAAGAATATTTTGGCGTAAAGAGCTGTTTTGTGTAAAGCTCAACATGCGTTGTCGTTGTGTATATTTGACAAAGAAACGGATCTTTTTTCATGTCGCATAATACATTTGGTCATTTGTTTCGTGTAACAACATGGGGAGAAAGTCATGGGATTGCTCTTGGTTGTGTCATTGATGGCTGTCCACCTGGAATTATTTTTACGCTTGCAGAAATTCAAACTTATCTCGATAAACGTAGACCGGGACAATCCCCATATACAACGCAGCGCCTTGAACAAGATCGCGTAGAAATCCTTTCAGGAGCAATTGCTCAGGAAGACGAGACAACATTTGTGACAACAGGCACACCCATTTCTCTGTTGATTCGAAATACAGATCAACGCTCTCAAGATTATGGAGAAATTGCTTATCAATATCGTCCTGGTCATGCTGATTATACTTATGATATTAAATATGGTATTCGTGATTTTCGAGGGGGAGGGCGTGCTTCAGCACGCGAAACTGCAGCGCGTGTTGCAGCTGGTGCCTTTGCGCGTAAAATTATTCCGGGTTTGGTTGTACGAGGAGCCGTGGTAGCCATTGGTCCCCATAACATTAATCGTGAGCGTTGGGATTGGTCAGAAGTTGAGAACAATCCTTTTTTTACACCTGATGCAGAGATGGTTCAGATTTTTAGTGATTATATCCGTAAAATCCGTAAAGAGGGTACATCTGTTGGTGCGGTTATCGAGATCGTTGCAGAAAATGTTCCGGCAGGTTTAGGAGCCCCTATTTACGCAAAACTTGATCAAGACATTGCATCATACCTTATGTCCATTAATGCGGTCAAAGGTGTTGAAATCGGTGATGGTTTTGCGGCAGCCCGCTTGAGAGGAGAAGAAAATGCCGATGAAATGCGGATGGGAAATGATGGAAAACCACTTTTTTTATCTAATCATGCTGGGGGTATTTTAGGGGGAATATCGAGTGGACAGCCAATAGTTGCTCGTTTTGCTGTCAAACCTACGTCATCAATTTTAACGCCTCGTCGTTCTGTGGATGTTGATGGTCATGATGTAGACGTTATAACGAAGGGACGCCATGACCCATGTGTTGGGATTCGTGCCGTTCCTGTTGGTGAAGCAATGGTTGCTTGTGCTCTTGCTGACCATTATTTAAGACATCGTGGTCAAGTTGGGTGATTGAGAAGGTGAATAATGGCGTATGATGAAGAAAAAATTGTCTCAGCACTGAAAGCTTTTGAACGTGGTGAAATTGTTGTGGTGACAGATGATAATGACCGTGAAAATGAAGGTGATTTAACGGTTGCTGCAGCGCATTGTACAGAAGAAAAGATGGCATTTATTCTTCGTCACACAACAGGTATTGTGTGTACACCTATGCCAAAAGAAGAAGCACAACGATTTAATCTTGCTCCTATGGTGCGAGATAATGACTCAGCACACAGGACGCAATTTACTGTTACTGTTGATTATAAACACGGCATAACAACAGGGATTTCAGCGCACGATCGTACATTGGCGGTGCGTAATCTAGCAAATTCAAATGTAGGGGCGGATGATTTTGTTCGTCCAGGGCATATTTTTCCTCTGATTGCGCATGAAGGGGGCGTTCTCATGCGTTCCGGTCATACGGAAGCTGCTGTTGATTTATGTAAATTAACTGGTTTACCGCCGGTTGGTGTTATTGGTGAGTTAGTCAATGATGATGGTAGTGTTAAACATGGCGATCAGATTACAGAATTTGTACAAGAACATCGGTTGCATATCATAACGGTGGCAGATTTAATTGCTTACCGCCAGCGTAACGAAATATTGATCAAGCATGTTGGAGCAATGGCGATTGAAACACCTGTTGGTCCTGCTATTGTTCAAAGTTATCAACTTCCCTGGGAAACCATTCAGCACTTTGCCGTTGTTTTTGGTGATATCTGTGAGGGTGAGGATATTCCTGTGCATGTACATCATGAAAACATTATCAATGATGTTTTTTGTCAATCTTCAGATCTTATGGTTATGATGCGGCGTATGATGGAAAAAGAAAAACGTGGCGTATTTGTTTATTTGCGTGAAGGATCTGTTATAAAATCAACGATTGGCGTTCAAAACATGGCAAGAGAGAGTTTAGAAAACCATATGCAGGCGATTGAACGCGAAGAAGAATGGCGTAAAATTGGTTTGGGATCACAAATTTTAAAATATTTAGGAATAGCTTCTGTTATTATTTATGCTTCTAAAGAGCATCATTATGTAGGTTTAGAAGGTTTTGGAATTCGTGTATCCAGAACAAATATTTTTTGAGGTTCATATGACAAAAGAGATACAAGAGGGGGATATTTCAACTTTAAGTTTTGAGCAAGCGCTTAAGCAGCTTGAAGTTATTGTTGAAAAATTAGAGCGTGGCGATGTGCCTTTGGAACAATCTATTGATATTTATGAACGTGGTGAAGCGCTGAAAAAACATTGTGAAAAACTTTTGAAAGTTGCTGAAGCCAAAGTTGAAAAAATTCAGCTTTCACAGACAGGTTCTCCGGAGGGAGTAGAACCACTTGATGCTCAATAATATTAAATATTTTTGGGATATTTATTGTGGGACTTAACAGATGTAATAATCTTAGTTTATAGAAAACAAGTTTTATTGATTTCTTATTTTATAAAATAAGTTAAAAACAGAAAAAACCATCAATCATTTCAAAGAGAGAAAAGTATTTTTTAGTAAAAGAGATGCAAAGCTCTCAATAAAAGAGTAGAGAAGATATATTGTTTTGTTCTCTTAAGTCTAAGGTAATAGGGAGGATTTTTTTTGTCTCAGGTCTTAACACCATTGCTTGACCGTGTTTGTTTTCCGCAAGATTTACGGGCATTGCCTGAGTCTGATTTGGCACAGTTGGCTGATGAGTTGCGGGCTGAAACAATTGATGCGGTTTCTGTAACAGGTGGTCATCTTGGGGCGGGACTTGGTGTTGTTGAGCTCACTATTGCATTACATTATATTTTTAATACACCAGAGGATAGAATTATTTGGGATGTGGGTCATCAAACCTATCCGCACAAGATTTTAACGGGGCGTAGAGAAAAAATTCGTACATTACGTCAAGAGGGGGGGCTATCAGGTTTCACAAAACGTTCAGAAAGTGTGTATGATCCATTTGGAGCGGGGCATTCGTCTACTTCTATTTCGGCAGGTCTTGGCATGGCGGTGGCGAGTGCTTTGAAGGCGGAGACAAAACGCAATATCATTGCTGTCATTGGTGATGGTGCAATGTCTGCTGGTATGGCTTATGAAGCAATGAATAACGCTGGTGCTTTAGATGCACGTTTGATTGTTATTCTAAATGATAACGATATGTCTATCGCACCGCCTACAGGTGCGATGAGTGCACATCTTGCACGATTAGTATCTCGTCCTTCCTATCGTCATTTGCGTGAACGCGTAAAGGTATTGAGCGAAAAGTTGCCAAAATTTTTTTTGGATAAGGCGCGTCGTTCAGAGGAGCTTGCGCGTGGTCTTTTAGTGGGGGGAACGTTATTTGATAAGCTTGGCTTTTATTATGTTGGCCCCATAGATGGGCATAATTTGGGGCACTTATTGCCTGTTTTAAAAAATATTCGTGAATGTCCTCATGGTCCTGTTTTGGTTCATGTCGTAACCCATAAGGGGAAGGGATATCCGCCTGCGGAAGCTTCATCTGATAAATATCATGGTGTTAATCGTTTTAATGTTACAACAGGGAAACAGATTAAAACATCAAGCAATATTCTACCCTATACGAAGGTATTTTCTAAAGCCTTAATAGAAGAAGCTTGTCATGATGATAAGATTGTTGGCATAACAGCAGCAATGCCAACGGGGACAGGACTTGATGCTTTTGCAGAAAAGTTTCCTGAAAAGATGTTTGATGTTGGGATTGCTGAGCAACATGCCGTAACTTTTGCGGCAGGGCTTTCTTGTGAAGGGTATAAGCCTTTTGTTGCAATTTATTCTACTTTTTTACAGCGCGCTTATGATCAAATTGTTCATGATGTATCCATTCAAAAGTTACCGGTACGTTTTGCTATTGATAGAGCAGGTTTTGTGGGGGCTGATGGTGCAACGCATGCTGGCAGTTTTGATATTGTTTTTTTGGCGACACTTCCTCAGTTTGTCGTTATGGCACCTTCAGATGAACTTGAACTGATGCATATGGTGCGTACAGCGGCAGCTTATGATGAGGGCCCTATTTCTTTTCGTTATCCACGTGGTGAAGGTATTGGTATAGATTTACCACAACGTGGTGAGGTATTGGAGATTGGAAAAGGACGTGTTCTGCGTGAAGGAACTAGAATTGCTCTGGTTTGTTTCGGAACACGGATGTCAGAAGTATTGCGCGCTGCTGATATGTTGGAAGCTAAAGGGTTATCGACAACGGTTGCAGATGCGCGGTTTGCAAAACCTTTGGATAAGGATTTAATACGTCGTTTAGCGCGTGAGCATGAAGTATTGGTGACCATTGAAGAAGGGGCAATCGGTGGATTTGGAGCGCATTTATTACAATTTTTAGCACAAGAAGGGCTCTTAGAGCATGGTTTGAAAGTTCGTACACTCAAATTTCCTGATGAATATTTGAATCATGGTTCACCAGAAAAAGTTCTCTCAACGATTGGGCTTGATGCTATGGGTATTATCAACACGGTGTTGATGGTTTTGGGACGCGAGATTTGAATGGAATAGAAAATTCGAGTATGAGATGGCTTTCAGAAAAAGGCTCGATATTCTTTTAGTGGAAAAAAACTTTTTTAAGACACGTTCTCGCGCACGTGATGCGGTCATGCGTAAAACTGTTAAAGTTAATGGTGAAATCATCTTTAAAGCGGGGCAAACCTTTTTTGATAATGCAGAGATTAGCGTTTGTGATCCAGCACAGAATTATGTTTCACGAGCAGCATTAAAATTGATTGCTGCACTTGATACATTTCCGATTGTAACGGATAAAGTAACAGCCATTGATGTTGGTGCATCAACAGGTGGTTTCACACAAGTTCTTTTAGAGCGTGGAGCAGCGCATGTTATTGCTGTTGATGTTGGGCATCATCAATTTGATAAACGTTTATTAGGCAACAGTGCGATAACCTTATTGGAAGGCTTGAATGTTAGAGATTTTCAACAGGAACATTTAGGTGGGCGGGAAATTGATCTTATTGTTTCAGATGTTAGCTTTATTTCTCTCAAACTTGCATTGCCTCCTATTTTATCGTTAGCTAAGAAGGGTGCTCAAGCTGTTTTACTCGTAAAACCCCAGTTTGAGGTTGGCCGTCAATATCTTGGTAAGGGTGGGATATTAAAAGATCCATCAATGGCTAGAGAAACTGCTGAAAATCTTTTTGATTGGCTCAATATACAAACAGGATGGCGTGCAAAAGCTTTACTGCCTTCCCCCATTACAGGGGGTGATGGCAATGTGGAATATTTACTATTCGGAGAAAAACAACAGTGAGTGACCATGTCATCATCGACCATATAGGAGAAAATGGTTGTGGTGTTGCTAAGACGTCGCACGGCTTTGTTTATGTTCCTTTTACTTTGCCAGGAGAGTGTGCTGAAATTATTGTTCATAGTCAATATGCGACATGTAGAGCATTAAAAGAAAGATCACCAGAACGCATTGATGCTCTTTGTCAGCATTTTGGAGAATGTGGAGGCTGTACTCTTCAACATTGGCGTGCTGACGCTTATCGCGTATGGAAACGACAATTGGTTGTTGATGCGCTTCAAAAATATGGAATTAAGAGCGTTGTTGCGCCTTTAATAGAATGTAAACCCTATAGTCGACGGCGGATAACGCTAACGGCATCCATGACCCCACAAGGTCAAAAAGTTGGTTTTAACCGTTCTCTTTCTCATGAGATTGTTGCTGTGGAGGAATGTCCAGTAAGCTGTCCAGAACTTATTTCTCAGTTGCATAATATCAGAGAGCTCTGTGCTTTTTTAAGCAGCTCTGTCAAACGGTTTCATATTACGATAACGCACGTTGAAAATGGTGTAGATGTTGCTTTAAGCGGTTGTATTGTACACCAATCACTGCGTCAAAAAATGATCAATGTTGCTCTTTCATCGAGGATAGTACGTTTATCTGTTGACGGTGAAGTTTTGATTGAACGAGAAAAACCAGTGATTTATTTTGGAGATGTCCGTGTTGAGTTTCCTTCTGGTGGTTTTCTTCAAGCAACCTGTGAAGCTGAAAATATAATGGGCAATATTATTTTGACTCATTTAAAAAAAGCAAAGAATGCTCTTGATTTGTTTTCAGGGGTAGGAACATTTACTTTGCGTATGGCAAAAAAGATGAATGTTCATGCCGTAGAAAATGATGAGAGTGCATTAGGAAATTTAAAATCAGCCGCTCGTTTTGCAACTGGTTTAAAAACAGTCACGTGTGAAAGGCGCGATCTTTTCCGCCATCCTCTTTCTGTCAAGGAGCTTGAGTGTTTTGAGAGTGTTGTTTTTGATCCTCCTCGTGCTGGAGCAGAGAGACAAGTCCGTGAACTGGCGAAGGCAACAGTATCACGTATTGTCGCAATTTCGTGTAATCCTGCTACATTTGCGCGTGATCTATCTCTTCTTGTTGCAGGTGGATATGAAGTAGAAAAAATCATACCAATTGATCAATTTTTATGGTCACCCCATGTTGAAGTTATTGCTATTTTGAACAAAAAGAAAAAGAAGAAGGGCTGGAAGCTTTAGCCTGAAAATTTTTAAACGCTATGAAGATTTTATAGAAAAATTTACTTGAGAATTATTATAAAATCTCTCCCAAATTTATCGATAACAATAACCTTTCTCTCATTGAATGAAGAGCACTTGAATATAGGAAACCTTCTTATTTGAAATTTTTTTTATTATACAATAAACAAGACAGTATCCTCCGACACAAAAGACGAAGATATTACGAAAAAATATCTTGAGGGCATATCTGAATAAGCCGACATCACCGTTATATGGGCTATCTCTCAATGTTATGACAGCCTTTGGCATGTAAACAGTTCATGAGAAGTATGCCTCTCTTATATAGTTTCTCTCCACATGGCTCTTGTCGCTTGTCACGTACAAATCAATGACTTTTATTGATTCAACATACACAGATTTAAAATAAGAAAATTTTAGGGTATTCGAGGTTCTAAATCAAATTGAATAAAAATAAATTATTTTTTATAAATCAATATGTTGTATCAAAAATATTTTTCCTCATAAACCGTCTTAATAGACAAGGAGAAGAAAATCTTTGGAAGAAATAAGCAAGCTTATTCATTTATAAGCGCAGTTCCACCGATTGTCATATTATTGATTCGAAGATGAGGTTGTCCAACACCAACAGGAACATTTTGCCCAGCTTTTCCGCACATACCAATACCATTATCCAGTTTACTATCATTTCCAATCATTGTGATACGTTTCATCGCATCCGGCCCATTTCCAATAAGAGTTGCTCCTTTGATTGGTGCACCAATTTTTCCATTTTCTACTCGATATGCTTCAGTACATTCAAAGACGAATTTTCCAGAAGTAATATCCACTTGTCCCCCACCAAATGAAACAGCATAAATACCATTTTTTAGGGAAGAAAGGATTTCTTCTGGTGTTTTATCTCCTCCTAGCATGAGAGTATTGGTCATTCGGGGCATTGGGGCATGTGCATAGGATTCACGTCGTCCATTTCCTGTTGATTGTCCCCCCATAAGCCGTGCATTAAGCCTATCTTGCATAAAACCAACGAGTTTTCCATCTTCAATGAGAACGTTATATCCTGAAGGTGTTCCTTCATCATCGATAGTCAGAGAGCCTCGACAATGCGGAATTGTTCCATCATCCACAACTGTCACACCTTTTGCTGCAACTTGTTGTCCTAAAAGTCCAGCAAAAGCAGATGTTTTTTTGCGGTTAAAGTCACCTTCTAAACCATGCCCCACAGCTTCATGGAGCATAACGCCAGGCCATCCATTGGCTAAGACAACATCAAATGTTCCTGCAGGTGCTGCTTCTGCTTCTAAATTTGTTAAAGCCATACGTAAGGCTTCATCCGCGGCTTTTTTCCAATTGTCTTCACGAATAAATTGATCAAATGCTTGTCGCCCCCCACAGCCATAAAAACCATTTTCACGTCGATTACCTTTAGCAGCAACCACAGATATAGAAAGCCGTACAAGGGGACGAATATCACGAATCAAATGTCCGTCTGCCCGTAAAATTTCGACATGTTGTAGTGAACCAGAAAGAGCAACAGTCACTTGATGCAATTTATCATTTTTAGCCCGTAAATAGGCATCAATTTTTTGCAAAAGAGCACTTTTTTCTTCAAAAGACGGAGTATCAAGGGGATTATGCGGTTGATAAAGTCTCTTATTTGTTTGTTGAGGAGCTATGCTATAAGGCCCTGCGTGATTATTATAAGTAACGGCTTTAGCTGCTTCACTAGCACGTTTGAGTGCAGCAGCAGATAATTCACTAGAATGTGCGTATCCAGTTGCCTCTCCAGCAACGACACGTAGACCAAACCCCATATCTTGATGGAAAGAGCCGTTTTTAAGCTGTCCATTATCAAATAAAAGAGCTTCGCTTTCTTTATACTCGAGGTAAAGCTCGCCATCATCAGCATGATGAAGCGTTTCCTGTACCAGAGACTGAACTTTAGAGGAAGCAATATCAAAATGATCGATCAGCGATTTCATAAGAATTATCCTATTATCTTATTTTATTGAGGGCTCAGAAGATTTTTATTGATCTAATTCAAGAAGCTCTTAAAATATATGATGAGATTTTAATCGTCCAATGTGTGTTTATTTCACTCATGTGGGTAAGGCTGCATAGGCATCCTTCAGGCCTTGAAGATCAACGAGACCTCCAATTCCTTGTTCAGGGGTTGTAAAGATAAAATAGGTTGCCATTTTTCCTTTTAAAAAGAGTTGCAATATATCTTCTTTAAGAAAAGCTTCAGCAACACAATTATCACCAAGACAACGACGATATTCCATTCTTCCCATATTTTTATCATCGATTTTAATGCCAACACCGGGACGTAACTCAACGCGAATTGGAACAAAAACACGCATTAACGCTCCTTGTTTGCGAGGAAGTTTATAAAATGTAATGCGCAAGGTAATATCATGACGCCCTTGTGTGTGGACGTTTTGCACAGCTTCACATTGCATATTAGGTGTCCCTGGTGGTAGAGCACAAACCTTTGTCCATGCACCATAGGTTTGTGGAGTAGGCACATTTTGCGCATAGGGCGTTTGTGCAAAAGCATGACTGATCAAACCACCATAAAGTATGTGAAGAACAGCACCAATAAAAAAAGTTTTTTTAAGCAATTTATAAAGTATCACAAAAAATCCTATCCGACTCAACACACACACAATCATGTATAGATTTGCATAAAAAAATGAATTCCCTATATAAAAACTATAACACAAAACCAATATTTACCCAAATATATTCATCTCTATGCCAAAAAATAAAGGGAAATGAGGGACAAGAACATTTTATAGGAGATAAATTTTCAGCATGGCTTTATGATGCTAGGTAGGATACATTTATAATATAAGATATAATATAAGAGAGCGTGTTGATTGAAAAAATGTATTTTTGTTGCAAATATTTCTACCTATTTTTAGGGGAGGCATATAAGAAGGGTGTACCATATTTTCTCAAAAATACGATGGGTCTTAATTGGTCATTGCCATACGCTAGATCAATGTTTGCCAAATAATATGTGCCAAATAATATTTGTTTGTGAATGACAAAAATAAAAAAGGGTTTTGAGTGGAATGTCTGGTTCAGAAGAGTTATCGGTTGCGAAGGGTCAGTCAACGTCACCAAAATCCAGTATCGGTGATTATATCACATTATTAAAGCCACGCGTTATGTCACTTGTGGTCTTTACAGCATTGGTTGGTTTAGTCGTGTCTCCTGTTTCCATCAATCCGTGGTATGGTTTTTTAGCAATCCTATGTATTGCTGCTGGCGGCGGTGGTGCAGGGGCACTGAATATGTGGTATGATGCTGACATAGATGCCGTGATGGAACGGACCAAAAAGCGTCCTATTCCTATGGGGAAAATCAGTTCCCGAAAAGCATTTATTTTTGGTATGGTTTTGTCTCTGCTTTCGGTATTGGTTATGGGAAGCTTTATTAATTGGTTTTCGGCATTGTTTCTGGCGTTTACGATTTTCTTTTATGTCGTTATCTATACAATTTGGTTAAAGCGTATCACACCACAAAATATTGTTATTGGTGGTGCTTCCGGGGCTTTCCCACCAATGATTGGATGGGCTGTGACAACCGGGACAGTGAGTTTTGATAGCTTTTTATTGTTTTTGATCATTTTTATGTGGACTCCTCCTCATTTTTGGGCCCTTTCTTTATTTTCATCTCTTGATTATGAGGCAGCAGGTATTCCCATGATGCCTAATGTACGAGGTGAATATTCAACAAAAAAACAGATCTTATTTTATACTATTTTGATGGTACTATGCGCTGTGGCTCCTTGTTTTACTGGTCTTGGTGGAATTTTTTATGGTATCTTTTCGACAATTTTAGGCATTATTTTTATTTATTTTGCCTATCGTTTGTTGAAAGCTGATACACATGATGAAACTATTTTAATGGCCAAAAAAACGTTTTTCTTTTCGTTACTTTATTTGGCGGCTCTCTTTGGAGCTCTGTTGATTGAATATCTTGTTTGATATTTTATCATTCTTTAGTGCTATGAAAGGCAAAGAAAATTTTAAAAGAGCCTTGCTACAAGAATAACACTATAGAGTGTGTTCTTATGCAAAAGATGGTATTGCGCATTTTTTTACATTACTTATTCGTGTATAACGATAGGTTGTTTGAATACGAGACTAAAGCTATAGAGATTAAGGATGATGTATGTCTGGACTTCCCCCTTTAACGATACGTCTTTGTGGGCCCCGTGGATTTTGTGCAGGGGTTGATCGTGCTATCCAGATTGTTCTCCTTGCCTTAAAAAAATACAGTGCTCCCGTATATGTTCGTCATGAAATAGTACACAACCGCTACGTAGTTGAGGGATTACAGCAACGGGGTGCTGTTTTTGTTGAAGAACTTGATGAGATTCCAGAAGAACATCGCAAGCAACCGGTTGTTTTTTCTGCCCATGGTGTCCCAAAATCTGTCTCAGAAGAGGCACAGCGTTATAATTTGTTTTATCTTGATGCAACATGTCCGTTGGTCTCGAAAGTTCACAAACAAGCAATAAGACATCAACGTCATGGTCGCCATGTTATATTGATTGGTCATGCTGGCCATCCTGAGGTGATAGGAACAATGGGACAGCTTGAAGAAGGAGCTGTAACGCTTATTGAAACGATAGAAGATGCTTTGCATTATCACCCCAATGATCCAGATAAATTAGGGTTCGTTACACAAACAACGCTTTCTGTTGAAGATACAGCAGGAATTCTGGATGTATTAAAACGACGTTTTCCTACATTAGCAGCTCCAGCAGCTGAGTCAATTTGCTATGCTACAACGAACAGACAAGATGCGGTTAAAGCAGCAGCAAAGGGGAGTGATTTATTTTTGATTGTGGGAGCACCCAATTCTTCTAATTCACGACGTTTGGTAGAGGTTGCTGAAAAGTCTGGTGCGCGGCAAGCTATCTTAGTTCAACGTGCTGATGAAATTAATTTTGAAAACCTAAAAGCTCTTTCTGTTGTTAGTCTTTCAGCAGGGGCTTCAGCACCTGAAATTATTATTGATGAAATTATTGCAGCATTTCGTGCGCATTATGAGGTGACAATAGAACTAGCTGAAACACTGGTGGAAACGGAAAGGTTTTTAGTGAGTCGTGAATTACGTGATGTTATTTTAACATCTCAAGATATGGCATTTGTAAATGGTCAAGCAAAAAATAAAAATCAGAATACAGATATATCTACAACGAAAGCAGAATAATGGCCGTTTATACAAATATTCATCCAAATGATTTAAAAGCATTTTTAACACGCTATGCAATAGGGTCGCTTTTGTCTTATCAAGGGATAGAGGAGGGGATTGAGAATTCTAACTTTATGCTGGAAACAACACAAGGGCGGTTTATTTTAACGCTTTATGAAAAGCGTATTTCAAAAGATGATTTACCTTTTTTTTGCCGCTTAATGCAGCATTTAGAACAGCGTGGAATTCCTTGTCCACAACCTCTTATTCAAAATGATGGAACGATGATTGGTGAACTAGCAGGACGTCCTGCTGCTATTATTACTTTTCTGGAAGGAGAGTGGATCCGACAGCCCAATATAGGTCATTGTGGCGAAGTGGGTAGGGGATTAGCACAATTGCATTTAGCAGGACAGGACTTTACCCTCAGTCGTAAAAATACGCTTTCTGTTATGGACTGGCAAGTATTATGGCAACGTTGTCAAAACACAGAAGATGCATTGTTAAAAGAATTTGGACAAAAAATAGAGTTTGAATTGGCTTTTTTACAAGAAAATTGGCCATTCAATTTACCAACAGGCATTATCCACGCAGATTTATTTAATGATAACGTTTTTTTTGTAAATCATCGTCTTTCTGGTATGATAGATTTCTATTTTGCTTGTAATGACTTTTTTTCTTATGATTTAGCAATCTGTTTAAATGCTTGGTGCTTTGAGCCTGATCATTCCTATAATCTTACCAAAGCACGTAAGTTATTAGAAAATTACCAAAAAATAAGACCATTGGTCCCTTTAGAATTGGAAAAGATTGTTTTATTAGCTCGCGGTGCTTCTTTACGTTTTTTACTCACACGTCTTTATGATTGGTTTAATACACCGCCTGATAGCTTTGTTATTAGGAAAGATCCATGGGAATATTGGCACAAGCTTTGTTTTTTCAGTCATGTAAATTCGCTTAGTGAATTAGGTTTTTGAATTTTATGGTAACTCCACAAAAAATCGTTGAAATTTATACAGATGGTGCTTGCTCCGGAAATCCTGGAGTCGGAGGTTGGGGAGCAATTTTACGCTGGAATGGTCATGAACGTGAGCTTTATGGTGGCAAGGCCCACACAACAAACAATCGAATGGAACTCATGGCAGCCATTTGCGCATTAAAAGCGCTTAAAGAGCCTTGTTTGGTCGATCTTTATACAGATTCAGTTTATGTGCGTAATGGTATATCTAAGTGGCTTAAAGATTGGAAAAAAAATAATTGGCGCACTGCATCCAAAAGTCCTGTGAAAAATATAGAACTATGGCAAGCTCTTGAAAATGCTTGTTCTCGTCATACAGTCAGATGGCACTGGGTAAAAGGGCATGCAGGACATCCAGAGAATGAACGCGCTGATGCTCTTGCGCGCAAAGCAATTACTGAATACCGCGAAAATGAGCGTTTCCCAACATAGATGCTGTTTTAAGAATCTTTTCTCTCTCTTATCATGGGATAGTAAGAGGGGATGATTGTGTATGGAATATAAATGTTCCACTTAAATCATAATCTTTAAAAGAAACTGTATAAAAAATTTTTTGATCTGTTTTCTCTGGTACGAAATAGAGTGGAGCACTAAAGAGTGTATATTCTGCATGATGACTGATTTTTTTTGCTGCTCCAATTTGCATTTCTCCTCCATCTAAAAAGAGAGAGGAAGGTGCGGTTTTGTTATTTTGTATTTTTATAAGGAGGGTATTGTTATTTTTTTGGGCGCTTATTTCTAGGGTATTTTGCATCATACGCGGCAAAGAATCTTGGGCACTTTTTAACAAGGAAGCGGGAAGGGGGGTGTTTTTTAGAGCAGATGACAAAAAATCAAAGTTAACAGTCAATGGAAGGCAGATTTTATGGCACAATCCAAGAGTGAAAGTACCACTTAAACTTTTGCTTGAAGAAGATAGATTAAAGGGCAATATCACTTTATCTTTATAGCCTAATGACCAATCATTTTCTGTTTCAAAAAGCTGTGGAGTGGGATAAAAAATTTCATAAGAAACCTGTTGGTTGAAATTAAAAAAGGGGGCTATTCCTGAATTACCAGGATTACGCCAATACGTTTTCCATCCTGGTTTAAGCACAATTTCAATAAAGCCCTCTCTCATTCCAGAAAGAGAAGGTTCAGTGATTGCTAAGCGGATACGTCCCCCCTCTGATTTATACCAAGGGGTTGCAAAAAGCTGGAATTTTTGTTCTGTTTGAGCCTTTACAGAAATATTAAGTAATTCTAAAACGATGAATGTTAAGCTTAAAGTAACGAAAATCTTTTTATAAAAGAAAGCTGCGATATTTTGTAAATTTGTAAATATGTAACTTTTTTTCATTTGAGTTTTATTTTCCTACTGTAATAAATGGACAAACTTTTATCGTGTAAATTATGGAGAATAACAGATTAATGAAGCAGTGTAATGGCTTTTTGGGCGGACAATTACTCATAGCAATGCCTGGGATGAATGACAAACGCTTTATTCGTTCTGTCATTTATATTTGTGCGCATTCTGATACCGGTGCGATGGGCATTATTCTTAATCAATTGCATCATATTGATTTTCCAGAGCTTTTGCTTCATCTTGGTGTCATCGACAGTGGTCAAAAAAAAGGTCTTTCTGAACCAGTAAAACAGTTTCCAGTTCGCTATGGTGGTCCTGTTGATCCTTCGCGTGGTTTTGTCCTTCATTCAGATGATTACGCTTGTGAAGAAACTGTTTTTATTGCAGATAAGGTCTGCTTTACGGCGACAATTGATATATTAAAAGCGATCAGTTGTGAACAAGGTCCGCAGCATGCACTGGTAGCGTTAGGCTATGCCGGATGGAAAGCAGGCCAACTTGAGGCAGAAATTTCTACAAACGGTTGGTTAATCAGTTCTACATCCCCTAGTTTTCTTTTTGAAAGTGATTTAAGTTGCAAATATGATAAGAGTTTAACACGCATGGGGATTGATCCAACCTATCTTGCTTCTGAAATGGGACACGCGTAAAGCTTTTTTTAAGCTTTTTAATTTTACACGTTATTCTATTCCTTATGTTTAAAACACCCCTCAGTGTGCCCAAACCCGTTTCGCGATGGCACTTGTGAATCGTATAATGGTAAATCCATTAAGCCCTCGTCTTTATGCTTGTAAAGCAACAAGTTGGCAGCATCATTACACACTCGTTGCCAGCCCCAAAATTTCTGCGACAGCTTTTAGTACTTAAGACGATGCATAAAAAGGTATTTTTACTTCTTTTTTTAATGGTTTTTTATCCATACGGTTCTCTCTAGTTTGTGATGTGAAAGCGAATGGTTTTGATTGATTCAACATGAGAGAGATTTGAAGTGAGAGAATCGTCTGGTATTCAAAGTTTTAATTCAAGTTATCATAATGATAAAGTATCTTTATAAATCAGTAGGTTGATTTATAAGGGAAATGGCTTTGAACAAGAGTGATTAATTCTTCTATGGCAATTGGTTTTGTTACAAGTGTGCTTTGAACATATTTACAACCCTCTTGACGAAGGAAGATTGCTTCTTTTTCATTTTCAACACCTTCTGCGATAATTTGCAAGTTAAGATCTATCGCCATATTAATAATAGATTTGAGAACAAGTTTCTTTTTGAGTGAGTCAATTGAGATAAGTGAACGATCAAGTTTAACCATATCAAATGGATAACGCACAAGATAGGTCAATGATGAATAACCTGTGCCAAAATTATCGAGTGCGAGATTCATTCCCAGTGCTTTAATTTGTTCGAGAAAGTGTGCTGATTGTTCGGGATTATTTCTTAAAACAAATTCAGATATTTCAATCATCAAACACCCTTTGTGGAGCGGATTACGAAGTAGAGCGGCACGCAGTTGACTAATAAAACGAGAATGAATCATTTCTGCGCTTGGTAAATTAATTGAAATAAAGAAAGACTGTTGGGAAAATTTTTCTTGTACATTTATAAGATCGACAATGGCATTATCGATGATAAATTGTGACAAATCCATAACGATTTGTTCGTTTTCTACGATCTTTATGAAATCAGAGACATTTAACTTTCCATAAGTTGGATGATGCCATTCTACAATTGTTTCAAAACCAATAATATGTCCGTCTGATAAATTAAGAATAGGATGGTAGAGGATTTTCATCTCATGGCGTTTTATGGCATAATGGATATCCTTTTCCAGTGTATTATGTTCAAGGCCCAAAGTGCGAAAATTAGGACGAAAAGGTTCAATATGGTTTCCACCCATTTGTTTTGCACGAATCATTGCTAATTCACTATCATTGAAAATATCCTTAGCTGTTGAGCGGCTTTCACTCCATGTAACCAATCCGATAGACGTTGAAAGGACTATTTTGTTTTCTGAAAGTGAAATAGGGGCTGAAATTGTTTTGTGCAAATGATCTGCAAATGCTGCAATTTTTTGTGGCTCAGTTTCACTGAGTAAAATAATTGCAAAACGGTCTGCTGAAAGGCGCGATAAAGTATCTTGAAAGTTAATAAGGCGATTTAAACGACGGGCGATTATAAGGAGTACGGTATCGCCAACAGCTATGCCTAATTTACGATTAATTTGACGAAAATTGTCAAAATCGATCATGAAGACGGTTGGTCTAATTTTGATATTTGCTTTTGCTAAAGAGGTATAATTTTGTAGTCTATCAAAGAAAATTTGTTGGTTAGGAAGGCCAGTTAAGCTGTCGTGGATTGCATCATGTAATAAGCGTTCTTCAGATTTTTTATGATTCGTAATATTGACAATGGTTCCAATGACACGCGTGATTTTCCCATCTTTTTGCATAGCTGGACGTGCACGAAGAGAAAACCAATGATAATAACCTCCACCAGAAGAAAGTCGAAAAATTTGATCAATGCGTCCTTTTTTATTTTTAAGAATAATATCCAATACGGCTTGAAAGCGCTCACGATCATCGTAGTGTAAGGCTGAAATCCAGTTGCGCATAGTTCCATTGAGGTTATGGCTTTCAGTACCAAAAAGAGTTGTCATGTTTGGATGAACAACAATACGATCACGCTCAATATTCCAATCCCAAATAACATTTCCAGCCCCTTTTGCTGCGAGGACTTGTTGTTCAAGATCGGAAAATATTCCCTCATGGAAAGCGTCATTAGAAAAAGTTTGTTGCAGGACAGTAAAACTAATGAGAAGAACAATGAGAACTAATCCTCCTGCTAATGCTGGCTGAATAATATCATTATTGAGATGTCCTTCTATGCAGGCATAGGCTCCGACACACCAAAAGCTAATAAGCAACCATGTTGGGATAAGCATAATGGCACGGTCATAATTTCTGATTGAAAAATAGATGATTAACAGTATGCCAAGCACTGCGGTAAGGCCAAAGGATAGACGAGCAATTCCTGCTGCTCTGATTGGATCATAAATAGCAAAGGCTCCTAAACTGAAAAAGGCAATGATCCAAGCGATAGCACCATAACTAAAATGATAATGCCAGCGATTAAGATTGAGGTAGGTAAAAAGAAAAATGAAAAGCGTTGCAGCAAGGGCTACTTCTGTACCAGCACGCCAGACTGGTTGGGTTGTGAGCGTAATGGCAAAGAATTTATTTAAAAAATTAAAATCAATCCCAATATAAAAAAGTACGGCCCAAGCGACAGCAGCTGTTGCAGGAAATAGGCCTGTCCCACGGACAACGAAGAGAACAGTTAATAAAAGTGCTAAGAGACCGGATATTCCAAGAAGAATACCATGATAAAGCGTATAAGAATTAATAGCATCCTTATAAGCTTCAGGCTTCCACAAATAGATTTGCGGTAGATTTGCAGCGTTAAGTTCGGCCACAAATGTAACAACAGCACCAGGGTTTAGGGTAATACGAAAGATATCAGAATTTGCACTAGGTTGACGATCAAGAGAAAAACCTTCACTTGGCGTTATAGATTGAATCCGTTCTGATCCAAGGTCAGGCCAAAAAAATCCAGAATGCGCCATGCGGTAATGAGGGGCAACGATGAGACGGTCGACTTGTTCATCCGTTGGATTTGCAAGAGAAAAAACAGCCCAGTTTCCAGAAAATTTTTTACTTTTTGCCTGCACTTCAATACGCCATACAATACCATCTGGTCCTGGTGCTGTACTTGTTTGAAAAATAGAGTTGTTTGTATGATGAATTTCAATTGCCTTTGAGAGATCAAGCGCAGCATCCTGAGAAGAAATTTTAACGGGCTCAATGGCATAGGCTGATGTAAGGTAGACAAGAGAACTAACGACGATAATGAAAATGATGTCAATTATTTTACACAAACTCTTCACAATGTCCCACTCTCAATATTTTAGGATGTTTAATTTTCATTTAGATTTTTGAGAAAAACGTCCACCTTTTATCATTTATTTACATAATAAATTATTATCACTTTCTCTTAAAATTATATGATTTTACATATAAATAGATCAGATATCCATTGGCTTCAATAAAACTCGAAACAGATGGAATTTTATATTTTAAAAGGGCAAAGTTAAACCATGAATCTCTAAATTTTGCAGATATATCTTTACTCATTAGGATCTCTATCACATGAAGAAGGAATTGGATAGTTTTGTACACCTCTTTGTCCAATATTTCCAAAACTTATTTAATGAGTTAAGTTTTTATGGTAAATTTTATAATACAATATATTCATTGTTATATTCATTGTTACGCTTCTTTTTAAAAAGCAATTTTTACTTTAATTTATATGAAAGAGTTGACGTTAAATCATCAAAATTTATGAGAGGTCCTACAGGTCCTACAGCTGTGAGTGTTGGCGTGGAGCTTGTAAAAAGACGATGTGCTAAATCGGTTAATCTTGTAGGTGTGATGAGATTGAGGCGTTCAATTGTTTCCGATATTGGAATGGGGCGACCATAAAGAAGTATTTGGCGCGCAATGAGATGTGCTTGACTAGAAGGATTTTCCTGTGACATTATGAGATTAGCACGATATTGTGTTTGTGCGCGTTGGAGTTCATTGGCATGAATATTTTTGCTTGCCTTGGAAAGTTCATCAAGAATTACAGGCAGAAGTTTTTTGAGACCTTCTTGTCCAGTTGCTGCGTGAACACCAAAAAGCCCAGTATCTGAAAACCCCCAATGAAAAGCATAAATAGAATAACATAATCCACGTTTTTCTCTTACTTCTTGAAAAAGACGTGAGGACATCCCCCCCCAAGAATAATTGAGAGAATTTGGGCTGCATAAAAATCACGCGCGTGATAAGGGCGCCCTTCAAACCCTAGAACAACTTGTGTATCCATTAAATCGCGATATTTACGAAAATCGCCGCCGACATAATTTGCAAGATTAGTAAGAGAGGCGGTTGAATGGGAGCGAAAAGTACCAAGACGACTTTCAACTTCTTTTATAAAGTTTTCGTGTTTTACAGCTCCTGCGGCAACGACAATCATACGATCTGCACTATATTGTTTATTGATGAAATCATGAAGATCAGCAGATGTAAATGATTGAACAGTTTTAACGGTTCCTAAAATAGAACGACCAAGGGATTGATGACGAAAGGCTGTTTCAGTAAAGTGATCAAAAACAATATCATCAGGCGTGTCATGAGCGGCACCAATTTCCTGAAAAATGACCTGCTTTTCCTTTTCTAGTTCATCTTCGTCAAATTTTGAATGCATCAAAATGTCGGCTAAAATGTCGATAGCAAGTGGGATATCGCTTTTAAGAACACGTGCAAAGTAAGCCGTTGTTTCAATACTGGTTGTGGCATTGATTTCACCACCAACATCTTCAATATCGGTTGCAATTTGAAAAGCAGTACGGTTTTCGGTTCCTTTAAAAGCCATATGTTCAAGCAGATGGGCGATACCATGCTGTGTGAAGGATTCATTGCGAGAGCCTACTTTAACCCATATTCCAAGTGCAACACTCTCAATCTGAGGCATTGTATGTGTGGCGATAGTCAAACCATTACTAAGACGACTAACATCTACATCCATGTATTTACGACTCCATTAAACAAGCTACACACCTCATTGTTAAAGGTATTAGAATATTCTTGATTTAAATTAATGCAGCTAACTTTAATAAGATGCACGTGATTTTAAAGAAATATAATCTTTTACTATTTTTTCATCATTAGCAAGGCTTATGAAGTTTTCTTCACATTCCATGATATCATTGAGATGAGATGGCCACGGGGCATGAATCCCACAAGCATTTTTGATTGTATCAGGAAACTTAGCTGGATGAGCTGTGGCAAGGACGATCATTGGAATATGCGGTTTTTTATTTTCGCGCGCTACTTTAAGGGCGACGGCTGTATGTGGATCAATAAGATAGCCACTTTCTTTATAGACACGATCAATAGTTTGTGCTGTTTCTGTCATATTACTTTTTCCAGCCGAAAAGAGGGAACGAATATTTTTGAGTTGCTTTTGATCAAGAGTAAACGATCCCGTTTTTTGCAAGTTTTCCATTGCATTGCGAATCCACATCGGATCACGGTTGCCACTTTCAAAGAGTAAACGTTCAAAATTAGAAGAGACTTGAATATCCATAGAAGGTGATGTGGTATGGACAATTGGTTGTGTTTCATAAGTACCACTCTTCAATGTACGTGCAAGGATATCATTATCATTTGTTGCAATAATCAATTGAGCAATGGGTAATCCCATACGAGCAGCGACATAACCTGCAAAAATATCACCGAAATTTCCAGTAGGAACAGTAAAGGAAACAGCTCTATCAGGGGCACCTAAAGAAAGTGCAGATGAAAAATAGTAAACAATTTGTGCTATGATACGCGCCCAGTTTATAGAATTAACACCTGAAAGGGCTCTCTTTTTACGAAAATCATGATCGTTAAACATTGCTTTAACCAGAGCTTGGCAATCGTCAAAGTTTCCTTCGATGGCAATGGCATGAACATTGGTATTTTTATTGGTTGTCATTTGCCGCTGTTGAATCGGCGACACACGTCCTTTAGGAAATAAAATAAAAATATCTGAGTGTTCTTTTCCAGCAAAAGCTTGTATCGCAGCACCCCCAGTATCTCCCGATGTTGCAGCAATAATTGTTGCACATCTATTTTTTTCAGTTAAAACATAATCCATCAATCGAGAAAGGAACTGCATGGCGATATCTTTAAAAGCTAAAGTAGGCCCATGAAAGAGTTCAAGGATAAATTCATTTGTTCCAGTTTGCCGTAACGGGCAGACGGATGGATGGTGGAAGGTTGCATAAGATTCAGCAATCATATTTTCAAAAGCTGTATACTCAATTTCGTTATTCACAAAAGGCCAAAGAAGTGTTTTAGCAATTGTTGCATAAGACTGACCACGAAGTGCGCGTAACGCATCAAATGATAGTTGCGGAAATTGATCTGGAAGGTAAAGTCCACCATCACTTGCCAATCCTGTCATGATTGTTTCTGTAAAGTTTAAAGCAGGAGATTGACCTCTCGTGCTGATATATTCCATAAGTTTTATCCTTTTTTATTTCTGGTTTTTTATTTCTGGCAAATTGGTGAAGTTATTTATTTCATGTTTTTCATAATATTTAAATTATTAAATCCATAGAATTTTATTTTTTTTGATTCAATAATGAAAAGAGATAATTTTAAGCATTTTTATTTTTGAGATATAAATTCAAACAGTTACAAAAAAACTGTTACAGTTGGAAATTTTCTCTCTATTATTCATTCACTTGAACTTACAACGTATTTTCACTTAATGTATCTTTCTGAATAACGAAATCACATAGATAGAATATTATTTACTGAAGAGCTCTTCTGTAAAACCCAATTGTTTAGAGCTATTTTATGCTCTTAATACTTTGTGACAATTAAGTTTGCTAAAATGAATATTGAAGTGATAGCTCCTAAAGTTCATACTGGAAAATTTATAAGGTAATTTTAGGGCATTTCGTATGCAAATGTATATTTTGAATAATCTTTGTTTAGCTTAATTTATCTGCTTATATACGAAGAATAGAGCGCCGTTGGTTTGCACATTTACGGGCTTATTTTAAAGAGACATCTCTCAAAGCGCACATCACACCCATTTCACGGCGCTGCCTGTGAATGGTATAACGGTAATCCATTGAGCTCCCCATCTTTACGCTTATGGAGTAACAAGTCGGCAGCATCATACTATTTGTATTTGCTAATCCTAGAATGTTGCGACAGACCTTAGTACTTAAGGCGGTTCATGAAAAGCCATTTTTATTATACAAATTTTATCCACACACTCATCCCGTTTGTGATGTGCAAGAAAGCAATTTTGATTGATTCAACATGGGATAGGTTTGAAATGAGAAAATTTTACGATATTCAGGACTCTCATTCAAGTTGAGTGATACTAGATTATCATTATAAATCAATCTATTATTAGAATAGGTGTTATGTTTGTGCTACACAGGGTGTTATTTAAAGCTTAATCCATAGAAAGCATAAAAACAGCCTGCTAAATGATGAAAAGCAGGCTGTAAATTCCTATTTTACATAGAAAAGATAATTGAGTCTCTTTAAATTATTTGCCTTGAACTTTCCCTATGGCCCATCCAATAACCCCACTAAATATAGCCATAATAGATCCGGTTAAGAATCCAAAACCCAAAGCACCTACTGTAGAAAAAACGCCTAGAGTAATGGGTTCAAAGACTTTCTCCACTTTTCCTTCAATGGTAGATTCATTTTTTGTTTTATGAATGAAACCTGGAATATAGAAAGCAGCGATATTGATAGCTTTTTTCTTTTCTTGTTCCATGAGAGAAATCGTTTCCCATTGAGTATTATTTTTCAAATGATTGGCATGAACATTTGTAATTTGTGAAAGTAAAAAAGAAATCGCTATAAAGACATTTAATACGTAAGTTTTCAATACTTTAATCATCATTTCACCAGTACTTTTACTTTTATCTGAATTGAATAGATACATTAACAAAATAAGTGTACATTAAGAAAAACAGAAGCATTCAAAGTTTTTTTATTCTTAATGGGATAATTCACTCACCTTTTATCATCAACAATGGATAAAAGCAGAGTGCATCTATAGTTTATGTTTTATAAGATAAAATTGTATGCTTATGAATTTTCAATTTTAACGAGATTTAAAATAGGATATTATTTTAGTGATCATCCATCCTAAAAACATGCCTACCGTACTTGATGCATATCCAATTGCCATTCCCAAACCAAAAGTCCCCAGTGTAAGAGGTTCAACGATTTTTTCAAAGTTTCCCTCAAGGGTAATTTCATTTTCCACACCGCGATTTAGACTTAGCGTATAGAGAGAAACGGGATGGACTGCATCCTTTCTTTTTTGTTCTATTGCAGAAACAAAAATATTTTCACGATGAGTACTCTCTTGCGAATAGCTTGCATGGACATTGACAACCTGTGAAAGAGAAAAGGTAGATATCATGAAAATACTTAACATATGACTTTTAAAAAACTTCATCATAATTTACCTCAAATACTTTATACTATTCAATATATATGCGTACATTTATAATTTGGATATTTGGTATTTGGATATTTAGATGTAATCTACAGCATTTATATTTTTAGTAAAAGCAGCTTCATTATGTAATTACTTACAATAAATCAATAACACATAATGAAGCATTTATTCTTGTGTTATACTAAGTTGAATTATTTAAACATCAATACGATGTCCTTTATCCAACCTATGATCGATCCTATAAAACTGATTGCATATCCAGCAAATAATAGTCCCACTCCTACAGTCATAGGTTCAACGACCTTTTCAACTTTTCCTTCTGCATTGGTTCCATTTTCTGTTTGATCACTTACAGATGGAGTATAGAAAGCAGTGGTAGAAACTGCATCAGATTTTGCATTTTTGACTTGTCCCATGAGGGGAATAGAAATCTCTTCTTTTGGGGCAGTATTTTCCAAATAGTTTGCATTAACGTTTACAGTTTGTGAAAGAAAAAAAGTGCTCGCCATAAAAACACTTAAGACATAACTTTTAAATATTTTTTCCATAACTTTACCTCAAATATTTTAATTATATAGATAAGTAAATATACAATATGTATATATAACTTAAGTTATAATGAGTGCAGATATGTCATTATGTATTTTTAGTCAATATTAAAAATACATATTAAAAATATAGATATACTTTTTTTATAAAGTATTGTAAAAAAGTAACAGTAATAATTTACAAAAAATCTTCTTAAGAGTTGGTTTATTCATTAATATATGTAATTATTATAATATTTAAAAACATATTTATAAAATATTTTTTATGTATCATATATAGAATAATATATAATTATTTTATTATTTTATGAAGTTGATTTAATATTATTTTCAATGCATTTATATCAATAATATTGATTAAAATTTATACCGACTAAATATATAAAAATTAACTTTATTGTTGGGTGTATAATAAGAAATATAAAATTTTTTGGTATATATGAGAATATTATCAATAATGAATAGGAATGGCAGCACTGAAGTTTTATTTTCTATAGTGGTTTTTATTATAGATTTTATTATAGATTAAGTTTTTTATAGAGAGTATAATTTTCTCTACATTGTTTTTTTTAAGAGTATTTTTTCTAAAGTTAATTACTTACAGAAAGATCTGCTTTTATTGCCAATTTTAAAAGTTTATTTAAGTGTTTTCAGAAAATTTTATGATGCTTTTGATCTCTCTCTACGTTATTCAATGTTATTATATGATGTTAAGCTTCTTATTTTAAAGAAACCTTTCTCAAGGAACTCAAGCCTATTCCACAATACTCAAGTCTATTTCACAATGATGTATGTGAGTGGTATCATGATAAAGCCTCATAATATAAAATTCGTAGGGCGCTGCCCTTTTTATGTTTATATAGGAAAAAGGAGGGTACTATCATATACCTTTCTTGTTCTGAATATTACTAAAATCCTTGGTTTTTGAGATGCTTCATGAAGAGGCGTTTTATTCATTTCTTTTATAGATTCCGCGCATTTTAATGTATTTTCTATGATCAATATGCACATACCACAGAATTTTATCATGTTGGGCCATGTGTTTAATAAGCTGATGTGGCGTTGTTTCGGCATAAAATTTTTTTATATCTTATTGAGCATTGAGCAGGGCATCGTAATATTCTTTTTTTTGACAAATCTAGTCATTTACCAAGAGAGGTTACTAATGTTGGGAATAGAATATGGGATTTGAGAGAGAGAGTTTACCGGTAGAGGTGATTTCACAGAAGGTTGGGTTTTTGTGGGTTCATATCCTTACTTTTTTGCTTCCTTTAAAGCATGTACAATGGTTTCATGTTTTCTGGACGAGAGCGCTTATTTTTTCTTCACATTGAGATGCAATCGCCCCGTGTTGTGAAACGCGCATTTGTTGAAGTTATTATAAAAGGAGAGAAGCGAGAAGGGGAGGACATTTGGGGAAAAATCCCCCCTTACAAAAGTTTACAAACTAATATAGTCAAGAGGTTTTTTTATAACAAATCGCGCCATATTGCCATTGCTTCTAAGACTTCTCCTAAATGTGCATGTTTTGCGATAACTGTTTCCGCACCAGCTTCTGCAAGTGCATTAGAGTGGCCAAGATAGCTATGGGATCCTCCCGTAAAGCCGATGACACGCATGCCTGCTGCTATGGCGGCATGCACGCCATGAAGTGAATCTTCTATAACGATCGTGTTTTGAGGCTCTACCTGTAATTGTTCTGCGGCAAAAAGGAAAACATCAGGAGCAGGTTTTGTCTTTTTTGTTCCAACTTCAGGTGCTGAAAATATTTTACCTTCAAAAAGGTCATAGAGATTAACTGTTGTGAGCATCTCTTTTATATCTACACTCTTTGCATTAGAGCAGATACAGTAGGGATAGCGCGTTTGAATAATTTCTACGGCTTGTCTTACATCATCAATAGCTCGTAATTCAGTTTTTATTTGTGTACGAAAAATATTGGTCATCTGATCTATGAGATGAGCAGAAACTGGTTTTTCTGTTTCCTGTTCAACGTGTTTAAGAATATCGCGAAAGATAAGCCCTGAAAAACGCTCACTTAATTCTTCGGGTGATATTTCATATCCTGTTTGTTTGAGCAATTGAGATCCAATTTTTGCGGCAAGATATTCAGAGTCGACGAGAACGCCGTCACAATCAAAAATAATAAGATCTATCTGAGGCATAAGATATTCCTTTACATGTTACGAGATGGACAACTTTCATGAAAACAATATTAAGAGGACCTTATTTCATAAAAAGGTGCTTTGAAAATGATTCTTAATTCTTTTACGAAATAAAAGATACGGGAAGAGTACATTAAAGAAAGAAAAATAAGGATTCATTCATATGAAAGTTTTTTTTTACTTTAAAAAAAATAAAAACGAATATCAATTTTGCAGAAATTTAACGATACGTTTACTCTATTTTGTAAATATGAATTGGTAATGCGGGCCTATAAACTATTTTGATTGATTATAGGGCAAATTCAGTTCATTTTGTTGGGTTTTTCATGACAGTTATTCAGCTTCAAAAAGATTTCATTCGTACTCCTTCACAGATGCCATGGCGCAATAAAATTTTTAAAGGAGATTGTGTTGCCGTTTTAGAAAAATTGCCAAAACATTCCGTGGATATGATTTTTGCGGATCCCCCTTATAATTTGCAATTGGATGGTGCTTTATACCGTCCAGATCATTCGCTTGTTGATGCGGTTGATGATGCATGGGACCAGTTTGAGAGTTTTGCTGCTTATGATGCTTTTACCCGTGCATGGTTGCTTGCGTGTCGTCGTGTTTTAAAGCCCAATGGAACGCTTTGGGTTATTGGATCTTACCATAATATTTTTCGCGTTGGTACGGCATTGCAAGATTTAGGTTTTTGGATGCTTAATGATATCATTTGGCGCAAAAATAATCCGATGCCTAATTTTAGAGGGCGTCGCTTTCAAAATGCGCATGAGACGCTTATTTGGGCTGTGCGAGATCAAAAAGATAAAAAGTACACCTTTAATTATGATGCTTTAAAAGCAGCAAATGAAGATTTGCAAATGCGTTCAGATTGGCTTTTCCCTCTCTGCACTGGCGCTGAACGTTTAAAGGATGATTCAGGGCGTAAGTTACATCCGACACAAAAACCACAAGCGTTATTAGCGCGTATTATTATGGCTTCTAGTAAACCTGGAGATGTTATTCTTGATCCGTTTTTTGGTTCAGGAACAACAGGGGCTGTTGCCAAGCTTTTAGGGCGTGATTTTGTTGGGATTGAACGCGAGCAAGATTACATTGATGCGGCATGTGAGAGAATTGCGGCGGTCAAACCTTTAGCGCAACCAGAATTGGCGATTTTGGATAGAAAAAAAGCAGAACCGCGCGTAGCATTCAATAGCTTGCTTGAAGCTGGTTTACTCTATCCTGGAGAAGTTCTT
This sequence comes from Bartonella sp. SL320, assembly GCF_059687635.1. Lineage (NCBI taxonomy): Bacteria > Pseudomonadati > Pseudomonadota > Alphaproteobacteria > Hyphomicrobiales > Bartonellaceae > Bartonella > Bartonella sp. SL320. Next base: position 1,591,963 of record NZ_CM185143.1, on the reverse strand, counting down.
TATGATCGCAAGAAGCAAGTATCTGCTATTGTAAGAGCTGATGGTACAATTATGCATGGTGGTGAAGCAGGTTCAATTCACGCAATGGGTAGAAAGGCTCAAGATTCGCAAAGCTGTAATGGTTGGACCTTTTGGTATTACGAGGAAAATGGTCGGTTGAAGTCCATAGATCATTTAAGAATGGTCATACGTTCACAAATGTTAAAAACGGGTGTTGTATAAACTAGGATGATCGCATCATTCTATTGACTACCGGTATATTCTCGATTGGTTTACACCTCTCATTCAAAACACAGTGCTATTGGGTTAGCAATTGACGCGCTTAAAAAAACATTTCTCAATGCATTCAATTCCATTTCGCGATGGCATCTGTGAATGATATAATGGTAAACGTCCCATGACGTGTATAAAGTTTATAGAGCACCCCCATCTTTACGTTTGTGAAGGAGGTAAGACGGCACTCTCATACACCTCAGTGGCTCCCAAATGTTGTAACAGCTCTTGGCATTTGAGACGATTGAGGCATTTTAAAATGTTTGTATTCATATGTTAGCTCTGCTTATGATGTGCAGGCAAGCATTTTTAATTGATTCAAAATAAACAGATTTGAAATGGGAGGATTTTACGATATTTGTGACTCTTATTTAACATGCAAAATAGTTAATTATCTTATAAATCAATATGTTGCCTTTATTGAGATGGATAGGAGGACACTTTATATCTTTCTTAGATTTTTTTACATAGCAATTTCGTTTGTAAATAACAAATGAGCGTTTTTTAGTTTTTTACAAAGAAATGAAAATGAGAAATTTTCACTCTATGCTCTCATTTAAGTTCCAAAAGAGTTAAATGATTAATCAATATATTTTTATGAAAATAAAACAACAAAATTTAAAAAATTCATTTGGAAGTTCAAAATTAAGTGCTTTTTGGGGAGGAGTTACAGCTATGGATGTGCGTACAATATTTCAATTTATTGCATTATAAAGACAACTTTGAATGGTTCAACTTAAATTAGCTCCTAAATATCATCAGATTTTCTCATTTAAAATCTGTTTTATGCTAAAGCAACAAAATCACTTAGCTTACATGTCATAAGCGGGGTTGGCGTGTGAGTAAAAACTGCTCCAGAAAGGATTTAGAAAAGTACCTCTTATAAACCATCTCAAGTGCCAAGGGTGGTAGAACAACATTAGAGATTGGTCAAGGTGTATGATGGTACGTACTTATTTGTTTTTTCAGAAGCAAAAAAAGATAAATTTTGCAACTTAAATCTAAGCTTTTTCTATCCCTTCTTAACTCTTATCCATAGAAAAAATTGGTCATTTTATTTTCATAAATTTTCCTTTTACAGAGGAAGAAATGGTTTCTAGAGATACAAAAGTTTCTGTTAACAAGTATTTTTACGAAGTGGAAAGGCTATTTAAGTTTGAAAGCATTGGGAAGTGCTATGGCAATGGCTTTTTTCATAACAGTAGGGAGGGCTTCTTCGGCAAGATGTTGAATGTTACACCACCAACCATTTTCACAATTCATTTCATGAACATCCTCAGTGTAGTAAACATCAAGTTTTAGAGAAAAGTGGGTAAAAACATGGGTAATTTGTCCTTTAAATTGCCAATTGGCAGTAAAGGGTGCGTTTTGGAGTCCATTTTCATTATTTATGCCAATATTGTTAGGAATTTGAGTCATTCCGCCAAGGAGTTTTTGCGTTTGTCGTTTTTCCAAATAAATTTGTCTCTTTTTATTAAGAATCACAAAAGCAACTCCTGTTTTTGAAGGGCGTTCTTTTTTAGGGGCTTTGACTGGAAAAGATTCCGCTTGTTGCATCTTTGCTGCTTTACATAAAACTTCAAGAGGACAGATATAACAAGATGGTTTGCGTGGAGTACAAATTGTTGCTCCCAAATCCATCATTGCTTGGGCAAAGTCGCCAGGGCGATTTAGATCAGTAATTTTTTGTGCTTTTTCTTTAATTTCAGCTTTTGCTTTTGGTAATATTGAAGTGATAGCAAAAAGGCGGGCGACGACACGTTCGACATTACCATCAACAACTGCTACAGGGTGGTTAAAAGCAATTGCAGCAATGGCTGCGGCCGTATAGTCTCCAATACCAGCAAGAGTTCGCAATGCTTTTACGGATTGTGGAAATTGTCCTGCATAGTTTTCAACAAGTTGTATTGCACATTTTTTAAGATTACGGGCACGTGAATAATAGCCAAGTCCAGCCCATGCTTTCATAACGTCATCTTGTGAGGCTTTTGCTAAAGAAGAAAGATCTGGCCAAAGTTTCAGAAACTTTTTAAAATAAGGCTTAACCGTTTCAACGGTTGTTTGTTGAAGCATGATTTCAGAAAGCCAAACTTGATAAGGATCAGGACGGATACCTTGTTTTTGCTCTTTGGGGGTAATCCGCCATGGGAGATGTCTGTGATTTTGATCGTACCAAGAAAGAAGGTGCGAAGAAACTTCATACATGATTGTTTTCAAGCATAGGAAGAGGTAAAATGCAAAAGAAAAGAGTATTTATTGGGGAATTCATGTTTTTTGTTCTTTTACGGTCAAGGTTTTGGTGAGAAGACAAATTTCTATTTTGTTGGTATTTTATAAATTAGAAAAGAAATATTTTTTAGATGAAACAAGTGATTGTCATTGAGTAAACAGTTGAACAATGATCTAAAGATGAGAAAACAACTAAAAAAACATACTTTTTATTCTCTTTCTGAGACGGTATTCAAAATACTTGATCCAGTTTTACGCAAAAGAACAGGGCTCAATGTCGCGCTTATAGAGCATTGGCCACAAATTGTGGGCTATGATATCAGCGAACATACAATACCACTTAAAATTATCTGGAAGCGTCGCGCAGATCAAGATGAAGTTTTTCAGCCAGCAACACTTGTTGTCGCATGTGAAGGATTTGCTGCGTTAAAATTGATGCATGAAACAGAGGAATTGCTTCATAAGATTAATGGTTTTTTTGGCTATATTGCTGTTGATCGTATCAAAATTGAGCAAAGGAGTATGTCGGTTTTTATGAAGCATGTGCCTTTCAAGCCGACGTTGAGTGAACAGGATAAAAAATGCGTGGAAAAAATGCTTGAAGGAATTGAAGATGAAAGCCTACGTCAGTCACTTTACAAACTTGGCTGTTGCATTTTTTCGGAAAAAAATAATAAATAGCAAGATATTTTATATATTTTCCTTTAGTATATGAGAAAGCATTGGATTCCTATTCGTTTAATAACAACAGAAAAGTAATATTTATGGTAAAATATCGTTCTTTTTTATCTTTCGGGATAATTTTTCTCTTCATAATGATTGTACAAAACAGCCTAGCAGTTGCTTTAGCGCGTGGTCCCAAACCTGTTGCAACGGTGGATATGGCTGAACTTCTTCAGTCGGGTAAAGTAAAAGATCGTTTTGAAGGAGAAGCGGATGCACCAGTCGTCATTGTTGAGTATGCTTCGTTGACATGTACGCATTGTGCGCATTTTTATAATGATATACTTCCTCAAATTCGTAAAAAATATATCAAAACAGGAAAAGTAAAACTGATTTTCCGCGATTATGCTTTTGATCCTCGGGCAACAGCAGGTTTTATGTTAGCGCGCTGTGCACCAGAAGATCGTTATTTTCCTTTGATAGAAGTTTTATTTCAAAAACAAAATGAGTGGGTTTGGGGAAAAGATGCTCTAACACCCTTGAAAAAAATTAGCTTAATGGCCGGTTTTACCGAAGAAAGTTTTACTGCGTGTTTAAAAAATCAGACCATTTTAGATGAAGTGAATGCATCTTTTGAGCGTGGTAAAGAACTGGGTGTCACAGCAACGCCTACTTTCTTTATCAATGGTGATAAATATGAAGGTGCCATGAAAGTAGAAGACTTTTTGTCGGTGATTGATCGTTATCTTAAAAAATGAGTTTTAATTTTCCAGAAGATGGATAAGTGAGACGTGTGATCATTATCTCTTTTGGGAAGATTGGTCTTATGCAGTTATGAAGCGATTATGAAACGATATTTTTTATTTTGCTGATTTTTAAATCAAATCATTGCTTTTAAATGAGCCTAGGTTGAATGATGTTTTGATGCTGATATGGGAGGATGTGTACAATGAAAAAATGGGTTTATAGTTTTGGAGATGGCAGCGCAGAAGGAAATGCAAGCGAGCGTAATCTTTTGGGAGGTAAGGGCGCTAATTTAGCAGAAATGAGTAATTTGGGTTTGCCTGTCCCTCCAGGCTTTACTCTGACAACTGAAGTTTGTAATTTTTATTATACTCATAACAAATCATATCCAGAAGAGCTACAGGAATCTGTTAAGCAAGCGCTAAGACGCGTGGGGGAACAAACAGGGCGTGAATTTGGGAATAAGCAAAGGCCACTTTTACTTTCTGTTCGTTCAGGGGCGCGAGCATCTATGCCAGGAATGATGGATACAGTGTTAAATCTTGGCATGAACGATGAGACTGTAAAAGCGATTGCTTTGCAAGCCAATAATGAACGCTTTGCCTATGATAGTTATCGACGTTTTATCCAAATGTATTCTAACGTTGTTTTGGGATTAGACCATTCATATTTTGAAGAAATTCTCGATGAAGCAAAAGCACGCAGTGGTTATACTATTGATACAGAAATGACCGCAGATGATTGGAAGAATGTTATTTTTTCTTATAAAGCCTATGTTGAAGAAAAATCAGGAAGCCCTTTTCCACAAGACCCTGAACAGCAGTTATGGGGGGCGATTGGAGCCGTTTTTTCAAGTTGGATGACGGCACGTGCGGTTACTTATCGTCGTTTACATAACATTCCTGAAAATTGGGGAACGGCAGTAAATGTGCAAGCTATGGTTTTTGGTAATATAGGAGAAGATTCGGCAACAGGGGTTGCTTTTACACGCAATCCGTCAACAGGGAAAAAAGAACTTTACGGTGAATTTTTAGTTAATGCGCAAGGGGAAGATGTTGTGGCGGGTATTCGAACGCCTCAAAATATTACAGAAAATGCGCGTATTGTTGCCGGTTCAAATAAACCGTCTTTAGAAAAAATCATGCCTGAAGCTTTTTTGAAGTTATGTCAGATTGCGCAGAATCTTGAACAGCATTATCGGGATATGCAAGATCTCGAATTTACCATTGAAAAAGGTAAATTGTGGATGCTGCAGACACGTTCAGGAAAACGCACAGCTCGTGCGGCTCTCAAGATGGCCATTGAAATGGTTGAGGAGGGGCTCATCAGTCGTGAAGAGGCATTGATGCGTATTGATGCAAAGTCACTTGACCAACTTTTACACCCAACACTTGATCCTAAAGCAGAACGTTTGGTTATAGGGCGTGGTTTACCAGCTTCTCCTGGAGCGGCAACGGGTGAAATTGTTTTTACTTCAGAAGAGGCAGAAACGGCGTCGGCAGAAGGGCGCAAAGTTATTTTGGTTCGTGTAGAAACAAGCCCCGAAGATATTCATGGTATGCATGCGGCAGAAGGAATTTTAACAACGCGTGGCGGCATGACAAGCCATGCTGCTGTCGTAGCGCGAGGGATGGGAAAACCCTGTATTTCTGGTGCTGGCAGTGTGCGAATTGACTATAACACAAATACGCTTCTTGCTTCAGGAGAAAGCTTTAAAAAGGGTGATATTATTACGATTGATGGTGGAAGTGGGGAAATTTTCAAAGGGAAGGTTGCGATGTTGCAGCCTGAGCTTTGCGGAGATTTTGCAACGTTAATGGAGTGGGCTGATGGGATGCGACGTATAAGAGTTCGTGCCAATGCTGAGACACCCTCTGATGCCCATATGGGGCGTTCTTTCGGAGCTGAAGGTATTGGTCTTTGTCGTACGGAGCATATGTTTTTTTCTGGTGAACGTATCGTTGCTATGCGTGAAATGATTTTAAGCCATGATGAAACGGGGCGTCGTAAAGCGTTAGACAAGCTTTTGCCAATGCAGCGTTCAGATTTTAGTGAATTATTTGAAATTATGTGTGGTTTGCCTGTAACCATTCGTCTGTTAGACCCGCCACTCCATGAATTTTTACCTAAAACCGATGCAGAAATTCTTGAAGTTGCAACAGCTATGGGGGTTTCTGCGGAAGTGCTTGCTGAACGCGCCCAGCAGCTGCACGAATTTAATCCTATGCTTGGATTACGAGGCTGCCGTTTAGCCATTACTTATCCTGAAATTGCTGAAATGCAAGCGCGAGCGATTTTTGAAGCGGCAGCAGAAGCTGCCCAAAAATCTGGATCCCCTGTCATACTTGAAATTATGGTGCCACTTATTGCGCTTAAATCTGAACTCGATTTTGTAAAAGAGCGTATTGATCAGGTTGCTGGGGAAGTGATGAAAGAAAAGAAAAGCACTATTCAGTATATGGTTGGAACGATGATTGAGCTTCCAAGAGCAGCGCTTCGAGCCGATGAAATTGCTGAAACGGCGGAATTTTTTTCATTTGGTACAAACGATTTAACACAAACCACGTTTGGAATTTCTCGTGATGATGCTGCTCCTTTTTTGGCAACCTATTTTCAAAAGGGCCTTTTAGAACAAGATCCTTTCGTCTCGATTGATCGTGATGGCGTAGGAGAACTGATTGCTATTGCTGCACAGCGTGGACGCTCAAAGCGTGCAAAAATAAAATTGGGAATTTGTGGTGAGCATGGGGGAGATCCTGCTTCTATTGCTTTATGTGAAGAAAATAACCTAGATTATGTTTCATGTTCTCCTTTTCGAGTCCCAATTGCTCGTTTAGCAGCAGCGCAAGCGGCCATAGCAAAAAGGATATAACGGGTTAATATTTTTTATTATATCGTTACCACTGAAATAAATTTTTATGTACACTCCTTTATTTTCTTCCTTAAAGAAAATTATAATGCATTATAATTTATCTCATGTGAAAAAGTGTATTTTGAGAGGTCTGTGAAAGAAAATATAAAGTAAGATAAAAAAGTGTATTATTAATATAATTTCAGTATTGAGGGGATTCTTGATAAAGAGTGACGCACTATTGTGCAGTTAATTCATATACCTGCTATTTTTATTAAGGGGATCTCTTATGCAAGAAAGAGTACTCTAAACAAAAGCCTCTATTTTAAACATTTATTTATTGTTTTTAAGAAACGTCTCTTAATTCATTTCATGTTATCAGCCGTGGAATGGGATTACATACAACTCTTTGTAGGTTTATAAAATTCCCTCTAGAGTTTAAAAGTCCATTGCGTGCGACCAACTTTATACTTATGAAGAAATATCACGATTGTACAAATTATTGATTTATAATGATAGTTTTTTATTTCTCATATTGAATAAGAGCTTTAAATATCGCATGATTTTCTCATTTCAAATTTTTTTATAATTGAACCAATCAAAACTATTTCTCTTGCACGTTATAGAGGGAGAAAGCAAGATGAAGAAAAAAATTAAAGCAAGAATATACCTCTTATAAATTGTCTCAAGTGCCAAGAGCTATCGCAACATTGGAGATAGACGTAGTCGTGTGTAACAGTATCAGCTTACTTCTATTACAAGTATAAAGATGATAGTGCACAGTGGGGCTGTTATTATATTATTCACGGGGTATTGTTGCAAAATAGGCTTGACGATTTTGCAGGATATTTCTCTAAAAAAAGCCTGTAAATATGCAATTCAAGTATCCCATTGAGGGTGTTTTTTTCATGAGGGGGCGTGAACCCAAAAAGACACGTGATAAAAAAGTTTTAGGGCAATAATCCCCATTATTTAAAAGAAAGAACATCCTTTAGATGTCTTTGAAAGTCGTAAAGCTGAATGAAAGGAAAATGGTCAAAATGGGAAGCGATTTCTAGCCTTAAAATTTTATATTCTGCTCAAATTATAAACTGCCTCCCTATTTTAAGAGATTACATAAATAGAAATACACAATACGTTTGCACTCATTTGTTATACAAAAGCTACAACAGCAGACAAAGTACATCTTAGTCTTTATCTTAAACATGTGATTGAATGAGGACTTGAATGTTGATTTAGAAGTCATAACAAAAGCATGAGCTTTTTTAGAAAACAACACCATAGAACACAAAACTTTCCAGTAATGAATTGGAAAAATGTGCTGTCCTTTTATAAAACACTTTACAAAATAAAAACCATAACATAACTGGCTTTTCATCTATGCATTTTTACAGGTGTTCTGACATATCCTTTATATCATATTCACACAATCAAATAGATAGTCATAGATGGATCATTTCTGGATCGAGAATATAAGAGGAAGATGTGATGCTACAACAGAGTGTTGGGTCCCTTTATCATCAAAAGCAACAAAATTTTAAAAACAAGCGCGTTTGCTCTCTTACAACGATTTCTTTTTTCTGTAATCGGTCGTGATCCCCTTACTAGAAAATTGTATGGCTCAATATAGAATGTGTGTAAGAAAGCCATTCTGATTATTAAATATAAAAGGGATTGTGGTGAAAAAATATTTTTGTATTTAGGAGGCATTAAATAAGAGAATGACAAATTATCATTATCAATAAAGAGATTATTTTTATAATATAGATGGTTAGCTTTAATTTAATAAACCAATTTCACGCATTTTCGTTAAAACTGTGTGGTTAATTTTTCCCGTGATAGGAAGATCAAATATTTTTTGAAACTGTTTTAAGGCCTCTGTGGTCTTTTGATCTTCTATTCCTGTGACAATAACTTCCTCATGACCAAAATGATGTAAAGCTTTTTGCACCTGTAAAATATCTTCAACAGAAGGATCTAAAACAGTATCTTTCGAATTTGTTACATTTCCTGTTGTTATATCACTGGCCATTTCTATTTCACTCTGTTTAATTAATATCGCAATTTCATCTGTTTTAGGATTGGATAAAACATTGTTTTGCATTTTTTGAGTAGCTTGTTGTTCTAATAGAGCGATAGCACGACGCGTCTTAGGCCCATCCAGCCCATCTAAAGGCCCATCATAAAGTCCTAATTTTGCTAATTCTTTTTGCTTTTCCAGCATGTTTGCTGATTGAGAGAGAAAGGATGAATTTGTCTGCTGATGACTTGGAAGAGTCACAGAATCTACATGAGAAAGTTTTTGTGATCTTACTTCTTTTTCAGATAAATGAGGTTTTTTTTCTATAGTTTGAGCAGAGGAAAACTTCATTTGAGTTAAAATATTTTTATGCGTTGTTATTTGCAAAAATAGAGCATTAAATGAAACAAATAAAAAACTAATGATAAAAAGAAGAGAGCCGATAGAAAATAAAGTATTTTTTCGTGTATAGAAATAAAGAGTTCTTGTTATCCAAAAAATAAAATAAAAAATTATAAGAAGAAGGGTGATAACAATACTACTCTGGTATTTACGATTTTTTACAGTTTTTTTTCGGGATGTCTTTCGGTTTGTTGTCATTCGTTTTGATTTTCAGTTGCATTTATTTTTCAAAAAAGAAACGAATATAAATTATTTCTTACTTCCAGCTAGAAAGAAGCACATTATTTATATGATTGCTTCTTTCCTTCAAGCTCTTAAAGTGAGCAGCTTCATTATATCAATTTATAAGTTGATAAATCAATAAGGGCATTTATCAACTTTTATTAATTTCATATTTAAAAATCTTTAATCTCTATAAAGGGAGTGTTCAATGAATAAGCATCCAAGGCCATTTTGGTATTCGCAAAATGCATTATCATAGTTAATTATCGAAATAGTTATATCACGTCATTCTTCATTTTGGGTGCATAGGGTTACTTATACTTTAAAATTAGGTCGAGATTCTTTTCTTATAACGCTAAAAAAGACATCCATTATATATTTTTCATAATTTACATATAAAGGGTTACTGCTCTGTAAAGGATTTAGGAAGAACAATGATTTCTTAATGATCTTATATTTTTGTATAAAGGCCTTTACACATAATAAGGATCAATGAAATTTATATTTACAATGTTATAGAAAAAACTTTCCTTGAGATGGAATTATAAGAAATGCGTCTATTTTTTTAATGTTTTATCGACATATTGATTATTTTCGTAACATACCAGTAAAAGTCTTATAAATTCAGTAAAATTTTATAGCAAATGTACAGATTTTATCGATAATAGAATAAGAATGGCAGAATTTTATTCCCTTTAGTCTTTTCAGCTAAGCTTAAAATAATAAGTTATTATTTAAAATAAATATATATGCAACATAGGAAAAAATTAGACTATGTATTTAATCCTTATGCTTTTGTTATACTTTTATGAAATAAAAAGCTGCAAATGTGCATTTTAACGGTAACCCCATTGAGTGTTTCTATCTTGGTGCTTATAAAGAAACAATCTGAATCATCACATATTTCTCCAGCGTCCAATATTTTGTAACCAACCTTGACACTTTAAGCGGTTCATAAGAGGAATTGTTAGCTTTTTTTGTAAAGTTTTTATCCATATGGCTTTCCCCGTTTGTAATGTGCAAGTAAGAGATTCTGATTGTTTCAACATAGAATAGGTTTGAAATGAGATAATCTATGATATTAAGCTCTTTCGTTAAACATAGAAATCAAAAAGTTATTATGATGAATCAATATGTTGTACATTCTCTATTTCTTATGCACGAACATAATTATATCTCTCAATATGCTGATGATATAATCGGCCTATAAATATATAATATTTTTTGTACAATTTTGATGTTGATTTTTTACCGAATAAACCATGTATCCTATTTTTATGCAGCGGCATTGTATTATCTATAAAAGAGCCTTTGACATAGGTCACAGAAATGAGGACTCAATTTTATAAAACTCATTTTATAAATTTTTTATAAAGAAGTGGCATATAAAATGCTTCTTTTGTTGTATTGACCACTGCAGTACATTGATTGCTCATGATACGTTTTTTTATCAAATTATCATTTTTTTTGTTTGTTGTTTTTATCATTATTTCATTTTTTGTTGCAAATCCAGGGAGTAACCATTCTCCTCGCTCCCAAAATAATGAGACAACAACGAGCGATGTGATTATTGCTTTTAAAGAAGCTTTAAGTGATTTAGGAACATTTTGTGACCGTAATATAGAAGCCTGCAAAGTAGGCAGGTCCTTTTTAAGTTTACTTGGCGAACGTGCATATCATGGTGCAAGAGCTGCTTATGAATATTTAGGGCATATATTAGGAAACAAAAATAATATAGAGAATTCTTCTAATGTTTCTCGCAAAATGGAAATACAAAAGTTCTTACAAAACCGTACAATATTATCTTGAAAGAGTAGTTTTTAACATTCTTCATATTCATTATGTTAGAAAAAATAAATATTGATCTGTTAATGAATGTATTTAACAATGATTATTCAGATCAAACAGGACTAAAATAATGGCAGAAACAATCGATAATATTATAGAGAACTTTTCACTTTTGGATAATTGGGAAGATCGTTATCGTTATGTCATTGAGCTTGGTCATGAGTTGCCACCTTTTCCAGAAAGCGCGCGAAACGAAGCCCACAAAGTTCCTGGTTGTGTTAGCCAAGTATGGCTTTTATCTTCACGAAATAATTCGGAAGACCCAACATTAACCTTTCAGGGCGATTCCGATGCTCACATTGTGCGTGGACTCATTTATATTCTTCTGGCTTTTTATTCCGGTAAGAAAGCTTCTGAAATTCGCAATTCTAATGCTCAAGATCTCTTTGAAAAACTTGGTTTAAATGAAAATATCACACCACAACGATCAAACGGTCTTAAATCAATGATTAAACGAATTCACGACGAAAGCTCTGTATAATCCTCTTTTTAGAAAGGATTATACAGATAACACTTTTATAAAAAACATATACACGAAAAATAAACTTTATATACGAACTGTTTTTTCGCAAAATACAATTTATTTAGCTTTTTTTCGTTTGCTTTTGCGTCCAAGCCCCATTTCTTTAGCTAAAGCTGACCGTGTTTTTGCATAATTAGGCGCTACCATAGGATAAGAGCTATCTAACTGCCACTTTTCACGATATTCCTCTGGCAACATTCCATAATGTGTCATAAGGTGACGCTTGAGAGATTTAAATTTTTTTCCATCTTCAAGACAAATGAGATAATCAGGAAATACTGAACGCTTTGGATTAACGGCAGGCCTTTGTTTTTCAGTTTCGACTTCTGTTAACTCTAGATTCCCTGCTTTACGAAAAGCAGCATGGACATCAGCAATTAAACTTGGCACTTCAGTCGGTCGAATAGAATTATTACTCACGTAGGCAGCAACAATATCAGCAACCAATGTAATAACTAAATTGCTTTCAGTCTCTAAGACTGCACGATGTTCCATTCTTGTTTCCTTTAATTCAAAATCGAGTAATTTAAAATCGAGATATAGCGCATATACTCATAATACAAAGACGCCATGCACATGAGCTTCATATTGTACAAAAATCTTTTTTGTCAATTCAATTATTCTATAAAATTGCCAAAACACAAAAAAATCAAAGAAAGACCTCTTTTTTGTCATAATATACAATAAGAAAAATTAAATTCTTACATGATGAAATATAGCTTTATTCTATAACATGATGTGCATAATATATAATATAGCACAAATATAAAAAAATATAAGGTAAAATTTATTTATTTTTTTTGAGAATGTAAAAGTAAACTTAGGAGTTATAAAATAAAAAACGTAAATTATTATTTTTTTTAAATTTATAATTAATTAAGTATTTTTTATGAACTATTAAATTTATTTTAATATTTTGTATTTACTAAGTTTAATAATAATAAAAAAATATATTTGTGAATATAATAAAGAATTATTGTTAATAACACCAATTATTATTCAATAAATTATAGAATATTTATTTATTACTTACAGTTTAATAATAAAATTTTAAATACATATTTATTCACTTCTATAAAATTATAAACTTATACTGTTTCAAAAAAAATCATTTCTTCCTTTCATAACCTAATTGTTTTACCAGTCACTTCCATTATAAAAGTGGCACTCCACCTCTAGAAAACAATAGCTGTGACAAGTGATAAATAGAAGGATATTAATTGTAAAAGTCATCACGGCGCTATTTTTGCAATTGAGTAAAGTTGATATTTTTACACTTGCAACAATAACTGTGATTCTAGCATATAAACACAGCTAATAACATATTTTATATAGGATTGTGTATGACCCACACTTTTATCACTCCTCCCAAAGCGTCTAGAATCACTCATAAGGAAATGTATCATGGTATTTTGCGTGATGATCCCTATCATTGGTTACGTGCATCTAACTGGCAAGATGTTTTTAAAAATCCTAACTGTCTTGATCCCAATATTCGACATCACCTCGAAAAGGAGAATGCTTATCAAGAAGCTCAAATGGCTGATACAAAGTCATTAAGAGATTTACTTTTTAGCGAAATGAAAAGCAGGATCCAAGAGAATGATAGTTCCGTTCCTATAAAAAAAGGACCTTTTGCTTACGGATTTTCTTATGTTACTGGAGGGCAGCAACCACATTATTTTCGGACACCAAGGAATGGTGGAGAAAGACATGTTTATCTTAATGGTGATCTTTTGGCTGAAGGTAAGGAATATTTCAATTTTGGTTCAGTTCAAGAATCTCCTGATCATAGATATGTTGTATGGACCTATGACGATAAAGGATCAGAATTTTACACAGCTAAAATTCGTAATTTAGAAACATTATCTGATTTTACGGACACTATTACTGATACATCTGGACAAATTGTGTGGGATGCTCAATCTGAAGGTTTTTTCTATACAAAAGTGGATGAAAATCATCGCCCTTCGAAGCTTTATTATCATCGCTTAAACACGGATCAATCGCAAGATAAACTTATTTTTCATGAAGATAATCCAGGTTTTTTCTTAAATGTAAGCGGTTCTAAGCTTCATGATGTTATTTATATTAATATTCATGACCATGAAACGTCAGAGATCTGGTTAATTCCTGCAAAAGCACCTCTTAATGCTCCTCAATGTGTACGAAAACGGCAAAAAGGTGTTGAATATTCACTGACAGAAGGTGGAGACGTCTTTTATATTCTTACAAATGTAGACAATGCAAAGGACTTTAAAATGATGGTTGCGCCATATGCAGCGCCGCAATCAGAAAATTGGTCAGAACTTGTGTCTCATCAGCTTGGACGTTTGATTTTATCCCATGATGCATATCAAGATTTTCTTATTTGGCTCGAACGCTTTGAAGGACTTCCTCGTATCAACATTATGGATCGTACGACGCAACAAATCCATTCCATTGCTTTTGATGAAGAGGCTTATTCTTTAGGTCTGCAAGGTGCAGCGGAATATAATAGCCAGTCCATTCGTTTTTCTTACTCATCGATGACGACACCTGATCAAATTTTTGATTATGAGGTGAAAAGTCGCAAACGAATATTGTTAAAGACACAGATCATTCCCTCTGGTCATAATAAAGATGACTATATAACGCGGCGTATTATGGCCACTGCAGAGGATGGTGAAAAAATTCCCATCTCACTTTTTTATCATAAAACGACATCTCTTAATGGTCGTGCACCTTGTCTTCTTTATGGTTATGGTGCTTATGGAATCTCTATACCTGCCAGTTTCAATAGTAATGTACTCTCTCTCGTAAACAGAGGTTTTATTTATGCCATTGCTCATATTCGTGGCGGCAAAGAAAAAGGGGTTGAATGGTATGAGAAAGGAAAGCATTTTTTTAAACATAACACATTTACTGATTTTATTGCTTGTGGGCGCTATCTTGTAAACAATAATTTCACAGCTCATGATCGGCTTATTGCGCACGGTGGTTCGGCAGGTGGAATGTTGATGGGGGCTGTTGCCAATATTGCGCCACAGGATTTTGCTGGGATTATAGCCAATGTACCTTTTGTTGATGTTTTAACAACGATGCTTGACGCTTCTTTACCCCTAACGCCTCCTGAATGGCCTGAATGGGGAAACCCTCTTAAATCACAAGAAGATTATAATCTTATAGCTTCTTATTCTCCCTATGATAACGTCAAAGCGCAAAAATACCCTCCTATGCTTGTGATAGCAGGATTAACCGATCCTCGTGTAACTTACTGGGAGCCCGCAAAATGGGTAGCAAAATTGCGTGCGTTAAAAACAGATGATAATGCAATTTTATTGCGTATTAATATGGACTCAGGACACGCTGGCGCAGCTGGACGTTTTTCAAAGTTAGAAGAAATTGCTTATATCTATGCCTATATTCTAAAGATAGCAGGAAAAGACTTTTGCTAATCTATAATATCTTCGTTTGTAAGTCCCTATAACTTATCGGATTATAGGGACTTTTATGCCATAGAAAACTATTTAGGTAGCTTACAATCCGCAATCTTCATAAAGTTTTAAAACATAATCCCAATTGATCAAATGATCTACGAAAGCTTCAAGATATTTCGGGCGAGCATTGCGATAGTCAATGTAATAGGAATGTTCCCACACATCCACACCTAGAATAGGTTGAGCATCATAGACCAAAGGATTTTCACCATTCGGCATTTTCATAATTTCAAGTTTACCATCTTTAACAGCAACCCACGCCCATCCAGAGCCGAATTGCGCACCAGCAGTAGCAATAAAATCAGCGCGGAATTTGTCATAGCCACCTAGATCAGATTCAATAGCTTTTGCTAGCTTTTCTGGCAGCTTTTGACCTCCACCATCTTTTTTCATCCAATGCCAAAAATGGTTATGGTTGTAATATTGCGCTGCATTATTAAACAAACCAATATTTTTTCCAAAACTCTTTTTAATAATCTCTTCAAGGCTTTCATTTTCCAAGCCTGCGTCTTTTATAAGGTTGTTGGTATTGGTGAGATAAGCGAGGTGATGCTTATCATGATGATATTCAAGCGTTTCGCGTGACATATAGGGCGAAAGAGCATCGTAATCATAAGGCAATGCAGCCAATTCAAAAGCCATTTAAAAATCTCCTCGATTCTAATTGTTAAGCTTACTTTAAAAACCTAATTTGCCATTTGCAGCACTTAAAAGCAAATGTTGAATGCTTATATTAATTAATTTTAATGTCTTCCTTTTTGTCGTAAAAGGAGCTTTTAGAAAATATATGCTAATGAATGAAAAAACAGCACGGGCCCATATAAATATTGCTTTTGAAGATTTTTTTACATCTATGAATAGGCTAAAATATCATAATCTTTTAGATAAAAAGTAAATAGAGAGAACGATCATTCCTTGTTTTGATACCTGAAAATCTTTTTTCAAAGATCACATAAAATGTTTTTAATTTCTGCAAAACTTTCCTAATTTATCGGTGTATCATGGTATTAAAAACAGAATATTACGTTCATATATTTAAGAGATATTCCTCAATGCACTTAATCTCATTTCATTGCGCTATCCATGAATAACAAGCCATTGGACATTAGCACCTTTATGCTTAATGAATGAGTATAGCGGTCATCATACACTTTGCCAGTCTCCAATGAGGTGATAGTTTTTGCTTTAATTGAGTTAAGGTGAGATTGGAATATATCAAGAAAAATAAAGCATATGCTAATTTATTAGAAACATGAGTAAACAGTAAGCTTTTTTGTTTCTAGGAAATTAATACAAGAGCAAAAAATTGATAGATAAAGTTTTATGACTTGTGTTAAAATAAAAAATGTCTATACGTTTCTGTTACAAATTGGTATCGATGCAATATCTCACAAAGTGGAGAGACTTTTTGATAAAAAAGTAAAGTCTTTTATTTTCAGATATTGCGTCCAATCACAGGAATCGCTATAAGGTGCAAAAGCAGTTATAAAGCGTATTTTTTTGGGGTATAGCCAAGCGGTAAGGCACCGGTTTTTGGTACCGGCATTCCCTGGTTCGAATCCAGGTACCCCAGCCATACTTTAGTGAAATCAATGAGGGTGGGGCATTCAGATTTCAGAATTTAAGCGTGGATTGGACTCTTAATTTTCTGCTGTTACTTGTTAGATTTTGTAAACTGAAAAGTGCTCATTTGTAGTGAGTTGGCGCTAAATATGCTAAGGTTTCTTTCAATAGCTATTGCCAAATAGTTTTTTTCAAGACTCTTTTCTATAAGAGGGAGCTTAAATGATTTATGTTTTCTGAGTGTATAAAGGTTGGATAGAGACTTTTAGTGCGCTGAAAAGGGAGCATACGGTCAGTAATTGCTTGAAAAATAAAAGGGTTTACTAAGCTTAGTAAACGCAAAACAACCGAGTTTGATGACATAATAAATATATTTCTTTGTTGTTTTTGTAAACCAAGAGAAGGCTACGGGTTTTTCTTGTGAATGACTCATTTGAATTTATGATTTTCTTTAAAAGAAAGAGCAATGAGTGTTGCATATTTAAACAGTATTATTTCTTAATAAGTAATATACATTTTGTGAGAATATAATATATTGTTTATACAGTATTTTTATTGTTATTTTTACAAACCATATTTGATAATTTTCTAAACATCATGCTACCCGCTTTCATTGTATCACTGTGATACGTTTTTTTAACAAATATTTAAAGGAGGACTAAAATGGGGAGTTCAAGCTCACGCAGTGATCCACGGGGATCATCAAGTTTTTTTCATTATGAAACATGTAGTTCTACTGATTATGCTGTTACAATTGTTGAAGGGGCTGCAGCTGGAGCAGTTACAGGAGCAGCAGGCAATGCGTTGAAAGGTGCTGTCTTAGGACCAGAAGGTATGGGGGCGGCCGCTTGGGCAGGAGCAATAACTGGCGTAGGTTCGGGGGCAGTTGGAGCCGGTATAGGTAAATGGGTACAATGCCACTAAAAAATTGAAGAGCGCTGGTATTTGTTTTTAGAAAATAACCAGTAAATTATTCCTGAAGTTTATTTCATATATTTATATATGAAATAAACTTCAGGAATATAAAATTTTGAGCTGGATTTTATAATGGTAGATTTTTCTAATAGTATTACGGCTTCATTAATATCAACAATTATATTTGTATTTTTATGTATTATTCCTTATATATTCAAATCCCATAATTGGAAAAAAAATGCAAAGGGGGAATTATTTAAAATAGCTATGTTCTTTATGTTATATTCTCTTATTGATTATTTACGTAGATATATTGGTTTATACTAGATTCATATAAATTTATTTTTTACAGAGTTTTTTCTTAAAAACCGCGAATTGTATCAACTTTTCCAATACGCTTAACAACTACTCCATTTGCTGAGTGCATATTGATTTCACTCTGATAGTTATGATGTGGGGCATTATGCTTAGATGTAGTCGCAAATGATCTTAAAGGCGCAGTAGTCGTGGGATGCATGGGTCTAATTAAAAGACAAAAAGCGCTACCGTTGGAGCGTTCCTAGGTGCAGCAGAACAAGGTGGTAATACATTGATCGATAAGATAGATGAATGTTATCATCGATAAAGTGAAAGAATGCTGTTTCTAATTTATTAGAAAATATCTAGAAAGATATTTCAGAGATCAGTGATATTGTAAACACACTTTAAAGTTATGGCTAAACTGATTTCAGGGATATTTTTGTTTATGACAATAGATGTTTTATTTTGGATTTTTTTTATGAATGATCTTATTCGTATTATTGTATAATTATTATCTTCTATAGGTGCTTTATTTATATTTTTCTATACATTATTTTATATTATAAATATAAAGGTTATAGTAAAAATAAATTAGAAAAAGATTTTGTTAAGGATATTTTTGTTCATTATATTATTGTCTATGACATTTTTTATTTGTATACGTTATTTATATGAATAATTATTATTTTATATACTGTTAATCTTAAAAAATATTTACTGATTACATTTAGACAGATACTTTAATATTAGTATAATATTCCTGTTTTTTATTTGCTATTTTAAAATTTTTTTAATTATTTCAAGAATGGTTCGGTTTGAGATTATTGTCTTTTGTATAAAAATTCTCAGTTTATAGCTTTTGAAAAATGATTTTTTATGAATCATATTTATTGAAAAATAAGCAATTTTTATGAAATAAAATGCCTTATCTCTCTTGATTATTATCCATCATCTGGTGAGAGAGGAAGTGAAGCGATTTCTGTATCAAGGGCATCCATAAAATCGATAATAAAAGCAGCATTGGTTCCCAAATCTCTTGGCAAATAACGAGAGGCAGAACGCATATCAACAAAGGTGGTATCACCTTCATTCGTTAAACGTATCACAATGTCCGAAATAAAACCAAGGTAAAAAGTTTTAGCTTTCGTTTCAATATAAATCTCATTCTCTTCGCCTTTGAATTCTCGTTGCGCTACAATAGGCCAATCATACGCAGCTAAAACATTGAGAACAGATTCACGGATCCGTTCAGGTGAGCCATCATAACGGCGCCCTGATATTTCCGGCCATTGTGATCTCTGTAATGTTGCTTGTTCCAGCAACATACTTTTAAGTGGTAAAGCATTGCTGGGACGTATTGTACGAAAAAAAGCCGGTGGTCTTTGTGTATCGGTAGAAATATCGTAAAGAGCGGGTAAGGTAAACCAGAGTCCAAAAAATAACATCAATGGTGTTGCAGTTATGAGTGAATAAACGATCCCTTTTAAAGCTTTCATGCCCCCTAAAGCCGCACTGACCCACAAACTATGAAGTGCTTTAATAGCAAGAAAAAGAGAAATAACCACACAGCCCGTAGAAATGCCGATCAAAATTATAAAATCAGTTACGTTAATGACGGAAAAACGTTGTAAAATAATCGAAAATAATAGAATAAAGAACGCTAATCCACCAAATCGAGGAGACCATACCGCTGCTCTTGAAATTAACCGAACATATTTCTTTTGCATGAAGTTTTTTCCCCTCAACTGTAAACTATAAGCAAAGTTTTTTAGAGTGCATATCCCACAAAAAGCTTCCGCTCATAAGACAAAAGTAAAGCACTTGTTTTTGAGATCAAGGATGCGTGATATTTCATTAATTTCCAGCGATTATTTTAGAGCTTTTATGGAAGGTAATAGGTATTTCTTCGGAAAATTACCATGTCATTGATCGAGTTTTATGGAAATGTTTGTTAATAAATAGAAATAAACTCAAATGATAAGTTCTCCAGTTGTTATGAGCCTATTTATCTAAAATTTTACACTTTCTCTTTTCGTTGCGGGGAGTTTTTTCTGTCAGGTAATGTCTATCGAATAACGAAATATCATTGAGTTGCCAATTCACGGTGTTTGTTTTAAAAAGATATCTCTCAATGCTCACACTCATTTTGCGACAGTGTCTATGAAGGGGTTAACAATCAAGCAATTGAGCATCTCCATCTCTACGTTTATAAACAAGAAAACCAGCCTCATCATTCTATTTTTTAGACTTCAATGTTGCAACAGCTCTTGAGCAGAGACGGTTTATTATAGGCATTTTTATTGTACAGTGTTTATTTACACATCAATTTTGCTCGTACTATGCAAAAGACGCGGGGGTTGATTGATTCAAATGGGACAAGTTTGTTAATGAGAAAATCTTAGGATATTGGGCGCTTTTAATTCAACATCTAAAGAAATAAATTATCATTATAAATAAAAGTGTTGTCTAAATATAAGATGAGTATGTGCAACAGAGATTTCATTCTCTCTTATATAGATAATCAATGGACCTCCATACATGTGGTTTGTATTTCCATCAAAGATTAATGTGAGGGGATTAAAAACATTTTATCTATCTTTATAAAAAACGAGGGATCTAAAATCAGACAAACCTAAATTATAATATATCGATTAATAGAAAAAATTGATCGAGGGAAAAGATAACCATTCTTATAGGTTTTGTTTCATTTTTATTAAAAAGTAGGTCGCTGTACAAGTAAGGATATTTTTATTCATAAAATATGCGACAAGTAGCCGATGAAAGAAAAGTTTCACTTTCTTTCTTTGCCATGGAAGAAGGGGTAAAAATACGTAAAATGACAAAACCTTCATTCAAATTTTTAGCAACCAAAACTGCATTGGCATTTTTTTTAGGTTTTGATTTTTTAAGTTCTATTATTTGTATTGGTTTTCCAATGATAAGATCGAGTGTAGCATCAGGGGCGGTTCGATCATTAAGGCTGTAGAAAATGATTCCGTTGTGTGTGTAGGCAGCCAGTGACCAAAATTGTTGTGTTTTCAAAGCCTTTAAATGAACGGGTCCATTTTCAAGATTAAATCTGCAAACTTTAAGAAGAAAGAGTGGATCAGAAAACTCTTGAATAGGATTATCAGGGGTAAAATCAACAAATTGATAAGGGGCTCCGGATTTTTTAAGAGCTGTCCATATATTATTTTGTGCCCAAGAGGGGATCAGAAAGAGAACACAAATATGAACAATAATAGCACCAATGAATGCAAGAAGTGCGGTATGAATAAATCTAGTCACAATTTATTTGTCCTGATGGGATCTGTTCTATTGAGGGCATGGTGAGATTGTGTAATGCTGTTGCAGTGATGATGGGGGTATCATATAAGGTGAGAATAAGCCCGAATTCTTTTTGACTAACGGTTGCAAGCCAATTTCCAGTTTGCGGTGTAGATGAAATATTGATGTGCAATGAGCCATCATGCTCATAGATAATATTATCAGTGTGAAGTTCAAAGGGTATTTCTTTCGATGAAATGTAGGGTTTAAGGTATTTATCCGCTGTATAAAGGGTAAAAAGACGGGTTTGAGGGAGAGTGCCTTTGAGCAAATAATGACAGTGAGGGTGGAGTGGGCGTCCTTGGTTGTCTTGCCAAATCTGGAATTGAAGACCTTCAGTGTATCCAAGTGAAACAATACCTTGTTTGATCGTGCGGGCGCGGGTGTAAGGATCCATATTGGCGGTCCCTATTTGTGGGTAAGCACTCCAGTTTCCAATTGTAAAGCGTCCAAAATGAGGAAAGGAGTTAAGCACATAATCGACACTCAGTGTTCCCCATAAAATGGAAAAAGCGAAGATAAATACGAAGATAGTGATATTTAAAAACAACAGAGAGTATCTTGAATTCACAATATTTCATCTCCTGTTGTTTTTGTTTTCAAAAAAATTGCAGAGGTCTTTTTCAGATCTTTGTTAATCAAGCGCACGATAGTTAATGTTTCAGGAGAAAGCATAGAGGGTATTGGGGGAAAAAGTTCAGAATCTGCATGAGAGGGAAGTTGTGAGGGCTGATAAGGAAGGAGAGAATCTTTAACACCGTAGAGCTGTTTAAGCATGATATTTTGATGAGCAGTAAGCATAATACGATGCCATATCATGGCAGGAACGCCCCCTCCAAAAGCACGATTCATGGGTGAAAAGTTATCATTTCCCATCCATACTGCGCCAGTATAATTACCCGTAAAGCCAACAAACCAAGCATCGCGATAGGATTGTGATGTTCCAGTTTTTCCAGCAACAAGAGTCATAGGCAGAGCAGCACGCTTACCGGATCCTCGTGTTGTGACACCCACCATCATTTGGTTCATATAAGCAGCTGATTGTCTGCTGAGAACTCGGTGTAGTTTTTTCCCGTTATGCTCGAAGTCCCATACTACATGTCCATTAATTGTTTTTATTTGTGTAAACCCATGACGATTACCAGCTATCCCACCATTCGCAAAGACATTAAAGCCAGTTGCTTGATCCATGGGGGTCATGTTGGAAGTACCAAGAACCATCGTTTTGTGTGATAGAATATGTGCGTTAATTCCCATACTTTTGATGAGATCTATGATGGGTTTTGTATCGCGGTGAAGATATTGATAGGTCAGATAAACAGGGACGGTATTAATGGAAAAAGCTAAAGCGGTTGCCAAATCAATTTTTCCCAAATAACGACCAGAATTATTTTTGGGTGTCCAACCGCCCCAGTTGATAGGGGCATCTAAAACGATTGTTGAAGGTGAAAGACCGTGTTCCAGTGCGGCTGCGTAAACATAAGGCTTGAATGAAGAGCCAGGTTGCCGCCCGCCTTGTGTTGCTCTGTTAAATTGACTCTTTTTATAATCTACTCCTCCAACAATTGCGCATACGGCACCATTATTATCGAGTATGACGGTGGCCGCTTGTGTTACATGATATTGTTGACCATATTGATGTAAGTGATATGCAATAGATTCTTCTGCTATTTTTTGGAGTGCTGGATCAAGCGTTGTTTGAATAATTAAACGATGGCTTGGAAGTTGATCACGCATTTTTTTGACTTCCTCGAATGCCCAATCAAGAAAATAGTCAGGCTGATAATTGTCTAGTTGGGGAAGAGCCTTAGCAGGGTGGCGATGTGCGTTAATAATCTGGCTTTTTGTCATAAAGCCGCTGTTAACAAGATTAGAAAGAACGACATTGGCACGTGTTTGCGCAGCAAAAAGATGCCGATGAGGTGCATATTTTGTTGGCGCTTTAAAGAGTCCTGCTAACATAGCCGATTCACTTAAAGATACGTGACGGATATTTTTTCCAAAGTAAAATTTTGCCGCTGCTGCAATACCAAAATTGTTTCCTCCCATATAGGCACGGTCAAGATAAAGTTGCAAAATTTGTTTTTTGCTAAAATTTGCTTCGAGCCAAAGAGCAAGATAAGCTTCTTTGATTTTACGTGTTATGGTTCGCTCATTTGTTAAAAATAAATTTTTAGCTAATTGTTGTGTAAGGGTTGATCCCCCTTGTACTACACCTTTAGCTTGCATGTTTTGTGAAATTGCCCGTGTAAGCCCTTGAAAATCAATGCCAAAATGATCAAAAAAACGACGATCTTCTGTAGCCAGAACCGCTTTAATAACGGTGTCCGGCATTTCTTCAACGGGGACAGAGATCGCCGGTAGTGCACCACGGTGACCAATGGGATTTCCATAGCGATCTAAAAAAAGAATAGAAAAGTTTTTAGGAGATGACCAATCTGTTTTGGTCAGTTCAAAAATAGAAATGCCCAAAATGGTGAAAAGGGTAAAGCCTATCAACCCTAATGTAAGCATTTCATCGAGAACTTCAACGATAAAGCGTTTCCATCCTTGAAGATGAAAATTTTGTGAGATGATTTTTGCCTTTTTCCAGAAAAAACGGTTAGCAGAACGAAGGCGATAAAGCGCAGTATCTAATCGTGCATCTAATTCGATGAGAGCAGGGCTATGAAATGGCTTATGTTGTTGTCCTTTCTTTTTTTTAAAAAAATTAAACATCTAAAAAGAGCCTGTGGAAAAGTCATACAACCAAATAAATCTATCAAAATTATATGGAGTAGAAGTATTTTTTTTCTATAGCTCTTAACGAAAAGGCGTTTATTTGAGAATTATTCATATCTCATAAAAAAATGTATTAAGATTTTATTATTTTATTCAATAATTTTTCTTTTTATTATTAAAAATATTTTATTTTTAATTTTTAAAAATTTGGAGTAATATGAATGTGTTATTCTGGAGGATGAAGGATTTTCCATTTGTCATTTTTAAATTGATCCCCAAAAAAAACATTATTTTTTTTATCCTTTAGAAGATTAAGAAGATAGATTATTGAGATGTCTATGATGAAAAAAGTTTTCTTGTTTCTGATAATAACAGCTTTTTTAGGAGCTGATTCTGTTTTAGCTGCGGGGTGTGTTGAGGTAGGCAAGAGGGTTGCAGCCCAAGAGGATGGGGTTCTTGTTCGTTCAAAAGCGGTTGCTCAGGATGGAAGGGATATGTGTGCGATTGTGTTTGTTGTCCCGGCTCGTAATGGTGAAAAGTTGCGCCGTGTTGAAGTTGTTGTTCCCGCCGATTAGCATTTGGCAGCTGGTTTCGTGATGCGTATCTTAATCGTTGAAGATGATCGGAATCTTCATCATCAGTTAGCAGAAGCAGTAAAACAAGCAGGATATGTTTCCGATAGTGCTTTTGATGGGGAAGAGGCTTATTTTTTAGGCAGCACAGAGGCTTATGACGCGGTGATACTTGATATAGGTTTGCCGCAGATTGATGGTGTTCGTATTGTTGAAAAATGGCGTCAAGAAGGGCGCACCATGCCGGTTTTAATGTTAACGGCACGGGATCGTTGGTCTGATAAGGTGCTTGGTATTGATGCAGGGGCTGACGATTATGTTGTAAAGCCATTTCATTTGGAGGAAGTAATGGCGCGCTTGCGGGCGCTAATTCGTCGCTCTGCAGGACATGCGACCAGTGCCTTATGTTGTGGAAATGTTTTGTTAGATACCAAGACATCTCGTGTTTTTGTGGATGGTCAACCCATTAAACTAACATCTTATGAGTTTAGACTTCTTTCGTATCTCATGCATCATTGTGACAGAGTCATTTCAAGAACAGAGCTAACGGAGCATCTTTATGATCAGGATTTTGATAAGGATTCAAATACGGTGGAAGTTTTTGTAGGGCGGTTACGGAGAAAGCTTGGCGTGGATTTGATTGAGACCATTCGAGGAATGGGGTATCGCGTAAAAACGCTAGGTGATGAATGAATGTTTTCAAAGAGGATAATTGGTTTCAGAGGCTCTTTTTTGTCATTACACGATCGCTCAGTTTACGGGTTATGATCTTGTCAACATTATGGATTGTTATTTCTCTTTTATCAATTTCTGCAGTGAGTATTTTATTTTATAAGCGTTCAACTGAAGAGAGCTTGGAGCGTATTCTTTCTGCTCAACTCTACAGTTTGATTGCAACAGTGACAGTGTCACCGGAAGGCATTTTGAGTGGAGGGGCTGGAATTGATGACATTCGTTATGCTGATTCAACAACGGGATGGTATTGGGAAGTGGTGGCCATATCCCATAATTTGAAAGGAAGATTGACCTCCCCCTCATTGGGAACAGGAGAGATTTTTACCCCCAACGATGTCGATATACCTTTTGATAATAAATTCTTTCGCTCTTATCGGATAAAGGGAAATAATGGTCAAAAGCTACAAGTGATCGAGAGTGATGTTGTTCTTGATAATAAAAATCATATTGCACGTTTTCGGCTTGTTGGGAATATTGATGAAGCACATGCCCAAGTAAAGGAATTTAAGAAAACTTTGCAAATTTTTCTTTGGAGTTTTGGTCTTGGGAGTGTTCTGATTAATATTGCGATTATTTTCTTTAGTTTTCAACCATTGAAGCTTATTCAACGCGCATTGAATAATATTCGAGAAGGACGAGTTCACTATGTCAATACCGATCTCGTTAGCGAAGTCATGCCGCTTGTCCAAGAGATGAATGCTCTCATTAAGAATAACCAGCGTATTATTGAGCGATTTCGTACACAGGTTGGTAATCTTGCGCATTCATTGAAAACACCTTTGTCTGTGGTTATGAATGAGACAGATAAGATGCGCGGAGGAAAGGCTGATTTGTTGAGAGAGCAAACGCAAATAATGCAAGCTCAAATCAATCATTATCTTCAGCGGGCGCGAATTGCAGCACAATGCGATAGTATTGTCTATCATACATCTGTTCGCAGTGTGATTGATCGTCTAATACGGGTTATGAAAAAGCTTAATCCCGAAAAACAAATTGAATTTATTATGGATGCTGATGATATTGTTTTTTCTGGAGAGAAGGAAGACTTAGAAGAAATTGTAGGGAATTTGCTTGAAAATGCTACTCAGTGGTCTCGCGAACATGTATTGATCTCTTGTTGTTTAGAAGAAAATATTGAAGAAGAAAAATATTTTAGTATCCTTGTTGAAGATGATGGTCCTGGTTTAACAGAAGATAAAATTGATGAAGCGTTAAAAAGAGGGCGGCGGTTTGATGAAAGTAAGCCGGGAACAGGTTTAGGGTTAGCAATTGTTTCAGATATGGTCAATGAATATGGTGGTCATCTCTTTTTATCGCGTTCTGTCTTGGGGGGATTGTGTACAAAAGTCTTATTACCCAAAATGGGAGAATAACGTATTTCTCCTTAATCCGTAGATGTCTATAAATTTTTTGTAAAGAAATGTTTAGACCATACAAATAAAGGAGGGAGGTCTTTCAGAAGATCGGTATTCATAATCAAAATAGAAAATAAAGCCTTATTTTTATTTTATTGATAAAAGTGATCTATATGAGAGAAATGAACAATAGATTTTTCGATGTTTTTTATAAAAAGATAAATTTTAATTATTTTACATCATTCTTCTCATGAAAAGGATAACAGGGTCAGCGGGTTATCTTCTGGTCGTATTGGAAAAAAATGATATGCTTTTACTCATTTTTGCAGCATTTTTTCTTATTTTTCTGGCAGCTATTCTTTTTTTTTCACTCCGTTTTGATGATGGAATAAAGAAAAAGTGGCAAATTCAAATCATAGACGGTTATAAAAGTCATCTGCCTATGGTTGAGGCTCATAAGCTTTATAGGCATTATAAAAAAAGAAATATTCTTAAAACTTTAAGTATTTTTTTTGTTCTTCTTATGACTTGGAGCATCTATGGGCTGACAGGCAATCCAGAAGTGAAAAGTTATTTTTTTAGCGAATTAATGGATAAAAATCCTAAAACTCTTAGTAAGCAAGAAAGGCTTGTTCGTCTACAAGTGCTTTTTTTCCGTTCCCCTCATGATGGCAAGTTAGCCGATGCGTTAGCGGTAGGGTATCTCGAAGAAAGTCATTTTCAAGAAGCTGTGAATACTTATTTAGATGCACTTCGTTTGAATGGAGAAACAGCGCCAAGGCTTGTAGGATATGGTTTAGCATTGGTTGGTTATGAAGGGGGAGTAATCACGCGAGAGGCACAAAGTGCTTTTCAAAAAGCAGCAGATTTAGCGCCAACAGATTTTTATCCGCGCCTATTGTTAGCTGATGCATTTCATCAAGCTGGAAAAACAGCAAAAGCAGTGCAGTTTTTACAAAGCTTTCTTGATACAATGCCTGAAAATTTTGCAGGACGTTCACGGGTTGAAAAAATGATGATTCAATTACGAGCTTCAGAAAGTAAACAGACAAAGGGGGCGCTGCCAATCGAGATAGAGAAAAGCAAGTTAGAATGACAAGCGCAATGATTATCTTAGAAATGGAAAACATAGGTAGAGGGAGTTGAAAAACAAAAAGGAAGAATGTCAAGAGCGTGGCACAAGTCATTATAGATTAAATAAAAATTGGTGTAAAAACTAAAAAAGGAATAAAGGTATCAATAAGCGTGTTGGGCAGAGGTGAGGTACTGGATAAAAAGTTGCACCTACGGAGAAGATATGCAAAGCTCTTAAAAAAGTAAAATATGGATGCTTATATAACTTATTTCAAATTTTTTTCGCAGAGTGTCTATGAACAATCAACCTTTAAAAAATTCTGCTTCATTGAAGCTTGTTTTAAAGCAGCGAAAAAAAAAGCGCTTACTGATCATCGTATTGTGTTGTTTGGTTATGGCAATTGCGGCAAATCTTATTCTGTATGCAATGCGTCATGCGGTCAGTTTTTTTAGAATGCCCTCTGAAGTTACGAGAGAAGATATTTTAACGGGGCGCCCTTTGCGTTTGGGGGGCTTTGTTGAAAAAGGGACCGTTCAATATGTGGGGGAGAGTGGCATTATGTTCTTTGTAACGGATAACAAAAAACATGAAAAAGTAATTTTCAAGGGGACCTTACCGGATCTTTTTCGTGAAGGTCAGGGGGTGATTGTAGAAGGGCATTTCGATAAACAGGGTTTTTTTATAGGAACGCGTATTTTAGCAAAACATGATGCAACTTATAGGCCTAAAGAAACCGCTGATCGCTTGAAAAAACATTACAGTGTGGAGAAATAATTCGATTGTGCTTGTCGAACTGGGTCATATTTTTTTAGCTGCAGCATTTGCCGTAAGCTTATTAGGAGCTTTCTTACCTGCTTTCGGTTTTTGGAGGCAAGAGCGTTTGTTAATGCAAACAGTGATCCCTCTAACCTATATCACTTTCACATTATTGCTCTTATCTTTTTTCGTGATGATTTACGCGCATGTTGTATCTGATTTTTCTGTCTTGAATGTTGTTGAGAATTCTCATTCAGAAAAACCGATGCTCTATAAAATCACGGGCCTTTGGGGCAATCATGAAGGCTCCATGTTATTATGGGTTTTAAATCTTTCTTTTTTTAGTGCGCTGATGGCTTTCTTTAGTCAACATTTGCCAGTAGATTTTAAGGCGCTTGTTTTAATTTGCCAAAGTTGGATTACAAGCGCTTTTCTCTTATTTATTCTTTTTATATCCAATCCATTTTTACGTGTGAATCCGCCAGCGTTGCAGGGCAATGATCTCAATCCTCTTTTACAAGATATTGCATTGGCAATTCATCCCCCACTCCTTTATTTAGGTTATGTTGGCTTTTCACTTTGTTTTTCTTTTGCTGTTGCGGCATTAATTAGGGGGCATATTGATAAAATTTGGGCACGTTGGATTCGTCCTTGGCTTTTACTTTCTTGGTGTTTTTTAACATTGGGGATTATGGTTGGCTCCTATTGGGCTTATTATGAATTAGGATGGGGAGGCTATTGGTTCTGGGATCCCGTTGAAAATGTTTCATTTATGCCTTGGCTTTCAGGAACAGCTCTTTTACATTCTACTCTTGTTCTCGAAAAACGAGAAATATTGAAAAGTTGGACTTTATTTTTAGCATTGCTTACTTTTTCCCTTTCCTTGATGGGAACTTTTCTTGTGCGTTCGGGACTGTTAGTTTCTGTTCACAGTTTTGCTGTTGATCCAACACGGGGACAAGCCATTCTTGCACTTTTATTTTTCTTTACGGGAGCGGCTTTTCTTCTTTTTGCTTTGCGTATTCCTCTTTTAAAAACAGAAAGATTTTTTCAACCAATTTCGCGTGAAGGGTTTATTGTTTTAAATAACTTATTACTGATAACAATAACCGCAACAGTATTGATTGGTACGCTCTATCCTTATTTTATTGAGATGTTAACAGGACAAAAAATTTCTGTAGGGGCTGCTTTTTTTAACCTGACCTGTGGACCGCTCATGCTTTTATTGTTGTTGCTTGTTCCATTTGGGTCAATGATGGCATGGAAACGCGGTGATGTTCTCGCAGTTTTTGAACGTTTGTGGTTTGTTTTTTTCTTGGTTGCTATCGTCTGTTTTATATTATTTTATGCGGCATCTGTGCGCGACATTCTTGCAGTTTTAGGTATTGGGCTCTCATCATTCGTTTTTTTAGGTAGTTTAGCGGATCTGTGGGGAAGGAGTGGATATGGCAAGAGAGCTTTTTTTGTGCGCGTTAAGAGATTTCTTGGATTACCATGGTCTATTTTTGGTGCAACCATGGCACATATGGGATTAGGTGTTACATTATTTGGTATCATTTGTGTGGCAAGTTTCGGGCAAGAACGTATTTTAATCATGACCATAGGAGAGCGGGTAAAGATAGCCGATAAAACGCTTCATTTTGATGCCGTGCAGGACAGTTTCGGTTCGAATTATTCGGCAATGGCGTTTTATTTTAAAATATATGAAAATCAAAAAATCGTGGGTCATGTAACAGCCTCTAAGCGATTTTATTCAAGCCAAAATACATCAACAACGGAAGTTGGTCTTCAAAATCATGGTTTATCGCAGCTCTATATTGTGCCCGGACATCTCGATAATCGGGGGCTTGTTGTGCATATATGGTGGAAACCTTATATAATATGCGTTTGGTTAGGGGCATTCATGATGGCTGTGGGAGGATGTCTTTCTCTTCTAGGGTATTGGTTTCGCACTGGAGCCTATAAGAGGGTATTGCTTGCTTTAAATTTAGGGAGGAGACATTGAGATGAAAAAAAATCTTTGGGTTTTATTTTTTTTAATCACAACATTTTCTTTTCGATTAGCGATAGCCGTGGAACCAGATGAGATTTTAAAGGATACAGTCCTTGAAATGCGCGCGCGCGATATTTCATCGCGTTTACGTTGTCCTGTTTGTCAAAATCAATCAATTGATGATTCAGATGCTTCTCTAGCACGTGATTTACGGCTTTTAATTCGGGAAAAACTAAAAATGGGCTATAGCAATCAGCAAGTGATTGACTTTCTTGTTGAGCGATATGGTGAATTTATTCTCTTAAAACCACCCTTGAATAAAACAACTTGGTTGTTATGGTTTTCGCCTTTAATTATTATCATCATTGGTGCAAGTGTCATATTTTTCCAGTTAAAACAGTATAAGCGTGAGAAAATGATGATTGTAAAGGCAACGGAGAAAAAACAGTTAAAAACGCCGTTGCATTAAAAGAGATATTCCATAAAGGGAGAAGTTTAGCGCACCTGAAATGAACATTCAATCTTATTGTAATTATATTGGAGAATACTGAAATCTTACAAAACTTTAATAATTTAGACAGAAAACGGTAAGGTCTGGTATTTTATAAATAATCAGATTGGGATAGGAATATGATTGAATAGGAGCATAGAGTAAATGTTAAAAAAAACTTTCTTTAAAACATTTGTCGCAGTAAGTTTTTCCGCAGCATTGGAGAGTGCGCTGTTTTTTAGTGGATGTACATCAAGCTTATGGACGACAAAGGCTCATGCAAGTTCTGTATTTACTTCGTTGGTGCAACAACAGGGATTTGCAGATATCGTTGCGCAAGTAAAGCCAGCGGTTGTTGCAGTGCAAGTAAAGAGCAATAAAAAGAAAGAAGATTGGTTCTTTAGCAACTTTTTTAGTGGTCCAGGGATTGATCAATTACCAGATCAACATCCTTTAAAAAGGCTTTTTAGAGAGTTTTATGATTTTGATAAGCCTAAAAATAAATTTCCCCATCATTCACAAAGACTCCGTCCTGTCGCTTTGGGATCGGGATTTTTTATTTCATCTGATGGTTACATTGTGACCAATGATCATGTGATTTTTGATGGGACAAGTTATACTATTGTTCTAGATGATGGTACAGAATTGAATGCAAAGCTCATTGGAAAAGATCCTAAAACCGATCTTGCAGTCCTAAAAGTAAATGATAAAAGAAAATTTTCCTATGTTGATTTTGGTGATGATTCAAAGCTTCGTGTTGGAGATTGGGTTGTTGCTATTGGTAATCCATTTGGTCTTGGTGGAACTGTAACAGCAGGGATTGTTTCGGCACGTGGACGCGATATTGGCACGGGTGTTTATGATGATTTTATTCAGATTGATGCGGCTGTTAATAGAGGAAACTCTGGTGGTCCAACATTCGATCTTAATGGAAAGGTTGTAGGGGTTAATACAGCAATTTTTTCTCCTTCTGGAGGAAATGTGGGGATCGCTTTTGCTATTCCGGCAGCGACTGTAAAACAGGTTGTACAACAACTTATCGAAAAAGGTTCCGTTCAACGTGGTTGGCTAGGTGTTCAGATTCAGCCCGTAACAAAAGAGATTTCCGATTCAATAGGTTTGAAAGAAGCCAAAGGTGCTTTGGTGACTGATCCGTTAAAAGGACCCGCAGAAAAGGCTGGTATTAAGGTTGGTGATGTCATTATTTCGGTAAATAATGAAAAAATTGCTGATGCGCGTGAGCTTGCGAGACGTATTGCAAATACGAAGCCAGGAGAAACAGTCACTATAGGGATTTGGAGATCAGGTAAGGAGGAGAGTGTAAAGGTCAAACTTACTTCGATGTCTGAAGATGAAAGTAAGAAAGAGGGGGCAAAGTCTTCAAATGGACACGGTGACTTAGATGAAACATTGGAAGATTATGGTTTGATTGTTATTCCTTCTGATGATGGGGTAGGGGTGGTCGTAACGGATGTTGATACCGATTCAGATGCTGCTGATAAAGGGATACGTCCTGGCGATATCATTGTGACAGTGAATAATAAACCGGTTAAAAAAACCTCTGATATTACTGATGTCATTAAGAATGCCCAAAAATTAGGGCGAAAAGCTATACTCCTACAAGTGCGAACAAATGATCAAAATCGTTTTGTTGCTCTTCCAATTTTTAAAAAATAGTATTTTATTATGAGTGGGACAGAGATTTTGTAGATTTCTGTCCTACAATACAATTTTATAAAAATAATGGAGATGCGTTTTATGAAAATACTCGTTATCGAAGATGATCGTGAGACAGGACGTTATCTCGAAAAAGCTTTTTTGGAGGTCGGACATTCCGTTGATGTTGCTTATGATGGTGATACTGGATACGCTTTAGCAGAAACAGAAAATTATGATGTTATGGTTGTTGACCGAATGCTTTTACATCGCGATGGTCTTTCTATTATTTCTGAATTGCGTGCTAAAGGTCATGAAACGCCGGTTCTTGTTCTGTCGGCTTTAGGGCAAGTTAATGATCGTGTAACGGGGTTGCGTGCAGGGGCGGATGATTATTTGACAAAGCCGTATGCTTTTTCCGAACTTCTTGCGCGTGTTGAAGTCTTACAACGGCGGAAGAATCCTAAAGAGGCAGAAACTGTGTATTGTGTAAGCAATCTTGAGCTTGATCGATTAGCTCATACAGTAAAACGGGGGCATAAAAACATCATATTGCAACCACGAGAGTTTCGTTTACTGGAGTATTTAATGCGTTATGCGGGGCAGGTTGTTACACGTACGATGCTGTTGGAAAATGTTTGGGATTATCATTTTGATCCACAAACGAATGTCATTGATGTCCATATTTCTCGTTTAAGAGCCAAAATTGAAAAAGATTTTGATGTTCCCCTTCTCCATACTGTGCGTGGTGCTGGATATATGCTGAAAGCACCAGATAACAAAGCATGAATCGTTTGATTAATATAATGCGCACGACAGCGCTAAGGCTTTCAGCACTTTATATTTTATTGTTTGGATTGGTGGCAACAGGCCTTTCTATTTATATGACGGCATTTTCTGCTTCGTTGTTAACAGAGCAAACTGAACAGGCTTTACATGAAGAATTAAAGTATATTGAAAATGCTTATAATTATGGGGGACTGTCCCTATTAATGCGCACGATAGATTATCGTTCAAGACAACCAGGGGCATTTCTTTATCTTGTCACAGACCCTATGGGACGCATTCTAGCAGGAAATGTCGCACGGATTGAATTAGGTCTTTTAAATCAGAGTGGTTTTATTTCTACCTCTTTTTTGTATTCCCGTTTTGGAGAACACGGAAAAACAAGTGAACATCGCGCTTTGGCAGTTATTGTTGATTTGCCTAATGCTATGAAGATTCTTATAGGACGGGATTTAGATGAACCAGAACGTTTTGCAGCAGTTATTCGTAAGGCTGTGATCATTGCACTTGCGGCAATGGTGGGAGGCGCTTTACTTATATGGTTTTTTGTTGGCAGGAGAGCTTTACAAAGGATTGATCAGGTCACAGCAGCATCACGGCGCTTGATGGATGGTGATTTCAGTGGGCGTTTACCGGTTTCTGGGGTAGGAGATGAGTTTGATCGATTATCAACAAATCTGAATGTTATGTTAGACCGCATTGAAGAGTTAAATATTGGTTTGCGTCAAGTATCAGATAATATTGCTCATGATCTGAAAACACCGTTAACGCGTCTTAGAAATCGTGCTGAAGAGGCGCTTTCGGGAGACAAGACAAAGCTTGAATATCGTCAGGTCCTTGAGAGTGTTATTGCTGAATCAGACCAA
This sequence comes from Bartonella sp. SL320, assembly GCF_059687635.1. Classification (NCBI taxonomy): domain Bacteria; kingdom Pseudomonadati; phylum Pseudomonadota; class Alphaproteobacteria; order Hyphomicrobiales; family Bartonellaceae; genus Bartonella; species Bartonella sp. SL320. Next base: position 1,557,599 of record NZ_CM185143.1, on the reverse strand, counting down.
CTTATTCGTACGTTTAATGCGATTTTAATGATTTCACGCATCGAAGCGAGCAGTGCAATTGAGCATCTTGAGATGATGAATATGAAACTTATCCTTGAAGATGCTGTTGAGCTTTACGAACCTTTTGCTGAAGAGTCAGGTGTTTTACTTCAGTTAGGAAATATCTTTGATAAAGAACTTAAATTAAATCGTGAGCTTATTGCACAAACAATTTTTAATCTTATCGACAATGCGATTAAATATGCCTCTAAAGATGAAGGAAAGGCGAAGGTTTTATTATCAATGGAATATCGTGATGAACATTTATTAGTTGTTGTAAGCGATAATGGTCCAGGAATAGCAGAGGACAAACGTGAAAAAGTCACAGAGCGCTTTGTTCGTCTTGAAGAAAGCCGTACACAACCTGGTTTTGGGATTGGTTTAAGTATAGCAAAAGCAGTGATGAAGCTGCACGGGGGTGAACTATTACTTGAAAATGCCAATCCAGGGCTTCGGGCTGTTTTGTTATTTCCTTAAAGATATTTTTTCACTTTTTTCTTTTTATCCGTAACGACTATTTTAAAAGTATAATTGCAATAGAAAGGAAGGCAAAATGCTTTTCAAGGGAGATCAGATGAAACAAGCTTTTTTTAAAACACAGCTTCTCCCTTTATGCCCTCTCAATGAAAGTGGTTCCCAATGGTTAAAAGATATGGAAGAACAAGCAAGGAAAGAAGGTTTAGAGCCGCTTATTTCCGCCATTTTAGAGAATGGAACACAGATTGATTTTATCCGTGCAGTGTTGACCTTATCTCCTTTTTTGCGTGAGGTTTTAATTAGTAATCCATCATATCTTAGTCCTTTGTTGCATGTTGATATAGAAACAAGATTGAGTGAAATTATCGATGATATTATGGTTATTGATAAAAATGAACAGATCAATGAAACTTCATTGATGGCTGCTTTAAGACGCAAAAAACGAGAAGCGCATGTTCTCATTGCATTAGCTGATTTGAGTGGTCTTTTTACTTACGAAGTTTCATGTGCTTGGTTGACACGCTTGGGTGAAGCTGCATTAGGTGTAGCATTGCGTTTTCTCTTAAGAGAAGCACATAATCATGGTAAGATCAATTTGCTGAGTCTTGAAAATCCAGAAAAAGACTGTGGTTTAATTATTTTAGGGATGGGAAAATTAGGAGCAGGGGAACTTAATTATTCTTCTGATATTGATCTTATTGTTCTCATTGATGAAACGTCTCCTCATATTGGTAATCTTTCTGAAAGTGTCGACATATTTTCTAAAATGGTTCGTCGATTAATCCGTATCATTCAAGAACGCACTGCGGAAGGATATGTTTTTCGCCTTGATTTTCGTCTTCGTCCAGATCCAGGATCGACACCTTTGGCCTTACCAGTAAGGACTGCCTTGCGTTATTACGAAGGGCGTGGACAAAATTGGGAACGAGCCGCTATGATTAAAGCACGTCCCGTTGCTGGCGATAAAAGAGCAGGTTTTAACTTTCTTAAAGAGCTTTTTCCCTACGTGTGGCGAAAATATTTAGATTATGCTGCGATTGCTGATATTCATTCGATCAAACGTCAAATTCATGCGCATAGAAGTTATGGTCAAATTGCAGCTTATGGCCATAACATAAAGTTAGGTCGTGGTGGTATTCGTGAAATTGAGTTTTTTGTTCAGACACAACAGCTCATTGCTGGTGGACGTTTTCCTCAATTACGTGGGCGTCAGACAGTTGCAATGTTAACAGAACTTCACACGCTTGGTTGGATTAGTGAGAAAACGAGAGATAGTCTTATAAAAAGTTATGCTTTTCTAAGAAATGTTGAACATCGTATTCAGATGCTTGCGGATGAACAAACGCATCTTCTTCCAAATGATATTTCTCAATTCACGCGTGTTGCTTATTTAATGGGTTATCACGACAAGTGCATTTTTATCCGTGATTTATTAAAAACACTTCAGACTGTTGAAAAACACTATGCAGCACTGTTTGAGAATGAACAAGAACTTGGTTTAGAAACTGGCAATTTAGTTTTTACAGGTGAAGAAGATGATCCGGAGACATTAATAACATTAAGCCGTTTAGGTTTTGAAAGAGCGAGTGATATTTGTCGTATTATGCGCACACTCCATTGTGGTCGTTATAAAGCAACGCAATCAGCTGAAGCACGTGAGAGGTTAACGGAATTAACACCAGCTCTTTTAAAAGCCTTTGGTGCAACAAAACGAGCAGATGAGGCGATGTTGCGTTTTGATAGTTTTTTACAAGGACTGCCTTCAGGAATTCAGCTTTTTAGTCTTTTGCAGTCTAATCCCTCTCTTTTAAATATGCTTGTCCTAATTATGGGAGCTGCTCCACGTCTTGCGGAAATTATTACACGCAGGTCCCATGTTTTTGATGGAATGTTAGACCCCAATATTCTTTCAGAATTACCGACAAAAACCTATTTAGAAAAACGGCTTGAATATTTTCTTGAAGATGTTCTTTCTTATGAAGAAACTCTCGACCATTTAAGGATTTTTGCGGATGAACAACGTTTTTTGATTGGTATTCGAATTTTAAATGGTACAATTACAGGAGAAAGAGCTGGATTTGCTTTTACTGCACTTGCTGACCTTATGATCACAAAAACATTTGCTGCCGTTCAAGAGGAATTTTTTCGTCTTCATGGTCGTATTAAAGGGGGACGTGTTGGCATCTTAGGCATGGGGAAGCTTGGAAGTCGTGAATTAACGGCGGGTTCGGATGTTGATATCATTTTGGTTTATGAACACGATGATGATGCAGAAATATCTGATGGAGAAAAACCTCTTTACATCTCTCAATATTATACGCGTTTAGCACAGCGCCTTGTTTCTGCTTTATCCACACTTACAAGCCAAGGTGTTCTTTATGCTGTTGATTTAAGATTACGACCCTTGGGCAATAAAGGCCCTGTTGCTGTTTCTTTTCCATTTTTTAAAAAATATTATCGCCAACAAGCCTGGATATGGGAATATCTTGCTTTAACAAGGGCTCGAGGCATAGCAGGAGATCCTGATTTTTTACAAAAGCTAGAAAATGAAGTGTGTGCAATTATTGCACTTTCTCGGAATAAAAATGAAGTTGCAAAAGACGTATGTGACATGCGCTCTTTGATTGCAAAAGAAAAGCCGCCAAAAAATCAATGGGATTTTAAAACGATGTCTGGTGGCATTATGGATTTGGAGTTTATTGCTCAATTTGCTCTTATTACGCATGTCATTGAGTTTAAAATTGGAGCAACGACAGCGGATATTTTAGATCAGTTACCGAACAGTTTTCTTCATCAGTCATGTATTGCTGATTTACATTATGCCTATGATCTCTATACAAATTTGAGTCAAATTATACGGCTTTGCTTAAATGATCCTCTTGATCCCAATGATATGCCACCTGGTTTAAGTGATCTTTTGTTAAACAGCGTTGGAGAGCCTGATTTGCTTCGTGTTGAAAAACTAATTGCAGAAACTGGGCAGTCAATCTGTTCAATTTTTACAAAAATTATGAAACATTAAATACATTTTATAATAATTTTATGAAAGCATTGAATGTGATTTTTAGATAAAACATAAACAGATATTATAGAATGATAAAAACTGCTCATTCCATTTTTATATATTAATTTTGATATCTTATTATACATTGAAGAGCTTTGGAGAATGAAAGTTTTTTTCTATTAGCTTCTCAAGTATGATGAAAGAACTTTTCTGTTAAATGAGCTTATCCTAGGCATTATTCTTTATACAAAAAAATGAAATAATGATGCAGTGACATCCTTTTAGTGAATGATACTCGTTTCATGAGCCTTAGCTCATGGGTATGTAAAAGCATAGCTCATTTATTAAGCATCAGTATACCAGATACATTTATAAATTGAGAGATCTTCAACATAGGGATATGTGCCAGAGTGCTTTTATCGCATAGATTTAGATAAACTATTATAAAGGTTATGACTATTTCTTATTACAATAATAGTACCAATATATTTAAGTAAATAAGCTAAAAAGTTTTATAAATTATATCTCTCATTTTAAAAAAAATGATATTAGGATTATTTATATACTGCTGGATAATAACAATTAATATAAAGATATAAAATTTAATAGAGAGAAGTATTTTATGAAAAAAACAAAGAAACTTTAAGTTTTGTACAATTATTATTTAACAAAAAATACTTTAATATTTAAATAGAAACTTCATTTTTTTATAACTGTGTCATTTTTGCTATAGATTTTTTGCAAAAAGTGTGAAACGATTTGTTATTATTTATGATCACATTAGCTTTTAGAGGAGCAATTATGATTACTAAGTATTTAATCTCAACATCTATCTTTTCTTTAATTTCAATTTCTGTATTACAGGCAGCGGATATCGTTGTTTCTGAACAGCCTGTTCCTGTTATTGCAGCTCCTGCCTTTTCTTGGACAGGGTTTTATGTTGGAGGGCAGATTGGTAACTTTTCAAGTAAAACAGCTGTAAATTATTTAGCAGATGCAACTGCTGGAAAATGGGAGCCAGTTCCAAAAGAAAATTTACCTAAACTTTCTGGTTTTATAGGGGGAGTTTATGCAGGTTCCAATATTGATATCGATAATGGTTTTATTATCGGTGTCGATACGGATATTATGTGGTCTAATAAAAAGCATACGAAAGAGATCAGTGTACCGAAAAACAACCAAATCGGCGAAACAGCAGGAACTTCAAAAAAAAGAAGTTCTGGTGATGATGACTCTGCAGCGTCGCAAATTGAATCTATACATCATACTCTAAAACAAAAATGGTCTGGCGCTACGCGGGTGAAAGTTGGTTTGTCGATTGAGCGGATGATGCCTTATCTTTCTGGGGGGATTGCTTATACGCAGCTTCAGAATGTTATTGGAGTAGCGGCTAATAACACAAATGCTGAGAGCAGAAGTGAAGCAATTAATATTGCTGATTTTGTCAGTGATGAAAAAAAGACTATGGTTGGTTATACCCTTGGAGGGGGTGTTGATTTTGCAATGACTGATAATATTATTGTCCGTGCAGAATATCGTTATTCAGACTTTGGTAAGAAGAAGTTCGTACAGGACAGATTTGAAATGGACTATAAGACAAACGATTTCCGCGTAGGTGTTGCTTATAAGTTTTAATTTTCTGCAGAATTAAACAGTTTAAAAGCCTCATTTTCGAATGAGGCTTTTATTTTTCAAATAGGTCTAGAAAAATATTTTTCACTCAGAAGAGATATTGTTTTATTCGGATAATAATTTGATTTATAAAGAGAGTTCACTGTTTTGCTTATGGAATGGGAACTCCAAATATCATAGAATTCTTTTATTACCTATTCTACGTTGAAACAATCAAAATCATTTGTTTGTACTTTATAGATAGGGAGGGGGCGTGAGTATAAAAAACATTAAAGTAAGAATAAAAACACTGCTTGCGAACCATCCTAATAAGCACAAAAGGCGATTATCGCATTAAGGGGTGGCAAAGTGTGTGATGGTAGCAATTTTCTTCTTTATAAACGTAAAAATGTAGTGTTCAGTGTATTTTATCATGAAACTATTTATCGGGATCGTCGAGAAATAGGCTTGGAAAACAATAATATTGCTTAAAACAAGCGTATGAATTGGCAATCCAATGGCATTCTACTTTTATGTGAAATATCTTTTATATAATCAGATTTTTCTATGTCATATGATTATAAAATATTTTATGCGGTAGAAAAAAGTCGCAAAAATTTTAAAAATAAACAGTTTTATATTCACAATATAATTCAAGAATTATCCTAATATCATTTAATATGATTTATAGGAATAAATACCCCCAAAATGCATACTATAATTTTGTATTATTATTGGATAATTTATGTTCTATTATAGAGAATAATGCATAATAATACAATAATTATAAAGTGATTTATAGGAAAAAACGGAGAGTAAGTGAGAAATTTATAGGGACATAAAAAACATTATTCCTTATGCTTATTATTGAAATAGAATTTATCATTCTTTATAAATTTCTCAAATTTCCCTATTAATAGTAAAGAGTTATTTAAAATCCATTTACAATAAAGCAATCAACATCATTATTTGCACATTTCTAAGTAGAATTTCCATATAGAAAGTATAGACTTTAGTTATTCGTGGTTTTTTTATCATCATTAATATTTAGACATAGAAGCTAAATGATCTTCTCCATCTATCCTACAAAATATCATCACTATAGGGGTATAAGGATTTTATGTATGAGATGCTTTGAGAGGGAATTTGTGATGAAGTGCAAAGAAAGATTTGTAGAACTTTATTAAGTCAATCATAGGGAGCAATCGGTAGATGAAATTTGCACGAAAAAAATCCGAATTATTTATAGATCAGATAGGATAGAAATCTTCGTCCTTTAGGGTGGGAAGGAGGGAGACTAATAAGTTTGTAAAGTCAGTTACATAAGTGGGATAGCTCATGAAGTTCTCTGAGAGACACTGATTGATCCACAGAGAAGCTAAATCTTTATTTTATTAAAGAAGAAGAGAGAAATAAAATTATGATTTATGAAAGGGATATGAAGTAAAAATATTGTCTTTTTTTGGGGGCAATTTGGGAAGCATTCTTACAAAATATTTAAAGATTAATTGTTTCAGTACAGGCAATCTCGTTTTGGAGATTGATAATGCTATAACGTTGTAATTGGCAGCACCATTGACTTTGTAAGCGTTCAATAGAAAATAAGTTAAAGCCGGCAGGTGGTTTTTTACCACCAAAAGCTTGTGATGCGGAAGAAACACCAACAACAGGAATTTTTTTTATTGGTCCTTCAATGTATTTCAATGTGGGTAAATGAGTATGTCCATGAAGAATAAGTTCACAACCGTGATGTTTGATAACGTCTAGAAAACGTTTTGTATCCCGTAATTTTTTATGCCAAGAAGTTGCTTTGGGAAAGGGAGGATGGTGGATCATGACGACACGAAAAAGGTTGCGCTGTGCTGCTTCATTCAAAAGATGCGGTAACGTTTGTGCTTGCATTTTACCAAAATAACCAGAAGCTTGAAAAGGGGGGGTCGCGATGGCTGAAGAAGCTGCTATGATGGCGACATCTTTGCGAATGCGCATATAAGGAAAAGGAAAGGCATTGGCTTGAGGCACGTCACCTGTGATCCAAGGTTTAAAGAGAGTACATGCTTTTTGCAGGGCTCCACGGACATAGGCATCATGATTTCCAAATGTCAAAGAAATATCCTGAGGGTGTCCTAAGGCAAGAAGCCAACGACGTGCTTGTTCAAATTCCTTATCGAGAGCAAGGTTCACAAGATCGCCAGAGATCACTAGATGATCAGGTTTTGTTTTGTTCAAGGCATCTATTAAAGTTTCGAGGACATTTGTTGCCATTTGGCTCTTACGCTTTTTTTGCCAATTTAAGTAACCGGTAAGGCGTTTTCCAGAAAGTTCTAAAAGGGAAGGTTTTGGGAGAGGGGAAAGATGGATATCCGATATATGGGCAAGATAAAACATAAAAGCTCGTAGAGTATTAAAAACGTTTTAAAGAATAAACATAAGATAAGTTGCTACTTAAAGGCAAGAAGGATTGTAAAATGAAAAATAGCTTTTTGAAAGGATGAGAAAATTCTTTGGAGAATTGATGCTGAATTGTATTCTTTATGAAAAAGGAAGCCTAATATAATAGGCTACTGTCGGCAACCGATATGTCTTTTGTATGATGGGATAAACTTTAAAATGATGGTCATAAAGTTTTAAAATTTTTAAACAGCTTTTATACGACCCTACATTATCACAAAAAATCTAATCACTCAGTGTTAAAATACAAAAGGATCTATCGTATTTATCAGAGTTTTTTACGGTTTTGCGCTGTCATACATTGCTTTTCATGGGTAAATATTTTTCACGCAAAACAGAACGCTCCAAACGAAATATTCCAAATAAAATATCATTATATTGTACATTTACATATTTGTTTTAAAGAAATATTTTCCAGAGTGCTTGATTTCATTTCACGAAAATTCTTCATTGCTATAAAAAGTCTCGTTTGTAAGGTTTATGCATACACCACTATTTTTATACCATGGACAAGATATTGATTTATAATGATAATTTATTCATATTGAATTGAGAGTTCCGAATATCGTAAGATTCTCTCATTTTAAATTTCTCTATCTTAAATCAATCAAAATCACTTGCTTGAATGTCATAAGCGGGGTTGGTGTGTGGATAAAATTTGTATAATAAAAATGGCTCACCGTTTTAAGTGCCAAGATCTGTCGCAACACTCAAAGGCTGGCAAATAGTATGATGGTGCCGGCTTGTTACACTATATACAAGGTGCTTACCAAAACAATCATACGGTTTCTCCTAAATTTATAAAAATTCTTGCTTTAAGAGGATGAATAAGAGAAGATTTCATTCTATTTTTCAATGGTTTTTATCCATATAGAACTTCTTCTAATGATCTGCAAAAGAATGATTTTTATTAATTCAATGTGGATTATAAATTAAGAAAAATTCTATAGGGAATAATACCTCAATATGAGAAAAGAATAATGATTTATTAAAAATCAATAACTGATTTAATTAAAAAACAAGAAAATACACAGAAAAGATAAGCTGAATTTTAAATTATTCTACGAAATCTCAAAACTTTTTAACGGCCTTCACGATACCACATACTGCTCAACAGTAATAGGCAAGCAAGCAGTGCAAAAAAACCAGAAAATATTGAAAAATAAAAGGTATTGATTAAACGCGTTTCTGTTGCTTCTTTCAAAACAATTGAATGTGCCGGAGAAGATAAAGGTTTTGTTTGTGATTGAATGAGTTTGAGTGGAGGAAGATAAATGTTTTCTTTTCCCTCAAGGTGTAAACGTCCAATGTAACCACCGGTGTGTTTAACAATGGGGGCTAGTTTTTCCTGTGTTGAAATTAAGTCAAATAATTCAAGATTATCCAACATCCCGACAGAAGAAAGAGCTGTTAGATGCCCATTTTTAATAGTAAAAATCCCTGTTTCATCCGTGGCTATAGTTGCACTGAAGAGTCCTTCTTGCTCTTTAGTAAGAACGATTTTTTGTTTTTTTCCAGAAGGAAAAGTTATTTCAGCAGGTTCTGGATGATCTTTGAGGGTTTGACGGCGAATTGTTAAATGATGATGACTGCTGGTTGCGCTTAATTTTTCTTCCTCAAGTTCTGGTTCTTTCATGAGCCAATGGGCAATTCGGCGATAAAGAGCTGCATAAGGACCACCGCCTTCAAAACCTCGTGCCCAAAGCCAACTTTCATCGGAAAGCAACATGCCTACACGGCCTTTATCAACATGGGAGAGAAGTAAAAGCGGTTGTTCATCGGCTCCTTTCATGAGGGCGATCCCGTTGTTTATGTTTTGAATAGCAATTTGTCGCAGCCATCGACCCCACTGAGAAGCTGGATAAGCAGGGGTTGCAAGATCCCTTGTAACAGGATGGCGTTCACCTTCTTTGGTTAATGCGGGGCGAAAAGGTTTTTCAATAATATCTCCATTAGGTAATGCCGGTAGAATGCTTATTAGAGGTGTTTTTGCAAGTGAGTTTTTTTGAGTAAATTCAGGTCCTGTTACCATCAATAACGCACCACCCTTTTGTACATATTGGGCAATATAATCATAATAGATTAAGGGCAGAACAGCAGAGTGTTGGTAGCCATCAAGAATAATGAGATCAAAGTTATTAATCTCTTCAACAAAAAGCTTTCTTGTGGGAAAGACCACCAGTGATAATTGGCTTAAGGGCGTATTATCTGCTTTGGTGGGAGGACGCAAAATAGTAAAGTGAACAAGATCAATATTGGAGTCACCTTTCAAAAGGTCACGCCATGTCCGTTCTCCATTATAAGGGGCGCCTGAAATAAGAAGAACGCGTAAATTTTCTCTGACTCCCTCAATCGTTGTTATGGCGCGGTTATTTTCAAAGCTTAGTTCACCTTTGTAAGGTTCAGTCGTCGCTTGGATAATATTTTTTTCAGCATGAGGCAGAGTAATTTCAGTTTGAAAAATAATGCCAGGAGTTGCAGAATAATGGCCAACTTCTTGTCCATTAACACTGAGTATAATATTGGCTTTCTGTGGTATTGTTTTTTGAGAGACTCCTTTATCTTCTACCAAAATGGAGAGCCTTTGTGGTCTGTTGACAAGAGCAAAGCGTGGAGGAGAAATAAACTTGATTTGACGGTCAAATTCATCTGAGTGCCCTGTGATCAGAGCATTAAGAGGTGCTTCATGATGAAGATCTGATAGGTTAGGAATGTCATGCACTTGTCCATCAGTGATAAAAATGGTTCCTGCATAACGAGAGGGTGGGATATCAGAGAGTGCTTGTGTTAAAGCATCAAACAAATTCGTTGAAGAGGCATATTGATTATCAGCTAGTTTTCCAGCTTCAATAAAACGTGGTTCAAATTGTGGATAATGTGCCAGTGCTTGGGTTAATTGCGCGCGCGCTTCATCCGTATCCTTTGTGCGTGTTCCCAATGTTTGACTTTTGCTGTGGTCAATGACAATCCCTACCGTGCTTTTCAGCGGTTCACGCTGTTCTTTTATGATCATTGGATTGAGCAAAGCAAGAATAAGGCAACTCAATGCCATTAGACGCAATAAAGATCCTTGACGCTTTGTAACAAGACCAACAACGACAAAAAGAATGGATATTCCGCTTAACAGCAGAATCCAAAAGAAGGGCAAAAAAGGCTGAAAAGTTAAAAATGGTATCATTGCCTTCTTTCTCTTTTAAAGCGTTCCAGAAGTGCTGGAACATGAACTTGGTCCGCTTTATAGTTTCCAGTAAGGATGTAAAGGACAATATTTAAACCTGCACGAAATGCCCATAGACGTTGCATTGGATCATTGGGAACAAGCGGATATTTCCATGTTCCTTTTTCATCAAGTGCCCAAGCCCCAGCAAAGTTATTTGCGGTGATGAGCAGGGAACTTACATTATCGCCAGAGCTAAAAGAACTTTTATTTTTTTTGTTCGTTGATGAGGATTCAACCCATAAAGGTGAACCACGGTAGAGACCAGGAAAATCAGGCATAATATAAAAAGAACGCGCAACAACATGATCTTTTGAGGCAGGCTCAATGGAGGGAATGTTTAACCCTTTTAAGATGGTTCGTAATCTTTGCGTTTCTGGAGTGGTATCTCCTTCAAGATTAAGATTGCTATTCATTTGATCGCGCGTATCAAATAAAATTGTTCCTCCATGTTTCATAAAGTTATTTATTTTTTCAAGCGCTTTAGGAGTTGGTATAGGACTCTTAGCATCAATTGGCCAGTAAATAAGGGGATAAAAGGAAAGTTCATCTTTATCGAGATCAAGAGCTGTAACAGAGCCTGGGGTAAGCATTGTGCGTTCTGCGATAAATTGACTTAAAGCTTTTAGACCACTTTTACTCGTTGTATCAATTTCATGATTGTTGGTTATAACGTAGGCAAGGTGTGTTGCACCAGCGGCTTGTACACTATCATGATGATTTTCTGTCGTTTGTGCATGCAAAGTCGGGTCATATGAAAACAAGACAATAAAAATGATGAGAGGGAGGAGAAACATATTACGCCGTTTATTAAAAGAAAAAATACCTCCCATCCATAAAATGAGAAAATTATCAAAGGCAAATAATAAGAGAGCTAATCCTAAAAGAGGACCGATAAGATTTTTTTCTTTTGTGTCGTAAGATAAAGGGCTCTTGTTAAGAGAAGTTGGCAATGATGATTGTTTCATCAAGCGCGATGAATGATTTAAGAGGTTGAGTGCATAAAAATTGTTTTTGACACCATAAAGTCCTGGAGGCGTATGATAGGAAGGGTGGGGCGGATTTTGAGCATCAAGGACCAGAGGAATAACATCAGATGGCGGTACTTGTAATTGTCCGTCAGACGCTATGGTTCGCCAAGGGTTTTGTACCATTGTACTTTTTTCTCGATATGCTGAATTTGTGTTTTCAAAAGACCCTAATGTGATCAGTTTTTGCAACATTTGTGCAAAAAAGCCAGAAAGAGGAAGATTAGACCATGTAGGATCAGGAGCAACATGAATGAGAATGAGGGTTCCTTTACCACGCTTTGCTGCGGTAATAAGAGGGGTTCCATCTGAAAGGCTAAGCCATGTTTTTTCAAAAAGATCTGGGGTTGGTTCTGCGAGGATTTGGCGCGAAACAGTAACCTCTTCTGGAAAAGGAAGATCAAAGAAAAAACTCTTTTTTGCAAAAGGGGCAAGTTTTTGCGGTTTTGTCCAAGACATAATACTTCCAAGGGAACGTTGACCTTGACGCAGCGGTACTGGAAGAAGGCTATCGTAATGTTCTGCGCTACTGAGTTTTTCTCCTGCAAAGCGGATGAGTGTCCCTCCTTTATTCACAAAATCAGAAAGCTTTTTTTCTGCTTTTTCAGGGATATTAACCATGTCACCCATAATGAAAACAGATGGATTTTGTTTAAGCAAATGATCAATATCCGTTGAAAGCTCTCTTCCACCGGCTGTAATAAGCTGTGTATGACCTTGTAGGGCTTTGATAATATAATAAAATGGCGCCAGTAAAGGTTGAGCCATTTCATTGGTATCGGGGGAGAGAAGAGCAACACGGCTTATTTTGCTATGGCTGTCTACTAAAAAGGTTGCAGCAGCATGGTTTTGGTTATTGATTTTTATCCAAGCAATATCATTGCGCAGTTCAAGGGGAACATCAAAAGGAACAAGTGCTGTTGTTTCACCTTCAGAGAAATTTTTCGTGAATTGACCGAGCAGTTGATTATTTGAATCGTAAAGGCTGAGTATCGCGGGCGTTGTACCATGTGTTGTTGAGCGGATAATACGCGCGACCATATTTCCATCGTTATTTTCTATGGATGTTATGCCAATTAAATCGGAAATATCAGCCAAATACCATAAGAAGTTTTTAGGTTTTAATTCTTCAAGAAGTGCAAAAGCTTGCTCATCTTCATTTGTTTTTAATCCATCACTTAAATAAACAATATCAAGAGGTTTTTCGTTGGTTATTTCTTTGAGTTTTTGTAAGGCATGCAAACGGTTGACAGGCCAAGGACGTGGCTGCAAATGCATTAAATGCTTCTTTATAATCTTTGCTGGTTGGGGGGACACATTAGAGGTATCATTTTCAGCTGTAGCAACAAGATAAATATTTTTTTGCTGTTTTTCTGCCTGAGCAAGGATCGTTTCAGCGATAGCGATGCGTTTTTCCCATTCTTTTACAGATGCCCAACCATTATCAATAATGAGTGCAAGGGATTGAGATTCAGAAAAGCTTATTGGTTTTTGATTCAAAGTAGGGCGGGCCAAAGCTATGATAACAAGTGCTGCTATGATTAAACGCAACAAAAGTAACCACCAAGGCGTATGTTTTGCTGTTTCCTGCTGATGGGTTGATTTAGGTAAGAAACGTAGAGGAGGAAAAAGCTCTTTACGCGCAGATGGAGGGGTTATCCGCAACAGCCACCAAATGACCGGTAGAACCAAGAGCCCTAATAACAGAAAAGGAGCAGCAAAACTCAAAGTGCCCTCCTTTTTTGCAAGGGAAAGTTACCCATTGTATTTGCAAGATGCAAAATGGTTTCTGTTAAAGGTTGATCCGTTCTGCTAACGTGATAAGACCAGCCTTGGCGCGCGCAAAAATTTGCTAACTCTTGTCGCCGTGCTTGATAGAGCTTACAATAGTTTTTACGAAGATTTTCTGCTTTTCCAAAGGTGAGTTTTTCTTTCGTTTCAGGATCAAAAAACTCTGTACGACCTGCGTAGGGAAAGTTTTCTTCTGCGGGATCAGCAATTTCAATTAAATGAGCTGTCACTTGTTTTGTCGATAAAGTCGTTAAATGTTGGATGATTTTTTCAGGAAGGTCGAGAAAATCACTCATTATAATGGTATGTGAAAAGCGCGTAATCGTTGAAAAATCAGGAAATGAATTTTCATCTGAATGATTTTCTAAAGCAAAAGCTATTCGCTCTACAACATTAGATGTCATTGTGGGGGGCATTAAATTGGGAATAGCAATATGTTCGCCACTGCGTGCAAGAAGTGATGCTAAGGCAAGGGTCAGAATAATGGCATGATTACCTTTAGAGATTTTAGAAAAACGCGAACAGTAATGCATTGATGGGCTCTGATCGGGCCAAAGCCAAATGGTTTGTGTCATTTGCCATTCGTGTTCACGCAGATACGTATTTTCATCGCGGGCTGAGCGACGCCAATCAATACGGGTAATGGATTCTCCTTCCATATAAGGACGAAATTGCCAAAAATTTTCCCCATTACCACGTTTACGTTGACCATGCCATCCGGTTATCAGTGTATTAGCGATATGACGCGCTTGTAACAAGAAATATGGCATTTTGCCAATATCCTTATGCAGCTCTTTTGCCAGCGACAATGGAGGTTTTTGTAAAACTTTTTTGCCAATAGCCATTTAAAGAGCATCTTTCACAAGCTTATTGATAATATCTTTGACGGTTATATCTTCAGCACGGGCAGAAAAATTAAGCGCCATACGGTGTTGTAAGACAGGATAGGCCAATGCTTCAACATCATCAAGTGAGGGCGCTAAACGCCCATAATAAAGGGCACGGGCGCGAACACAAAGTGAAAGGGCTTGTGATGCACGTGGACCAGGCCCCCAAGAAACATAAGTATTGGCAAGGCTATTGTCTTTATGAGGGCGGGCTGAGCGGACAATTTTTAAAATAGTTTCGACCACATTTTCTGAAAGAGGCATTTTGCGAACGATATTTTGAATCTTTTGCAATTTTTTGGCGGATAAAATTGCTTTTGCATTTGATTTTTTTTCTTTTGTTGTTTCTAAAATGATCCGCCGCTCTGTTGTAAGGTCAGGATAGTCAATATCAATTTGCATCAAAAAGCGATCGAGTTGTGCTTCAGGAAGTGGGTAGGTTCCTTCCTGTTCAAGAGGATTTTGCGTTGCAAGAACATGAAACGGTTGGGGCAAGTCATAACGGGTTCCTGCAACGGTTACATGATATTCTTGCATAGCTTGTAGAAGGGCCGATTGTGTGCGTGGAGAAGCACGATTGATTTCATCAGCCATGAGAAGTTGCGTGAAAATAGGACCTTGAACGTAACGAAAAGAACGTTTTCCTTCTTTATCGGAATCCATAATTTCAGAACCAATAATGTCGGATGGCATTAAGTCGGGGGTAAATTGGATCCGTTTTTCATCAAGCCCTAAGACGGTTCCCAATGTTTCAACAAGGCGTGTTTTAGCAAGTCCTGGAGCCCCAACAAGAAGAGCATGACCACCAGCAAAAATAGCGATTAAGGCATATTCGATGACATGACTTTGTCCAAAAATAACTTTGTCAATTTCTTGTTGTAGGATATCTAATTCTTTGTGTGCTGTATCAATATCTCCAATAATGACTTGGGCATCATGATTGGTATTGACCTTTTTTACAGAATTAGATGACGGATCACGGTGACTCATATTTCTTCCTTAAAGCGTTTGGCGCAAAAAAAAATGGTAATTTTCTCTGTATGATAATGGATATTTTATTGTTTGTAACAGAAAATAAGAAGAAAAGAAGCATCATATGTCGTTTTTTTTCATATTTGTCTATAAAGGGAAAAGTTTCTTTGGAGAAAATAGGCAATGTTTTATAAGGGGTGTCTTAAAAATTTTGTTTTATGAAGAGAATTCTTTAAGATAAGGGAAACAACTTTTTTGAAAGGTTAAAGGGTGAATATAAGGCAGAACTTCAAACAGGTTGCGTGGTTACAAAAAAATGATATCCAAACACTTCTTCGTGTTCTATCTTTAGAGGGGGAAGAGGCGCGTATTGTAGGGGGAGCGGTGCGCAATCAACTGCTAGGTCAGCCTATTAGTGATATTGATATTGCGACAACCTGCTTGCCGCAACAAGTTATAACGCGTGTAGAAAACGCAGGATTTAAAGCTATTCCTACAGGGATTGCTTTTGGTACCATAACAGTAGTTACGCATTCGTGTTCTTATGAGGTCACAACGCTTCGCAGCGATATTGAGACGGATGGTCGTCATGCAAAAGTAGCCTTTGGTCGTGATTGGAAAAAAGATGCTGAACGGCGGGATTTTACGATAAACGCGCTTTATTGTGATGCAGATGGCAACCTTTATGATGACGTGGGAGGTTTAAATGATATTGCGAGCCGAACAGTTCGTTTTATCGGTGTTGCAGAAAATCGTATTAGCGAAGATTATTTGCGTATTCTACGTTTTTTTCGCTTTTTTGCGTGGTATGGAGCAGGGCGACCTGATGGGCAAGGGTTGAAGGCATGTGTTCGTTTAAAACACGGTTTAGAAAAACTGTCTTCTGAGCGTATTTGGGCAGAAATGAAAAAGCTTCTTTTAGCTTGTGACCCAACACGGGCCCTTTTATGGATGCGACAAAGCAGAATTTTGTCACTCATTTTTCCTGAAACAGAAAAATGGGGCATTGATGCAATTCACGCATTGGTAAAAACAGAACAGATGCTTGGTTGGAAAGTTGATCCACTTTTACGGCTAGAAAGTCTTCTTCCTCCTGACCCTATACGTCTTCATGACATGGCACAGCGCTTGCGTTTTTCCCATAAAGAAACAACGCGGTTAAAGGAATGGGCAGAATTAGAAATAATAAGCCCAAACTGTTCTGATCATTTTGTACAAAAATTGCTTTATTTTCATGGGAAACAGCCGGTTTTAGATCAATTATCTTTGTCTGTTGCTGCATTACATGCCGATACTCTAGAAAAAAAGGATATTGTACAAAAAAGAGAAGATTATCTCAAGCTTTATCAACTGGCTCAAAAATGGCAAATTCCAACTTTTCCCATTAATGGTAATGATTTAATAAAAAAGGGTTTTTCAAAAGGTGTCCTTTTAGGAAAAAAGCTTAAAGAGCTAGAAATGATATGGGTTGAAAACGGATTTTTAATGGATCGCCATACATTATTAGAAAAAATTGATTGATAATATTGTTTGTTTATAAATGCGTGAGTTTTTTACTTGTTAAGTTAACATATTCATTGATAATAATTTATCATTATTCACATGAGATAAGAGTGCCGAATATTGTAAGGTTATCTTATAGTCTGTTCATATTAAATTAATCACAATGACAGTCTTAATGTGTCATAAGCGGGGAAGTCGTGTGAAAAAAACGATTATAGGGAGAAAAAATGCTTCTTATGACTCAACTTAAAATAGGGAAAAAACTTTTAAGCGGGCACAGATTGTGAAGAGGCTGACTTGCATATTTATTAAGTATGAGAGAGTAGGATGCCCAATGTTTTTTTTTACTATGCACGAGGGATATTTATATCATTGATAGGCGTGGTACGAAATGGATGTGATGGATCTAAGAAAAGTTTATTTTAACAAGTGTATGAATGAGCAATACAATGGCGTTTTGTACTTTGTGATAAAGTGACTTTAGTTAAGTTTTTTTCTTATTTTTGAGCATTATAAGCTTATCGCTGTTTATTTTTCAGCACTTGATTATTGGAAAATAGCAGATATTATATGCTTTAACTGTTATTTATATGATAGCTTGTAGGCTTTATTCCAAGAATATTGTTGAAAAGTATGTGCTTTTAAGATTTATAAAATTCTTGAAAGGTGAATTTTTTCTACTTATTTGAAAACCAGAGTTCATGCATTTTGATCATTCTATTCAAGCTTTGATAGAATGATTATGTTTTTACAGATGACAGTTTCCTTCATAATAACCAATTTGGCGCAGTGCTTCTCCTGTTGTTATGGCTACGCTCATAGCAAGATTGAGAGAGCGTGCCTGTGGTTGCATGGGAATTTTCAATGTGTAATCGGCAGATTTATGAACATAGTCGGGGACTCCAGCTGATTCACGACCAAAAAGTAAAACATCATTTTTCTGGTAGCTTATCTGCGTATAGCATGTTTTTGCTTTTGTACTTAAAAGCAAAAGACGGCGGTTAAAGTGTTTCATGGAGCTTAAAAAATGTTGCCAATCAATATGTCGTTCTAAGGAAGCATATTCGAGATAATCCAATCCTGCACGTTTGAGATTACGATCCGACAGATTAAAGCCTGCGGGTTCAATAATGTGTACATGTAAACCAAAACAAGCACTAAGACGCAAAATCGTTCCGGTATTACCAGCAATGTCAGGTTGGAAAAGAGCAATATGAAGTGTCATGTTCTCTGTAGTATGATTTTTTTTTCGACGTTGTAAAGAAGTGCTATAATTTATTCTAAAAAAATATAATTGAGAAATATATCGTTTTCGCATTGAGCTTGTATGCATTTTTTAAATTTCAGGAAAAAAGTTACGGTTAAAGATTTTTTTTGAGATGAGAGAGAAGCTTCTATTATGAACTTCTTTGATTGAGCGATCCATAAAATAGATTGGCTCATTATAGTGAAAAGTACGATATTCAATTTATGGTAAAAAGTAGGATATTTAAAGAGGTTGGATCATTCGTTCTAGTTAAAATCGACAAAAGATGCTGTTTATGTATCAAGAGGAAACAGAAAAAGTACTCATGCTACAACAAGTTGAGTTTGGGAGATGGAGAGATAGTATAAGTTTATTAAAGAGTTAGCTAATAAATTTAAACTTATTGGTTGAGATCTGATGATAACAAGACAAATTTTTGAAGAGTGTTTGTTTACACGCTCTTTCCGTTTATCTCACATCAGAGAAGGGGGTGATTGATTGAATATGAATAGGTTTGAAATAAAAGAAAATCAGGGTATTTTGGGATTATACTTACTCTTTAAAATGGCAAGTTATCATTATTAAATCAGTTTCTTGTATAACTCGTATAAATGGCATGTTTGTTTGATGGGGCTATTTTCATGGGGGAAGGCAACGAAGTAATCTAAGCATTGTACAATAGAAGAGGGTATGATAAAAAAATAGTTTAGCAAAGTATCTCTTTAAAGTTAAGGCAATGGGTGAGCAGACGAGACGGGATTTTCTGTTTTTGGTAACGGCTGTTGCAGGAGCCGTTGGGATGGGGGTGGTCGCGTGGCCTTTTATTCGTCAGTTGCGTCCAGATGAAGCTGTTCTGGCATCCTCTTCTGTTGAGGTTGATCTTTCAGGTATTGAAGAGGGGATGTCGGTGACGGTAAAATGGCGAGGACAGCCTGTTGTTATTCGAAACCGTACGGCAAAAGAAATTGCTGATGCACGTGCTACGAATTTAAATCTTCTAAAAGATCGTCAAGCCCGCAATCCTAATCTTGGAGGGGAAAAAGAAGCGACAGACTTGGCACGTTCAGCAGGTAAAGGGCGTGAAAATTGGCTTATTGTCATTAACCTTTGTACGCATCTAGGTTGTGTGACACTTGGGCAATCAGGTAAATTTGGAGGGTGGTTGTGCCCGTGTCACGGGTCTGTTTATGATACCGCCGGAAGAGTGCGATCAGGTCCAGCAAACTATAATTTAGCTATTCCACCTTACCAATTTCTTTCTGATACTTTGCTCAAAATAGGATAAGGTTATGACAAGGTTTCCTCCCTATTGTCCTAAAAATGCTCTTTCCCGTTGGTTGGATAAGCGTTTGCCTCTTCCCCGTTTTTTTTATAATGCATTTGTGATTTTCCCTATTCCACGTAATCTTAATTACTTTTATACATTTGGCGGTATTTTGACCATTATGCTTTTATCACAGCTTTTGACTGGTCTTGTTCTGTCATTGCATTATGTTCCAGATATTCATTTGGCTTTTGAAACGGGTGAACGATTTCGACGTGAAGGTCAGTTTGGTTGGCTTTTTCGTCCATGGCATAGTGTAGGCTCTTCGTTTTTTTTTATTGCCGTTTATATCCATTTGGCACGCGGACTTTATTATGGTTCTTATAAAAATATGCGAGAAATGGTGTGGATCACAGGAATTTTGATTTATATCATCATGATGGCAATTGCATTTTTTGGTTATGTGCTTGTTTGGGGGATGATGTCTATTTCAGCCGCTTCAGTGATTGCAGGGCTTTTCAAAACGATACCTTTGGTGGGGACATGGTTGCATGAAATACTCCTTGGTGGTTATGGTGTAGGACAACCAACATTGAATCGTTTTTATGTTTTCCATTATGTTTTATCCTTTGTTTTGCTTCTTTTTGTGGGGCTTCATATTTGGGCAATCCACTGTGTTGGGCAAGGAAATCCAACGGGTCTTGTTGTGCAATCAGATAAAGAAATAGTTCCGTTTTCACCCTATGCGCTTATCAAAGATATTTTTGCCATTACTGTTTTTTTGATCTTTTTTGCTTGGTTTTTGTTTTATATGCCCGATTATATGGGGCAGGCTGAAAATTATAATGTCGCCGATCCTTTAAAGGCACCTCTTCGTGTGGTTCCAGAATGGTATTTTTTGCCTTTTTATGCCATGTTGCGTGCGATAACTTTTGATATTGGTATTTTTTCTTCAACTTTTGTAGGTTTTGTTCTCTTCATCAGTTCGATTTGTGTTTTAATTTTTGTTCCATGGTTAGATCGCTCTAAAATATGTTCAGCAAGGTATCGACCTGTTTATAAAATTTTCTTTTGGGCGTTGGTTTTTGATGTTGTTTTTCTTGGTTGGCTGGGGTCAAGAGAAATAAGTGACGCAATTCTTTTATGGACGCAATTGGCTACGGTTTATTATTTTATATTCTTTTTGGTTATTCTGCCGACTTTGCCAGCATTTGAAAAAAGTCCTGCTCTTCCATCGTCAATTATGCAAGATCTAAAACAGAAAAAAAAGAGACTATGGTAAATGTTTTTGTGGGACTGATTATTATTATTGCTATGAACTTTTCTGTTCAGAGTTTAGCGAGTGATGTCTCTGATCGATCCGATCAAGAAGAGGAATTTATTTCTTTTCCTCTACAGATTCCTAAAAAACAAGAATGGAGTTTTTCAGGTCCATTTGGATTCTATGATAAGGCGCAATTGCGGCGTGGATTAAAGGTTTATAAACAAGTTTGCTCCAGCTGCCATGGATTAAAATATGTGTCTTTTCGCCATTTAAAGGCTCTGGGCTATGATCAAGAACAGATTAAAGCTTTGGCGGCACAATATGAAGTGCGCGATGGTCCTAATCGAGAAGGAAAAATTTTTAAACGTCCTGGAGGGGTAACGGATTATTTTCCTTCTCCCTTGGCGTATGAAGAAGAAGCAAGATTTGCTTTAAATGGTGCTTATCCTCCAGATTTATCATTGATGGCACGTGCACGAGGCGTATCTTTGCCATTTCCTGCTTTAATTACTGATGTATTGACTCATTATGATACGGCTGGCCCAGATTATATTACAGCTCTTTTAACAGGATATCAGGAGGCGCCAAAGAATATAAAAATTGTGGATGGTTATTGGTATAATCCTTATTTTATTGCCAGTAACGCTTTAACTATGGCGCCTCCTTTAAGTGATGGTGTGGTTGCTTATGAAGATGGAACCCCAGAAACTGTTGAACATTACGCGCGCGATGTTTCTGCTTTTTTGATGTGGGCTGCTGATCCTCATATGGAAATTCGTAAAAAAACCGGTTTTCGTGTTATTTTATTTTTAATCATTTTTGCAGGGCTCGTTTATATCTTAAAAAATCGTATTTGGTATGATTTAGAGGAAGAGTTTGAAAAAAAAACAAAAGATGGAATAGAGAAAAAAGGATAAAGTGACTGTTCTTGAAAGATTAGAGAGTATGAAGGGTATAGAGAGCATAAGGAACAAATCGGTTTATGATGCATTGAGCTTTTGTAAAGTAAAAGCAAAGTAAAAACGGAGATGTTAAAATGAAAAAAACTATATGTACTACTCTTATGTCAATTTTGATGGTTTCTAGTACTTATGCTCAGTCTTTTGAAGTGCCTTCTAAACCTGAAGTGATTTCTTCGACAGGTATTGTACAGGTAGGGATCGATAAGTCTGTGCGTTATGTGACACCTTTAGCAACGGATTTTGTTGCTTCCAGCCTTATAGGTGCCGAGGTTTATAATATAGAAGATGAAAATATTGGTGAAGTAAAAGATATTATTTTACGTGAAAATAATATTGCGGGGTTTGTGATTGCTGTTGGCGGCTTCCTTGGCATAGGCGAGAGTTATGTGGTCGTTTCTCCAGAAACAATACAGATGACAAATGATTATGGTAAGTGGAAACTTATTACAAACGCAACAAAGGATTCCCTAAAGAATGCTCCAACATTTAAATACGAAGGTCGTTGGGCACACTAACCTTATATTTCTATTTTTTAATGAATAAAGAGGTTGCTATCATCATAATATGGTAGCAACTACTTTTTGTTCAGGAGAACTTTAGGAGTTCTTACAACAATCCTCTATGAACTTACGACAAAATCTTCAAGATAAAATATTAAGGAAGAGTGAAGATTTAAGTATTATGTTTAAATAACATGATATCGCCATCTTGCACAATGTATTCTTTTCCTTCATCACGGGCTTTGCCTGCCTCTTTTGCACCGCTTTCTCCCCCTAGAGTAATATAATCATTGTAGCTGATGGTTTGGGCACGAATGAAGCCGCGCTCAAAATCTGAGTGAATAACGCCGGCGGCTTGGGGAGCTTTTGTACCGCGTGTAATTGTCCAGGCTCGTGTTTCTTTAGGTCCACAGGTGAAGTAAGTGATAAGATCAAGCAAATGGTAACCAGCGCGAATGAGGCGATTTAAACTTGGTTCAAAGAGTCCTAGAGCATCGAGATATTCTGATGCTTCAGCTTCACTCAATTGTGTGATTTCCGCTTCGATAGAAGCAGAAATGATAATGCTTTGCGCATTTTGCTCTGTTGCCATTTTTTCAACGGTTTGGGTAAAGTTATTTCCATGAGCAGCATCATTTTCGCTTACATTGCAAACATAAAGCACAGGCTTGGAGGTTAAAAGATTTAAATTTTTCAAAATGTGGTGTTCATCTAAGGAGATATCTTTGAGTAATAACCGGACAGGATTTCCTTTTTGCAGGATATTTAATGCTTTTTCCATAACGGGTAGAATTGTGAGAGCTTCTTTGTCCTTTCCAGTTGCTCGTTTACGGGTTTGTACGATTCGTCTCTCTAGACTTTCCAGGTCTGCTAGCATGAGTTCAGTTTCAACCGTTGTAGCATCAGAAATAGGATCAATACGTCCTTCTACATGGGTAATATCTTCGTCTTGAAAACAGCGTAAAACGTGGATAATGGCATCGACTTCGCGAATATTGGCTAAAAATTTGTTCCCTAAACCTTCGCCTTTTGAAGCACCTCTTACAAGCCCCGCAATATCAACAAAGTTAATACGTGTAGGAATCAGTTCTTTCGAACCAGCAATTGATGCAATTTTTTCCATTCGCAAATCTGGAACCGCAACTTCACCGGTATTAGGTTCAATGGTACAAAAAGGATAATTGGCAGCTTGTGCAGTAGCTGTTTTTGTTAATGCATTAAAAAGAGTTGATTTCCCAACATTAGGTAATCCGACAATACCGCATTTAAAGCCCATGAGAGTCTTTCTTTTCTGTTGATTTTATGGACGAAAATAAAACTTCGTTTTTATAGCATATTTTCAAAAGAGTTATAGTCTTGTATTACGATAAGTGAGAAAAAAGTCTACAGCAATGAATAATCTGCTTTTTTACCTTTTAAAGTTTTTCTTATCTTAGATAATTTAAGAAAACTTCGAGTTAATGTTAATAGTGTGCTAAGTTTTTCATGGTAGGCAAATTTGCATAAACAATGAATCGGAGAAAATAGAAGAGTGTTATCTCGTTATGCCTTTTTAATTGCAGCACTTTTAGCTTTGTCTGGATGTGCTACACATCGATTAGATCTGTCATCGGCTTCTGTTCAACAAGCTCGATACATTCCACCAGAAATACAGGCTTTGTACGGTCCTGTGACCAATGAAACTTATCCGTTACCTGCTATTGATCTTGCAAAAATTGATCCAAAGTTTTGGCGACAAGAAGTGATTTATTATACATCTTATCCCCCTGGAACATTGGTTATTGATACGCAAGAATGTTTTCTCTACCTTATTGGTGAAAATGGAAAAGCTTTACGCTATGGGATTGGAGTGGGTAAGGAAGGCCTAGCATTTGAAGGTGAGGGGGTTGTCCAGCGCAAGCGTCGGTGGCCAAATTGGGCTCCTACTGCAGCCATGATGGCGCGAGAACCAGAACGTTATGGTCATTTGGGGAAAGGAATGCCACCAGGACCTGATAACCCATTAGGTGCGCGAGCACTTTATCTTTTCAAAAATGGAAAAGATACACTTTTCCGTATTCATGGTTCACACGAATCTTGGTCCATTGGGCATGCTATTTCAAGCGGATGTATTCGTTTGCTTAATCAAGATATTATTGATCTTTATGATCGTGTTCCCATTGGTTCGCGTGTTGTGGTCTTGCAAAAAAATGAGAGTACACCTAGAGTTTATAGTCAACAAGCAAATGGGTACGATCCGCTGCAGTCAACCATTCAACCAAATGATTTTTATTAACTTTAGAGAGAAGATTGAAGCAAGCCACTTGAGTATATCGGTTTTATCTTCAATCTTCTCTTTCTTCCAAAAGAGAGAATAAACCTCTCTTTTTTAAAAAGGTATACAAGTATCATTATTCCATTTATCAGGTTCTTATGTTGTCAGAAGCTTTTTCCTTTGAGAAGATGCATAAGAGATGTTTTTTTCTCTTTTCGAGAGTTTTTATTAATTATGTCTTCTATGTCTTCCAACTTGTAAGGTGTAAGTCAAAGGGTTTGATTTTTCCATGATTAATAGATTTGTATAAATCTTATGATATTCAATTTATAAAAATAATGGTTATAAATCAACAGGTTATATAAACCCCATAGAGAAGTGTTGATTTTCTACTGATGAGAGAAAATAAGCTTTTAGAGTAAGTTTTTACTTTTTATCGTTTGTGAAATTTCATTCATAAAGAGGGATTGATCATCTTTTATGAGAAGAGCAATATTTTTTGCAATTGCTTTTAAGAGGGGGGATAACCATTCTTGATCAGATTTGGTAAAATTTCCTAAAACATGCTGATGAACAAGCTCTTTTCTTCCAGGATGACCAATTCCTATACGGAGACGACAATAATCAGTGCCACAATGGGCATCAATAGACTTAATACCATTATGTCCATTACTTCCACCTCCGATTTTTACACGAACTTTTCCCGGAGACAGATCTAATTCATCATAAATAATGATTAAATTCTTCAAGTCTAATTTATAAAATCGCAAAGCTTCACCAATAGCTTGACCAGAAAGATTCATAAAAGTTTGCGGTTTTATAAGAAAAATTTTCTCATTATTTATGAAACCATTGGAGATTTCTGCTTGAAATTTCTTAGACCATGGAGAAAAAGGAAAAGACTGATAAATGGCATCGATAGCCATAAAACCGATATTATGGCGGTTATTTTGATATTGTAAACCAGGATTGCCAAGACCAGCAATAAGCCACATGTGTACCTTTTCTCAAAGTATGAGGGAGGAAAATATCTGATAAATGAAGGCGGGAAATATTCCCGCCTGTTGATTTTTATGAAGTTTGTGTATCGTCTTCATCATTTTCTTGTTCAGGAGTTTCATCACTGATCTCCAAGGTAGCAGGAGCTGCAATGGTTGCAATGGTAAAATCTCGATCTTGGATGATAGGCGTCACATCTTTTGGTAGTTGTACAGCTGAAATGTGAATAGAATCACCAATAGAGTAGCTGGAGAGATCAATTTCAATGGCTTCAGGAATAGCATTTGCTGGAGCCATACATTCAATTTCGTGCCGAACAATATTGAGGACACCACCCTTTTTAATTCCAGGTGCTGTATCTTCATTGAGGAAGTGGACAGGAATGTTGACTTCCACAACAGATTTTGCTGAAATGCGCAAGAAATCGACATGGAGGGGAAAGTCACGCACAGGGTCTAATTGATAATCTTTTGGCAAGACCATAATTTTTTGCTTGCCGAGAACAATTGTTGCAACAGTAGTACGAAAACCACCGGCGTGAATTTTATAAAAAATTTCCTTATAGGGAACTGTTATTGCCAAAGGAGGTTGTTTTTCACCATAAATGACAGCAGGAATAAGACCGTTGCGGCGAAGTTCACGGGAGGACCCCTTACCAACCCGCTCGCGTTTTTCGGCCTTAAGAGTGTAGCTTTTACTCATAATTTAAGTCCTTATTTACATGATTGGAGATCCTTCAAAAACAATAACAGTTTTTGCATGGATATGAAGATATTTACTGATAAACAGCAATTGCTCCATTCTGCGTTGCCTCCAAGGGTGTCTACGCAGAAGTCTGTTCTATAATTCAAACTATTCATAGATGCAAGAGTTGTGGGAAAAATCGATGATTTCTACCGTTAAAAAGGAGGAAATGTTACAAATTGCGGTGCGG
Source organism: Bartonella sp. SL320 (assembly GCF_059687635.1). Taxonomy (NCBI): domain Bacteria; kingdom Pseudomonadati; phylum Pseudomonadota; class Alphaproteobacteria; order Hyphomicrobiales; family Bartonellaceae; genus Bartonella; species Bartonella sp. SL320. The sequence goes on along the minus strand of NZ_CM185143.1, from coordinate 1,531,196 downwards.
ATGGAGAATCAACCAATAGGCGCTGATATGTTTAAAATTAAACACTGGAGATGTTATGAAGGTTGATATTGCCTTGGGTGAGATGTCAGAAAGTCGTGCTTTGCATAAATCGATGCCAGCACTTCTTGATCTGGAAGAATTATTGGCGACACGTCTTCTTGTACAAGGAAATTCCGGTTCAGGAAAATCACATCTTTTACGCCGTCTTTTAGAACAAAGTGCTCAGTGGGTACAGCATTGTGTAATTGATCCAGAAGGCGATTTTGTAACTTTGGCAGATAAGTTTGGTCATGTTATTGTAGAGGCTCAACGCAGCGAATTAGAGTTAACGCGTATTGCACATCGCATTCGACAACATCGGGTTTCGGTGGTGTTTAATCTTGAAGGATTGGATACTGAACAACAGATGCGTGCTGTGGGGGCTTTTCTTGGAGCACTTTTTGATGTGGAACGTGATTATTGGTATCCTATGCTTGTTGTTGTTGATGAAGCACAATTGTTTGCTCCAACTGCAGCAGGAGAAGTTTCCGATGAAGCACGTAAAATTTCTCTGAGTGCTATGACCAATCTTATGTGTCGAGGACGGAAACGGGGGCTTGCTGGTGTTATTGCAACACAACGTTTAGCTAAGCTTGCCAAAAATGTTGCTGCTGAAGCTTCAAATTTTTTAATAGGGCGGACTTTTCTAGATATCGACATGGTGCGGGCGGCTGATCTTTTGGGAATGGAGCGTCGTCAAGCGGAAATGTTTAGAGACCTTGAGCGGGGACATTTTATTGCTTTAGGCCCTGCTTTATCACGGCGCCCCTTACCAATCATCATTGGTTCGGTTGAAACTTTGGCACGCTCTTCTAGTCCTAAATTAATGCCACTTCCAACAGAGCGGGATGATATAGATGTACAAGAACTCGTTTTTACGGCTTCACCAGAGGAAATTTTAACACCATTTAAACAAACACGAGAGCCGGTGAGAGAAAAATCAATGCACGAGATGTTAGAAGAGGTCGTGCATAAAAAACAAGAAATATTGGAAGAAACCCCAAGCTTATTTCCTGAACTTTCTGATGTTGAGCGTGACAGTCAAGCAGAACAAGTTATTCGGGAAATTCTGGAGGATCCTGAGGCTTTTTATCGTTCAACAGCGGTACTTTATCAAGACTTTTCAGTTCGTTGCCGTATCCATGGTATGTCAAAGGTTCCTTTTAATCTTTCACAATTTCGGCGTAAATTGGCTATTGCGCAAGCTTTTGTTGATGAACAAACCGCTGTCAGTGAACATTGGAAACATATTTTGCAGATATCAGAAAGCTTGGAAGATGATGTTCAAGGCGTTTTCTTGAATGTGGCACAGGCTGCATTAGGCGGAAAGCCGTGCCCATCCGATGCATTTTTGGCCCGTCTTTATGGGACACATTCTTTAAGCCGTGCACGTCGACTTTTAACCTATTTCGAAGAGCGTGGACTCATTGTTATTCATACGCATTTTAGTGGACAACGTATTGTTGCATTTCCCAACCTTGGTGTCGAAACAGCACCAGGAGATCCTAAGGAACCACTTTAACCAAATAAGCTGGAAACGGATTGCTCTGCTGCTGTTCTGGCGATTGCTTCTCCAATGAGATCAGCAATGGGCAAAACGCGAATATTATGGGCTTTCTCAATGGCCCCTGTTGGCATAATTGAATCTGTAATAACGAGTTCTTTCATTTCTGAATGGGTAATGCGTTCAATAGCACTACCAGAAAGAACACCGTGGGTGATATAAGCTGTGACACTATTGGCACCATGTTTAAGCAGAGCGCTTGCTGCATTGCATAAAGTTCCCCCTGAATCAACAATATCATCCAGCAAAAGACAATCTTTTCCTGATACATCTCCAATAATATTCATAACTTCTGATTCACCAGGGCGTTCGCGACGTTTATCAACAATAGCAAGTAAACTGTTCAAGCGCTTAGCGAGCGAGCGAGCGCGGACCACCCCTCCCACATCCGGTGAAACAACAATAACATTTTCAAGAGAATAATGCACTTTGACATCGCGAGCAATGACAGGAACAGCATAGAGATTATCTGTGGGGATATCGAAAAAACCTTGAATTTGTCCTGCATGAAGATCCAATGTTAAAACCCGATGGGCGCCTGCTTCAGTAATGAGGTTAGCAACAAGTTTTGCAGAAATAGGAGTCCGTGGTCCAGGTTTCCTATCTTGTCGGGCATAGCCAAAATAAGGAATAACCGCTGTAATACGACGCGCAGAAGAACGACGAAGGGCATCAATCATGATAAGCAGTTCCATCAAATGATCATTTGCCGGATAAGATGTGGATTGCAAAACAAAAACATCTTGTCCACGTACATTTTCATGTAACTCTACGAAAATTTCTTGATCAGCAAAACGCTTTACAGTTGCTCTTCCTAAGGGAATATTTAAATAATTTGTAACATCTTCGGCTAGGCGTGGATTAGAATTTCCGCAGAAAAGTTTCATAGTAGGACCTCTGAATAATCATGGTGAGAATGCGACACGGTTTTTAATTTCTTTTTACTAAATTGCAAGAAAACAATTACAAAAGCCTTACAATTTTATTGATTACTATTAAAGAACTATGCGGCGTGCTTTCTCTTTTTCCAAAATTTTTGTTCTTTGTAGAGTTAATTCTTGAAATTGTAACAAAAAACAAAGGATGTGATTTAATTGGTACGGATGAGAATGTGCGATAGAGAATGATTTATTTATTTTTTTTTGTTGTAAATTTCTGCAACATATATTTGTTGTAAAAAAAAGGAGAGGTTATGAGGATTTTTTTATCTTAAAATGTTCATTCAATGTTGATTGGCTTTTTCTAGAGTTATTTATAAAAAACAGCTTTCATATAAATAGTATTTCATGTTTGAGGTAAAGGATAGGGCGTATCCGAATAATTATTTTGTTAGAAATAATGATAATCAAATAGTAAAAAAGAGAGCAATTGTTTTATAATAGCTACAGTTTTTTTGCTTTATGAAGCCGACGAGAATTTTGTGAAAAAGCCATAAAGGGACTTACTTATTTCTTTGCTGTTTTGATCTTTTTATGAATGAAGAAATATTTATCTTTTATTGCAGCATAATAGCAGACATTTGCCGTCCATAATCAGGCTCATCGCGGTGTGTTGCTCGTCGATAAGAAAAAAAACGCTGTTCATCTTGATAGGTACAAAGCTCTACACAAGAAGCATTAACCCCTGCTTCTTTAAGTTGATTGATAATAAATTCCCACAGATTAAAGTAAAAGTGATTGACTTTTTTTGTTTTTAAAAAATATTTTTGAAATTTGCTATGAGACTCAATAAATTGATTGTAAAACTCACCTGTGACTTCATAGTGGCAAGGGCCAATACAAGGTCCCAGCACTGCTGTTATTGATTGCCTTTTAGCGCCTTGTTGTTCCATAATAGCAATTGTTTTCTCGATAATTCCATTTAAGCTTCCGCGCCAGCCAGCATGCGTTGCGGCGATGACTCCAGCTTGTGGATCAGCAAATAGAATGGGGCCACAATCTGCTGTAAGAACCCCAATAGCAAGTTTTTGGGTGGTCGTAACAAGAGCATCTGCTTGAGGAAGATCTCCGACAATTGCTTGATCAACGACGACAACGTTACAGGAATGTATTTGATTAACTGTGACAAGATTGTGTGCCTCAATAGCAAAATAATCAGCGATCAAAAGACGGTTGTGCGCAATATGGTCAGGATGATCATTTGAACTTTTTCCAACATTAAGACTATGATAAAGTTTTTTTGAAATACCACCTTGACGTGTAAAAAATCCATGTTTTATTCCATAAAGGCGTAAAGTAGAAAGATCTTTTGCAAGGATAGGATGAAGGACAGGTTTCATAAAAGTTCCTTGATGGGGATTATTGGAAGTAGGGGAGGGGGACGCTCATCTTTGTCAATAAATATTCCAAATAATAATGAATTTATTACCACAATTGCCGATCATCAAAATTGAGGAGGTATCGATATATTTTTATCACTGACATGTAAAACTTTAAATAATGTGCCCATTTGATCTGGACCAGTGAGCCGTTCGATGTCTTGGCAGATTTTTTCTTGCAAGGGAGCACTTTTGTTCATTCCAAGCTGTTTTGCACGTTCTAAAATTCCCATTTTAAAAAGAAAGTCTCTTTGGTCCAAGATTTCAGAAAAACAGCCTTTTTCAAGAGCTATGTTTTTTAAAAAAGAAAAATCAACATGGGATGTTAAATCATGTTCACCAGGAGCATCAAAAACATCGCGAAATTGATGTTTTGAGAGTGCTTGCAGGGTATCGCCAAAAGCAAGGTCACAAGCACCATAGTCAATAAGCAAAGCAGAACCTGTCATTTGCACTAAATGGTGGCTGATTTGTTGCATGAATTGATGTCGTAAGGGGGCATGTTCAAAAATTGTTCCATCAGGAACTTTAGAACAATGGGTTTGTAAACAAGAAGAGGGAAGTTTATGTGGAGCGGCAATAAAGATAAGATCTCCATCTTGATTGACAGTAATGCAGCGTTCTTTCCATTCTCCATTGACTTTAATATATTGGTTTATGGGGAGTGTATCAAGGAATTCATTCGCAATAAGGAAGAGAGGTTTTAAAGGAATTTGATTAAAATTTTCAATGTGATGGATTTTTTTTTGATAAGAGCAAAGGCGCGTTTTTTGTTCTTTTGCAAGTTGTTGGCTTATTTCCACCAAAAAAATTTCGGCCGCATTAAATGCTGTTATAGAGAGCTTTTGGATGGTTCGCAAAATATCATCCATCAAAGTTCCACGTCCTGGACCTATTTCAGCAAGAATAAAAGGATGAGGACACCCTTGGGCTTTCCAGCTTGCAAGAGTCCAAATGCCAATCATTTCTCCGAATAATTGGCTTACTTCTGGGGCTGTAATGAAATCACCAGTACGCCCAAAAGGCGTTTGTGTTTGATAATAGCCAAATTGAGGGTCTGTGAGCGCCAATGTCATATATTGACTGACAGTAATGGGGCCATGAGATACAATAATGTCTTTAATTTTTTCTTTGAGGGATGCCATTTTCGGTAGATTTGTCTTTAAATGCTTGAAGGAGGAGATAAAACCCTAAAAGAAACATGGGAAGAGATAAAGCCATGCCATAGGTAAAGCCTGTAGAATGAAAAAGAGTCGAGAACCATTCTGGATCTTCTTGAGGAGCACGGTAAACTTCTGAGATACTGCGTGCTATTGCATAACCTATAATAAATATTCCTGACACAGCTCCGCGGCGTTTGAGTGCTTTGAAGGCAAAAATAACAATGAAGAGAATAATAAAAAGAATAAATCCTTCCATAAATGCTTCGTAAAGTTGGCTTGGATGGCGCGGTAAATAGGAAGGATCTAGGGGAAAACAAACTGCCCAAGGTTGAGTGGTAACGTTGCCCCATAATTCTTGATTAATAAAATTGCAGATTCGTACAATGCCGATACCGATAGGAGCACCGGCAGCAATGATATCAAACATGGATCGTATGTTGATGTTATTTTTACGAGCAAATAAAATCATTGCAATGATGATACCAATGAGACCACCATGAAAAGACATCCCCCCATCCCATACGGCAATGATAGCACTTGGATGGCTAAAGTAATAAAGAGGATCCCATACAAGAACTTGTCCTAAACGCCCTCCGATAACGACGCTTATAGCAGACCAGACAACAAAGTCTCCGATCTTCTCTTTATCCATAGGGGGGTAATTTTTATGCCATAGAGATGATTTCTTTAATAATTTTTGCGCATACCACCAAGCAAAAAGAATACCGATAACGTAACCAAGTCCATACCAATGGAGAGCTATGGGCCCTAGCTGGACAATGACAGGATCAAGAAAAGACGGAAAAGCAATAGCTGGACAAGACAGATTATTCATGAATTAAGCACTTTACATGATATGAAATGGATATGAAGTGACTCTGATGATCAGAAATGACAGATGAAGGCATAATGGTCAAGTCAAGAGAGAGGCAAGTCAGAAAGGTGAAGGGGTTTCCACTGGTTTATCATTATAAAAAAAATTATAATGATAAAAGGGACATTAAAAAACTTCTAAACACAATCATCATAAAAAGTTTGTATAGCAAAAATAGGGTAAAAGGAACAAATTACAGTATCTAAATGTTATGAGAATACGCTATAATGCATGTATCAATAATTATTTAAGGAAATTTTTTATGCGTAATGGATCAAACCGTATTCTTGATGAATTAGCCAAATTAGCAACGGATGCCGCTGACGTTGCGCAAGGTATTCGCCGTGAAGCTGGAACAGCTTTTCGTGTGCAGGCCGAAAAGATAGCCAACAAACTTGATCTCGTTTCTCGCGAAGAATTTGAAGCCTTTAAGGAGTTAGTGCTGAAAGTCCATGCCGATAATGCTGATTTGAAAAGGCGCCTTGATGATTTGGAAAAAAATGATTTAAAAAAAACACAAACACGAAAAAAGTAAAATCGTCTTTTAAAAAAATGCCTCAAAAAAATATCCCCAATTTTTCAATATGATGCGTGAAACTAAAAAATGCTTAATCTTGAGTCTGTTAGAGGGAAGTGTTTGTTTATTTTTGGTAAAAATACATTTTTTGAATCAAGGGGGGACTGGCGCTATGAAATTGTATCAATACACTGAAAAGACTTGATGATTCGTTTTATGATTTCAGGTTGCCCTCAAAGAGCATGCCAAGAGTGTGGTTATGTTCTGGGTATTTGCGTACTGTTGATGTCTTTAATGTGTATTTGTTTGGTGTAAAGGTTCTGATTGTAGCAAAATATTGTTACAGTTCAGTTGATTTATATTTTGTTGACGATGTTTTAAGATGATTGAGGATTATGATGAGGCTTGCATTTTGCGCCACAGAGAGAAAAGAGCATCCTGTTGACTTTATTGAACAGATTGCTTGTGAATATGACTGGTCGTTTGAGCGGGATGCACAAGATGAAATTTGTGTTTGTGTGGAAGGAAAACGAGCAAATTATCGTCTTGCTTTTTCATGGATGGAAGAGCAGGAAGCCCTTCATTTGGCATGTTCATTTGATCTTTCTATTGAAAATGCTCGAACAGCTGAAATACAGCGTTTATTACTCGCGATTAATGAAAAATTGTTGTTGGGACATTTTGATTATTGGCAAAGGAATAATTCGGTTATTTATCGACAAGGACTTCTTTTGGCGGGTGGGGTTCATCCATCCCATATACAGGTTGAAACATTGTTGATACACGCACTTAAGGTCTGTGAAAGCCATTATGTTGCTTTTCAGATGGTCGCTTTATCAGGGGAAAGCGCTTACAATGCACTCCAATACACTTTATTTGAAACTGTAGGGAATGCCTAAAATATCAAATCTGTTATTTTTTACAGATAGTTTGCTGAAATATTGCTCAGAGGGGGATATCGAGAATAGCGCGTAAGCCCCCGAGAGGGCTCTCATCGAGTTGTATATTACCACCATGGCTGCGTGCTATGTCCTGAGCAATAGAAAGGCCAAGTCCTGTTCCACTTTCATCTTGATTTCGTGCTGTATCAATTCTGAAGAATGGTTTAAAGACTTCTGTTCGCATATCTTTATGAATCCCAGGTCCATCATCATCGATGATCAATATAAAAGATTCTTGTTGAGAGTGAGCTGTTAGTTTAACGGTTGTGCCGTAACAAAATGCGTTCGAGACAAGATTGCTGACCAAGCGTGTGAAAGCCCAGGGGCGTACTTGTATCTCTGTAGGGCCTTCAATGGTGTAGGAAAATTGTCGTTTGTGAAGATGAGCATCGGCAGAGAATTTTTGCATAAGAGCATTAAGGTCAAAGGTTTTGACACTTTCACTTCCTTCACCCCGGGCAAAAGCAAGATAACCTTCTAACATATTTTGCATATCACTTACATCTTGCTCAAGTGGTTTAATATCAAAATCAGTATTTGCTAATGCTAACTGAAGTTTAAAACGTGTAAGAATAGTTCTCAAATCATGGCTTACACCTGAGAGCATCATGGTGCGTTGTTCTATCTGGCGTTCAATCCGTTCACGCATGCGTAAAAAAGCAATGCCTGCACGACAGACTTCCTCAGCTCCTTGTGGTTGAAATCCTTTTGGTAAGGGACGTCCACGCCCAAAACTTTCAGCAGCTTCAGCAAGTTGTTGAATGGGTTTTATTTGATTGCGTAAGAAATAAATTGCTATCAGCAATAAAACAAGAGCAGTTCCCAGCATCCAGCTTAAAAAAATAGCAGTATTGGAAGCATAAGCTTGACTGCGTGGTGCAAAGACGCGCAAGATGCTGTGACCAAGGTGGATACGGATTTCAACAAGATCAGAATCCCCTACGGTATCAATCCAGAAGGGACGATTGATTTGGCGGGTGATTTCTTCACTGAGAAAATAATCAAGAATTGCAAAAAATGGTTTCGGTCCTGGAGGAGGAAGAGGGGCAGGAGAGAGAATAGAAATATTGAGACCCAGACGTTGTTGTGCAATACGTTTGATATCTTCATAGTTATCTTTGTTATCTTTCTGCGGATAGGTTTCAATAATATCAATAATGGCTGCAATATCATGTACGACAGCTGTTGAAAGACGCTCAGTGACCATTTGCCAATGACGTTCCATAAAGACATAAGCAATGACCGTCTGCAGAAGCACCATGGGAGCGATAATAATGATCAAAGAGCGAGCATAAAGCCGTTTAGGCATCTTTTTCGTTAACCATCGAAAAAAAATTCTTAAAGGTTTGACCATTTTAGCGCCTATTCAATTGAGAGTTTATACCCTATTCCTCGCACGGTTTGGAGCCATATAGGCAGTGCTGGATTTTTTTCGATCTTACGACGAAGGCGATTGATTTGTACATCAATAGCACGTTCACTGATTGTATTTTCATCCAGTGCAAATTGATGACGCGGAATAATGTCACCAGCATTTTCAGCAAAAATGACCATCATTTTTTGTTCTTTATCGGTTAATTTAATAATTTCTCCTCCCCTTTTAAGTTCACGCCGTGAAATTGAAAATATATAAGGACCAAAAACGATTTGCTCAATTTTAGGTTGGGAAAGGGGAAAACCACGTCGTAAAATGGCGTTGATGCGAAGGAGAAGTTCACGAGGATCAAACGGCTTGGCAAGATAATCATCTGCGCCTGCTTCTAATCCACGGATACGGCTGTCTGTTTCTGATAAAGCTGTTAGCATGAGGATAGGAACATCTTTTGTTTGGCGAAGTGAATGGGTAAGATTAATACCGTTTTCACCCGGCATCATGACATCAACAACAAGAAGGTCAAAATCTAGACTTGCCAATAGTCGTCTTGCTTGATTGGCATTAGCTGAAACGGAAACACGAAATCCATGTTTAATGAGAAACTGAAATAAAAGATTACGAATACGTGTATCGTCATCAATCACAAGAAGGTGAGGGGCATCGTCACACAAAACTTGAACGTGATCGGTCATTCTTCAAAACCTTTAAACTATTTTTCAAAATATTTAACTTTACATAAGTTGCATAAAGCTGTCGAGCAGGCTATCCTATAGATAAAAGGAAATGTTTCTTGTAAGCTTGAAGAAAGTAATCTTGAAAAATTTATTTTTTGAAAAGAATTTCATGAGTAATTTTAGTACACATATTATTCCGGTTACACCTTTTAAGCAAAATTGTACTCTGCTTTTTGATGAGGAACAAAAAAGTGGCGTTTTAGTGGACCCTGGTGGGGATTGGCTTCGAATTCAAAAAGTCATTAAAGAAAAGGGTGTTACCGTTGAAGCGATTTGGATAACACATGGTCATTTTGATCATGTGGGGGCAGCCATGCAAGCAAAAGAGACGCTTGGTGTTAAAATTATCGGTTCACATTGCGATGATAAGCCTGTGATGGATGCTGTGGTTGAGAGTGCAAGAAGCTATGGTATTACGGATACTTCTGTTTGTATTCCAGATCAATGGTTAGAAGATGGCGATAGTGTTCATTTTGCTGAACATGTATTCCAGGTTTTTCATACACCAGGGCATTCTCCTGGTCATGTTATTTACTTTAATGAAAAAGAGCGTTTCGCTTTATTGGGTGATGTTCTCTTTCGTGGTTCTATCGGACGTACAGATTTTCCTTTTTGTTCCCATGAAAAATTGATGAAATCACTTCGAGAAAAAGTTTTATCTTTAGGGGATGATGTCCGTTTCATCTGTGGGCATGGTCCTGGGAGTTATCTAGGCTATGAGCGTCAGTGGAATCCTTTCCTTCAAGAATTAAATACATAACCCTAAAACGCTTGAAAGCGTTTTAGGGTTATTTAAAAATTTTTGGCAAAGTAAAAATGTTAATTTAATGGAGCATAACAAAAGTGGTCTCGTCCATCATAGCCTCGAAAAGTACCTGTTTGAGGGTTGAATGAACGATATTTTTTCTTGCAATATTGAATCCAGCCACGAGTCCACGGTTGCTGAAGAGGTTGGCCTGTTACTGTTGACTGAACTTCATAAATGACTTGGTTTTCTGGAACTTGTTGATATATTACTTGCGGAACCTCTTGATATATGACCTGTCCTTGTGGCACAGGTTGATAGATAACTTGTGGTTGTTCTGGTTTTTTCAAAACATTGCCAAGAATTGCTCCGGCTGCGAGACCCAGAATACCTGCTGCTAAAGCATCTCCTGAGTTATTACGCGTCACATGATGTTCATGTATATGATGATGTGTTGTCTTTTTGCGTTCAACATAACGATATGTTTTGCGCTCAACATGATGACGATTATGTTCACGTCTTTTATGCTCCACATGATAATGAGGATGAGTATGATAATGGGGATGAATATGAGAAGAGTGATGTCTCTCAAAAGTAGAATGGCTATTAGAATGATAAGAAGGGAAATAGGAATTCATTCCTCTCCTCATGTCATGCATTTGCTTATCCATACTTTTTCTCATATCATTTATTTGCCTATCAACATGATTTTCACTATGCATCCATTTCATATCTGCAAGCGCTGTACTGAGTGGCATCAGAATGGTTGCTGCTGATACCGCTGATAATACCGCTAATTTACTTATTTTCTTCATAGCGACACTCCTTGACCTAAATTCGTATTTCTTCACATCATATACATGACAAGCTGAACATAATCTGAACGACTTTTGACTTTATTTAGACAAAACGAATTAAAGAGCTATTTGGTTGATAAAAAATGATAAAATAAACAGAAAATAAAGATTTTTTTTCATAAAAAACACATCTATTAATGTTAATCGACAAGAATCATATTGATAAAATCTCATTTTTACAAGAGTAACAAAGCTTTTAGTTTAATAGATAACTCTTGTATCATATGATACTTTATAACTTAAAAATACAAAAATATAAATCAAAAAAATACCAACGTTATTATAAATATATGCTTTTATAATAAGAGGATATTTTATATTTGAGGGAGCATATTGTGTATTTTTATGGATGTATCCTCCAACTTTTAAGATTCATCAAAATAACATATTTCTCGTGAATGATATACAGCATGATCTTTACACTGATAAAAACATAAGGGTGATGACATCATTGTATGTATGAATAATATTTATAAGCTCTTCATTTTACGATCGGTTTTAGTCTTGAGAAAGTTTGGAAAAGATGACCATCTTTTTCTCTGTTTCTTTCATTTTTTGAAATGTTGGTATCTATGGATGAACCTTCGTGATTAAGATTTGTATCATCTAAAAGTTAATGGAATTATGGGGAGGATGTTTGCTACACTATTTTAAAGGCTCATCCGCAATGACGAGTTCTATTTTCTGGAGTTGTTTTATTTCATCACGAAGTCGTGCAGCTTCTTCAAAATTCAGGTCTGCTGCTGCTTTACGCATTAGTTTTTCTAGAGATTGAATATGGCCTGCTAACTTGTTACGATCCATATTATTTTGTGTGATAAAATTAGGAATATTTGAAGGATTTTGATAGTTTTCACTTCCTGCATTGAGAATGTCGTCGATATTTTTTTTGATACTGGTTGGTGTGATATGGTTCTCTTTATTGTAAGCTATCTGTTTTTGTCGACGTCTTTGTGTTTCTTGTAAAGCACGTTCTATAGAGCCCGTAATGGTATCCGCATAAAGAATAACGTGGCCATCTACGTTGCGTGCGGCACGTCCGATGGTTTGAATGAGCGAGGTTTCTGAGCGCAAAAAACCTTCTTTATCGGCATCTAGTATGGCAACAAAACCGCATTCTGGAATATCTAAACCTTCTCGAAGGAGGTTAATCCCAATGAGGACATCAAAGGTGCCAAGCCGCAGATCACGAAGAATTTCAATACGCTCTAATGTATCAATATCAGAATGCATATAGCGTACCCGAATACCTTGTTCGTGGAGATACTCTGTCAAATCTTCGGCCATACGTTTAGTTAGGACAGTGACCAATGTACGATAGCCTTTTTGGATTGTTGTACGAATTTCATTCACAACATCATCGACCTGAGTGCGTGCTGGACGAACTTCTGTTTCTGGGTCAACAAGCCCTGTTGGGCGAATGATTTGTTCAGCAAAAATGCCATGGGATTGTTCTATTTCCCAGCGTCCAGGTGTTGCAGAGACAGCAATCGTTTGTGGACGCATCGCATCCCATTCTTCAAAGCGTAAGGGGCGGTTGTCCATACAGGAAGGGAGACGAAAACCATATTCTGCTAGAGTGGCTTTTCTGCGAAAGTCACCGCGATACATGCCACCAATTTGGGGAATGGTTACATGGCTTTCATCGATAAAAGCAAGCGCATTGAGTGGAATATATTCGAATAAGGTTGGTGGTGGTTCACCAGGATTTCGTCCGGTTAAATAACGCGAATAATTTTCAATTCCTGGACATGAACCTGTTGTTTCTAACATTTCTAAATCAAAAATTGTACGCTGTTCTAAGCGTTGTGCTTCTAAAAGACGTCCAGCAGCATTCAATTCATCAAGACGTTGAACGAGCTCTTTTTTGATCGATTTCATTGCTTGATTTAAGGTTGGACGTGGTATTACGTAGTGTGAATTAGCATAAATTTTAATAGATTGAAGGTCATCTGTTTTTTGTCCTGTTAGAGGATCAAATTCCGTAATTGTTTCTACTTCATCACCAAAAAGCGAGATACGCCAAGCACGATCCTCAAGGTGAGCAGGAAAAATTTCAATGGTATCCCCGCGTACACGAAAGGAACCACGAACGAAATTAATGTCTTGTCGATAATATTGTTGAGAAACTAAATCAGCCAAGAATTTCCGTTGATTGAGTTTTTCCCCTTTTTCTATTTGGAAGGTCATAGCCGTATAGGTTTCTACCGAGCCAATTCCATAGATACAGGAGACAGATGCAACGATGATAACGTCATCACGCTCTAAAACGGCGCGTGTTGCAGCATGGCGCATACGGTCGATTTGTTCATTAATAGAGGATTCTTTTTCAATATAAGTGTCAGAACGTGCCACATAGGCTTCTGGTTGATAATAGTCATAATAAGAAACAAAATACTCAACAGCATTGTGAGGAAAAAAACTTTTAAATTCCCCATAAAGCTGCGCTGCTAAAGTTTTATTCGGGGCTAAAATGAGAGCTGGACGCTGTGTTTTTTCAATGACTTTCGCCATCGTATAGGTCTTTCCTGAGCCTGTAACCCCCAAAAGCACTTGTGTCCGTTCATCTTTTTCAATTCCCTCAACCAGCGTTTTAATGGCTTGAGGTTGGTCGCCTGCTGGCTGAAAGGAGGTTTCGAGTTGAAATGGAATACCGCCTTCAGATTTTTCAGGACGAATAGGGCGGTGAGGTGTCCATAGTGCACCATTCTTAAAAAGAGGATTACCTGAAGCAATAAGAGCAGAAAGAGCTTCTACGGTTGCAGTAACACCATTTTTCATTGTTGTATCCTTTGATAGAAAAGTGCTGGTGATCTTAAAGGAAATACGAATTTTTACAATTTCATTACGATAACAGCAAAACGTTATAGAACAAGTTTGTTTTGGTTTACTGGAGTGTTCATGAGGATATTGATCAAGTTTTTTCTATGAGACGAATTCTTCGAAATGTTTCTTTGGAGGGGGCGTATTCATGGACACTATTGCCTTCTTGTCATGATGATCTTTAAAAGGGCATAAGTTATTATGGCTGTGATAGAGAATAATCATATGTGGTTTGTTTGGGAACTGAAGACATTGTGTATGTGTGATAAAGATCATTTCCATCTTTAAATGAAAGATAACGAGATGACACCCAGCCTACTTGAGTATTATATCGGATATGGCACCAATTTCCTTCACAGTTTTTAACAAAGACCAGCTCTCCAGCAGAGATTAAGCCATAAACCTCATGCTGAGTGCTTGGTCCTGTTCTAAAATTAAGATTTGTTGTCACAAAGGCATCTGCTGCCTCAGATATTGTTGGGGCTAAAAAGAAAGAGGCAATCATAAAAAAAGTGACAAGTTTTTTCATTTTTCTGCAAAAAAATTCTTTAAAAATTATCCTTCTTTCTCCACATCTCATATGATTTCTTTTTCTAGACTATGATAAAGAAGAAAAAAATACAATTCTTTCTTCTTTAGAAAACTGTAAAGAAGGAGAGTGAAGTTGAACATTCTAAATACAAAAATGAGATGTTTTAAACACTATTAGTGCATGTTTTGTTTCCTTTGATTTATTTTTATATGGAAAACAGGGATACTGTGCTATATAATAGGAAAGATCGTAGTTTTCGGATTCCAAAAGTAATTTTGGAAGCCGTTTTTTGTATTTTTATTAAACCTTCCGTGTAATAGAAAGGGACGGGTTATGGAAAAAGTTCCGATGACTACAACTGGTTTTGAAAGTCTTAAAGAAGAGTTGCGTTGGCGTCAACAACAGGAACGTCCAAGAATTATTGAAGCAATTTCTGAGGCGCGTGCCCATGGTGATTTGTCTGAAAATGCCGAGTATCATGCTGCTAAAGAAGCACAAAGTCATAATGAGGGGCGTATAAATGAGCTTGAAGATTATATTGCGCGGGCAGAAGTTATAGATGTCTCTCGTCTTTCAGGCGACAAAATCAAATTTGGAGCGACCATTAAACTCTTGGACGAGGATACTGAAGAAAAAAAGGTGTATCAGATTGTAGGGGATCAAGAAGCTGATGTAAAGGTTGGTAAAATCTCTATTTCTTCACCGATTGCACGTGCACTCATTGGTAAGCAAGAGGGTGATGTGATTGAAGTGAATGCGCCTGGTGGTGCACATAATTACGAAATCATTAAGGTTCAGTACATCTAAATATCTAAATTGTTATGCGTGTGTCTTTAGAAGAAACTGAAATTATTGCGCCTCACTTTAAAAGGCGTTTATCGGGAGTAACATCTACGATTATTCAGCTTGTTCCACTGCAGCGCGAACAGGGGGTGCGTATATCCACTTTCGGGCTTGGATTACCAAGAAGTTTACCGGCTCTTGCCTTTAAGGACCTTTTCGGACTTTGGAAAAGTCCGAAAGGGAAGTCGTTTCGTGTTTGGCATGCAAGGCGTAATATTGAGATGCTTTGTGGGATCTTTTTGCGTGATGTCTTGCGTATGAAGCTTAAACTTATCTTTACATCCGCTTCTCAACGTCATCATAAGTCTTTTACAAAGTGGTTAATTCGCCGTATGGATAGAGTAATTGCTACAAGTGTACAGACGGGATCGTATCTAGAAGTGCCTCATAGAGTTATTATGCATGGGGTGGATATGAGGCGGTTTACGCCACCACAGACTCTTGATGATTCCTTTTCCTCGACAGGATTTCCAGGAAAATATGCGGTGGGATGTTTTGGCCGTGTGCGCAGCTCAAAGGGAACAGATTTATTTGTGGAGGCAATGATAGCGTTATTGCCGCGCTACCCAGAGTGGACAGCACTTATCGCTGGTCGTACGACAGAGCAACATTATCATTTTGAAAAAGAATTACGCAAAAAAGTTGCTAAAGCAGGTTTGGAGGATCGCATTATTTTTCTTGGTGAGATTTTGGATACACCTTTGTGGTATCGTCGCCTGTCGCTTTATGTTGCACCTTCCCGTACAGAAGGTTTCGGTTTAACGCCTTTGGAGGCAATGGCATCACAGGTTGCGGTTGTAACGAGTGATGCAGGAGCTTATAAAGAATTGGTGGTGGAGGGAACCGGAACGGTTGTTAAAGCAGGAGATGGGGGAGCTTTAACAGAAGCGATTGAACCTTATTTTGCGGATGTAGAAAAAACATTGGCAGACGGAAAGAAAGCTTTAATCCACGTCCGTACACACTTCCCTTTGGAAAAAGAGGCAAGTGAGATTGAAAGTGTTTACAAAGAATTGTTTGAGGAAAAAACAGTTTAATACTATATAAAAAAATCCTTTTGGGAATGATAAAAAGTACTCTCTTAAAGGTTCTTTCATAATTATTAAAAAAATAAATATTATTTTACAAAATTTATTTTGTCTTGAGTAGAATGCTATAAGAATTTCTCAAAATTTTGGATAAAAGACTAAAAATGTCTACGCTTGAGAATGATATATGGCTTATAATAAAAGTATACGCGGAGGGAGGAAGGCTATTCTCATAATATATTCAAAATAAGGCAATAAGACTTTAGCTCAAGTCTAGAAATTATACACTACCTTGACAGTATTATGCTGATATTATTCGTTTGATAAGACTTAAATAGACAGCGAAAAAATGTTTCTGATCTTAAAAAAAGAATAATAATGCTATCTTCCATGGATAAAATAGTCATACATATTTTCAATAAATTCATAATAAGATGGTTTTAAAATCAATATATTGATTCATATAGATAACTTACCTTTTAAATTTGCATAAGAGCTTTGAATATCGTAAGATTTTTTCATATCAAATCTGTTGATATTCAATCAATAAATTAATGAGAGCTCTCCGCTTGCACATCACAATTGGAAGATGGCATAGGGTGAATAAATATTATTTTGCATATTCTTCACGCCTTTTTAGCTTGTCAATTTTTTTATCACGGGAGAATAAAATGTTATACATTAGAATTGTTCACGCCAGAAAGCGGGAATAAAAAGGACGAATATTGTTATGATTTCAAGGCGTCCAGCTAACATTAGAAAACTTAAAATCCATAAAGCATTATCGTTGATTGTAGAAAAGTTACCAGCGGGGCCAATAATATCTCCAAAACCTGGGCCAACATTTGAAAGTGCTGTTAAGACGCCTGTGAAGGCAGAGGTAAAATCAAGACCCGTTGTCAGCAAAAGCGCGGTGCCAATAACAAGGCAAAACATATAAAGACAGACAAAAAACAAAACAGCTTGAGCAACATCGTTTGATATATTTGAATGATCGTAGCGCGCTTTTACAACGACATTAGGAGAGAGAAGTTTTTCTATATTTGTTTGTGTAATACGCCAAAGAATAATGAGGCGATTGATTTTCATCCCACCAGAAGTAGAACCAGCACATCCGCCTGTAAAAGAAACAATGAAGAAAATTCCAAGCGCAAACGGTCCCCAAAGTTGATAATCTTTCGCACTGTAACCTGTGGTGCTAATAATGGATGAGAGGTGAAAAATGACATCAAGAAAAATCACGTGGAAAGCACGAGGATCATGAAACCGTAGCCATGCTGCTAAAGCAAAGCTAAAAATGAGAACAATGTGGAGAAAAACAATCACTTGTGGATCAAGGAAGCGTTTGGAGTGCCCTGGAAGGACTAATTTAACATAAAGCACGAAGGGCAAAGCAGAAAGCAACATGAAAATTGTTGAAATAATTAAGATGGCTGGTGTATCAGAAAAGTAGCCAAAAGAAGCATCATGCGTTGAAAAACCAGCGGTTGCAACCGTACTCATTGCATGGTTAATGGCATCAAATAAGCTCATACCTGCAGCAAAATAAGAAAGCATACAAGCCAGTGTGAGTCCAACATATGCAATGATAATTCCGTTAGCAATTTGGTTGATGCGAGGCAATATTTTTTCAGATTTATCAGATGATTCCATATGAAAAAGTCGTACGCCCCCCACACGTAGAGAAGGCAAAAGCAAGAGGGCTAAACCGATAAAACCAATGCCTCCAATCCAGCATATAATGGAGCGCCATAACAAAATACTTCGCGATAAATTATCAAGCCCAGAAAGGACTGTGGAGCCTGTTGTTGTGATTCCAGAAACAGATTCAAAGATGGCTCCTGCTAGAGAAATGGGAAGAGAGGAAAGATAAAGAGGTAAGGCACCCACAATGCTTCCTGTAAGCCAAAGACAAACGGTAAGCATAAAGCCAAGCCGTGCTGAAAAACGACAAGTAGCGCCCTTTGTTGCTAAAAGAATCAGCGTTGCTAACATTGTCGTTATGGCACAAGAATAGAGAAAGATCATCCAATTACGGTTGTTGTCGTGCAAATCCACAAAAATTGGTAAAAGCATCGCTCCTCCCATAATTAACGCAAAACGTGCACAGACATTGATAATAAACTGAAAAATGACCGTTCCCTATCTTCGTATCTCTTTTTATTATGGTTTTGTGCTGATAAGAATTTACGTTTTTCTCTTTATAGGATAAAGTTTAATTCTTAACATTAACATGCCTTAATGAATTGGTGATCAAACCTTTTCATAAAATTTTAAAAGAAGTATATATACAACATAATTGAGGCTATTGAAAAATGTTTTTTTAAAAAGGCTGTATTCCGTTATCATTTATAGAATTATTAAGTTGCAAAATTATTAAGTTGTAAAAGGTGAAGGGGATTTAATGGTACAATCGCATATACGTCTGCTGATTATTGGCTCAGGTCCGGCTGGTTATACAGCGGCGATCTATGCGGCAAGAGCAATGCTCAAGCCAGTCTTAGTGACAGGTTTGCAGCAGGGAGGGCAATTAACAATTACAACAGATGTCGAAAATTATCCAGGTTTTGCTGATCCCATTCAAGGTCCATGGCTAATGGAACAAATGGCAAAACAAGCTGAGAATATGGGGACAAAAATTGTTTATGATACGATTACAAAAGCAGATTTATTGAAGTATCCTTTTGTTTTATATGGGGATTTAGGAACACAATATTCTTGTGATGCCTTGATTATTGCTACAGGAGCTCAAGCGCGCTGGCTTGGTTTAGAAAGTGAACAGACTTTTATGGGCGGTGGTGTTTCTGCTTGTGCAACATGTGATGGTTTTTTTTATCGGGATAAGGATGTTATTGTTGTAGGAGGAGGCAATACGGCCGTTGAAGAAGCCCTTTATTTATCGCATATAGCAAAAAGTGTAACTGTTGTTCATCGACGAGAACAATTTAGAGCAGAAAAAATTTTGCAAGATAGGTTGTTTGCTTATAATAATGTACGTGTTCTGTGGGATCATGTGGTCGAAGAAATTGTAGGGCTACCAGCTCAGGGAGCGAAGGGAGCTGTTGTAACCGGGGCACGTTTGAAAAATGTTAAAACAGGTCACGAGATGAAGATAGAAGCAGAGGGAATATTTATTGCTATTGGGCATGATCCTGCTGTGTCTCTATTTGCAGGACAATTGAAACAAAAACGAGGTGGCTATTTATGGACGGCACCAGACTCAACAGCCACAAGCATTGCTGGTGTTTTTGCTGCAGGGGATGTAACAGATGACACATTTCGCCAAGCTGTAACAGCAGCAGGAAGGGGATGTATGGCAGCATTGGAAGCAGAGCGGTTTTTAGATAGATCTAAGCATTAATAATTCATTGAAAACATAGAGAATCTAGAGGTAGAATTAGTTGTGGCGCCACCGTTGGATTGGGATAAGTTAAGGGTTTTTCACGCTGCGGCAGAAGCGGGATCATTTACGCATGCTGCTCAAAAGCTTCATTTATCCCAATCAGCAGTTTCACGACAGGTTGCGGCTTTAGAACAAGAGGTTGGGGTTTCGTTATTCCAGCGTCATGCGCGTGGTTTGATTCTTACACAACAGGGTGAAACTCTGTATCGTACAGCTCATGATGTTTTGATGAAGCTTGAAAGTGTACGTTTGCAATTAAGTGAAAGCTATGCAAAACCAACAGGGCACTTGCGTGTGACTTCGACCTTTGGAATGGGGGCAGGGTGGATTGCAGAGCGTATGCCAGAATTTCTTAGTCTTTATCCTGATATGCAGGTCCAGCTTTTGCTTTCCGATGAAGAACTTGATTTGACAATGTATCATGCAGATTGTGCTGTTCGCCTTCATCGTCCCCAACAACCTGATCTTATACAAAGAAAATTATTTACAATCCATATGCATGTTTATGCTTCGGAAAAGTATATTGCAAATTATGGAAAACCGGAAAAATTGTCTGAGCTTGATGAACATCGTATTATTTCGTTTGGTGAACCAGTTCCCCCTTATTTGTCTGGTTTAAATTGGTTGGAAAAAGCTGGTAGAAGTGATGGATCATTGCGCACTTCAGTCCTACAAATCAACAATATTATTTCAATAAAGAATGCGCTTATGCGTGATCTTGGGATTGCAGTACTGCCTGATTATATTGTCAATAATGATGAGCGCTTGGTGCGTCTTTTTCCTGATATGGTTGATATTCCTTCTTTTGATACTTTTTTTTGTTATCCTTATAATTTGAAGAATTTGGCAAGGTTGAATGCTTTTCGAGATTATATTTTTTTGAAAGCACGTCAGTGGTCTTTTTAATATTCATGCCTTAATTTATAAGGAATAATTAATTATTTTGCACTTTGAGACTTTCATAATATTCTTTCGTTTCAAATCTTTCCATATTAAATTAATGAAAATCATTCATTGCATGATGTTGTAAATGTGCCAATTATAGATTTAATCATAAGAATCCAGCTTTATTTATATTAAATTAGAAGCGTGCTACCCTTAAGCTTCTCTCATTTAAAACCTGTTTATATCAAATCACTTTCTTTCTCATCATAAGAGTGGGATGGCAGATGTGGATAAAAATTGTATAAGAGGCATGCCTTTTCATAATCCCTTTTAAGTTTCAAGGGGCATCGCACAATTGGGGGCTGGTAAATTAGTGTGAGGGTTGAGACTTTTCTTTCACAAGTGTAAAGGTGAGGGGGCTCAATAGATTTTATATTATTTCATAGGGGTTTTATTGTTAGACCATTTACGGGTGCTGCCGCGAAAGGAGCTTGAATGTTTTGAGAAATATCTCTTTAAAACAAGCGTGTGAATTGGCAATGCAAGTATATTCCATATAGGGCGATCTATTTTACGTGAAGGGTGTGACCTTATTAAAGAACGGGATAAACAAAATTTAAGGTAATGCAATCTCTATTATTGAAAGGATATTTCTCTAGAGACTTTTGAAATCTGTACAGCAGAATTAAAAGGTGATGGTAAAGATGGGAATGGATTTCTATCCTTAAAATTTTATATTTTTTTCAAATGAGATTGTCTGCCTGTTTTTAGAAATTACATAAATAGAGATACACAATACTCTTGTCATCATCTAGCATATAAAAAAAAGCTAATAGAGTTCTTAAAGCACTGAACTGTCTTAATCTTTGTTTCAAACATGCTGCGGTGTTAGGATTGAATGTTGATTGACAAGCAGCGGAAAAAGCACGTTCTCTGTTAGGAAAAAAATACCATAAAACGCGAAACTCTTCAGCTATGAATTGGAGAGATACCGCAATTTTTTATATTACAAAACGCTTTGCCAAACAATAATCATAACACAACGGGCTTTGCATTTGCTTATTCTTGCAAGGGGGGCTTTTCCCTTATGTCATATTCATAAAATCAGGTTGCGGATGATAGTCTCTACCATCCTTGGTTCGAGAATATGAAAGGTCGATTGATCCGATGAGAGAATTTCGTATGTCTTTATTATTAGAGATTTTAAAGCAAGCGCACTTTCTTTCACATAATGATTTCTTTTTTTCTGCGAGAGGTCGCAGTTACTTGGTTAACAGTTGTATGTCAAAGTATATGAGAAAAATAAACTTTAAGCTTGTTCACATGGGGTTCACTCTAATTTACAAGGGGATTGGTTAGCTAAAATAACCGATGCCTTTCATGAGGACGCTGAAACTATTTTAAGTCATACGGTAGAAAGTATGCGTGTGGATAAACACTTTTGCAGAAAAAAATAAAATATCTTTTATAAATGCTTTCACATGAGAAGGCTGCTATAATATTGAAAACAAATGATCGTATGAGGGATAAGCTCTCTCTATTTAATCAAAGAGAATGGTATAAGATTGAAGAAAAATTAAAGCTATGTGTTTATTGCATAGCAGATACGCTTAAGTCTTTATTGTGCTTCCTCTTATAAAATGACATAGAATGTTATCTCTTGATTATGTTGCCTCCCATTGCATTTTCTTGAGTGTTCCCTTACGAAGATCTGTCAGATTGATTTTATCTCTGAGGATTTTCCAGATTTGCCGGACATTTGTCCGGCTTTTTTTTACTCCTCCAAGAGCTTTTTGAAATTTCAATGCATGGGAAGATTGATAAGAATAAAATTTCAAAACTTGTAGATATCCAACAATTTTTTAAAAGCATACTAAAGCTCAACGAGGAATTTGAGAGAGGTTTATTCTGTTGTACCCTAAAAACACTGTTTTTAGGGAGGTGATATACAGCGTATAAATTTTGTACATGAAGTGTTTTGTCTGAGAATATGAGGTGAATATTGAGGACTTTTTCGTAAAAGCTATGAAGTTAATCAAATCGTTAATAGAGAAAACTTAAGAAAAATTGAACTATTGACACAGCGAAGAAGGATAGGCTCTTCTTAATTTTAAAGTGAATAGGAATTTGAGAAAAAATTTAATTTAGGACCATTTTATAAGAGTGATAATGCTTAAAAGTAGGAGGTCTTTTTTCGTATTATAAGTAAATAGGGAAGGAAAACTTTATCAATTCACGCGCTTCCTTAAGTGGCGTCTTTCAGTGTGCTCAATATTTTTACAGCCGTGGATCGTATAACGTAAAAGTTTTCACAAAGAATATAAGATTTATTGTATATAACTATTTTTATACTTATGAAGCAGCAAGCTGACCATTAGCATTCTTTTACCAACTTTCAACAGTTGCATAATCTTTGTATTTGAGAAAAGAAGGTATTTTGGCTCTTTTTTTATTGTTTGTACTCACACATTGAATCTTTTTGTGATGAGAAAGATAACAATTTTGATTAGTTTCAGACGAATAAATCTGCAAACTCTGCGAGAGGGACAACGCAAGTTAAAAATCAAAGAGTTATAACCAATAAATATTTTTCTATATTTTATCTTAATAAGAGGGAAAGAAAATCGATTTTTTAATTCAAGTTATTCTCGTAATCTTCAGATGTATGTTTTGGATGGAGAAAGCAGAATAAGCTTTTCATGCCTTATGAACATAGACCGATTATTTAATCTCTGGATTTTTTTAATCTTTATATACAGCCTTTATTTTTGCCTTGTGTTTATTCATGGATATTTTTTCTAAAAATCGATTGACTCGCTCTATGATACAAACTCCGATATTTTCTCAGATCAATTGATATTTGGCAAAAAATGATCACGAGAAATGATGTTAAAATTTTTAAATTAAATTATTGCAAAAGCGTTGGATACGTGTACAAGCTTCTTCAAGTAATTTTTCTGATGTGGCATAAGAAATACGAAAAGCAGATCCAAGCCCAAAGGCCGATCCTTGGACGACAGCAACAGCTTCTGTTTCTAGAAGCGCTATAGCAAAGTCTTCATCATTTTTAATACATTGACCGTTCGGTGTTTTTTTGCCAATAAGTTCTTCGCAAGAGGGATAAACATAAAAAGCACCTTCGGGTGTTGGACAATGAATTCCAGGAGTTTGGTTTAGCATGGAAACAACGAGATCACGGCGTGCTTGAAAAATACTTTTATTTTTAACAATAAAGTCTTGCGGCCCATTGAGTGCTTCAACAGCAGCCCATTGTGAAATAACACTTGTACCAGATGTTTGCTGACCTTGAATGATATCCATTGCTTTAATGAGTTCTTGTGGTCCACCGGCATAACCGATCCTCCAGCCTGTCATCGCATAGGCTTTAGAAACACCATTCATTGTGAGTGTACGCTCATAAAGTGCGGGTTCTACTTGAGCAGGCGTTACAAAGGTAAAATCTTCATAGGTGAGATGTTCATAGATATCATCGGAAAGGATATAGACATGAGGATATTTTACTAAAACATCCGTGAGGCTTTTCAATTCATTATATGTATAAGCGGCACCTGATGGGTTTGAAGGAGAGTTAAAGATGAACCATTTTGTTTTAGGAGTAATGGCTGCTTCAAGCTCTTGTGGTTGGAGTTTATAAGAAAATTCGGCTTTTGTTTCTAGAAAGACAGGTGTACCATCATTAAGAGCAACCATTTCTGGATAACTTACCCAATAAGGGGACGGAATGATGACTTCATCTCCTTTATTCAAAGTTGCCATTAATGCATTAAAGAGAATTTGTTTTCCACCGGTACCAACAATAATTTGTTCCGGTTGGTAAAGAAGGTTATTTTCTCTTTTAAATTTGGCAGAAATTGCTTGACGCAATTCGGGAATTCCAGATATAGGAGGATATTTTGTTTCTCCTCTTCGAATAGCTTCAATGGCTGCGTTTTTTATGTTGTCTGGGGTATCAAAGTCTGGTTCTCCAGCACTTAAAGCAATAACATCGCGCCCTAATGTTTTTAAGTGACGGGCCTTTTGGGAAGCAGCAATTGTTGCAGAAGGT
Organism: Bartonella sp. SL320; assembly: GCF_059687635.1. Classification (NCBI taxonomy): domain Bacteria; kingdom Pseudomonadati; phylum Pseudomonadota; class Alphaproteobacteria; order Hyphomicrobiales; family Bartonellaceae; genus Bartonella; species Bartonella sp. SL320. Next base: position 1,506,490 of record NZ_CM185143.1, on the reverse strand, counting down.
TTGATGCGAGACAGCTTGTCGGCAATAAAAGCCATAATTTAAAATCCTTATATTATATCAATAAATAGTTATTGCTTTAAGGATATTCTATAAGAGATTATACTGTATGCAATAAAAAACTTCCAAAATACTCTTACACAGACTTTATATTGTTCTTTTTTGGAGGTTTTTACAAGGTTATTGCTGTTAGATTTTATGAAAGTTTTAGAAGAAGCATAGGAATGTCTTGATAAATTATTTAAGATAGATAAACAGGGATTTTCTTTATCAAGGTCAATTTTTTTTATACAAAATAAAAAAAATCTTCGTCTGTAATGACGAAGATCTTTGAATAAAATACTGCAGAGTTTAAATTTTAAAGAGCTGCAAGATTGCCAGCGGCAAATTTTCCTGAACGACGATCTTGAAGAACATCGTAAGAAATTTTTTGTCCTTCATTAAGATTGCTTAGACCAGAACGCTCAACAGCGGAAATGTGTACAAATACATCTGCACTGCCATCACTAGGCTGAATAAATCCGAAACCTTTTGTTGTATTAAACCACTTAACTGTTCCTGTAGACATAGGAAACTCCTTAGATATATAATTATAGTGTGTACTGAAGTTATAATTCTTCAGTACGATTGCAGATCGAAATTAGGTGGGAGAGGTTTCGTCAAAAGTGCAGAACGCACAGGAAAGAAAGTCACGTAACCGAAAATTCGATAAAACCCGTATAAAAGCCTTTAGCATAAAAAGCAAGCTTTAATTGCTATTTTTTATACAAAGAAAAAATCGAAAAAGCCTATATTTTTCACATAGCAAGAAATTTAACTGAAATAACTTTGCAGGGAATGTACTTCAAGGCGCTTTTTTTTGAGTGCTTTGATCGCTTCTACGACAGCTTCAGCCCCTGCTATTGTTGTATAATAGGGGACATTTTGCATAAGGGCGGCATAACGTAATGATTTGGAGTCTGAGATAGCACTGGCTGTGCTGGTTGTATTAAAAATCAATTGAATTTGGCGATTACGAATAGCATCTTCAATATGCGGATGTCCCTCTAGAACTTTGTTGATTTTTTCTGCTTGAACATGATGTTCGGTGAGAAACTTTTGTGTTCCACTTGTGGCAACAACAGAAAAGCCAAGCTCTGTTAAACGTTTTACAGGATTTAAGATGCGCCTTTTGTCTTCATCTCTTACAGAAACGAATACAGTTCCCTCCTTGGGGAGCTTTACACCAGCTCCAAGTTGTGCCTTAGCAAAAGCAAGCGCAAACTCATAGTCAAGCCCCATAACTTCACCGGTTGAGCGCATTTCTGGACCAAGGAGTGTATCAACACCTGAAAAACGGGCAAAAGGAAACACGGCTTCCTTGACTGCCATATGTTGTGTTTTCTGCGAAGCAGGTAAACCACCATAAGCCTGGAGAGCATTATGAAGTGTTTCTCCAGCCATAATACGTGCAGCCATTTTAGCAATAGGGCGACCAATTGTTTTTGCAACAAATGGAACTGTTCGTGAAGCACGGGGATTGACTTCTAAGACATAAATGGTGTCATCTTTAATAGCATATTGTACATTCATTAAGCCACGAACATGAAGGGCTTGTGCTAATGCTTTAGTTTGGCGCTCTAATTCAGCGACGATGTTCTGTGAGAGCGTATGAACGGGTAGGGAACACGCTGAATCACCGGAGTGGATTCCTGCTTCTTCAATATGTTCCATAATGCCAACAACAAGTGTTTCTTTGCCATCACAAAGACAATCAACATCGACTTCAATGGCTTCTGTTAGATAGGTATCAAAGAGAAGCGGATTTTTACCAAGCAATATATTGATTTGTCCTGTTTTATCGTTGGGATAACGGGCTTTGATATCTTCAGAAATTAATTCAGGAACAGTTTCAAGTAAATAATTTTGCAAACTTCGCTCGTCACGGATAATTTGCATAGCACGTCCTCCTAAAACATAAGAGGGACGGACAACTAATGGGAAACCTAGTTCATGGGCAATAAGACGTGCTTGTTCGACAGAGTGAGCAATGCCATTCTTAGGTTGTGTTAAGTTAAGTTTAAAGAGTAGTTTTTGAAAGCGATCTCTATCTTCCGCTAAATCAATGGCGTCAGGTGAAGTACCGAGGATGGGAATATTGTGTTTTTCCAGAGCGCTTGCTAATTTTAATGGCGTTTGTCCACCAAATTGGACGATGACTCCAACCAGTTCACCTTTTTCCTTTTCTGCTTCTAAAATAGCGATAACATCTTCTGTTGTTAAAGATTCAAAGTAAAGACGATCAGAGGTATCATAGTCAGTTGAAACGGTTTCAGGATTGCAGTTAATCATAATCGCTTCAAAGCCCGCATCGCGTAGTGCAAAAGCCGCGTGGCAGCAACAGTAATCAAATTCAATTCCTTGTCCAATGCGGTTTGGACCACCCCCTAAGATAGCAATTTTTTTGCGTTCAGAAACGTGTGCTTCTGAGTGCTCTATACCTGCAAAGGGAACCTCATATGTTGAATACATATAGGCTGTAGGGGAAGAAAATTCAGCAGCACAAGTGTCAATCCGTTTGAAGACTTGTTTAACATTCAGTGATTTTCGCAAAGTGGCGATATCATCGGGTTCTTGTCCGGTAAGGGTGGCTAATCGCGCATCTGAAAATCCCATAGCTTTTAACATACGTAAATTATCTGCATCTTGGGGTAATCCATGGATGCGAATACGCTGCTCCATTTCAATGATGGAAGCTATTTGCTCTAAAAACCACGGATCAATTTTGCTGATTTGGTGAATTTCATTTAAAGGTAAGCCTGCACGCATAGCTTGAGCAATATAGCGTAAACGATCAGGACTTGGTATGGCAATGGCTGAGCGTATAGAACTTCTTTCATCACCTTCAGCATGTTCTGGGATGACAATTTCATCAAGACCGGTAAGTCCTGTTTCAAGTCCACGGAGTGCTTTTTGTAATGATTCTTGAAAAGTACGTCCAATGGCCATGACCTCTCCTACAGATTTCATCGCTGTCGTGAGGACAGGTGATGATCCAGGAAACTTTTCGAAAGCAAAACGAGGAATTTTGGTCACAATATAGTCAATAGAAGGCTCAAATGACGCTGGTGTTTCTCCACCGGTGATATCATTTTTTAATTCATCAAGTGTATAACCAACAGCAAGTTTTGCTGCTACCTTGGCAATGGGAAAACCGGTTGCCTTTGAAGCGAGCGCTGAAGAGCGAGAAACACGAGGATTCATTTCAATAACAATAAGGCGTCCATTTTCAGGATTGACAGCAAATTGTACATTGGATCCACCTGTTTCAACACCAATTTCACGCAAAACAGCAATCGAAGCATTGCGCATACGTTGATATTCTTTATCGGTTAAGGTAAGGGCAGGGGCTACGGTGATCGAATCACCAGTATGAATCCCCATCGGGTCAATGTTTTCAATAGAACAAACAATGATACAGTTGTCGTTTTTATCACGAACAACTTCCATCTCATATTCTTTCCACCCTAAAACACTTTCTTCAATTAAAACTTCTGTTGTCGGAGAAGCTTCAAGCCCACGTTCAATAATTTCGTAAAATTCAGAGCGATTATAAGCGATTCCACCACCAGTCCCACCAAGGGTAAATGAAGGACGAATAATCGCTGGAAGCCCAACAACATCAAGCGCTTGAACTGCTTTTGCTGTTGCATGAGCGATATAATGTTGTTTGCGATCAGCTTCGGTATGTCGCCAATTGCGTTCAAGTTCTTCAAGGGCTTTTTCAAGGGCTGCACCAGAAAGTTTTTCTTTAAGTTCAGCACGCGTTTTTGCATGTTGTTGGCGATTTTCTTCTTTTAATTCTGTTGCATTGGCTAACATAGACTTTGGTGTTTCCAAACCGATTTTTGCCATTGCTTGGCGGAATAAAGCACGATCTTCTGCTTTATCAATAGCTTCTGCATTAGCGCCTATCATTTCAACATGATAGCGGTCTAAAATCCCCATACGCTTTAATGATAAAGCGGTATTGAGAGCTGTTTGTCCTCCCATGGTAGGTAAAAGGGCATCGGGACGTTCATGAGCAATAATTTTTGCAACAATTTCAGGTGTAATGGGCTCTATATAAGTTGCATCAGCGAGATCTGGATCTGTCATAATCGTAGCAGGATTAGAATTCACCAAAATAATGCGGTACCCTTCTTCTTTTAATGCTTTACAGGCTTGTGTGCCGGAATAGTCAAATTCACATGCTTGACCAATGATAATAGGTCCTGCTCCGATGATAAGAATAGATTTTATATCTGTGCGTTTGGGCATGGCTTTTTCCTATGACAAATATCCGTGCACGATTGTGGCAAGAAAAATATTTAAGTTTTGAGGTAACAGTCATTTTATAAGTTAAGTGACAAAGAAAGTAAGCACTAAAATACCTTTTCCATGCTTTTTTTTCATAAAATTGAAGATATTTTTTTAAATTGGGGCACTTTATCAATATATCAAAAGGATAACCTTGGATAGAAAAATAAGAGTGCTCCAAAGAATGAAACTATTCAAGTATTTGTGCGGAATAAAACATAAACCATTATTGATGTTTCAATAGAGTTTCGTAAAACAGAACACCCCAAATGGCATATAGATATGTTGCACATTCACGGGCTTGTTTTAAAGAGAGACCTCTCAAGGCATTCAAGCCCATTTCACAGCGGCGCTCATGAATGGTATAATAATAAAATCCTATAAATTATAAATATTGAGCACCCCCATCTTGATGCTTATGAAGGAGAAAGTCGGCACCATCACACGCTTGTGTCAGCCTTTGAGTGTTGCGACAGCCGTTGGCACGTATGACGATTCATGAAAAGACATTTTATTATACAGTTCTTATCCAATAAGCCAGTCCAGCTTTTGATGTGCAAGGGAATGGTTTGGATTGAGTCAACATAAGGGAGATGTGAAATGAAAGAACCTTATGATACTCGGGGAAGGATTCGATATAAATAATGCTATATTATCTATATAAATCAATGTTTTGCTGTAAAAATAGGGAGATTATTGTGTTGTTTGGTAAAATAATACGGTTTAGAGCGGTGTGATATAGAGCATAACATGAGACATGAGATATTTTTTGTTAAAGTTTTTTAGGTGTGTGATAAAATCTAATTTAGAGTTTGTTAGGAGCCTTTATGAAGTAAACCATTTGAAGTGGTTGGAGTTGGAAACTGTGAGAGAAAAAGCTAGATTATTTAAAGATTGTCTCTGGTTGTAGTCTTGGGGTTTGAGGAGAGGAAGAACGTCAATTTCTGTATGATTTCATTCCATAAAATGAGGAAAGTAGTATTTTAGGATAATAACGATAAAAATAATCTCAAAATGATTTTGTTGGGTTTTAAAAGCTAATCAATACTCTCCTTTGACTTTAGGGATGATGTTCAAAACTTTTTTAAATAGAGAGAAAATTAAAATGTTGAACATTTCTCAAAAGAGAATTTTCTGTCTGAAAGATGTATCCATAGGAAAACTTTTGGTGGCTAAGTCTCAAAAGGGGATTTGTTATACTGCGTTAGGCGATACCACAGAGCAATTATTACAGGAGTTTACGGTACGCTTTGGTGATGCACAACACGTTGTGGGTGATGATACATTTAAAAGAGAAGTCGCTCATATTATAGCTATGATAGAAACACCTAAATCGGTAAAAAAATGTGATTTCCCTTTAGATATAAAGGGTACAGTTTTTCAACGAAAAGTATGGGCACTATTATGTGAAATCCCGTGTGGTGAAACAATTTCATATGAGGTCTTAGCGTGTCGTGTGGGGATGCCCAATGCTTTTCGTGCCGTTGCGAATGCGTGTGCCCGTAATGAATTGGCTGTCATCATTCCGTGTCATCGTGTTGTGCGGAAGAACGGTTTTATTTCAGGGTATCGTTGGGGAGCTAAACGAAAACAAATTTTGCTCCAACGGGAACAAAATGGAGATAAAAAAATTTAACTTTGTGTAATAGGCATGATAATGGTTACCGTTGTTCCTTTCATTTCTTTTGAAGTAATTTCAAGTTTTCCTTTATGAAGTTCTAACAGAGAGCGTGAAATAGCTAACCCAAGACCTGAGCCCGTATGAGATTTTGTAAGCTGATTTTCAACTTGTTCAAAAGGCTGCCCAAGTTTTTTAATGGCTGATTGCGGAATACCAACACCTGTATCGGTAATTTTAAAAATAAGATTATTTTTTTTCCGAAAAGCGCAGACATCAATATTTCCGCCAGAAGGCGTAAATTTAACAGCATTAGAGATAAGATTAAGAAAAATTTGTTTCATTGCACGACCATCAACTTCAGCATGAAGTTGTGGGGTAATGTTTGTTGTAACAGCAATATTTTTTTCTTGAGCTTGAGGCGTTAGTGTTCGTACAGCTTCACTAATAATGGGCTCGAGATCGGTATTTTTACAATCAAGCGAAAATCTTCCAGCTTCGATTTTTGACATATCAAGGATATCATTGATAAGAGTTAAAAGATGGGTCCCTGAATTATAAATATCATGCATATATTCCTTATAGCGTTGTGAACCAAGAGGGCCAAAAGTTGATTGCAGCATGATATCTGAGAAGCCAAGAATAGCATTCAATGGCGTGCGCAATTCATGAGACATATTGGCTAAAAATTCTGATTTAGCCTTATTCGCACTTTCAGCACGCTCTTTTTCTTCTTTCAGACTTTTATTAAGTTTCTCAACTTCTGTTGCACGTTGTTGAGCACTGCCCCGTGTACGTTTGAGTTCTTGAATAAAAGAAAAAAGACGCCTTTCACTGTCTTCAAATTTTTCCTGTTGTTGTTTAAGCTCAGAAATATCAGTACCAATACAAACCAATCCTCCGTCTTGGGTCCGCCGTTCATTAATTTTAAGCCAATAACCATCGGCTGTTTGACGAATACTGGTTAAGTTGCCAGTACCATCATCTTTGAGGGGATATTCACTGAGTGCAGGGCGAGCCATGGCTTCGACGGTTTCTCGTTGGATTCCTGATTGTAGAATTTGTTTAGGAATAGCAGCATATTCACAAAATTTGCTGTTGGACATAACTAAACGCCCCTCAGCATCCCATAGCACAAAAGATTCTGAAATATTTTCAATCGCATCACGAATACGAAGATCTGCTTGAGCTGTTTGTTCAGCCAATTGTTGCTGTTCACTAATATCGAAAGAAATACCAACCAAATGGGGTTCTTCTTCTTCAGTAACTTCAGCGCGAAGTCGCATCCATACATAATGACCATCCGCATGACGCATGGGAATATTGATATCGATATGTTTTTTTTTGCCTCCCATTAATTCTTGAGCAAGGTCAAAAAAATTGGCATCATTCGGATTAATAATGGCGCTAATTTGGGAAATTGAGAGCAATGCATCTTGAGGGATATAGCCAAGCATTTCGTACATTGCTCGTGACCAGTAGACGCGTCCACTTGCCATATTCCAATCCCATAATCCACAGCGTCCACGCATCATAGCCATATCAATACGGTTTTGAATTTTTTCTGAAATAATATCTGTTTTACGTGCACGTAAAAGTTGATTATAATAAACATAAAGAAGAACAAGAATAATACCGCACGTTCCGATGAATAGCGTTATATTAAGCGAAAAAAACTTGCGCCATTCCATAGCGCTATCTTGTAACTTTTCGCTAATGAATACGCCATATTGCCCGTTTTTTGTTTGGTGGAATGAAGCAAGAGCAGGGATATCCTTGCCTATTGTGATTTTCATTACTCCAACGTGTTGTCCAAGAGCTTGTAAAGCAATGCTGTCAGAAATAAAATCTTGTAAAGCTTTTCCTAAGACAATCTGTGAACTGGATGAAGCTAAGACATTGCCTTTTTGATCAACGATAGCCATTAGAGTGCTGGAATTAATAAGGTCCTGATTGCGCAAGGTGGTGAGGATATTTTGCAAATGATCATGAGAAAGGGCAGAGACTTTTCCTTTCTGAGAAAAAGCCAATAAGTCACGCTCAATTGTATTGGCAATATGAGAAGCTAAGAGAGCGAGGGTAGAGCGCGTGCTTTTGTCAATTGTATCGCGCCAATCATAGAGTGATACAAAACGAATTGCTGCAAGGACAATAAGAAATGTGACAATAACAAATGGAAGAAAGCGTCGTAACCAAGGTTCAATAAAGAGAAGCTTTTGATAGGAAGCGCCAGAAAAAAGATGAATACGCTTTGTCTGCGCTTTATGATTTTGAGCGCTCGATTTTGAATCAGCATACATCTCCGTTGGCGCATCATATGCGTCCAATTTAGTCATCTCTTGTTCCTTTAATTCCGGAATAATGTGATTTAAAAACTGCTTCGATTTGCATGAGTAACCCCATCGAGTGCAGTGAATCAAAACAGGAGTCTTCTGTCCAGTCTTTTTTTTAAAAAAAAGTATTTTACTTTTATGAATGTGGAATATGAAGAGGCAAAGGTATTAAAAACATGACCGATAAACAAGTTTAGATTGCTTGTTTATCGGTTTAATGATGATCAAGGTATTGGTAGAATTTATTTTAAAAAATATTATAGCATATTGATTTAAAATATTCTTTTGTTTCAAGTGAGCAGACGATCGATGATATCAGCGACATCGCTTGATAATTTTGGCGCAGCAGCAATTGTTTTTAATTCGGTTTCAAGTTTTTGTTGACGAATGGGTTCTAATTGTCGCCAAGAGCGCATCATTGTTAATAACCGTGAAGCCAGCTGTGGATTTTTTTTGTCAATTTCCAAAATGATTTGGCAAAGAAAATGATAAGACGCTCCATCCAGTCGGTTAAAGCTCGTGAGGTTATTAGAGGCAAAGACACCGATTAGGGATCGTACACGATTAGGATTATCTAGTGAAAATAGTGGGTGTTGCATGAGCTTTTGAACATGTTCCAAAGTTGATGCACCAGCAACCATTGCTTGAATAGAGAACCATTTATCCATGACCAAAGGATCATGCCGATAGCGGTTTTCAAAATCATTTAAAGCATTTTGTGCCTGCTCACTTTTGTTAAAACGCTTCACGAGAACAGCAATACTCGCCATACGGTCAGTCATATTGTTGGCTGTTGCATATTGTGTTGCAGCACGGTTTGGATTGTCCTCAGCAATAGAAAGGTAATCCAGTATGATATTCTTTAAGGCTCGCTTTCCAGCTTGTACAGTGTTTGGGGAATAGGGCTCATTACTTTCCATTTGCGCATAAAACTTTGTTAAGAGCTCTTGGTGTGTTTGTGCAAGTGAAACGAGAAACTGATTACGGATTTGATGGATACGATCTGGATCAATATTTTTACCGATTGTATGAGCAAGCTCAACTTCACTAGGTAAATTTAAACAGAAGGCACGAAATTCAGGCTCTAACGTTTCATCTGTTAGGATCATTTCAATGAGATTGAGCAAAGCAGAGGGAAGTGTTGCTTTTTCTTGTGTTTTATCTTGAATGCTTTGAATTAAAGCTTGCGTCATTAATTGGTTAAGAGATTGCCAGCGATTGATGTGATTGTCATCATGTTGCGCAAGAAAAATAAGTTCGCTTTCATTGAATGGCGTCTGTAAAATGATTGGTGCAGAAAAATCTCGCAGCAGTGATAAAACAGGTTTTTCACGAAGACCCTTTAATGTGAATGTTTGGCTTTCCTTAGACAGCAGCATAACATCTGATTGAATATCTGTATCCGCTTCATAAGCAAGTTTTTCTCCCTTAGATCCTAACAAACCAAATGCAATAGGGATAAGCATGGGCTTTTTTATATTTTGTTGTGGGGTTGCAGGAATATGTTGCTTTGCATGAATTGTTAAAACACCATCACTATAGTGGCTGTCTATTTCTACATTGGGGGTGCCTGCCTGTTCATACCACAGCATAAACTGAGAGAAGTCTTGATGAGATACTTCAGCAAAACAAGCAATAAAATCTTCAATTGTACAGGCTTGTCCATCATGGCGTTGAAAATAAAGATCCGTGCCTTTCCGAAACAGAGTAGGACCCAAAATCGTTCGTATCATGCGAACCACTTCAGCACCTTTTTCGTAAACAGTTGTGGTGTAAAAATTATTAATTTGGCTATATTGGCGAGGACGTACAGGATGAGCGAGAGGTCCAGCATCTTCGGCAAATTGCGTTGCTTTTAATATTTTTACATTTTCAATTCTCTGTAGGCTGCGGACATTTTGATCGGATGAAAACTCTTGATCACGATAAACAGTGAAACCTTCTTTTAAACAGAGTTGAAACCAATCGCGACAGGTAACACGATTACCACTCCAATTATGGAAATATTCATGGGCGATGACACGTTCAACATTTCTATAATCCTGATCGGTTGCTGTTTCAGGGTCAACAAGAACATATTTATCATTAAAAACATTAAGTCCTTTGTTTTCCATTGCGCCCATGTTAAAGTCGGAAACAGCAACAATATTAAAAATATCAAGGTCATATTCGCGTCCGAAACATTGTTCATCCCAACGCATGGAGCGTTTGAGTGCATCCATTGCATAAGCAGCGCGTTTTGTTTTTCCTTTTTCTACATAGATACCAAGCTCGATACGTCGTCCAGATACAGTTGTAAAATGGTCTTCTAACTTATCAAGATCTCCACCGACTAAAGCAAAGAGATACGATGGTTTGGGATAAGGATCTTCCCAAATAGCAAAATGACGATTATTCTCTAACGTTCCTGTTTCCACCAGATTACCGTTTGAAAGCAAGATTGGGCTTGTTTGGGAATCGGCTTCAATTTTCACTCTATAGGTAGAAAGAATATCTGGGCGGTCGTAAAAATAAGTCATACGACGAAAACCTTCGGATTCACATTGTGTGCAATAAACACCATTTGAAAGATAAAGCCCCATAAGTTGGCGATTGCTTTCAGGATTTACTTCCGTAACCAAACTCAATGTAAAAGGAGCCGTTGGTGGCGTGGTAATTTCTAAACGTGAAGGCGTAACTTTATAAGCGTTTGGGGCTAATGTCTCACCATTAATCGCAACAGAAATTAAAGTAAGATCATCACCCGAAAGCACGAGAGGTGTTAATTCTTTTGTATTTTGACGGGGCTCAATAGACAATATGGCTGTAACAGAGGTTTTTGTTGGTGCTAATTGGAAGGAAAGTTGTGTTTTAGGAATGGTGTAAGGGGTTGGTTGGTAGTCTTCCAAACGATAAATAGGTGTTGTTGGCTGTTTCATAATTTTCTCCCATTCGTATTTTTACAGTTTAAAGAAAGTGCTTAATTTTAAAGACAAAGAAGATTAAAAATCATACAAGGTTATCGAGACGATTTTTTACTTCTAAAAAGTCTATCCATGTAAGCTTTTTTTGACTAGGGGTTCGAAGAAGGTAAGCAGGGTGAAAAGTTGGCATAACAGGTATTTTTATATTATCTTCACTTTCATAAACATGCCATTTCCCTCGTGTTCGGATAATCCCATTTTGAGATCCCGTAAGAAATTGTGCAGCAACGCCTCCCAGCGCTATAAGCACACGAGGACGTGCTAAATAAATGTGCCGTTCAATAAAAGGGCGGCACAAGGCAACTTCTCTTGGTGTTGGTGTACGATTGCCTGGTGGGCGCCAAGGAATAGTGTTGGCGATATAGACATTATCTCTTGTTAAGCCAATTGATGCTAGAATTTTATTCAGTAACATTCCTGCCTTTCCCACAAAAGGAATTCCCTGTATATCCTCTTCTCGTCCAGGGGCTTCGCCTATGAGCATCAGGGGGCTTCCTGCTGTTCCATCTGAAAAACAGGTATTTTTTGCTGTCAACTTTAATGAACAACCATTAAATGCAAGAAGAGCAGATTTTAATTCATCGAGTGTCTTTGCATTTTTGGCACTCTCGACAGCTGCAGGGTCATTTTGTATGACCTTAGAGTTATGCTGCGTATGATGATTTAATTTTATGGTTGGAGATGTTTTGGGGGATGTTCGTTGATTATGAGAAATATCCACAACAGGTGTTATTTTTTTCTCTGAACAAGCAGACGACTTCAAACGATCAATCGGTAAGTCTGTCAGAACAGCATCCGCACCACTTTCTTTATAAAAGTTTAAGAGTTCTTCATAGGAAATTGAGTACGGTGTTTGATTGAGCATTTTATTTTTTCTAATGATCTAACGACTATAGATCAAACAAAATTATCCTTCAAGTTTTATAAATATTTTTGTTAGCGTTCTTATATAAGAACGATGATAGCATTTTTTCTTTATCATAAAAAAGCTAGATCGTAAAATGCAGGTGTTTGTGATTATACACACCTGTTAAATGTACAAATTGTTTAAATTTCAGTATATTATCTTCTAAAAAAGAATTAATATCTTCATGGTAAAAGAGTTTTAGACTGAATGCAAGTGTAATAAATAATAATATTTGTAAGCATTATATTCTGTAATTAATAATTAATGAAATTTATCATATTCTATTTATAATTTTAGTTATAAACTTTTTATTATTATATTTTTATCTTTGTTGATAAATTTTATTAAAAAATATTAATCATATAAATAAAAGATATTAATATTACTTTCATATGAGAAAATATGAGGACTTTAAGAATTGTTTTTACAATGATTTAAAAGCAATGTGTGGGTATATTCTTTTGCTTTTTTTACAGCTGAAATAAGAGATTCATCGAGTGCTAAATGAGCCGCAATAGCACTTGAGAGAATACATCCTGTTCCACGCATTGTTCCTTTTATACGGGGAGCAGAAATATTGATGATTTCCATTTTGTCAATGAAGCTATCAATTGCAAGGGGGCCCTCTGCATGTCCCCCTTTTACTAAAACAGAACGGGCTCCCAATGATAAAAGTGTTTTTGCTTGTTGTATTATCTCTTCATGATGAGATGCTAAAGGGGTTTGGCTGAGAACAGCGAGTTCGTCTCTATTTGGTGTTAAAAGAGTAACACGTGGAAGAAGCTGATTGATCATAATTTCTATAACTTTTTCTGTTGTCAGCTTTCCTCCTGATGAGGCAACCAGTACAGGATCAAGAATAACGGGAATATGAGGATAATCTTCAAGGACACGACAAATTGCTGCTATAATTGCTTGATTTCCTGTCATACCAATTTTTATTGCGCTGATGGAATGAGCCTCTAAGGCACTGCGCATTTGTGCGGCAATCAGTTTTTCATTCATGGGGACAATTTCAGCAACGTGATGATCATCTTGTACATTGACACAAGTGATGGCTAAATTTGCTTTGATGTGAAAATAGGCAGCTGTTTCTATATCACGAACAATGCCAGCACCACCTGTTGGATCAGTGCCTGCAACAATAAGAATAGAAGGTGTTAACGCCATGGCTGAGTTACCGTAAGCCATTGTTTTACTCGCTCTTCGGGTTTTTTATGCAGGATAATGTCGGTAACAACAGCCGCGCTATTGGCTCCTGCGTTCAACACATCTATTGCGCGTTCTGGGTTTAAACCACCAATGCCAACGAAAGGTAAATCCCCAATCTGTTTTCTCCATTGTTTAATTTTTTCTAACCCTTGAGGTTGCCATTTCATTTTTTTTAAGATTGTTGGATAAATAGGACCAAGAGCAATATAATCAGGATGAACAGAGAGTGCGCTATCCAACTCATATTCATCATGGGTGCTAAGACCAAATCTTATGCCATTTTTACGAATTGCGGGAAGATCAGCATTGCTTAGATCTTCTTGTCCAAGATGAATAAAGTCGCATTTTTCATCAATGGCTATGCGCCAATAATCATTAATAATGAGTTGTGCCCCCCATTGATCACAGATATTTTTTGCGCGTCTGATATGTTGATGGATTTTTTGAAGCTCTTCGTTTTTCATCCGCAACTGTATGAGCTTAATACCAAGAGGAACTAAGCGTTCAACCCAATCAGCATTATCAACGATGAGGTAAAATGGATCTAATTTCATCAAAAGACCGCTTTACCGATAACAGGGGTTGAAGGAACCGCTACATTGCGTGCTTCGAGAATACCGGCTTTATATCCCATACGTCCTGCCTGAATAGCTTTAGAAAATGCTTCAGCCATCAAGGCAGGATCACCTGCTTTAGCAACTGCGGTATTAAGAAGGACCGCATCATAACCCAGTTCCATCGCAACCGCAGCATGGGATGGACGCCCAATGCCGGCATCAATCACAAGAGTAACATCAGGAAGGTAAGCGCGGATAGAACGCAGTCCATCAGTATGATGAGGGCCTTTTGCCGATCCAATAGGGGCACACCAAGGCATAATGACACGGCAACCAACATCGAGAAGCTTTTCAGCAACAATAAGATCATCGGTTGTATAAGCAAAAACTTTGAAATTTTCACTGTTTAAAATTTTTGCGGCTTCAATTAAAGAAAAAACATTGGGCTGCAAAGTATCGGAATTACCAATAATTTCGAGTTTAATCCAAGAGGTTTTAAAGAGATCACGAGCTAAATGGGCTGTCGTTACTGCTTCTTTAACAGTGTAACAACCTGCAGTATTGGGAAGTATCGTTATATCAAGCTCTTGAAGGAATTGCCAAAATTGTCCCCCTCCTTTTCCACCGGCACTTTCTCGGCGCAACGAAACGGTTATAATTTCTGTATTCGATTTATGAATAGCATCACGCAGAATTGCAGGTGAGGGATATTGCGCTGTACCTAACAGTAGACGGGATGAGAATTCACGTCCATAAAGATTCAACATAAAGATTAGCCTCCTTGCATTGGGCTTAAAATTTCTACTTTATCTCCTTCACACAAAATAAATTGATCGCGCGCCTCTACAGGAATAACTTGTGCATTAACAGCTGTTGCGAGCCACTCTCCTTCATACCCCAATTCCACAAGCAAGAGATTAAGAAAAGAGGCCTTTGTTTGAATTTTTTCACCATTAACAAATATTTGCATATTTTATTCCAATGCCAATTTTACTGCTCGTTTTGCCATTTCTGGAGATAAAAGAAAACCATGTCTATAAAATCCATTTATAGAGATGTGATTACCATATTTGTATACAGAAGGGAAGTTATCAGGATAGGCTGGGCGAACTCCAACGCCGGATTCAACAATTTCTGCTTCAGCAAAAGCAGGGTGCAATGTATAGGCAGCGTTGAGCAGTTCCATCATTGATCTAACCGATATGGCCCCCTCAAAGTCACTTTCAATCATCGTTGCACCAATCATAAAAATATTATCTTTCCGTGGTACAATATAGAGCGGAATCCGTGGATGGAGGAGACGAATTGGGCGGGAAAGTTTAATATCTTTACTGCGCACCAGCAGCATTTCACCACGCACCCCCCGTATATTTTTATCTTTTCCCAAACGGTCTATGCCTGTTGCATCAATAATCATATCAAAATCTGTTTCAGCTATTTCGACATCAACAAAACATGCCCCGTTTTTTATCAGGATTTCTTTTAAAGCAATAAGCGCTTTACGAGGATCAAGATGAGCTTCATTTTCATAAAAAAGAGCACAATCAAAATGTTCTGCAAGATCGGGTTCAAGATGCGCTATTTCTGCATGGTTTATCATTCTATAATGATGTGTCCGCTCTGAAAATCGTTTAAGTTCTACCTTATCTCGTGCTGGTGCAACGACTAAAGTTCCTTTTTGTATAACAAGATCCGGAAATGTTGTAGACCACCATTGTATGGCTTGTACACCAAGGTCTTCAACAATCTGTTCAGCATTTTCTCTTTCACAGTAAGGGGCGAGCATTCCGCCCGCATACCAACTTGCCGTTCCTATAGGAGAAGAAGAAGGGGCCGATACAGTCACATGAGCGCCTTTTTGTTTTAACATAAAAGCAACGGTTAAACCACCAACCCCCGCACCTTTGATAAGGATATTCTTCAACTGTGTGCTCTCTTTTTTTGAGGTGCTTCAACATAAAGATCACCATTTTCTTGATATTTTTCAGCCATAGCAACCATCCCTTCACCTTTTGTTTTTTGGAGTGCTGCAGCATCACGAATATCATGAGAAATACGCATAGAACAGAATTTTGGTCCACACATGGAACAAAAATGCACCAATTTATGGGCATCTTTCGGCATTGTTTCATCATGAAAGGCACACGCTGTTTCTGGATCAAGAGACAGATTGAATTGATCATGCCATCTAAAGTCAAATCGTGCACGTGAAAGAGCATTATCGCGCAATTGTGCTCTGGGCAAACCTTTTGCAAGATCAGCCGCATGAGCGGCGATTTTATAAGTGATAACACCCGTTTTGACATCACTTTTATCGGGAAGTCCTAAATGTTCTTTAGGGGTTACATAGCACAACATAGCGGTTCCAAACCATCCAATCATCGCCGCCCCAATGGCGGATGTGATATGGTCATAGCCAGGAGCGATATCAGTTGTAAGAGGTCCCAAAGTATAAAAAGGGGCTTCATGACAAAGATCGAGTTGCTGCTCCATATTTTCTTTAATTTTGTGCATGGGAACATGTCCTGGTCCTTCAATCATCACCTGTACATTTTTTTTCCAAGCAATTTTTGTCAATTCTCCTAAAGTTCTCAGTTCAGCAAATTGGGCTTCATCATTAGCATCAGCAATAGAACCAGGGCGTAATCCATCTCCTAAGGAAAGAGAGATATCATAGGTGCTTGCAATATCACAAATTTCATCAAAATGCTCATAGAGAAAGCTTTCTTTATGATGATGGAGACACCATTTTGCCATAATAGAACCACCTCGTGAAACAATACCTGTGACACGATCAATGGTCATCGGAATAAATGGTAACCTTAAGCCAGCATGAATAGTAAAATAATCAACGCCTTGTTCTGCTTGTTCTATGAGAGTATCACGAAAAATATCCCATGTTAAATTTTCCGCAATACCTTGTACTTTTTCGAGTGCTTGATAAAGAGGAACAGTCCCAATGGGAACAGGGGAATTTCGAATAATCCACTCACGAATATTGTGAATATTCCGCCCTGTCGAGAGATCCATTACTGTATCTGCCCCCCAACGAATAGCCCAAACCATTTTATCAACTTCTTCTGCCATTGAAGACGTTACGGCAGAATTGCCAATATTGGCATTAATTTTAACACGAAAATTGCGTCCGATAATCATTGGCTCGCATTCTGGGTGATTGATATTTTGGGGAATAATAGCGCGTCCATTTGCAATTTCATTCCGAACAAATTCCGCAGTATAAATTTCTGGTATTTCTCCCCCCAATGGATTTGATTGCGCTTTTTGTTGATCTTTTACGGCTAATCCTTCATTTTCTCGTATAGCAACATATTCCATTTCTTCTGTAATAATCCCCGCACGGGCATATGCCATTTGTGTAATTCCTTTACCACTTTTGGCGCGTAAAATAGGACGTTTTTGTTCAAAGGCTGGTATAGGAGAGCTTGTTAATCCATTATCTTCAGGTTTAATTGGGCGTGCAGGATAAGCTTCAGTATCAGCACGCTTAGAGAGCCAAGATGAGCCAATTGCGGGTAAACCTTTGGTAAGATCAATGGTTGCATCTTTGTCGGTATAGGGGCCAGAAGTATCATAAACACTTAAAGGTTTTTCACCACTACCATCGGTTAATGAAATTTCACGCAATGGAACACGTACATCAGAAAAGAGCAGGCTCTGTTGATAAATTTTGCGTGAAGCGGGAAAGGGACCACAACTGATTGATGGAATATTTTTCGGCACAAACTTTTTCCTTCTAAATACAGAGTTTAAAAACCAAGGTGGTATGGGGATATATTCAAACGATCAATTATGTACTCTTAAATGAAGAAAGACTTATAATACTTTATAGTAAGCGGCCTTCAACAAAGCTTAAGAAAATTTATTTTGAAAAGATTAACGCAATATTTAAATAATATCTGCACTCCCCCATGTAAACACTTTTATGAGCACAGATATGATTGGCTTAAATACGGACATTGTCAATCACAAAGATATATTTTAACGATTTTGATGTGTTTTTAGAGAATGAAAATAGATATTATGAAGCCATAAACTATAATATTAAGAAGTCATCTTGGACCGTTGAAGGGATAGCAAATGCTCAATTAATGAAGCATTTTTGTTTTTTTTATTAATGAGCCAGATGAGTTTGCAAAATAGTTTGGAAAATGCTTATTTTTATATCGTAATGAATTAAAGAAAACTCCAATAATTGCGAGATCATGTTTAAAAGGATTTATTGTTCTTGCAAAAAAAATATACCTATAATAAAATATATACACTAGGAGAGCCGTTTTAAGTGTAAGAGGGGAGCAGGCGGTTACAGAGCGTTGGTTTTAAAGAGCTGGCGACATGTTTTTATAAGAGGTTGGGGGTGAGGGCTTGTTTCTTAGGGCCCAGATCGGATACAATCTTCAGAGATACAGATACAATTTTAGATTTGAGAAAAGTCTATGATTTTGTTTTAGTATTTCAGTCTACTGAAGAGAAGAGATTATCATATCGAATATATTTTCTATGATACATTAAGGTTGAAGAGAAGTCAGTTCAAAAAACATTGGTACTGATCTCATAATACACTTTCAGGAATAAATTGAATGAAATAGAATAAAGTATCTGCATGTAAATAAAAATATAATGAAGCATGCAAAGAAGAAACTAAATTTTGAATTTTTAAAATACAAATTATAGTCAAAAAATAAATTAACATATTGAAAAAAAGTATCTCATTAAAAATTTAAATCAACAGATTTCTATGTAGATGACAAGTTACTGCATTTAATAATGGTTATATGAAATCCATAGCGATGGAAAATTTGAACAGTATTTGTAAACTTTGCAACAAGATGCAAGATTAAAAATACAATTATATAACAATAATAAAGCAACAAAGTAAGATATTAAGTAACATCAGATGAGATGGCTATATTACACAGTAGAAGTGGAAGCATTTAAGACTGATATTATAAAAAAATCTGATGAAATTAGCTTATTAAATTGAAAGGAGTAAAGAGCAAGAGAGCACGTAAAATATGGGGATTGTACAGTGGTTATGATATAACAATGCGGTAAGAACATTTTACAGCATAGAATGAAAAATTATTAGAAAAACGATGAACATTATGGGGGATTTATAATGTCTAATATTTACGATTGGTCACTAAAAGCTGATGAAAATGCTCATTCAGATAATATCATTAATTGGGCAGAAGGTCAGCCACCTAGTTCTGTCAATGATAGTGCGCGGGCGATGATGCAGCGCGTGCGTGAATATCTTGCAGATAATGGTGGATCTATTGACTCAAGCTTTGTGATCAATGCGGAAGATAAAACAACATTAATTACTTTAAAGACAGTTTCG
Source organism: Bartonella sp. SL320 (assembly GCF_059687635.1). NCBI lineage: Bacteria > Pseudomonadati > Pseudomonadota > Alphaproteobacteria > Hyphomicrobiales > Bartonellaceae > Bartonella > Bartonella sp. SL320. Next base: position 1,487,203 of record NZ_CM185143.1, on the reverse strand, counting down.
TCTATAAAGAAATATAATAATGATATCGTTATACGTTTTAAAGCGCGTGGTGTGAATATTGGCACGACGACAGTAACTCTTAATAACATAGGAGAAAAACTTATCTATAAAGCCACTGATGCAGGCATTACACCATTAGAAGGCGGAGAATTACAAACAGATGGCATCTATGAAATGGTATACAATAATGGTTTTTCAATACAAGAGCATGAGGGATGGTATTTATTAAATCCTACACCACCAAAGATAGAAATTTTTCCTGCTGGATTTATTGCGACATTTGCTATGCAAGAAGCACCAGTCGGTTGGCTTTTATGTGATGGTAAAGCCTATAAACGTGAAGATTATCCGCAGCTATTCAAGGCAATAGGGGATACATGGGGAAAAGACAGTGAAACAACTTTTAAAGTTCCAGATTTTAGGGGCATGTTTTTACGTGGTTTTGATGATGGCCGTGGTTTAGATGAGGATAGACTATTTGCCAATGAACAGCAAGATAGCATAAAATCGCATACGCATATTGGAACCATTGAAGAAGCAGGCGAGCATACACACAATTTTCAATATAAAGGCGTTGGATGGCAGACTGGTGATATTGGGAGATCATCGCGTTATTATACCTATAATGCTACCTTGCAAGGGACAACAGATCCTATTGATGCACATACACACAAGATAACTCTTTCCCATACGGGTGAGACAGAAACGCGACCTGTTAATACAACGGTTGTCTATGCTATAAAGTCATGAGCGTGATCGAGGAATAAAGAAGCTCTACACATTTGATAATTTTACTAACGCGGAGTAATTCCGCGTTATTTTTATGCATGTGAAAAGAAAACCTATACTGTTAATACGATACTTAAAAGAGTCAAAAAACAATTTTTAAATGATAGGAGGCCGTTGAATCTGTAGAGCTGATGATATAGCTTAAATTGTAATTTTTTATAATGATGACATAGAGAAAATGTGTAAAAATCATTTAAAAATTTATCCTTGAGTGATCTTGATATATATTTTTTCGTAAGATGTTTTGAGAGGGTAAAAAGAGAGAGCGTTATTCAATTTGATGCATGAAAAAATGCAATGTTTGTAACGTTTTTTAGTGTGCAAAAACAACAGACCTCTCTATGAAGGTCATTCATCTCATAAAGAGATCTTTCATCTGTAAAACTTATTTCTTGGAGTATTTTCATAAAGACAAGAGTGATAGAAAGAGCCGAAAATGTGTATTTCATGTTATATAAACGCGTGATAGCAAAATAAAAGCTCCAATATTTCTAGTTACGTAAAATCTTAAATGATTTTAATGAGGTGGTTTTTTCTAAAAATATCTTTTGTGTGTGTTGTTAATGATAGATGACAGAAAGACACTTGTGTAAAATAAAACAGACTCTTGAATATTGGCATGTTTTATTTTTCTCATGGCTTGTAATTTTGAAACTAAAGTCGATGGTTTTGAGATCTGACTTCATAGGAGGATGCTGTTTGAGGGAGTATAAACGGGATATCTTCTTTAGGTAATTCAGAAACGTTTAAGGAACAATGATAAACATTGCGGAGATTTTGTGTTGTCAAAACGGCAGAAGCATTTCCTTCGCAATAAACCTCTCCCTCTTTGAGCAAAATCATGCTATCTGCATAATGGGCCGCGAGATTGAGGTCGTGAAGAACAGCAAGAACACCACCACCAGAATGAGCAAATTGTTTTGCAATATCCATAACGATAATTTGATGTTGAATATCGAGGCTAGCAATAGGTTCATCTAATATCATCCAACGGGGAGTTCCATTATAAATGGGTTCCCAGATTTGACAGAGAACACGCGCAAGTTGTACACGCGCTTGTTCTCCACCTGATAATTGGTGATAATAAAGGTTACCGTAATCAGAAAGGTCAACGCGCTCTAAAGCTTCGTGGATAAGATTTTGCAGTTTGGCTTTGGCAGTGGTAATTTGATTGACAGAAAGGCCAAGCCCTACAACTTCATGGACTAAGAATGGAAATACAAGCGTTGTTGATTGCGGGAGCACAGCGCGCATTTTTGCCATCTCATAAATCTTTGTTTGTCGGACATCATAACCATTTAAGATCATTTTTCCACTGTAAGGAATTTCCCCACTCAATGCTTTGATAAAAGTACTTTTCCCAGATCCGTTGGGACCAATAATGATGGTAAAAGCTCCACTTTTAGCTTGAAGATTAATGTGCTTAAGAATCTGTTTCTTTCCGCGCTGAACGCAAATATCTGTCGCTTCAATCATGAAAAGTCTGTTCCTCTTTTGCATATAAGGATCCACAGGAAGAAAGGGGAACCAAAAAGCGCTGTTACGATTCCAATTGGTAATTCTGCGGGGGCAACAATTAAGCGTGAAAACGTATCAGCAAAAATAAGTAATGCTGCTCCCAAAAGAGCAGAATAAGGAATGAGATAACGGTGATCGGGACCAATGAGCTGACGTAAGATATGAGGAACAATAATACCAATAAAACCAATACCACCACTGACAGCAACAGAACTACCACACATAAGAGCAACAAGGGGAATAGCAATATTTTTAACACGTTGCACAGGGAAACCGATATGGCCAGCAACAGCTTCTCCAAGAGCCAGAGCATTCAGTGCGCGTGATAAAAAAGGAGAAAAAAGAAGACCAACAAAGATGAAAGGGAGAACAAGCCATACTTTCAACCATGTTGCACCCGCAAGAGAACCAAGACTCCAAAAAGTGATATCACGTAATTGTTGGTCATTGGCCATAAAAATCAACGTTCCGACAACTGCACCACTTAAGGCACCAAGAGCGATACCAGCAAGCAACATGGTTGCAATAGAGGTAAAGCTATGATGCGTTGCGATTATATAGAGAATAATCGTTGATAAAAGCCCACCACAAAAAGCGCCTATGATAACTTTGTAAGGTTCTAGAAAAGGTGCAAATGAAACAGGAAAGGCAAAACCTACAACAATGGCTAAAACAGCACCAAGACCGGCCCCTGCTGAGACACCTACAATGCCAGGATCTGCAAGAGGATTACGAAAAAGTCCTTGCATAAGAACGCCAGAGACAGCCAAAGCGGCGCCGATCAATAACCCTAAGATAACGCGAGGAAGCCTTATATCAATAAATATGAGATAATCGCGTGTTTTACGACTGACAGAAAATTCTTGCGTAAACATGCTATAGAGAAAATCAAAAAATGAAGTATTTGAAGCACCATTTAAAAGGCCGCTTAACATACTAAAGATGAGGAATATTACGAGGCCTAATAAGAGTATTTTTCTCGCATTTTCACGATTTGTTTTTTTATTTTTTCCTGTTTCAGAGGCATAAACCATGGATGGATTCTCTACCAATTCTATCCGTTTTTATCGCTTTGGTTTGCACCATAAAGCATATGAATAAGGTCTCTTGATGCCTCTGGAGTGCGTGGACCAAATCCTAAAAGATACATAGCATCCATTTGTTTAATAGCATGATTTTTAGCGGCAGTTGTTGCTTGAATGGCTGGTATCGCTAAAAGCTTCTCAAGATTAGTAGATTTTCCACTATGTGTTATCAGTAAAATAGCATCAGGATTTGCTTTCAATAATGCTTCGTTATTGAGAAGCTTATACCCCTTATAATCCGTAATAGCATTAATAGCTCCTGAAAGTTTTATGATACCATCAGCCGCTGTATTTGTTCCAGATGCCATAACGCGTCCATTTTGCACGGACAAAATAAAAAGCACACGCTTTGGTTTGGTTACTTTTGCCAAAAGAGCATCATTTTCTACAAAATCGCGACTCACTTTTTGAATGAGCTCAGCAGCCTGTGCTTCACGATGGATGGCTTTTCCCACAAGGCGAATTTTTTCTATGACACTTTCTCGAGAATAGTCTTCTGGTATAATCACGATAGGAATTGATGTTTTTTTGAGAATTTCAATTGTTGAAGGAGGCCCACTTCCTTCAACAAGTAAGATGCCTTCTGGAGCAAGAGACAGCACACCTTCCGGTGAAAGAGCGCGCATATAGCCCAGTACAGGAAGTTTGAGGGCTTCTTTGGGATAAACACTCGTACTATCACGGGCAACAAGTCGATCTTGTGCGCCTAATGCATAAACAATTTCTGTAAGAGAACCACCAATGGAGACAATTCGTGCATTTTCAGAAAAATGTGTGGTAGGTTCAGCAATGGCTCTTTGAGAAAAGAAGCTAAGAGAAAGCAATATAAAAAGAAGAAAAAAGCTTAAGTGTCTGCGCAAAAGAAGTATAAGCATATTTCATCTTCCTAAGCGACGACTAATTCTTGATAGAGCGGAAGAGATTTCAATAAAGAACGCCAATCTTCACGCTCTTTTTGACCTTCTTTGCGCAGGCCAAAGAATTGAACAATCATTTCATCATTCTTATCAAAAACCTCAAGTGAACTGACATAACCATCACGGGTAGGTTTTCGAACATGCCATACACTCGCAATTCCAGACGTGAGTAAATGGAGGTCAAATCCTGGATCAAGAACATTAAGCCAAGGTCCCATTTGCTTAATATTTTTTACAATTCCACTAAAAATTTGAATACATCCCTTATTTCCAACAAAGCACATAATGGGCAATTCTTGTTGTGCGGCTTGATTCAACATTATTTCAACAGCATTGACCTGTAATTCTTCAGCAAATTCATTGCCAGCATATTTTACAGCATGATGTCGATTAATTTTAAATTCAGAAATAATTTCGTGAAGTTGGTGTACATTGGTCATTTTCCGCCAACGATCTCGAAACTTCTCAATGTCCAATTCTGTTATGTCACAATGAATGGGGAGAGAAACAGGAAGGATGTCGAGAACAGAAGACTGATCTTCAAGAAGGAGCTTCTCAACAAGTTCATTCCACTCTTCCATATTCGTCATATCTTGAGAATAGATTTTTAAAATAGCAACGCCATGTGGATCAAAGAATTGTAAACTTTTTGCAGGTTTTCCACGAATGATGAGATCATATTCAAAACCAAACTTCCAGTGTTTCGTAAAAATACGCAAATCAATTTCACCAAGTGTTATAGGAACATGTTGATTTTGAACAATTTTTTCAAAACATCCTGTTATTTCATGAACAGCATGTTCGTTGCGTGTTAAGACCATGACTTTTCCAAGTCGAGGAGCACTCTCCAAGAGAGTAGCAACATCAGTTTGTAGCTTTTTTGCTTTTCCAACACTACAATAAGCCGCAATCAATTCCGCTTCAGATATACCAATCGAAACGGCAAAATCACGGTTTCGCATTTCTTTTTTTTCTTCACGTAAACGAAGAATCATTTCAGCTGTATGGGGCATGGACTTCAACCTTATTTTACTTAACTCAAAAACGAACTCTCAAATTTTACATTCCACGGTGATAGATTGAACGCTTAAAGAAGTTCAATCTATCACAAAATAACGCTTTATCACCAACAGCAGAACAATCAAAAAACGATAAAATGGAAAGAATACAAGCTTCCAAATCTTTATGATTTTAAAGATATTAAAAACAGAAACACAAATAATTTATCCTTTTATCGATATGATTTTCTATTAACTAAATTGCTAACAGAAGTGATTAAAATTTTTGTACAAACGATACCTTAAAGTTGCGACCAGGCTGGCTATAATAATCCTTCGGTGTTGAACTTTTTCCTGAAGGAAGCTCTGATGCATTCCAATATTTTGTATTGAAAAGATTATAAACACCAGCTCTTAGAACAGGCCCCGTTTCACCGAATGGCTTCCACCATCCTGTCATATCAACGACATGATATCCTGGAATTTTTTGATAATCAGATTCCTCTGCCACTTTATCACGTTTGGCTGCCAAAGTAAGAATAATATCACTTCCCCAAACCTCTTTTGCATATCCCAATCCGATAATGGCTTTTAAAGGAGGAATTGAGTTAAGATATTCCTTTTTGTCAAGGTCTTTTCCTTGCGAATAAGTAAGCGCAACATTGGTATGAAAACCATTTTTAAGAACTAAATGCGCATTTGTTTCAAGACCAAAAATCTGTACACGCGAACGATTCATGTAATGCCGACGCGCAAATCTGAATTCTTCTGATGGTCCTCTGTCCTCGGTATCTATGAAATTTTTATATTGATTGATAAAGGCGTTAAATGAACCACCGAAATTTGCATTTCCATACCGCAGACCAACATCATACCCATTGCTTGTTTCTGGTTGAAGATCAGGATTTCCTTTCACGTAATAAGCAGAGGGCTTAATGTAAGAGACGTAAAGCTCTGAAATACGGGGTGCACGAAAAGCTTGTGCCCACTGAGCATAGAGTGTAACTTGATTACGAACATCCCATTCGGCACGTAATTTAGGAGAAAAGCGTGATCCATTTCTTTCTGGAGGGAATTTATCAGAAATCAGTGCCTTCTCATAAGCAGGTGTTTTCTGAGGAACATACTTGTACCAATCATATCGAATTCCCGGTGTTACACGAAAACGATTATCATTCAAACCAATTTCATCTTCAAAAACAAAACCTAAATTGTAACCATTGGTGTCTGGTGAATCTGATCGGTTAGCAGGAACAAAAAGACATCCTCTCGCATATTCTTCTATATGGCAATTGTCTTTACCGAACAAATAGTGATGAAATTTAGATGACGCAACATCTGTTGCAAATTTCAACGTATGGCTTACAGTACCAAAATCAACTTTTTTAAGCGCATTAGCATTGAAACCATAATTGATGTTCCGCAAAAAATTATCCCTTAAATAATCGCCTTTGGGGGCTGAAACACGAACGCCGGTCGTAACGTAACGACTTGATTGCCTTTGCCAATAAAGCTGCCCACTAAACGCATCAAGAACCGCATCGCCATTACCACTATAATTATAAGAAAGAGAAAAGCGCTCACGAAGTTTATCATCTTGCTCATAAACAGAACCTGGAGCATATCTCTTAGATGAATTTAATGCATGTGTATTACTATTATGACCAAAACGCTCTGCGGTAAAACCAAGCCGGTGATTATCACTCAAATATTGATGAATTTTAAAGAGCAAATTATTTTTGTCAAAATGAGAGGGGTTTTTACGTGTACGCTCTCCATACCCGTCCTCTGTTCCCATATTTTTACGCTCATGACCTTCTATATAAGAGCCTTGGAAAAGCAAAAATGTCCGATAATTGCGCACAGCAAAAGCTTGATCAATGCGCCAACTATTATCAACAGAATGATACCCCCCTTTGATAAGGCTTCCCCAATTTTTCCCTTCCCCAATAAGATCTTCAGGATTAAGGGTACGCAGCGCAATTATTCCTCCTAGGGCGCCAGAACCATAAAGACTAAAATCGGACCCTTGAATAGTATCAAACGTAGAAAGAGCATTGAAATCAAAAGTGGTATTTCCACCGCCACCACGGAATATATCATTAAACCATGGAAGAGAAATACCATCCATTGTCGTAACAACACGGTTTGCATCTAAACCACGAATAACAAAACTATTATTTTCCGAGTTATAGGAGACAGAAGGATTAAGACGACTGACATCATAAACATCAGTTATTTGTTTTTCATCAATATTCTTGCTGGTTTGACGATCAGTTAGAACGGTTATTGAATTTGAAGCATCCTTTATCTTTTTTCCTTTAATAAGGATTGGCTTGAGTTCAGTTACAACATTCTTATCGCTGTTTTGTGCAAAAACAAATGAAGGTATACAGACCGACAACGCACCTAAAATCACACAGCTCTTATGGATATTTTTTCGTCTTATTTGCATAACACATTATAACCTTTTTTAAAAACATCCCCTCTCTAAGCTTGAAATTTTACATATAAAAATGCCCGTAAAAACGCTTGACTTAACCCTATCAAAAATTAGCCAACCAAGCAGGAATGATTTAATAATATAAAATCACAGAGAACCATATTAAACATGATAAAATCAGTCAAGAAAAAAGTTGCAATTTCAAAATAGCTTGTTTTAATGAGATGAGATACCAATATTGCACTTAGAATAGTGGCGGAAGCAACGATGAATTTTGCAAATACGAGGCAGTTATCAACTCTTTGGATTGGTGCATTTGTTGGCGCTCTTTCATTGCATATTGCATTGGGAACACAGTTTTATTTTCGAAAGACGGGTGTTCGTAATGGTATGCTCTCGTCAACAGTTGTGCTAACGCTTACTCAAGAGTCTCCACATTTGGATATTGATATAGATTCATCGAATCCAGATCATGATATAGATTTATCAAATGTCAGTACAGAATCAGAACGATTACAGCCGGATCTTGCAGGACAAGAGCCAGAAATATTGGAAACACTAGATGAAATTCAACCGGAAGAGCCGCAGCATACTGTAGAAAAAGATGATTTTACAGAAAAAAAACTGGAAGAATCTTTTCTCCCAAAAGTAGAAGATAAAATATCTGAGAAAAAAATAAGACCAAAGACCGTTGTGAAACAACCCCTTGCAAAGGCTGTGCGTTCATCAAGCGCCAGAAAAAGCAGCAGTACAGCAGGGCTTGAAGATATAATGTTAATGGAGTGGTTAGCAAAGGTGCAGTCGCAATTAGAACAGCAAAAAAATTATGTTGTAAGACAGCGTACCAGTAGTGCAAAAGGAACGGTGAAGTTAGAATTTAGAGTGCATGAGCAGGGGAGTATTTTTTCTAGTCGTATCGTTGTTTCTGCTGGAGATCCAGAGCTTGATCGATTGGCTATGGCAGCTCTTCAACGTGTTGGTTCTTTTCCGCCCCCTCCACCATCAAAAGTAAATAAAATGATCAGAGTATCCTTGATATTTAGCTGATTTTATAGGGAGCTCTGTTGGGGTAATATATTGATTTGTAATGATGACTAGCTATTTTATCATTTGAATGAAATATGGTTTTTCAAATCTTTTTGACGTTGAATCAATCAAAATCATTCGCTTAAAGGTGTCACAAGAGAGAACATGGATAAAAAATTTTAGGAGTGAACATATTTCTTAGAATGCTCTAGACCAAAAGGCTTTTTCACCATTGGGAGTCTGGAGATGAGAGAACTATATTTTACGTAAGTAAAGGTTATATGTCTCATCGATTTTTATACCATTCGTAAGCGTTTTTTCATCTATACTCTTCAGTAACATCATTGTTGTGAAATGAGTTTAGAAACATTAAAAAATATCTTTTCAAAATAAAAATAGGCATAAGAAACACCTACATTTGGGCCAGATATTCTATTTTGTATGAAGGATGTGAACTTATATAAAAAGAACTTATATAAAAATAAGAGAAATAAAAGGCAAAGCTTCCTCTTCATTTTTTTTAGATATCGATATGTTTTTAAAGTCGTCAAGCTAAATGAAAAGGGAAGGGGCGGGAGGATATTTTTTAAAGGTTTTCACGTTCCATGAGTCTTTCTTTTTGCTTCAGAATGCTCCAAGTAGATAGATGCAATAATGCCTCCGATTTAGTATAGAAATATTGTAAACAGAAAAAACACTCTCAAAACATGGTGTTGTACAAGATTTGAATGTTGATGAATAAGAAACAGTAAAAAAATGAACTATTCTTTTCACTTTTTTTACATTGAAACCTCTGTGATATTATTGTTTATGTGTTAAGATGAAATGCACTATTTGTGCAACATGATGATTTGTAATGATAAATCATTATTTTATATTTAAAATGAAAGCCCCAAATAGCATAGGATTTCCCCCTTTCAGCTCTATTAATACGACATCAGTTCAAATCACAGATTTGCACTTCATAAAGCAGGGTTATATGCGAGTACTCTTTAGAAGAGGATAAAATGTTTCTTAAGAACACCATGCTATTAGGGAAGATTAAGGCATATTATTTCCAGCGACCCGAAAGCAGGTCGGTTTTGATATCTATTTTTCCAGTAAGTCTTGCTTTATAGACACCGTAATTTTCCATGACACGCATCACATAATTGCGTGTTTCTGTATAAGGAATGCGCTCAATCCAATCAATGATGTTATCAAGAGATTGTCCTCGAGGATCGCCATAACGTTTTATCCATTCATTGACCCGACGAGGCCCCGCATTATAGCCAATAAGCGTTAGTATATAGGATCCATTAAAACGTTCCAATTGTTCATTGAGAAAATGAGCTCCTAATGTTACATTATAACGGGCGTCGCTGCTGAATTTTTTATGAGACCATGCGATTGAGTATTTTTTTGCGAGTGCCTTTGCTGTTGTAGGAAGCAATTGGAGTATGCCTTGTGCTCCTGCTTTTGATATGGCTGTCGGATTAAATTCGCTTTCTTGACGAGCAATAGCATAAATAAGTGATTTTTCTTCTACAGAAATATGAGTAGAAGCTGGTATGGCTCCCAGAGGATGAGCAAGTGCTCCGACATTTTTTCCCCGAAATGCAGCCATTTTTCCGATTTTGAGGCTGGTATAATAGTCCCCATTTTTTTCTGCCATAACAGCCAGAAGAGCTAATTCACCGGGGCTTTCTATTTTTTTTCCGAGTTCTCTATAAAAAACTTTAGCAAAATCAGTATAGCCTGCTTCTTCAAGACGTTGAATGGCTTTGATCGCTTTTCGTGCACTAAAATGTTGTCGCTCAGCGGTTGTCGGTTTTGGAAAGGAAATATTCAGCTGTTTTTGGTTGAGTCGTGCAGCGGCTAATTGACCATAATAGGTTGCACCAAAATGAGCTGCGCGATGAAAGTAATGCTGGGCATTTTTGTGTTCTCCTAGCGCTTCTGCTGTTCGTCCCATCCAGTAATATCCACGTGACGCAGAAAAAGGTGAAGAAGAGAGTTGAGGAATGCATGAAAAATGCTGCATTGCTAATTGAGGGTTATGAAGAAACCGTAGAGCATACCATCCTGCGTGAAACTGAGCATCGACGGCTAATTCAGAGGTTAACCCTGTGTGCATCACAACGAGTTGATAAGCTATTTTTGGTTTGTTTAAATCGAGCATTTCGCGAGAAAGTGCTCGTTGTTCTTTCCACAATGAATAAGGGTTCATAAGATGAAAGGCATCTTTGGATGTTTTCATCATGAGCGTTGCAGCTGCATCATATTGCTCTGTTTTTCGAAGATGGCGCATTCGAGTAAACTGAAAGAAAGAATTTTTTTTCCATACTCTCTCTATCGCTTGTAATTTTTTTGTCGCTTTAGGATCCTTTTTTTCAACGGCCACAAAGGCATTAAAAAGAGATTGGGCATGGGCTAGTTTTGCAACGCGTGCCGCTGAATCAAAGCGATGTGCATACAGCATAGACTGCATGCGTTTTAAATGATCAATGGGTTTTAAAGCAGCGCCTGCATTTTTAAGAACAAACATTTCTTCTTTCGCATTAAGCGGTGTTTTATGCCACCACGGTGCAATAACGTGTTGAGCACGAGTGGTTTGTCCTGTTGCCATAAGCGCTTTAGTAAAGAGAGCCATGCCTTGTGCTGTTCGGGGGGGATGATGAGAAAATTTTTGGATGATAGCGCGTGTAACATTGGTTTCATTCAGAAAAGCACGTTCAGCATTGCGTTGCATCGTTTCTATGCCTGGCCATCCTTTGAGCACGTTGATTGCATTAAATATTTCAGCACTTGGTATCTTATCTTGGTTGGATATCCCCAGTGCCCATGTCAAAATGTAACGATCAAGATTATGTTTTTCCAGTGAATTACGAAGACTTATTGTTTTTGCAACATTGTTGTTTGCAAGAGCATCGAGCCCAGCTTTCAGTTTCTTGAGTGCTGCAGTAGTATGTGCTGTCGAGTCTTTCTGTTGAGAAGATTCTTGAGCTTTTTGTTTTAAGGTAAGGGGGGTAGGGCGCGCCAAAGGAATGGGGGCTGTTCCATGTAAAAGAGGTGTTTGTGCATAGGCACTTGAAAGTAAAATTCTTATTGCCAGTATAAATGCAGTAAAGGTTGATACGAAAAGAGAGGTGGAAAATACACGCATAGAAAAAAGACCTTCAGACCTTGCTTTTTGTAAAAACTGAAGAGGTTATAGAACATAAGCATGAAAAACGCGTTAATATAGACAGTTTATTTTAAAGAAATGTTCAAAATTCAAGGAAAAGGCAAGTTTATCTTATGGGGGCTTTTTTTTAAATTCATCTTGCCCCAATGATAGAGCAAGATTATGCTCTATCTAAAGTTTATAAAGGCGATTATTAAAAAGAATAAAAGCGAACATTATAGGGAGTTTATCATGCTCAAGGGAGCTATAACTGCGCTCATTACACCGTTTGATCATAAGGGTGAAATTGATGAGAAAGCGTTTTGTGATTTTGTTGAATGGCAGATCACACAAGGGATTAACGGTGTAAGCCCTGTTGGAACAACAGGTGAATCAGCAACTTTAAGCCATGAAGAACATAAACGAATTATAGAATTGTGTGTTAGGCAGGTTGCAAAGCGTGTTCCTGTTGTTGCTGGAGCAGGATCCAATAGCACAAGTGAGGCTATAGAGCTTGCACAATATGCGCAAAAAGCTGGTGCAGATGCCGTTTTGGTTGTCACCCCCTATTATAATAGGCCCAATCAGTTAGGTTTATATAAGCATTTTTCTTCCATTGCCAAAGCTGTTTCTATTCCGATTATAATTTATAATATTCCGGGGCGTTCTGTTATCGATATGGCTGTAGAAACGATGCGAGAGCTTTATCAAGATTTTAGCAATATTATTGGTGTTAAGGACGCAACGAGCAGAATTGAGCGCGTGAGTGAACAAAGTGAAAAGTGCGGCAAAGATTTTATGCAACTTTCCGGTGATGATTGCACAGCATTAGGTTTTAATGCTCATGGAGGTGTCGGTTGTATTTCGGTTTCCTCCAATGTTGCTCCAAAACTTTGTGCAGAGCTTCAAGCCGCTTGTTTCCATGGTGATTATAAAACAGCACGGGAATTAAATGATCGTCTCATGCCTCTCAATCGTGCGGTATTTATTGAACCGAGTCCTGCCGGTATTAAATATGCTGCTGCAAAATTAGGATTTTGTGGTGAGACTGTGCGTTCTCCGATTGTTCCATTAACAGAGGGCACAAAGAAGATTATTGATGCTGCTCTTAATCATGCTGGTCTTTTAAAAGCGTAAAATGATATTAACAAAGCCATGAATAAAAAAAGAATGCGCCCGTACGGAAAATAATTGCTGACAATCGTAAAGCACGTTTTAATTTTGAAATCCTTAATAATCTTGAGGCGGGGATTGTTCTTCAAGGAGCGGAAGTAAAGTCTTTACGTTCTAATCATGCAAATATTGCTGAAAGCTATGCGAGTTTTGAAAATGGGGAACTATGGTTAGTAAACAGCTATATTCCTGAATATACGCAGGCTAATCGTTTTAACCATGAGCCGCGACGTTTGCGTAAGTTATTACTTTCAAAACGTGAGATGGCACGCTTTTTTAATGCAACATCTCGTGAAGGAATGACTCTTGTTCCTCTCAAACTTTATTTTAATGAACGGGGACGTGTTAAGTTAGAGATTGCTCTAGCACGTGGAAAAAAACTTCATGATAAGCGCGAAACGGAAAAAAAACGTGATTGGGGACGCGAAAAAGCAAGACTTTTAAAAAGATATGGATGATCGGCTTGGATATCCTTTATTAATTTAACATTGATCCAAGTATGTTTTTGCTGCTTGAAAAATTTGGTGAAACATAGCGTCTGTTAAGCGACCAGTATTCGTATTATAACGAGAACAGTGATAGCTTGAAAAGATGCGCAATCTTCCAATGTTATTGATTTTACCATGTCCAAAAGGGTGAGCTAAAACTTTTGCATTAAGAGCGCGTATCGTTGAATGGTGTGCAATGGTACCTAAGGTAATAACGGCTTTGAGTTTGGGAAGATTTGTTAAAAGAGGCGAAAAGAAAGAGCGGCACGTGTTAATTTCTACACTGGTGGGTTTGTTTTCTGGTGGAACACAACGAACAGAGTTAACGATTGCAGCATCAATCAGTTCAAGAGTATCGTCTGCTCTTTCTTCAAAAACGCCTTGTGCAAACCCGAATTTTTTTAAAGTAGAATAAAGTAAGTGCCCAGCATAATCACCCGTAAATGGACGTCCAGTTCGATTGGCTCCACGCAATCCAGGAGCAAGACCAACAATGAGAAGACGCGTTGTTTCTGCTCCTTTATAGGGAAAGAAAGGGCGTACCGGTGCATTATACCAATTTGGTTCTTTCATACGCCAGTCAGCGATAAACTGATGGAGCCTAGGGCATAAATTACAATTTGGGGGTGGTTCTGGGCAAAGCGATGTTAATGGGGTATTCATGGCGTTTAGCATCAATTATTCTTTATTCTTTCGAGTCTTTTGTGGTGTGTATGACGGGTTATGTTTGGATAAACAACCTAGAATATAAATAAACTGTTTTAGAAGAAAGTTTAATATAAATTCATAGCTAATTATGATATAATGAGAGGCAATTTTTTAGTCATTTATTGAATGAATAAGAGTGCGATGCACATAATGTTCAAAAAAATCTGTTTTCATAAATATATTAATCATAAAAAGCATGTATAAGGCTGTTGTTATTGGAAAGAATTTTTAAGAGTTGGTATTCCTTTTAAAAGGATAAAGATTCTTAAAGAGATATTTTTTCAAGAAACACCTTCCTTTGTTTGAATCCAGTCTATTGAAGTTCTTTTAAGAGCAGTTTTTATAACGAACATGAAGAGGATATACATTTTTTATAAAGTTTCCAAGAATTTTCTCAAATTAAGTTTTTTAAGCAAAAAATATGAAAGTTTGTATTGTTTTCCTTGTGTTTTATTTTGATTATTGTATATACTCCTCGTATCCGCTATTAAATTTTTATTTGAGAAAGAGGCATAAATGGCCCGCGTAACGGTAGAAGATTGTATTGATAAAGTTGATAACCGCTTTGAATTGGTACTTTTAGCAGGTCATCGGGCGCGTCAGATTTCACAAGGAGCGCAGATTACAGTTGATCGTGATAATGATAAAAATCCGGTTGTTGCTTTGCGTGAAATAGCAGAGGAAACATTGTCGCCTGCTGATTTAAAGGAAGATCTTATTCATTCGCTGCAAAAGCATGTGGAAGTCGATGAGCCAGAAATGGCAAGTGAACTTATTACCCATTCAAGTGAAGCTGAAAATGTTTTTAATACATCATCGCAAGAAGAAGGCACTTCATTTGATCAGATGACAGAAGAAGAGCTTTTAGCGGGTATAGAAGGTTTGGTTGTTCCGGAAAAAAGTGACGATTATTAATTGCGCCAGTGAATATTACAGGAGTGTTCATATTACAGGAATAAAGATACTTTGTCTGTAAGAAGCTGTTATTTTTCTTGTCTTTTATTGATAAGATGTGTTCAATGGGTATTAGAGGTGTGAAAAGATAAAGGATATACTCGTATGATGCGTCAGTGTGAGCTTGTTGAGCGTGTTCAGCGTTACAAGTCTGACGTAGATGAGGCTCTTTTAAACAGAGCCTATGATTATGCAATGAGAAAGCATGCACATCAAAAGCGTGCTTCGGGTGATCTCTATTTTTCTCATCCTTTAGAAGTTGCTTCTATTTTAACAGATATGCGTTTGGATGAAGCAACGATTGCTGTCGCTCTTTTGCATGATACGATTGAAGATACAAGCGCTACACGAGCAGAAATTGATCAACTTTTTGGTTCTGAAATTGGGAAGTTGGTTGAAGGTCTTACAAAGCTTAATAAGCTTGATCTTGTCTCAAAAAAAGCTGTACAAGCAGAAAATCTTCGTAAACTTCTTATTGCCATTTCTGATGATGTTCGTGTTCTTTTAGTCAAACTTGCAGACCGCCTTCATAATATGCGTACTCTTGGTGTTATGCGTGATGATAAACGTCGACGCATTGCTGAGGAGACGATGGATATTTATGCGCCACTTGCGGGGCGTATGGGTATGCAGGATATGCGCGAAGAGTTAGAGGACCTCTCTTTTTTTTATTTAAATCCAGAAGGTCATCGTACGATTACCAATCGGCTTTCTGAATTATTGAAGCACAACCGTGATTTGCTTTCCACAATTGAAAATGAATTGACAAAGCTTTTTTTTGAGCATGGCATTAAGGCAGATGTTAAAAGCCGTCAGAAAAAATCTTATTCAGTCTTTCGCAAAATGGAAAGTAAAGCCTTATCTTTTGAACAGTTATCGGATATTTTTGGATTTCGTGTGATTGTTGAATCGGTTAATGATTGTTATCGTGCTCTTGGTGTTATCCATACGACATGGCCAATGGTTCCTGGTCGTTTTAAAGATTATATCTCTATTCCCAAGCAAAATGATTATCGTTCTATTCATACAACTATTGTGGGGCCTTCAAGACAACGCGTTGAATTACAAATTAGAACGGCTGCCATGGATGAAGTTGCTGAATATGGGGTTGCTGCCCATTCCATATATAAAGAGCAAGGTTCCAATTATTCGACTTCAAAGTTATCAAGCGAAACGAATGCCTATGCATGGCTGCGTCAAACGATACAATCTTTATCTGATGGAGATAATCCAGAAGAGTTTTTAGAACATACAAAACTTGAGCTTTTTCAAGACCAAGTTTTTTGTTTTACGCCAAAAGGTCGCTTAATTGCTTTTCCTAAGGGCGCAACGCCTATTGATTTTGCTTATGCTGTCCATACAGATATCGGTAACTCTTGTGTGGGCGTAAAAATTAATGGTCGTATTATGCCTTTAATGACTAAATTAAAAAATGGTGATGAAGTTGATATTATCCGTTCACACGCTCAAATTCCGCCAGCCGCGTGGGAACTTCTTGTTGTCACGGGGAAAGCGCGTTCAGCCATTCGACGCGCCAGTCGTGCAGCGGTACGTAAGCAATATTCAGGTTTAGGATATCGTATTCTTGAGCGTTCGTTTGAATATATGGGGAAACAATTTTCAAAAGATGTTGTGAAGAAAGTTTTGCCACGTTTGGCACGTAAAGATGTAGAGGATGTCTTGGCCGCTGTTGGGCGTGGAGAACTATTTTCGGCTGATGTGATTAAAGCGGTTTATCCTGATTATCAAGAGCGTGTGGTACAAAAGTCATCTTTTAAGCCTGGGGAAGAAGGGTGGTTTAATATTGAAAATGCTCAAGGGATGATTTTTAAGGTTCCAGAAAATGAGAAGGATGCGACGATAGAGGATCATCAGTCTAAAGCATTACCTATTCGAGGAACCCGTGGAGATATACCTGTGCGTTTTTCACCAGAAGGTGCTGTACCTGGAGATCGGATTGTTGGTATTATGCAACCAGGCTCTGGAATCGTTATTTATCCAATCCAGTCTTCGGCTTTGATGGCCTATGATGATCAGCCAGAACGGTGGATTGATGTCCGCTGGGATATTGATGCCCAAATGAATGAACGTTTTCCTGCACGGATAAATATTTTGGTTGTAAACAGTCCCGGTTCTTTAGCAGAAATTACGCAAATAATTTCTGCTAACGATGCGAATATCCAAAACTTATCTTTTATTCGTACAGCACCAGATTTTACAGAAATAATGATTGATTTAGAAGTTTGGGATTTAAAACATTTGAATCGTATTTTTTCTCAGTTAAAAAAGGCAGATTCAGTGAGTACAGTACGACGGGTTCATGGATAACAAGAAAGATTTTGCAATGAATACACAAGATGTTATTGATATTTTTAAACAAGCAGATGCTATTTTAGAAGGGCATTTTATTTTAACATCGGGGCGCCATAGTGCGATTTATATGCAAAAGGCAAAAGTGTTTATGCATGCTGACTTGACGGAAAAGCTTTGTCGTGGATTGGCTGAAAAAATCAAAAAATCTATTGAAGGAAAAATTGATTATGTCGTTGGTCCTGCAATTGGTGGTCTTATTCCTTCCTATGAAACTTCGCGTCACCTTGGTGTTCCTTCTCTTTGGGTGGAGCGTGTCAATGGAATCTTTGAATTGCGTCGTTTTGAAATCAAGAAGGGGGCACGGGTTGTTATTGTCGAAGATATTGTGACAACGGGTCTTTCTATTCGTGAGACTGTTGAGGCTTTGTCAGCAGTAGGAGCAGAGGTATTGGCAGGAGCATGTATCCTTGATCGTTCTGGTGGTAAGGCGGATGTTGGTGTTGCGTTGATTGCGCTTGCTGAATACGAGATAGCTTCTTATGCGAGTGATGCACTTCCTGCGGATCTTTCTGTTCTTCCAGCGATTAAACCGGGCAGTCGAAATATCTAACTGTCTTTCTATTTTTTTATGCAAAAGCTTAAAAAGATTAATTTGGATGATGTAGATTATTTCATCATCAAAAGATGTGTATATGAGAGTTATATGCTTTTTCGTCGTAGAAAACCAATTGATTTTGTAACGCGTATTAGACTTTGGTTATGGCCACGTCGTTCATTTTCTCGCTCATTTTCTTACATCTATAAACGTATTTTGCGTATATCGGCAACACCGCATGAAGTTGCGTTAGGGTTTGCTATTGGCATTTTTTTAGCCTGTTCTCCTGTTTTCGGGGTGCATATCATCTTGGCAATATTTCTTTCTTGGCTTTTGCGTGCAAACTTTGCGGCTGCAATCATCGGGACGGTTTTTTCTAATCCACTCACATTTTTATTGATTGCTATGGCTGATTATAAAGTAGGATATTTTTGTTTATCGCTTTTTAGCGATGTCCATGAGACTTCGCTTTCTCAAATTCGTGCTCTGTTTAATGGTTTTAAAGTGTCCAATTTCTCTCTTCTTTTTAAAGGTGCATGGGACACAATTATGAGTCCTATGATTTTAGGTGGAACTCTTTTAGGTGTTGTTTTTGGTGGTTTATCTTATATAGGTGTTTACAGAGCAACGGCTCGTTTTAAACAAAAGCGCTATCAAAAGATTATAAAAAAAAGGCGTTTAAAGAAGCGTTCATCTTAAGAAAGATCGGGTAATATCTTATGATTGTTGGTCTTGGAAATGATTTAGTTGATATACGACGTATTGAAAAAATGTTGGTTCGTTATGGCGAGCGTTTTATCCAACGTATTTTTACGGATATTGAAAGGAATAGATCCGAAAGTCTTAAAAAAAAATCTTTTTCTTATGCGAAAAGATTTGCTGCTAAAGAAGCGTGTGCTAAAGCCTTAGGAACGGGAATCGCTTGTGGTATCAATTGGAAAGACATAGGCGTAGTGAATTTGCCATCTGGTAAACCAGTCATGGAATTAACAAATCGTGCGCAAATGCAACTTCAAAAGTTATTACCTCCGCATCATGATGCGGTTATTCATCTTAGCATAACGGATGATTTTCCTTGGGCGCAGGCATTTGTTATTATCGAAGCACTTCCACGTGGATAGATAGCATGAGAGATTGTACTTTTGTTATTTGAATATTATGATGAAAATAAGTTATATTTGTGATGAGAAGGCAGTTGGTGATGATCCAAAAAGATAAAGTGCATAAAAAAGAAAAAAAAGGTGGGATTCTTGAATTAATTTCTGTTTTAATACAGGCTCTGCTTTTAGCAGCGTTTATTCGGACACTTTTTTTTCAGCCTTTTAGTATTCCTTCTGGTTCAATGCGTCCTACTTTATTGGTGGGGGATTATCTGTTTGTTTCTAAGTATGCATATGGGTATTCTCATTTTTCCCTCCCTTTTTCTCCGCCTCTTTTTTCTGGACGTATTTGGGCATCCCAACCTCAACGTGGAGATGTGGTCGTTTTTCGTTTACCAAGTAATCCAAAGATCGATTATATAAAACGCGTTGTTGGGCTACCAGGTGATCGTATACAAGTTCGTCAAAGTGTCCTTTATATTAATGATGAGGCTGTTTCACGTCACTTTATGGGGGAGATTGATAATTCTGATATAACGGAAGTGAATTATCCCGTTGAGGTCTATCGTGAGACACTGCCCAATGGTGTTAGCTATGATACGCTTGATTTAGCTTTTATCCCAAAAGTTGATGATACAAAAGTCTTTGAAGTTCCTCAGGGACATTATTTTATGATGGGTGATAACCGCGACAATTCGGATGATAGTCGTTTGGATGTAGGCTATGTTCCAGAAGAAAATCTTATTGGTCGCGCGAGCATAATTTTCTTTTCTATCAGTAACGGTTCAAGTGCTTGGCAGATTTGGCGTTGGCCATTTGATGTGCGTTGGAAACGTTTGTTTTCTTTCATAAATACGGTTCATGATTTGCCGCTTATCAAGCAAGGAAACAACGATGAAACGTCTCATGATTGATCAGCTTTTCAAGCTGACGGGGCATCGTTTTAAAGATGAAGAGAGATTAAAAAGAGCATTAACCCATGCAAGTGTACAAGATTCGGAACAGGGAAATTATGAACGGTTAGAGTTTCTAGGTGATCGAGTTTTAGGGCTTTTGATTGCAGAGATGCTCTATCAACTTTTCCCCCAGGCAAGTGAAGGTGAATTATCAGTCCGTTTAAATCATTTGGTTAATGCGCAGACATGTGCTGATATTGCGCGCGAAATGAGGCTTCCTGATATGATCCATGTTGGTTTTGAGATGAAAAGTTTTGCAAGACGTCGACTCATCAATATGCATGCAGATGTCGTGGAAGCTTTGATTGCCGTGATTTATCTAGAGGGAGGATTGGAAAGCGTTCGTCCCTTTATTCAAAAATATTGGCAAAGTCGGGCAAAGAAAATGGATGCTGGTCGGCGTGATGCCAAGACGGAATTACAAGAATGGGCGCATATCCAAGGCAATGCACAACCACATTATCAGGTTATCAAACGTTCAGGCCCAGATCACGATCCTGTTTTTATGGTAGAGGTCAGTATTTCAGGTTTTGCTTCAGAGATTGGGCAGGGAAGTTCTAAAAGATATGCCGAAAGAATGGCCGCTGAAAAAGTTTTGAGACGAGAGGGGGTATGGAAAAACGTGGAAAAAAATGATCATGAGTGACGTTATGAAAACCCGTTCTGGATTTGTTGTGCTTATTGGGATGCCAAATGCCGGTAAATCGACTTTGGTTAATCAATTGGTTGGAACAAAAGTTTCAATTGTAACGCATAAAGTACAAACAACACGAACTTTAATCCGCGGCATTGTCATTCATGATGATGTGCAAATTGTGTTAGTCGATACACCGGGTGTTTTTCGTCCTCATAAGCGTTTAGAACGTGCCATGGTCTCTGCGGCTTGGGGAGGGGCTAAAAGCGCTGATGTTCTTCTTGTTTTAATCGACGCTCAAAGTGGTCTTTCAGATGAAGTTGCTATGATGTTAGATATTGTAAACAATATGAAACAAGAAAAAATTCTTGTTCTCAATAAGGTTGATACTGTTGTTAAATCATCTCTTCTAGCATTAACCACTCAAATAAATGAACGTGTGAAATTTGCGCAAACATTTATGATTTCTGCTCTAAACGGTTCTGGTTGCAAGGATTTACTTCATGCGTTGAGTAACATGATGCAGGAGGGGCCATGGTATTATCCGGAAGATCAAATTTCTGATATGCCTATGCGTCATCTCGCTGCAGAAATTACGCGTGAAAAACTTTTTCTTCGCCTTCATGATGAGCTTCCTTATTCTTCCACGGTTGAAACAGAAAGTTTTGAAGAGCGTTCAGATGGTTCTGTTAAAATTAATCAAGTTATTTATGTAGAGCGTGAGAGTCAGAGGAAAATTGTTTTAGGCTCAAAAGGCGATACAATTAAAACGATTGGTCAAGCAGCACGCAAGGAACTCATGGAAATTATGGACCAAAAGGTTCATCTTTTTCTCTTTGTGAAAGTGCGCAATAATTGGGATACCGATCCAGAACGTTATCGTGAAATGGGATTGGATTTTTTGAAATAATTAAAATAAAATGAAGTGGAAAGAGCAAGCTGTTATTCTTGGGGCACGCCAATATGGTGAAACAAGTGTTATTCTTGAGATTATGACGCGCGAGCATGGTCGTTATATGGGGGTGGTAAAAGGGGGGCGTTCGCGTCGTATGGCTGCTCTTCTTCAGCCGGGAAATTTTGTGGAGGCTGAATGGTGTGCGCGTTTAGAAGAACATTTAGGGCTTTTTCGCCTTGAGGCGCTTGATTTACATGCGGCGCGATTAATTTGTCTACCGGAAGCACTTTATGCTTTGCAATTGATTGCTTTTCATTTACGGCTTCTTCCCGAGCGTGATCCGCACCCTGTCTTATACGATATTTTACACCTT
The DNA here is from genome assembly GCF_059687635.1 of Bartonella sp. SL320. NCBI lineage: Bacteria > Pseudomonadati > Pseudomonadota > Alphaproteobacteria > Hyphomicrobiales > Bartonellaceae > Bartonella > Bartonella sp. SL320. The sequence goes on along the minus strand of NZ_CM185143.1, from coordinate 1,465,093 downwards.
TTTATGCAGAATTGTGATGAACCATTTGTCAATGCGGAATTGTTGGTGCGCTTTGAAATGCGGCTTCTTGAAGAACTTGGTTTTGGTCTTGATTTATCTTGTTGTGCTGCCACAGGTCGCCAAGAAAAGCTTTATTACGTATCGCCAAAATCTGGACGGGCTGTTTGTGAAGAAGCAGGGGAGCCTTGGAAAAAAAAGCTTCTCATTCTTCCACAGTTTCTTGTGCAAAGAGCAATCCGTCCTGCTGATTTTAGGGATATAATGGACGGTTTTAACTTAACGGGTTTTTTTCTTATGCGTCATGTCTGGGAGCCACGAGATATCAAACAGCCATCGGTGCGTATGAATTTGATACAGTTGTTTGAGCGTCGATTTGGTATACAAGCCTTTATTTGTTGATCTGATCATAATTGAATAGAATGGAAAAATGAAAGTTTTAGAGACAATTGCGGAAGTTCGCCAATATATTTCACAGGAACGGCATTTAGGCTTTTCAATTGGCTTTGTTCCAACAATGGGAGCACTCCATGAGGGGCATCTGGCATTAGTACAGCGTGCAAAAGCAATGTGTGACCGTGTATTGGTTTCTATTTTTGTTAATCCAAAGCAATTTGGACCCCATGAGGATTTTGCTCAATATCCAAGAGATTTGAAAAGCGATTGTGCTTTATTAAAAAAAGCGGGTGTTGAATATGTTTTTGCGCCTTCCGTGGAAGAAATGTGGCCCTTGGGAAATGATACGATTGTAGAGGTAAAAAAATTATCACGTATTTTGATGGGAAAATTACGTCCAGGGCACTTTTGTGGTGTAACAAGCGTTGTTGCTAAGCTTTTTAATATTGTTCAACCCGATAAGGCTTTTTTTGGAGAAAAGGATTTTCAACAAATTTTAATTATTCGGCGTATGGTTGAAGATCTAGCTTTTCCTGTTGAAATTGTTGGCGTTCCTATTTTACGTGAAGCAGATGGTGTTGCGCACTCTTCACGGAATAAACTTTTAACCTTAGAAGATCGTAAAGCTGCCAAAATTATTCCTGAAAGTGGAAAAGCTGCTGAAAAGCTTTACCATGAAGGTGAACGGTCGGTTGATAAGTTATGCAAAACTGTTCGTAATATTTTACAACAAGAAACGCGTGCCATCATTGAAGCAATAGATTTACGCGATATGAAAACTTTGCATGCGGTCAAAGGAAAGTTGAATAGACCGGCAGTTTTATTGCTTACGGTTCGTTTTGGTGAAGTAAGGCTTATTGATCAATATATATTGCAAGAAAAGGGCGGAAAATGAGTATACATAAAACTGTAAGGCGTATAACATCTTCTCAAATACGTGAAAGAAAAGGACAACAGCCAATTGTTTCTTTAACAGCTTATCAAGCTTATACGGCGCGGATTGCTGATCCCTATTGCGATATTCTTTTGGTTGGTGATAGCGTTGGTATGGTGGTATATGGCTTTGAGACAACACTTCCTGTTAATTTGGATATGATGATTTTACACGGGCAGGCTGTGGTGCGTGGGTCTCAAAAAGCTCTTGTCGTTATTGATATGCCTTTTGGCTCTTATGAAGAAAGTAAAGAGCAGGCTTTTGTTAATGCATCGCGTGTTCTGGCACAAACGGGATGTGGGGCCGTTAAGCTTGAAGGTGGTGCTTATATCGCCGAAACAATAGATTTTTTATGTAAACGAGGTATTCCAGTGATGGGGCATATTGGTCTCACACCCCAAGCGGTGAATCGTTTTGGTGGTTTTAAGACACAAGGACGTAAAGAGAGTGATTGGCAGAAAATTGAAGATGATGGGATTGCAATTGAAGAGGCTGGTGCTTTTGCTGTTGTTTTAGAAGGGATTGTCGAGCCTTTAGCGGTAAAACTGACAGAAAAGCTTTCTATTCCAACCATCGGTATTGGTGCATCCAGTCAATGTGATGGACAAGTGTTGGTGATGGAAGATATGCTGGGCTATGGTGCTCATGTGCCAAAATTTGTACGTCGTTATGGAGACCTTGAACAAGCCATGGAAACTGCAATCAAAAACTACGCAGAGGATGTTACATCCCGTGCTTTTCCAGCGGATAATGAAGTTTATAAACTGAAATAGATGTTCAGTTTAAGATAAAAAGTTTGAGAATAGCACATTTGTTGTTTCGATAATAAATGGGGAGTGTTTCGTATATTTTTGTATGTCATTTGAATTGTGATTTCTCTCATTGCTTTTTTCTTTAATTGGAACATGCTTTTCATGCAAAAGAGAAACGCCATTGGCATGCTAATTTGCGCGCTTTAAAAAAACTTTCTTAAGATCCCCAATCCCATTTCGTGACAGCACTTGTAAATAGCATAACGATTATAACGATAAAGTCTCTATGAAGTATATAAAATTTGTTAATTACCGTCATCTTTACGTTTCACAAAAGAGTAAGCTGGTTCCATTACACATTTTACCAACTTTCAATGTTGCGGCAGTGCTTAGTACTTGAGGCGGTCCATAAGAGGCATTTTTAGTTCTTTCTTGTATAGTTTTATTCACATAACTCTCTCCGCTTAGATGTGTAAGAAAATGGTTTGATTGATTCAATATAAACAAAAAAAATAATAAATTATTATTATAAATCAGTATATTGACTTTATAGGTTATTGGTAAATGGTTACGGAGTTTTTTTTAAAAGGCTCTTCGTTGGGTGTAAAAAACTTTGGCTTCGATGATGTTTTTTAATTGATAGGATATAAGGGCGGTAATTGTAGAAGAATAATAAGGATACTCAGCTTTATTTTTTATAAGAACTTTTGCGCCATAAATGGAAAAAAACGATATATATTCAGCTATAATGACAAGAATAAATAATGCGAAGAGATCTATGATCTTTGGGTATCCAAGTCATTAAAGCGCGTTAAAAATGCGTTTTCAATTTGTTGTGTAGAGGAGGGGTGTAAATGAAGATCATCCGGTACAATATTATTGGGAGAGCCAAAATAGCGAACGGCTTCTTCTGTCTTAAATCCAGCAAGCGTGATCGCTTCATAATATGCTGCGATACGGTCAGCTTGTTTAATTTTTTTTAAAAGTTTTTGAGAAAGATCAACAGAAAGAGAAAAGCGCATGTGAATAGCATCTTGAATGCGCTTTTCGATGCATTCATATTGTTTTCCTATGACAGCTTTAAAGGGTGAAATCATATCACCGATGACGTATTCTGGTGCATCATGAAGAAGCGCATAAAGACATTCGGTGCTCCCTGCTTGTGGGAAAAGTTTTTGAAATATTTGTTCAACCAAAAGTGAATGTTGGGCAACAGAATAGGCATGATCTCCTCGTGTTTGACCATTCCAACGGGCCACGCGGGCAAGTCCATGGGCAATATCTTCAATTTCAATATCAAAAGGAGAAGGATTGAGAAGATCGAGTCTGCGTCCAGAGAGCATTCTTTGCCAAGCGCGTGCTTCTCCACTTTTTAATAGTTCAGCTTTAGCCATACGTATTTTCTATCTTAATTTTCAGGAAAGGTAAAATCCATATTTTCAGCAATATGTATGGTGACAGGAATATTTTTTACAGTAAAGGGGATATTTTGATCCATAGCATCTTTGACGTGGTCAATACGCATTAAAGCAAGAGCTTCATTTCCAACACATGTTCCCAAGTGCCCAAGTACTTTTGTTCCTGCTTCAATATTTGCTTGAGGGGGAAGATCATACTGGCCTTTTACAATTAAAATACGGCGTCGTGCTGCACGGCGGTGGTGCATTCGTGAAACAATTTCTTGTCCAATATAACATCCTTTGTTGAATGCAAGTCCATTGATTTGATCGTAATTAATATCATGAGGAAAGACTTTTCCGACTTCATAGTCTTGACCACTTTCCGCAATCGCATAACGAATACGCAATTGATTCCATGTATCATAATCTTCTGAAGTTAAAAACGAAACTTTGCCGTAGATTCGCATTATTTTTTCTTGTTGTGGGAAGCGTTTATCAACAAAATTTGAATCAAAATTTAAACTATCTGATTCATTTTTCCAAGAAACTGTGACAAGCTCTTGTAATGGTTGTATAATTTCTACTTTTTTACGCAGTTTATAGAGCAACAGACGCTTATAGAGTGTATCGGCCAAAGACATCTCAATATCAATAAAATAACCTTCCTCTCTTTTACCGATAAGAAAATCAGAAAGAATCTTTCCTTGTGGAGATAAAAGAGCCCCAGGAAAAACTTCTTTGGGGCCGATTTTTTTTACATCTGTTGTAATTAGAGATTGCAGAAAATCTGTTGCTTCTTCGCCTATAACTTGAATAATTCCGCGATTTTTTAAGCAAATGGCATTTTGTTTTTCAATCATGGTTCTTGCCTTTCTGCTCAAAGTTACCTAATCGATAAGTGAGCAATATGTAAGGAGCGTGGCTATGTTTAAAACATTTGATACAATTTTTAAAGGTGCAACAGTTGTGAACCATGATGGAAGAAGCAAGCGTGATATTGGTGTTACAAATGGCCGTATTGCTGAAATTGGCGACCTCACATATGCTTCGGCCGGTGAGGTGATTGATTGTACGGGACTGCATATTTTGCCGGGAATTATTGATAGCCAAGTACATTTTCGTGAACCAGGCAATGAACATAAGGAAGATTTGGAAAGTGGTTCATATTCTGCTGTGTTAGGGGGAGTTACAGCAGTCTTTGAAATGCCGAACACCAATCCATTAACAACATCAGAAGATACATTAAGGGATAAGGTTAAGCGCGGATTTCATCGCATGCATTGTGATTTTGCATTTTGGGTTGGAGGAACGCGTGAAAATGCCCATGAACTCTCTGAATTAGAAAGACTTCCTGGTGCAGCTGGAATTAAAGTCTTTATGGGGTCTTCTACAGGTGATCTTTTGGTCGATGATGATGAAAGTGTACGTCTTATTTTGCAAAACACACGCCGTCGTGCAGCTTTTCATTCAGAAGATGAGGAAAGGCTCAAAGAGCGTAAAATACTGCGTATTGAAGGGGATGCATCATCACATCCCGTTTGGCGTGATGAGATTGCGGCGTTAAAGTGTACACAACGTTTGGTAAAAATTGCGCATGAAACGAAGGCACGCATTCATGTGTTACACCTTTCAACAGAAGAAGAAATTGATTTTCTAAAAAAACATAAAGATGTTGCAACAATTGAAGTGACACATCATCATTTAACGCTCACGGCTGATGATTATAAGCAATTTGGTACATTAATTCAGATGAATCCACCTATTCGTGAGCCACGTCATCGTGAAGCTCTTTGGTATGGTGTTCAACAGGGGATTATTGATGTTTTAGGTTCTGATCATGCGCCACATACCCTTGAAGAAAAGCTTCAACCTTATCCTTCTTCGCCTTCAGGAATGACAGGAGTGCAAACAACAGCAGCCATTATGTTGACACATGTGAATGCAGGAAAAATGTCTCTTGAGCGTTTTGTTGATCTCACTTCACATAGTCCTAGTCGTATTTTTGGTATAAGTTGTAAAGGACGTCTTGCTGTTGGATATGATGCTGATTTGACGATTGTTGATCTTCAACGGGAAGAAGTCATTACGAATGCCCTGATTGGTTCGCGTGCCGGTTGGACACCTTATGATGGTCAAAAGGTTAAAGGTTGGCCTGTTGGAACAATTATCCGTGGTATGCGCGTTATGTGGGAAGGTGAAATTGTCACACCTTCACAAGGAGAACCGGTTAAATTCATAGAAACTTTGGTGTAGACAGCATAAATTTTATCTTACTTATGCTAAAAACACCATCTTTTAGAGCAGTGATGCGATATTAAGGCATATCAGATTTCTTGACACATAAATGTTTGTTCAGTGTCTAATGAATGTCTTTAGGCTTTTTTCTAGAGTGTTAATGAAGCAAATTGCATGAGGGGGTATCGGGGGGAAATCTGCTAGAATTCGGACTTTTACATTGGTATGGGGTAGGAATTTTTATCCTTAAAACGCAGGAAGGAGGATAAAGAACGATATAGAGAAAAAACTCTCATAAGAATAAAAATTATTCTTCAAAAGTTACTCTCTTTTGAGAAGACAGCTTACTGATCTTTGCATTTATAAAGGCGGCATCGTTGATATTACTAAAAGTGAGGGAGATATTTTTTTACAGGTTCGCTGTTATAATGCGTGAGAAGGTTTTCAGATAAAGTTCTTCCCTCTTCAATGTATCTTTGATTAGCTTCAATGGCTGCTTGTGTACAATGATGATAATTTTCAGAAAAAGCAAGATAGGCTTCATTAAATGCTTCATAAAAATAAGCGCGTCTTTGTGGGGTGGGGTGTTCTGCTTCAATCAGTGCGTTCATATAATCATACCATTGGTTTGTTGGGGACTCGCAAAGACTTTGGAGGGAATGCAGGGATCCCAAAATTTCTGCGAGGCGAAGGAGTTTTTTTTCATAAGGTGGAGATTGTTGCGCAAAGACTGGCATTGAAATGATAAGAAATATTAAAATAATAATGTTCATCAATCTATTACGCATTATTTTTATTACTTTCTTTGAATAAAACTCTGTACAAATAAAATAATTATGTCATGAAAATGATGTCTAAAAATAGAGTAATTGCGACGTTATTCTCAATGATTGCTTATAAAATATAGGGCGTAAGAGACCGTAAGAAACCCATTGTGAAATATTGAAAAGACGGATGAAACTCTGTGTGGTTAAAAATTTAGGTTTTGTTCCTTTTCATATAAATTCAAACTGTATAGTTTATGGAATTGTTTCTAAGGCTCCTTTTCTTAAGGAGGAATAAGATCTTTATCAAATCAAATGCTTTTAATTAAATAAAAGAGAGTGTTTTTATGATAAATGATGAATACAGTTTCGAGACAATTGGGGAAGAAGAATTTTATATAAAATAAAAGTTTTTACTCTAAACTGCATAATACGATCATTTGAGATAAGAGACATCTAAAAGGGCGGCACATCATATCGTTCACGGAGTATAATGATGAAAGAGTTGCGATTTTATAATACGCTGACACGAAAAAAAGAAAATTTTATACCAATCGATCCGACAAAAGTGCGTCTTTATGTTTGTGGTCCAACAGTTTATGATTATGCGCATATAGGAAATGCACGTCCTGTCATTGTTTTTGATGTTTTATTTCGCTTATTGCGTCATGTTTATGGTAATGATCATGTTCTTTATGCGCGTAATATTACCGATGTCGATGATAAAATTAATGCACGAGCCGCCCACGAATATCCAAATTTGTCATTCAATGACGCTATTCGTCAATTAACAGAACGTACATATGCCCAGTTTCAACAAGACACAATAGCGCTGGGGTGTTTATTGCCAACCAGCCAGCCACGTGCAACTGAGCATTTAGAGGAGATGCGCGCGCTCATTGAAAGGTTGCTTGAAAAGGGGCACGCTTATAAAGCGGAAAATCATATATTATTTTCTATAAGCAGCATAAAAAATCCTCCCTATTATGGTGCATTTGCCAATCGTTCTTTAGATGAAATGAGGGCAGGGGCGCGTATTGATGTTGCTGCTTATAAACGAGAGGAGATGGATTTTGTTTTATGGAAACCTTCTGCGGAAGGAGAGCCAGGTTGGGAATCGCCGGGAGGCATACCTGTTTTAGGTCGTCCAGGTTGGCATATTGAGTGTTCTGCCATGTCAATGGCAAAGTTATTAGCGCCCTATGGCGGTGGTTTAACTTGTGATGATCCAACGGCGAATATTTTTGATATCCATGGTGGTGGACTTGATTTAATTTTTCCGCACCATGAAAATGAGATAGCACAAAGTTGTTCAGCTTTTGGGACGGAACGAATGGCTAATTTTTGGATGCATAACGGCTTTTTACAAGTTGAAGGCAAAAAAATGTCGAAAAGCTTTGGCAACTTCATAACCATTCGTTCTGTTTTAGAGAATAATTTGGGGGAATTTAATGGTGTTTTAGCCGATGAAATGAAGCAAAATTGGGCGGGTTTGTCTGCACGTTTTTCGATGCTTCAAACGCATTATCGTGAACCATTAAATTGGACCGCACAGCGTTTAAGACAATCAAGCCGTGAACTTTATCGTTGGTATGAACTGCTTCGCAGTAAAAAGAATATAATAAACAACAATGAAACGATTGATGATACTTTAGTAGATGCTCTTAGTGATGATCTTAATACGCCCAAAGCATTAACGCTTTTGCGAAAATTTTATAAAGCAGGGGATGCTTTGGCTCTTGCTCATGGAATGAATTTATTAGGACTATTACGACAAGAATGGATTAAAGAAATAGACAGTCCATTATTCATAAGAAAAACATGGCTTGATTCAAAATTTATTGATCAGCGCATTGCCGAAAGACTACGGCTTATCCATAATAAAGAGTGGGACGCTGCGGATACAATTCGTGATGAGCTTGCAGCCGAGGGGATTCTCTTAAAAGATAGTAAGGATCCGCAAAGTGGTGAGCGTATAACTATGTGGGAAATAAAACGATCCTAATTTCCCTATTCCAGCAGTTCTCATAAAGTAAAGGGAGAATATGATGGAATTTTTAGATCATTACGGGTATATCGCGCTTAAGCTGGCTGTAGGTCTTATTGCTTTCCTATTCATTTTAAGAACAACGGGTCGTGGGAGTTTGAGGCAAATGACACCCATCGATTTGGTCAGCAATTTTGTCATGGGAGGTATTATTGGAGGAGTCATTTATAACCAGAATATTAGCAGCATTCAATTATTGCTTGTTTTATTGATTTGGCAAACCTTGATTGCCTCTTTTAATCTTTTTGCACGCTATTCAGTTTTTTTTCGCCGTCTTATTGCAGGGAGGAATGTTACATTGGTTTTAGATGGAGCCTTTCAAATGGATAAGATTAAAAATTTAGGGATCAATATCAATGATCTTATTGCGATGTTACGTCTTAAAGGATGTCACTTACATGAAGCTGCTTTTGTGCGTTTGGAAACCAATGGTGATTGCACTGTTATTAAAAAGGAAGAGGGGAAAAAATCAACGATTGTCGTGGAAAATGGTGAGGTTATTGATGATGGTCTTAAAGAGATTGGTAAAACAAAAAAGTGGCTTCATGCAGAATTGAAAAAAAAGCATGTAAAAGTTGAAAATTTATTTGCAGCAGAGTGGTATGAGAAGACAGATCAAAATAATAAACTGTATCGTGGATTATTTCTTGTTCCTTTTTCAAAAACAGTCTAACTTCACACAACGAGTAGGTATAGCTTATCGAAAAGCGTAACAAGAGATGGACCTATGAATATATAAATAACACAGGGGGGTGTTTTGCCTGTTTGTGTGGATGATAGAGAAGTAAAGGCTTTATGAAACGCAATGAAATGAGAAAAACTGTATCATCTGATACAGAGGGAACTCTGCACACACTTTACAATTTATGGCCTTATATGTGGCCGGTAGGTCGGCGTGATCTAAAAATACGTGTGCTGTGGGCAATATTTTATCTTGTTTTGGCTAAGCTCGTTCTTATATCTGTACCGTATTTTTTTAAATATGCTACGAATGTGCTTGATACAAGCTTTCAGCTCCCAGAATGGTTTCCATCCAGTTTACTTATTCCCATCATGCTTGTTTTGGCATACAATGCTGCACGTATTATACAGGCTGGATTAAATCAATTACGCGATTCTCTTTTTGCCACTGTTAGTCAATACGCTGTGCGTCAACTCGCTTATAAAACCTTTGTCCATATTCATGAGTTATCTTTACGATTTCATTTAGAACGCCGAACTGGTGGGCTTTCTCGCGTGATTGAACGTGGTACAAAAGGGATTGAAGCAATCGTAAGATTTTCAATTCTCAGTACCGTACCGACAGTTTTAGAATTTATATTAACGGCTTTTGTATTTTACATCAATTATGGGGGGTATTATCTTCTCATCGTTGTTATAACAGTTTTATTATATACTTTGTTTACTATTAAGGCGAGTGATTGGCGTATTCGTATTCGGCAACAAATGAATACAGCAGATACGGAAGCGAATACTCGCGCTGTTGATTCTCTTTTGAATTTTGAAACGGTCAAATATTTTGGCAATGAAACGCTAGAAGCCGATCGTTTTGATGCCGCTATGGCCGGTTATGAAAAAGCTGCAACAAAGATTTGGACATCGTTAAGTTGGCTTAATTTTGGTCAAGCTCTTATCTTTGGTATTGGCATGACGATCATGATGTTGATGTCAGCTTATGAAGTTTTTTATAAGACACAAACTTTAGGAGATTTTGTTTTTATTAATGCTCTTTTAATGCAACTTTCTATTCCATTGAATTTTATTGGTTCAATTTATCGTGATGTTCGACAAGGTTTAACGGATATTGAAGCGATGTTTGATCTTTTAGATGTTCAGCAGGAAATCGTTGATAAATCAGATGCTAAACCGTTAGAGATAAGTGATGGGACCATTCGTTTTCATCAGGTAAAGTTTTCTTATGATTCGGCGCGTCAAATTCTCAGAGATATTAATTTTGAAGTCCCAGGAGGAAAAACAGTCGCTATTGTCGGTCCATCAGGTGCTGGTAAATCAACCATTTCTCGATTGCTTTTTCGGTTTTATGATGTTGATGCGGGCTCTATCACAATTGACGGGCAGGATATTCGTAATGTAACACAAAAGAGTTTGCGGGAAGCAATCGGTATGGTTCCACAAGATACAGTATTATTTAATGATACAATTGCCTATAATATTTGCTACGGACGTCCAAGTGCGACAGATGAAGAGATGCGCAAAGCTGCTGAAATGGCACAAATATCAAAATTTATTGAGGTGTTACCGGAAGGTTTTCAGTCTATGGTAGGAGAGCGTGGTCTAAAATTATCAGGGGGAGAAAAACAACGGGTGGCTATTGCACGAACACTTTTAAAAGCTCCCCCCTTCTTATTCTAGATGAAGCAACAGCGGCTCTTGATACGACAACGGAACAGGAAATTCAACAAGCATTAGATATTGTAAGCCGTGGACGAACAACATTGATTATTGCGCATCGTCTTTCTACGGTTATCAATGCTGATGAAATTTTGGTTCTTAAAAGTGGTCGTATTATTGAAAATGGGACGCATACAGAGCTTTTACGCAAGAAAGGTTTATATGCTTCAATGTGGAACAAGCAGCTTGAAGCATCGCAAGCTGAAGAAAAATTACGTAAAATGCGTGAAGAAGATGAGACAGGTATTGTTAATCGTAAAAAATAAGGTGGGCAAAATGTAATCTATACCTTTATATAGGGTGATTGATAAAATACATAAAAAGACACAAGAGGAACAAAAAGGGTTATTGCTTGTTTAAGTTTACGATGAATAGGAAATTATATGAGTATTCTACAATCTGTCCATAATAGCTTTGTGCCGATTCATAAAGAAGGTTATCCTTTTATTGTAGCATTTTTTGTTATTTCGCTTATTCTTGGTTGGATATGGAGTCCATTGTTTTGGTGCGGGCTTGTTCTCACGGTGTGGTGTATATACTTTTTCCGCGATCCCGATCGTGTGATCCCTTTAAATTCAAATTGGGTTATGTCGCCTGCAGACGGCCGCATTTCATTTGTGGAATCATGTGTTCCACCTGAAGAATTAGGGTTAGGGCAAGATGAAATGATCCGTATTTCTATTTTTATGGATGTTTTTTCATGTCATATCAATCGTATCCCTATCAATGGTACAGTAGAGTCGATCGTTTATCATCCAGGTCGTTTTACCAATGCTGAGTTTGATAAGGCTAGTCAGTTTAATGAGCGTAATGGGCTGGTCATTGAGAGCAAACATGGTAAAATCGGTATTGTACAGATAGCAGGGATGCTTGCGCGTCGCATTGTTTGTTGGTCAAAAGAAAATGATGCCGTTATGACGGGGGAACGATTTGGATTGATTCGTTTTGGTTCTCGCCTTGATATTTATGTACCAACTGAAATGAAATTGCGTGTTGCGGTTGGTCAGACAGCAATTGCTGGAGAGACCGTTTTGGGCTCTTTTGATGATAAGAGTGCTACAACGGACTTCAGATACGATTAGGATAGACAATGAAAAATTTTTCGCCATTTTCTTCATTCAACCCTGAAGGGCAGCATGATGATGTTACAAATCGGCGGCGTTCACCTACATCAATGCGATATGTCATTCCCAATATCATTACTATCTTAGCAATTTGCGCAGGGATGAGCAGCATTCGTTTAGCTTTGGAGCAACGCTATGAAGCTGCGATTTTAATGGTTCTTTTGGCCGCAGTTTTAGATGGTGCGGATGGTCGCATTGCACGTTTAATAGATGGGAGTTCACCTTTTGGAGCACAGATGGATTCTCTTGCTGATATTGTAAATTTTGGTGTGACTCCTGCACTTATTGTTTATTCTTTTATTTTGCATCAAGCACACCACATTGGTTGGGTTGCAGCCCTTGTCTATTGTGTTGCTTGTTGTTTGCGATTAGCGCGTTTTAATGTGATGTTGGATAATACCAATATACCTCAGTGGCAAAAAAGTTATTTTGTTGGTGTTCCAGCACCAGCAGGTGCATTGCTCCTTTTATTACCTATGTATTTAGGGGCTCTCGGTTTAGTTCCCAGTTGGGGGTGGGCATTATTTTTTAGTCTTTATACGGTAATTATTGCTTTTCTTTTGATTAGTCGCCTACCAGTATGGAATGCAAAAACAATTGATCAAAATTTAAGACGTGATATCGTTATACCGTGCATGTTGGTTATTGTTATTTATGTCGGTTTTCTTGCAACTTATACATGGAAAACTTTATTGATCACAGCTGTTAGCTATATGATTTTTCTCCCCTGTAGTTTTATCGCTTATAATAAACGTGCTTCTTTAGAAGAAAAAAAGGCTGAGGCTAAAGCTATCCAAGATTCATAAAGCGCTTTATTCTTCTGTTAAAAATCATTGATTTATAATGATAATCTAGCGTTATTCATGTTGAATTAGACCCTCGAATAACGTAAGCTTCTTTCATTTCAAATCTCTCTCATGTTGCATCAACCAAAATCATTCTATTGCACGCCAAAGGCGGGATGAATGTGTGGATAAAATTTGTATAATAAAAATGGCTTTTCATAAACCGTCTTAAGTGCCAAGGTTTATCGCAACATTGTGAAAAGTACAGGAAGAAAGAGAGAGTAGGCTATTTACATTTCAGATGATGATCAATCAGGGATATGATAATCCACAAACCGATTTTTACGGACATTAAAGAGTTTTCCAGTTTCCTTTAAATCAGGTGAGAGCAAATGAACTATTTTTTTTGCAACCTCTTGTGGTGATGGGAGTGTTTCTGGATCTTCACCAGGCATAGCTTCAGCCCGCATAGCAGTTCGTGTGGCACCAGGGTTGACACAATTAATTTTAATAGGGGTTTGTTTGAGCTCTTCTGCCCAACAGCGCGAAATCATTTCTAAAGCTGCTTTAGAGGCTGCATAAGCCCCCCAGAAAGGGCGCGCATCATGCGCAACGCTTGAGGATAACAGGAGAGCCCGTCCAGCATCAGATTCACGTAATAAAGGCTCTAAGGCTTTTATTAAGCGCCATTGGCTGAAAAGATTTATTTGAAAGACATCTTCAAAGACCGTGTTTTCTATATGCGCTATTGGTGAGAGTGTTCCAAGGATTCCTGCATTTGCAACGATAATATCAAGTTTTTTCCAACGTTTTGTAATAGAGAGTGCAAGAGCATCGATATTTTCCATATGATGCAAGTCAAGAGGAACAAGGGTAGCAAAAGCCCCTTTTTCTTGGATTTGATTGTCCAGTTCAGTAAGCCCACTGACTGTTCGTGCAAGAGCAATAATATGAGCACCACGTGCAGCAAGCTCGAGTGCCAAATAATAGCCAATTCCTCTTGAGGCACCAGTAACAAGTGCAACACGCCCATGGAGACTAAAGTCATGTTTTGTCATCATTAATCTCTTGTTTTAAGAACAGATGATTGATGAATTTTGGAGAAATTTTCTTGATCAACCAGATGTGTAGGATAATATCCAGTAAAATAATGGTCAGTAAATTGTGGATCGGCGTTATTTCGTTTTTCTCCTGCTACAGCAAGATATAATCCATCCGTTGAAAGAAATTCTAAAGAGTCCGCTCCAATAAAATTGCACATAGATTTTAAATCTGGATATTGATTTGCTAAAAGACTTTCAGCTTTAGGGGTATCAATACCATAAAAGTCAGGATAGAAAATCATAGGGCTAGAAACACGCATATGAACTTCTTTTGCTCCTGCATCACGGAGCATTCGCACAATTTTAAGCGATGTTGTCCCTCGTACAATAGAGTCATCAATTAAAATAACCCTTTTTCCTTCAATGATAGGGCGGTTTGCAGAATGTTTTAACTTGACGCCAAAAGCGCGAATTTGTTGTGTTGGTTCGATAAAAGTACGGCCAACATAGTGATTACGAATAATACCAAGCTCGAAAGGAATTCCAATTTCTTGTGCATAGCCAATTGCGGCAGGTGTTCCTCCGTCCGGAACTGGAACGACAACATCTCCCTCACAAGGGGCTTCCTGTGCTAGACGGATCCCCATATTTTTGCGTGTTGTATAAACACTCCGTCCTCCAACGATAGAGTCAGGACGAGCAAAATAAACATATTCAAACAAGCAAAGTTTTTCTGGCTTTTCATTTTCTGGTTTTATAATTTTTTTCGTAATTTCCCCATTCTTTTGTATTTCACAGATAATGATTTCCCCATTTTTAACATCACGGACATATTTTGCTCCAATAATATCAAGAGCACAAGTTTCGGAACAAAAGATAGGCTTACCATCAAGTTCCCCCATCACGAGGGGTCTAATCCCTGTTGGGTCACGTGCAGCAATAAGCTTTGTACGTGTAAGCGCTAACATAGCATATCCCCCTTCTACTTGCCGAATTGCATCAACAAAACGATCAGAGGACGATTCATAACGTGAGCGGGCAATAAGATGGAGAAAAACTTCTGAATCTGATGTTGATTGACAGATAGCACCAGAAGCAATGAGTTCACGGCGTAATGTAAGACCATTGGTAAGATTACCATTATGAGCAATAGCAATGCCTCCAGCTTTCAATTCAGCAAAAAGGGGTTGAACATTGCGTAATGCTACTTCTCCAGTTGTTGAGTAACGCGTATGTCCAATAGCGCGATTTCCTGGCAAGCGTGCAAGTGTTGCAGGGTTTGTATAGTGATCACCAACAAGACCTAAATGCTTTTCTTGATGAAACATTTTATTATGGTAGGAAACAATACCAGCTGCTTCTTGTCCACGATGCTGGAGTGCGTGGAGTCCAAGAGCTGTTAATGTTGCTGCATCTTCATGCCCAAGAATGCCAAAAACCCCACATTCTTCATGAAGGGTATCATCATCTAATGAAAATTCTTGACAGGAAATATTGCTTTTTATCATCATATTCTTTCAGTTGTGATAGAGAGGAATTATTAATATCACATTTTATATTATTTAGTTTTTTTCCTTGTGAAAAGCTATTCTCCATTTTTTAGAATTGTCTTTTCATGAGGGAGCTCCTTATGCGTATGTTTATCGCTGTCTTTAAATAAATTTTCCGCCTTTTCGAGGACAGATCCAAAATCTTTTGGAAGTATTTCCCAAACCTTTTGTCCCAGTGAATCTAAAATAGGCCTCATTTTAGCATCTTTTAACCAGTTTGCTTGGTGCTCGGGTTTAATCAGGGCATTAATCAGCAACATAGCGATGACCATAATCAGTAAACCACGAAGTGCCCCAAAAATAAAACCAATAGAACGGTCAAGAAGACCAATTCGACTATCAATAATAAAATCAGAGATCTTCATTGTAATAATTGAAGTAATAATAAGAACAATAATAAAAATTGTGACCAATGTTGTGATCAATGCAATCATTTTATTAGAAAGATATTGTTCAAAGAAAGGTAAGACAGGCTTGAATAAAAGCAATGTCGTAACAGCTGCAACTGCCCAAGAAACCAACGATAACACCTCACGTGAGAATCCTCGAAGCATAGCAAGAAAAGCGGACAACAGGATGATTACTACGACAATTCCATCAAGGATTGTTATGATCATTTGTTTGTTCCTTATACATAAAGTTTTGTTCTTTTAAGTCAGTATAAAAATACATTTTTTGTGCTTATAGCAAGGATCTTTCATATTTTGTAGATTTTTTTCTATATTATTATAACTGTGGTAAAAATCATTTTTTACTTGCGGTAAGAGTAGCAACGAGTTCAGGGAGGTCGGAGAAAGTTTTTTGTTGAAAATTAAGCGACTTCATCATTTCGGTTGTTGTCGTGGGATGAAATGCTCCCTGAAAGCCGAGTTTTTTTGCTTCATTGATGCGTTGTGCTGAATGAGCAACAGCGCGGGTAGCTCCTGAAAGACTGACTTCACCAAAATATACATAATCTGTTGGCAAAGGGATATTGGCAAGAGAAGAGACTAAAGCCGCGGCTACAGCTAAATCAGCGGCAGGTTCTGATATGCGATACCCACCTGCCACATTTAGATAGACATCATGCTGCCCAAAACGAATGCCACAATGGGCTTCTAAAACAGCAAGAATCATAGAAAGACGATTTCCATCCCAACCGACAACCGCACGTCTGGGGGTTCCAAGGGAAGAGGGAGCAACGAGCGCTTGAATTTCTACTAATATCGGGCGTGTTCCTTCCATTCCAGCAAAAACAGCAGCGCCTGGTGCTTTTTCATTGCGTTCTCCTAAAAATAATTCGGATGGATTGATCACTTCGCGTAAGCCTTTATCAGACATTTCAAAGACGCCAATTTCATCTGTTGGCCCGAAGCGATTTTTTACAGTTCTAAGAATGCGATAATGATGTCCTCCTTCACCCTCAAAATAAAGAACGCCATCAACCATATGTTCAACGACCCGAGGACCAGCAATTTGACCATCTTTTGTCACATGACCAACAAGAACAACAGCAGCTCCTGTTTTTTTAGCAAAGCGTATCATAGCTTGAGCACCAATACGCACTTGTGTGACAGTGCCGGGAGATGAATCTGCTGTATCTGACCATAAGGTTTGAATTGAATCGATAATCACCATATCAAGATTTTTATGCTCGCTTAAGGTTGCAAGAATATCTTCAACATTGGTTTCAGCAGCAAGCTTTACCTCTGTATTATGCGCTCCAAGCCTTTGCGCACGCAGACAAATTTGCGCAATAGCTTCTTCACCTGAGACATAAATAACATTATGTCCTTTGCGTGCTAAAGCAGCAGCTGTTTGTGTGAGCAATGTTGATTTTCCAATACCTGGATCACCACCAACAAGGAGTGCGGATCCACGAACAAACCCCCCGCCGGTAACACGATCAAGTTCAGCAATACCAGAATGAATACGTGGAGCATCTTGGATATCTCCAGAAAGAGATGTAAGGGCGACGATGCGTCCTTTACGAGTATTCTGCTTAGGTCCACTTCCTATGCCGCTATTTATATTTTCTTCAATAAGGGAATTCCATTCTCCACAGGCGTTACATTTTCCTGCCCAACGAGAATGAACAGTTCCACAATTTTGGCAAATAAATTGAACACGGGTGCGTGCCATACTGATTTAACCGATTTGTTCTGGAAGATAATTGCTGTCTGCCAGATCACTAAAGCGTGTAAATTCAGATTGAAAGGCAAGGGATACGATTCCTGTCGGCCCGTGTCGTTGTTTTGCAACAATGACATCAGCTTTCCCCATAATTTCATCCATTGTCTCTATCCATTTCATATGTTCAAGAGTGCCCAATTTTGGTTCTTCATTTTTGAGATAATATTCTTCACGATAGACAAAAAGAACGATGTCGGCATCCTGCTCGATAGAACCAAAGCCACCTAAATCAGAGAGTTTTGGGCGTTTATCTGTTCTGTTTTCAACTTGATATGAAAGTTGTGAAAGAGCAATAATAGGGATATTTAATTCTTTTGCTAATGCTTTTAATCCTACGGTAATCTCTTGAATAGGATTTTCAGATGAATATTTTAAATCACTTATCATAAGTTGGATATAATCAATAATTAAAATATCCAAACCATGTTGTTTCTTGAGGTGTCGTGCACGGGCAGCCAGTTGTGAAACTGATATCCCCCCAGTTTGATTAATATAAAGGGGTGCCTTTTTGAGCTGGTTTACCGTACGCATGACTTTTGAAAATTGTTCAACTGAAATATTACCTCGTCGAATATCAGAAGAAGAGATTTCTGTTTGTTCAGAAATAATACGGGTTGCAAGCTGTTCAGAGGACATTTCAAGTGAGAAAAACCCTACAACACCCCCTTCATTTTCTTCGGTATTGCCATTATGATTATAAGCATTGGCAATATTAAAGGCAATATTGGTTGCCAGTGAAGTTTTTCCCATACTAGGACGCCCAGCGAGAATAATTAAGTCGGAAGGCTGTAGTCCACACAGTTTGTCATCAAGTGTTTTAATGTGGGTAGCTATTCCCGATAATTGTGAAGAGCGCCTTTTCGCAGCACTGGCTATATCAAGAACTCTTTTGATTGCTTGATCAAGACTGTCAAATCCATTATCGCAGTCTTCTTTTTTTTCTAGCATAATTATACACTTTCCCTTTATCGAAATATCAGTTCTTATACAATTTTATATCAAGAATAGTTTGCATCTTGTAGAAGTTTCTCTGTACTATAATTTAAAACATAAGCTGTGCTTTATATGTGGTCATGAGGGTTGTTTTTTTAGACAGGTTAGAAAATGTTTTATTAAAAAATTAGAGATTTTTCTGTGAAGAGGAAACATCTTGCTATTTTTTATGATAATTTATTTTGCACAACAACAGAAATTATTTTTGAATTTAAAAATAAAAAATGAGTGTTTTGTGAGAAGAAACCTTGGTAAAAGAAGAGGCAATAGAGCAAGATCTAAGTTAGCTATGGATTTTAATATATGAGTTTCACTTACAACATTAAGAGATACGTTATCATTTCGTCCAAGAGGGATGTTATTCAATAGCTTTTAAAGAGCAAATAATGACGGCAAGAATCACTAAAAAATAATTTTTTATAAAAAATTCTATTCTTGATAAAAGAAATACATTTTTTCTCTAATGAGAAGAATGGTTTCACAGTTTTGATAGATAAGAACACAGGTGTGTGCCATGTTGATTTAACCGATTTGTTCTGGAAGATAATTGCTGTCTGCCAGATCACTAAAGCGTGTGAAATCCGATTGAAAGGCAAGGGATACGACGCCTGTGGGCCCATGTCGTTGTTTTGCAATAATGACATCAGCTTTACCCTCAATTTCACCCATTTCATCTATCCATTTTGTATGTTCAGAAGTGCCCAACTTGGGTTCTTCATTTTTAAGATAATATGCTTCACGATAGACAAAAAGAACGATGTCGGCATCTTGCTCGATAGAACCAGATTCACGCAAGTCTGAGAGTTGTGGTCGTTTATCCGTTCTGTTTTCGACTTGGCGCGAAAGCTGTGAAAGAGCGATAATAGGGATGTTCAATTCTTTGGCTAAGGCTTTGAGCCCCGTCGTAATTTCTGTAATCTCTTGAACACGATTTTCAGACGAACGCTTTGAACTACTTGTCATAAGTTGGATATAATCGATGATTAAAATATCCAAACCATGTTGTCGCTTAAGACGCCGTGCACGAGCTGCCAACTGCGTAATTGATATTCCCCCTGTTTGGTCGATATAAAGGGGGGCCCTTTGGAGTTGCTTTACCGCACGAATAATTTTTGAAAATTGCTCATCTGAAATATTCCCCCGTCGAATATCAGAAGAAGAAACTTCGGTTTGTTCAGAAATAATACGGGTCGCAAGCTGTTCTGAGGACATTTCAAGTGAGAAAAATCCTACAATGCCCCCTTCATTTTCTTCGGTCTTGTCATTACGGTTATAAGCATTGGCAATATTAAAGGCAATGTTGGTCGCTAGTGAGGTTTTTCCCATACCAGGGCGTCCAGCAAGGATAATTAAGTCAGATGCTTGTAATCCTCCCATTTTTTCATCAAGTGTTTTAATATGGGTAGCTATCCCTGATAATTGTGAAGTGCGCCTTTTCGCTGCACTTGCCATATCGATAGCTTTTTTGACAGCCTCATCAAAATTTTCGAATCCGCCGCCATATTTCCCTTTTTCTGCGAGCTCAAATAACTGATTTTCAACAGTTTCAATTTGTTGGGCAGGCGTAAGCTCTACAGGAGCATCAAAGGCTGTATTGACAACTTGAGTTCCAAGATTAATCAAAGAACGGCGGATAAAAAGGTCATAAATAACGCGTCCATAATCTTCCGCGTTAATAATGGTGACGGCCTCTTTTGCTAAGCGGACAACATACTGGTATACAGTAAGATCTCCAATTTTCTCTTCCATTTGGAGGTGAGGTTTGATCGTAACGGGATCTACATGTTTTCCGGTTTTAATAAGGTGAGATAAAACAGTATAAATCTTTTGATGGAGCGGGTCAAAAAAGTGTTCTGGTTTTAGAAAGTCTGAAACGCGATCAAGAGAATCATTGTTGATAAAGATGGCACCAAGTAATGCCTGTTCAGCTTCAATATTATGTGGAAGTTGCCGAAAAGAAGAGGAATCTTCTTTTTTCGAAGAGCTGATATTAACAACGCTAGTTTCTTCCATAATATTTTCCACTAAAATTCTAAGTCTAGCAACTTTAGGCGATCAATTTAAAATCGTATATTAACAGTATAGAGCTACAAAGCTTCATTTTAAGTTAAAATCATATAATTTTAAAAAAAACTTTTTTCGTTGTTCATTTATCATGCGTGTTTTATTGATATAATAACACCTATTGCGTATATTTTATTTTTACAATATGCACTTTAAAAGTGGCGGATTTCGGTAATCTAAATTTAAGTATTTTAAAGTTATGTGATCTTAAAATTCCAATATCATACATAAGTATAACTGCTTTTTTATCATTAAAATTATTTTAGATCATATGAAGATATAATAAAATGACACCTCATTCAAACGTTAAACTTAAGAGTAGAATTTTAAATTATTTTTTACTTCTATTCTGGAAAATAAAAAACATTTCCTCTTAGTGATATTACCATTTTAATCATGTAATATTTTTAGATAATATACTTTTCATTATTCATAAAAATTAGATTATTTATGTACGATAGTCATAAAATACTCAATTTTAAATCGTGAGTATTTTATGACTAATATTTTAAATGAAATAAAAGATATAAAACAGAAAACAAAAGGAGCAATTAAGCTTCTTGATGAGGACTGTTTATATCGTTGTCATTCATTTCTTCTACCAACATTTCTTCTGACAATAATTCTTCCTGATTTTCTTCTAATGTTTCTTCTTGAATATTATATATTTCTTCAGCAGAAGTGAGTGTTTCACCTTCTGCTTGGCGTTGTGCTTCACTGGCAGAACGTGCAACATTAATAACCACAGAAATTTGAACCTCAGGATGGAGGCTGAGAGTAATTGTGTGAAGACCGATCATTTTGATTGGATGATTCAGTTCAATTTGATTTCGTCCAATAGAAAATCCTTCATCTGTTATGATTTCAGCAATATCACGTGTTGATACAGATCCATAAAGTTGTCCTGTTTCACCAGCAGAACGAACAACGATAAATGATTGACCATCAAGTTTTTCAGCAATTTTTTGTGCTTCGCTTTTGCGTTCAAGATTACGTGCTTCAAGCTGTGCACGTTGTATCTCAAAATGTTTTTTATTCGCTTCATTTGCACGTAAAGCTTTCCCTTGAGGCAAGAGAAAGTTACGTGCATAACCATCTTTAACTGAGACAATATCACCCATCTGACCAAGACGAGGAATGCGCTCAAGTAGAATAATATCCATAGTTTTTCCTTTCGAATAAATAAATTTAGGGAAGTTTTTTGCGTGATTGAAAATTGTATTGAATAGCGGCCCAAACCCCCATCAAAAGCATCATGAAAGAAACAGGCGGGAAAAAAACAACAGTTAAAATAGCAATATAGACAAGCGAAAGTATAATAACCCGACCGTTTACCCCTTTTGTAATATTGTGAAGGTAGGCTAAACCGCTAATTGATATGATGACAGTATAGGCAGAGCTAAAGACATATGTTCCCAAATTAAGAGAATCGCTCAATTCAATCATTGATGCCATGGAAACAACAACGAAAATAACAATTCCAGAAATCGGAAGACGAAGGGTTTTGCTCCAATCATCTCGAGGTCTTTTTAGCCACTTCATATATTGAGCTGTCATTATTGAAAAATAAAGATTACCAATGAGGAAAACCAAACTATAAACCGTCAGAGCAACAGCTGCTAGAGTCGCAGCATGCGCCATTACAAATTCACTAATATTAAGTATATCAGCTTCTTTTAATGATTGCGATTGCTGTAGAGCTTGTACTATATTTGCAGCGATTTTTTGTGCAACGAAAGGGCTATCTGGACGGGCTTTTACATAGAGTCCAATGAAGGTTACCATAAAAGCAATAAAGTTTGTTAAATGAAAAATAACAGATGATAATGGGTACCATATCAGTGTATTTTCTTTTTGCTCTGGTCGTGCAAGTCCAAGCATCCAAGAAGCATAAACAGCAGGAAGAAAAGATAACAGCATAAGCCCGAGAGAAATATAGATATCAGTGACTAAGGAAAGAATAACAGTTGCACTAATTAAAGCAACGAAACTAGCAAATGTTCCTTGGCCAAATGCAACAATAAAAATTGGTAATGAAAGAAAGCAACCAAGAAGTAGAGATAAAGAGGGTACTATCTTTTCAATACTGATGATCGCCACTCCTATCACAGCAGCAAACAACCCCGCTAAAACACCGGTCAATATCTCATCAGTACGATCTTTTTTCATTTATTGCTGTCCTGCTTTTTTGCAGTTAGAGGCGTGGTAATACCTCAACTTTAATATTTAATAGCCTAACATAGTATATAATAAGCCATTTTCCTAAACCATACAAGAAAAGCAACTGAAGAGTTTCTCCAGTTGCACAAGTGTCTTGATCGTTTACTTTATAACATATGGGAGTAAGCCTAAAAAGCGAGCACGCTTGATCGCGTTAGCTAATTCACGCTGCTTTTTCTGACTAACAGCTGTAATCCGTGAAGGAACAATTTTCCCACGTTCAGAAATATAACGTTGCAATAATTTGATATCTTTATAATCAATTTTAGGAGCATTCGTTCCTGAAAAAGGACATGTCTTACGACGACGATGAAAGGGACGACGTGTAGAGTTTTGATTAGTATCAGCCATCATTCTACCCCTTCTATAGCATTTTCGCGTTGACGACGTGGAGAACGAGAGCGCTCTTCATCCTGACCAATATGGGCATTACGATCAAGGTGTGAGAGCATTGCAGATTTTTCTTTTTCGTGTTTTTCTACACGGATAGTCATGTAACGCAAAATATCTTCATTGATTCGCATCTGACGCTCCATTTCAGCGATTGCTGCAGCTGGTGCATCAATGTTGACCAAGGCATAATAAGCCTTACGGTTTTTACGAATACGATAAGCAAGAGGACGAAGTCCCCAATTTTCTACACGCCCAACTTTTCCACCGTGCGTTTCAATGACACCTTTGTAAAGGTTCAAAAGCTCATCAACTTGCTGTGGTGCAATATCTTGTCGGGCAAGGAACATATGTTCATAAAGAGCCATTGTTTTGCCTTTCTTCAATTAAGTCTTACCGGTTTTAGCGCAAAGCCTCTGCGACTTGTCTTTTTTGGAAATCCAAAGAAGAAAGGACGCTTTTACAATTCGAGACATCTCAGAGCGGAGACACGGGAGGCCGGAAACATTGTATTTCCTACTGATATTCTACAGCCCTCCGTTCAACCTCCAGCTAAAATGCCGGCAACGAACATTTCACATCTACAGGTTATTTTTAAAAATAGCAAGTTTACGCACATAAAAAAATTGATTTATTAAATCTTGATATATTTTCACTATATTTCCCTCTTCTACAAAGAGAGTGTGCTGTAACATACAGATAAAGGAGATAAAAATGGACTTGTTAAACCAGATTGATGTGACATTCTTTAAGATGCTTGTCGGCAATCATCAATCTTGGTCGATTTTAGTTTTGTTTAGTATTTTTTGTGCAAAATTTTTAATTTATATTATTCCTCTTCATCTATGTGCGTTGTGGTTTTGTGGTGGAGAAAGGGAACGATGTGTTGTGCTAAGCATTTGCATGAGCATTTGTACGGCTCTTTTTATAGGTTATCTTATTTCTCTCATTTATTTCCATCCACGTCCATTCGTTGTAGGGTTGACAACACCGTTGATTAAACATCGTGCCACAGCTTCTTTTCCTAGTAATCATGCTTTAACCATTGCATCTTATACAGCGAGCTTTTATTTTTATCGATACAAAGGGACTTTTAAATGTGCCGTGGTATTTTTATGCTTAATCTGCTGGGCTCGCATCTTTGTGGGGGTACATTATCCCTTTGATATTTTAGCAGGTGTAATTTTAGGAACTCTCATAAGTTTGGGCGTTATTCAGTTTATCGCTCCTTATTTTCCTAAGTTTTTATATCAAATTCCGCCCTTAAAATATAATTTTAAGAAAGATATTCATTCTAAATAAAGCACTTTATCTTGACTTTTTGCGGATGAATAAGGTCAAAAGAGAATAATTTAATGGCACAATTTTAGGAGTCGATTAATGGGTGCAGCTTTTATTTTTCCAGGGCAAGGGAGTCAACTTGTTGGGATGGGAAAGGCGCTTGCAGAGCAATTTGTTGCAGCGCGAATGGTTTTCGAGGAAGTTGATGATGCTTTGGGGGAAAAATTATCAGAGATCATTTTTGAGGGACCTGCTGATGTTTTAACGTTAACAGCCAATGCCCAACCAGCACTCATGGCTGTATCCATGGCTGTCATTCGTGTGATGGAACAATTGGGGCTTCGTATAGAAGAAAAGGTAACGTTTGTTGCCGGTCATTCTTTAGGAGAATATTCAGCTCTTTGTGCTGCTGGTACATTCAGTCTCACAGATACGGCAAGGCTTTTGCGTATTCGTGGCAATGCCATGCAGGCTGCTGTTGCGGTTGGTGAAGGCTCTATGGCAGCTCTTATCGGTTTGGAAGAGCATGTTGTGGAAGAAATTTGCCAAACTGTTTTGGGAGAAGGATTATGCCAGATTGCCAATGATAATGGTGGGGGGCAAATTGTTATTTCAGGTGTCGCAAAAGCCGTTGAGAAAGCAGTAGAGATTGCCTCAACAAAAGGTGCAAAACGTGCAGTTCTTCTTCCAGTTTCTGCTCCTTTTCACTCAATGTTAATGCAGCCTGCTGCCGATGCCATGAAGAAAGCACTTTTGACTGTTAATAAGGCAGCGCCTATTATTCCTTTGATTGCCAATGTTTCTGTTGTTCCAGAAAGTGATCCTGAGCGTATTTCTACTCTTCTTGTTCAACAAGTAACAGGAAGGGTGCGGTGGCGTGAAACAATAGAATGGATCGGTGCGAATGGGGTCGATACACTTTTTGAGGTTGGTTCTGGAAAAGTATTAACAGGTCTAACGCGCCGTATTAACAAGGATATAAAAGGGGTAACAATTGGAACAGTTGATGAAATAGAAGCAGCGCTAGAGATGCTTGGTGTTTAATCTACAAAGGAGTTAAAAAATGTTTAGATTAGCAGGACGTAAAGCTCTTGTAACGGGGGCATCGGGAGGAATCGGTGAGGCAATTGCACGTTGTTTCCATGCACAAGGAGCCATTGTTGGACTTCATGGAACACGTGAAGAAAAGCTTCAAGAAGTGGCAGCAGAATTAGGACAGAATGTTTTTGTATTTCCCGCTAATCTTTCTGAACGTCAATCGATTAAACAATTGGCTGAAGCTGCAGAAAAAGAAATGGATGGTGTTGATATTTTAGTTAACAATGCGGGAATCACCAAGGATGGTCTTTTTGTGCGCATGCAAGATAAAGACTGGGATAATGTTTTAGAAGTTAATCTAACAGCTGCTTCTCTTTTGACGCGTGAATTAACACATTTTATGATGCGCCGTCGTTATGGAAGGATTATTAACATTACATCTGTTGTGGGTGTTGTGGGTAATCCTGGACAAACGAATTATTGTGCTGCAAAGGCAGGATTGATAGGTTTTTCTAAAGCTTTGGCACACGAAATTGCTTCACGAAATATTACTGTCAATTGTATTGCTCCAGGATTTATTAAATCTGCCATGACAGATAAGCTTAACGAAAAGCAAAAAGAAAATATTATGGCTGCGATTCCAATGAAACGTATGGGAAGTGGGGAAGAAATAGCTGCTGCTGCTGTTTATTTAGCGAGCGATGAAGCGGCCTATATGACAGGTCAAACACTCCATATTAATGGTGGAATGGCAATGATTTGAGTATTTTCTTGTATTCCACATTGATTTATAAGACGTATTATTTTAGATAGTAACGATTGAAATAGAAAGATGCGTCTGTTTCTTTATAAGGTCGTTGATCAATTGATCTCAAAATGTCAAATTGGTTCATTTTGGAGGGGATATCCACAGGATGTTTTAAATCATTGCTAAAATCTTTTAAAGAAATGCATCTATTGCTTGATTAGATGAGCCGATATAGTTAACCAAATTATAGGAAAATATAAATTCGAGGATTTCAACATGAGTGATACAGTAGAGCGCGTTAAGAAAATTATTGTGGAGCATCTTGGGGTTAATGCCGATAAAGTCGTAGAAAATGCAAGCTTTATCGATGATTTAGGGGCTGATAGTCTTGATACGGTTGAACTCGTTATGGCTTTTGAAGAAGAATTTGGTGTAGAAATTCCAGATGAAGCTGCTGAAACGATTTTTACAGTTGGTGATGCAGTCAAGTTTATTGATAAAGCTTCTGCATAATTACGAAAAGGCAAAGGCATTTATTGCTTTTGCCTATATTCTACGAGCCTTTTTTGAAAAGAAAGCTTTGAGAGCTGAAGTTTAGTTCAAGGTTAGAAGTTATGAGACGTGTTGTTGTTACTGGTTTAGGATTAGTATCACCATTAGCTGGTAATGTTGAATATAGCTGGAAACGACTTCTGGAAGGAAGAAGTGGTGTTCGGCGTGTTACTGAATTTGATGTGTCTGATTTGCCATGCCAGATTGCAGCACGTATCCCCTTAGGGGATGGAACAGAAGGAACTTATAATCCTGATTTGTATATGGAGCCTAAAGAGCAACGTAAGGTTGATGCATTTATCGTTTATGCAATGGCTGCTGCTAACCAAGCGCTTGCAGATGCTGAATGGTTTCCTAAAAATGATGAAGATCAGATTTGCACAGGGGTATTAATTGGTTCTGGAATTGGGGGAATTGAGGGCATTGTTGAGGCTGGTTATACGCTTCGTGATAAAGGTCCACGTCGTGTTTCTCCTTTTTTATTCCAGGTCGTTTGATTAATCTTGCTTCTGGTTATGTGTCTATTCAATATGGTTTACGGGGCCCTAATCATTCTGTCGTAACAGCTTGTTCAACAGGGGCGCATGCGATCGGTGATGCCGCACGTTTGATTATGTTCGGTGATGCAGATGTCATGGTAGCAGGGGGGACCGAATCTCCGATAAATCGGATATCTCTTGCGGGCTTTTCTGCTTGTAGAGCTCTTTCTACTTGTCGCAATGATGATCCTGAACGGGCCTCACGTCCTTATGATGCTGATCGTGATGGTTTTGTGATGGGGGAGGGAGCCGCAGTTGTTGTTTTAGAAGAGCTGGAACATGCCAAAAGGCGAGGGGCACGTATTTATGCTGAGGTTATTGGCTATGGTTTATCGGGTGATGCTTACCACATTACGGCGCCTTCAGAAAGTGGTGAAGGGGCTCAGCGTAGTATGATGGCGGCTCTTAAGCGTGCACAAGTGAATGTGAGTGAACTTGATTATATTAATGCTCATGGGACATCGACGATGGCTGATTCCATAGAGCTAGCAGCTGTTGAGCGTGTTTTAGGGAGTTATGCCTCACAAGTTTCTATGTCATCAACGAAATCATCTATCGGGCATTTACTTGGTGCTGCCGGTGCTGCTGAGGCTATTTTTTGTGTTTTAGCTATACGAGATAATATAGCCCCAGCGACCCTTAATCTTGACAATCCGTCGATTGAAACAAAAATCGATCTTGTGCCACACAAACCGCGTGAGCGAAAGATTGATACGATACTTTCAAATTCTTTTGGATTTGGTGGGACAAATGCATCGTTAGTGATGCGACGTTTTAGGGGATAATAAGTATTTTCATTTAATTTCTGCTTTTGAATTTTCTCCTTTATTATAAGGTGAAAGGGAAATTATAATATTGTCCTTAATTTCTATTGAGGGGTTATGTCCGATGTGAAAAATCATTAAAGGACAGAAGTGATTCCTCTTCGAATCATTGAAGCAGATATATGACATGTTAACACATAAAAAACGAAAGAAATCATCTATCGTCCGTAACCCATTGGTTATTATTGGTCATTTTTTTCTTATGCTGATTGTGATTATTCTTTTTGGCATAAGTATTCCTCTTTATATTGGAAAAGGTATTTTTGAGGAAAAGGGAAAAATTGAGGAAGAACAAGTTGTTCTTATTCATCCAGGAACAGGAATTCGTGAGATTGCTTCACTATTAGAAAAACGGGGTTTCATTCGGTCATCAGATATTTTTATTTATGGGGTTGGTTATCACCAAAATACAACTCATCTGAAGGCTGGTGAATATTTAATTCCAGCCCATGCATCAATGCGAGATATTATGGATATTCTTGTGAAAGGAAAATCCATTGAGTATACATTTACAGTACCAGAAGGGTTAACAGTTCAGCAAGTTTTTGATCGATTAGCGGAAAATGAAATTTTGATTGGGGATCTTCCAAAAATTTTGCCTCCAGAAGGCTATTTGATGACGGATACTGTTCGTTTTATTCGAGGGACGACGCGTGCAGAAATTATCAAAAGATTGCTCGAAGGACAGAAAAAATTGATTCATGCGATATGGGCTACACGTTCACCTGATTTACCCATTAAATCAATTGATGAATTTGTCATATTGGCCTCAATTGTTGAGAAAGAAACAGGAGTTGCTTCAGAAAGACCAATGGTTGCTGCGGTATTTTATAACCGCCTTACAAAGCATATGCGTCTTCAATCGGATCCAACGGTAATTTATGGTCTCTTTGGAGGAAAAGGAAAGCCATCCGGTCGTGCAATTTACCGTTCAGATCTTGAGAAGGAAACACCTTATAATACTTATAAAATTAATGGTTTGCCGCCAACAGCTATTGCAAATCCAGGGCGCGATTCTTTGAAAGCGGTGGCACATCCACCAAGCAGTGATGCGCTTTATTTTGTTGCAGATGGTTCAGGAGGGCATGTTTTTTCTCGAACCTTAGAGGAACATAATGTGAATGTTCGCAAATGGCGAGAATTAAAGGCAAAAAATTGATTTATAATGATACCGAATCTTTTGGTTTCGTAAATGAGAGCCGAAATAGAGTAAGATTTTTCTATGTAAACTTTTGATAAGAGTGATAAAAAAATCGTTTTCTTATATGTTACGAATAGAGTGAACGTATGAATAAAAAATCTTTAAGAAATAAAATAATATATTTTTTGATAAATTATCTCAATGGAAGAACAAAAGAAAACAATTGATTGGGAAAAAGGTTGAGATAATGTATCACTCAAATTTTAAAAAATATGAATATAGTAGAGTAGTATGATGACAGTCTGTGAAAGTGCATTGAATAGGATAAAAACAAATCAACGTCGTGGTTTTTTATTTATTCTCTCTTCACCTTCAGGTGCTGGTAAATCAACAATTTCTCGGTTACTTCTAAAAGATGGACAATTAGAGCTTTCTATCAGTGTGACAACGAGGAAAAAGCGTCCTAGTGAAGTCGATGGACTCCATTATCACTTTATTTCAAAGGAAGAGTTTGAACATAAACGTGATAGAGATGAATTTATTGAATGGGCAGAAGTCCATGGGAATTATTATGGCACGTTACGTGAAACTGTTGAAAATGCATTGAGCGCTGGCCAAGACATGTTGTTTGATATTGATTATCAAGGCACTGAGCAAATGAAAAAAAAAATGCCAGGAGACACCGTATCTGTTTTTATTCTTCCACCATCAATGAAAGAGCTTGTTTCGCGTTTACATCGTCGAGCAGAAGATAGTCAAGATATCATCAATTTACGATTGGAGAACGCGCGAACGGAGCTAAAACATTGGCATTCTTACGATTATATTGTTATCAATGAGGATTTAGATCAGTCTTTATCACTTATTAAATCAATTTATTTAGCTGAAACCGCAAAACGCGATAGATGTGCTTTTCTTGGCTCTTTTGTTAATGGACTTATTGCTGAAAAGATTGATTAATATTTCTTACTGTTTTGAAAAAGCTATACTTTTTAGGTTATCAAATTTGCTAAAGTTACAAATTCGGAAATCGAAAGTGTTTCAGCACGGCGTGTTCCATCAATGCCAGCTTTTTCTAACAGCACTTCACCTCCAAGTGTTTTGAGGTTTTGACGAAGCATTTTTCGTCTTTGTCCA
This sequence comes from Bartonella sp. SL320, assembly GCF_059687635.1. NCBI lineage: Bacteria > Pseudomonadati > Pseudomonadota > Alphaproteobacteria > Hyphomicrobiales > Bartonellaceae > Bartonella > Bartonella sp. SL320. Next base: position 1,434,555 of record NZ_CM185143.1, on the reverse strand, counting down.
AAAGCGGTTTTTGTGACGAGGCTTAATTTTTCTGCAGAACAGACAAGAGGTCGTGCTCGTGGAATAATATGAACAACGGAAGATGTTACTTTAGGCGCCGGTATGAAAGCTTGAGGAGGCACATCAAAAGCAATTTTAGCCGTGGTACGCCAGCCAGTTAAGACACTAAGACGTCCATAATGAGAAGATTGGGGTTTAGCCGTCATTCGTTGGGCAACCTCTCGTTGAAACATCAATGTCATTGATTCATAAAAAGGAGGCCATGGTTCCACGAGCAGCCAATTTAATAAGAGTTGTGTTCCAATATTATAAGGAAGATTGGCAATAATGCGTGGTTTTTCAGGGGTTGTTTCAAAGAGTTTTGAGAAATCTTGCTTTAGGGCATCATGACAAATAACTTTTAATTTATTTGGATAGTTCTTTTCTATTTCTAAGAGAGCCGGTATGCAGCGCTCATCGCGTTCTATTGCTGTTACAATAGCACCCTTTGCGAGTAAGGCGCGTGTGAGACCTCCAGGACCTGGTCCAACCTCAATAACGGGTTTTCCTTCGATATTTCCTGCTTGATGAGCAACTTTAGAGGTTAAATTCAGATCAAAAAGAAAATTTTGTCCCAAAGATTTATGAGCTTGTAAGCCATATGTATCAATGACTTCACGCAGAGGAGGGAGATTATCTATTGGCATGGTATCAAACTATTTTTTGCAAGTTGATTTGCAAGTTTAAGAGCAGCAATAAAGCTTTCAGGAGAAGCTATGCCTTTATCAGCAATGTCAAAAGCAGTTCCGTGATCTGGAGATGTGCGAATAAAAGGGAGACCTAATGTAACATTAACGGTCGTATCAAAATCGAGAGTTTTAACAGGAATAAGAGCTTGATCATGATACATGCAAAGGGCAACATCATATGTCTTTCTTGCACATTCGTGGAACATTGTATCGGCAGGAAGCGGGCCTGTAATATTGAGTCCTTTCTTTTTAAGATATTCAATAGCAGGAGCAATAACTTCAAACTCTTCTTTTCCCATTGCACCTCCTTCTCCAGCATGAGGGTTGAGACCAGCAACAGCTAAGCGGGGGGACGTTATTTTAAAACGTGTTTTTAAGTCATATTCAGTAATGAAGGCTGTTTGAGTGATTAAATGATGGGTCAGTTGTGAAGGAACATCTTTGATTGGAATATGAACAGTCATTGGAACTGTCTTTAGTCGAGGTCCTGCCAACATCATAACAGGATGATAACATTTATGAAAAGTTTTATGGGCCAAATCGGCTAAAAACTCTGTATGACCTGGGAATTCAAATCCAGTATCATAAAGATTCTTTTTTGCAATAGGACAAGTGACAAGAGCACACGCATGACCATCATGAATTAATTGAACACAGCGTTCAATCGCTTCAATGATTCCAGCGGCATTGTCTGATAAAGATATACCTACTTGATCACTTTGTTTGTTTTTTAACGGTATAATAGGAAGAGCGTTTTGAAAATTTTTGACAGAATTGGTGGCTAAAACAGATTCCACTTCAACATCAATCTTTAAAAAACAAGCGCGTGAACGAATAACATCTGGATCAGCAACAAGGACAAAAGGTGGAACTTGACGGGTAACGCGCAAATTCCACGCTTTTAGAGCTATTTCAGGACCAATTCCGGCAGGATCTCCACCGCTAACAACAAGAGCAGTCATTATTGAATACGAGCGACGCGCCGCAGTTCTTCTAAATATTTTTCGCTTAATTCTTCAAGTTTTTTCGGGCTTCTTGTTTTACTGTCTTGAAGAGAAAATATCAGCCGCGCGACATAATCATCAGAAACCCTTTTTATTTTGCAAACAGCAATTGCTTCGATGCCATCAGATGTTTCTTGCAATTTTGTCATCTTTCCAGCAGGTGTTGCAAGAATAGCTTGCTCCCATGCACTGGGAAGTTGAGGCTCCAGAAACTTTCCTAAATGGCGGATTGTAACATCTAAAATGCCTCTTGCTTGATTGTGAGCATTTGCACATCCACGGAAATGCGCGCGAAAATTGCTTGCTTCTCTTTGACGTTTTTCAAAGATTTCTGAACGACGGTGTGCAGGAATAACAAAAATAATGCGCTGTAATGTATATTCATTGGTTGAAGGCTTAACACCACCATTTTTTAATATTCTACGTACAGCATCTTGTTCGCTAATCATCCCCGTTTCAGCTTGATAACGTGCGCTAACAAGACGCCCCCATCCTATCTGTCCACGAATGTAATCTTTAAAATGTTGTACAGTAATATCACTTTGGATCAAAATTTGATCGAGCTGATCGATCGTCATATTATTTTGTGTTGCAAAATTCTCAAAAGCTCTATCAACTTCATCATTGCTCACTTCAATATTACGGCGTTTTATTTCAATATCTTTCAGCTTTTCGTCAATAAGCTCTTTTTTAGCCTGTGCCACCAAATTGCCTTGTTTTTGTTGCAATCTGAGAAAAGCAACACGCCTTTGTATATCATAATTTGTAATGGGGTTGCCATTAACTGTAACAACAATAGCAGTCTGCGCAAAGGCCAACGGAATCGAAAGTTCATTTATTAGCAGGCTGCTTACACTCAAAGACGTAATATAAAATAAAGCAAGAACACGCTTTTTCAATTTATTCATGTAAATAGGCTTTCGCATTGTTTATTAATTCTCATTAACAACTTAAACTATACGCTTTCTTTCATAAAAACAATAATAAGTTAAATCACTTATACATTCTCTTTATAAATTTGAATCCATCTTTTTTCCGATATCCGCAATTGTACGTAATGAAAAAGAAAAATTAAAGTTTTGCAAGGGGGCTTTTTTCCCTGGATTTATTACCTGTTGATAACCAAATGTAAGCCCGAAACATTCATCTGCATAATTCAAGCTAATCCCTCGCTTTATAAATCTACCAGATACAAGATCATAACCGGCGTTGCTATTAATAGACCAATAGTCTGCCAGTTTAAGTCCTGTTTGAAAAGAAATTTCTTGTCGCTCTTTGGGATATTCATAATTTTCTTGGCTTGCGATATAAGCATATTGTATAGAGGCCCAAAAGAACTTCCACCTTTGTGATGCTTCGATTTCACTACGATGGATTTTTCCTGTTTTTTTATCAAAGCGTCCACGTGTTTCTAAGGAAAAGCCGTTTTTATGGGTTGCACCAAACATTGCAACATAGTCTGAACGTTTTGCTTCTAGGCTAGAATGAATACCGACATTAACAAAGTCTTTTTCTGCAAAAGAATTTTTCCCTGCGAGATGAAAAGATTGTCCAATAAGACCATAAAGAGACCAGTTGTTATTAAAGCTTCCAGAATATCTTAGACCTATATTGGCTCTTGTACCCCCTTCTATACGATCATAACCAGAAAATTTATCTCGTTGAAAGAGAGTGGTTGCATCAAAGACAAAGCTTTGTGCATCTTCATTAGGAAGTTGTCCGATATATTGTTCATTATTGCGTATAAAAATTTGTGCAGTTGGTTCTATAATATGTGTAGAATGAGCCGTTGTAATGAGGAAGGGATAGCGTGCTTCCAACCCTGCTGTTGCCATGCCACGAATTTTTGAGCCGCGAATTGCGGATAAGGCATTGTTTTCTACAGAAGGTGCATGATTTTCTTGTCCATTGATTGTAAGGATATCGGCGCGTAGAGAGAAAAGGGGGGTTAATATGAGTCCATTGTGCGTATTGAAGCGCCTTTTCCACTGAATCTCATTTGTTAAACGCAAGCTATTTCCAGCCATACCAGAAAGTCTCACTGTGTTGAGAGGATCTTTTTTCCAGTCGGATGAACTGACGTCAGCATGAGAGCGATAAATTGATTGCATATTGCTATGGAAGGTTAACTCTCCATTATAAATAGGCCCATCTGGTGTGAAAGAATAATCAATGCGTGGTAGAACCCACGCTTGCCGAGAGTGACGTTCATAATAAGGATCATTTAATATCGAATCTTGAATTTTAAAATGATAAAAACGCATATCAAAATGGTTTTTCCTTGCAAGACCGTTCAGATAGATCTGAGAAAGTTGTGTAGGGTTTCTATAATTTTCAAGTTTGTAGGCACGGCTAAAATGTCGATCTGATTGTGCAAGAATATCCCATCCATAAGTCCAATGTGCATTAATACGAAAGTCCCCCTTTGTCGCCAGCATATAACGGTTTTTATATTGTGCATCAATTGTATCACTATCAAATCTATGCGGTTTCATTTGATAGATATGAGCAAAGCGAATATTATAACGGCCCGTTTTTAAACGCTGACGCCATTCTCCTTCGGTTAAAAGTCCTTGTTGGGTATAAATGGTAGAAGAAAGCGTGAAATCATAATGGGGGGCGAGATTCCAGAAATAAGAATTCTTTATGCCCATACCAAGATAATTAGTAAAAGAAAAATGAGGTGTAAGCAGACCGCTCGCACGCTTGACAGTTGGATCATAGAGTTCAAAAGTTGGAAATTTTATAATAGGAACACCAAAAACTTCAAAGCTGCTATTTTCAAACCGAATTTTTTTGACGCTATTATTCCATATGATCTTTCTGGCTTTAATTTTCCACAAGACCTCTCTATCGGGTTTATAAGAGCAAGGTTCACAGGCTGTATAGGTTGCATTTTCAAAGACTGTTATTTGATTGTTTTTGCGTGTTGCATTTTGAGCTGCAAAGTGAACATTGTTGGCCGTATCAATCCGTAAGGCATTTACAAAACCCTCGCCAAGATCTTTGGTCATATCAATTTGGTTGGAATAGATTTTATTCCCATCTTTTTGAGTAATTTCAACATTCCCTTGTGCGATAAGTCGTCCTGTTTTTTGATTGTAAATAATTTTTTGAGCGACAACTTTATTGCCATCATATTCGATTTGGACATTCCCTTGTGCAGAAACAGTGTTTTCATCACGATTGTAGATGAGTTCATCCGCAGAGAGCAAAAGAGGACGTTCTGAATTGTGAATGCGACTTTGAGAAGAAGATATAAGGCTTTGAGCATGCGCACTATAAGGCAAAGCTCCCCCTAAAATAATCCCCATAACACTTCTAAAAGCAAGAGCACTTAGTTTTTTTAAAATGATTTTCTTATCTGTTAATGCTTTCACTTAGCCATCCTCTTTATGAAGTAAAAAAGAGATTCCCAAGAATAATGCAATAACAACTGGTGTCCAAGCGGCAATAATTGGTGGGATATATCCAGCATTACCAAAGGCCTGAACAAGTACGGAAACAACATAAAGCATAAACCCAGCGATTACGCCACCAAGAATCAACGTTCCAGATTGGCCAGAACGTGTAAAATTTAAAGATACAGTTGCCGCAATAAGAGTCATTGCCACAAGCAATGCTGGTAAGGCAATCAAAGATTGTAAATACATATCAAAATTATGAGCAGAATGGCCAAATGAACGTGCAATCATAATTTTTTTTGGCAATTGGTAAAATGGAATAGTTGCCGGATTTACTAAGCGTTCCGTTAAAAATTCAGGTTTTAGATTGGTCTTTATTTGCAACATGGAAAATTTTTCGGGGGAATGCCCTATTTTATAGATTGTTCCATTTGTTAAGAGCCAGGCACCATTGGTTAAGGTTGCTTTTGGGGCGTTAATCCAATTTTTGACGGTTGCGTTATCCTTGTATTGTACAAAGGTTGCATCGAGAAGAGAAAGTCCTTGATCGGTGATAAATTTAGCACCAATGGTTGTTCTGCCTAAGTCTGTACGCTGTGTTAACCAATGAATACGTGGATTATGAAGAGGGGTTAATACATTACTATTGCGCCATTCAGTCATCATTTTTTCTGCTTTGGAAAATCCCCATGCCGCAAGAGGGTTAATGAGAAGAATTGAAAATAGTCCCAAAAGAAAAGCTCCCAAACAGGCTGGCATAAGAAATTGCCATGCAGAAACACCAATTGAACGCGTTATCACAAGTTCAAGTTTTTTATTAAGCGAGATAAGCGTTGCCATTGCTGAAAAGAGCGCAATAAAAGGGATAAGTTGTTGCATAATAAAAGGGATGCGTAAAACAGAGAGAAGAAATGCATCTTTTGTTGTATAATGTGCAAAGGAGGGAAGTCTACCAGAATTTTCTGTAAAATCGATTAAAAGAGCAAGAACAAAAATGCCCCCCAAAAAATAACAAGTTATTTTAAGGTAACGTATAAAAAAATAGCGTCCTAGTGTCCACCCAATCATGATATTTCATCCGGAAAGTCTTGAGATTTTCGTTGTTCAAATTTGTTTATTACTTTTTTTAAAAAAATTTGAAGTATCTCATTCAGTTTTGTGGGGAATCCAATTTTATGATTCGTTAAAAGCATAAACAAGACCAATATACTTGTTCCTATGGGTGTAATATAAAGAAAAGGAACATACGCAAGATTGTTCTTTGCTTTTTCAGCGAAAAAATATCCTATCCAATAGACCAGAAAAGAAAGAGCAATTGCCAAGACACTTGTAGCGTGATGAGCTTGTCGATGGGAGCGTACATCGCCTGCCGTTGCTAAGGCAATAAGTGAAAAAACGATAGGATAGAGCCATTGTGTTAGTCGGCGGTGAAACTCAGCTCTATACTGGAGTGGTTTTCGTTGATAATAGGGATCTTTTGGATCTGGATTTTGTAAATAAGAAAGAGACCGATCTTTTGGATAAAAAGTAGGTGCTTTATCGTTGGGGATAAACTCCCCTAGGCTAAAAGTATATGAGCTAAATTGAACGATTGAAACAGTGTTGTTTTGATGGTTTATTCTTTCTATTTCACCGTTATTGAGAACTAAAAAGCGACCATTTTGATTGTTTACAATGGAAGCTTTTGTTGCATAATAAAAAAGATCAGTTTGAGGATCACGCTGGTCGGCAATGAAAAGACGTTCAAGTGTTCCGTTTGGATTCCGTTCGCCAATTTCTATATAAAGGTTATTGGCAAGTTTTTGAAAGCTTCCTTCACTAATCAACAGATTAATAAGGTCAAAATGGGCACTTGCTAGCATTTGTCGCATATGAAGACGCGCTTGAGGAACAACAAAATTAGCGATAGAAAAAGAGATACATGATGCAACAATAGCAAGCAGAAGAATAGGTTTCCAAACAATACTTTTCGGAAAACCAGAGGCATTAATAACAGCAAGTTCTGAGTCTTGATTCATGGTTGAAAGGATGGTGGTCACTGCAATCACTAATGCAAAGGGAATGACAACAAAAATAACAGAAGGAACCAATGAAAGTGAAAATTGTAAGACCGTAAGGAGTGTTTGTTTACTTGTTGTAAGAAAGTTTATCCGTGCAAGAATCTGTACTGTCCAACTAACGCCTACGGCTGCAATCATGACAGAACTAAATAAAATAAAGACACGTTTCAGGATGTATAACTCAATAATACGCATAAATTAGGGAACACTCTCAGCCTTTAATTCGATAGCAAATATTTTCATTGCTTTCGGTTAAAATATAATAAAATCAAAAAACATCCTCCCCTAGACTAGATGTTCTCACCCTAATACAAAATTACTCACTAGATTCCTTTTAATTTTTTTACATATTATATTTTATTTTCAACGATAGTCTACAAACAATCTAGAAAATAGCTTAAAAAAACCTTTTTATTAATGTTGAAAATAAGATTTTTTTGCCTTTTAAAAAGCTTTTTAAAGACATAAGCAAAAAGATGATGCTGCTCAATAGAAAAAGAGGTTTATATCTTGAGCCATTTCCTTTTATATAGAGAAAGAATTTTCCCTAAAAAAGATGTTGGCTTTTTATAGAGAATGATGAGGGCTTAAGAAATTGGATATTTTATTCTATCATTTGACGCAGTCAACGCTGAAAGATATTTTACCAACGCTTGTGGAGCGTGCATTGGATCGTTTTGGTAAAGTAACAATACAATGTGTGAGTAAAGAACAACGCGATTTTATAGATATGCATTTATGGGTTTATGCTGATGAATCATTTATTGGACATGGAACGGAGAGTGATCAATATTCAAGCTTTCAGCCTGTATTTCTGACGACAGGACAAGAAAATCCCAATGATTCCAAGATTCGTTTTCTCGTAGAGGGGGCCGTTTGTTCCAATATTGATGCTTATCAACGGCTTGTTGTGCTCTTTGATGGTAGAAATGATGAGCAGTTGAATTTTGCTCGAGCACAGTGGAAAAAATATAAAATGGAAAATCATAATTTAACGTATTGGCAACAGAGCGAAGATCGTAGTTGGGAAAAACAGGTTTAATGCGTCTTGTATCTCTTGTTCTGATTTTTATAGGATTGCTAGGAATGGTCAATCCAGCACTTTTTGTTGCGGAGGGATCAGGAGGAGGGCGTTGGGTCTTTATTGTGATTTTTCTTTTAGGTATACTAAAAATATGGCCTATAAGTAAAATATTGAAACGACGTGATGATGATGATTGATCGCATTTTGCTTGTTTTATGGGCTGTGATATTGGCTTTTTTTTGCGTTTCGTGGCTGGGAACAACGCATATTCTATCAGGAATATTCGCTGTTACTGATATGAGCAATGTTGCGGATTTTTTATTTTTCTTTTTGAGTACATTGTTTGCAGGAATATTGTGGTGGCGTATACCGCAGCCTCTGTCTTTAAAAATGAGACTGGCAGCATTTTTGCTGCCAGTCCTTATTTTATTTCTCTTCACAATATTTTAGTTAGATATTTCATCATCTGTAAATCCGACAAAGCAAATCAGTGAAATAAAAGAAGCGAGAAGCAAATAATAGCCGATATAAGATGTATCAAAATGTTGCACTAGGTATTCTGCAATATAAGGCGCAAGAGAGGCTCCTACGATACCAGATAAGTTGAAGGTGATAGAAGAACCCGTGTAGCGAATGGCTGTTGGGTATGGTGAAGCCAAAACAGCACCAAGAGGGCTATAGATCATCCCCATGATAGACAAACCAATGACAGACATTGCAAGAACTCCTATGACTCCAGAGTTTAAGAAATAGGGAATTGCAAAAGAATAGATACCAGTGATGATTGTAATCCAAATCATCAAAGTTCTCCGTCTAATACGATCAGCGAGCTTTCCAGTGATGACAGTAAAAATTCCACAGAAAATAGCACCGATAATTTCGACTTGAAGAGCTTGATAAAACGGCAATTGTAGATGATTTGTTGAGTAGCTCAACAAATATGCAGTAACCAAGTAAAACAAAACAAATGTTGCCATACCAGAGAATATGCCAAGAAATAGGATTCGTGGACATTTTACAAAGACATCGATGATAGGAACTCTGACGCGTTCTTTACTTTCAAGCGTTTTTTTGAATTGAACAGTTTCATTGATTGAAAGACGGACCCATAATCCTATAATCATAAAAACAACTGAAGCAATAAATGGAATGCGCCATCCCCAAGCTAAAAGTTCATCATGATCGAGAAAATACAAAAGAGCTAAATAAACAGCAATGGATAAAAACAAGCCGATTGGAACGCCCAGCTGGGGGAACATTGCATACCAGCCGCGTTTTTCTGGTGGAGCATTTTCTGTTGCGAGCAAAACTGCTCCTCCCCATTCTCCTCCTAACCCCATTCCTTGTCCAATACGGCACAAAGTTAAGAGGAAAGGGGCAATCCATCCAGCGGTTTCATACGTGGGAAGAAAACCAATAATGACTGTTGAAAGCCCCATTGTGAGAAGAGAGGCGATCAGTGTTGCTTTTCTTCCAATTTTATCTCCAAAATGTCCAAAGACAATTGATCCAAAGGGGCGGGCAAAAAAAGCCGCTCCAAAAATAAGGAAAGATTGCAAAATGGCAATCTGATCATTTTGTGTTGGAAAAAACACATGAGGAAATATGAGAGCTGCGGCAGTGGCAAAGACATAGAAGTCAAAAAATTCAATTGTTGGGCCAATAAGGCTTGCAAACAAAATGCGACGAGGGGAATTTCTGTTGCTTGTACCTTGTATTTCTGAGTTTATAGACATGAATAGAATGTCCCTTTCAGTATATGACAAATCAAATATGAATTAACCAACTATAATTATAAAAATTTCAAATCAGTGTCGAGTCGATATTATGCATATTCTCAATATATTAAAACAATGCTTATAAACTGATGAGCATGAATAAGTGTTTTGGGGATTATTAAAGTTGAAATGAATAAAAAAACTATTTTAAATGCTATCAAAGGCAAACATATATGGCTATTAAAGGGTGTTCTCCTTCCCAGAGCTATTTCCTTTAAAGTTTAAAGCCAATTTTTATCTATTGAGAATCAATCTTATTCGTAGATCAGTGGCTAGGTCTCAAAACATTAAAAAATTTTTCTATGAATATAATTACAACACTTTTTAAGTGTATGAATCGAAAGTAAATCTTTTGGTTGTGTGTGCGTTTTAAAACACATAGTGTATATTTTATCCGTCAGAGCTTAAGCCATCGAATGCTTTGTTATCTTTAAAAAAATATGAGGTTAATCCATTACAGAATGTTGTTTTGGTCTATGCACTTTTTTTTAAACGGGGGATTTAAATTTGGAATGATGGAGTGTGAATCATGCAACGCACATTAAAAGTAAGTTTTTGCGCGTTAATGACCAGCAGTTTTTTTATCAAGATTGCAAATGCACATGGAGTAGCAACACCAAACGAAAAACTATTAAAACCAGTAGGTATCAATGAACATCTAGAAAAGACAAAAAAATTGTTATCAAAAGTGAGGGGATTAAAAGAAAAAAAAGAGGGGGCAAAAATGATAGTGCATGAAAAGATAATAGAAGGAAGTAAGTCCTCAGAGGAGGAAAGGAAGGAATCAGAAAACCTGTTTTTTGAAGTCTTAACAAATTCAATAATAAGTGATGGTGCTGCTATTTATATTACCCCCCGTGATTCTGATGCTTCTGAAATAAATAACTTTAGCTATGAAGATGCAGGCTATTCCATCAATAATACGGTTCGAAAGGGTGGAAAACTCTACATTGATGCAGCAAGTGTTAGTAGGGATACGACAATTGAACATGATGGAATTGAGTTTGTTCGAAACTTGAGCAGTTCAGAATATGCCATTGTAAAAAAAGGGGGAAACCAAACTGTTGAAAGTGGTGCAAATGCAGAAGGCGCTCAAATCCATGGTGGTGAGCAGACTGTTTTTGGTAAGGGCATCCTTGGATCTGGTTTGTCGCGTACAAATAAGGAAAGTAGTGCTTATAACACTGAAATTCATGCTGCAGATGGAATGCTAGGAATACAAAATATCTATAGTGGGGGGATGGCTGTTGACACAAAGGTGATGAAAGGCGGTGTCCAGAATCTTGATGGTCAAGAGAATTTTAATAATGGTTTCTCAGAGGATGCTGATACAGCTGATATAGAAGAGGAAGATTTTACTCTCAATGAGGGGGCTTTTGCACTGAGTACTGAACTTTTTAAAAATGGGGTGCAGAATATATTTGCAGGAGGGAATGCGAGTGAAGTTACTTTATATGATAGAGCTACTCAGAAAATATATGATACCGGATATGTAGACACTTTGACAATTAATCATCAAGCAGAATCATGGGTTTTAGCTGGTGCAATAGTAGATAAGAATACAAATGTTCATGATTTTGGTAGCCTTTATCTTTATGCTGGGAGTGGTGAAACAGTTACGGAAGTAGAAAATCTTCATTTAAATGGAGAAGATACCAAGCTATACATTATTGCCTCTGAAGATAATGGCAAAAAAACTCATGTTAATATCCAGAGTTTAAAAGGAAATGGTCGCGTTATTTTTACGTCTTCTGGTGCTAATAAGAATTACTCTGAGCTTAATATTGATGATCTTTCAGGTTCTTTACATTTCGATTTCAAGGTCAATTTTTCCAAGCATCTTAGTGATTATCTCCTCATAAAAAAAGGAGCAGGTCATCACACAATCAGTGTGATGGATTCTGGACGTGAAGTGACAAACTCTTCTCACAAAAAGCTTAAATTAATTTCTGATCGTAGTGGAAACGCTCATTTTATTCTGACAAACACTTTTGGTGAAAAGGTCGAAACGATTGATGCAGGAACCTATAGGTATCGTTTGAAACACAGAAATAATAAGGATACCGGTAAAATTTGGTATTTAGATGCGAATTATGCCGTTGATGAGACAAGTCCCTCCTTATTTTCTGACTTTAATTTGCAACCATCTGCCATGGCTTCATTATCGAGTGATCTCACAGAACACACAATCGAAAAGGGAATGATTGTTACGATTGCGGATCCTAGCTTTAACAGTAGCGGTGAGAAAGTTGATAGTAATGGAGAAACTTCAATTAGTAATACAGTTAAAAATGGTGGAAATCTCTCCGTTTATAGCGGTGGTTTTAGCTTGTATACCAAAATTGAAAATAGCAGTATTGAACTTATTAAAACACAGGGAGTTTCACAAGATACGATTGTTTATAAAGGAGGAACACAAAGGGTTGAAGATGGGGGAAAAGTAGAAGATACACAAGTTCATGGTGGTGAGCAGTTTGTTTCAGGAAAGTCTGATATTCAAGGTGAGATGGTGAAGAGCAGTGCCTATGATACTGTTATTTCTGGTGAAAATGAAGTGCGAGGATATCAGAATGTCTATGATGATGGAGAGGTTTTTGGTACAAAAATTAAGGAAGGAGGGGTACAAAATCTTTATGTAGAACAGGATCTCAACGATTATAGCAGTTTTGCATTTAATACAGAGGTCTTTTCTGGTGGAGAACAACACGTTTTAGCAGGAGGAATCGCTCTTGGCGTTCTTTTACAAGGGCATGCTTTCCAGAAAATAGATTTAGGGGGTTATGTAAAAGATTTAACCATTAAGGATCAAGCACAATCATGGTTACATCATGGTGCAACAGTAGAAGGAAGCACCATGATTCATGATTCAGGGCGAATTTATCTTTATGCTGGTGCTGATCAATCTCGTACTGAAGTCGAAAAAATTGTGTTAAACGGCAAAGATACAAAATTGTACGCTATTGCTTCTACGATGGATGGCGAAAGTTCTTTGATTGAGAACTTAAGTGGTGATGGCAGTATTCTTTTTACTTCTACGCCGTTTAATCCACATCACTCTAAACTTGAGGTTGGTAATCTTTCAGGGAATTTACATTTTAGGTTGAATACTAATTTTTCAGAGCAGCGCGGTGATTATCTCCTTATAAAAAAGGGAGAAGGACATCACACCATAAGTGTGATTGATTCTGGTGTTGAAATGACCAATTCTTCTCTACTAAATCAGAACTTAGTTCTTGAGCTTGATTTGATTCATGAACAAAGCGGAAAGGCTCATTTTACTCTGATAGATTTTTCTGGTGAAAAGACAAGTACAATTGATGGTGGAGCCTACATGTATGCTCTAAAGATGAAAGAGCATAACGGTGGAAAGATTTGGTATTTAACATCATCACAAACAACTTCTATTCCTATAACTTCCTCTCCTCATACGGAATTATCTATAGAGGAAACTCCGGAAAAAGAAGAAAATATCACATCACCACTAGATGTTAGTATTAATTTTGATCCATATTCTGATGTCATTCATTTCAGTATTGGTGAGGGAGGAGGGATTTTACAAAGCTTTTTGCTTGGTGATGATCGCGTCGTTTATATCTCTGATGATGGAGGCGCTCTTAAACAGTCCATTAATGCGACAGTTGAGGGATCTGGAACACTTTATGTTGAAGCGGGTGGTTTCAGTAAGAATACAACAATTGAAAATGGTGGTTCCGAGATTATAGGGGAACAGGGAATCTCAGAGTCGACGATTATTTACGAAGGGGGAAAACAAAAAGTAGAAGGAGGAGGATCTTCTTTGCAGACGACAATCTACGGTGGTAATCAACTTGTTTGGGGAGATAGTTACGAAAACGGGGGGATTGTTGGAAGCAGTGCTTATGATACGATAATTTATAGTCAGGGGGATACACTAGGGCAGCAGAATGTCTATGATGATGGAATGGCAGTGGGAACAAAAGTGATGAGTGGGGGAATACAAACTCTTGCTAAATGGTTTCCAGATGATGATAGCTTTGCAGAAAAGGCCGGTGGTTTAACCGTGAATACTGAAGTTTTCGCAGGTGGTGTCCAGCGAGTATTGGCAGGAGGTGAAGCCCACAGCGTAATTTTACACCGCCATGCAGCTCAAGAAGTTCATGCTGGTAGCATTGTAAAAAATCTAACAATTGGAGAGGGAGCCACTTCATGGGTTTTTTCTGGTGCGCTGTTAAGAGGAGAAATAACGGTTCAGGATTCTGGGCAAATCCATCTTTATGCTGGAAGTGATCCACATCATACTACAGTAGAAGATGTCCATTTAGAGGGGGAAAATGCTCAATTATACTCTGTTGCGAGTGAATTTGACGACAAAAGTATACAGATTCAGAAGTTAAGTGGTGTAGGAAAAGTTATTTTTACCTCTGCTGAGGACGATTTATATTACTCTAAGCTTTATGTTGATGATCTTTCGGGGAGTCTCCATTTCAATTTTAATGTTAGCCTTGCAGAAGGAGAGGGAGATTATCTCTTTATTAAGAATGGTAGCGGTTCTCACACAATAAGTGTGGTTGATTCTGGGATTGAAATTGTTGATCCTTCTGCAACAGAACTTGATTTGATTGTTGATCAAAGTGGAGGCGCATCTTTTACTTTACAAAGTTTTTCTGGCGCCAAAATTCAAATTGCTGATGGTGGAACCTACACATATGCTTTAAAACAAAGAGTTGATGAGGATGGGGATGAAAAAATTTGGTATTTATCTGCAGTCTTTATTGATGATTTTTCATTTCTCAATAGTCTGCCACGCAGTAGAAGCAGATCTGCACGGCACTTAAGTCAAAATCAATCCGTTTCTTCTCTTTCAACGCTTACAAAGACACAAGAGTATGCGATTAATTTGCCACGTCAAATAAAACAGCACCACAACTTAAGGAAGAAATCTTCAGCTTCTGTTGCTTCAATTGTTGCAACTTTGAAAAGCCAAATGATTAAAGGAGCACCTCCCCCTCTTTCTACTGATAAACAACAGATGGTTGTTTCAGCATCTTCTCAAGTTTCAGCTGATCAAATGACTTTGCGTCCAGGCAATCAAGAAAAGCCATCTCCACAATTAAGTGAAACGCTTTCAGTTTCTCAACTTTTAACCACGCCTTCTACAGATGCGGTCTTGTCTATGTCTGTCGCTCCAGCAATGGTGTTTCACAATGAAATGCAAACTGTGCGTGCGGGAAGAGGAATTTTAGATCAAAGTCAAAAGAATACGTCTTTATGGAGTTATGCGATTAAATCGAAAGAGAGTATTGCGACAAAGCATATAGACTTTAAGCTCGATCAGACCGGTATCGTTTTAGGGATCAATGGCTTAAGCGAATGGGAAAATGGAGAATTTTATATTGGAGGTTTCGGAAGTTATGACCACGCACGTATTGCACATGCACGGGGTGGGATCAGCAGTATCAATAGTTATGGCATTGGGGCTTATGTCACTTATCTGGATCATGGCGGCTGGTATTTAGACAGTATTTTAAAATACAATCATTATCAAAATACTCTTAAGGCAGTTTCCACGAATGGTTTAGGCATTGAAGGAACCTATACGCAATGGGCAGTAGGAACCACCTTTGAAGCCGGTTATCGACTTCAGACGTCCAAAAGCAGTTGGTTACAGCCTTATGGACAATTTACATGGTTGCAAGTTGAAGGTAAAAAAATCAAATTATCGAATGACATGATCGGTAACATGCGTCCCTTCACTTCTTTACGCAGTGAGGTTGGTTTATCTTTAGGGTATGAATTTGGCTCTGGCATGGCTTCTTCCTCACAGGCATATATTACAGCAGCATGGTTGCGTGAGAATAAAGACGACAATCAGACATTGATTAATGAACAACATCCATTTACCACAGATTTATCAGGCAATGCGGGTAAATTGGGCATAGGTTTGAGCAGTTTTGTGAGTGAGAAGTTGAAGTTATATGGTGAGGCCAATTATGTTAAAGGGCGTAAAACAAAACAATCCCTTCAAGGCATTATAGGGGTACGCTATAGTTTTTAGCGATATGGTTATTTTTCCGTTATTTTTAAATATATGATTGTTTTTAAAAGCCTTTAATGAAGCGTCAGAAAATATTTTATAGCATGCAGATTCGCTTTTTATGATAAGTCGTATAGCCTTATATACTCTGTGATATATTGCTTTTTTCTTTGATAAGAAATCTTGAAAAGCGTGCTAAAGGGACACGATAAAAATGTCCTTATATTCTCGATCAAAAAGCATCTAAAAGA
Source organism: Bartonella sp. SL320 (assembly GCF_059687635.1). Lineage (NCBI taxonomy): Bacteria > Pseudomonadati > Pseudomonadota > Alphaproteobacteria > Hyphomicrobiales > Bartonellaceae > Bartonella > Bartonella sp. SL320. Next base: position 1,418,293 of record NZ_CM185143.1, on the reverse strand, counting down.
TTGCAAAGAGTGCTTTTAAAGTGAGATGATGGGGATTCTCAGAAGAATTATTACAGCTTAAGATTGAAAATATATTTTGCAGAGCTAATTACGTTTGTTGTCTAGGCAAGACGTGAAAGGGGGGAGGATATGGCTCTACAATATAAATGGAAACGAAATTGTTGGGTGCTCATGTTGAGCAGCTGTTTTGTGCAAGCTGCTGCTGCAAATGAGGGAGGGATACCTCTTTTTTGTCAATCGTCAAGTTATGAAAATAACCAAGTATTTCAGGCTCAATATAATGGGGATATGAAAACAGAAAAATGCATATTGGGAGCATCGAATGATGTCATTGTAAGAGCGAACAATGAAGTAGACTTCTTTAAAAAGCCTATCGATTTTACTCTTGTTAAGAGCGCTAGAGTATTTGCGAGCCAACAAGAGCTTAATGGCAATTATCGTAACAATGTTGGATATAGTACGCAAGAACAAAAGATTGCGTCTCTTAAAAAGCCTGAACTTATCTTCATTAAAGATGGGGCATTGCTCGAAAATTATGTTCTTGATCATGAAGGTAAAGCTTACATTTCAAATGATGGTGAGATTGATAGTCCAGGGCGATCTATCAATAACACGGTAAAGAATGGTGCAGAGCTTTATGTGTATGCAGGAGGTCTTAGTGAGAATAGTAAAATTGAATATGGTGGAATTGAAAATGTTCAGGCTTTGAAAGGAAAACAAGGCTTTTCAAAAAATGCTGTCGTTAAAGAAGGTGGACAACAAAGTGTTGGAAATGGAGGAAGAGTCGAGGGGACTAAAATTTATGGTGGGGAGCAGCTTGTTTTTGGGAAGGGAGATGTTGGAGAAGAGGTTAAAGGAAGTAGCGCTTCTCATACGGTCATTTATGGTCAAGGTAAAACACTAGGTCAACAAAAAGTGTATGATGGGGGAATAGTTTGGAATACAAAAGTTATGCGAGGGGGCGTCCAAGAGATTGGAAAAAAATCTCAAAATACAAAAAATAATGGTGTTGCATTTGACACAGAGGTTTTTGCTGGTGGTAAACAGCGTATTTTAAAAGGCGGTCAAGCTATTGGAGTCACTTTAAATGAGAGTGCTGTTCAGGAAATATATAATGACGGATCTGTAAAAAATCTAACAATGAATGATGAAACAACATCATGGGTGCATGCTGGAGCGACATTAGAAGGTAAAACACAGGTCAATCATTCTGGACAGCTTCATCTTTATGCGGGGACTGATCAGCAGCGTACAATCGCAGAAGATATTCTTCTCAATGGAAAAGATACCAAGCTGTACGCACTTACGGATGAGTTTGATGGAAAAAGCTCTTTGATAAAAAAATTAAGTGGTGAGGGAAGTGTTATTTTTGCATTTACAGGTTCTGATCCCTACTATTCTCAGCTTCATGTGAATAATCTTTCAGGAAACTTACATTTCGCGTTCAATACCACGATTGCTCATAACCGTGGCGATTATCTCTTGGTTGAGAAAGGTACTGGGAATCATACAATAAGTGTTGCTGATTCTGGTGTTGAAATCACGGATCCTTTTTCAAATAAGCGTGATTTAATTACGGATCAAAGTGGTGGAGCGCATTTTGCCTTAACAGATCTTAAGGGTGAAAAAATAAACGCCATTGATGGTGGAACTTATATGTATGGCTTAAAAGAAAGAAAGGATGAAAATGGAAAAGTTTGGTTTTTATCTGCAGATCGCCTCAGTGGACCAGAAACCTCTATTCCAGATCCTAAAAATCCGTTCGTTCCTGGTGGAACATCAACCACTCCTTCTACGGATGCAGTATTAACGTTGTCCGTAATCCCTGGACTTATTTTTAACAATGAATTGCAAATTGTACGGAATGGTAGAAAAATTTGGAACAGAAATAGAAAAGATATCGAACTGTGGACTTATGCAATTAAGAGCAGAGAACGCATTGCAACAGGCCATACACACTTTAAACTTGGGCAGACAGGTTTAGTTGTTGGGGCGGATCAGTTGAATGAATTAAGGCATGGAGAGTTGTATATTGGTGGTTTCGGTAGTTATGATCAAGCACGTGTTTCACATGCACGAGGGGGAGATAGTGGTCTAAGTTCTTATAGCATTGGAACGTACGCAACTTATTTTGATCGTCGTGGATGGTATATGGACGGTGTTTTGAAATATAATTATTATCGAGATAATTTGAAAGCTATCTCAACGAATGGCTTCGCTTTTCAAAGCCACTACAATCAATGGGCGATAGGGGGATCATTTGAGATTGGTTGTTATTTTGAACCAGCACAGAATACTTGGATGCAGCCTTATATCAAGTTAACAGGACTACAGGTTGAAGGTAAAAAAATAAAGCTTTCCAATGGAATGATTGGTGATTTAAACCCATCGACTTCATTCCGCAGTGAAGTTGGATTAACGGCAGGACATGAATTCTTTGTGAATTCAGAAACGTCATTAACAGCTTATATTATGGCAGCTTGGTTGCGTGAGAATGTAAATAATAATGATGTGATAATTAATAACCAGCATAAATTTATTACGGACTTATCGGGTAGTGCAGGTAAACTGGGAATTGGTTTAAACAGTTCGGTCAATGATAAACTAACACTTTATGCGGAAGCACATTATTTAAAAGGACGTAAGATTAAGAATGCTCTTCAAGGTATTTTAGGGTTACGTTATAGTTTCTAAATACACATTTATACGGCTGATTAATTTTATAAATGTCATTGTTTTCATTTTGGATAAGAGTGTCCTGAATATCGTAGGATTTTCTCATTCCAAATCTATTCCATGTTGAATCAATCAGAATCATTTGCTTGCATGCCACAAGTGGAGAAGAGTTGTGTGGCGTAAAATTGTATAAGAAAGCACGCAAAATGCTTCTTATGAACCGCCTCAAATGCTAAGGAGTATCGCAATATTTTAGAGCTAGAAAAATGTGTGATGATTCCGGCTTGCTTTGCTATAAGCGTAAAGATGTTGGTGCTCAATGGATTGACCATTTTATTATTGATGTTGGGGAAATGGGCTTGGGGCGTATTGAGAGATATTTCTTTCAAACAAGTGCATGAGTGAGTAACGCAAGTATGTTCCGTTTAGGATTTTCTGTTATACGTGAGGGGTGTGACCCCATTAAAGGGCACGAGCATTTTTTAGTGGTTTATAGGTATACAACTTATAATTGTTTTAAATCAAATAAACACACTAAAAATTGTATTTAGACATAAATAAAACACATTATGATACATTCTAAAATGAACGACCTACGTAGATGTGGGATATTTTTCTAAATAATTGAGAGTGGAGTGTGGATAATGCGGTATAAATACAAATTAAGCTTTTCAGTATTGATGATTAGTAGTTGTCTCGTGCCATTTGCAAATGCAGTTGAGAACAAGAATAGAGAGCTAAAAAGATTAGAAAATGTGATGCCTAGAGGAACGGTATCAAAGGGTTCAGCACTGATTACAAATGCACTTCCTAGTATGAATATTAAAATTGAGGATGGTGGTGTAGAAGTCGTTGAAAATGGATTAGTTTCTCTAGGATCCACTATTCAAAAAGGGGGGATGCAAATAGTTACACGCAGAGGAACTGCAGTGGAAGCTAAAATTCTTGGAGGTAAGCAGTTTATTCATGAAGAGGCAAATCTTGATCTGACAACTGTGGAAAGAAAAAGCAGTGCATATAATACAACAGTTGCTGGGGGTGGTGGAGCAGTAGGGCAGCAGAATGTGTATGATGGAGCATGGGCTGAGAATACGAAAGTGGGAAAAGACGGAGAACAAAATCTTTATGCGGGGCAAAGAAAAGAAGGTGGGAAAGCAAAGGATACCGAGGTTTCTGGGAATGGTAGACAACACGTCTTAGCAGGAGGAGATTCCTTTAATACTACCTTGAAGGATCAGGCTATTCAAGTTGTATATCCTCAAGGATTTGTGGATACTTTAACAATTATGGATTCTGCTAAGTCATGGTTACATGTTGGTGCGAAAGGTGTTGTTGGAGAAGTAAGGGTCAATGGTAACGGAGAACTTTATTTATTCTCTGGCGATAGGACAAATCATACTACTAAGAAAAAGATTCCTATAAAGGACAGACCTGAGGAAACAATATTTGAGGTTGGTGAACGGAATATAGGAGAAAAACATCAGATTGAAATTGAAGATTTAGGAGGGGAAGATGGAACTGTTATTTTTACTTCTATTCCGTATGATCCACGCCATATTTCACTTCATGTTGAGAGGCTTTCAGGTAATTTACATTTTCGATTCAGTATTAGTGCCAAAGGGAATGCGAGTGATTACTTGTCGATTGATGAAGGCACAGGTAATCACAAAATAAGTGTTGCCGATTCTGGTGCTGAAATTACAGGTCCTTTCTCACAAAAAAATGGTTTGGTCACAGAGATTAATTTAGTTACTGATAAAGGCCAAAATGAAGGAGCTAATTTTACTCTGGAAAACCTTTCCGGTCAGGAAATCCAAAATTTTGATGGTGGAACCTATCTGTATGTTTTACGGAAGAGAAGAAGATGTGCTGATTCTAGTGGTTATTCTACAACTTGGTATTTGAGTAGAGCCACTGAAAATTTAGAGCATTCTAATTCTGAAGTACAATGTGTAAACAAGAAAACGAAGGTTCCTGTTGCATTGTCTGATCAAGCTGCTCCTTTTGGAAAAAAAAATACCAATTCTCGTAAACCTTCTAAAAAAGAGCAATCTAGACCACGTCCTCCACGTCATTTAAGAGAAGCACAAAATGTTTCCAGTATTTCGGTGTCTTCTTCTCAAGAAAATCAAACTCATGTGGTATCTCCTCCAGCACCACCTCCTCCTCTTTCTGCTGACCAACAACAGATGGCTGTTTCAGTATCTTCTCAAGTTTTAGCCGATCAGATGACTTTGCGTCCAGCGCATAAAGAACAACCTTCTTTACAATTAAGTGAGACGCTTTCAGTTTCTCAATTTTTAACCACGCCTTCTACAGATGCGGTCTTGTCTATGTCTGTCGCTCCAGCGATGGTGTTTCACAATGAAATGCAATCCGTGCGTGCGGGAAGAGGAATTTTAGATCAAAGTCAAAAGAATACGGCTTTATGGAGTTATACGATTAAAACGAAAGAGAGTATTGCGACAAAGCATATAGACTTTAAGCTCGATCAGACCGGTATCGTTTTGGGGCTTAATGGCTTAAGCGAATGGGAAAATGGAGAATTTTATATTGGAGGTTTCGGAAGTTATGACCACGCACGTATTGCACATGCACGGGGTGGTATCAGCGGTATCAATAGTTATGGCATTGGGGCTTATGTCACTTATCTGGATCATGGCGGCTGGTATTTAGATAGTATTTTAAAATACAATCATTATCAAAATACTCTTAAGGCAGTTTCCACGAATGGTTTAGGGATTGAAGGAACCTATACGCAATGGGCGTTGGGAACCAGCTTTGAAGCCGGTTATCGGCTTCAGACGTCCAAAAGCAGTTGGTTACAGCCTTATGGACAATTTACATGGTTGCAAGTTGAAGGTAAAGAAATCAAATTATCGAATGACATGATCGGTAACATGCGTCCCTTCACTTCATTACGCAGTGAGGTTGGTTTATCTTTAGGGTATGAATTTGGCTCTGGCATGGCTTCTTCCTCACAGGCATATATTACAGCAGCATGGTTGCGTGAGAATAAAGACGACAATCAGACATTGATTAATGAACAACATCCATTTACTACAGATTTATCAGGGAATGCGGGTAAATTAGGAATAGGTTTGAGCAGTTTTGTGAGTGAGAAGTTGAAGTTATATGGTGAGGCCAATTATGTTAAAGGGCGTAAAACAAAACAATCCCTTCAAGGCATTATAGGGGTACGCTATAGTTTCTAATTATGGAGGTATTTTGGGGTTGATCTTAGTATGTCAGGCATTTTTCAAACCTAAATACGAAGTGTTTAGCCGAGCCTTTTTTCAAGGAAAAGGCTTTTTATAAAAGGTATATGTTTTGCATGTTGATTTTTTCTTATAATTTTTTATTGCTTAAATGGTGATTTTGATGAGAGGCATTTAGGGTAGAGGAGGGATTATAAGTAAAAAATATAATAAAGACAATATGTTGAATGAAATTATTTTATATGAATCTACCTTTTTAGACGTGATTCATTTGACTACTTTTAATATAAGATTCCATGTATGAATAGAGTATAAAGAGCAAATCATGATGAAAATATTATAACGCATTGTTATTCAAATGAAATGAAAAGCAGTTATCATTCATAACGGTTCATAAATTTCATGATACGTTTTTATCACAGAATAAATCGCATTAAAGAATATGGATTTTTAGAGAATAAGGATTTTTTTAATTTCGATAAATTTTTAGCGAAATCATTATAAGCTTATAGGTTTAATTTATAAGATTGTATACAAGGACTTAAAGACAAAGTCGTTCTTAAAGCCTTTTTAATGATATAGCAAGCGAGCAATAAACGTTTTAAAAGTTATAATTTTAAAATATGAAACCAAATGAGGTCAATCCAAATTTGGATTAAGTGATTTTAGTCATCTAAAAATTGGGGAAACTTATTGAGATAAAGATAAGCAGGAAAAATTCAAAACCACTATACATCACAAAAGCACAGAATTTTGCTCAATTTTTAGAAAAAGCTATAATGTTTAAAGATAGTTTTATTCTAAAGTTAGCGAGATTGAATTTGATTTGGTTAATATTATTAACTCAAAATTAAGCCGGCTAATTTGCAAAGAAGTTATGTTTGAGTGCAAAATGAAAAGATACTTATGATAACCTCTATAAATGCACGTTTAAACGTTTGAAACATAAAATGAGCCTTTATTAAGAAACGTTTAAAACCTTAGATTTTATAAAAGCGGTTGTTTATTTGTCTTATGAAAAGCTGCTTTTAAAAACCAATGCTCGTAAATGTCAAACAGATTGTATTACAGACATTCATTTCAAACGCATTTTTTTTGAATTGTATTGATAAAGTTACCAGGCATTTTGATAATTTTTTTTGTATATAGGTATTCATGATTGATTTCATTCGTATAGATCATTTGCATCTCTATTTGAAAGCCGCGTCATATCAATTGGCATGGGTATAAATACAAGCTGAGCCCTAGCAATTGTGGCACGACCATAGATCTTACATAATTAAAAATCACAATGTCATAAGAGACATGCGCATTACTACAAACTTGAGAATAATGATGTATTTTACATTGTCATAAACACGAGCATGACCATATACATAAGCATCATTATCATATATCCAGCAATTGCCATAGTGTGATAAGTTGCTTTGATTTTATAAGATAAACGATAAATAAGACAATTATGATTTATTGCTTGTTATGAAGACATCTAAAGAGAGACTGATAATTATATAGATCAGTAAAATCCCTTTGAATAATCTCTTGTTGTCTCTTATATGTAACAGTTGCAATAAAGTAGATATATTTTGTGAATAACAGTCTTTACTTGCACCTCAAAATTATATTATATGCAACCCCTTAAAATTAAGAAGCGTATAGAATGTATGATTGTCATTTAACTGTGCAATTATACGCTTTTCAGAGGCGGGGGGAGTGATATGGTTTGGATAACCAATAAAGCGGGTTTATACAGGGGAGCCTATACTTTTCTTTTAGATATTATAAGTATTACTCTCATCAAAAAATTAAAAAATTGTTACGCGGTCGGCAGTTATTTCTACAAAGCTGATAAAGCAGTTTATTTTACTCTTCATATTGAAGGTAAAGTAAATGTGTAAGTTTTATTTTTCTTTTGTGTGTGCAGTGTTTTTTTGTTTTTTTTCATGGGGGAGTTTTGCAGAAAGCATTCGTGAGCAAGCAATTGATCAATTCGAGAGGATTCAACGTCAACAAACGCAAGATCGGCGTTTTCAACAATTACATCGCAGGAATGAAGCACACGAGACTTTATTACAAGATGATGAAGAATCCACGGTATTTCAAAACGCTTCAACACAAAAAAACTGTTTGCTGATTAAAAACATTGAATTTGTTGGTGCTCAGTTGATTTCTCGCACCGATCTTCATCACACCATTTCTTTTTGGGAAGGACGGTGTCTTGGTATTGCCGAGATCAACAATGTTCTCAAAGCGGTCACCAAGCTTTATATGAAGCACGGCTATATTGCGGTGCGGGCTTATTTACCTGAACAAGATTTAAGAGGTGGTCGTCTTAAAATTGTTGTTGTTGAAGGACAAATAGAGGATATCACTCTGGAGGGTCATAAAGTTGACAGGCAATATCAAGGGGAAATTATAACGGCTTTTCCACATCTGATTGGTCAACCTGTTCATCTGCGCTCGATAGAACAAGGACTTGATCAAATCAATCGGCTTTTTTCTCGTCATGCGACCATTAATCTTGGTGCTGGGGATGCTCCTGGTGGTTCTATTCTTGATATTCATATTGATAAACAGAAGCCGTGGCTCGTTACACTTTCTAGTGATAATCTTGGTGCTAAAGCGACGGGGATTTACCAAACGCGCGTTAGCCTTTCTTTTGATGATTTATTAAGGATCAATGATCAATGGTCTTTTAGTTATCAGCGCTCTATGAATGGTCATCCGTATCATTTTTCTCATAAGCGGCCCAATAGTGATACAATAACAGGTTCCTTTTCCATTCCCTATGGCTATTGGACGGTAGGTCTTGATGGCAGTTGGAGCCAATATCATTCGAATATTAAGGGAATATTTTCTGATATTGATACTGACGGTAAATCTTTATCGCTTACGCCATGGGTTTCACGGGTTATTGACCGAGATCAAGAGGGAAAAACATGGATTACAGGACGATTGACATGGAAATCTTCTGATAATTTTATTATGGGCAGTAAGGTTGATGTTTCCAGCCGTAAACTAGCTATTGCCACATTAGAACTTGATCATTCACGCAAATGGATGGGAGGAGAATTAAGCGCTCATATAGAGTTTCATAAGGGTTTGGCGATTTTGGGTGCTTATGATGATAAAGAACAAGAAATTTCGACAAAAAACGTTCCCAAAGGGCAATTTTCAAAGTTGTCTTTTTCTTTAGGGTATGGGCGTGCCTTTTCGCTAAACCAGTCTAATTTTCGCTATAACACGTTGTTTTCAGGGCAATTGTCCCCTGATACGTTATTTAGTTCAGAACAACTGTCGCTTGGCGGAAATTCTTCTGTGCGTGGCGTGCGTGAGGCGGTTTATTACGGCAATAGTGGGGTGTTTTGGCGTAATGAATTATCGCTATTATTATCAGGTTTTTCTTCGAAAATAGGGCGTAAATTTATGGGGAAGTTTACACCGTATATGGCACTTGATTTAGGGATGGTCGCCAATGCTCCCCTTAGAAACAGTTTGGGTGGTAGCCTTGTTGGGGCAACGCTGGGTTTCCATGCAAATGGAGAGATTTTGGATATTGATGCCTCTTATTCGAATATTTTAACCCAATCGACACCGATAGAAAAGGGGAATGCGACAGGGTTGTTTCAAATGCGGGCATTATTGAGATTTTAAAAGCAAAGAGGCAGAAAAAGATTGCCTTGCTTGTATCCATTAGGGTGTTTTTTTTAAGAGATAGAAGCTTTTTGAGGAGATTAAGATGCGGGGATTGAAGGGGCAGAAGCATAAAGTGGGATTTGTACGTGAGATAGGGTGGAGAATTCTTGGATTTTTAAAGCAAGGAGCCCATAAGGGGCTTTCCCTGATTTTAAGTTTTAGTTTAGCTTTCCAACCTTTGTTAGTGCAAGCCCAAGCAATGGGTGCACAAAGATCAGCAGTTCAAGAGACCCAAGGGATTAAAGCGGCTGATGGGGTTGGCTCTTCTTTCCGCCCCACGATAGGGGAAGCCAGCAATGGTGTACCACTTGTTGATATAGCACGCCCCAATGGGCAGGGTCTTTCTCATAATAAATATGACAGTTTTAATGTTGATGCTCATGGCGTGATTTTAAATAATTCGACCAAGGAGGTTTCGCGTTCACAGCTTGGCGGTTTGGTGCTTGGCAATGGCAATTTACGGAGCACTGGTGCGGCAAAGGTTATTCTCAATGAAGTGATAAGTGCCAATCGTTCGCGTCTTGAAGGCGTGAGCGAAGTACATGGGCATGCAGCCGATGTTATTATCGCCAATCCTAATGGAATTACCTGTCAGGGCTGTGGCTTTATCAATACACCCCGGGTGACTTTATCGACGGGACAGCCGATTATTGGTGCCAATGGGGCTTTGAGCGGTTTACGCGTTGAGGGAGGTAATATCACCATTGGTGCTAAAGGGGTTGATGGGCGCACAGTGGATATTTTTGATCTTGTATCGCGCAAGATCAGTGTCGCAGGTCCCATACAGGTCAAAGGGGATTTAGCCGTTATCGCGGGGCATAATCATTTTGATTATGATAAACGGGAAGCAACGTCTCTTGGTTCTGATGGCAAAGAGCCGGAATTGGCAATAGATTCCAGTGAGTTTGGTGGGATGTATGCGGGTCAGATCCGCGTGCTTGCCAATGATAAAGGAGCTGGCGTTAAAATGCGGGGAGACATGGTTGCCAATGCAGGTGCCATGAGATTGACGAGTGATGGCAAGTTGGTGCTGGCTAAAGCCCGTGCTAAAGGTGCAGTACATGCACACTCTCACCATAACGATGTTCATGTAAAAGATTTTCTTTTTTCAGAAAAGGCGATTGAGCTTAAGGCGCGTCACACGGTTGAATTAGCAAAACATGCACGGGTTGCTGCGAGCGGCAATATTGATGTGAATGCCAATACGATCAAGCTTGGGGTCAACGCTTTATTGGCAAATGGCATTGGCAATGATGGAAAACAGTCAGCTACGGGTTCTTTACATTTACAAGCCACAAAAGTTGAGGCAGGCAGTGGGCGAATTGCGGCTGGTGCACTTTTACAGATCAATGCCGATGTCATTGATCTGGATCGTTTGCAAGACAACAATCAGACAGGGGTCTCTTCCCTTGGTGATTTGACCATTAAAACCAATCAAATTACGGCTTTAAACAACCATATTGGTGCTGGGGGAAATATTGTTCTAACAGCCGATGATGCATTGAATGTAGGAGCTGGTCATTATAGTGCAGGCGGCTTTCTTTTGGCGAAAGCAGCAGCGCTCACATCACAGGCTCGTTTAGCGGCAGAACAAAAAGTTGATCTTTTTGCGCAGAGTGGTGATCTGATCCAAGAAGGCAGTGTCTCGTCTAATGGCGATGTAACGCTTCAAGCGCATAATGCACTTACCAACAAAGGTAAGATCCTCAGTATGCAGAAGGCTGCATTGATAGTCGGTGGCATGCTCACAACCAGCGCGAACAGTACGATATTGGGGCATGATGTGCTCTTAAACGCTGAGAGTTTAAGCCAAGCGGGATCTGTGGAAGCAGAAGGTGGAGAACTTGCTTTCCAAGTGCGTGATCAGATCATTAATCATGGCGTAATGCGTGGTGACAGCGTCAATGCTGATGCCGGTGCTTTGATCAATCAAGGGATGTTGATTGCCAACAATGATTTACATCTGACGATCAGCACACAAGAAGGGAGCGATACACAACAGGCTTTAGTTGAAAATGCTTCAGGGGCACTTATCCAAAGTGGGGGAAGTTTTGTTTTGTCTGCAGGACAATTGCGCAATGCTGGTACGCTTGGTTCTAGTGGTGATATGGTTGCTCTCAATGTGAGCGGAGATCTGAGCAATAGTGGGCTGATTTACGCAAAAAAGTCCATGAATATATCCAGTGATGGTGATCTGATCAATAAGCGTGGCAGAATAATTTCTGAAGAATCTCTCACCATTGGCGGGCTGAAAGAGACACGAGCTGGTCATGTAAACAATGAGGCTGGTCTTCTCAGTGCTCTTGCCGGTGAGATGAAGATTATTGCAACGTCTTTTGTCAATAAAGGCGCTAAAACGACAACTTCAGACCAACAAAGTGCTACTACACATGATGAAGGTGCACATGTTTTAGTGCGGGATGGTTTGCGTATTGATGTGGGGCGTTTTGAGAATATTGATGGTCTCATTTCGACGCAAGGGGCAGTTAACGTTGTTGCAGACAGTGTGATCCAAGCAGGGCGCGTGGAGGTGGAGCGTGGTGCTCTTCAATTCACGAGCCGTGGTGATTTAAGCAATAGCGGTACAATAGAAAGCAATGATGCAGTTGGCTTGCATGCGCAAACAAATCTCAACCAAACAGGGCGCATTGTTTCCAAAAAGCGGATAGAGTTTTCTAGCGATGCCATCTTAACAATGGGTGAGACAAGTGAGATTGGTGCCTATGATGTTGCGTTGAAGGCAGGCATGCTCACCAATGCAGGGCGTGTGGAAGCGCAAGGTGGAGCGCTTATCTTAAATAGCTCTGGTATTGTAAGCAATCAGGGCATCATGGTGGGGGGTGTTGTTGATGCAAGGCTTGGTTCTTTAGCAAATTCGGGTCAATTTTTAGCCAATGGCGCCTTTAGGCTTGTAGCAGAAAACCATGATCCACTATTGGGGCAAGCGGCTCTGGTTTTAAATGCTGAAGGTGGGGTTCTCAAAAGTGGTGGCGCTTTTGTTTTGACGACAGATGCATTGAACAATGCCGGCAGCCTTGGTTCCAGTGGAGATGGGGTTGCGCTCAATGTGAGTGGAGATTTAAGCAATAGCGGGCTGATTTATGCCAAGAAATCCGCAACACTCTCCTTAGATGGAGATTTTATCAATCAGTTTGGCGATGTCATCGCTGAAGATAATTTGATTATCCGTGGCTTAAAGGGAGAGCGAGCTGGTCATGTCATCAACAGTTCGGGGCTTTTAGAAGCTGTCTCAGGCGATATGCGTTTTGATGTCTTAGCGCTTACCAACATGCGTGAAGGTGGGGTTGAGGTAAGCGATAAAGTGGTTAAGCATAATGTCTATGAAACATCACATACAGAAACAGATGGGTGGTTTTTTGTTGATACAACGACCACAACTACCAGAGTTACAACGACGGTTAGTCAGCAACAGCCTCATTTTAAGCATAATGCTGCACAGATTTTAGCAGGGCGTCATCTCACGGTTCATGCTGGCGATATCCGCAATAGCTATAGCTTGATTTCTGCCAATGGCAACATTGAGATGCGGGGTGATACGCTGCTCAATGAAGGGCGCGATTTAATCGAAACAACCAAGATTGTAACTAAAACACGTATCGAAACTACGTCTGGCGATATTTTAGGTGCAGGGTTTGTTCAAATAGGAGGCACAGACACATGGGATTATGTTGGCGAACCTGTAACCAACACACGCACCTATGATGCAGTTTATGGCACGATTGAAGCGGGGGGAACGCTTGATGCCAAGGTGACAGGCTATATTGACAATCATGCGGTGCGTGAGGGGGTGGAGCAAGTTGGCTTAAGCTCTGGTGATAAAGGCTTGGCTGGAGTTAAAAACACCGATTTTGACGGCTCTAAACCACTGATCAGTGATGATCGATTAGACGGGATTATCAATGGTTTAACGGGGCACAAAGCCCTTTTTACACCGAGTATCGAAACACCAGAACCAGAATCCATACAAGTACCAAAGCAAGATGGTCTGAGCTCTGTCCAGACAGAATTGGCAAAACCCCAAACACCAGATGTGCCGTTTTTAGTCGAGACGCGTCCAGATTTTGTTAACCCCAGCAAATTTTTGGGTTCTGATTATTTCCTCAAAAGGGTTGGCAATTATAAGCCTGAGCACGTGTTTAAAAGATTAGGGGATGCCTATTATGAATATCGTCTGATAAGTGAGCAAATTTTTGAACTCACCGGTAATCGCAGTCTTATAGATGTTGATGATCCCAATGCACAAATGCAAAGGCTTTATGACAATGCCATCGCTCAGCAAGGCCCATTAGGGTTAGAGCTAGGCAAACCTTTATCGTCTCAGCAAATTGCTGGGATTAAAGAGGATATGATCTGGCTTGAAACGCATGTTGTCAACGGGCAAGAAGTCTTGGTGCCTCGCGTTTATTTGTCACCAAACTCTTTGCTCACGCAGGATATTTATGGGGCAAAAACACAGCAAGCAAGCCTTGCCAGTGCTCGAATAAAAGGCAATGGCGTCACTATAGAGACGGATCGCTTTGCCAATAGCGGCACCATTTTGAGTGAGGATGTACTCAACGTTTCAACAACACAAACTTTGTTGAATGATGGTGGGTTTTTACTGGGCAGCGGTGCTGTTGATTTGAGCAGTCAAGGGCTTTTTGTCAATTCGTCAGGGGTTATTCTGGGGGATATCATCACTATCGATGCAGAAACTATAGCCGATGGGACGGCCAAAATCCGTGACACGAATCCATATGGTTTTGTTGATCGGAGCGGACAGCAGGCTCAAATTATTTCTGTTCAGGATTTGAATATTCATTCTCTTGGCGATTTAAGCATGAATGGTGGACAATGGAGCAGTGGTGGCTCGATGACGGTGATTGCTGGTGGTTCTGCGACCATTGGTTCATTGGTACTAGAGAGTGATCATAAGCAAAGCTTGGAAAAAGGGCATTATGATGCTCAAAGCAGTTTGCATCAGTTGGCCGAAGTCAACAGTGGTGACAATCTAACCATTGTTACAGGCGGTGAGCTTAATCTTGCGGGAAAGATTAAAGCCAAGGGTGATGGGGATTTCACCAGTGGTGGCGCTCTCACTGTGGTTTCAGAGCAAGATTTTAGCAGTTTTGACTTAGACCTTAGGGGGAAAGAAGGCGATAAATCGAAGCAAAAGAATAAGTTTCGTCAACAATCAACCGAAGTTACCACCAATAAAACCACGATAGAAACGGATGGCAATCTCTCCATGCATGCCAAGGATGGAGATCTCACACTTAAAGCCATAGGGGCAAAAAGTGGTGATAAGATACATCTTGCATCAGATAAGGGGAAGATCAAGTTTCTGACCAACAAGGATCAGGATTTTAAAGACACCTATCAGCGCAATGAAAACCTTGTGTGGTGGAGTGAGAGCGACAAAGGCTATCTGCAGGAGACCATCGAGCATGTCACCATGGAAGCTGGTGGGGGCATGAAGCTTGATGCGGGCGATGGCTTTGTTGTTGAATATGAACAAACCGGTGATTTTGACCAATCTCTTGAGGAATTGGCACGTTCTCCAGAACTGTCCTGGATCAAGCAACTGCGGGATGATCCAGAATTAGCCAAGCAGGTCGATTGGCAGGCTGTGAAGGCTGAGTTTCAAGAGTGGGATTATAAAAAGCAAGGTCTCACAGAAGTAGGGGCCGCTTTAGTCACCTTGATTGTGACAGCTGTTACCGCCGGAACGGCTTCCAGTGCAGCCGGTGCCATTGCTGGCACATTAGGTGTTGGTTCCAGCACAGCCATGAATGCAGCGATACAAGCAGGTGTCCAAGCATTGATCAACAAAAGTGCTGTGGCTCTTGTCAATAATCGCGGCAACATTGCCGACGCACTCCATGAGCTAGGCTCTTCGAAAAATGTTTTGAGTATTGTCTCTTCAATGTTAACAGCAGGCTTGACCAGTCAACTCACACAGATGGCTGGTGTTGGTCAGTCCTTACCAAAAACCGCACCTTTGGTCGATCGCATTACGCGTGAGGCAGAAAAGAATCTGATCAAAGCCGCTATTGGCACGGGCGTTCAAACAGCGCTTGAAGGCGGTTCTTTAGATAAGAACTTTTTTAACAATCTGCGCACTGCCTTGTCAGGAACCCTTGGCAAGACGTTGGCGGAAGAAATTGGTACCGCCAAGGCAGAGGGCAAAATAGATACGGTCACACAAATTGTTGCCCATGCGGGGCTTGGCTGTATTGTCGGTGCGACAGCGAGTGGGGATTGTACGGCTGGCGCTGTTGGGGGAGCAGTGGGGGAAGCCGCTGCCATGCTCCAGTTTAAACTGTCGACCAAAAATTTTATACAAAAAGAAATAGCAGCATTGGATGGTCGTATTCCAACGGCAGAAGAACAAGCGCGTATAAATGCAAAGATTGAAGCACAGTTTGCTGATTTTAATGATCATGTCATTGATATTTCCCGTATTGCGGGGGGCTTTGCTGCTGCTCTTGCTGGTGGTGATGTCAATACCGGCGCTGATGCAGCTGGTAATGCTGCGGAGAATAATTTTCTTCCCGCAGTAGCAGCATTCGCAGCATTTATTGTATCGCTTGCACCAGAAGAGTTGGCCGCTCTCTCCCTTTTTATGGCTGGCGGAGCAACTCTTGTTCAATCTTCTAGCAATAGGTCGACTATAGCTGATTTTCTTGCCGATTGGTTTGCATCAAAAAATTCTGCAGAAGACAGTGAAAAAACAAATCAAAACTCACAAGAAGAAAAAGATAAAAATTCTCAGAAAGAAAATAAAAATAAGGACAAAAACGGAAAAAATAAAGATCCACAAAACAATAATAATGGAAAAGGTAACCTACTTCACCAAGCCAGGAAGCATCATGACAAAAAGCGCGATGAGAAAAAACAAGAATTAAGGGATGAAGGCTGTATAGTATGCGAGGCAGAAATAGTATTCAAAACTAAAAATGGTAATAAGACAGCAAGATCTCGTGCGGATATTGTTTATATAGAGGATGGTAAACTAAAAATTGGTGAGGTAAAAACGGGAAAGAATTCTAAACTAAGTGAACTGCAAAACATTTTAAAAGAGGCACATGAAGAAGGAAATGCAGAGCCCACAAAAGGAAAATTTATAAAATTTCTTAAAGAGAATAAAGAATTCTTAGAGAAATATCAAGAAGATTTTAAAAATTTCAAAGGAAATCAAGATCAATTGAGAAAAGCTAATCAAAACTGGATTAAAGAACAATTAAGTAATAAGTTAGAGAAAACCGAATTTAATCTTTTTCGTTATCCAGGACTTAAGGAAATTGAGTGATGCAGAAAACTAAAAATATAACAGGGCTTTGAAAGTTAAGTTGGGAGTATGAGATCAGCTATCAACTACGGCAGTAGATTAATTAGTATTAACAGGAATAAGCTTTGAATTGTGGAGAATAATCTATGAACTTTGCTTTAAAAAAAATACATCGCCCTGATATTATTTATATAGAAAAAGGTATATTGAAAGTTATTGACATGAAAACTGGTAATTCTCAATTAACAGCATGTCAAAAAGATTTTGAAACAGCTTATAAAATAGGAGATGCAAAGCCTTTTGGAAAAATTATGAAACGGTATCTAGAAGAAAATAAGGAACAGCTTAATAAATATCAAGAAGATTTAAAAAAATTTGAAGGGGATGCAGAGCTTCTGAAAGAGTTTAGAGACCATTGGAGTGAGAATCAAATAAACAAAGAGTGGAATAAAATAATTACTTACGCAGTTAGCCGTTATCCAGGGATGGGAGAAGAGTGAAATATTATGCAAACTAAAGATGCAGCAGAAATATTAAAAAGTCTTGGCTGTGAGCTTTATCGTGATGAAGTAGGCGATACATTTGCCTATTATTATCTTCCCGATCGCATTGTGGATTTGAGCTATGGTGTAAAATATGAAAAGGATGGTGAAAAATTTTGGTTATTAGCTAGTCTCACAACTGCTTCTTATAGTCTTGCTTGTGAATATTCTAGAGGACAAAAGTCGCGGTATGGATATGTACTGTATCCAGAAATAGGTGATTTCGGGATTACGGTACCGGATCTTTCTGAAATCCATATTGAGGAAGCTTTAAATAAAGTAATCGTTTGGGCACAAACACAGGATATTGAACAAAAATTACATGAAGAAGCTGCTAATCATTCTCTTGTTGCAAGGGCTCTTCTCGGTGATATAGAAGCTTTAAGGAGTTATGAGTCTACGCCCAAAGTATTTGTGCCAGAATTTTCTGATTATAAAATGATGACGTGGACTGACCGCCTTATTTTATTTGCACAAGCCTATAAGAATGGGGAGTTAGACGATATTCTAACGTGCAAAAATCCCAAACTGCGCTCGATAAGCTTTACAGCAGCAATGCGCATTCTTAAAACCCACGGTTGGTTTTCTACGGAACCTGGAAAGATGTGGCTCTCTTTGCCTGATCGTTTTATTCAGTTTGATTTTGGTTTTGTGCATCTTCTTGATAGATACAATGTTCGTCTTGAAGCTGAGATTTCTAACGAAGAGATTTCTGTAGCTTGCGAATATATTCACTATAGAGGAGAGTATGAGTATATATCTCCTACAAATATTTATAATTCTTTTAATACGATTGGGGGAGGGATTTTTAGCGGTTTTGGTAAAGGGATTGATATTTGTGTAGAGACGTTGAATGAGCAAGAGCTTATCAAAATTTCTGAGCGGATAATACAATGGGCACGCGCCCAAGATTTACAAGCATCGATTGAAAGCAAAACGCTTGTTCAAAAATATAGCTACAATACAGATATAATTTGGCATTTGGCTTGTTTAGCATTGACAGGTAAAATTGATGTACTGAGATCTTATCAAAATTCCATTGCGGTAGGTACAATTTCTGAACATTTGGATGATGATGAAGTAGAAAAATATGTTAACCATGCCGTTGAATTTGCTGAAAAACATTTGAAAGTCCTTCATGAGCGAGAAGCAGCAGAAGCACATTTTGGTCCACAAGCTTTTATTACTTTCAATAAAGTTGCTGAGCAATTAAAAGAAATAGGTTGGACAGTTTATCGTGATAAAAACTACAATCGCAATGCTTATTTCATAAGTAAAGACCGTATCATTAATATAGTGTACAGCCTTCAAAGTGATGACAAAGAGCCGATAGTTGTATTTAAGGCTTCCCTTTCAACACTGGGCTTTTCCACGGCTCATAGAGAGATTTTCTATAATATGCCTCAATATACAGCTCTCAAAGAAGCAGAAGAAGTTTATACAGTTTCTAGTACTGAATTAGATGATGGTAAAGTTAAGGAGATTTGTGCGGATATTCTTGAATGGGCTGAGCAGCAAAATGTCAATCAAATCATTTATGATTATGTAGCGTTTCCCCCAGACAGTGAATTTGATCTTGTAGCACGTCACCTTATTGCACTTGTTTTGATTGGGGATATTGAAAAGCTCAAATTTTACAAGGAGAGTTTTAGAAAGGGAAATCCTTTAGGCTTTGTGGAAGAAATTTCAAAATATAGAGTTGATAATCTTCTCACTCTTGCACGGGGTTATCGGGTCGGTTTTCCAAAAAATGCTCCGATTTTAAGCTTGGATCCACAAACAACATCTGTTGCCTCCAAAACTATTGCTGTTGAGGCGACAGAGGAAGTAGATGAAAGGGATGATAGAGATGCTCCATTAACCATGGAAAGTGCCACAGCACTTTTAAAAAGCCTAGGCTGGTCAACAGAGAAAATCGATGAGAATGACCATATGGCAAGCTATCAATTGGCTGATCGTGAAGTAGATATTCTTTATAACGATGAAATTGCTAAAGATTGTCCGCAATTTGATAGCGCCTTTTTGATTAGCACCGGTATTCTTTCTGCTGCTTGCAAATTTATTGATCCTACACACACAGAAGATATCCAAGATATACAGCTTAATTTTGAAGCCAAGGGGTTGGAAATTTTTGAACCAGAAGTCACAGCAGATCGTTTAACACAGGCACTTGATGATGCACTAGAATGGGCGGTCAAAGAGATTGACCTTTCTGAAAGACTTCGCTGTGATTATGGCATAGTTCCTTGGCAACAGGATGCAAAGTCTAAAGCAGATGATACGGATTATGCTTTACTTCATCTTGGAGCCCTTGCTTTGTTAGGCGATATTGAGACTTTGCAGTCTTATCAGCAAAGCTTTGCCTTAGGAGATCATTTAGGCTTTGATGAAAACATTCAACAGCTTCATCTTGAACGCGCTATCGCTTTAGCCAAGGAAGTAGCAAAATCAAAGCAATTGAGCTACGCCTTGATTGAAAAAGTATCAAAAACATGAGCCATCTGGAAGAAAAATAATTCTGAACAAGAGCTTTCTAGCGAGGTGAAGCTTTATTCCTAGCAAAAAAAGTCGCTAAATTAATCGGAAAAAAAGATAAGAAATAGCATTTTAAGAAATATCAATTTGACCAATCTCTTGAGGAATTGGCACGTTCTCCAGAACTGTCCTGGATCAAACAACTGCAGGATGATCCAGAATTAGCCAAGCAGGTCGATTGGCAGGCTGTGAAGGCTGAATTTCAAGAGTGGGATTATAAAAAGCAAGGTCTTACAGAAGTAGGGGCCGCTTTAGTCACCTTGATCGTGACAGCTGTTACCGCCGGAACGGCTTCTAGTGCAGCCAGTGCCATTGCTGGCACATTGGGTGTTGGCTCCAGCACAGCCATGAATGCAGCAATACAAGCAGGTGTACAGGCATTGATCAACAAAAGTGCTGTGGCTCTTGTCAATAATCGCGGCAACATTGCCGAGGCATTGCATGAGCTAGGCTCTTCGAAAAATGTCTTGAGTATTGTCTCTTCAATGTTAACAGCAGGCTTGACCAGTCAATTCACACAGATGGCTGGTGTTGGTCAGTCCTTACCAAAAACCGCACCTTTGGTCGATCGCATTACGCGTGAGGCAGAAAAGAATCTGATCAAAGCCGCCATTGGCACGGGTGTGCAAACGGCTCTTGAAGGCGGTTCTTTAGATAAGAACTTTTTTAACAATCTGCGCACTGCCTTATCAGGAACCCTTGGAAAAACATTAGCGGAAGAAATTGGTACTGCTAAGGCAGAAGGCAAAATAGACACGGTTACACAGATCGTCGCTCATGCGGGGCTTGGCTGTATTGTTGGTGCGACAGCGAGTGGTGATTGTACAGCTGGTGTTGTGGGAGGGGCTGTAGGTGAAGCCGCCGCCATGCTCCAGTTTAAACTGTGGATGCAAAACATTGTAAAAGAGGAAATGGGGGACCTTAATGGTCGCACCCCAACGGCAGAAGAACAAGCGCGCATCACCGCCAAGATTGATGCACAATTTGCCAACTTTAAAGAGCACACCATTGATATCGCACGCATTGCGGGGGGCTTTGCTGCCGCCCTTACTGGTGGTGATGTCAATACCGGTGCTGATGCTGCAGGTAATGCTGCGGAGAATAACTTTTTGGGTAGCGCCCAACGCGCTCAGATGAAGAAAGAGTTAGAAGAGTGTCCTGATGATCAATGCCGAAAAGAAGTTAATGAAAAATGGTTCGAGATTGACGAACAACAAGATAGAACTTTTGGGACAGGCATGATGTTTGGTCTCATTGCCGATATACCAATCAAGCTATTGGACTTAGCTGATGACTTAGCTCATCGCGCTATGCAAAACATACTGTTAGCAGTAATAGTTAATAGAAATCCATGGGAGAGCAGTAAAGCAACTCTTAATAGTATTGGAACAGGAGCGTCTTGGGTTGTGAGTGGACATATGGTTGATGATGTCAAGGAAGCTGCCGGTCAATTCTGGGGAGGTGTTGAGGATTCTTTTATAGGGCATATAGGTTACATAAAAGAGAATTTTGACAAAGCGGAGGTTGACGGAGCTTTTAATGCTGGTTTTGAAAGCGGCAGATTATCAGCCGGAGTTCTAGAAAACTTTGCTGGAGGAGCTGGGGCAGTCAAGGGAGGCATACAGCTTGGCGAAAAGGCTTGGATCAAATTCATGGCGAGGAAAGATTTTGCTCAATTTGCTTCCAAGAAAAATCTTGCAGAACTTGCCGCTCAGGGAGATCTGACCAAACTTGCAGCGAAAAAAGAACAGACAAAACTCGCTTCTAAAGAAAAAAAGAATTGGTTAAAAGGCAAACCCACTAAATTTACCGATAGCTTTGGTCAGACATACAAAGTCTATTGGAGAGACGATTTGTTTGATCCTTACAGAATTTCTGATTGGAAAGAAAATAAAAAAACGGTATGGGGTACTAATCTTGATAGAATAGAAACAGGAAGAGCACCTATAGGACATGATGACTGGCCTGTTGAGTTGCATCACCTAAATCAAACCCCTGATGGGCCCTTAGCAGTAATGAGCCATGAGTTTCATAAAAAATATACTTCCGTGATTCATGCTAATCCTAAAAAACATCAATCGCTTATAGATAGAAAAAAGTTTGAGAAGCAGAGAGAGGAATTTTGGAAAGAGCGCCGTGAAGATTATAGAGAACAAAAAAACAGTTATTTAGGAGGAATAATCGATATGAGATGGGGGATTATAGGTCTAGATTTTAACAGATGGGGACAGGAGCATTAGCAGTAATGCTCTACGGTTAATGAAAAGAGACTTATAGAATAATTTATGGAGAATAATTAATGAAAACCTATACCTTAAATGATGTTATAGTATTAGTTGATAAATATAATGGTGATATTATAAATTTTGGTACTGAAGATGATGCAGTTGATGATCTTGTGATTAAAAAGGCGGAGAAAGCTCTCGGTTTACAATTCACATCGTCTTACAAGAGTTTTTTAAAACATTGTAAAGGTGGAGATATTGGTGGTGATGAAATTTATGGCCTGTATGAGCATCCTATAGGTGTTTCTGTTAATGACATTGTTTACCAAAACTTACTCGATAGAAAACATGGTTTTGCGACACCAGAACAGCTTGCCGTTAGCAGAACAGATTTTGGTGAAACCTTTTATTTTGATTATACACAGTTTCGGGATGGAGAATGCCCACTTTATGTCATGCTTCCATCTGAAGATTGCGAATATTACGCGAGTAATTTTTATGAATTCCTTTGTAAAAGAATTAAAGAAAGCGTAGGAGCTGAGATACCTGAAGGTGATCAACCGATTGAAAAAATTGAGCCCCCTCTCACTCCGCAACCTATCCCTTTTTACAAGCGCTTTTGGAAAAAAATATGGGGGAGGTGACATGGGGGGGAGAAAATATGTAACGTTTATAAGGGATATACAGCAGATATTCCTAGTAGTGGTATTATTTACGATCTCTTAATTCGCTTCCAAGAAAAATCTTGCAGAACTTGCCGCTCAAGGAGATCTTGAAAAACTTGCAGCGAAGAAAGAACAAACCAAACTCGCTTCTAAAGAAAAAAAGAATTGGTTAAAAGGCAAACCCATTAAATTTACCGATAGCTTTGGTCAGACATACAAAGTCTATTGGAGAGACGATTTGTTTGATCCTAACAAAAGAGTTAAATGGAGAGTAAACAAAAAAGACGTGTGGGGCACCAATGTTGAGAGAATGAAAACAGGCAGAGCACCTATAGGGGTTGATGGCTGGTCTGTTGAGTTGCATCACCTAAATCAAACCCCTGATGGCGCCTTAGCAGAAACGAGCCATGAATTTCATAAAAAATATACTTTCGTTATTCATGATAATCCAAAAACACATCAATCGCTTATAGAGAGAGACAAGTTTAATAAGTGGGGAGAGGAATATTGGAAGGAACGTGCTAAAGGCTATAGAGAACAAAAAAACAGTCATTTAGGAGGAATAATCGATATGAGATGGGGGATTATAGGTCTAGATTTTAACAGATGGGGACAGGAGCATCAGCAGTAATGCTCTACGGTTGATGAAAAGAGAAAAAACAGAGACTTATAAAATAATTGATGGAGAATAATTGATGAAAACCTATACTTTAGATGATGTTATACAATTAGTTGATAAATATGATGGTGATATTGTCAATTTTTGTTCTGAAGAAAATGCAGTTGATGATCTCGTGATTGAAAAGGCAGAGAAAGCTCTTGGTTTACAATTCACATCCTCTTACAAGAGTTTTTTAAAACATTATAAAGGCGGGGATATTGCTGGTTATGAAATCTATAGTCTTTATAAGGATTGTGAGAAAGATATTCCTTTTGATGATATTGTTCACCAAAACTTAAATTATTATAGAAAACATGGTTTTGTAACACCAGAACAGCTTGCCGTTAGCAGAACAGATTTTGGTGAAACCTTTTATTTTGATTATACACAGTTTCGGGATGGTGAATGCCCACTTTATGTCAGGCTTGCATTGGGTGATTGTGAATATTACGCAAGTAATTTTTATGAATTCCTTTGCAAAAGGATTATAGTACACGTAGGAGATGAGATTCTTTATGGGGATCAACCGATTGAAAGAACTGAGATCATTCCCACTCCACAACCTATCCCTTTTTACAAGCGCTTTTGGAAAAAAATATGGAAGAGATGATATTGGTGATGGGAAATCTCTAATTTTTCTAGAGATCCTCATTATTACATAAGCAATTTTTGTGATTTTTTATGCAAAAGAATAAGGGGGGGGCACGCAGGGGAAGATTCATGAAAACCTATACCTTAGCTGATGTTGAACAATTAATTGATAAAGTGAATAAATATGATGATGATATTATCAATTTGGGTAGTGAAGATGATGAAGAGAATGAAACAGATGATCTACAGATTGAAAGGGCGGAGAAAGCTCTTGGTTTAAAGTTCACATCGTCTTACAAAGTTTTTTTAAAGAAATATGGAGGAGGAGAAATTGGTGGTGATGAAATTTTTAGCATTTATAACGCAAGTTTTGAGGATCATCCTGCAGGCGATATTGTGTATAAAAACTTATATCATAGGAAACATGGTTTTGCGACACCAGAACAGCTTATTGTTAGCAGAACAGATTTTGGTGAAAGCTTTTATTTTGATTACTCTCAGTTTCGGGATGGTGAGTGTCCGCTCTATCTTAAATTTCCACCTAGAGATCCCCAGTATTACGCGAGTAATTTTTATGAATTTCTCTGTAAAAGAATTAAAGAGCACGCAGGTGAAGATTCATGAAAACTTACACTTTAGATGATGTTGCACAATTAGTTGATAAATATATTGATAGTGTTGATTTTGGCACTACAGATGAAGCAGTTGATGATGTATTGATTGAAAAAGCAGAAAAAACTCTCGGTTTGCAGTTTACATCTTCTTATAAAAGTTTTTTAAAAAACTATGGAAGAGCAGAGATCTGTGGTGAGGAAATATTAAGTGTTTATAATACAAATTTTGAAATTGCTCGTAGTGATGATATTGTTTACTATCATATAACGGATATAGAAAATGGTTTAGCAAAACCACAGCAGCTTGTTGTGAGTAGAACAGATTTTGGTGAGACATTTTATTTTGATTACTCTCAGTTTCAGGATGGTGAGTGTCCGCTCTATCTTAGATTTCCACCTGGCGATCCCCAGTATTACGCAGGTAACTTTTATGAATTTCTTTGTAAAAGGATTACAGATAACTTGAAGTAAATTTCTTTGTATGGTGGTTTTACTTCTGAATTCAAATGTTAAACCACCATTATTTTTTTAGGGGGGATCATCTATGAAAACCTATACCTTAAATGATGTTATAGTATTAGTTGATAAATATGATGATATTATCAATTTTCGTACTGAAGATGATGTTGTTGATGATCTCGTGATTGAAAAAGCAGAGAAAGCTCTTGGTTTGAAATTTACATCCTCTTACAAGAGTTTTTTTAAACATTATAAAGGCGGGGACATTGCTGGTGAAGAAATCTATAGTCTTTATGAACATCCTATAGGTGTTTCTGTTAACGATATTGTTTTCCAAAATTTAAATGATAGAAAACGTGGTCTTACGACAACAGAAAAGCTTGTCGTTTGTGATGCTGATTTTGGTGAAACTTTTTATTTTGATTATACGCAGTTTCGGGACGGAGAATGTCCACTTTATGTCAGGCTTCCATCTGAAGATTGTGAATATTACGCGAGTAATTTTTATGAATTTCTTTGCAAAAGAATTAAAGAGCACGTGGGAGATGAGATACTTTATGGGGATCAACCGATTGAAAAGATTGAGACCATTCCCACTCCACAACCTATCCCTTTTTACAAGCGCTTTTGGAAAAAATTATGGGGGAGGTGACATGGGGGGGGAGAAAATATGTAACGTTTATAAGGGATATACAGCAGATATTCCTAGTAGTGGTATTATTTACGATCTCTTAATTCGCTTCCAAGAAAAATCTTGCAGAACTTGCCGCTCAAGGAGATCTTGAAAAACTTGCAGCGAAGAAAGAACAAACCAAACTCGCTTCTAAAGAAAAAAAGAATTGGTTAAAAGGCAAACCCACTAAATTTACCGATAGCAAATTTGGTCAGACAAACAAAGTCTATCGGAGAGACGATTTGTTTGATCCTAACAAAAGGGTTAAATGGACAGTAAACAAAAAAGACGTGTGGGGCACCAATGTTGAGAGAATGGAAGCAGGAAGAGCCCCTATAGGATATGATGGTCAACCTGTTGAGTTGCATCACCTAAATCAAACCCCTGATGGTCCCTTAGCAGAAACTAGTAAGGAATTTCATAACAAGTATAGTTCCGTGATTCATAATAATCCAAAAAGACATCAATCGCTTATAGATAGAAAAAAGTTTGATAAGCAGAGAGAGGAATTTTGGTATAAACTTGGTAATGAGTATGGAGAACAAAAAAACAGTAATTTAGGAGGAATAATCAATATGAGATGGGGTATCATAGGTCTAGATTTTAACAGATGGGGACAGGAGCATCAGCAGTAATGTCCTACGGTTAATTGAAAAAAGAAAAAACAAAGATTTATAAAATAATTGATGGAGAATAATTAATGAAAACCTATACCTTAGCTGATGTTGCAGTATTAGTTGATAAATATGATGGTGATATTGTTAATTTTTGTTCTGAAGAAAATGCAGTTGATGATCTCGTGATTGAAAAGGCGGAGAAAGCTCTTGGTTTACAATTCACATCCTCTTACAAGAATTTTTTAAAACATTATAAAGGCGGGGACATTGCTGGTTATGAAATCTATAGTCTTTATAAGGATTGTGGAAAAGATATTCCTTTTGATGATATTGTTCACCAAAACTTAAATGATAGGAAACGTGGTTTTGCGACACCAGAACAGCTTATCGTTTGTGATGCTGGTTTTGGTGAAACCTTTTATTTTGATTATACACAGTTTCAGGATGGAGAATGCCCACTTTATGTCATGCTTCCATCTGAAGATTGCGAATATTACGCGAGTAATTTTTATGAATTCCTTTGCAAAAGAATTAAAGAGCACGTGGGAGATGAGATACTTGATGGTGATCAACCGATTGAAAAGACTGAGAACCCTCCCACTCCACAACCAATCCCTTTTTACAAGCGCTTTTGGAAAAAATTATGGGGGAGGTGACATGGGGGGAGAAAATATGTAACGTTTATAAGGGATATACAGCAGATATTCCTAGTAGTGGTATTATTTACGATCTCTTAATTCGCTTCCAAGAAAAATCTTGCAGAACTTGCCGCTCAAGGAGATCTTGAAAAACTTGCAGCGAAGAAAGAACAAACCAAACTCGCTTCTAAAGAAAAAAAGAATTGGTTAAAAGGCAAACCCATTAAATTTACCGATAGCTTTGGTCAGACATACAAAGTCTATTGGAGAGACGATTTGTTTGATCCTAACAAAAGAGTTAAATGGAGAGTAAACAAAAAAGACGTGTGGGGCACTAATCTTGAAAAAATGGAGAGAGGAATATTGGAAGGAACGTGCTAAAGGCTATAGAGAACAAAAAAACAGTCATTTAGGAGGAATAATCGATATGAGATGGGGTATCATAGGTCTAGATTTTAACAGATGGGGACAGGAGCATCAGCAGTAATGCTCTACGGTTGATGAAAAGAGAAAAAAGGGACCTATAGAATAATTTATGGAGAATAATTGATGAAAACCTATACCTTAAATGATGTTGCAGTATTAATTGATAAAGTGAATAAATATGATGATGATATTATCAATTTGGGTAGTGAAGATGATGAAGAGAATGAAACAGATGATCTACAGATTGAAAGGGCGGAGAAAGCTCTTGGTTTAAAGTTCACATCGTCTTACAAAGTTTTTTTAAAGAAATATGGAGGAGGAGAAATTGGTGGTGATGAAGTCTTTAGCATTTATGGAGATGGTGGGGAAGGTATTCCTGCTGGTGATATTGTTTACCAAAACTTACTCGATAGAAAACATGGTTTTGCGACACCAGAACAGCTTTTGATTATCATGAACAGGACAACGGGCCGTTGCCATAACGCCCATGCCAAACACCCCGCAAGGCACGTGTAATGTCATGAGAATTTATACAAGAATAAATCTTTTACCCTATGATGATTACGTCATAGAATGGCTTCTGCTATTCATAAGCTTCGTGTAAAATGAAAAGCCTTGTCCATTCTTATGTGACAAGTTTTTTATGACACGTTACTTTGACGTTGCTGTTTTTCTTGCTCGATAATATTCAAAAGATCTGATTGTAACCAACGCGATAAAACACCAAATTTTAAAAGTTTTTGGAGAGAGCTATTGGTGATATGACGGCGGAAAGTTGAGATACGCATATGAAGTAGTTTTGCATATTCATGGGTTTGTTTTAAAGAAACATTTCTTAAGGCACCCAAGCCCATTTCGCGGCGTTGATCAATGATATAACGATAAAGCCATTGAGCACCGCCATCTTTACGCTCATGAAGAAGTAAGCTGGGCATCATCGTTATATTTGCCAGCCCCAATGTTGCAACAGCCCTTGCATTAAGACGGTTCATAAGAGGTGTTTTTTGTCTTTTCTTGTATAGTTTTTACTCACACTCCAACGCTACTTTTTGATGTGCAAGCGAATGATTTTGATTGATTCAACATGAGAGAGATTTGAAATGAAAGAATCTTACGGTATTCAAAGTTCTAATTTAATATGAATAACGCTATATTATTATAAATCAATATCTTTTCTAGGAATATAAAGAGAGTTCAATATTTACTGAGAGGTGGCAGTGCATTTTATGATGGGAGGAGATATTATAGGTATTCCTATTGATGTTTTATTTACAGGTTATTTTATATTTTGAGAATTTGTATAGATTTTTGCAGAGTCACTTGGCAAAGGGCTGCTTGCTCGCTATAGAAACAGTCAGAAAATGTTATAAATGAAATAAAGGTGGTTAAATGGCTTTAGAGCGTACTTTTTCGATGATTAAACCAGATGCAACACGTCGTAATTTGACTGGTGCAATTATCAAAATGCTAGAGGATGCGGGCTTGCGTGTTGTAGCATCTAAACGTGTGTGGATGAGCAGACGTGAGGCTGAAAATTTTTATGCTGTTCATAAAGAACGCCCTTTTTTTAGCGAATTGGTTGAATTTATGTCTTCTGGTCCAACAGTTGTACAGGTTTTAGAAGGAGAAAATGCTATAGCTAAAAACCGTGAAGTAATGGGGGCTACAAATCCTAGTGATGCAGAAGAAGGGACAATTCGTAAGGTTCATGCTTTGTCGATTGGTGAAAACTCTGTCCATGGATCCGATAGTGCTGAAACAGCAAAAACAGAAATCGCTTTTTGGTTTTCTGAGATAGAAATTGTTGGTTAATAAAAGCGTAAATAAAAAGCAAAAACCCGAAACATTGTGTTTTGGGTTTTTGCTTATAAGATTATAGATCTCTTTGGCAGATATGTAGATTTATCGTTTTTTCCGCTTGTAATATTGCAACTGTTTTGTGGAGAGATAAGGCCTATTTATTTTTTGAATGCCTTTTAACTGTACGCCAATTTTGGTAGTGACGGGTGAAGAAGTGCTGTAATTGTTTCATCATCAATAGATTTGAAGTAAGTCAATCTTACGCTATTTTTATCTCTGGTTTAAGTAGCAGAAAGATAGATTATCAGTACAAATCAAGAGATTATTTTACGATATCACATGTTTTAAACCTGCGCGAAAATAATCCCACCCTGTCCACAATGTAAGCAGGGCTGAAATCCATAGCATAGTAATGCCAAATTCCACTGTGTAAGGAAAAATTTTGTTACCAGCTGGTCCTGCTAAAAGAAAGATAATAGCGATCATTTGTACAAAAGTTTTCCACTTTGCAAGACGAGAGACCGGAACGCTCACTTTTAATTCAGCTAAATATTCACGCAATCCTGATACAAGAATTTCTCGGCAAAGAATGATAATGGCTGCCCATAGAGTCCATCCAGCGATGGTACTGTCTGCGGCAAGTAAGAGCAGGCACGCAGAGACGAGAAGTTTATCGGCAATTGGATCTAACATGCGACCAATATTGGATGTTTGTTCCCAAATACGAGCAAGGTAACCATCAAGAAAGTCAGTAATGGATGCAATGATAAAAATGGAAACGGCAATCCAGCGCACGATATCACTTGATTGTAGGCGTCCTTCTACAAAAAAGCACGCAACCACCATTGGGACTGCAACAATTCTTGCATACGTTAAAAGATTTGGAAAAGAAAAAGTATGATTTTTCATAGAGCTATTTTAAATTCTTGTGAAAGAGAATATATCCCCTTAAACGTAACAAGGCTAAGGTGATGAAACAAGCCTATTTTTCATGAAAATGGTTATGAATTTTTTGTGCAATTGTGACAGAGATTCCCGTGACATTTTTCAAATCTTCAAGTGAGGCATTAGCAACAGCTTTAGCACTTCCGAAATGATGAAGCAACGCACGCTTTCTTGTCGGACCGATATTTTCGATTTCATCAAGGGGATTTTTGAATGTTGCTTTTTTTCGTTTTATTCTATGTGTTCCAATGGCAAAACGATGTGCTTCATCACGCAGACGTTGCAAAAAATAGAGGATGGGATCACGGGGCGGAAGTGTAAAAGGAGGGATACCTTTTATAAAAAATCGTTCACGCCCCGCATGACGGTCAACACCTTTGGCAATTCCAATAACGGTGATCAAATTATTTAATTGTAATTCAGCAAGTATTGTATGCACACTGTTGATTTGTCCTTCACCACCATCGATTAAGATAAGATCAGGCCAAATGGGAAAAAGGTCATGATCTTGTATGTCATGACTTTTATCGGGTAAATGATGCTCTTTGATAAGGCGTGAAAATCTTCGTTTAATCACTTCTTTCATCATGCCAAAATCATCACCAGGCGTGATATCTGTTGAGCGAATGTTGAATTTGCGATATTGATTTTTAACAAATCCCATTTGACCAGCAACAATCATAGCGCCTACCGAATTTGTTCCCATAATATGAGAATTGTCATAGACTTCTATACGGCGCGGAGGAAAGGGTAGTTGGAATGTTTCAGCAAGCCCTTGAAGCAATTTTGTATGGGTTGCTGTTTCAGCAAGCTTATGTTCAAGTGCTTCATGAGCATTAAGATAGGCATGGTTAACAAGCTTTTTGCGTTCACCTTGCTTGGGTAAAGAGAGAGATATTTTGTGATTTGCTTTGAGACTCAATGCTTCTGTAAGAAGTGTCTTTTCTTCAATTTCTTCGGATAAAAGGATGTTTTTGGGAAGTGGTTTATCATCGTAAAATTGGGCAAGAAAACTCGCTAAAATTTCAGTCCGAGAAAAAGAGGGATCTGCTTTAGGAAAATAGGCACGGTTTCCCCAATTTTGCCCCATGCGAAAAAAGAACACTTGAATACAGGTCATTCCTTCTTTTTGTGCAATTGCAAAGACATCTGCTTCTTTTACTGTTTGAGGATTAATACCTTGATGGCTTTGAATATGAGAAAGAGCGGATAAGCGGTCACGATAAGAAGCGGCTTGCTCAAAATCAAGATTTTCTGCGGCTTTATGCATAGCTTGAACCATATCATTTTTAACAGACTGATCTTTTCCCGAAAGGAACGCTTTTGCTTCTCTCACCAGTTCTTTATAATCACTATCATTAATTTCATGGGTACAAGGTGCAGAACATCGCTTAATTTGATAAAGCAAACAGGGACGCGTACGGTTTTCAAAAATTGCATTTGTACAGGTCCGTAATAAAAAAGCACGTTGTAAAACATGAATTGTTTGTGTTACTGCACCAGCAGAAGCAAAAGGACCAAAATAATGAGCTTTTTGTGTTCGAGCACCACGATGTTTGTAAAGTGCAGGTGCTCGATGATCATCTGTAATCATAATATAAGGAAAGCTCTTATCATCACGGAGTAATACATTAAAATGTGGATGCAATCTTTTGATGAGATTGGCTTCTAAAAGGAGTGCTTCTGTCTCTGTATGGGTAACAATAAATTCCATATGATATGTTGCACGAATCATGCGGGTAATACGATTATTGTGTCCTTGTTCACGTGCATAGTTTAAAACACGTTTTTTGAGATTACGGGCTTTTCCAACGTATAGAATATCACCATTTTCACCAATCATTCGGTAAACTCCCGGCTTATGCGGCAGGTGTTTAGCAAACTCTTGTATGAATTTGACGCCTTGGAATTGACTTTTTTCATTGTTTTGATTGGCATTGTTCCACGTAAGATTAGAGAGAAAAGAAAGCTTTTCTCGTTTATTTTGCGAACAATTTGTATTATTTTTCAGGATCATTCCATTTATCAAGAAACGCTTTTTGTTTACTCTTCTATTAAATAATGATTATTTATGCCTTTAATAATTTTTGTCTATAAATAATACACTATAGCATAAGAGTATGATTTTAGAGTGCTTATTTTACGTAAAAAAATATGAGAATTGTTATTTAAGATAGCTTTATGAACGCACCCCACTGATTCATTAAAAATGATTGGAATAGGAAATCCATGATGATAAAAGAGGGGAGAGAGTTTTTAAAAGAAAGAGAACGACTTCAAGTTTATAGTCATTAGCTCAATGATATGGTGATATTATCCAAAAAGTAAAAGAGTATTATCACCTCTTACAAAATGGCATGTTAATTTAGGAAAAATATAAAGAAAACTGAGATCATAGATGTTCTGTTTGAAGCCACTTATGTGTTATTTGGGCATGTTCATCTTGTCCAAGACGGTTGATAAGAAAAGGGCTGAGCTGTTTCATTTCTTCTTCCAAAAGATAGGGAGGGTTGATAATAATCATCCCACTTCCATTCATTGTAGGTGGACTTGAACTTTTTCGAATACGCATTTCAAGCTGTAGAATCTTAGGAATTCCCGTTTGGTAAAGCGCGTGAAGAAAATGTTTAATTTCCTTGTCATATTTAACGGGATACCATAAAGCGTAGATCCCTCCAGAAAAACGACGATAGGCTTTCATTAATCCTTCAATAAGGCGGGAAAATTCTCCAGTTTTTTCAAACGGAGGATCAACAAGAATCAATCCACGTTTTTCTTTTGGTGGTACATGAGCATTTAAGGAAAGCCAACCGTCCAAATGTAGAACTTTTGTCTGATAATCACCGGCAAAATTTTTTGCTAAAATATGATAATCTTCATTGTGCAATTCTATTGCGGTAAGGCGATCTTGTTTCCGTAATAATTGACGAATAAGAACAGGAGATCCAGGATAAAATACAATTTCTTTTTTCTCTTTATTGAGGGCATCAATGATATCATACCATGGACAAAGGAGTGCTCTTAAATCTTCAGGGATAGACGCTGAAAAAATTTGTTGTACACCTTCACGCCACTCTCCAGTTTTTTGGGCTTCTAAAGAAGAGAGATCATAAATACCGATACCAGCATGCGTATCTATAACGCGGAAAGCTTTTTCTTTTCGTTTGAGATATTCTACAATGCGGGTGACAATAATGTGTTTAAAAACATCAGCAAAATTGCCAGCATGATAAATATGCCGATAATTCATGGAAGAAACTCTATCATTTGTATGACTGTATTAGATTATTAGCACAGAATAATAGAATTGATATCCATAAAAATTCTTTTGTAGAAAGAATGTTTTCATCAAAAAATTATACACATATTATGATTTTTTATTGGTAACGGATAGTTTCGAAGAAATGTTTGTCTGATACCGTCCCACACTGTTTTTTTATAAAGACATTGGATAGAGTGTTTGCGGATACAGTGTTTGCTTAGTCCTCTAAGGGATCAGATAAATTTCTTTTAGAAAAGTTTTTAAACCTTTTAAAACTATCTATGAAGCGGTTTATTATTTTTGAATGGTTTACGTGATAATATGCTAAAAGGCGTGTGATTGCTTTTAAGTTAAGAAAAAAATATATAATTAGGATACGATATTTGATACTCTCTTCAGAGGTAAGTGAGAAAACAATTAAAAGCATAGGGTTAGAGAGAGTAATGGGTAATATTTTTTCACCAACACATTTAATTATAATTTTATTGCTTATTTTTGTGCTTTTCGGACGCGGTAAGATTTCTGAATTAATGGGCGATGTTGCTAAGGGAATTAAAGCCTTTAAAAAGAATATGAAGGAAGAAGAGGTGGGCGTTGAGGATAAAGTTGAAATGACTGCTTCTTCCCAAATAATTGATAAGGAATCTGAGCCGTTATCGGTGAAACATGCAGCAACACGCAAAAAGGCTTCTTCTCACTCTAAAGGAGGCAAGACATCTGTTGCTAAAAAACAGCATATCAAATAACAAAGACGCCATTATCATTGTATATTAATTTTTTATCAGGAAGTCGAGTTAAGCGATGTTTGGGATTGATGGAGCAGAGCTTGTCGTAATCTTACTTGTTCTGATCATTGTTGTTGGACCAAAAGATTTACCTAAAATAATCAAGATAATAGCAAAGGTAAGAGCTTATGTATCTTCAACAGCAAACGAACTTCGTCACCAGTTTGATGAGGTAATAAAACAAATCGAGCTTCATGATGTGCAAAATACATGTTCGGATATAAGCGATTCAAGCAAGAAGTTGGCAGAGACTTTTGGTTCCATTGAAAATACATTAAAGGATATCCCTGATAATATGGATATTCAGGCAACAAATCATAAGTCAGAAAAAAATAAAGAAATTTTGGAATGTGATCAAAAAGCGATCAAGAAAGATGGAGCCGTCTCTCTTGCTTCTCATCATTCTGAAAGCATTTCTGTTGCCTCTAAAGATAAAGAATCTGTATTATGAATGTAAAAAAAGATGAAATTGATGGCAATATAGCGCCATTTTTAGAACATTTAATTGAACTTCGTCAGCGAATTATTTCTGCTTTGGTTGCATTTATGATTGCTTTTTTGATGTGTTTTCTTGTTAAAGATTATATTTTAAATTTTTTACTATGGCCTTATCAATGGGCAATGAAAATATCAGGGGGACATCCTGAGAATATTCGTTTGCAATCAACGCAAGTATGGGAAACTTTTTTAACAAAGATGAAACTTGCTGCTTTTGGGGGGATTATTTTATCTTTTCCCTATACAGCTTTCCAGTTTTATAGTTTTATTGCACCAGGGCTTTATAAAAATGAGCGGATGGCTTTTTTACCATTTCTTATTGGAGGACCTCTTTTATTTTGTATTGGGGGAGCGTTTGTTTATGCTTTATTGGCACCGATAATATTATGGTTTAGCCTTTCTCAACAATTTCTTCCAGATGTTCATTTAAGAATAGATTTTATCGTGCGTATTTCTGATTATTTAGGCTTTATGACGTCGTTTATCCTTATTTTTGGTTTGATTTTTCAATTGCCTCTTGTC
Organism: Bartonella sp. SL320; assembly: GCF_059687635.1. Lineage (NCBI taxonomy): Bacteria > Pseudomonadati > Pseudomonadota > Alphaproteobacteria > Hyphomicrobiales > Bartonellaceae > Bartonella > Bartonella sp. SL320. The sequence continues at coordinate 1,382,954 of NZ_CM185143.1, read as the reverse complement.
ATCAGTCTTTTAACAAAAGTTGGACTTTTAACATCTCATGATTTGGTGTCTAAACGAAAATGGTTTATTCTTCTCTCTTTCATTATTGCGGCAATGATAACGCCGTCGGATTTTTTTACGATGTTTGCAGTAGCTTTACCAACGATAGCACTTTATGAGATCTCCATTTTAATTGCTTACGGTCTAGAAAAGAGAAGAAAATCCGCTTAAGAAAAATGTATACTCTTACACGATGAGAAATAAGTAAAAATAATATAAATGAGGAATGTTAATGCTTGATATTAAGTGGATTCGCGAAAACCCTAAAGAATTAGATAAAGCGCTTGTAAGTAGAGGTCTTGAACCACAAGCTGAAAGGTTAATACAACTTGACTTGGCACGCCGGTCACATGTTGCTAAGGTACAATTGGCGCAGGAACGTCGCAATGCGCTTTCAAAAGAAATAGGACAAGCTTTAGCTCTATCTGATCAGCAAATGGTTGCACGCCTTAGAGCAGAAGTTGAAGAAATAAAAGTCTTTCTTTCCTCAGCAACAGCGGAAGAAAAACAGCTGACAGAGAGTCTTGAGAAAATTCTTTCAGCACTTCCCAATATTCCATTGGATGATGTTCCAGAAGGTAAAGATGAAAGTGATAATGTCGTCATTCGACATTTTGGAACGCCTCCAACCTTTAATTTTACACCAAAGGAGCATTTTGATCTTGGTCTAAATCTCAAGCAGATGGATTTTGAACGGGCTAGTCGTTTGTCTGGAACACGTTTTACAGTACTTTCAGGGGCGTTAGCACGGTTAGAGCGCGCATTAGGACAATTTATGCTTGATGTGCATGTCAATGAGCATGGTTATACGGAAGTTTCAGTGCCTCTTCTTGTTCGTGATGAGATTGTTTACGGAGCAGCACAATTGCCGAAGTTTGCTGAAGATCTTTTTCAGACAACAGATGGTCGATGGCTTATTTCTACAGCAGAAGTGCCCTTAACCAATTTGGTTAACAATGAAATTCTTGAAATATCAGATCTGCCACTACGATTTTCTTCTTTGTCTCCCTGTTTTCGCTCAGAGGCAGGAGCCGCCGGTCGTGATACGCGCGGTATGTTGCGTCAACACCAATTTTGGAAGGTAGAAATGGTTTCAATTACCAGTGAAGAACAATCTCTTACTGAATTGGAACGTATGACGGAATGTGCAGAAGATATCTTAAAACGGCTTGGTTTGCCTTTTCGTACGGTGGTTCTTTCTACGGGGGATATGGGGTTTGCAGCACGTAAAACCTATGACATCGAGGTTTGGCTTCCTGGTCAAGCATGTTATCGTGAAATTTCTAGCTGTTCCGTTTGTGGAGACTTTCAAGGTCGTCGTATGAATGCGCGCTATCGTCAAGAAGGCGATAAAAAATTGCATTTTGTTCATAGTCTTAATGGTTCTGGTACAGCTGTTGGTCGTTGTCTTATTGCTGTGCTTGAAAATTATCAACAGGCCGATGGGTCAATTATTGTTCCAGATGTTTTACAACCCTATATGGGGGGGATACGTTGTATTGCTGCTTAATTTTGCGAAAGGAGAGATAATATGCTTTTATTGCAAAGAGGTCATGGTATGCAAAAACGCAAGGTTTTGCCATTTTAAAATAAGCGATTTGTAGAGACGATACAAAGTGCACTTCCATTAATAGAGTGAATGATACTATGGGGCAAAAGGGTATTTTACAGTTTCGTGAGGAGTTGGCTGCTCTTGTACTGAAAATGCGTCGCAAAGGCATTGATGACGTGCAATTTTTTTCAGTGTTAGAAAAAATACCACGTCAAAAATTTGTTTCTGCCCCTTGGTTTAATAGTGCTTATGATAATAAAGTTATTCCCCTTGAGTGTGGTGAATATATGGAACGTTTGGAAGAACAACTGTTAATTCTTTCTGCACTATCATTGAAAAAAAAACATCGTGTTTTGGAAATCGGTACAGGCTCTGGTTTTTGCACTGCTCTTATGGCATGCTTAAGTGATCGTGTGACAACGATTGATCGTTACAAAACGCTTGTTGATTTGGCACGCCAAAAGTTTCAAACTTTGGGCATTGAGAATATTATTATACGACAGACTGATGGAAGTCATAGTGTGGCAGGTTTGGGATCATTTGATCGCATTCTTATTTGGCCATCACGTTCTGATGAACCCAAGGAATTTTTAGAACTTTTAGCTGAAAATGGAATTCTCATTCAGGCGATAGGACCTGATGAAGGAGTACAAACGGTGACGCGCTATACAAAAATTGGTAGTCGATTTGAGTATTTAGAGCTGTTTCAAGTGCGTTATCAACCTTTTATTAAAGGTATTGCAGAAATACTTTAGTTTTTAAAATTTAAGAAAGAGTACAAATTATTTCACTCTTTTTATTTTGCCATTAAATTCATTTTGATCTTCAGTAAAGATATTTATGAATAAAACATCTCATTTTAACTCTTCGGTAATTTAAAAAAGCTTTAATGGAGTAAGTTGAGTATTGATGAGTGAGCGAAACGATGTGTTTAAAAGCTTTGGATAATATTTTCCGGCATAATTTTCAGAGAATAACTTTTTTAGCGGTGGTCATTATTGTTGCTGGTTGTAGTTCTGGTACACAACGTTTTTCCAATATTTTTTCTCATCATACGGTATCATCTCAATCAAATATAGCGAACTCTATGTCTACGGATCCGCGAATGCTATCGTATGGCGAAGGGATGATACAAAGCACTGAATTGCCACCTGTAGACTCAAGCGATGATTCGTGGATTGATGACAATTCTCCCTATAATTCTTCACAGCAAGATAGGAGAGTTTTTTCGGATGGTCGCGTTATGGGAGCTCCTCCACGTAATCTTGGAACGCTTTCTCGTTCACAAATGGATAATTCTCCTATTTTTCGGCAAAACTCTTATATTGTCCAGAGTGGAGACACACTGCTTAGTATTGCAAGACAAACAGGGGTTAGTGTTGAGGCATTAAAGTTAGCAAACGGTATAAACAGCAATTCCATTTATATCGGTCAGGTCCTTGTCGTTCCAAGCAAACGTACATTAGCAACTTCAAAAGCGCACAATAATAACGATTGGGCAACGTCAACAGCAGAATCTTCCCTCCAATCTCAAGTGACGTCTTCTATAAAGCATAAGAAGACGACGCCTATATATAAAGCTCCTATAACAACGCCACCTTCTACACAGATGATGCAATTGAAGCATGAGTCTGGTTCATCAAGTACTGTTACGCGTACAGATAATATTATGACACCGCAAGCTACAGGGATTTCTAAGATGCGTTGGCCAGTACGAGGGCGTTTACTAAGCCAGTTTGGTCAAAAAAAGGGAACAATAATGAATCGAGGAATAGACATTGCAGTGCCTGAAGGTTCATCGGTAAAGGCGGCAGAAAATGGTGTGGTTATTTATGCAGGAGATGGATTAAAAGAACTGGGTAATGTTGTTATGATTCGACATGAAAATAATATTATCACTATTTATGGATGCAATAGTAAGCTTGTTGTTAATAAAGGAGAAAGAATAAGACGTGGTGATGAGATTGCTAAGTCTGGTGTTTCTGGAAATGTTAAAACGCCACGTGTTTATTTTGAGATGCGTAAGAATTCATTACCGGTTGATCCTCTTAAATATTTAGAAAACTAATTGGTTGAGTATTTTAAATGAGACTGATCTGATAGTTGATAAATATTTCATAAAAAATAAGTTATTTTCTTAACTTAATGATACCCCCAAAAATATTTTAAACCTTCTAGAGTTTTTATTTTTAGAGCTAATTCTGCAATAACATGACCTTTCTGCTTGATTTTCTTTGATGCCTAAAAACACCTAGCTATGCTTGAGGCGTTGAATAATCAGTCTGTAGTATTGCTCTTTTTTTCAAAGCAGTTCATATTTGATAACGTATTGATATTTTTTTTATCATTATGCTCGATCATTGAAAGATGTTTATCCATATCTCATGTAATGTGGTCTCAGATAATTATTCATTTAGAAGAACAGTTGGTTGCGTTCATTGAATATCATCATCTTTGTGAAGGTATAAGACGATAACATCATACGATTTGTCAGCACCCAATATTCTAACTATTTTTGCATTTCAGAGGGAGCATAAAAAGAGATATTTGATTCTTTATCATCAAGAATTTTTATCTTCATGTTCATTTTATAATTGTGATGTGCAAGAAAATTGTTTTGATTAATTCAAAAGGTTTGAAATGAGAGCTAAGGTGTTGAGCTTGATCATTTGATACTAAAAATAATAAATTATCATTATAAATGAAAGTTTTTTCCTTAGAAAAGTTATTTTGTATCATTTATTGAGTGAGTGAGAAGGATTCTAGTGTAGGATATATAATCCAAGAGAAATAAATCTGTTTTTTAAATATTTTTCTTATTGTATTCTGTCGCTTAAGGATTTATTGCATTTTTATAAAGCTGAGATTACATTATCTCGTCATCACTTTTTATAATAAATTCTTTAGAAAAGTTTTTCTGAATGGGAATTTTATTTTAATAGAGTGGGAAATACCTGAAGTTTAACGAGTAGGAGATAAACATGTTTATTACGAACGCTTATGCTCAAGGTGCAGGCGATGTTTCCAGTGGAATTTCATTTGTTAGCGTTGTCCCGCTCATTTTAATTTTTGCAATTATGTATTTTTTTATCATTCGTCCACAGCGTGCACAAATGAAAAAGCGACAGGAAATGCTTAATGCAGTACGTCGTGGTGATACGGTTATAACGGGTGGTGGTATTATCGGCAAGGTTACGAAAGTTCACGATGAGAGTGGTGAACTAGAGGTCGAAATTGGTGATAATATGAATATTCGTGTTATTCGCTCGACACTAGCTGATGTGCGCGTTAAAGGTGAGCCGATTGCAGAAAAGAAATTAAAGCTCAACACTAAAACAAAAACACCACAAAAGTCTAAGTCTAAAACGACTGAGAAAGAAAAAGTGAGTATCTCTAAAGAGAAAAAAGCTATATCAAAGGAAAATAAGGATAAGGCATCTTAAAGTATAAATGAAGTTTATACTATTTTTGAAAGCATTTTTATAAAAAAATTCAAAATATAAAGACAATTTCATTAGGAGGAATAGTTTTTATAGTCACAATCCCAAGTGGTTTTTTTGTTTTCTGTAGACTATTAAAATAGTTGCTTTATGTTATGGAATATTACGGCAAATTTTTCTGTCTTTTAAAAGGTATCCTTATCTCTTTCAAAAAGAAGCTTTTTATTTTTGTATAAATTTGGTTGAGGCAGATTTTTCCAGGGTAGAATAAATATATAGCATTTAATCGCACAGTTTATAGCTGATTTTTCATATATTTGTTGTACGATCCGATAAAGGTTTTATAGCAAAAATTTCTCTCTCAATCCTTTTAGGATTATGGCTAATATATCAATTTTGTATTACCATTAAATTTTATGATAAGAAGTAAAAGACAAGAGGATTTTCAAAAATAAAGGGTGCTTGTTCATGTCCAATGCAATTCAAATCCGTGAAGCACATTTTCCAAGCCGTGCACCTATTGATGCTTACGGAAATGGTGGATTTCGTTTTGCTGATATGTCTCATAGAGGTTCTATTATTTGTGTCCCATCAGGAATTTATGGCATTGATATGGCAGGTCCTATTCCTACTCAAGGTGATCTATTTCGTGTTTTAGAAGAAGCATCTGAGATTGAAGTTTTATTAATAGGGACTGGAATTGAATTATTACGATTACCTGAAGAGTTACGGGTTCTTTTAGGGGAAAAGCATATTTCATCAGATACAATGAGTACGGGAGCAGCGGTGCGTACATTTAATGTTTTATTGGCTGAAGATCGCGCTGTTGCGGCGTTATTATTTGCGGTAGAATGACGTATTTTTAATAAAATAAATGTTTTCGTCTAGCATAAAAGACGAATATAATTATTACGTTGCACTGCAAAATACCGCTGTTTAAAGCGGTAATATAAAGAAATATAAAATATACATAACTTGATACATCAAGTGTATTTTTAATACAGCAGAAAGTATTCATAGCTAGGGAAGATGAGAGTGCCTCGTAAATCACATAAGGGATAAGATTCTAGCGCTTGAGATGGTTGATAAGAGGCATTTTTTATTCTTTTTTTAAATCTACGTATCCGCTCCGCTCGTGGCGTTTAAGAGAATAGTTTTGATTATTTTAATATGCAATAAGTTTGCAATGAGAAAATTCTATGAGATCCTGGATTTTAATTCAATATCCAAGGTGATAAATTATAATTATAAATCAATGCATTAATAATAATAAGATTTTATAGAAAGGGCAATTGGATTTTTTATAAATAGGTGCGGGGAGGGACTTTTATCTTTAGGATGGGAATAAGGCTAATAAGTTGATGAAGTCTTTGTGATCAGTGTATGTTTTATAAAAGTGCCTTGTTATCTATTCAGTCAAAAGTGTTTTGCGTTGTCTGTTGCTCTATCTCAGTTTTACTATACATGTTAGGATTAGTTTTTAGATGTTTTTACGACATGAGTTGGATAAGATAAATTTTGTTCTAAAAATGAGTTATTTCATTTTTAAAAACTTTCTTTCTGAAAAGAAAAGTGATTAGAAAAGAAGTCTTAATTCATCATACATTAAGAAACACATTGAAAATGTCTTACTTTCTGGGCTTTATTTTTAAATATGAATAAAAAGAGAATTATTAATTTAATGGCTAAAAAAGGGACGTTAATCGGTTCATAGAATGGTAGGTTCTCTTCCTTATTGTTTTGATATTTTACGTAATATAGATCGTGATCGCTATATATCGGTTTTATTTGCACCTAAAAAAAAGCGTCAAGCATTGGCGGCTCTTTACGCATTTAATGCTGAGATTTCTCGTATTCGTGAAAGTGTTCATGATCCACTCATTGGAGAAATGCGATTGCGCTGGTGGTATGATTCTATTGCGCATGGTGAAGAGCAAACGAGTGGAAGTAATCCGATTTTGAGTGATTTATTGACAGCAATAAATCTTTTTAATTTACCTAAGGCAGATTTTTTACGGTATTGTGATGCACAAATTTTGGATCTTTACCACAATCCAATAGAAACGCTTCATGATCTCGAGCACTATTGTGGAGAGACAGCAAGTGTAATTTTACAGCTTTCTTGTCTGATATTAGATCCTGATGCTGCACAAGATTTTACAGATACCTATGAACATGGAGGGATTACTCAGGGATTAAGCGGTGTATTGCGCCTTTTATCATTCATGCAATCACGATATCAATATTATTTACCTACTGATATTTTGAAGGCTGTAGGGGTAAACAGGGAGGATTTAGATTCTCATCGTCTCAGTGATCAACAAAAGAGCCGTATTGTTGAAGCTATGGTAGCATTATCACGCGATCATTATAGCAAACTTTACGCATATTCTTGTACTTTACCCAGAACTCTTAAGCCCGCATTTCTTCCCTTGGCCATTATACCGGCTTCTCTTCAAAAGGCTCTTCAGCTAGGGGCCGCAGTTTTTCAAGAAAATGCAACTTTACCATTGATATATCGCTATTGGTTGATAACAAGGACAGCAATAAGCAGTAATCTGCCAAAGATAGTGTAAAAGATTAAAATTAGACTAATTTTTTTATGTTGAAGTTAAAAGGGGATGTTCGTGATAAGAAACCATTTCCTTGTTATAAAAAACATTGATGTGTTGATTTTTATGAACAAAAAAGAATGAGAAATTTCATAACCTTTTAAAATATGGTGTATTGGATGGATGAGAGGCAAGCCAACACCATTTTTATTATTGTCCAGCTCCCAATGTTACGACCGCCCTTGGCACTTAAAACTCTTTATAAGATCGATCTCCTCCCTTTAATGTTTATTCAAACGCTCATTCCATTTATATACGCGGAAGAGAGGCTTTGATTGATGCAATATGGAACAGATTTGAAATAAAAAAAGTTTAAGGTATTTAGAATTTTTATTCAATATGAATAATGCTGTATTATGATTATAAATCAATGTATTATCCAATAAAGAAAAACATAAGATAAAGCTTAATTACATTGGTTTTCTAGGATAAAAGCTTTTAAGTATTCTGAATATATTGACCATATTTCATTTGCAAATGAAATATGATTCCTTCTTATGAGAGATGTTATCTTGGTATTCTATAAATCAATAAAAAACGTTCACTTTTGAGAAATTAAAATGATGAAGTCATAATTGATGGTTGTTATGATCTATGAAAAAAATAATTTATCATGAGAGTTCGTTTTTCATTCATATTGAATGAAAGCCTTGAACAGAAGAAAATTTTCTCATTTTAAATCATGTTTAGAATGAATTTTAAAAGTGTTTTTTCATGTTATAAGTTGGGTGTGTCAAAAAAACATTTAAGGAAGAAGCAATGGGTTCCTTATGAAGGCATATTAAGAGTAGCAATATGATGAGTTGTCAATGAATGACAGTGGGGATGATAATCGGGGATGATATTAAGCGCTGAATTGGTGAGAACCTTTACAGTCTTTGGATATATAATATTATTTACTGTGTTGAAAAAAAACGCTCCGACATTTCATTCCTCATTTTCTTGCAAATCCATAAATGCACCGACTTGCAAGAAAATGAATTGTAATGCCGATCTTAAGATATCAGTAACAAGAGATTTATCTTACCTTTTCAACGACAGATGAAATAGTGATAGAAAGCCTATCAAGTAAGCTCTTTAACTTATGTCCCCCTCTCTTTATTGGAGAGCGTTAAAGATCTGATTATAATTCGTACTATTAATTTCCAAAGGATTTTCCTTATTGGCAATTTGTAGCACTTCTAACTTGAGATCTTCTCTTATCATCATATCTATATTGGTACGGATATCAGGTGAAAGAGTATGAGGCGTGATATCTTTAGGCATCGTTACAGTCTTTATTTGATAAATAATACGGTTTGTTGCAACTGGACCTTTTATGATGCCATAATGATCTTTGGGACCGGAAAATAGTGCTTTAATCCCTTCAGCCCCAAGGGTTTCAGATGAGTCTTGACGCCGGAGGGCTTGTGTTGTGTGTTTTGTAACACCAAGTGTACGCGCAAGAGCAACAAGACTTTTTCCTTCCCTAAGCTGATTGAGAGCGTTTTGGGCTTTTTCATCAAGAAGGCGTTGAGTTTCTTCACTTTTCCATTGAGAAAGAGCATCTATCTTTGATTCTTCAAGTGTTTTATCGCGGGCAGGAATAATTTTATCGACCTTATACCAGAGATATCCACCATGTTGAAAAGAGAGAGGATCAAGATCAACACCTTCATTTGCTTTATAAATGGCATTCAGTAGAATATCTTTTTCAGGTAAATCCGTGAGGAGGGTACCTTCAAGCGTTTTTCCTGTTTGATCAAGGGTAATTGTGCGCAAAGATAAGTTGTATTGCTCAGCAAGTTCTTTAAGAGAAGCACCCTCAAAACGAGCATTTTCAATGGCAACATAATTGTTACGAATCTCATCATTAGCACGATTTTTGGCAAGCGTTTGACGAATATTTTCTTCTACCTTTTCAAAGGGGAGAGAACTTGCAGGCTCAATATGGATGACGCGAATGAGAACAGGCCCCTGTAAGTCATTGATGACAGGGCTAACTTCCCCCTGTTGGAGTTCAAAAACTTCAGATGCGAGATGATTAGAAAGTTCATTTTCTGCAAGAGGCCCTTTTTTTATGTCATTAAGGGTCTTTTTTTCAGCTTTTACCAGCTCATCAAAACTCAATCCATCGGCCATTTTTTTGGCTGCATTATCAGCTTCTTTACGTGTGGAAAATCGCAGTTCTTCAAATGTACGTTTTTCAGGCGTTACAAAACGGGAAGCATTTTGGGTATAATAGGCTTTTGCTTCATCTGTTGAGATATCTTGAGGTTTTACGAAATCATTAAGTTCCATAGAGAGTAAAGAGACAGTGCGGTATTCTGGAGCACGAAATTCACTTTGATGTGTTTCAAACCATTTTTGTAGTGTTTCGTGATCAGGATCAGCAATTGTTTGCTTTTCTTTTAGGTCAATCACAAGATAATCAGCACTCCGCATTTCTCCTTGATAAAGAGCAAGGGCTTTATAAAAGAGATCAGGTGCTTTCATATCAGAAAGCAAAGCTGTAATAAGTTGATTACGCTTTTCTTGTTTGGTATAATAATTAAGAAAAGCACTTTCGCTGATCCGTAAATACTGAAGATAGTTGTGAAATAAATTTTTATCAAAAGTGCCATTTACTTGGAACATATTATCAGAACCAATTGTATGAGCTATGGTATCTTTTGAAAGACTTATTTTCATTTTACGAACTTGTTCATCAAAGAGTGCATTTTGTTGTAATTGATTAAACACAAAAGCAGGAATTTGATATTGCTGCATTTCATTTGGTGTAAACATGCGTCCAAGATGGGCCGCCTGTGCTAAACGTGAACTTTGATCGGCAAGTGCGAGACGATAATCATCAATAGTTACTGTGGACTTTCCAGAAGTAATGAGATCCCTTTCGCTTTTTGTGTGTAGCTGTGGTATCCCCCATAAAAGAATGAAACATAAGAGTAAAATAGCAAGGAAAGTTCTGGAAATCCAAGAATTTGTAGCACTTCTTATGACGTCAAGCATTGTTCAATTCCATTTTTAACATAAATTATTACCAAAGCAGTAATGGAATTTGCAATAAAGAGACAAAAGATGCAAGCTTTTAAAGACTTGCTTTCGTTTTATAATTTGATACTACAGATAAACTAAAGTGTTATAAGAACTCTTGAGGTAAAAATATGTCTCCGAATATTCGACCTTTTCTTGCTGGAAATTGGAAAATGAATGGAACAAATGAATCGCTTGGAGAGTTGCGTGCTATTGCTACAGGTATAAGCTCTGATTTCCGTCATCTATTTGAAGCACTTATTTGCGTTCCAGCGACGCTTTTATCGCGTGCTTCTGATACACTGGATGGTGCCAATCTCCTTCTAGGAGGACAAAATTGTCACTTTGATGATCATGGTCCTTATACGGGGGATATTTCAGCTTTTATGCTTAAAGAAGCCGGAGCAAGTCATGTTATTCTTGGGCATTCAGAACGTCGTACAGTGTATAAGGAAAATAATGCAATTGTCCGTGCCAAAGTGCAAGCTGCGTGGCGCGCAGGTCTTGTAGCTCTTGTGTGTATTGGGGAAACATTGGAGGAGCGTAATAATAATAAAGTATTGGATGTTCTTGAGCAGCAGCTTGCAGGATCTTTACCAGATGATGCAACAGCAGAAAATACCATTATCGCCTATGAACCTATTTGGGCGATAGGCACTGGCAATACGGCGACTTTAGAAGATATTGCAAAAGTGCATCATTTCATTCGTGATGAGATGCGTGCTCGTTTTGGTGATGAAGGAAATAAGATGCGTTTGCTTTATGGCGGATCCGTAAAGCCATCCAATGCCTTTGAGCTTTTAAGCATTGCACATGTTAATGGTGCTTTGATCGGTGGAGCTAGCTTAAAAGCAATTGATTTTTTAACTATTTGCGATGTTTGTCGTAAATTATAGCAGAGAAATTTGAGTTCCCTCTTGGATTGTGTGTTATTTATGTGTAAATAACCATGAAAGAGTTATTTGAAGAGCAGGGTTTATGCAAACAGTACTTATTGTTATTCATCTATTGATTGTGATTACTTTGGTTGGGGTTATCTTAATCCAACCTTCAGAAGGTGGTGGGCTCGGCGTGAGTAATAATAGCTCAGGCTTGATGAAAACCCGTGGATCTCAGAACCCTTTAACACGTTTGACGGCTATTTTAGCGTGTTGTTTTTTTGTTGTGTCCATTGGGCTTAGTGTGGTGGGAAGTATATCAAATTCTAGTTCTGACATTTTAAAACGTATACCAGCTAACTCACAGCATAATTCCCCCAATCAAAGTTCAGAATCAGTCCCATCGTCAAATGGTAAGTCTTCACCCTCTATTCTTGAACAGCTTGGAGGCACTTCGGATTCCACACCGGAACAAAAGCAAGAACAAAAACAGTCTACAATGCCTGAAGCGGAAAGTCCGGTCCCACCTGTTCGTGAAGTCCCACCTGGTCTTGAAAAGACAGTACCAGATAACAGTACAAAATAGTTTTTTTAAAAAAATATGGACTTTTTAGAAAAGGTGATTTTTTCACCTTTTTTATTTTAGAAGAAAAATTGTTTCTTTTTGCATTTTTTACTGGAAAAATCATTATAAATTGCTTATCAGCATAAGCCCATGGCACGTTATGTTTTTATTACTGGTGGTGTGGTTTCTTCCCTTGGAAAAGGCATCGCAGCAGCGGCGTTAGCAGCGTTATTACAGGCGCGTGGTTATCGTGTACGTCTTCGCAAACTTGATCCTTATTTAAATGTTGACCCAGGGACGATGTCGCCTTATCAACATGGTGAAGTGTTTGTAACCGATGATGGTGCAGAAACGGATCTTGATCTTGGTCATTATGAGCGTTTTACAGGGCGCTCTGCAAATAGCCAAGATAATATTACAACAGGGCGTATTTATCGCAATATCATAGAACGAGAGCGGCGGGGTGATTATTTGGGGGCAACCGTTCAAGTTATTCCGCATGTTACAGATGAAATTAAGCGATTCATTACGACAGGAAATGAAGAATTTGATTTTGTTTTGTGTGAAATAGGGGGAACGGTTGGTGATATTGAAGCCATGCCCTTTCTAGAAGCGATTCGTCAGCTTGGTAATGAACTTTCTCGACAAAATGTCGTTTATGTCCATCTTACATTAATGCCTTATATTTCTTCGGCAGGTGAATTAAAAACCAAACCAACACAACATTCTGTCAAAGAGTTGCAATCAGTTGGTATTTCTCCTGATATTTTGCTTGTGCGTGCCGATCGGTCTATCCCCGAAACAGAGCGGTGTAAGTTATCACTTTTTTGCAATGTTCGCTCCAATGCCGTTATTCAAGCATTAGATATGCCAACAATTTATGATGTTCCCATGGCCTATCATAAAGAGGGATTAGATTCTGAAGTACTTTGTGCTTTTGGAATCGATTCGGCACCTCCACCTCAGATGGATCGTTGGGAAGAGATTACGCATCGCATTCATCATCCTGAGGGAGAAGTTACGATTGCTATTGTAGGAAAATATACAGGCTTAAAGGATGCTTATAAATCTCTTATCGAAGCGATTGCGCATGGTGGTTTAGCGAATAAAGTAAAAGTTAATATTGAGTGGATTGATTCGCAACTTCTTGAAAAAGAAGATTCCGTTTTAGCTTTACAAAAAGCGCATGGAATTTTGGTTCCTGGGGCTTTTGGGGCTCGAGGGGCTGAAGGGAAAATTCGAGCAATTCAATTTGCACGAGAGCGTAAAATTCCATTTTTAGGGATTTGTTTTGGCATGCAACTGGCTTGTATAGAAGCTGCACGCAATATTGCAAAGATTAAGAATGCTTCATCAAGTGAGTTTTGTGAAACAGAAAATCCAATTGTCGGTTTAATGACGGAATGGCTCAAAGGCGATGTTCTTGAAAAGCGGACAAGAAATGGTGACCTTGGTGGATCTATGCGCCTTGGTGCTTTTGCTGCTGAATTAAAAGAAGAGAGCCATATTGCCAAAATTTATGGGATGACAAAGATTGTTGAACGGCATCGCCATCGTTATGAAGTCAATATTGATTATAAAGATCAGTTAGAACAATGTGGTTTGATTTTTTCTGGCATGTCTCCCGATGGTATTTTGCCGGAAACAATAGAATATGCAGATCATCCATGGTTTATTGCTGTTCAATATCATCCAGAACTAAAATCACGTCCTTTTGATCCACATCCGCTTTTTTCTTCTTTTATTGAGGCCGCTGTAGAACAAAGTCGATTAGTTTAATACATAAGTTTTGTTACTTTTTTTGAGGGATAAAATGACGAAACCAAATGCTCGTATAAAAGTTGGAAATGTTATTTTTTCAAATGAAATGCCTTTTTCATTAATTGCAGGTCCATGTCAGATGGAAAGTCGTGATCATGCTTTTGAAATGGCTGGTCGGATTAAAACAATGACCGATCAGCTTGGTATTGGTTTTGTTTATAAATCAAGTTACGATAAAGCCAACCGGACCTCTTTGAGTGCAGCACGTGGCATTGGTCTTGAAAAAGCAATGGCCATTTTTTCTGATTTAAAAAAAGAGTTTGATTGTCCCATATTGACTGATGTGCATACCGAAGAGCAATGTAGGATTGTTTCTTCTACAGTTGATGTTTTACAAATACCAGCTTTTTTATGTCGTCAAACAGATCTTTTGGTTGCAGCTGCCAAAACAGGACGTGTTATTAATATTAAAAAAGGTCAGTTTTTGGCGCCGTGGGATATGGAGAATGTTTTAAAAAAGGTTGTTTACAGTGGTAATCCCAATGTGATGCTTTGTGAGCGCGGTACGTCATTTGGTTATAACCGACTTATTTCGGATATGCGTTCGTTGCCTGTCTTACGTTCATTTGGGGCTCCTGTTATTTTCGATGCAACACATTCTGTTCAAGAACCTGGAGGGCAGGGGGCTTCATCTGGTGGACAGCGTCAGTTTGTTGAAGTTTTAGCGCGTGCGGCTGTTTCTGTTGGGGTTGCAGGTGTTTTCTTAGAAACGCATCAAGATCCAGATCATGCGCCTTCTGATGGTCCCAATATGATTAAAATTGATGATTTACAAAGATTGCTTGAGACTTTAATGGAATTTGATTATCTGTCAAAAAAGCTAAATTAAGAAGAAAAAATGTTTTATTAATAGGGCATTAGAAATAGACGCGACTTTTGTTAAATAGGGAAATATAGATGACTATAATTGTCGATATCATTGGGCGTGAGGTTCTTGATAGCCGTGGTAATCCAACGGTAGAAGTTGATGTTCATTTGGAAAATGGAGCTTTTGGTCGCGCTCTGGTTCCCTCAGGGGCTTCAACGGGGGCACATGAGGCTGTTGAGCTTCGTGATGGTGGTTTGCGCTATCAAGGGAAGGGTGTTGAAAAAGCAGTTGCAGCAGTTAATGGTGAAATCCTTGAAGAACTTGGTGGGCGGGATGCAAGAGATCAAATTGCTATTGATCAAGCAATGATTGCTTTGGATGGAACGCCAAATAAATCTCGTCTTGGTGCTAATGCACTTCTTGGTGTTTCTTTGGCTGTTGCAAAGGCAGCCGCGGACTCATTAAATCTACCTTTGTATCGTTATATTGGTGGGACGCAAGCGCATATCCTTCCCACCCCCATGATGAACATTATTAATGGGGGCGTTCATGCTGATAATTTGATTGATTTTCAAGAGTTTATGATTATTCCTGTAGGAGCCCCTACCGTAAGAGAAGCCATCCGTTATGGTGCTGAGGTTTTTCATGCGTTGAAAAAGCGTTTAAAAGATGCGGGGCATAATACCAATGTTGGTGATGAAGGTGGTTTTGCACCTCAATTTAAAAGTGCAGATCAAGCAATTGATTTTATTATGGAATCTATTATCTCATGTGGTTACAAACTCGGTGAAGAGATTGCACTTGGTTTAGACTGTGCTTCCACTGAATTTTATAAAAATGGCTCATATTTTTATAAAGGTGAGGGCAAATGCCGTGATATCCAAGAACAGGTAGATTATTTGGCACATCTTGTGAAAAGTTATCCTATTATTACCATTGAAGATGGAATGGCAGAGGATGATTGGGAAGGTTGGAAGCTCCTTACTGACACAATTGGAAAAAAATGTCAGCTTGTTGGCGATGATTTATTTGTAACAAATTCAGAACGTTTGCGTGAGGGTATCAAAATGGGGGTAGGCAATTCTATTCTCATAAAAGTTAATCAAATTGGGACATTGAGTGAAACTCTTGATGCTGTAGAAGTCGCACATAAAGCAGGTTATCGTGCCATTATATCTCATCGTTCAGGTGAAACAGAGGATTCTTTTATTGCAGATCTTGCGGTTGCAACAAATTGCGGACAAATTAAAACAGGTTCTCTTGCACGTTCGGATAGATTAGCAAAGTACAATCAACTTATTCGTATTGAGGAAATGCTAGGAGCCCAAGCATGTTATGCTGGTGATATATATCGTTGATTATTGTGAGCATAAAATATGAGAGTATAATATCATTTAGATTATGAAATTAAGATTTTTTATTAAAGGCATATCACAATAATTTTATAGGCATTTAAATTTATAGGGATTAAGATGAGAGGTATAATTATTAGTCAAGATCAAGGAACGTATCTCGTTTCGGGAGATGATGGTAAGCGTTATCAGTTTGCGACTTGGGATTGGTTGGGAAAGAAACCACCAAGGGTTGGAGATACCGTTGATTTTGTCTGTGAAGGGGGTGTTGTCAGTTCTGTTTTTCCATTATTAAAACCAAATGCAGAGAACTCAAAAGTCATGTTTGCACTTCTTTGTTGGTTTGCTGGTATCTTTGGTGTTCATCGCTTTATGGTAGGGAGAGTTCGGACGGGTGCTTTAATGCTTATTCTATCTTTATCATTTTTTGGATTGATGATTTCCGGTATTTGGGCAATTGTTGATTTTATACTTATTGTTGCTGGAAGATTTACGGATAAAAATGGAAATAAGATTACAGATTTGTGATAATTTTATAATAATATAACGAGCAGGAAATTTATTTTATTATTGTTATCAATATATTAAGTTAATAATGTCCAGTTATTGCACTATATGTCTCTAATGTGGGATATTAAGAAAAATATGCACAGTTAAGTAACAGTATTGAAAAAGACCGTGCTATTTTATATAGGTAAAACAACGACGTAAATCAACGAAGGTGTATTTTGCCTTGCTGCTTATAGAAGCAGAAAACATTGATTATTGGGGGCCTCAAAACTATTTTAATTTCACATTTATCACGGTTGCTACGAATGTTGTTTACGCCGTGAAGGTCGTCAACATGTCATGGAATTAGAAATAACCTCTTTATGGATGATATATAAGGAATAGCTTTGTAGGTGAGCAAGGATGAAAGGTACAATTATTGGTCAGGACCAAGAGGTTTATCTTGTTTCGGGAGATGATGGTAAACGTTATCAATTTTCGAGCTGCGATTGGTTAGGAAAAAAAGTGCCTAATATAGGAGATATCGTTGATTTTGTATATGAAGATAATACCGTAAGATCTGTTCTCCCTTTATTGAGTAAATCTCAGTCAGACAAATCAAGGTTGGCGATAGCACTTGTTTGTTGGTTTTTTGGTTCATTAGGAATTCATCGTTTTATGGCTGGTAAAGTTGGGACCGGTATTGCAATGCTTCTTATAACAATAACAGGTATAGGATTATTAGTTACTATACCTTGGGCATTTATTGATTTCATAGTTATTTTATCGGGATATTTTAGGGATGACAATGGCGATAAAATTATAAATTGGTAAAATTTTAGAATAATATAAAATATTAAAGAGCAAGGAACTCTCTTTACTTTTAATATTGTCGATATATCAGATCCATAGTATTAAATTACTTTAAATATATGTTTTTAAAGGAAAATATTAGAAGTATATAAATAAAACTATTGAAAAATAAAGTAATATTTTATATAAAAACAAAAGTACAAATCGAACAGCGTGCTTTATATTGCTACTTATATTTGCAGGAATTTTAAGCTTTTTAAATTGTCATATATCACGGTGAGTACAGATCGTATTCATGTAGTGAGATTTATCCAACATATTATCATATTAGAAAAAAGTTTCTTTATGAATAATAATTTTCTAGATGATGAAGATGAAAGGTAAGATTATTGTTCAAAATCAAGGAGATTATTTCATTTCAGGGGCTAATGGTAAGCGCTATCAATTTGCGAATTGGGATTGGTTAGGGAAAAAAACTCTAAAGGTTGGTGATGTCGTTGATTCTGTGTGTAAAGGGGATACTATTAAATCTATTTTCCCTATTTTGACTGAAAGTCAGTCACAACAATCAAAAGTGACGTTAGCGGTCATTTATTTTTTTTAGGGGGACTAGGGATTCATCGTTTTATGGTTGGTAAAGTTGGAACTGGCATTGTAATGCTTCTTATAAGTATAATAACTATACCATTTACTATGGAGTTAGGGGGTATAGGGATTATTTTTATAATTATTACCTTGGGTATTGATTGATTTTATAGTCATTTTAACAGGAAATTTTAAGGACAAAGATGGGTGTAAGATCACAAGTTAGTGAATATCCGGTTTATAAGATAAAAAGTGAGACATTCAGCTTACTTTGAGTATCTTAAGGGGGGTAAACTGGTGATAACAAATTGTTTGTCCTGTAGATTGAGTAATGAGGCGTTAATTAAAATCGTGCATAGTTAGGCAGAATATTTAAAAAACTTATGCTGTAGAGACTGTGCTATTTTATGTGGACAAAGCAAAAACGTCGATCAATCAAAGTGCGTTTTGTACTACCTCTTATGACGGTAGGTGTTTTAAGCTATTTCAGTTACCATATTTATCATGGTGAGTATGGATTGTATTCACGCAGTGAAGTTAATCAACAGATTAGCGAATTGGAAAAGGAGCTTCATAAAATAGAAGCTGAGCGGGAATTTATTGAAAAACGCATTTCTCTTTTACGCAATGGACATATCGAAAAGGATATGTTGGATGAGTATATTCGAAAGAATTTAAACGTTTCTAAGCCAAATGAATTAACAATCTTAACGCCTTGTAAATGATAGAAAAAATGAATGAAAGGTCGCTTAATTTGAACGACAATCAGCAATGATATTGTTTAAGCTGATTGATAAGGCTTGTAACTTTTGTTCGTAAAGGGTATTCCTAAATAATCATAAAAGGGAGTTTAATATGGCAGAAAGACTTAAAAAAAATTCTGCGTCGGTAGCGCACACTGCATTATCAAGCACCACAAAGAAAGCATCAATAGTAGATTTTACAAAAGAGGAAGAAATTGATGTTTATCGTGAAATGCTCTTAATTCGCCGTTTTGAAGAAAAAGCAGGACAACTTTATGGGATGGGGCTTATTGGGGGATTTTGTCATCTTTATATTGGGCAGGAAGCTGTTGTTATAGGCACTTTAAAGGCAGCTAAAGAAGGTGATCAGGTTATTACGTCTTATCGTGATCATGGCCATATGCTAGCTGTTGGGATGAGCCCGCGTGGTGTTATGGCAGAATTAACAGGACGTCAAGGGGGCTTTTCCAAAGGGAAAGGGGGCTCGATGCATATGTTCTCTAAAGAAAAGAACTTTTATGGTGGACATGGTATTGTTGGTGCGCAAGTTCCCATAGGTTCAGGTTTGGCATTTTCGAATCAATATCTTGGTAAAGATAATGTGACATTGGTTTATTTTGGTGATGGTGCTGCCAATCAGGGGCAGGTTTACGAAAGTTTTAATATGGCTTCACTTTGGAAGCTACCCGTTGTTTATATTATTGAAAACAATCAGTATGCTATGGGAACATCCGTTTCACGGGCGTCTGCAGAAACTGATTTTTCCCGTCGTGGTCTTTCTTTTGAGATTCCAGGTATTGTTGTTGATGGTATGGATGTTCGCTCCGTAAAAGGGGCTGCTGATGAAGCAATTTCTTGGGCTCGTTCAGGTAAAGGGCCGATCATTCTTGATATGCAAACCTATCGTTATCGTGGTCATTCCATGTCTGATCCAGCAAAATATCGCTCTAAAGAAGAAGTCCAAAAAATAAAAGAGGAACACGATCCGATTGATCAAGTAAAAAGTCGGATTCTTAAACAAAATTGGGCGAGTGAAGACGACTTGAAGTCTATTGAGAAAGAGATTCGTGCAATTGTTGCTGATGCGGTAGATTTTGCACAAAGTGATCAAGAGCCAGATGCTTCTGAGCTCTACACTGATATTTTAGTTTGATGCGAGGGAAGCAAGTATGTCTATTGATATTTTGATGCCGGCGCTTTCACCAACCATGGAAGAAGGTAAACTATCTAAGTGGCTTAAAAAAGAAGGTGATAAGGTTAGCTCTGGCGATGTTATTGCTGAAATTGAAACGGATAAGGCAACAATGGAAGTAGAGGCTGTTGATGAAGGCACTCTTGGTAAAATTTTTGTGCCTGAAGGTTCTGAAGGCGTAAAGGTTAATAGTGTTATTGCGGTTTTATTAGAAGAAGGTGAGCGTGCTGAGGATATTTCTCAACCTACAAATACAACACAAAAATCTGAAGCATCTTCTCCTTCTCTTCCTTCCTCAGTTCCACAGTCTCCAACTTTTGCGCCACCTCCTGATTTTGATATTCCAGCGGGAACACCAATGGTGACAATGACAGTTCGTGAAGCACTTAATCAAGCTTTGGCTGAAGAAATGCGCCGTGATGAAAAGGTTTTTCTCATGGGGGAAGAAGTCGCGCAATATCAAGGAGCCTATAAAGTTAGCCAAGGTTTGTTGGAAGAATTCGGGGAGCGCCGAGTTATTGATACCCCAATTACAGAACACGGCTTTGCTGGGCTGGCTGTTGGTGCTGCTTTTGGAGGACTACGCCCCATTGTCGAGTTTATGACATTTAATTTTGCCATGCAGGCAATGGATCAAATTATTAACTCAGCAGCAAAAACACGTTATATGTCTGGTGGACAAATGAGCGTTCCTATGGTTTTCCGCGGTCCCAATGGTGCTGCTGCTCGTGTTGGTGCTCAACATTCTCAATGCTATGCTGCATGGTATAGTCATATCCCAGGGTTGAAAGTTGTTATGCCTTATAGTGCAGCAGATGCAAAAGGTTTACTAAAAGCAGCTATTCGTGATGATAATCCTATTATTTTCCTTGAAAATGAGATTTTATACGGGCATCAATTTGAGGTTCCTCAACTTGATGATTTTGTTTTGCCTATTGGTAAAGCGCGTATCCATAAGTCTGGGCAAGATGTGACGATTGTTGCATACGGGATTGGAATGCATTACGCTGTTCAAGCATTACCAGAAATTGAAAAGCTTGGTATTGACGTTGAATTAATTGATTTACGAACTATTCGTCCTATGGATCTTCCAACAATTCTTTCTTCCGTTAAAAAAACAGGTCGTTTGGTAACGATTGAAGAGGGGTTCCCTCAATCATCTGTGGGAACTGAAATAGCAACGCGTGTTATGCAGCAAGCTTTTGACTATCTTGATGCACCAATTGCGACGATTTCTGGCAAAGATGTTCCGATGCCTTATGCAGCGAATCTTGAAAAGTTGGCTTTGCCTGATACGGCTGAAATTATTGAGGCTGTTAAAGCTGTGACGTACAGAGCATAACGGAGGAAAGCATAATGCCCATTAAAATTACAATGCCAGCGCTTTCCCCTACGATGGAAGAGGGAAATTTAACAAAATGGAATATTAAGGAGGGCGATAAGGTTTCTTCTGGGGATGTTATTGCGGAAATTGAGACGGATAAAGCGACGATGGAAGTCGAGGCCGTTGATGAAGGTACAGTTGCTAAAATTGTTGTTCCTGCTGGAACACAAGGCGTTAAAGTGAATGCTTTGATTGTGGTTTTAGCAGAAGAAGGTGAAGATTTAGCTGAAGCTGCAAAAGTTGTAGAAGACACGCCTTCTGTCGCAAGACAAGAACCAGAGGGTAAAGAGAGCGTAAAACAAACAGATTCTCTAAAGCCGGCGGACTCAAAGGATGTAAAAATGTCTCATGAATCATCAGTGCAGCAATTCATACAGCAAGATAAAGAAGGAAATCGTCTTTTTGCTTCTCCTTTAGCACGGCGATTAGCCTCGCAGGCTGGTCTTGATTTATCTCTTATTTCTGGAAGTGGTCCGCATGGGCGTATTATCAAGCGCGATGTAGAAAAAGCTATGAGCGGTGGTCTTTCTCAAGCTTCTTATGCGTCACAGATGGGAGAGGCGGTCGCAGCAGGTGCTTCTGATAAACAGATATTGAAGCTCTTTAAAGAGGACGAATATATCTTCACTCCCCATAATAATATGCGTAAAACGATTGCTACACGTTTGGTGGAATCAAAACAAAGAGTTCCACATTTCTATATAACGGTGGATTGTGAACTTGATGCGTTATTAGCGCTGCGTACACAATTGAATGCTGCTGCACCAATGATTAAGACGCAGGAAGAAGCTAAGCCTACTTATAAGCTTTCAGTTAATGATATGGTGATCAAAGCTGTCGCTCTTTCTTTGAAAGCGGTTCCTGATGCGAATGTCTCTTGGCTTGAAGGTGGAATGCTTCATCATAAACATTGTGATGTTGGGGTTGCAGTTTCTATTCCCAATGGATTAATTACGCCGATCATTCGCCATGCAGAGGAAAAGCCGTTATCGCTTATTTCAAAAGAAATGAAAGATTTTGCAAAGCGGGCGCGTGAGCACAAGTTAAAAATGGAAGAATATCAAGGCGGGACAACAGCTGTATCCAATATGGGGATGTATGGTGTAAAAAGTTTTTCTGCTATCCTTAATCCACCGCATGCGACGATTTTTGCCATTGGTGCAGGAGAACAACGCGCTGTTGTTAAAAATGGTGCATTAGCTGTCGCGACAGTTATGTCGGTTACTCTTTCTGCTGATCATCGCGCTGTTGATGGAGCTTTAGCAGCAGAGCTCGCACGAACTTTTAAGAAGATAATTGAAAACCCACTAGCAATGTTGGTTTGAACAAAAGTTCTTCACGCAAATTGTCAGAGAGTGTGTTAAGAGAGTAAAAACAAATTTAAAAAGTCTGAAGAGCAATATTATGGCCGTTTCTAGGATATTATTGCTGTTTCTAGTTTGGATAAAATATTTATATGATACTGAGAGTAAAAGACATAAGATAATTCTGTCATGTTGTTTTTTAGTCTTAAGTTTAAAAAGTACATAGCCATTTTATATATATCCATGGAGGAATTACTGTGGCAAGTCTTTATGATGTAATTGTGATTGGGTCAGGTCCAGGCGGATATGTAACCGCAATTCGTGCAGCACAATGTGGCTTTAAGACAGCAATTGTTGAGCGTGAACATTTAGGGGGGATTTGTTTAAATTGGGGATGTATTCCAACAAAAGCCCTTTTACGTTCCGCGGAAATGAAACATTTTGCCGAACATGCGAAAGATTATGGACTAAAAATTAATGGTTCAATTGAAGCAAACATCAAAGACGTTGTGGCACGTTCACGCGGCGTTTCAGCACGTTTAAATGCGGGGGTTGGTTTTTTAATGAAAAAAAACAAAATTGATATTATCTGGGGTGAAGCAAAGCTTACGAAGGAAGCGAAAGGAAGCCAGCCTGCGGAAATTATGGTTTCGTCATCGTCCAAGCCAATTATGCAACCGCAAAATCCAGTCCCTAAAGGAACATTAGGGGCGGGGACTTATCAAGCAAAGCACATCATTATTGCAACAGGAGCACGCCCTCGTGTTCTTCCTAATATTGAACCAGATGGAAAGCTCATTTGGACTTATTTTGAAGCGATGATACCACCAGCAATGCCAAAATCGCTTTTGGTTATAGGATCTGGAGCTATTGGCATTGAATTTGCTTCCTTTTATCGGGATATGGGCGCTGAGGTCACTGTTGTTGAAATGATGCCTCATATCATGCCGGCTGAAGATATTGAAATTTCAACATTTGCTCGTAAACAGTTAGAGAAAAAAGGTTTACGCATTCTTTGCCAAGCAAAAGTAACAAAAGTTGAAAAAGCTCTCAATTCTGTGACTGTACATATTGATGTTCAAGGCAAAACACAGACCATGACTGTTGACCGATTAATTTCTGCTGTTGGGGTGCAAGGTAATATTGAGAATCTTGGGTTAGAGGCGTTGGGTATAAAAACCGATCGTGGGTGCATTGTAACTGATGAATGGAGTTGGACAGGAGTTGCGGGTATTTATGCTATCGGTGATGTGGCAGGCCCTCCTATGTTAGCGCATAAAGCAGAAGAAGAAGGCGTGATATGTATTGAACGTCTTGCTGGTTTAAAAAATGTTCATCCGCTTGATAAGAAAAAAATTCCAGGATGTACTTATTGCACACCGCAAGTTGCTTCTGTAGGGTTTTCAGAAGCGGCAGCAAAAGAAGCAGGTTATGATATACGTATTGGTCGTTATTCCTTTTCAGCCAATGGCAAAGCGATTGCTTTGGGTGAAGATCAGGGATTAGTCAAAACAATTTTTGATAAAAAGACAGGACAGCTTCTTGGAGCTCATATGGTAGGGGCTGAGGTAACAGAATTGATTCAGGGGTTTGTTATTGCCATGAATCTTGAAACTACAGAAGAAGAATTAATGCATACTGTCTTTCCACATCCGACCTTATCGGAAATGATGAAAGAAAGTGTATTGGATGCTTATGATCAAGTTTTAAATGCTTGATGATTAGCTTTGTGTGAAAAATCTTATATTTTTCATGAATCCTTCGTATTTATAAGGCAAAGGCTTAAATGGTTACGGTTGTTGATAGAGTTACGAATAGACGTTTGCGTCATCCTGAAAAGGCCCATCGTCCAGATACAAGCGTTCAGAAAAAGCCAGATTGGATTCGTGTAAAAGCACCAACATCACCGATCTATAAGGAAACGCATAGCATTGTTCGCACCCATAAGTTAGTAACTGTCTGTGAAGAAGCAGGTTGTCCTAATATTGGCGAATGTTGGAGCCAGCGGCATGCCAGCTTTATGATTTTAGGTGAGATATGTACACGTGCGTGTGCTTTTTGTAACGTTGCAACAGGTATTCCGCTTGCCGTTGATGATAATGAGCCAGAACGTGTAGCTGATGCTGTTGCTCGGATGGAATTAAAGCATGTCGTCATCACATCGGTTGATCGCGATGATCTTGCTGATGGGGGCGCTGAGCATTTTGCAAAAGTTATTTATGCGATTCGTCGAGAAGCACCTAAAACGACAATTGAAGTTCTTACCCCTGATTTTCGTCATAAGGATGGTGCTTTAGAAATTGTTGTTGCTGCTAAGCCTGACGTTTTTAACCATAATTTAGAAACAGTTCCTTCTAAATATTTGAAGGTTCGTCCAGGAGCACGTTATTTTCATTCAATTCGTTTGTTACAACGTGTTAAAGAGCTTGATCCAACAATTTTTACAAAATCGGGAATTATGGTTGGCCTTGGAGAAGAGAGAAATGAAATTCTGCAATTGATGGATGATTTACGTGCTGCAGATGTGGATTTTATGACCATTGGACAATATTTGCAACCTACGCGAAAACATCATCCAGTTATTCGTTTTGTACCTCCTGAAGAGTTTGAATCTTTTGCTAAAATTGGTAAAGCAAAAGGATTTTTACATATGGCTTCTAATCCTTTGACTCGTTCATCTCATCATGCAGGAGATGATTTTGCCATTTTGCAAAAAGCGCGTGATGAAAAATTTGCTTTACAGAGATAATGATGCCAACTTTTTCAACACATCGGCAAGTTGCTCATAGTGCTCGTGAGATGTTTGATCTTGTATCAGATATCGAGCGTTATCCTGAATTTTTACCTATGTGTGAGGCCTTAATAATACGCTCTCGCAAGGAATGTGAAGAAAAAACATTGCTTCTTGCCGATATGACTGTTGGCTATAAGGTTATTCGGGAAACTTTTACAACACAAGTTTTTCTTCAGCCGAAAAAAGGTTTGATAGAGGTTAACTATATTGATGGGCCATTTAAATATCTTGAAAATCGTTGGGCCTTTCATGATATTGAAAATACCGATGCCTGTAATGTGGAATTTTTTATTGATTATGAATTTAAAAGTAAAATACTCGGACACGTGATGGGCTCAATGTTTGATATTGCGTTTCGTAAATTTACCGATGCTTTTGAAAAACGTGCTCATCAGATTTATGGCTCTTCGGTAACATAATCTATTGCATTATTTTTTAACAATACACCTTGTTATAAAGGTATAGAGATAAAAATAAATTTCTGTCTTTATGTCTTTTAATTGAAGGTTTTTAGCTTTCGAAAGCATATCAAGAAATATCATTTTAAATAGTGAAGACGATTCATAGCTTCATACTTTTGTTTCTTTCTTTTTTAGGGGCATATCTTTTAAACAGAACATCACAATATTATTAGATAATATATTTTTTTATAATGATAATATAGTGTTATTCATATTGAACTGAAACTCTTAATACCGTAGGTTTCTCTCGTTCTAGGTCTGTTTTTATATTGGAACAATAAAACCACTTACTGGCATGTTATAAGTATTTCACACAGTTTTTTTCATTTGTGGTCTGCAAGTGAATAAATTTGATTAACTCAACATAAAAAAGGATCGGCGATAACTTTATGATATTCGGGGCTTTTATTTCCAAGTTGTAATATAATAAGTTATTATGACTCCAATGTGGAAGAGAAAGTTTTGAAATTGGTATGGTAATTCAGTGAAGTAGTTCCAGAATCATTTGAAAAGCATTCTCAACAGTTGCATGACGGATAGCTTTTCGATCAAGATCACCAAAATGCATTTCTTGGTGCAGGGGGGAGTGATTTTTGTAAGCGACCGCAAAATGCACAAGTCCGATAGGTTTGTTCAGACTTGCACCTCCTGGACCAGCAATTCCTGTTACAGAAACTGCAATGTCAGCTTGTGAATGTTTTAATCCACCCTCGGCCATTGCAAGAGCAACTTCTTTTGAAACGGCACCGTAGGTTTTTATAAGTTTAGCGCATACACCAACAAGGCGCGTTTTGGATTCATTTGAATAAACAACAAATCCACAATCGAGCACATCGGATGATCCTGCAATATTCGTGAGGTTTGCAGCAATGAGTCCTCCTGTACAAGACTCGACAGTTGTTAACAGCAAACCTTTTTGGCGACAGGTATTAAGAACTTCACGCGCTTGTTTTTCACAAAAACATGTCATTTGGGAATTTCTCCTGGATAAAGAACACTCGCTGTTGCCAAAGCCGCAATGCCCTCGCTACGACCAATAAATCCGAGTTTTTCATTTGTTGTTGCTTTGATAGAGATACGATCAGGTGTTATTGCAAGTATTGTCATAAGGTTTTCTGTCATAGCGTGACGATAGGGGCCAATTTTAGGGTTTTCAGCGATAATTGTGATATCCACATTCGCGATACGCCCCCCCGCTTGTATAATAATATCAAGAGCATGGCGTAGAAAAATTTCTGATGATACATTTTTCCATTGAGGATCAGAGGGAGGAAAATGTGTACCAATATCTCCTGCACCTTGGGTTGCAAGAAGGGCATCTGTTAATGCATGAAGAGCAACATCCGCATCGGAGTGTCCATTTAATTTTTTATGAAAAGGGATTTTTATACCACATAATATAAGAAAATCTCCTTCTTCAAAAGAATGAACATCATAACCATTCCCAGTACGGATATCAGGAAACATTTGCATTTTTTTCTGGAGGTGGAAAAGGGCGCTATCAAAGTCTTCTTGCCATGTAATTTTTATATTATGAGGATTACCTGGAACAGTAAGCATAGGAATCCCAAACCATTCGGCAATTGCACAATCATCAGTAAAGTCTTCTTTACCAAGTTTTTTTGCTTGTTTATGGGCTGCTAAAATATGATCAAAAGGAAAACACTGTGGCGTTTGTGCACGATAAAGATGGGTACGGGGGATTGTTTCTAAAACATGCTGATGATTGACATGTTTAAGCGTATCAGAGACGGGGAGAACGGGAAGAACGCCTTTTTCAGGCGTGATCGTGTTATGAATGTTATCAAGGAGCTTGTTTTCGATAAAGGGGCGTGCGCCATCATGAATATGAACATATTGGGGATTGAGATTTTTAAGAGCCTGAAGTCCATGTAAAGTAGAGATTTGACGTGTATTGCCTCCTTCAACGATAATAAGGCGCTCTTTAAATTCGGCGAGTGCCTGTTCACAGATTTGACGATCTTCTGGATGAATAACAAGAATAATCGTTGTGATAGCTGGATGCTGCAAAAAACAATGAACAGTATGATAAATAACCGGCTTTTGTCCTAGAAGCCGATATTGTTTGGGAATTTTATGGGGAGATCCTACTCTTTCACCACGTCCAGCGGCTAATATTATTGCTGCAATAGAAATATTAAAATCTCCTTGTCT
This sequence comes from Bartonella sp. SL320, assembly GCF_059687635.1. Taxonomy (NCBI): domain Bacteria; kingdom Pseudomonadati; phylum Pseudomonadota; class Alphaproteobacteria; order Hyphomicrobiales; family Bartonellaceae; genus Bartonella; species Bartonella sp. SL320. Next base: position 1,354,935 of record NZ_CM185143.1, on the reverse strand, counting down.
TAATAATCTTAGTTTACTCTTTTATCGTTAATTTTAAAATGATTTTGAAAAGACGATCGTTGTAAATCAGCAAGAGATATCACGGATAACACCTCAAAAAAAGCATTTAATGCTTTTTGAAGTGCGGTATTTAAACCACAAAAATCAATCAATGGGCAAGTCGGTTCTGCAGTATCGAAACATTCTGCGAGGGAAAAGTTATCTTCTGTAACTTTCACAACATCAGCAACTGAAATTTCTGCTGCGGGTTTAGCCAATTTAACACCACCATTGCGTCCGCGCACTGTTTGTATAAAACCTGCTTGAACAAGCGGCTGAAGGATTTTGAATAAAAAAAGTTCTGAAACAGCATATGTTTTAGCAATTTCTGGAACACGACTGAGAGTTCCCTGATTATCTGCACAATACATGAGCATTCGAAGAGCATAATTTGTCTGTTTTGTTAATCGCATCTCATTTCCTTTGTAAAGTATTGTCGAACGCGGTTTATTTTAAAGATTTTGTAAAATGGAGAAGTTCTTTTCCATTGACTATATTTGCTCTATTTTAAATGGAGTATTACTATTGTCAATTTCTGTCACAAAAGGTTATATGAGAATAATGGGATAAGGATCTGTAAGCTCATGATGGATGCAACGTCTGTGACGAAACTTCAAGACATGGATAAAAATACTTATAACGATGAGTTATATCGTTTAAATAAGGTATATATCTTTTTAGGGGTTGCTATTATTGTCTTGGCTTTACTTACAGCCTCTGCTTCATTTATTATCCTTATTGGGTTAACCCCTGTTGTCCCCAGTAGAACGGTCACCCTTATTCTTATAGGGATTAATAGTTTTTGGGTTTTAGGGCTTGTTGTCATCGTTTTTTATGAGATGATTCCTATTATTCGTGCTTGGCGTTCAAGACGTGCAGGATCACGCCTTCATGTGCGTCTTATTTCATTGTTTGCACTTGTTGCAACGATGCCAGCTGTTGCTGTCGCTCTTGTGTCAGGGCCTGCACTCAATTTAGGGCTTGATCGATGGTTTGATACAACAACGCGGCAAATTGTGGGGTCTTCTATTGATTTAGCAAATGCTTATGCAGATGAAATGCTTCAAAATTTAAAAAATTTATCCTATGCTATGGCGTTTGCACTTGATAACAAAAAACTTTTAGAACGTAATCCAGCTGAATATAGGATGCAATTGACGCGTCATGCTCTAGGGCGCAATTTGCGTGGTGCATTTTTGTTAAGTTCTCGCGGAACTATTTTTATATCGAGTGCTCTTGGTGATGAGGATAAACTACCAATCCCTCCTTCTCATCTTATTGAACGTGCAACCAGTGCGAGGCCTTTTTCTTTTCAGCCAGGTGTTCACGATTATTTTGGTATTATTTTAAAATTCACCAATATTCCAAACACATTTTTATATTTGGTGCGTGATGTTGATAAAGGCGTTTTATCGGCTTTGCGTTTGACAGAAGTCAATACAGATCGTTATCGCGATTTAAATGAAAACCGCCTGCTGACGCAAATTGCATTTGGTATGCTTTATTTATGTCTTTTTTTTAGTTTGTTCTTATCCGCTATTTGGGCTGCGATTGCTGTCGCTGATCGCTTAGTTCGTCCTATTCGTCTTCTGATTAGTGCTGCTGATGATGTTGCTTCTGGAAATATGGAAATTTTTGTACCAGTACGAGCAAAAGATGGAGATATTGGGCAATTATCTAAAACTTTTAATTATATGGTCAGTGAATTAAAAAGTCGGCGCAATGAACTGATTGCAGTGCGTGATCAAATTGATGAAAGACGGCGTTTTTCTGAAGCTGTGTTATCGGGCGTAACTGCGGGAGTAGCCGGTATTGATGATAATGGTGATATTACAATTATTAATAGGTCTATTGAAACGATGTTTGATATTCGTTTTGAACAGGTTGTTGGACAAAGCCTTTTATCTTTGAGTGCTGAAATCTGGCAGGTTTTTCAATTTGCACGTTCATTGGGGCGTAAAAATCATCATGAGCAGGTCACTTTAAACGTTGCAGGAAAAGAGCGTGTCTGTAATGTTCAAGTTACGATGGAAGAGGATGATGGACAGGGGCAATCTTGGGTTCTAACCATTGATGATATTACAGATCTTGTTGCAGCACAACGTACAGCAGCGTGGGCCGATATTGCACGGCGTATTGCACACGAAATAAAAAATCCCCTCACACCTATTCAGTTATCGGCTGAACGTATTCGTAAACGTTATAACAAAGTTATTACACAAGATAGAGAGGTTTTTGAACGGTGTATTGACACAATTATTCGACAGGTTGGCGATATTGGGCGTATGGTTGATGAGTTTTCTTCTTTTGCACGTATGCCCAAACCACAAATGCATGTTTTAGATATACGTGAATTGTTGCGTGAAGCATGTTTCTTGATAGAAGTAACGCGACATGATATTCATTTTGAGCAAGACTTAGGAAGTCATCCCCTTATGGGGGCATTTGATAATCGCCTTATTGTACAGGCTTTTTGCAACGTTATCAAAAATGCCAGCGAATCCATAGATTCTGTTATGCGAGAGGAAAATATTCGCGGTCATATTCTTATCCGTTCTTATCGTCAAGAAGAATGGGTGATTGTGGATGTTGTTGATAACGGGAAAGGACTTCCTAAAGAGCAAAGACAAAAGCTATTAGAACCCTATATAACAACGCGGGAGAAAGGAACAGGACTCGGGCTGGCCATTGTACGCAAAGTTATAGAAGATCACGGTGGTTCTATGGAGCTTCATGATGCACCAGAGAGTTTTTATGAAGGTCGTGGTGCGATGATCCGTTTAATGTTTCCGGCGCAGGGAGAAAAGCAGGGTCGTATTATACAAGCTATAAATCATAAGATAGGGGAATAGTATGGTATCAGATATCTTGATTGTTGATGATGAAGCGGATATTCGTGAGCTTGTTGCTGGTATTTTAGATGATGAAGGTTATGAAACGCGTGTTGCTTGTAATTCTGATGAAGCATTGGCTCAAATTAGTGAGCGTATTCCAAAACTCATTTTCTTAGATATTTGGTTACAGGGAAGCCGCCTCGATGGTCTTGCACTACTTGATGAAATTAAAACGCAATATCCGGCTCTTCCGGTTGTTATGATTTCTGGTCATGGGAATATTGAGACTGCTGTTTCTGCTATAAAGCGAGGGGCCTATGATTTTATTGAAAAACCTTTTAAAGCAGACAGACTTGTATTGGTTGCTGAGCGAACACTTGAAAACTCAAATTTGAAACGTGAGCTTTTAGAATTGCGAAAACGCTCGAACGAGACATTGGAGTTGCTCGGAAAATCAACGGTTATTAAAAATTTGCGCCAAATTATAGAAAAAGTAGCACCAACCAATAGTCGCATCATGATAACAGGTCCTTCAGGGGCGGGAAAAGAGACTGTTGCACGAACGATACATGCGCTCTCAACACGTTCAGATGGGCCCTTTGTTACAATAAATGCAGCAACGATTACGCCGGAAAGAATGGAAATAGAGTTGTTTGGGAGCGAAATGGAGGGAAGAGAGCGCAAGATCGGTGCCTTAGAGGAAGCCCATGGTGGAATACTCTATCTTGATGAAATTGCTGATATGCCGCGTGAGACTCAGGGTAAGATTCTTCGCGTGTTAACGGGACAGGCATTTGAGAGAGTTGGCGGTACAAAACGTGTTAAGGTGGATGTTCGTATTATTTCTTCAACAGCGCAAAATCTTGAAAATCTTATTTCTGACGGGCGCTTTAGAGAAGATCTTTTCCACCGCCTTTCCGTTGTTCCTATTGCTGTTCCTCCCCTTTCAGCCCGTCGTGAAGATATTCCAGAACTGGTCCATCATTTTGTAAAAACAATATCGCAGCAGGTTGGAATTAAGCCGCGTGAAATCAGTGATGATGTGATCGCTATATTGCAAACGCATGCTTGGCCGGGTAATGTACGGCAATTACGCAACAATATTGAGCGTCTTCTCATTCTTGTGCGGGATGGTGATGGTCCTATAACAGCGGACTTTCTCCCCAGTGAAGTGAGTGATTCTTTGCCACGTTTTCAAATGGATTCAGATGAAAGTATCATGGATTTACCGTTGCGTGAAGCACGAGAATTGTTTGAAAAGAAATATTTAGTCGCGCAAATTGGGCGTTTGGGTGGAAATATATCTCGCACTGCTGAATTTATAGGCATGGAACGTTCAGCCTTGCACCGTAAACTTAAAGCGCTTGGAGTTTCTTAAGGTTATGCGTATTATTATTTGCGGTGCAGGACAGGTTGGTTATGGGATAGCAGAGCGTCTTGCTGCTGAAAATCACGATGTGACTGTTATTGATATTGAAACCAGATTAATTGAAAAAATTCGCGACACATTGGATGTAAGAGGTTTTGTTGGTCATGGTTCACGGCCTGAAGTTCTTTTGGCTGCCGATGCGGACAAAGCTGATATGCTGATTGCTGTTACTTTGTTTGATGAAGTGAATATGGTCGCGTGCCAGGTCGCTCATTCATTATTTAATGTTCCCACAAAAATTGCTCGTATTCGCTCACAATCTTATTTAGAGCCACGCTATAAGACACTTTTTTCCAGAGAGAATATTCCCATTGATGTGGTCATTTCGCCAGAAGTTGAAGTTGGGGAAATGGTTTTACGTCGTATTGCTCTGCCTGGTGCAATAGATGTTCTTTATTTTTGTAATGATGATATTGTTGCGCTAGCTTTAGAATGTATGGAAGATTGTCCTGTTATTAATACCCCTTTGCGTCAATTAACAGAGCTTTTTCCAGATCTTCATACAACGGTTACTGCCATTAAACGTGGTTCAGAATTGTTAGTTGCACATTCAGAAACACAATTACGTGTTGGTGATATAACCTATCTTGTTGTTGCTCGTGAACAGATGCGTCGTGCTGTTGGGCTTTTTGGTCATAAAGAACAAGATGCCCACCGTATGATTATTGCAGGGGGAGGACATATTGGTCTTTATGTAGCACAGGCTATTGAAAAGCGTCTTCATAAATTAAAATTGAAGATTATAGAGTCGCAGAGAGAAAGAGCCCTCACAATCGCTGATCAGCTTGAAAAAACAACTGTTTTATATGGGAATGTCTTAGATCCGGTTATTCTTCAAGATGCAGGAATTGATCAGGCTGATTTAATGATTACATTAACCAATCAGGATCAGGTTAATCTCTTAAGCGCTATTATTGCTAAAAGATTGGGTTGTAAAGCTAATATGGTGTTGATTAATAATGTTGCTTACCAAGAATTTAGCCGTACCGTTGGTGTGGATGCCTATCTTAATCCCCATAGTGTTACAATATCGAGAATTTTACAACAAATGCGCCGTGGGCGTATTCGTTGTGTTCATTCAGTTTTTAATGGTCGGGCAGAAATTATTGAAGCTGAAGTGATGCAAACCTCTTCATTGGTTGGTAAGTCATTATCAGAGCTTAATTTATCAGATGGTTTGAGAATTGGGGCAATTTATCGTAATAAAACAATAATACAACTTTCAGCAGAGACGCGTATTTTGTCTGGTGATAGAATAGTAATTTTTGCCCTTGCTGATAGAGTTCGAGAGGTTGAACAACTTTTTCGCGTAAGTTTGGAATATTTTTGATAGATTATTGATGGATATTTGTACTTTTTGGTATAGTGGGCAGTTAAGATTAGTGGATAGACTTTGTTTGTCTTCAATGGTTAAAACTGGACAGCGCGTTAAGCTTTTTAGTTATGATAAGGAAATAGGCAATCTCCCTGCTGGTGTTGAGTTGCATGAAGCCGAATCAATTTTACCGCGTTCAGCAATTTATCGCCTTGATCCCCATTTTTCTGAGGATAAACCAGGATGTACAATTGTTCAGTTCTCGGATTTTTTTCGTGTTATGCTGATGAAATATCAACAAGGTGTTTGGTTAGATACAGATGTTTATCTCGTTAAACAATTTCATCCAGATGCGAATAAGGTTTGGTTAGCAAGAGAAAATAATGTAAGAGTAGGCGTTTCTGCCCTTTATTTTCCTCCAGACAACCCTATCATAAAAGTGTTTGAAGATTATTGGGCAAGCACAGAAATTGTTCCTCATTGGCTTGGTTTTAAGCGCCGTGTTTGGAGACCATTCTGGTTAAAGAGAAAAAAAATACCAGTCTTACCGAGAAATCTTGGCGTTACGATATTTGGCAATGATGGTATTTCACGCTTAGCAAAACGGTATGGTTTTTTTCATGAATCAAAAGAAAAGGAAACTTTTTATTATTGGACTGGGCGAAAAACTGAATACATTTTTGAACCAACTTTTGGTGTAAAACCGCTTACAGATTCACGCATGATAGGATTTCATATTCACAAAAAGATAAAGACCACACAAAAGCCTCAGGAAGGAAGTTTTTACCATTGGGCAGTTTCTCGCATTCCTGAAGTTCATGATTTGTTTTAAGTAGAGTTATTATAGCTATTTTAACCATTGGGATTTTAATCTATCTTAAACAGCTCTTGATTGTCGCTTACACAAGAGAGTAATGTTAGCCTATGGATAAAAATATTGAATGTATAAAGAGCGATTGTTATATGACAAGGAAAGTGAAAATATGAGTGATCCAATGAAAACAGCCTTAAGCCTTGTTCCTATGGTTATTGAACAAACCAATCGTGGTGAGCGGGCCTATGATATTTTTTCCCGTCTTTTAAAGGAGCGGATTATTTTTATTAATGGTCCTGTTGAAGATGGTATGGCAATGCTTGTTTGTGCTCAATTGCTTTTCTTGGAAGCGGAAAATCCCAAAAAAGAAATTAGTCTTTATATTAATTCTCCAGGGGGAGTCGTGACATCTGGTATGGCAATTTATGATACGATGCAGTTTATTCGCCCTCCTGTTTCTACGCTTTGCATGGGGCAGGCAGCATCTATGGGATCGTTATTGTTAACAGCTGGAGCAAAAGGGCACCGTTTTACTTTACCAAATGCGCGTATTATGGTGCATCAACCATCTGGTGGTTTTCAAGGTCAAGCGTCAGATATTGAGCGACATGCACAAGATATTATAAAGATGAAACGGCGTTTAAATGAAATTTATGTTCAACATACAGGTCAAGATTATGAGGTTATTGAGAGAACGCTCGATCGCGATCATTTTATGACAGCAGAAGAAGCTAAAGCATTTGGCTTAGTTGATGATGTTATACATTATCGTGCTGAGACTGAAAAAGAAGAAAAAGATTAAGGATTTTTATAGAAAAAATAGCTACTTTAAATAAAGAATTTTATAGTATCGCAAAATTAAAAGAGACACCTAAAAAATATTGAGACATTTATGATTTTCTATATGTCTTTTAGTTTTCATGATGAACAGCTTCCTTTGAAAAGGCGAAGTATTCATATATCGTGGTGAAAGGAAAGAAAAATGAGCAAAATTAGCAATAGCGGGAACGAATCAAAGAACACTCTCTATTGCTCGTTCTGCGGCAAGAGTCAGCATGAGGTGCGTAAGCTTATTGCAGGTCCTACTGTATTTATCTGTGATGAGTGTGTAGAGCTTTGCATGGATATTATTCGGGAAGAAAATAAGTCTTCTGGGGTTAAGGTGCGTGATGGCGTTCCTACTCCGCAGGAAATTATAACTGTTCTTGATGATTATGTTATTGGTCAGCAGCATGCAAAGCGTGTTCTTTCTGTTGCAGTCCATAATCATTATAAACGGTTAGCGCATCAGTCCAAAAGCAATGATATTGAGTTAGCGAAATCAAATATTCTTCTTGTTGGTCCAACAGGTTGCGGTAAAACTTATCTTGCGCAGACATTAGCACGTATTATTGATGTTCCTTTTACAATGGCGGATGCGACCACTTTGACTGAAGCGGGCTATGTGGGTGAAGATGTTGAAAATATTATTTTAAAGCTTCTTCAAGCGGCGGATTATAATGTTGAACGTGCGCAGCGTGGTATTGTTTATATTGATGAGGTCGATAAGATTTCTCGTAAAGCTGACAATCCTTCTATTACAAGAGATGTTTCGGGGGAAGGTGTTCAGCAAGCGTTATTAAAAATTATGGAAGGAACGATTGCTTCTGTTCCTCCTCAAGGTGGACGTAAACATCCGCAACAAGAGTTTCTTCAAGTTGACACGACAAACATCTTATTCATTTGTGGAGGAGCCTTTGCAGGTTTAGAGCGAATTATTTCAGGGCGTGGTGAAAAAACTTCTATTGGTTTTTCTGCGACCGTTAAGGCCCCTGACGAGCGTTGCGTTGGTGAAATCTTTCGTGATTTAGAGCCTGAAGATCTTATAAAATTTGGTTTAATACCAGAATTTATTGGGCGTCTTCCTATTGTTGCTACTTTAGAGGATTTAGACGTTAACGCTCTTGTGCAAATTTTATCACAACCTAAAAATGCCTTAGTAAAACAATATCAGCGCCTTTTTGAAATGGAAAATGTTGAGTTAACATTTCATGAAGATGCTTTACGTGTTATTGCGAAGAAAGCTATTGAACGTAAAACTGGTGCCCGTGGTTTACGTTCGATTATGGAAAAGATCTTGCTTGAGACGATGTTTGAGTTGCCAGCTCTTGAAGGCGTTCAAAAAGTGGTTATTTCGAGTGATGTCGTTGATGGGAAAGCACGTCCTCTTTATATTTATTCAGAACGTACAGAAGATAAGGAAAATGTATCGGCATGACAGTGTGTGGTGTACAATATAGGAAGTGGTTATGAACAGTATTGAGTGAGTATTTCTAATAATATCGTTATAGTGCTTGATTTATGTGTTCATAATTACCACTTCATGTATTGTGAAGAGCTGAGATTTTCTAAGAGTGGGCTTGTTGTTGTAGATAGCTCATAGGCTCCAGAAAGGAGAGTTATGCAATATATTGATGAAAAGACAGATGAGTTAAGAGATGGGGTTTATGCTGTTTTACCTCTTCGTGATATTGTTGTCTTCCCCCATATGATTGTTCCACTTTTTGTGGGTCGCGAAAAATCTATTCGTGCTCTTGAAGAAACGATGGCGGTTGATAAGCAGATACTCTTGGTGACACAAAAAAATGCCTCTGATGATGATCCAAAAGCAGAGGATATTTATCATATTGGTACATTTGCAAATATTCTTCAACTTTTAAAGCTTCCTGATGGCACTGTAAAGGTTTTGGTTGAGGGAACAGCACGTGCAAAAATTAGTCAGTTTGCTTTAAGTGAAGGCTATCATCAGGCTTTTGCAACTGTTACAGAAGAACCTAGAGAGGGTGATGTTGAGATTGAAGCTCTTTCAAGGTCGGTAATTTCTTATTTTGAAAATTATGTAAAGCTTAATAAAAAAATCTCTCCTGAAGTTGTCAATGCGATTGGCCAGATTGATAATCCTTCTAAGCTTGCTGATACGATTGCCTCTCATTTGATGATTAAACTTGCAGAAAAACAGGAGATATTAGAGCTTTTACCTGTACGGGATCGTCTTGAGCGTGTCCTGTCTTTCATGGAAGGAGAAATTTCTGTTTTGCAGGTTGAAAAGCGGATCCGTTCGCACGTTAAACGGCAAATGGAAAAAAACCAACGGGAATATTATCTCAATGAGCAGATGAAGGCTATTCAAAAAGAGTTAGGAGCAGGTGATGATAGCCGCGATGAGCTTTCTGAACTAGAAGACCGTATTAAGAATACAAAACTTTCCAAGGAAGCACAGGAAAAAGCTGTGGCAGAGCTGAGAAAATTACGGAATATGTCTCCTATGTCTGCAGAAGCGACAGTGGTCCGTAATTATCTTGATTGGTTATTAGCAATGCCTTGGGGTAAAAAATCTAAGATTAAAAACAATTTAGATTTTGCTGAAAAGGTCATGAATAATGAACATTTCGGTCTTGAAAAAGTTAAAGAGAGAATTATTGAGTATTTGGCTGTACAAAGTCGCGCGTCGAAGATAAAAGGTCCCATTATTTGTTTGTTAGGTCCTCCTGGTGTGGGAAAAACATCATTAGCGCGCTCTATTGCAAAGGCGACGGGACGTGAATATGTTCGTATCTCGTTGGGAGGTGTACGGGACGAAGCAGAAATTCGTGGACATCGCCGAACATATATTGGTTCGATGCCTGGAAAAATTATCCAGTCTATGAAAAAAGCAAAAAAATCTAATCCGCTTTTCTTGCTTGATGAGATTGATAAAATGGGACAAGATTTTCGTGGAGATCCTTCTTCTGCTTTATTAGAAGTTCTTGATCCTGAACAAAATGGTACATTCACCGACCACTATTTGGAAGTTGAATATGATCTTTCTGATGTCATGTTTATCACAACTGCCAATACGCTTAATATTCCAGGTCCGTTAATGGATCGAATGGAAATTATTCGTATTGCTGGTTATACTGAATGTGAGAAAATGGAAATTGTTAAGCAGCATCTTTTACCGAAGGCCCTAAAAGAGCACTGTTTGTCTAAAAAAGAGCTCAGTATTTCTGATGAAGCAGTAAGGTCAATTATTCAGTTTTACACACGCGAAGCAGGTGTTCGTAATCTTGAGCGTGAACTCATGAAAGTTGCTCGTAAATCTGTTACAAAAATTCTAAAAACACATCAAAAATCTGTAAAAGTTACCGAAAATAATATTAATGATTTCCTAGGAGTTAAACGTTACCACTATAATCAGATTGAAGGAGAAAATCATATTGGTGTTGTAACAGGCCTTGCGTGGACAGAGGTTGGTGGAGAGTTATTGACCATTGAAGGCGTTATGATGCCCGGAAAAGGAAAGATGACTGTCACTGGGAATTTGCGTGATATTATGAAAGAGTCTATTTCTGCGGCTGCATCTTATGTCCGTTCTCGTGCTGTTGATTTTGGTATTGAACCTCCACTTTTTGAAAAACGCGATATCCATGTTCATGTCCCAGAGGGAGCAACACCAAAAGATGGTCCATCTGCTGGAATTGCAATGGTAACCGCGATTGTTTCGGTCCTTACAGGGATAGCTGTGCATAAAGATATCGCTATGACTGGTGAAATTACTTTACGTGGGCGTGTTTTACCCATTGGTGGATTAAAAGAAAAACTCTTAGCTGCGCTTCGAGGAGGAATAAAAAAAGTACTCATTCCTGAAGAAAATGCAAAAGATTTGGTCGATATTCCTGATGATGTCAAAAATAATATGGAAATTATTCCAGTAAATCATGTGAGTGAAGTTTTGAAACACGCTTTAGTTCGTTTCCCCGACACTATTGAATGGAAGGAGCCTTCTACAGTGGCTGTTCCCATCCGGTCAGAGAACAGCGATGGTGAAGGAATACAGATTGCACACTGATTCACTTAATCTCTTTATAACGGCATTTTTTAAGCGACTGAAGGTGATTTCATAGTTATTATTTTGTTTTTTATCAAAAAAAAATAAAAAATTCCGTGAATAACTGTGATTATTGCTAAAAAAACAATGTTTTGGATAAAAATAAGACTTCTGTTTGCTGTACTTTTCAATAAACTGACCAATAACATGATTAGGTCATGTTGCCAGGTAATATAGGGAAAGGAAATATCTCATGAATAAAAGTGAATTGGTTAGCTCCGTTGCTGAAAAGGCAGGTGTTTCAAAAGCGCAAGCAGGGGCTGTTGTTGATGCTTTTATGGCGTCTGTAACAGAAGCGTTGGCTTCAGGGGGCGATGTTCGTCTTCCAGGTTTTGGCTCTTTTGAAGTTTCTCATCGTGCTGCGACAAAGGGGCGTAATCCTTCAACGGGTGCTGAGATCGATATTCCAGCACGTTCTGTACCTAAATTTTCTGCAGGAAAAAGCCTTAAAGAAGCAGTTAATAAAAAATAATTTAAACAATATTAAAAAAACCCGATTTATTTATAATCGGGTTTTTTTAACATATATGCATCGTATGCGTTTTTCATACAAAAATTTTTTAGATTTGTACGGTACTTTTCTCATTTCATGAATTTCTAATATTTTTGAAAATCATTTCAAATATTGTCTAAAATACCGTGGTTTTCAAATGTATTGTCTCAAGATTATTTCAATAAATACTCTATTTTAATAATAGGGTATTGTATAGCTCATAAATATGATGTTCACTTTTATGATGTGGAAGTGCTACGGTATTTATTTCCAAATAACACTCATAAAGAGTATAAGGTAAAAAACTCTGTGAAATCTATAAAACTATTATGAATTACAATTTTTACACTTAATATAAAGTGCACGTGAGTTTTCTAATGTTATTTTTCCAGTTTTTATAATATTATGACTAGCTACTTAGCATTTGAGGTGGGGCTCTAAGAGGTTGTCTTTTTCCTTTCTTCTATAGTTCTCTTAACTTACAATAACAATTTCACTTATGAGGCAATAGTTGACTGGTTAAGCAGATGATTTTTATCGATAGACTATAAGATGATTTGAAATAAAATAGTTTTGTAATATTGAGATTTATCACTCACTATAGATAAGAGGTTTTATAAATATTAAGAAAAGAAATTTAAAATAAAAAAATATATTATAAAGTGATATTATAGTATAAATTAATAACATTATTAAAATTTAATTATTGTTTTTTTATTGTCATAATAGTTTTATATTATTAATTTGTTTTTATCATTTATTAATATTAACTTATTTGTAAAGAGAATTGATTATTTATAATAAAAGATTATTTCATATCTTTTACATTATTGAATAAATGATGAAATATAGAATAGCGTTTATTGATTGAGAGAGTCCTTTTAAACAAGGCTTTAGAATGATTATTTTATGAGGGTTATAGAGACCTATTCAGTAGATGAGAGGTGAATCATGTATTTTTTATAAACAGGGGCTCTTGGATTCTTTATTTGTTAACCACTGAATACAATCATTGAGAGCTCTTGCTGTTATAACTTGTTTTTTTGCTAATTTTTTTTCTTTACTTGGCAAGCGTTTTCCTGAATGTTTAAAAGAAGAAATAGGGGGAAAGAGTCCAAAATTGATATTCATAGGCTGAAAAGACTGTCTTTCTGCTTCTTCATCTATAATGTGTCCCCCTGTAATATGATTCAAAAGAGCTCCGAATGCTGTGGTTTGTGGGGGGAGACAAGGACACTTATGATGATAGTCGGCCACAGAAAAACGTCCAGCAAGAAGCCCTATTGCTGCTGATTCTACATAACCTTCACATCCAGTAATTTGTCCAGCAAAGCGTAGCTGTTTTTGTTGTTTTAAACGAAGGGTTTGATCAAGAATGATTGGAGAGTTGAGATAGGTATTGCGGTGAAGGCCGCCAAGACGTGCGAATTCTGCTTTTTCAAGACCGGGGATCATTCTAAAAATACGGATTTGTTCACCATATTTCAGTTTTGTTTGAAAGCCAACCATATTATAAAGCGTTCCAAGCTTATTATCTTGGCGTAATTGAACGACAGCATAGGGTTTAACGGTGGGGTTATGGGCATTGGTTAAGCCCATAGGTTTCATAGGTCCATGTCTTAAAGTTTCAAGTCCGCGTTCAGCCATAATTTCAATGGGGAGGCATCCATCAAAATAGGGTGTTTTTTCAAAGTCACGAAACTCTGTTTTCTCTGCCTTTTTTAGCGCTTCAACGAATGCTTCATATTGTTCTTTATCGAGGGGACAATTAAGATAATCTTTTCCTGTTCCCTCAGGACCAATTTTATCGTAGCGAGACTGATACCAACAAATATTTGTATCAATACTATCGGTATGGATAATAGGTGCAATAGCATCAAAAAAAGAAAGAGCTTTTATACCGGTTATTTCTTTTAATTCTTGAGCAAGTGCAGGTGAGGTAAGGGGCCCCGTTGCAATGACAACATGCTTCCAATCTTCGGGAATCTCTTGAATTTCTTCGCGTTTGATTGTTATAAGCGAATGATTTTCAAGTGCTGATGTCACAGTTTTTGAAAATCCATCACGGTCAACAGCAAGAGCACTCCCAGCAGGGACTTTGTTGGCATCAGCTGCTTTCATAATTAACGATTTTGCTAATCGCATTTCAGCATGTAAAAGCCCTACGGCATTTGTTGATGAGTCATCAGAGCGAAAGGAATTTGAACAAACCAGTTCTGCTAATTTATCAGTTTTATGGGCATCTGACTTTTTTTGGGGACGCATTTCATGCAAAATAACAGGAATTCCTGATTGAGCGATTTGCCAGCTTGCTTCACACCCTGCAAGACCGCCACCGATAATATGAATTGGAGTATCGAATTTCTTTAACATAATCGACTTATTAGCGTAAGCCGCCGTGTATGAAAAGCCTAGATTTTGTTTTTATTTTTTATAAGAATGGCGCGTATTGAGTTTTTTTAATATATTTGTTTGCTTTTTTTCTATAATTAATGGTATAGAAACGCCGCTTGTATAAGGTTATTAGCTTGCTAAGTTTGAGCGGATGTGGCGAAATTGGTAGACGCACCAGATTTAGGTTCTGGCGGGAGACCGTGGGGGTTCGAGTCCCTCCATCCGCACCAAAGCAATCCCTTAAGTGCTACGGATTTCTAAATGTCTGAAATTCCGCTTACATGGTAATGTAACACTTAAAGTGTTAGAATGTAATGATGATTAGAGTGGGGTTATCCCTCTCCTTGAGAAAAATGAAGGTGTTTAATGCAGGTTACCGAGACGCTTAATGAAGGACTGAAGCGCGAAATTAAGATCGTGGTTCCAGCGAAAGATTTAGAAGAAAAACTAAATGAACGATTGGATGATACCAAGGGTAAGGTTAAGCTTAACGGTTTTCGTCCCGGTAAAGTGCCTAGTGGACATTTGCGAAAAATGTACGGTAAATCTTTTATGGCAGAGATTCTCAATGAGATACTCGCTGATGCGCCACGTTCTATCTTAGCGGACAGAAATGAACGTGCAGCGATGCAACCGAAAATTGATATAGACGAAGATGAAGAAATTCTAGAGGGAAAAGCCGATTTTACTTTTAGTTTAAAGTATGAAGTTTTACCAAAAATTGAAATTAAAGACTTTGAATATATCGAAGTTATTCGTGAAATTGCAGCGATTCCTGAAAAGGACATTGATGAGCAAGTTAATCGTGTCCTTTCTTCTACGCGTAATTATTCCCTAAAAGAAGGGATTGCTGAAGAAGGTGATCGTATTACCATAGATTATTTGGGTAAGCTTGAGGGGGTTCCATTTGAAGGTGGGGCAGATAATGATGCACAACTGATTCTTGGATCAAAACAATTTATTCCAGGTTTTGAAGAGCAATTAGTTGGTGTAAAAGCTGGGGATGCAAAAACGATTTCTGTTCAGTTTCCTGATAATTATAGTGCCGCACATTTGGCAGGACGGGAGGCAGAGTTTGATATTACTGTCAAGGCTGTCTTTAAACCAGATGAGTTAAAAATTGATGATGAAGCAGCGCAAAAGGTTGGTTTAGAATCTCTAGAGCGTTTGCGTGAGGTTGTTCGTGGGCAGATTGAAAGCCAATATGGTTCAATGACACGTCAAAAAGTTAAACGTCAAATTCTTGATGCTTTAGATGCTGATTATAATTTTGAGATTCCTGAAGGTCTTTTAGAAATTGAGTTTAACAATATATGGGCGCAGGTTAATGATGATTTGAAAAAGGCGGGGCGTAGTTTTGAGGACGAGGGGATTACAGAAGAAAAGGCACGGGAAGAATATCGTGTTCTTGCACAACGTCGTGTCCGTCTTGGTTTGGTGCTTTCTGAAATTGGAATGAAGGTTGGTGTTAAAGTTAGTGAAGATGAGCTAAAAGCAGCTGTTTTTGAGCAAGTTCGTCAGTATCCTGGACAGGAAAAAGAGATTATGGACTTTTTCCGCAAGACACCGGAAGCTGTTGAAAATCTACGGGCTCCGATTTTTGAAGAAAAGGTTATTGATCATTTGTTGGCGAAGATAAAAGTCACAGATAAAGAAGTGACGGTTGAAGAACTGATGAAAGAATATGACGAATCAGATGCTCCTGAAGAAAAGACAGCAAAGAAAAAATCTTCAGTGAAAGAAAAGTCTGCAGAAAAAGCATCAGCTAAGAAAAAGGCTCCTAAAAAAGCGTAGATTTAAATGAATAGAACAAGCTCGATGGAATCGGGTTTGTTTTGAAATTATATTCTAGGCTTACACTGGGAATAGTTTTAGATGAGCCGTGAGATATGTTTTAAAATATTGGTAGTGGATTGGCAATGAGCATCATTGATACGCGTATTCCTGATTCTAAGCGTTTTATTTCTGGCGTTACAGGTGATTGGGAAGTCATCATTGGCATGGAGGTTCATGCACAAGTCATATCAAATTCAAAACTTTTTTCAGGAGCATCAACCAAATTCGGTGCAGAGCCGAACAATCATGTATCACTTATTGATGCGGCTATGCCAGGAATGTTGCCGGTTCTTAATCAAGAATGTGTTCGTCAAGCGGTTCGAACGGGTTTAGGATTAAAAGCGCGTATTAATTTAAAATCTGTTTTTGATCGCAAGAATTACTTTTATCCAGATTTACCGCAAGGGTATCAGATTTCTCAGTTTCGCTATCCCATTGTAGGGGAGGGGAAGATTACCATATCTGTTGGTCCAGATTCGAATGGCCAATTTGAGGATATCGAAGTAGGGATTGAAAGGTTGCATCTTGAACAGGATGCTGGAAAATCCATGCATGATCAACATCCAACGATGTCTTTTGTGGATCTTAATCGTTCTGGTGTTGCTCTTATGGAAATTGTTTCCAAACCTGATATGCGCTCATCAGATGAAGCCAAAGCTTATATGACAAAACTGCGGACGATTGTTCGTTATTTAGGAACCTGCGATGGCAATATGGATGAAGGTTCTATGCGTGCGGATGTGAATGTATCCGTTCGTCGTCCTGGTGAAGATTTTGGAACGCGTTGTGAAATCAAAAATGTTAATTCTATTCGCTTTATTGGTCAAGCAATTGAATATGAAGCACGTCGTCAGATCGCAATCTTAGAAGATGGGGGCGTCATAGAGCAAGAAACACGGCTTTTTGATGCGACTAAAGGTGAAACCCGCTCTATGCGCTCAAAGGAAGAAGCGCATGATTATCGTTATTTCCCTGATCCTGATCTTTTACCATTAGAGTTTGATCAAGCATTTGTGGATGCTTTGGCAGCAGACTTGCCTGAATTGCCTGACGCTATAAAAGCACGTTTTGTTAAGGAAATGGGATTGACCGTGTATGATGCTTCCATTCTTGTGACAGAAAAGGCTATTGCGGATTATTTTGAAGAAGTAGCGTATGGGCGTGATGGAAAAATAGTTGCCAATTGGGTGATTAATGACCTCTTAGGAGCTTTAAATAAAGATAATCGCGAAATTGAAGCGTCACCAGTATCGCCAAGTCAGTTGGGAAGCATTATTGATCTTATAAAAGAAGGCGTTATCTCTGGAAAAATTGCCAAAGATCTTTTTGAGATTGTTTGGAATGAGGGGGGAGATCCACGCCAAATTGTAGAAGAACGCAATATGAGGCAGGTAACTGATACGAAGGCTATTGAAAGAGCCGTTGATGAGATCATTGCTAATAATTCTGATAAAGTTGTGCAAGCAAAGCAAAAACCTGCTTTAGCAGGTTGGTTTGTTGGACAGGTCATGAAAGCAACAGGGGGTAAGGCAAATCCTCAAACGGTTAATGAATTGGTTAAGATAAAACTTGGCATAGATTAAATTTTATGGGGTAGAGACAAATCCATAAATATGATATCTTGTCGAAATTAAGGGATAGTAAGTTATCCAATCAATTGAGGTGTGGCTGGATTTACCAGTCACTTTTTTGCTAATTTCAAGCATTACTAAGTTTATTCCAGCGCTTGATTTTATTTATGAGCATACTGAGGAAATGGAATAGGAAATGGCTCGTTTTTTTAAGCAAATATTTACCTGGTGGAATGGTAATACCATAGGTACGCGTTTTTTTACATGGCGCAAAGGTAAGCGGATAGGGGAAGATCAATTTGGAAATATATATTATGAGGGGGGACTTCATAAAGATGGTTATCCGCATCGTTGGGTTATTTATAAAGACTATTCGGAAGCTTCCACTATTCCACCAGGTTGGCACGGTTGGATTCATCATCGCTTTGATAATCCACCAACACAGGAGGATTATCACCCCTATGAATGGGAAAAGCCTCATGTTGCAAATATGACAGGAACAAGTGAGGCTTATCGACCAAAGGGAGCTATTCCTTACAATGATGAACGTCCTTTTGTGCATGAGGATTATGATGCCTGGTCACCTAAAAGATAAAATGGTCACCTAAAAAATAAAATGTTTTAATGGACGTGTGTATTTTCATCTTATTGGGCTCTATGTTATGATAAATATTATTTTAAAGGTGCGATTGATTTTGAGATGATGAGTTTTTTTTTATTATTGAGGTTGAGACGTTTTAGATATATTTTTTTTATAGGAATTTTGGTGTTTTTATCCTTAAATAGTGGGGTGCGTGCTGAACGTATTAGCAATGGAATTGCTGTTTTCGCGGGTCTTGATAAAATTACGGGGCGGACGACTCGTTTTGAAGTTTCTCTTGGTGAAACTTATCAGTATGGTGCATTGCAGGTGACTCCTCGTGCTTGTTATACGAGCTCTAAAGATGAACCAACGCGTACAACAGGTTTTGTTGAAGTTAATGAAGTAACATTAGATAAAAAAATACGGCGTATTTTTACAGGGTGGATGTTTGCAGATAGTCCTGGTTTAAATGCTGTTGAGCATCCTATTTATGATGTGTGGTTAAAAGATTGCAAGCAGGCTTCTCAAGACTTACCTCTTCAATGATTACGGTATTATCTATTTGTAATCCATTGATTTATAATGAGAGTTTATCATTTCACAATTCGAATGGGAAGTTTGAGTTTTATGATTTTTTTATTCTAAACTTTTTATATTGAAAAGAGCAAAACTCTTGCCTTATTCGTTACAAACGGTCTGCTATTTAAGAAAGAAATAAAATTTTTTTCATGAACCTTTTGCATCCAAGGATGCATTATGCAAATTACGTATTGTTTTTAGAGTATCCCATAGGCAACAATTCTTGAATTATATCTATTAGAAGTTGAAGTAAAAGCTTATTCATATTGGCTAAAAAGATAAACTGATTCTTGTGCCTTTAATAAGGTTAAACCTCTTATGAAGAACGGAACATCATTGTGTTTTATATTTACGGGCTTGTTTTAAAGTGACCTCTCTTAAGGCTCGTCACATTCATTTCATGATGGCGCTCATGAATGGTATAAAGATAAATCCATTAAGTATTTCCTATCTTTAGGCTTGTAGAAGAATAAGCAGAGATCATCACACATTTGGGACCGCGCCCAATGTTGCTCCTCGATAGTCCTTGACACTTAAAACTCTTCATAAGAGGCATTTTTATTCTTCTCTTGCACAGGTTTTATCAACACAGTTCTTTCCGCTTGTAACGTGCAAGCCAATGGTTTTACTTAATAAAATGAGTTTGGGATGAGAGAATCTTACGATATTGGAAAATCTAACTCGATATGAATAAAATTAAATTATCATTATAAATCAAAATTTTGACCTTATGAAAAAACAGACATGTAAAGTGCATAGTTTATGAAACACCAAGAATTATATCGAGAAAAAACAAAAGTACTGGTAGGCCTTCATTCTTATGGAGATTTCTTTTGTCATTCACAAAGTAGAAGCAATTCAAGCTCTTTTGTTGGAACAATTAAGCTTTAAGATTATTTAAAATTTTAATTTCAGTATAGCATGTTTAAAAAAATGCCAAAATTGATATGTTTCTGGAAAAAAACAACATTTATGGTATTTTACATTTTTATTATAAAGTGCTTCACAATAAAGTTTGTATATTGCATGACAAACTTCATATTTTAATAATCAAGATATCATTACATATTTTACGTGATATTTTGGATATCCATGCTTTTAAAAATCTTTTTATATAAGAGACACGTATTTTTATAGTGAGCTTTTAAAAATTTAATAAAGGGATTTCGAAAAGCCGTTAAAAGATTTCGTATTACGGGGAGGGATACCTTTATTTTGCGTAAAGAATGTCCTGTTATTCCAAAGAATAAGAGATTTTATACAATGAAAGTTTCTAGTCATCAATATAAGAATGTTTCCCGATTGCCAAGAAAACCTAAAGAACCTTTATTGAATGTTCCATTTATTATTGTTGTTTTGATCGTATTTTGTTTTTGTCTTTATTGCATTCCTCAGTATTTTTTTTCTCCTCAGCTTTATACTGAAAGTTTGGAGTTTTTTTCATTTACACCAACATTGTTTAAGACGGATCCTCTTGCATTTTTTTATACCATGGTGAGTTATTCATTTATGCATGGTAGTTTTAAACATGTTACTCTTAATATGGTTTGGCTTTTGGTTTTTGGTTCTCCTTTAGTAAAGCATTTTGGTGTTTTACGTTTTTTAATTTTTTGGGTTGTAACGGCCGTTGTTTCTGTTTTGACTTATTTTATCTTTCATCAAGAAAGTGTCATCTCACTTGTTGGGGCATCAGGGGCTGTATCTGGCATGATGGGAGCTATTGCACGTTACGGTTTTCCCAGCAGTTATTTAGGGGCCAATGCGCAGAACGAAAAACCTTTGGGGGCTTTATTATCCATCAAAAAAGCTCTTTGTTCCAAGGGCGTACTCATTTATATAAGTGTATGGCTGGCGGCTGATTTTATCATAGGTATTTCTTCTGTTCTGTTTGAAGAAAATGGTATCTCAATAGCATGGGAAGCGCATATTGGCGGGTTTGTTACGGGTTTTTTGTTGGTTCGTTTTTTTGATGTCTCACAAAAAATTAAAAGCTAGAATCTAAGATATCGATGCGCTACATAAAGTGCTATTGTTGCGGCGTTTGAAACATTTAATGATTTAATATTTCCAGGCATATCAAGGCGCGCTAAAGCGCAAACGGTCTCACGAGTTTTTTTACGCAAACCTTTGCCTTCTGCTCCTAAAACAAGAGCAACTTTATTTCCTGTTAGTGCTGTTTCTAGAGGTTGTTCCCCTTCTGAATCAAGACCAAAGCTTGTAAAGCCTGTTTGGTGGAGTTCTTGAAGAGTTTCAGCAAGGTTTCGTACGGTAATGTAATGAATCATTTCTAGGGCTCCAGATGCCGCTTTCGCAAGAACGCCGCTTTCCTGGGGAGAGTGTCGGTAAGTAGTAATAAGGGCCTTAGCTTTAAATGCAACGGCAGAGCGCATAATGGCACCAACATTATGAGGATCAGTAATTTGATCCATGACAATGACCAGATCACTATTGGTTAGCTCCGATAGCTTGCACGGTTTGAGAGGAGACGTTTCCAAAACAATCCCTTGATGAACCGCCTCACTTCCAACGAGCGAATCAAGATATTTAGGGGTGCATAATGTAACAGGGCAAGGATAATCTGATTCGGACATATTTAATCGTTTTAAGGCATTTTGTGTAACGTAAAGACATTTAAAAGTTCTTTTTGGGTTTTTTAAAGCAGCCTGAACGGAATGAATGCCATAAAGACGGATTATCCCTTGCTGTAAGGCAACAGTTTCCTTCTTTAGCTGCGTAGAAGATCGAGAAGGAGAGCCTTTTCTATCACGATATTGACGACGTAAACGAGCATAATGAGAATTTTGTGATGTTTTATCTTTCATAACTTCTTTATAGCCTCTTAATAAGAAAAATAGCTAGAAAAAATCTATAATTTAAAGTTATGAGCAGGAAATTTGTACAGAATTGTATTTATTCTGTTGACAGATACAATCGTAATCGTCATAACCACATCGCAATCAGATTGAATTGAATGGGTATTCGAGATGATTGTCGTGATGCCTCATCGCGCGACTTTGCCGGTGTAATGGAGGGGTGCCCGAGTGGTTAAAGGGGGCGGACTGTAAATCCGTTGCGTATGCTACGTTGGTTCGAATCCAACCCCCTCCACCATTCATCGAAGGAGAGTTAGTCCATGGGTCATGCGGGTATAGCTCAATGGTAGAGCAGCAGCCTTCCAAGCTGAATACGCGGGTTCGATTCCCGCTACCCGCTCCAAATGGTTGTTGGTGATCAGGCAGTTTGATGTGATATACGATGGAAGATATTCCATTGTTTAAAGTGGGCGGGCTTTTCCGTCTAGGTATTATGGTGATTGGGCTGGTTATAGGGTCCAGTTGAATTCAGTTCTGCAGACCTGTTTTTAGGGGCAAACAAAGATAGAGAATAGAACAAGAGACTAATAGCGATGGCGAAGAGCAAATTTGAACGTACGAAACCACATGTTAATATTGGTACGATTGGTCACGTTGATCATGGGAAGACTTCGTTGACAGCAGCGATTACGAAATTTTTTGGTGAATTTAAAGCCTATGACCAAATTGATGCTGCACCGGAGGAACGTGCCCGTGGGATTACCATTTCTACAGCACATGTTGAGTATGAAACGGAGAATCGTCACTATGCTCACGTTGATTGTCCAGGACACGCTGACTATGTGAAAAATATGATCACTGGGGCAGCGCAGATGGATGGAGCCATTTTGGTTGTTTCTGCCGCTGATGGTCCTATGCCTCAAACCCGTGAGCATATTTTGCTTGCTCGTCAGGTTGGTGTTCCAGCGATTGTTGTTTTTCTGAATAAGGTTGATCAGGTTGATGATGCAGAGCTTTTGGAACTTGTAGAGCTTGAGGTTCGTGAACTATTATCCAAATATGACTTCCCAGGCGATGATATTCCGATTGTTAAAGGTTCTGCATTGGCAGCACTTGAGGATAAAGATAAAAGCATTGGTGAAGATGCGGTTCGTCTTTTAATGAGTGAAGTTGATAGTTATATCCCAACGCCTGAGCGTCCTGTTGATCAGCCATTTTTGATGCCGATAGAAGATGTTTTTTCTATTTCGGGTCGTGGAACGGTTGTTACGGGTCGTGTTGAGCGTGGTATTATTAAAGTTGGCGAGGAAATTGAAATTATCGGAATTCGTCCGACTTCCAAGACGACGGTTACAGGGGTTGAAATGTTCCGCAAGCTTTTAGATCAAGGTCAAGCGGGTGATAATATCGGGGCTTTGCTTCGTGGTGTTGATCGTGAAGGGATTGAGCGTGGTCAAGTATTGGCGAAGCCCGGTTCTGTTACACCGCATACCCGTTTTAAAGCAGAGGCTTACATTTTGACGAAAGATGAAGGAGGTCGTCATACACCCTTTTTCACGAATTATCGTCCGCAATTTTACTTCCGTACGACGGATGTTACGGGTATAGTTACGCTTCCAGAAGGAACGGAAATGGTTATGCCAGGCGATAATGTTGCGATGGATGTGTCACTGATTGTTCCGATAGCGATGGAAGAGAAACTTCGTTTTGCTATTCGTGAAGGTGGTCGTACTGTTGGTGCCGGTATCGTCTCTAAGATCATTGAATAAATAATGTGTGTTAAAACATTGCTGGAAGAGTTGCTAAAGGTATTTTAGTTTTGAGAGTTAGGGGTATAGCTCAGTTGGTAGAGCGGCGGTCTCCAAAACCGCAGGTCGCGGGTTCAAGTCCTGCTGCCCCTGCCAAAAGGGGGATAGAGTTTTAGATATGGGGGAACAGATCTTGCAGCCTTTTTCGCTTTTTTTTATATGGGGCTTGTTTTTTTGTGTGTGAAACGCTATTGAATAGAAAGTAAAGAGAATTGCATCAGTCTGGAAGTTGGCTTTTGCATTTTTTGTATTTGTATAAAACACAGTGGGACTAGAAGAGAGTATATAGGGCTAGAGAGAGTATAGTGTGACGATGGCATCTAAAACCAATCCGATTACCTTTTTAAAGCAAGTTTATGCAGAGACAATTAAAGTGAAATGGCCTACACGTCGTGAGACGGTTATTTCTACTGTTATGGTTTTGCTCGTGACTGCTTTAGCTTCAGCTTTTTTCTTTATTGTGGATCAGGTTATGCATTTTAGTGTTTGGCGGGTTATTGATCTTCTGAAATATCTTTTTAGTTGAGAATGTAAGGAAGTGTGACTGTGGCGGCTCGTTGGTATATTGTTCAGGCATATTCAAATTTTGAAAAAAAAGTAGCGGAAGCTATTGATAAAGAAGCTAAGCAAAAGGGACTTGACCATTTATTTGAAAGGATTTTTGTTCCAACGGAGCGTGTTGTAGAAGTCCGTCGTGGACGAAAAGTTGATGCTGAACGAAAATTTTTTCCTGGCTATGTTCTTGTTCGTGCTGAGTTAACGGATGAGGTTTATCATCTTATTAAGAATACACCTAAAGTGACGGGATTTTTAGGGTCGGATTCGCGTCCTGTTCCCATTTCTGATCGAGAGGTTGAGCAAATTCTCAAACAAGTTCAGGAAGGTGTTGAGTCTCCAAAATCTTCTGTATTGTTTGAGGTTGGAGAGCAAGTTCGCGTTGCTGATGGTCCTTTTGTTTCATTTAATGGAATTGTTCAAGAGGTTGAGGAAGAGCGCTCTCGTCTTAAGGTTGAGGTGCTCATTTTTGGGCGTCCTACGCCTGTTGATTTGGAATTTGGTCAGGTTGAAAAACTCTGATTAAACTTAGAGTGATTTTGAATGACTTTAAGGAAGACGTGGGAGGTGATTTATGGCTTTTGTCGGCTTAATGATCCGAACCACATGACTGCAGCGGGTGGCGAGCAAGATATCAAGAAAGATATATTGTCAGTATACCAGTAAAATTGAAGGCAGATTATTATGGCAAAAAAAAGTATAGGTCAGCTCAAGTTGCAGGTTCCTGCAGGGGCTGCTACTCCATCTCCACCGATTGGTCCAGCTCTTGGACAACGTGGTATTAATATTATGGAGTTTTGTAAAGCGTTTAACGCAGCGACACAAGAAATGGAAAAGGGAGCACCGATTCCAGTTGTTATTACGTATTATCAAGATAAGTCTTTTACGTTTTCTCTCAAAACACCTCCCGTATCGTTCTTTTTAAAGAAGGAGGCACAACTAAAGTCAGGATCAAAAGAGCCTGGTAAAGTGTCTGTAGGAAGTATTTCTCGCGATAAAATTCGTTCGATTGCGGAATCAAAGATGAAGGATCTTAATGCGAATGATATTGAGGCAGCAATGCGTATGGTTGAAGGTTCTGCGCGCTCGATGGGCTTAGAAGTGGTGGGCTAGTATTATGGCAAAAGTAGCAAAGAGAATAAAGAATATCCGAAAAGATATTGATTTTAATCAACTTTACGCTTTAAAAGATGCCGTTTCAATGGTTAAGGAGCGTGCTGTTGCTAAGTTTGATGAGACAATTGAAATTTCAATGAACTTGGGTGTTGATCCTCGTCATGCTGATCAGATGGTTCGAGGTGTTGCTCATTTGCCAAACGGTACGGGACGAAATATTCGTGTTGCTGTTTTTGCTCGTGGCGACAAGGCTGAGGAAGCTAAGGCTGCAGGAGCTGATATTGTGGGTGCTGAGGATTTATTTGAAAGCGTTAATGGGGGAACAATTAACTTTGATCGTTGTATTGCAACGCCAGATATGATGCCTCTTGTTGGTCGTCTTGGTAAGATTTTAGGGCCACGGAGTTTGATGCCAAATCCGAAAGTTGGTACCGTAACACTTGATGTTTCTGGTGCTGTTAAGGCTTCTAAGGGTGGTGCTGTCGAGTTTCGTGTTGAAAAAGCTGGTATCGTACATGCTGGTATTGGGAAGGCTTCTTTTGGCGTTGAAAAAGTCGTGGAAAATATTAAAGCCTTTGCAAGTGCAGTTATTAAAGCAAAACCGCAAGGCGCGAAAGGTGAGTATATTAAGCGTGTTGCTGTTTCTTCAACGATGGGGGTTGGCATTAAAGTTGATCCCGCAACAGTTCGTTCAGAGTCAGTATAGGTCTGAATTATAATTTTTTTGAGGTATGTGATTATCAAAGTTATATTTTAAATGTCAGTTTTAACAGGCATTTAGCTATCTAAGCTTTATAAGGCTTAGGTTATACCGGAAGAAATTCCGGAATATCCTGTCCGAGATTGTAGGTGATGCTTTTAAGTATCTTAATCAAGAAAAACCTGCATGAGACTGGGGTAAAAAAACTGAGAGTTAAAAAGACTTGAAGGGTTTGAGCCAGGGTTACCTTTGAATGCTATGCGTGAAAAGGGGACAGGATCCTCATCGGTGACATGAAATATTTTTATGTTATCAAAGGTAACCAACAGATTTGTTCTAAACAAATCTGTTAAATGGAGAAAGACAGTGAATAGAGCGGAAAAACGCGAGTTTGTTACATGGCTTAACGAGGCTTTTAAGAAGTCTGGTTCTGTTATTGTTGCACATTATTCCGGTCTGACAGTTTCGCAGATGAACGATCTTCGTTCAAAAATGGGTGAAGCTGGCGGTGCCGTTAAAGTCGCCAAAAACCGTCTTGCTAAAATCGCTCTTCAGGGCACGGAATCTGAATCGATAGCAAGTTTGTTTACTGGGCAGACGCTTATTGCTTATTCAGAAGATCCAATTACAGCACCGAAAGTTGCTGTTGATTTTGCGAAAAGCAATGACAAATTTGTCATCCTTGGTGGTTCAATGGGTGCAACGAATTTGAGTGTAGACGCTGTGAAGTCATTGGCTTCATTGCCTTCGCTCAACGAGTTGCGGGCAAAAATTGTGGGTATGATTTCTACCCCTGCGACCCGTATTGCACAGGTTGTTAATGCACCTGCTGGTCAGGTTGCACGTGTCATTGGAGCATATGCTCAGGAGGATAAGGCGGCTTAAGGCTGTTTGTATTCATATTTATGGGAAAGTTTTGCTGCTTTTCTGTTTTTTGAATAAATTTTAAACAATGGTTCAAATCTTTTAATTGAAGGAATTTAAAAATGGCTGATCTAGCAAAGATCGTAGAAGACCTTTCTAACTTAACTCTTTTGGAAGCTGCAGAGCTTTCTAAGTTGCTTGAAGAAAAATGGGGCGTTTCGGCTGCTGCTCCTGTAGCTGTTGCTGCTGTTGCTGGTGCGGCTGCTCCAGCTGCTGAAGAAAAAACAGAATTTGATGTTATTCTTGTTGAAGGTGGCGCACAAAAGATTAATGTTATTAAGGAAGTTCGTGCTCTGACAGGACTTGGTCTTAAAGAAGCAAAAGATCTTGTTGAAGGGGCGCCTAAGCCTATTAAAGAAGGGGCTTCGAAAGAAGAAGCAGAAAAAATTAAATCTCAACTTGAAGCTGCTGGTGCTAAAGTTGAACTTAAATAAGTTTAATTGTATCGGCGGACATAAATGTTCGCCGATTTTCTTATCTCTTAGATAAAGAGGGAAAGTAATGAGTAAGAAAACCTTTTTCCAATGGTTTTATAACAGTTATGGTATAGGTTGGATTTCTCGTTCCTCATCATAGAGCCAAATAGATGAATGGCTTGTTTTGGTGGGAAAAGTTAACGATGCTCATTATTGGGTGTCAAGTGAACTGATCTGCATATGCAGGTTAATGATGTAAGGCTTTCAAGGTTGGTCTATCTTGAAGAGTAAGGATCAAGGAGCGATGATGGCTCAGACTCACGCAATGATGTCTCAATTCAATGGTCGTAAGCGGGTACGCAAATTTTTTGGTAAGATTCCTGAAATAGCAGAGATGCCGAATCTTATTGAGGTTCAAAAAGCGTCATATGATCAGTTTCTCATGGTTGAGGAACCGAAAGGTGGACGACCAGATGAAGGTTTGCAAGCTGTTTTTAAATCGGTATTTCCTATTTCCGATTTTTCCGGTACAGCTATGCTTGAGTTTGTTGGTTATGAATTTGATTTACCGAAGTTTGATGTTGAAGAATGTCGTCAACGTGATTTAACTTATGCGGCCCCATTAAAGGTCGTATTACGTTTGATTGTTTTTGATGTTGATGAGGATACGGGGTCAAAAGATATCAAAGACATTAAAGAGCAAGGCGTTTATATGGGCGATATGCCTTTAATGACGACAAATGGTACCTTTATTGTTAATGGTACGGAGCGCGTGATTGTTTCTCAGATGCATCGTTCTCCTGGTGTCTTTTTTGATCATGATAAAGGGAAGTCTCATTCATCGGGAAAGCTTCTTTTTGCTGCTCGTGTTATTCCATATCGTGGCTCTTGGTTGGACATTGAGTTTGATGCTAAGGACATCATTTATGCGCGTATTGATCGGCGGCGCAAGATTCCTGTTACCAGTCTTTTGATGGCATTAGGTATGGATGCCTCAGATATTTTGTCAACCTTTTATGATAAAGTGACTTATGAACGTGATGGAGAAGGATGGCGTGTTCCTTATTCTGTTGATCGTTTTAAAGGCATGAAGCTCATTTCTGATCTTATCGATGCAGATAGTGGTGAAGTTGTTGCAGAAGCTGGGAAAAAGCTAACAGTTCGTAGCGCAAAGTCTTTGGCAGAAAAGGGCCTCAAGGCGGTTAAAGTCAGTGAAGATGATTTATTAGGGTGTTATCTTGCCGAAGATATCGTCAATTATGAGACAGGTGAGATTTATCTTGAAGCTGGCGATGAAATTGATGAAAAAGTATTAAAAACTTTGCTTGATGTGAGTGCTGATCAAATCAATATCCTTGATATTGATCACATGAATATCGGTGCCTATATCCGCAATACTTTAAAGGTAGATAAAAATGAAAGTCGACAAGATGCATTATTTGATATTTACCGCGTAATGCGTCCAGGTGAACCTCCAACAATTGATACAGCAGAAGCAATGTTTCATTCATTGTTTTTTGACCCAGAGCGTTATGATCTTTCAGCTGTTGGACGTGTTAAGATGAATCTGCGTATGGATCTTGATTGTCCAGATACGGTCCGCGTTTTACGTCAAGAGGATATTCTTGCTGTTGTGAAGATGTTGGTTGAATTGCGTGATGGTCGTGGTGAAATTGATGATATTGATAATCTTGGTAATCGTCGCGTTCGTTCGGTTGGGGAATTGATGGAAAATCAATATCGCATTGGTCTCCTTCGTATGGAGCGTGCGATAAAAGAACGTATGTCATCCGTTGAAATTGATACAGTTATGCCGCAGGATTTAATCAATGCAAAGCCTGCCGCAGCAGCCGTTCGTGAGTTTTTTGGGTCTTCACAATTATCACAGTTTATGGATCAAACTAATCCGCTGTCGGAAATTACCCATAAGCGCCGTCTTTCTGCTCTTGGTCCAGGGGGATTGACTCGTGAGCGTGCGGGATTTGAGGTGCGTGACGTTCATCCTACCCATTATGGTCGTATTTGTCCGATTGAAACACCAGAAGGCCCCAATATTGGTCTTATTAACTCTTTAGCAACATTTGCGCGGGTTAATAAATATGGCTTTATTGAAAGCCCATATCGAAAAATTGTTGATGGTAAAGTCACCAAGGAAGTTATTTATCTTTCAGCGATGGAAGAAGCAAAGCATTATGTTGCACAAGCAAATTCTTCATTAGACAGTGAAGGACGTTTTATAGAAGAGTTTGTTGTTTGTCGTCATGCGGGTGAAGTTTTAATGGCGCCGCGTGATTATGTTGATTTGATGGATGTTTCACCAAAACAGTTGGTCTCAGTCGCAGCCGCACTTATTCCTTTTTTGGAAAATGATGATGCGAATCGTGCGCTTATGGGATCGAATATGCAGCGTCAGGCCGTTCCTCTTGTTCGCGCGGAAGCGCCATTTGTTGGGACGGGGATGGAATCCGTTGTTGCGCGCGATTCAGGAGCTGCGGTGAGTGCAAAACGTAGCGGTATTGTTGATCAAGTTGATGCTACCCGTATTGTTATCCGTGCAACAGAAGATTTAGATCCTTCAAAATCGGGCGTTGATATTTATCGCTTACAAAAGTTTCAGCGTTCTAACCAGTCTACCTGTATTAATCAGCGTCCTCTTGTGCATGTGGGTGATCGGGTAGAGAAAGGTGATATCATTGCAGATGGACCCTCTACGGATCTTGGTGACTTGGCTCTTGGGCGGAATGTTCTTGTCGCCTTTATGCCGTGGAATGGATACAACTACGAAGATTCCATTTTGTTATCTGAGCGCATTGTTGCAGATGATGTGTTTACTTCGATCCATATCGAAGAATTTGAAGTTGCAGCCCGTGATACAAAACTTGGGCCTGAGGAAATTACCCGTGATATTCCGAACGTTGCGGAAGAAGCGTTAAGAAATCTCGACGAAGCTGGCATTATTTATATTGGTGCTGAAGTTCAACCAGGTGATATTTTGGTCGGAAAGATTACACCAAAGGGTGAAAGTCCGATGACACCGGAAGAAAAGCTTTTGCGTGCAATTTTTGGAGAAAAGGCGTCAGATGTTCGTGATACTTCTATGCGCATGCCTCCTGGGACATTTGGGACTGTTGTTGAAGTTCGCGTTTTTAATCGCCATGGTGTAGAAAAAGATGAACGCGCTATGGCCATTGAGCGTGAAGAAATTGAGCGTTTAGCAAAAGACCGTGATGATGAGCAATCGATTCTTGATCGCAATGTTTATGCGCGCCTTACGGATATGCTGACCGGTAAAGTCGCTGTAGAAGGTCCAAAAGGCTTTTCGGGAAGCAAAAAGCTTGATAGTACGGTAATGGGGAATTATCCACGATCGCAGTGGTGGCATTTTGCCGTTGAGGATGAAAAGCTTCAAAATGAAATTGAAGCTTTGCGCAAGCAATATGATGAATCAAAAGAAGCGTTACAACGTCGCTTTATGGATAAAGTTGAAAAGGTCCAAAGAGGTGATGAAATGCCTCCTGGTGTCATGAAAATGGTTAAGGTTTTTGTGGCTGTGAAGCGTAAAATTCAACCAGGAGATAAGATGGCGGGACGTCACGGCAATAAGGGTGTTGTCTCACGTATTCTTCCCGTCGAGGATATGCCATTTCTTGAAGATGGAACCCATGCTGATATCGTTTTAAATCCACTTGGTGTGCCCAGTCGTATGAATGTTGGACAAATTCTTGAGACACACCTTGGCTGGGCATGTGCGGGGATGGGCAAGAAGATTGGTGATTTGTTAGAATTATATCAAGAGACTGGTGATATACTCCCTCTGCGTCAGCGTATTGAAAATCTTATGCCTGATGATAATCATAATGAACCTGTGCGTCAGTATGATAACGAAAGCCTTTATAAGTTGGCATTGCAAATGAAGAAAGGGGTTTCAATTGCAACACCTGTTTTTGATGGAGCCCATGAGTCTGATATCAATATGATGCTTGAAGACGCAGGATTAGATAGCTCAGGGCAGGTTACGCTTTATGATGGTCGTACGGGAGAGCCTTTTGATCGTCCAGTAACGGTGGGGTATATTTACATGTTGAAATTGCACCATCTTGTTGATGATAAAATTCATGCGCGTTCTATAGGTCCTTATTCGCTTGTTACGCAGCAGCCATTAGGCGGTAAGGCACAATTTGGTGGTCAGCGTTTTGGTGAAATGGAGGTATGGGCACTTGAAGCTTATGGTGCAGCATACACTTTGCAAGAGATGTTGACAGTAAAATCGGATGATGTTGCGGGGCGGACAAAAGTCTATGAAGCGATTGTGCGTGGTGATGATACATTTGAAGCCGGAATACCTGAAAGCTTTAATGTGTTGGTGAAAGAAATGCGTTCACTCGCTCTGAATGTAGAGCTTGATGATGCACGTGAACTCATTGCACAGCGTGTGCTATCTGATACAGCAGAACAATAATTCAAGGAGCGCACTAGAAAATGAGTGCGCTCTGATTACTTATACGAGGTTCAATAACCTTATTAAGGCCATACAGATTATTTTAAAAGTAAATGTCTTTTAAAAGAAGATCTGTTATAGAATGAGTAAGATATTACAACAGGTTCTAAGAATCTTTGAAGGAGACCAGCATGAACCACGAGGTCATGAATCTTTTCAACCCTCAAGCGCCAGCGCAGACATTTGACTCTATTCGTATTTCTATTGCGAGTCCTGAGAAAATTTTGTCCTGGTCGTATGGTGAGATTAAGAAGCCTGAGACGATTAATTATCGGACTTTTAAACCAGAGCGTGATGGTCTTTTTTGTGCGCGTATATTTGGCCCGATTAAAGACTATGAATGTTTATGCGGCAAATATAAACGCATGAAATATAAGGGGATTATTTGTGAGAAATGCGGCGTAGAGGTGACTCTTTCGCGTGTACGTCGTGAACGTATGGGGCACATTGAGCTTGCAGCGCCTGTTGCACATATATGGTTTCTTAAATCGTTACCAGGTCGTATTTCTACACTTTTAGATTTGACTTTAAAAGATATTGAGCGTGTTCTTTATTTTGAAAATTATATTGTAACCGAGCCAGGGCTGACCTCCCTTAAACTCCACCAACTTCTTTCTGAAGAAGAATATATGCTCGCTATTGATGAGTTTGGAGAAGATCAGTTTACAGCGATGATTGGTGCTGAAGCTATTTACGAGCTTTTAGCGAGTATGGAGCTCGATAAAATAGCCAATGATTTGCGTCTTGAATTAGCTGAAACAACTTCAGAGTTAAAGCAGAAAAAATTGATTAAACGACTTAAGATCGTTGAAAATTTTCTTGAATCTGGAAATAAGCCAGAGTGGATGATTATGAAAACAATTCCGGTTATTCCACCGGATTTACGTCCACTTGTTCCACTTGATGGTGGGCGTTTTGCGACATCAGATCTCAATGATCTTTATCGGCGTGTTATCAATCGTAATAACCGTTTAAAACGGCTGATTGAATTACGTGCTCCTGGGATTATTGTACGCAATGAAAAACGTATGGTGCAAGAGGCTGTTGATGCGTTGTTTGATAATGGGCGGCGCGGGCGTGTAATTACGGGAGCCAATAAACGTCCGTTAAAATCTCTTTCAGATATGTTAAAAGGTAAGCAAGGTCGTTTTCGTCAAAACTTACTTGGAAAGCGTGTTGATTACTCAGGGCGTTCTGTTATTGTGACAGGTCCTGAATTAAAATTACATCAATGTGGTCTTCCCAAGAAAATGGCCCTTGAATTATTTAAGCCCTTCATTTATGCGCGACTTGATGCGAAAGGGTATTCCTCAACTGTAAAACAAGCAAAAAAACTTGTTGAGAAAGAGCATCCAGAAGTTTGGGATATTTTGGATGAGGTTATTCGTGAACATCCTGTTCTACTTAATCGTGCACCAACATTGCACCGTTTGGGAATTCAGGCTTTTGAACCTATCTTAATTGAAGGGAAGGCTATCCAACTTCATCCATTGGTATGTACCGCTTTTAATGCGGATTTTGATGGTGATCAGATGGCTGTTCACGTTCCGCTTTCTCTTGAAGCACAGCTTGAAGCTCGTGTTTTGATGATGTCGACCAATAATATTCTTCATCCAGCCAATGGTGCCCCCATTATTGTTCCATCACAGGACATGGTTCTTGGTCTTTATTATCTTTCGATTGTTTCTGAAAAAGAACCAGGTGAGGGAATGGCTTTTTCCGATATAGGTGAGCTTCATTATGCTTTGGAAAATAAGGTCGTAACGCTTCATACAAAGATTAAAGGTCGTGTTAAAAGTATCGGTAAGGATGGAAAAGAAGTTGCTAAACTTTATGATACGACACCTGGTCGTTTGATTATCGGTGAACTTTTACCGAAAAATCCTGACATCTCATTTGATATTGTCAATCAAGAAATGACGAAAAAGAATATTTCTAAAATGATTGATCATGTTTACCGCCACTGTGGACAAAAAGAGACGGTTATTTTTTGTGACCGTATTATGCAGCTTGGTTTTTCTTATGCTTGTCGTGCAGGAATTTCATTTGGTAAGGATGATATGGTTATTCCTGATAGCAAGTCACGTTTGGTTGCAGAAACAGAAGCTTTGGCTAAGGAGTACGAACAGCAATATAATGATGGTTTGATTACACAAGGTGAAAAATACAATAAGGTTGTCGATGCTTGGGGTAAATGTACCGATCGCGTTGCAGATGAAATGATGAAACGGATTCAAGCTGTTGATTTTGATCCAAAAACAGGTCGTCAACGGCCCATGAATTCAATTTATATGATGTCGCATTCTGGGGCTCGTGGTTCTGCTAACCAGATGAGGCAATTGGCTGGTATGCGTGGATTGATGGCAAAACCATCGGGTGAAATTATTGAAACACCTATTATTTCAAATTTTAAGGAAGGTCTAACTGTTAACGAATATTTCAACTCCACGCATGGTGCACGTAAAGGACTTGCTGATACTGCATTAAAAACGGCGAATTCTGGTTATCTAACACGGCGTCTTGTTGATGTTGCACAAGATGCTATTATTTCGGCTGTTGATTGTGGCACAGCAAAAGGGCTTACCATGCAGCCAATTGTTGATGCAGGACAAATTGTTGCTTCTCTAGGGCAAAGAATTCTTGGTCGTACAGCGCTTATTGATATTTTACATCCCGTCTCTGGAGAGGTTATCCTTGAAGGTGGAGCGATGATTGAGGAAGCTGATGTTGCGAAGATTGAAGAAGCGGGAATTCAATCTGTTCAAATTCGTTCTGCTTTAACATGCGAAACACGTCTTGGTGTTTGTGCTAAATGCTATGGCCGTGATTTGGCACGTGGAACACCTGTTAATCAGGGAGAAGCCGTTGGTGTTATTGCTGCTCAGTCAATTGGTGAGCCAGGAACACAGCTTACTATGCGTACTTTCCACCTAGGAGGAACAGCGCAGGTTGTTGATTCATCGTATTTAGAAGCATCTTATGAAGGTACGGTAGAGATTCGTAATCGTAATGTGGTTCGCAACTCTGAAGGCCATTTGGTTGTTATGGGGCGTAATATGGCTATCCTTATCAAGGATGAGTTAGGAAAAGAGCGCGTGGTGCATCGTGTGAGCTATGGTGCGCATATTTTTGTTGATGATGGTGATGTGGTTAAACGTGGTCAGCGTATAGCAGAATGGGATCCTTATACACGTCCGATTTTAACGGAAGTTGATGGCTACGTAGGATTTGAAGATATGATTGATGGTTTATCGGTCACTGAAACAGCTGATGAATCTACGGGGATTACAAAGCATTTGGTGATTGATTGGCGTGCTAATCCACGTGGTGCAGATCTCAAACCAGCTATTATTATTCACGCAGATAAAAAAGGCGAATCCATTGCTAAATTGTATAAGGGAGGTGAAGCCCGTTATATGATGTCAGTAGAAACGATTCTTTCTGTTGAACTTGGTGCTCATGTTAAGGCTGGTGATGTGATTGCTCGTTTGCCAATGGAAAGTGCCAAAACGAAAGATATTACAGGTGGTCTACCACGTGTGGCTGAACTTTTTGAAGCACGTCGTCCAAAGGATCATGCGATTATTGCTGAAGTCAGTGGTACGATTCGATTTGGTCGTGGTTATAAGAATAAACGTCGTATTATTATAGAACCAAATGATGAAACTCTTGAGCCAGTAGAATATTTAATTCCGAAAGGTAAGTTATTTCACTTCCAAGAAGGCGATCAAATTGAAAAAGGCGATTATATCCTTGATGGTAATCCAGCGCCTCATGATATCTTGGCGATTAAGGGCGTTGAAGCTTTAGCATCTTACCTTGTTAATGAGATTCAAGAGGTTTATCGTTTGCAAGGGGTTCTTATTAATGACAAGCACATTGAAGTGATTGTTCGTCAAATGTTGCAAAAAGTTGAAATTACTGAATCTGGGGATTCTGGTTATATTCCAGGTGATAATGTTGATCGTATTGAACTTGATGAAATCAATGATAATTTGATCGCAGAAGGGAAGAAACCTGCATCTGGTAATCCCATTCTTCTTGGGATTACAAAAGCTTCTCTTCAAACGCCTTCTTTCATTTCGGCGGCATCGTTTCAGGAAACAACCCGTGTTCTTACTGAAGCGGCAGTTTCTGGTAAAATTGATACTTTACAAGGACTTAAGGAGAACGTTATTGTCGGTCGTCTTATTCCTGCCGGTACAGGAGGTACAATTTCTCAAATCCGTCGTATTGCAGCAGTTCGTGATGATTTGATTGTTGATGAGCAACGTAAGTCTAGTAAAAATGAAATGGCTAAGGCTATGTTGACAAATATGACAACTGAAGCCGTTGCTGAATAATTTTAGGATAATACCCCTAATAAATATAAAAACGTCTGAATAGAAAATTCAGACGTTTTTTCATTTTAAAGTTCTTTAAGCAGTAGAGAAAGTTGTTTTTTAAGATATGTGAAATTTAAAATCCATATTCAAGGAAAGAAGGAGTTTCTACAAGGGCGGCTGATTTCGAATTTTAAGAAGATTTTTGATTGATATCTGTTATAAGAAATAGACATATTTCTTATAAGAATGCGATCTATGAAGATAGAATGATAAAATGTATGAGTATTATTCAATTGGATGAATTGACACGTGTATTTTCAATAACAGTTTGGATTTTTCCTTATTATGAAGAAGACGGATTTCTTTTTCCTTTCTGGCGTGCTTTATACAAAACGGATCGCTATAAGCTAAAACAAAATGCTGCATGCTAAAAGAGTTAGATGTTCATTGTTTGCAATATCACATGTATAATAATGAGAAAAACACTTGATAATGAAAAAAAGCTTAAGAAATTAAGTTCAGGAGTTTATAAAAGCAAACTGATTCAAAGTAGATATCAGCGTGATATTGATGATTTTCAGCAGAATTTAAAAATAAATTAAAGAGATTTTTTTGAGAGCTTAGCGAAGTTGAGCAGGTGGAACATTGATTATAAAAATTATTTCATCTTCTTTTAGATAATTTCCTTTCTATTAAAAGAGATAGGTTGTATTATCTTTAATGGGGGTATTGAACACAGCTTAATTTAAAGAAATAGAGCATTTCAAAAAAGTTGCAAGAGTATTTGCGCGGTATATTGTCCTTGATAGGGAAAAACTCATAAAGAAAGTAAAGAGAATGCCAGTTTCTCCTATGAATATTTTTCAATCTATTTTGTCACGAAAGTCAATTCGTTCTTTTACTAATCAATCAGTTAGTCTGGAAACAGTCAAAGAAATCTTAAAACTTGCAGCACGTGCACCATCTGGAACAAATATTCAGCCATGGCAAGTAATTGTGCTTACGGGAAGTATATTACAAAAAGTAGGGCAAGAACTTTCCCAACTTGTGCTTTCAGGTGTAAAAGGAGAGCGTGAATATCATTATTATCCACGTCAGTGGCGCGAGCCTTATATTTCCAGGCGTCAAAAAGTTGGTTTGGATCTTTATCAGAGTCTTGGAATTGAAAAAGGTGATGAAGAAAAAATGATTCATCAAAAAGCACGAAATTTTTTATTTTTCGATGCACCTGTAGGACTCCTGTTTACAATGGATCATGATATGGAAAGGGGGAGTTGGCTTGATTTGGGGATGTTTATGCAGACCATTATGTTAGCAGCACGTGGATTTGGATTAGATACCTGTCCTCAAGCAGCTTTTGCGGATTATCATAAGCAAATTCGTAGCCTTTTATCTATCCCCTCTGATCGCAATATTATTTGTGGTATGGCACTTGGTTATCGCGATACAAGTGCTCCAGAAAACAATTTTGAGACAGAACGAGAACCTTTAGAAAACTTTGTACGTTTCATTGAAAGATGTCCATAGGATAGTTTTATATAATGAAGCATATGTTTTGAAGAACTTTGGTATGATAAAAAACACCCTCATCCAGAATCTCTTATTCTTGTTGAAAGCTTACTATTGCATATTAGCACTTATTTTACTACGTTTGAAAAATGAAGAAATTAAAGTGATGACTTTAGGAGCATTGTCCGTTTTGAAGGTTGGCTAATAATGGAAAGCACTATAGAAAGAAAATGTTGGGTGGTCGCAAGGCGCGCGACATTCGTGTTTATCGCTGTTATTTTTTTAGTTTATCTCGCAATTTGATTCTAAACGGGATAAACGTTATAAAAAAGCGTATATGCTCAAGCTGTACTGTAGTTTTGAGGGGATGCATGTTTTTATCTGTTTTTGAACTTTTTAAAATTGGGATTGGTCCTTCTAGTTCACATACAATGGGGCCGATGACAGCTTCCAATATGTTTTTGCAAAAGATACGAGACTTTTCTCAGTCATCTGATATTCAAGTTTCGCGTATACGTGTTTATCTCTATGGCTCTTTAGCTTTCACAGGTATTGGTCATGCGACAGATAGGGCTATCATATTAGGACTTTTAGGAGAAAAAGCTTCCACGGTTGATCCTGATAGCATGGCGTTCCTGTTAGAAAAAGTTATACGTGAAAAAAAAGTACAACCAGAAGGTCATCCTGCTTATCAGTTTGATTCACAAAGTGATCTTATTTTTGAGCGAAAGGAAATCTTACCTGGACACACCAATGGGCTAGCGTTTGAAGGACTTGATACGGAGGGGAATGTTTTATTGCGGCAGATTTATTATTCTATCGGTGGTGGCTTTGTAGTGACTGAAGATGAATTAAATCATATGAGTGATAATGTACAAGCAGAAGTGCCTGACGTGCCATATCCATTTGATTCTGCGCGTACAATGTTATCAATGGCAGAAAAATCAGGGCTTTCAATTGCTGAAATGAAGCGCTTAAATGAAGAAACAAAGATAGAGCGCTCTTCTCTGGATGCAGGGCTTGATAAAATTTTTTCAGCAATGACAAGTTGCATTGATAGAGGTCTTGCACAAGAAGGGGAGTTGCCTGGTGGATTACATGTTTTAAGGCGTGCTAAAAAGCTGCATGAAACGCTTTTGGAAAAACAAAAGAAAAATTACAATTATCCACTTTGGGCAAATGATTGGCTTTCGGTATATGCTATGGCAGTCAATGAGGAAAATGCCGCTGGTGGTCGTGTTGTTACAGCACCTACAAACGGGGCGGCTGGTGTTGTCCCAGCAGTTTTGCGTTATTATCTTCAGTTTAATGATGGTTCAGATCAAAAGGGAATACATAATTTTCTATTAACGGCAGCCGCTATTGGTGGCGTTATCAAACATAATGCTTCTATTTCTGGTGCAGAAGTTGGATGTCAAGGTGAAGTTGGAACAGCATCTTCAATGGCTGCTGCAGGATTGACCGCGGCGTTAGGTGGAACACCGGCTCAAATTGAAAATGCAGCGGAAATAGCGCTTGAGCATCATTTAGGAATGACGTGTGATCCTGTTGCAGGTCTTGTACAAGTTCCTTGTATTGAGCGTAATGCAATGGGGGCTGTTAAGGCAGTAACGGCTTCTTCTCTGGCATTATATGGTAATGGAGATCATTTTGTTTCTCTTGATGCTTGTATAGAAACAATGCGCCAAACCGGTCATGATATGAGTGAACGCTATAAAGAAACAAGTAAAGGTGGACTCGCAGTTAATGTGACGTCTTGTTAAGAATGCGATCTCTTGTTAGGAGCTGGAATATTTTTTAAATCTATGGTTGCAATCTTTGTGAAATGATCACATTGTTGTTCCTAAAAAGGTTGAGTTTTTTACTTATTAATCAAAATTTAAATTTAATTCACCAGCATGCTTGAAGTAAATTAGAGATGTATTTTGTATTGTTTTTAACAAGAAATAGTCTTTGCTAGCAAGATTTAAGGGAGAGTATTTCTTGTATCTGTTTAACGTATCTCCTGAAATGGGAAAACAGTCTCACTAAGAAAAAATATGAGCGCATAAAGTAAAATGAGCGTTCAATCTCTCATTACTTTTTTCTTAGGTCTTATGACTTTTAAAAATTTCTGTAGCAATATCTTTTAAAGAATGAAAAATTAAACCTTTATCGAGAGAAATTCTTTAAATCTAAATGATGATGGGGTGCGAGGGGAGCTTTAAAAAATTAATTTCTTTAAAAGTAAAATTCTTTTAGACATCTGATATGTTAAAAATTATTTTTAAAACAAAGATATATGATAAAATATTAATCCTTAATTTTTATTTTATAAATCCTGTACTGTCAAAAAAGTTAAACTAAATAATAACGTATACATTGAAAATAGTTATCAAAAACTTTGGTGAAGAATAGAATGTATATAATAGAACATTATCATGTCGCTTGTTCATGAGTTTGTCTTAAAGAGGTATTTCTCAATGCTCGTCATACCTATTTCGAGATGGCACTCATAATTGGTATAAAATTGACAGAATATCAGCATCTTGATTTATAAAGGGAGCAAATGAATATTACCATTCTTTTTATCAGCTCTCAATGTTACAAAAACTCTTGGTATTTGAGACAGTCCATAAGAGGTATTTTGTTTTCTTTTTTAATAGTTTTACATGCCGATCCTTTTTGTGATGAGTAAACAAATAATTTTGATGGATTCAATAGAGGAAAATCTTACGAAAATTTTTCATTGAATATGAAAAAATAAATTATCATGCTCCTTTAAGTTTTTTTCTTGCTTGAATTTCATCAAAGAAAAATTGTCAAGCAGTTCATTATTAAA
Source organism: Bartonella sp. SL320 (assembly GCF_059687635.1). NCBI lineage: Bacteria > Pseudomonadati > Pseudomonadota > Alphaproteobacteria > Hyphomicrobiales > Bartonellaceae > Bartonella > Bartonella sp. SL320. Next base: position 1,314,657 of record NZ_CM185143.1, on the reverse strand, counting down.
ATTAAAATCTTATGAAAAGCGTGTAATGATCTTTAATTTTGATATTTTTTCGTTTTTTATCAATAATATTTGTATGTCTAAATTTGCTTTGTCTGTTGAAAGAAATACAAGAAAAAGGGCTTAGATTACTTTTTACAGCGTTTATTTTACAGCGTTTATATTGTAGAGGAAGTCGTTATTAAAAGGGGGGCTTGATTGAACTTTTACAATAATCTCATCAAGTGATAAGTCATTCATCCAATAAAGATATTTATTTTTTCCAGATAGATATCAAGGACACTTTTTTATATTAAATTAAAAAGTGGAAACATATTTGGTATTTTTTATATCCTTAAAAAAGGTCTAATTAGAATCTTGAGGATATTTGGATAGTTGGAAAAGCCGTTAGCATAATTCTTATGATTAAAAAAATATGTCAGTTCAAAGGCTTTTCTAAAATGTCGATAATGATGCAATAAGAAACTCTCTTTTTTTGAGAGGATTGGTAGAATTAAATATTTGTTGCTCCTAAACGGATTTTAATAGGCACGTTACCAGTTTGGCTCGCAACGCGTAAATGAATACGTACAGGAGGCATTATAAGGCGACGGTTGCGCATTGTTTGGCAAATGAGAAGATTAACAAGAGATTGTGTATCTAATATAGTTGGATTATATTTTAAACCAGCAAGTTTTGCTGCAGCATCATGAAGAGAACGCAATGAAATGAGGGATGATTGCTTCAATAAAATTTCTTTTTTATAGAATGAAGCAAAAGCATTATCTGTCATAATACTATCCTTAACGCAGAATTCAAAAACTTTTAGTAGGCTACAGTATAGCAGTTAAAATTTGCTTTCTTTAATGTAGAACAAGCATCAAATGCTTCTTTTTTTGATTGAAACCCTGTAAAGCGGGCTCGATAATAACGCCGCCCCTTTTTTTCAAACAGTTGCATATGTGAAGAGGCGTGCTTTAAAGTAGAAAAAGCTGTATTTTTTGCTTTTACAAGCAAAGTTTTGGCTTGTTCTTTACTAGGAAGAGAACCAATTTGGATAGCCCATCCGGCGTTTGTGGACAAAGAGGCAGTTAGAACTTTATGAGTCTCAACAGGTATAATTTTTTGAGGGTTAGGTATTGGTATAATTACTTTATTTACAGCCGTTATTGCGATATTGGAGTTTTTGGGTTGTTCTGCAAATGCTGTTAACAGAGTCGAAATTTCATCGTCAAAATTATTTGAATCAGCTTTAATAGTCGGTATAGGCGTATTGGCACCATTGGGTAAATGATAGTGTACAGAGGCCATTAAATGTTTATCACTTTTCATTTGGCTTGCTTTTGGTAAATATCGATTCAATAAGCTCGCCATATGTTCGTCACGTGCAGTAGATGATTTTCCTCCCATAACAACAGCGACAATAGAGCGCCCTTCAAGACGCATCGAAGTTGCTAAATTAGAACCTGACATTTGTGTATATCCTGTTTTAATTCCATCAACACCTTTCATTATTTTGACGAGTTTATTATGGCTGTTAATGGTATGTCCACGGAAATTAAAGCTTTTTATTTTGAACAATTTATATTGTTTTGGAAAATGTTTACGCAGAGCTAATGACAAAGTAGCTATATCTCGTGCTGTAGAATAATTGTGCACATCCGGCAGTCCTGAAGCATTGGCAAAATGCGTATGTTTCATGCCAAGTTTACGGGCTTTTGCGGTCATCATTCGAGCAAATTTTTTTTCACTGCCTCCAAGATATTCTGCAATGGCTGCAGCAACATCATTTGCGGATCTTGTAATGAGTGCTTTAGCGGCAGCTTCTGCAGAAATTGTTTGGCCTGCTTTAAATCCAATTTTTGTCGGTGGGCGCATTGCTGCGTAATGTGAAACAGGAATTGGTGTATTGGGTGTCACACGACCCATCTGCATTGCTTCAAATAGGAGGTATAATGTCATCATTTTTGTTAAAGAGGCAGGATAACGTTTCAGTGTTGCATTGGCTTGAAAGAGCGTTTTTCCCGTAGAGGCATCAATAACAATGGCCGCATACTTATCAGGATAAGCTCCTTGAGGTGTCGCTGATGCCCAACAATAAGAAAAAGCTAACATAACAAAAGAAATTGTTATTTTTTTATAGTAGCACATAATTTTCTGACCGTTAATATACACTTGCAGTATCCTATTTCTCCATTTACCCTAAAAAACTTCTATAAAGTTTTCTTTTTTGTAACAAGTTGGTGCAGTTTAGACGAATGGTATTACTAATTTGTTTACAGAAGTTATTTTATGAGTGATTTAAATCTAACCATAGAGGAAAGTCTTTTCTTATACGAAAGAGCTATTGCAATAGTTGTGAAAGAACTTAAAATTAATAAAAAATATGCTGCATGGAAAACGATAATGGGACAAACACTCATAATAAATCCTATACCTTATATTATGCATAATATTATGCATCATGAAAAGGGCAAGAGTTGGGAGGGGGGTAGGCATGATGTGGTTATAATACCTAAGGCTAGACAAAAACTCCAAAAACCTAAATTATATCGTGTCCTTTTACTTAATGATGATTACACACCTATGGACTTTGTTGTTTTCATTTTGAAAAACTTTTTCAAAAAAAGTTTCGAAGAGGCAACGCAGATTATGTTAGATGTTCATCATAATGGGATAGGCGAATGTGGAACCTATACTTATGAAGTGGCTGAAATGAAAATAGAACAAGTAAGGGAGTGTGCACGTCAAAATGAACATCCATTACAATGTGTAATGGAATGGAAGTGAGGAATTATGCCATCTTTTACACCTAGCCTTGAAGAGGTTTTACATCGTGCATTAACAATTGCTACTCAAGCGCGGCATGAATATGCAACATTAGAGCATCTTCTCCTTGCGTTATTAGATGATGCCGATGCAAATTTGGTTATTCAAGCATGCCAAGTAGATATAGAGGAATTGCGAGAACGCTTAACCAATTATCTTCGCTCAGAGTTAGATGAACAAATTAAAGCTGATGAGGATACAAAGCCTACGACTTTTTTTCAGCGAGTTATCCAACGTGCGGTGATACATGCTCAATCAGCAGGAAAAGATGAAGTATCGGGAGCCAATGTTCTTGTTGCAATTTTTTCTGAACGTGAAAGCCATGCAGCCTATTTTCTTCAAGAGATGGGAATGACACGCTATGATGCTGTACGTTTTATTTCACATGGTATCACGCGTGATGATGGGTTATCTATGTTACTTGAAGGACTTGAAGAGCAATTAGATCAGCAGATTTCAGACAATGGTGAAAGGGTAACAAGTGCTTTAACGAGTTATTGTGTTGATCTCAATTGTAAAGCACGGAATGGAAAAATTGATTTATTAATTGGCCGTGAAAGAGAAATTTCACGCATGATTCAGATTTTATGTCGAAGATCAAAAAACAATCCGCTTTTAGTTGGTGATCCTGGAGTGGGAAAAACGGCTATAATTGAGGGATTGGCAAAGCGTATTGTTGATGGACAAGTGCCTGACATTTTATCAAATGCAACGATATTTTCTCTTGATATGGGGGGACTTGTTGCTGGTACCCGTTATCGTGGTGATTTTGAAGAACGATTAAAGCAAGTGATTAAAGAGTTTGAGCTTTGTCCTGATGCTATTTTATTTATTGATGAAATTCATACCTTAATTGGAGCAGGGGCAACATTAGGGGGAAATATGGATGCGGCAAATCTTTTAAAACCTGTATTGTCTTCTGGAACTATGCGATGTATTGGGTCAACAACTTACAGAGAATATCGAAAATTTTTTGAACAAGACCGTGCTTTAGAGCGCCGTTTTCAGAAGATTGATATTAATGAACCTTCTGTTCCTGATGCGATTAAGATTTTGCAGGGGATGAAGCCTTACTTTGAAGATTTTCATCAGATCAAATATACCGATCAGGCGATGAAGGCATCGGTAGAACTGTCTTCACGTTATATGGTTGATCGTAGATTACCAGACAAAGCAATTGATATTATTGATGAAAGTGGTGCGGCGCAAAAGCTTTTGCCACAAAAACAGCGTAAAAAAACGATAGGTGTTAAGGAAATTGAAGCGACGGTTGCGACAATTGCAAGAATTCCTTCCAAAACAGTTTCGCGGAATGATCAGAAGATATTGAGTAAGCTTGAAAGGGAGCTCAAGCATGTTGTTTATGGGCAAGATCAGGCCATTTCTGCATTAGTGTCATCCATTAAATTGGCTCGAGCTGGTTTACGCGAACCAGATAAACCAATAGGAAGTTATTTATTTTCAGGACCAACAGGTGTAGGAAAAACTGAAGTTGCAAAACAGCTGGCATCATCTTTAGGCATTGAACTCTTACGTTTTGATATGTCAGAATATATGGAACGCCATACGGTAGCGCGTTTAATCGGTGCTCCTCCAGGTTATATAGGGTTTGATCAAGGAGGTCTTCTTACAGATGCAGTTGATCAGAAGCCTTATGCAGTCCTATTGCTTGATGAAATTGAGAAAGCTCATCCAGAGTTATTTAACATTTTATTGCAGGTCATGGATTATGGTCGATTAACAGACCATAATGGCAAGAAAATTGATTTCCGTAATATTATTTTAATTATGACAACCAATGCTGGTGCTTCAGATATGGCAAAATCAGCGATTGGATTTGGAAAAGTTAATCGCGATGGTGAGGATATAGAAGCAATCAATCGGTTATTTACACCAGAATTTCGTAATCGGTTAGATGCAATTATTCCGTTTGCACCTTTATCGCACTTAACGATTAATCAGATCGTGCAAAAATTTATTTTTCAGCTTGAAGCACAGTTAGCTGATCGGGGAATTTCTTTTGAATTAAGTCCTTCTGCAACTTTATGGCTTTCCGATAAAGGATATGATTCTCAGATGGGAGCACGCCCATTAGGCCGTGTTATACAAGAATACATTAAAAAGCCATTAGCGGATGAAATTTTATTTGGAAAGTTACGTAACGGTGGCATCGTTCGCGTATTGACACAAAAATCAAATGGCGAAAAAGAAAGATTACAGTTAAAAATTTCCTCTTCCGATATATCTATTGGCTCAAAGAAAAGTAAAACAAAGAATTTTAATAAAAAAGCTGTAGGAAAGAAAAGCACAACATCTTAAGAACGTGTTACAAGAGGGCCTATTATAGGGCAGCACGAATTTTTTTGGCATTCTCTTCAAGTATTTCTGTAGGTGTTATTACTTCATTGTGGGGGGAAAGTTCTATTCCTGTCATACGTGGTATAATGTGGAAATGAAGATGGTAAACGCTTTGTTGGCTCGCTGCTTCATTAAATTGCATGACCGTTATACCATCTGCTTGAAAAGCTTTTTTAACAGCATTGGCGATTTTTTGAACAGCTTTAATAACAGAAAATAACGTTTCAGGATCGGCATCAAGTAAGTTTCTAGAGCCTTTTTTAGGAATAACCAGCGTATGACCTGGAGCTTGTGGCATAATATCCATGAAACCAATAACATCATCATCTTCGTAAACACGAACAGAAGGGATTTCATTACGAATTAATTTAGCAAAAATATTGTTATTGTCATAAGCTTGTTTCATACGAATATTTCCTTTTATTGTAAGTTTAGAATTTTAATTTCAAAACAAAAAAACGCAAGTTTTATCAGAGTGTAAGACAAAGAATATTTTGATTTCAGTTATATTTAAGAGAGACAATGTCTTTAATAAAAATTTAAATTTCTATGATAGCTTCAATTTCTACAGGAACATCCATAGGAAGAGAAGCAACACCGATAGCAGAACGGGCGTGTTTTCCAATTTCACCAAGAATGTTAACGAATAAATCAGAAGCGCCATTGGCAACAAAAGGGATATCGGTAAAATGAGGATCGACAGCTACAAAAACAGTAATTTTTACTACGCGTTTTATTTTATTTAAGTCTCCTAGAGTTTTTTTAAGTTGAGCGAGAATATTAAGAGCACAAGCTTCGGCTGCTTGTTTTGCCTGCTGAGTATTTACAGTTGCACCAACTTTACCAATGGCTGTAGGCTTTCCATTCATAAGAGGAAGTTGTCCAGAAATAAAGATTTGATTACCACTTTGTGAAGTAGTAATATAATTGGCGAGAGGTTGCGTTGCTTCAGGAAGAGTGATACCGAGCTTTTCTAAGTTTTTTTCGATCACATTGGTCATAGTTTAAACTCCATAGCTGTTCTATATACATTCATTGCATAACCTATTTTCTGACTGAAGGAAATGTGTGGTTAATTGAGAAATGAGCCTTTTTTGCTTTATTGTATAATGTTACGCAACGGGAATAAAGTTTGGAAGTTAGGAATGATTAGATTATTATTTATAATAATTTTATATAGTATTTTTTTATGTACTGTGAGAGCTGAAGAGCCTATTTTTATTGTGCCTCATCGAGCAATTTATGATTTTCATCTTGATAGCGTCTCTCATGAAATGGCAATTTCAGGGATGTCAGGGCGAATGGTTTATGAGCTTACCGGTTCTCCATGTCAGGGCTATAGCACACGTTTTCGTTTTATTAGCCGTACTCACATTGATGATATGCCAGTACGTTTAACAGATCAACAGACGACGAGTTATGAAACGGGGGATAGTCGTACATTTCGTTTTGATATTACCGATCAAGAGGGAGAAGAGGTTGCACATCGTGCTGAAGGGGTAGCACAGCGTACTGAAGATGGACTTACAGTTACTTTAAAGAAGCCAAAGGAAAAAGAGTATAAGCTTGCCATGGCTGAATTTCCAATAATGCAACTAAAGAATATTATCCGCCATGCAAAAGCAGGAGATCACTTTTATAATGTTACTGTATTTGATGGGACCAATAAAGCCGATAAAGTTATAAAAGAAAGTATCGTTATCGGAAAAAAAACGGCGCTTTTATCTGATAGCGAAACGGAAAAAATGAAAAAACTGAATGAAGAAGAATATTGGCCTATTACAATCTCTTATTTTGATGATGCAGAAAATAAAGATGGTTTGCCGGTTTATCAAAGCAGTTTTCTCTTAAATGAAAATGGTGTTATGCGTGATCTTCGTATCGATTATGGTACTTTTTCAGTGCGTGCAAAATTGAATAGTCTCGAATTTCTCGAGCTTGGAAAAGATCTTGATCAATGTGAAAATGCAAATATTAAATGATTGAAGAAAATGACTTGAAAAAGAATCAAATATTAGTATGTTTGCGCTATTCCACACGCGGAGTTTGGGTGTTTGCCAATGATTTGTAAAAAAAGTCTAGTAAGCATCCGCCGGTAGCAGTTTTTTCTGCTTTTTTCCGCGGAGGTTAAACCGGAAAGGATAAAATTTATGGCACTACCCGATTTTACGATGCACCAGCTTTTAGAAGCAGGTGTGCATTTTGGTCACCAGACTCATCGCTGGAATCCTAAAATGACTCCCTATATTTATGGGCAGCGGAATAATATTCATATTATTGATCTTGCTCAGACTGTTCCACTTTTACATCAAGCGCTTAAGCTTGTTTCAGATACTGTTGCGCGTGGTGGTCGCATTCTGTTCGTTGGAACGAAAAGGCAAGCTTCTGAAATTATTGCTGATGCGGCGAATCGTTCAGCGCAATATTATGTTAATGCGCGTTGGCTTGGCGGTATGTTGACGAACTGGAAAACAATCTCCAATTCGATTCATCGTTTGCGTAAGCTTGATGAAATTCTTGCTGCTGAAGCCCAAGGCTTTACCAAAAAGGAACGTTTAAATCTTGAACGTGACCGTGAAAAGCTTAATCGTGCGCTTGGTGGTATTAAAGATATGGGCTCTGTTCCAGATCTTATTTTTGTTATCGATACAAATAAGGAAAATATTGCACTCCAAGAAGCGAAACGTTTGGGTATTCCAGTGATTGCTATTATTGATACCAATTGTGATCCCGATGATGTAACACATCCAATACCAGGCAATGATGATGCTTCACGTGCAATTTCGCTTTATTGTGATCTTTTTGCTCGTGCTGCTCTTGATGGTATTGCGCGCCAGCAAGGTGCGATGGGTATTGATTTAGGAGCTCAAGTTGAGGCACCTGTGGAGCCTGTTTTGGAAGAAAACGCGGTTTCAGCAGTTCCTGAGTGATATAAAACGCCTAATTAAGGTACTTTTATTATCGAAAGAAAAGGGTATAGGCGTGCAGAGGAAGTTTGCACGCTTTCACTGTTACAGAATAAAGAGGCAAATATGAGCGTTACTGCTGCACAAGTAAAAGAACTTCGGGAATTATCGGGCGCCGGTATGATGGACTGTAAAGCTGCTTTAGCAGAAACCAATGGTGATATGGAAGCTGCTGTTGATTGGCTTCGTAAAAAAGGAATAGCTAAAGCAGATAAAAAGGCTGGTCGTACGGCGGCTGAGGGATTAATAGGAGTTGTATCAAAAGATTCACAGGCAGTTTTGGTTGAGATTAATTCTGAAACAGATTTTGTTGCACGCAATGATGGATTTCAAGATATCGTGCGCAACGTAGCAACTGCTGCCTTGGATACGCCAGGTGATGTTGAATCTGTTGCTGTTTCTCTTTATCCAGGCTCTGAGAAGACTGTAGACGTTACGATTAAAGATGCAATTGGTACTATTGGCGAGAACATGACGTTTCGTCGTTCTGCTAAATTATCTGTTGAGAATGGTGTTGTGGCGACTTATATACACAACAGTGTGGCTGATGGGCTTGGGAAACTTGGTGTTTTGGTTGCAATTGAAACAACAGGAAATAAAGAAGCTGCTCTTGCTTTTGGGCGGCAGGTTGCCATGCATATTGCGGCAACCAATCCATTAGCGCTTACAGCACAAGATGTTGATGCTAGTGCTGTTGAACGTGAAAAAGCAATTTTTTCAGATCAAGCGCGTCAGTCTGGAAAACCTGAAAATATCATTGAAAAAATGGTAGAAGGACGTATGCGTAAGTTTTTTGAAGAGGTTGTTTTGCTTTCTCAAGCTTTTGTTATGAATCCTGATATGACCGTTGAAGCTGCTTTAAAAGATGCTGAGAAATCAATTGGTGCTCCAGCAAAGATTACAGGCTTTATTCGTTTTGCACTGGGTGAAGGTGTGGAAAAAGAGGAGTCTGATTTTGCTGCAGAGGTTGCGGCAGCTGCAAAAGGCTAGTTATTACAAACTCTTGATTAGAGATTTAAAGCCATTATTGGTTTTAGGGTCTTTGAGTAAAACAATATAATTGTTTGAGAGGGCGTCACGTGAAAGAAGTGGTGCCCTTCGTGGTGTCAAAAGCAAAAAGACAATGTGCTTTTGGGGAGATTATGAATGGCATTAGCGCTTCCGTATAAACGTATTCTTTTAAAGGCTTCTGGTGAAGCTCTTATGGGGGGGCAAAGTTTTGGCATTGATGTTTCTGTTGTTGACCGTATTGCTGCTGATATTGCAGAAGTGCGAGCAATGGGGATAGAAGTTGCAGTCGTTATCGGGGGGAAATATTTTTCGTGGTGTTGCTGTTGCTTCGCATGGAGGAGATCGTGTGACGGGTGATCATATGGGAATGCTTGCAACGGCTATTAATTCTTTAGCATTGCGAACATCATTAACAAAATTAGGGGTCGAAGCCGTTGTACTTTCTGCGATTGCTATGCCACAAATTTGTGAAAGTTTCTCACAACGTAAAGCAATAGCTTATATGAATCAGGGAAAAGTTGTTATTTTTGCGGGCGGTACAGGAAATCCATTTTTTACCACTGATTCTGCTGCGACTTTACGGGCAGCGGAAATCGGTGCGGATGTTCTTCTTAAAGGAACACAAGTTGATGGTATTTATTCAGCAGATCCCAAAATAGATCCTACGGCTAAGCGTTTTGATCAATTAACGCATGCTGAGATTTTGCAATGGGGATTATCGGTGATGGATTCAACGGCAGTCACTTTAGCTCGTGAAAACAATGTACCGATTATAGTGTATTCTATTCATGAAAAAGGCGGTTTGGCTAAGGTCTTGAATGGAACTGGACGCTTTACAATAGTATCGGAATAAAGGTAATCTTCAAAAGATAATTGAAGGAGGCATAAATATGAATATTACGTCAATTATGGATGATCTGAAACGTCGTATGGATGGTGCTATTACAGCTTTTAAACATGAATTGGGTGGTTTGCGGACGGGGCGAGCATCGGCCAGTTTATTAGAACCGTTGACTGTTGAATCTTATGGTTCTGTTGTGCACATCAATCAGGTTGCAAATATCTCTGTTCCCGAACCTCGGATGCTTTCCGTTTCTGTTTGGGATAAAACGATGGTAGGAGCTGTTGAGCGTGCTATCCGTGATTCTGGTCTTGGTTTGAATCCCATAACGGATGGTGCGACTTTACGTATTCCTTTACCTGAATTGAATGAAGAGCGTCGTAAAGAACTTGTAAAAATTGCGCATCACTATGCAGAGCAAGCGCGTGTTGCTACACGTCATGTTCGTCGGGATGGTATGGACAATTTGAAAAAGTTAGAAAAAGATGGTGAAATCGGACAAGATGAAGCCCATAATTTATCTGAAAAAGTTCAAAAACTCACAGATGAGACTATTGCTGATATCGATAAAATTTTAGCTGTGAAAGAATCTGAAATTATGCACGTTTAGAACCGTTTTTTCATCAGAAAAAAGATATTATATGTCCAGTGTGTAAATTGTCTTTATAGATTAAGAGCAGGTAAGTAATCACACTGTGATAGCAAGGTGGTGTGATACAGGAGGTTATTTTATCATCTTTGTAGTTTATAAGGGAAAGATTCATTAGAAAAGGCTGATTGCTTTTATTCTTTAATTTGCGCAGCAAATTATGCCCTTTGCTGAAGGAAACTATTTAACAACGTGCTAAGAATTTTTTGTTCAGTATGTCGTTGTTAAGCTACATGATTAAAAACATTAAAGATTACTTCAATATTCTAAGATGGAGCTGAGAAAAGTATAATGCATTGCTCTTACATTCAACGATAAAATATGCACATAGGAAAATATGCACATAGGATGGGTCAAGCGGATGTTATGGGGTATTCATTTTTTTATGGCGAAGAACTGATAGGAAAGTTTTTATACGAAACTTCTGTGAATTAATTTATGTGGGGCGTAGATAGTTTCTTTCTCATTTTAATTTAAAAAATATTGAAAAAATTATTTTAGGATTAGCTTTAATAAGGGAGATTTTTGAAGCTGTTCTCATTGATTATTCGTCTTGTAAGCGCTATCTTGGTAGATGAGATCATTTATGATAAATTATAAGAGGAATTTGTACAAGTGTGCAATAAAAATACTGTGTAGGGAATTTTTGTTGCATCAATTTTAGAGTTTGTATTTTTTTACTTTTATTGTTTGGATGTTGTTTTGTCTAATTTGGTCTATCGCGTTCTGACAGCTTTTATATTTGGCGTTATTGCTTTGTATCTAACGTGGCTGGGAGGAATCTACTTCATTATATTTGCATGGTGTATTGGTGGTTTTATTCTTTATGAGTGGATGCGTATTACGCAGGAGAAGTGGTGTGTTTTACAAAAAATATTAGCAAGTATTTTTTATTTTCTCTTTGGCTTTTTTTTAGTGTCGAGATTATCTGCTTCATTGGTTTTTTGTGTTTTAGTTTTTTTGGCTTTGGTCCTGGCTATTCTTTCTAAAAAAAAGAATGGTTGGGTTTTTTGTGGTTTTTTATATGCATCTTTTCCTGTTGCGGCTTTATGCTTTTTACGGGACCATGAGATGTTGGGGTTTCAAGTTGTTATTTTCTTATTTACGATAGTGTGGGGAACAGATATTGGTGGATATTTTATCGGCCGTGCATTGGGGGGGCCTAAATTAGCACCACAATTTTCTCCTAATAAAACATGGTCTGGAGCACTTGGAGGTACATTATTCGGCGTTTTAGGTGGTCTATGGGTTGCTTTTGGATTTTTTGATATCAATTTAGCAAGTTTTTTTGTGCCACTCCTTACACTTATTTTATCAATTGTTTCCCAAGTAAGTGATTTAGGACAATCATGGTTTAAAAGGCACTTTTCTGTTAAAGATTCTAGCTCTTTGTTGCCTGGACATGGTGGATTTATGGACCGCATGGATGGGTTGGTAGGAGCGGTTTTACTTCTTTATTTAATTGGTTCTTTTATGTCTGATATGGACACACCTTTTAATCTTTTTAGTATGGTTTAATGGGGAGAAGGTATTTTGGAATTTTTAAATCATATGGTCACGACGGGTGACATTCTTTTAAGAAGTTTGAGTATTCTTTTCATCGTTATGATTATCATTTTTGTGCACGAACTTGGGCATTATCTCATTGGGCGGTGGTGTGGTATCAAGGCTTTGGTTTTTTCACTTGGATTTGGGCCACAAATAGCCAGTTACACAGATAAGCATGGTACGAAGTGGCGTTTAGCGCTTATCCCCTTAGGAGGTTATGTAAAGTTTGTTGGAGAAGAGGAAAAAAACGATACGGTATCATCCCAATCATCTCCGATTATTGATGGTTCATTTGCTGGTGCACATGCTTGGAAAAAAGCAGCAACTGTTTTTGCTGGTCCTTTATTTAATGCCCTTTTTACTGTTGTTATTCTAACATTTTTTTTCTTTATTTATGGTCGTGTTATCATTGAACCTGTTGTTGGCTCTTTGGTAAAAGAGGGCCCTGCTGTTCAGTCTGGTTTAGCGTTAGGAGACCGTTTTATTGAAATGGATGGTCAACGGGTTGAAAGTTTTAAAGACTTGATGAATTATGTGGCTTTTCATGGAAAAAAACCGATAGAGTTTAAAATAGAACGCATGGGGCGAGAGTTTACAACGGTCATTACCCCGGAAGTTGTTGAGCGAGATGATGGATTTGGGAATCTAACACAAATTGCTATGATAGGTGTGGGGGGGCCTGTCGATTTAAATAATCCTTCAAATGTAGATCCAGTTTATATAAAGCATGTCCGTTATGGTTTTATAAAAGCGGTAAAAGAAGCATCAAACCGTACAGTATTTATTGCCACTCAAACTGTTCTTTTTATGAGTCGTTTAATCGGGGGTAAAGAAGATCGTTGTCAATTAAGTGGTCCTTCTAAAACCGTTAAAATTGCTTGGAAAGTAAGTGAGACAGGTTTTATCTCTTTATTGAATTTGGCTGCTATTCTTTCAATAAGTGTTGGGATTATTAACCTTTTTCCGATTCTACCGCTTGATGGTGGGCATCTTGTATTTCATGTTATTGAGGTCATCACAAGGAGGAAGATATCCGCTAAAATTCAGGGAATGGTTGTTCGTTTAGGTTTTTCCCTTCTTCTCCTTTTTATGATTTTTGTCTTTTTTAATGATTATTTTTGTTGGTTTAGCTAATTAAATTATGGAAAAGACTTTATAAATTGGGTAATAATAGCAAAAATAAATTGAAGGTCGTTTACCATGTCTGCAAAATGTTGTGGCGTTGTATATTATAATGGGTAATTAAGGGATAAAAAGTCTCGCAGTAAAAAGGTTGTTATGGCATAGCTTTTTAAGGCATCATGTCTAAGGAACAAGAGTAAGGTAAAAAAACCAATGACTACGAATTCAAAGTTTTTAAATGCAGCATCTGTGTTGGTGTTAAAGATGGGGATGATCGCTCCGGCAGCGGTCTTTATGTCAATTGCTGCGGTTGGGGAAATACAAGCGTCTGTAGTCCGTTCTATTGAGGTTCGTGGGAATAAATTCGTGAGTTCTCAGGCGATTCGTGACAATATGGGTATTAAGGCTGGACAAGGGGTTTCCAGGGGTGATGTCGATCATGCTGTGAAGAATCTTTTCGCATTAGGTTTATTTTATGATGTTAAAATAAATCAAGTAGGTGATAAATTGGTTGTGTTCGTAAAAGAATACGAGGTTGTCAATCAAGTATTATTTCAGGGAAATAAATCTTTTAAAGACCCAGATCTTAAACGGTTTATTTCTTTAAAACCGAATGAGCCTTTTAACTCTGCTAAGCTTTCTGCTGATATAAATACAATTCGTGAAGCTTATAAAACGCTTGGCCGTAATAATGTCACTGTTAACGTTCAAACGATTAACCTTGGAAAAGGGCGTGTTAATGTGGTATTTAATGTGGTTGAAGGACAAAAAACAAAGATTGGTGATATTACTTTTAGGGGAAATAGTGTCTTTGGAAACCGTCGTTTGCGTGATGTGATTTCAACAAAATCTTCAGGAATTTTTTCGAAGTTGTTAGGAGGCGATGTTTATAGCGAAGAACGTCTTGCTGCTGATGAAGAAGCTTTACGTCGCTTTTATTATAATCGTGGTTATGCAGATTTTCGTGTTGTTTCCTCTAAAGCGACTTTTGATGCTGCAAGCAATACGTATAAAATTTCTTTCCTTCTTGATGAAGGTCCGCGCTATAAAATTAGTGATATTCAGATTGAAAGTGATGTTGATGGAATTGATATTCAATCTGTAAAAAGCAAGCTTAAAACCCAACCAGGTAATGTTTATAGCGCAGAGGATATTGAACAGTCTGTCGCAATTATTAATAATAAGGTTGCTGATTCTGGGTATGCTTTTGCTAAAGTTGAGCCGCGGGGAAACCGTGATTTGGCAAATCATACAATTTCAATTTTATATAATATTGAACAAGGTACACGTGCTTACATTCAGCGTATTGATATCCGTGGCAATGAGAAAACCCGTGATTACGTTATTCGCCGTGAGCTTGATTTGAATGAAGGAGATGCCTACAATCAGACTTTATTACAACGAGCAAAGCGTCGTCTGGAAAGTTTAGGTTTCTTCAAAGCTGTTAATATTTCGATGGTTCCCACTGATCAATCTGATCAGGTTATTTTAGTGATAGATGTCGTTGAAGCTTCAACAGGAGATCTCTCTCTTTCTGGGGGATATACGACGGGAGGAACAAGCCCTGGTATGTCACTTGAAGTTTCAGTTACTGAGCGTAATCTTGGAGGACGTGGCCAGTATGTTCGTTTAGGGTTAGGAGCGGGGCAAGAGAAATCTCGTAATTATAATTTATCATTTGTTGATCCATATTTTTTAGGGTACCGTTTATCGGCTGGTATTGATGTTTTTCGTAGTACTTATCGTGCTGATAAAGCCTATGATGTACGACAGACAGGAGGATCATTACGGTTTTCGTTACCGATTAATAATCAATTATCTGCAAATGTTGCTTATTCTTATGTACAGGAAGAATATGACTTTGGCGGAGAGTATGATTTTGACAAAGAGAGTGATATAATAGAATTATATGGGAAATATTCTGGTGCGATTGTTCAAGCGGCAAAGAACAGCCCATGGAAACGTTCATCAATTAGTTATGGTTTAACCTATAATACGATTGACGATATGAGAAATCCCCATGATGGGTGGTATGTGCATCTTCTTCAGGAATATGCAGGACTTGGTGGAAATGCAAAATTCTTGAAGACCACGGGTAAGGCGATGATGTACAAAACTCTTTCTGATCAGAGAGATATTGTTGGTTTGCTTTCCTTTGGCGGTGGTTATATCCACGGAACAGGCAAAGAGGGTGTTCGTATTTTCGATATGTTTAAAGCCAATACTGATATGATCCGAGGGTTCAAATACAATGGGATAGGTCCACGTCAGATTTCCAGTAAAGGTGAAGTTTATTTCTTAGGGGGAACGACATATATGAATGCAACTGCTGAAGTGCAGTTTCCTATTCCTGTTGTGCCTGAAGGATTTGGATTACGCGGTGCTTTATTTGCGGATGTTGCTACGCTTTATGGCAATAATTATAAAGCCGTTTTTAGTGGGGAACCGCCTGTTACCAATACCAAAAGTGCTTGGCGCTCATCTGCAGGTGTGAGTTTGATGTGGGAATCTCCATTTGGTCCGTTGCGTTTTGATTATGCTTGGCCAATAACAAAGCAAGAAGGTGATCGTTTGCAGCAATTGAACTTTGGTATTTCTACGAAGTTCTAATTTGAGTGTTTTAAGAAGGAAAAACTTGAAGAAAATAGCTTAGGCTGGGAGAGAAAGTGTTTTGATGGCGGATACATTTTTTTTTACGCCGTCCCGGCAATTAACAGTTGCAAATGTTGCTGAGTTGACGGGTGCAAAGCTTCTTAATCCAGAGTTTTCTCATAAAGTTATTAATACTCTTTCTTCGCTTGACAGTGCTGTAGAAGGTTCCCTTATTTTTGTAGAGCATCGGAAGTTTTCTGATGCTTTACTAGACAGTTCTGCTGCTGCTGTTTTTTGTACGAATGATATTGTTTTTAAAGTTCCTGAAACGATGGCAATTTTAGTGACATCTACACCGCAGCGGGATTTTGCTCAGATTGGTCGTATTTTGTTTCCTGATTCTGTCAAGCCGATGCCCTGGTTGGGAGAAAAAGGGATTTCACCGCATGCGCATATTCATCCAACGGCTAAATTTGCCCATGATGTGTGTATTGAAGCGGGAGCAGTTATTGGTAGAAATGTTGAGATTGGGGCAGGAACTCTTGTTTCATCCACAGCTGTTATTGGTGAAAATTGCCGTATTGGACGTGATTGCTATATTGCTCCTAAAGTAACTGTTCAATGTTCTTTAATCGGTGATAGGGTTCAGCTTTATCCTGGTGTTTGCGTTGGACAAGACGGTTTTGGTTATGTTGGGAGTACTTCTGGAATTGAGAAAATCCCACAACTTGGTCGCGTTATTATTGAGGATGATGTAGAAATTGGTGCGAACACAACGATTGATCGTGGGACATTTCAAGATACTGTTATTGGAGAAGGCAGCAAGATTGATAATCTTGTACAAATTGCTCACAATGTAAAAATTGGCCGTTATTGCCTTATTGCTGCTCAATGTGGAATCGCAGGAAGTACATCGATAGGGGATATGTCTCAGCTTGGCGGAAGTGTTGGAGTAGCGGATCATATTGTTATAGGTAAATGTGTTCAGATTGCAGCGCGCAGTGGTGTTATGAATGACATTCCGGATGGTGAAAAATGGGGAGGTAGTCCAGCGCGACCATTTAAACAATGGTTTCGTGAAGTAGCGACGTTACGCAGTATGGGAAAAATTAAAAAGGAGAAAAGCTGATATGATCAGCACTGAAGGAGTAAAAAAATTAGAGGCTGTTGATATTGAAAAACTGCTATCGATATTACCGCATCGTTATCCATTTTTATTAATCGATCGTATCGTTGATATTGATGGTGAACAAGAAGCGATTGGTATTAAAAATATAACGATTAATGAACCACATTTTACGGGACATTTTCCCGCAAAGCCTGTTATGCCTGGCGTTTTGATTTTAGAAGCTATGGCACAAACGGCAGGAGCAATAGCACTTTTAAATTTAGGCAATAAACGAACGAATCTAGTTTACCTTATGACGGTTGATAATGCGAAATTTCGTAAGCCGGTTATGCCTGGTGATCAGCTCAAGATTCATGTTCAGCTTTTAAAAAGGAGATCTGGCATGAGGCGCTTTTCATGTGTTGCAAAAGTAGAAGATGTCTGCGTCGCTGAAGCAGAAATTGCTGCGATGATTGTTGAAGAAGAATAAACGATATTTGATGGGAATTTTAAAATGTCCGGTACGAGAATCCATCCAACTGCCCTTGTAGAGAAGGGAGCACAGCTTGGTGAGAATGTACGCGTTGGGCCATTTTGCCATATTAGTTCAGAGGCTGTTATTGGTGATGAATGTAGTTTGACAAGTCATGTTGTAATCATGGGAAAGACAACTTTAGGGGCCAAGAGTAAGGTTTTTTCTCATGCCGTTTTGGGAGCAGAGCCACAAAATAATAAACATAAAGGGGGAGATACAACTCTTTCTATTGGTAAAAATTGTACGATTCGTGAAGGCGTAACAATGCATAGAGGCTCCGATTCGAGTGTGGGAGTGACGATTGTTGGTGATAATTGCCAATTTTTTTGTTATGCGCATATTGCTCACGATTGTCATGTAGGCAATCATGTAACATTTGCTAATAACGTAATGATTGCTGGTCACGTTACGATTGGTGATTATGTGATTATCGGTGGTGGTGCTGCTGTTCACCAATTTGTTCGTGTTGGACATCATGCATTTATTGGCGGTGTATCTGCACTGGTAGGTGATCTAATTCCTTATGGAACAGCTGTTGGTGTGCAGGCAAAACTTGCTGGATTGAATATTATCGGCATGAAGCGTGCAGGGCTTAAGCGTCAAGATATTCACGCACTTCGTCATGCGGTTTCTATGCTTTTTGATCATAGCAAGCCATTTAAAGAACGTGTCGATGATGTTGCTTCTTTCTATTCTTCCTCTCAGTCGGTTGCCGACGTTGTTAATTTTATTAGAGAAGAAGGAAGACGTTTTTATTGTACACCAAAATTTGAAGGTGATAGAATAAAAGAACATAAGGATTAAAAATGCCTATTTGGGGTGCCAGAAATGTTCTTTCCGGCCGTACTGCTGTTATAGCAGGAAGTGGTGTTCTACCGATTACTGTTGCGCAGGCTCTTGAGAAGAATGGAGAAAATCCTTTTCTTGTGCTTTTGCAGGGTGAGGCGGATTCTGTTCTTTACCGCTATGAGCATTGTGAACTATCAATTGTAGAATTAGCGCGACTTGTTAAAATCTTAAAAGAAGCTGGCGTTTATAATGTTGTTTTGGCAGGTGGTGTGAAAAAGCGACCACTTCTTACACAATTGCAACTGGACTGGACAACATTTTTAGCTCTTCCTAAGTTAATCGGAGCTTTGAGGAGGGGGGACGATGCGTTATTAAAAGCTTTTATAAGGGTTATTGAAGCGCATGGTTTTTGTGTTATTGGTGCTCACGAAATAGTCTCAGATCTTTTAGCGCCTATAGAATTTAATTTAACAGTACGGCGTGCGACGCAGAAAGAGAAAAAAGATATTCTTTTAGCAGCACAAGCAGCAAAGCTTTTAGGTCAATTGGATGTCGGGCAAGCCGTTGTCGTTGTCCAAGGAAGGGTGGTTGCTCTAGAGGGCGCTGAGGGAACTGATAATATGTTGTGGCGTGTTTATGAAATGCGAGAAAGAGGGAAAATTCCCCCTAAAGGTGGTGTTCTTGTTAAATGTGCAAAGCCTCAACAGGATGATCGCGTTGATTTGCCATCAATTGGGCCTGCCACAATAATGAATATTGCAAAGAGTGGTTTATCTGGTATTGCGGTAGAGGCAAATAGAAGTCTAATATTATCAGTGAAAACAACAGTAGAAAAAGCCAACAAATATTCTCTATTTATAGAAACATTTGAAAAGTCTGATCATGAATGATGGTTTTTTAAAGATTGCTGTAGTTGCAGGTGAGGAATCTGGTGATTTACTGGGGGCAGATTTAATTTCTTGTTTATCACAACAAATAGGATGCAACATTCATTTGATAGGTGTTGGGGGAACGCATTTAAAGGCCTTAGGTTTAAAAAGCTTTTTTGATTCTCATGATATTGCTTTAATAGGTTTAAAAGAAGTATTAAAAAAATTACCGTTGTTGTTGCTTCATATTCGCAATTTATCCAAATTTATCGCGCGAGAACAACCTGATTGTTTAATTATTATTGATAGTCCTGATTTCACGCATCGTGTTGCAAAAAAGGTACGTGTTTTAGCGCCTTCTATTCCGATTATTAAATATATTGCACCAACCGTTTGGGCATGGAGGCCAGAGCGTGCAAAAGCTATGCGCGGCTTTATTGATCATGTTTTAGCGGTTTTTCCTTTTGAAGAAAAGGTTATGCAGGATTTGGGAGGTCCTACGACCACCTATGTTGGACATCGTCTTTTGACATATCCTCCTCTTTTGAAAGTTCAGTCAGAAAAAAAGCACCAGGTAAAGCAAGGAAATTTGTGTGATCAACAAACATCATCGCTGACATTAGTTATTTTGCCAGGGTCACGCAATTTAGAGATTCGTTCTTTAATGCCTATTTTTCGAGAAACAGTAGAGATTCTTGGTCAACGTATTCCTCATTTACAGATTATTTTACCAACTTTACCCCATTTGGTGGATAGAATTCGTGATTTTGTGCAGGGCTGGAAAAGTAAAGTAGAAATTGTTGTTGGTGAGGATGAAAAATGGCGTGCTTTTGCGCAAGCGGATGCAGCTCTTGCGGCCCATGGAACGGTTTCTCTTGAATTAGCCTTAGCAAAAATTCCTACGATTCTATGCTATAAACTTGATTATTTTTCTAGACTGTTTATTTTTCCAAAAATGATGTTATGGAGTGCAGCCCTTCCAAATATCATTGCTGATAGACCTATTGTTCCGGAATATTTGAATGAATTAATCCGCCCTGGCATGTTAGCAAGACAGTTAGAACAACTTTTATCTAATCCTTTATTGCGTCAAGCTCAACTCGATGCTTTTGAGGAGGTGGAACAGAAAATGAAAATTGAAGTCCCATCGGGAATTGTCGGTGCACAAAAAATTATCACTCTTTTAAAAAACAGAACTGAAATTATATAAATAAAACAATATTTTGATAATTAATGTTTAATTTTAGCAAGAAAATCACACGCACGTTGGCTTTGAGGGGCGGTAAAAAATGTGTCCGAGTTTGTATCTTCAACAATTTTTCCATTTTCTAAAAAGAGTATTCTTTCTGAGACTTTACGTGCAAAGCCCATTTCATGGGTAACACAGAGCATTGTAATCCCTGTATCAGCCAATCGAGCCATGACTTCCAAAACTTCCCCCACACTTTCTGGATCAAGAGCTGAAGTGGGCTCATCAAAAAGCATGACTTCAGGTTCCATACAAAGCGCACGGGCAATCGCAACACGTTGCTGTTGTCCACCAGAAAGTTGTAAAGGATATTTTTCACAGTGTTTTTCAATCCCGACATGCGTTAAGTAACGAATTGCGCGTTCTTTTGCTTGTTGTTTGGAAAGTCCTTGAACCGTCATAGGAGCTAAAATACAATTTTGTATAACACTCATGTGAGGAAATAAATTAAAGTTCTGAAAAACCATTCCTATCTTTCGAAGAACATTTTTTTGCTGTTGTACAGGAGCGGTGTTGATGTCAACGTTATGGATACAGATTGAACCTTTTTGTGCTTGTTCTAATTGGTTCATACAACGAATGAGTGTTGATTTTCCTGATCCGGATGGACCACAAATAACGATATGTTCACCAGCTTGAACATCAAAATTGATGTCATGGAGGACCTGAAAGTTTCCATACCATTTATTGAGGTTTCGAATGGAGATCACAGGGTTTTGACTAGGAGAGATCGATAGCTTATTTTTTAAATTCATCTTTTTTTATTCTTTCATTGATGGATAAATTGATTAATTCAACATTTGGATTTGGTAAAGTTTTTTATGATCGTTTTATTTTATCGTAAATATCGAGTGAGGTGATGTTCGATAAAAACAATAAAACGATGAATAAGTTCAACCATAAAAAGATAGATAAGAGCAGCCCAAACGTAAACTTGAAAATCAAATGTACGTGAATAAGTGAGTTTAGCAATCCCCATTAAGTCATAAACAGTAATAAGTGAGGCAATGGCACTGGATTTAATCATTAAAATCAACTCATTTCCCAATGGGCGTAATGCTACAATCATTGCTTGTGGAAGAATAATTTTAAAAAATGTAATAGAATTGCTCAGACCTAAAGCTTTTGATGCTTCACGTTGTCCAGTTTTTACGGATAGGAAACTTCCCTTAAAGATCTCAGATTGATAGGCAGCAGAATTGAGTGTAAAAATAAAAAGACAACAATACCATGCGTTTTGAAAAAACCACCATAGACCAACTTGTTGCCAAAAACTGTTCATGGAACCAAGTCCATAATAAAAAAGGAAGAGTTGGGCTAACAAAGGAGAACCGCGGAAGAAATAGACATAAGCATTTGCAAGATATTGTAAAAATTTATTTTTTGATAAACGTGCAAAAGCGATAAGCATACCAAGGAAAAAACCAAGAGAACAAGAGATAGAAACAAGCTTAATAGTAACAATAAAGCCATCAATAAATTTGGGCCCATAACGGCTTAAAAGATCAGGATTAAAAAGAAAATAAAGCCATTCAGGAATCATTAACTTAGTACCTTTTTATAGCCCATTTGAGTATATGTTTCCAAACGGTGTAAGATTACAGTAAAAAACGCTGAAAATAATAAATAGAGTAAGCAGGCAACAAGATAAAATAGCATGGGTTCATTGGTTGCAGCGACAGCTAAATTCGTTTGTCGCATAAGGTCAACAAGCGCGATGGTTGAAACGAGGGATGTATCTTTCAGTAAAGTAAGCCAATTATTAGAAAGTCCTGGTAAGGCGTTTTGGATGAGTTGAGGAAAGACAATACGGAAAAATGTGGTTGACCGTGAAAGGCCTAAAGCTTTAGCCGCTTCATATTGACCTTTATCAAAAATGTTAAATGCTCCAAGCCAAACTTCACAAGAAAAGGAAGCAAGAACCATACTGAGTGCGAGAACACCAGCAACAAAAGCATTAATACTGAACATGACTTCAAAATTAAAATAGTCAAAGACATTTTGAATAAGGCTTTGTAATCCGTAGTATACTAAAAATAAGGTTAAAAGCTCTGGTAGTCCACGAAATACCGTTGAAAAGAGACGTGCTATAGTTTTGGCGATCTTAATATTGGATCGAATCATCATTGCATTGAGAAGCCCTAGAGGAAGTCCTAGAAGGCCACAACATAATGCTAATGACAATGTCACTCCTGCACTAGAAAGTATAACCATTCCCCAGCCACCATTGCTAAAAGATAGCAATGCTAAACTTTCAATCATTTTTATGTTCCTCTTGAAGAGTTAGATAATATTTTTTAGAAATAACGATCGGATTTCATTTAAATATTATAGTGATATTTAATTGATATCGAATGTAAAATATTTTCTCATAATTTTCTCATAAGTTCCATCCAAACGGATTTCTTTTATTGCTTCATTGAACTTATTTTTAAGGTCATTATTATTTTGACGCAATGCAATTGCAACAGGAAATTTTGTTTCCTCTAGGGTTCCTAGAAGGAGACAGCAATCTTTTCCTTCATTTTTAAGCCAATTTAATGCTTGTAATTTATCAACAATAATCATATCAAGTCGATGATTTAAAAGGTCACGGTTTACCTCTATTGTGGAAGGATAGAGTTTTACTTTCACCTCTTTAGAGGCATAATGATCTTCTGCATAAACAGCTTGTGTTGTATTTGATTGTACACCAAGGTTTTTACCTTTAAAATCTTGAGGCGAGATTTCTTTAATTCCCGAAGCTTTGGTAACAATGACAGCCAGTGCTGTGTCGTAGTAAGGATCTGTGAAGTCAATTTTTTGTAAACGCTCTTGCGTATGAGAAAGGGAAGCAACGATAGCATCATATTTTTTTGCAATAAGTCCGGGAATCATTCCCTCGAAATCTTGCGTAACAATCGTACACTCAACATTCATTTTTTTACAAAGCGCATAAGATATATCAATATCAAATCCCTGTAGTTTGTTATTTGAATCAATATAACTAAAGGGAGGATAAGTGCCTTCACTGGCGATTTTTAATGTTTTCGCATCAGCCAATGGGGTGAATAGCGCGGCGCTTATTATAAGAGCTCCTGCTAATAGTTTCATGATATTCTCCTATTGGATAAGCGGGCAAATATGAAATCGTTACATTTTTATAATCTGTAAGTTTTTCTGGAGCAATGCAAAAATTTATCGCTGTTTATTTTAGATTATTATGCTGGACATTATTATCAAAAAAATTATCTTTTTTATTGATTTAAAGAAGCGTAAATATTGTACTGTTTGTACGATGCCTAATTTGCTGAAATGATAAGTCTATATTATTTCATGAGAAAAAGCTGAGAATTTTTCTCGAAAAACAAGGCTATTCAATTTGAAGATAAAAAAATAGATCTTGATAAGATTAAAAACAAAACCCTGTTATTATCCTCAAATTTTATAAAATGTTTAACTATTGAAAAACAATTAAGAATTATTTTTTTAATAAATGTACATTTTACTCATAAAAATGCTGAATTTCTCACTATTTTTTCTGAACAAAAATTTAAAAATTGTTTTTTGAAAAGATTCGATTTTAATTGATATCGAATGTAAAATATTTTTTCATAATTGTCTCATAGGTTCCATCGGCGCGTATTTCTTCTATTGCTTTATTAAAACTATTTTTAAGATCATTATTATTTTTACGCAGTGCAATTGCGACGGGAAATTTTGTTTCTTCTAAAGTTCCTAGAAGCTTACAGCAATCTTTTCCTTCATTTTCAAGCCAATTTAAGGCCTTTACTTTATCAAAGATGATGATATCAAGCCGATGGCTTAAAAGATCACGATGAACTTCTATGGCTGTAGGGTAAAGCTTGATATTCACACCTTCAGAAGAATAGTGATCCTCTGCGTAGGCAGCTTGTGTGGTATTCGATTGTACACCAAGATTTTTACCTCTAAAGCTTTTCGTTGAAATGTCTTTAATTCCTGAATTTTTGCTAACAATGACAGCGAGTACCGTATTGTAGTAAGGATCAGTAAAATCAATTTTTTGTAAGCGTTCTTTTGTAGGAGAAAGGGAAGAAACAATGGCATCGTATTTTTTGGCAAGAAGGCCGGGAATCATTCCCTCGAAGTCTTGTGTGACAATCGTACATTCCACATTCATTTTTTTACAAAGGGCATAAGATAGATCAATATCAACCCCTTGAAGTTCGTTATTTGAGTCAATATAGCTAAACGGGGGATAAGAAGCATCACTTGCAATTTTCAGAGTTTGAGAATTAGCCGATAGGGTAAAGAGTGTTGTGCTTATTATAAGAGCTCTTGCTAATAACTTCATTATGTTCTCCTATTGGATAAGCGGGCAAATATGAAACCATCATGCATTTGTATAATCTGTAAGCTCTTTTGGAGCAATGTAAAAAATTTATCGCTATTCATTTTGCTATCATTATGCTGGATATTATAATCGAAAAAATGATTTATTCGTATCCAATATGGGGTATGGGGAAAGAAATACAAAAAAGAAGGAAAGTTTTTGTTTATAATAGGATGTGTTTTAATAGTTTCATTTAAATCAATAAGTTATCTTTAAAAGAAAAACGATTGATTTAAATATAAAGATAATTTTAATTCTCAACAGGATAAATTATCAATTATTCTTAAATTTTGTATAAAATATTTCAATATTAATCATATAAAAATAAATTTATTTTCTAATATTCGTGAAGTTTTTTGTAAAAAGAAGCACATTTTTAACAGATTTTGTTAAGGTAAACAGTTGCATAAGACACAATCATTAACGAAATGATTGCTATCAAAAAGTATCATTTTGTATAGAAAACTTAAGAGTATATTTCATTTCTTTCTCATTGTTTTTAGGAAGAATAGGAAGTTTTTGGTAGATAAAAACACACTTAAGGGAAGCTTTTTTATTTGGGGAGGATAGAGAGTGAAACTTTAACATTTCTCAATTTAAATATGTAATTAGTTTTTTTATACGACACAATAAATATGCTTATCTAAAGGATAATAAGAATTATAAGATCAATTTTATACTCAATGTTTAGCCTATTTTTAAAGAGTACTCTCTCATTGACCCATTGAGTCAAAAGTTAGATTTTTTCATAAACTTTTATGGTGATGTTGTCTCTGTAAAAAGAGTTTTAAAATCAGATCTTATAAAAATTCTTAAAGGATGCTTTTTGTTCACTTTCAATAAAGCTTCAGGAAATTGAAGCTTTATTGAATGATTTATTTTTTTTAATTTGCACGTTTATCTATAGAAACATAATCACGCATAGCATAACCTGTGTAGAGTTGGCGGGGACGACCAATTTTTTGTGCTGGGTCTTCAATCATTTCTTTCCACTGTGCTACCCATCCGACACTGCGTGCTAATGCAAAAAGAACAGTAAACATTTCGGTTGGAAAGCCTAGAGCTTTTAAGGTAATACCGGAATAGAAATCAACATTCGGATAAAGCTTTTTCTCAATAAAATATTCATCACTTAAGGCAATTTTTTCAAGTTCTATTGCAATATCCAGAAGTGGATCATCTTGAATGTTGAGCTCTTTTAAAACTTCATGACAGGTTTTTTGCATGATTTTCGCACGGGGGTCGTAATTTTTATAGACACGGTGTCCAAAACCCATAAGGCGGAAAGGGTCATTTTTATCTTTTGCACGTGCAATAAATTCAGGAATTCTTTTAATAGAACCTATTTCTTGCAGCATTTTTAGACATGCTTCATTGGCTCCACCATGTGCTGGTCCCCAAAGGCATGCAACACCTGCTGCAATACAAGCAAACGGATTAGCACCCGATGATCCAGCAAGACGGACCGTAGATGTAGAAGCATTTTGTTCATGATCTGCATGAAGAGTAAAGATTTGATCCATCGCTCGTGCAAGAACAGGGTTTACTTTATATTCTTCACAAGGAACAGCAAAGCACATATGAAGGAAATTTGCAGCATAACCAAGATCATTGCGTGGATAAACAAACGCTTGTCCAATACTATACTTATAGGCCATAGCAGCAAGTGTTGGAACTTTTGAGATAAGACGCACAGAAGCGATCATTCTCTGTTGAGGATCTGTAATGTCAATAGAGTCGTGATAGAACGCAGACATAGCGCCAAGGCAGGCAACCATGACGGCCATGGGATGCGAGTCACGACGAAAGCCGTGGAAGAAGCGTGAAAACTGTTCGTGGACCATGGTATGCTGCATGATACGTCGATCAAAGTCATTTTTTTCTTGCTGTGTCGGGAGTTCCCCATAAAGGAGCAAATAACAGCTTTCAAGAAAGTCTCCCTTTTCAGCCAATTGGTCGATAGGATATCCGCGATAAAGCAATATCCCTTTATCGCCATCAATATAAGTAATTTTTGATTCACAAGAAGCCGTGGAAGTAAAACCAGGGTCATAAGTAAAAGTATCGGTTTTTTTGTAGAGAGAAGCAATTTCGATGACATCAGGTCCACTCGTGCCTTTACGCAGGGGAAGCTCTACTTTTTTATCATTCACAATAATATGTGCGTTATTCTCAGACATTCGGCATTCCTTTCAGATCCTTCTCTTCTAAAAATTAAGACTCTGCTTCATCAGAGTGGAGATGTATAACTGAAGCTTTTCTTACTTAATATTAAAGGTAGATTGCATCTAAAAGTGAGTACATGCAATCTAAAAATATTTTCTTATCGATCATTATTACTCAATAAAAACTGTATTTCAATGATATAACATAAAAAAATTCTTTTAGATCGCTTTGAGATATCCGTATAGATACACTCAGGATACATCATGAACCTATGGTTGTGATAAGTTGGTCATTGATGCGGTGAAGAGATTCATCGCGTCCCAATAAAATAAGCACATCCAAAACACCTGGCGATGTGGTACATCCTGTAAGAGCTGCACGAAGTGGTTGGGCGATAGAGCCAAATTTAAGATTCTGTGTTTGGATATAAGAGCGAAGAGCTTCATCGAGGACTTTTGTGTCCCAAGAAGGGCAAGCTTTCAGAGCAAGATAAAGATCCTTTAAAATAGTTCGTCCATTTTCATCTAAGAGCATTTGGGCTTTTTCATCAAGTTGTAATGGCCGTTGCGTAAAAATGAAGGAAGCATTGTCAATCAGCTCGCACAGGTTTTTTGAACGTTCTTTCAAGTGTGGGATTGCTTTGAAAAATTGAATACGGCGCTGTTCATCAAGTCTTTCAATGATCTGTGCCCCCCCCTCTATTTCCGGTAGAATATCAAGAGCCGCATCAAAAAGTTCTTGATCCTTAC
This sequence comes from Bartonella sp. SL320, assembly GCF_059687635.1. Lineage (NCBI taxonomy): Bacteria > Pseudomonadati > Pseudomonadota > Alphaproteobacteria > Hyphomicrobiales > Bartonellaceae > Bartonella > Bartonella sp. SL320. Next base: position 1,286,946 of record NZ_CM185143.1, on the reverse strand, counting down.
TCATGCGCATGTAGTGCCCGTTGATGGAATCAAGCTTTTTGAGATCAAAACGAGCAGCACCTTTGTTAATATCTTCAATATCAAACCAAGAAATCATATCTTCAAGTGACATGAGTTCGTCATCACCATGACTCCATCCTAAACGGACAAGGTAATTGCGCAAAGCAGCAGGAAGGTATCCCATTGTTCGATAAGCATCAACACCGAGCGCACCATGCCGCTTTGATAACTTTGCACCATTTTCACCATGGATAAGAGGAATATGGGCCATAACAGGAATATCCCACCCCATTGCTTTAAAGATAATCGTTTGTCGGGCAGCATTGGTTAGGTGATCATCACCACGTATGATATGTGTGACACCCATATCATGATCATCAACGACAACAGCATGCATATAGGTAGGTGAACCATCAGAACGCAAAATGATAAAGTCATCTAAATCTTTATTAGGAAAACGAATATCTCCTTGAACACGGTCATGTACAATCGTTTCTCCATCTTCAGGGGCTTTGATACGAATAACAGGTTTGACACCTTGAGGCGCTTTAGAAGGGTCACGGTCACGCCAACGTCCATCATAACGTGGTGGGCGTCCTTCTGCACGGGCTTTTTCACGCATTTCAGCTAACTCTTCAGGTGAGGCATAACAATAATATGCTTTGCCATTTTTGACTAATTGTTCGGCAATTTGGCGGTGACGTTCTGCACGTTCGAATTGTGAAATAGGGGGACCATCATAACTAAGCCCCATCCAGTGCAAACCATCTATAATAGCTTTTACAGCGGCTTCAGTTGAGCGTTCTCGGTCTGTATCTTCAATGCGTAGAAGCATTTTTCCACCGGTATGTTTTGCATAAAGCCAATTAAAAAGAGCCGTACGAGCGCCACCAATATGAAGAAAGCCTGTGGGCGAGGGAGCAAAACGAGTAATAACAGACACGAATATTTTCCTTTAAATTATGAGATATTACTTATAGAACTTTATAAAAAGGTTATGTTAGCATAGGTTATGAGGTGTGCAATAGCTGCATTGCGAGTTAAAAGTGGGGGCGAGTTAAAAGTGGGGGGCGGATGTTTCATCAAAGTAAAGTTAAAGAGGGTTTATCCGCAAAATCTGTTACAGAAAGAAAAAAGCCATGTCAAATAGGGCAGCGTCTTTTTTCGAGGTGTAATGGTGCCAAGAATGGCGGTTATAATCAACAAAGATTCTTTTTATTGAAGCTTTTAAAAGAAGCAATCATTTTTGTTGGGAAATGGTTAGCAGATTGTATTAATAAAGAAGTTTCTTTTGGTATCCTTTTTTCGCTAACTTTGTTCTTTTTTTCTCTAGGAATCATTTTTTATTTTCATTTAGAACAAGAGCCAAGTTGGGGACAATTGGGGGCGTTTCTCAGTATTTTTCTGGGAATATTCTATAGTGCACATTTTTATCGAAAAATGTGGATTCCGACGTTTTTTTTGTTTTGTATCGTATTGGGAGCTTTGGCTGCCAAAATAGAAACCTGGCGTATTGCAACACCCATGTTAAGCAGCGACATTGTCACCACATTGACGGGAAGAATTGTTTCTATTGAATCAGGAACCAAAGGGAGATTCCGTTTAGTCTTGGATGTTTTGAACACAGAAAGGCCCATATTACGCCATCGTCTTCATCGTGTGTATCTATCGGCAAGATATTTGCCATCTGGATTAGCAATTGGTGATGGTTTGCATGGAAAAGTTAAGCTTCGTGCGTTCTTGGGGCCGGTGCGTCCAGGGGGCTACGATTTTAGTTTTCATAATTATTTTAAAGGAATTGGGGCTCAAGGCGTTTATTTAGGAAAACCAAGAAAAATATCCGTTGCAAAGCCTGATGCAATATTTGCTATCATTTTACAGAAAATTGAAAGTTTACGCACAAAGATAACACAAAGAATCCGATTAGCTCTTGAGGGAGAAAAGGGAAGTGTTGCTGCGGCTCTCATAACAGGACACCGTGCTGGCATTTCAAATGAGACAAATGAAGCGCTACGTACGGCTGGATTAGCCCATATTTTATCAATATCAGGTTTACATATGGCTTTGTTGAGTGGCATAGTTCTTTTGGGTGTTCGTAGTTTTTTAGCACTTTTTCCAGTTTTTTCTTCCTATTACTCCAGTAAAAAATTTGCTGCTATCGTTGCATTTATGATAACAGCGTTTTATTTGCTTTTGTCAGGTTTAGCGATATCAGCACAAAGAAGCTTTGTGATGATTGCTGTTATGTTGATTGCTATATTGTGTAATCGCTCTGCTGTAACAATGCGTAATTTTTCTATTGCAGGGTTGATAACTCTAGCGATTAGACCCCATGAAATATTGGGACCTAGTTTTCAAATGTCCTTTTCAGCGACAGTTGCTTTGATTGCGTTTTTTGATTGGTGGAGTGGACGGTCATTTTTTCGTAAAAGAAAAACATCCCCTTCTTATGTTGGAGGAGGAGTTATCAATGTTACTTTCTTATCGATACTTTCAATATGTGCATCTTCCCTTGTTGCAGGGAGTGCAAGCGGAATTTATGCTGCTTATCATTTTTCTAATACGGCATCTTTGAGTATTTTCAGTAATGCTTTTGCTTTGCCTATCATTTCAATGTTGGTTATTCCTTTTGGATTAATTGCAGTTCTGGCAATGTTAGGGGGGGTCGAATGGCTTCCTCTTCAAATTATGGGGTTTGGTATTGATCTTGTAATAAAGATTGCACAGACTATTAAGGCTATTTCTCCTGATTTAAATCCTGGTTTTATGCCGTTATCCGCGTTGGTTTTATTGAGTATAGGCTTGGTTGGGCTGACTTTTTGCAAAACACCTATCAGACTCCTTTTTAGTCTTTTTATCTTAGCTGGTATGTTTATTTGTGTCATGCATTCACCTATACAATTGATTATAGCCGATAATATGCGTCTTGTAGGTGTTATCCATGATAAAAAATTATATATTGATCGTCACCATTATTCTAAGTTTACGACATCCATATGGAAAAAGTCATTTCGTTTGAATGAAACGATTAAACCCACAAGGTATGGTCCTTCGTTTCACGGACAATTTATTTGTGATCGTCATGTATGTACGTCTTTATTAGAGAATAGATTAAAAGTTATGGTTTTACAGAGAGAAACAGATCAATGCTTAGAGGCAGATATTCTTATTCAGACACGTTTAATGCATAACAAAACATGCAACAACAAGGCAAAAATAATATTTATGCCTCAACAATTGCAATCAAGAGGAAGCGTTATGATAACGAAAGGTGGAGATGTTATTTGGTCTTCGCTAGGGTTTTATAGACCGTGGAATATGCACAGACAATATTCACAAAAAAAACTATAATTTGTCGCATTTTCTCATATCTAGATAATTAACCAAACAAAAATCAAGAGAAGATTTTTCTGATATATTTTTGCGTTGAAATAGAAAAGATAATTGTTGATTATTCCATTTTATTCTTATCATATATTTCTATAATGGGTAACATCTCTTCAAAAGAAAGTAGCAGTTAAGTTGCAATAAAGTGTATCAAAAGATTGCCTTTTATTATCGTTATTGCTGATGGTAATGGGGTGGTGTGTGTGTGTTGCTTGCGGATAATAAAAGGTAAAGTCATTCATGGATGTTCAGCGGTTAAAAAAAATGGCAGCTGCTAAAGCGCTTGAATTTATTGAAGATGGTATGCGGCTTGGTATTGGATCTGGTTCAACTGTTAATGAATTTATTCGTCTTCTTGGTGAGCGTGTTGCGGAGGGGCTGCGTGTGACGGGTGTTGCTACCTCACGATATTCTGAACAACTCTGTCATCAGTTTGGGGTGCCTGTTAGCACTCTAGAACAAATACCCGAACTTGATCTTGATATTGATGGAGCAGATGAAATTGGTCCTCAGATGTCTCTCATTAAAGGGGGAGGGGGAGCATTGTTGTATGAAAAAATTGTCGCATCGGCATCTCGTGCAATGCTTGTCATTGCTGATGAAACAAAGATAGTCAAAAGACTTGGTGCTTTTGCGCTACCGATTGAAGTGAATTCATTTGGTGTCCATACAACACGCAAAGCCATCGAAAAAGTTGCGTGTGATTTAGGACTTTCTGGAGAAATTTCATTGCGAATGAATGGAAAAAAGCCTTTTGAAACAGATGGTGGTCATTTTATTCTTGATGCATCTTGGGGATGCATTTTGCAGCCCAAATTATTATCAGACGCGCTTCTTGCCATTCCTGGGGTTGTTGAGCATGGTCTTTTTTTGGGGGTGGCTTCACGTGCAATTGTCGCTATGGCTGATGGTCAAATAAAAGTTTTAGAGCCATTTGATTTTTAGAAAAGACATTTGCATGGTGATGTGGTAGCACAGTAAAAAAGATTTTGGGTAGAATAACGAATTTAAATTATAATTAGCGATTGGGGTAATCATTAAATGAGAGTAATATTTTCTTTTCAGCGTTTTTTCGTATACTTAGCTGCAATTACCGTTTTTTTTAATATTGGCATGGTTCATGCGCAAGGTGTGAGTGAGCAGCATTTAGATGCTGCACGAAAGGCAATCAGAGCTATTCATGCAACGGATCAGTTTGATAGTTTTTTACCAAATGCAGTCCACGATTTTAAAAATGAATTGATTAGTGATGATCCGAATTTGGCAACAACTATTTCTGATATTGTTGATAAGCAGGCGCTTGCTTTAATTAAAAGGCGCTCTGATCTAGAAAAAGAGGTTGCTCATGTGTATGCAAAATATTTTACGCAAAAAGAGCTTGATGCAATCACAGCATTTTATAATTCTGATACCGGTAAAAAGTTTTTGAAAGAAGTTCCTAATATCGCACGTGATTCCTATTCTGCATTTGATGTATGGCGTTCTGCTCTTATGCAAGATCTTGTAGAAAATGTAAAAAAAGAAATGTCTGAAACACTTAATTTGGATAATACTGCGATTCCTACAAAATCAGAATCTCCAGAAAGTAAAAAATAGTCTGATGGATATCATAACAGCAATAGGCAATTTCTGATTTTTAAAGAGCGGCGGTTTTTCCGCCGTTTTTAATATTTTAATTTAAAAATCCGTTCTTTTTAACTATAAAAAATGCTTCTTCAAAAGAAAAAAACTTTTCTTTGAAAATAAATGATCTTAGCTTATTGTTGCAGATATATTAAGAAGGAATAGTTTGTGAGCTCATTTGATTTTGATTTATTTGTTATTGGAAGTGGTTCTGGTGGGGTGCGTGCAGCACGGCTTGCAGGAGGTCTTGGTAAGCGTGTCGCTATAGCAGAGGAATATCGCATAGGGGGAACTTGTGTTATTCGCGGTTGTGTTCCCAAAAAACTTTATGTTTATGCTTCACAATATACAAAAGAATTTAAGAAAAGCGTTGGTTTCGGGTGGAAATATGCGGATCCAATTTTTAGCTGGGAAAAGTTGGTTGAGGCTAAAAATAAAGAAATATCAAGATTAGAAGGGCTGTATCGTCAGGGATTAGAAAATAACAATGTGCATATTTATGAAAGTCGTGCTACTTTTATCGATGATCACACATTAGAGCTTTCTGCTACCGGTGAGCGCGTAACTGCAGAAAAAATTTTGATTGCAACGGGGGCGAAAGTTGCACCAAATACGACCATAGAAGGCGCTGATTTTTGCCTGACATCTAATGAGATTTTTGATCTTGATGAACTTCCAAAATCAATAGTCATTGTTGGTGGTGGGTATATTGGTGTTGAGTTTGCTAATATTTTTCATGAGCTAGGTGTAAAAACGACACTCCTTCATCGTGGTGATTTAATTCTCCGTGATTTTGATCATGATTTGCGGCAATTGCTCAGCGATTCAATGATTGAAAAAGGGATTTCTATTCTCTATGGCGTAACAATTTCTAAAGTGCAGGCGGCAGAAAATTGTTATACTGTTGTTTTATCCAATGGGCAAACGATCAAGACCGATCAAGTTATGTTAGCTATGGGGCGTATGCCTAATACCGTTGGTTTAGGACTTGAGAGGGCAGGTATAAAAGTGAATGCGTTTGGTGGTGTTATTGTTGATGAAAAAATGACAACAAATATCCCCCATATTTGGGCTGTAGGGGATGTAACAGGTCATATTCAATTAACACCTGTTGCGATACATGATGCCATGTGTTTCGTGAAGACAGCATTTGAGAATATTCCTACAAAACCTGATTATGATTTAATTACAACGGCCGTTTTTTCACAGCCTGAAATTGGAACAGTAGGTCTTTCAGAAGAAGAGGCCATACAGCGTTATAAGCGTCTTGAAATTTATCGTACTATTTTTCGTCCTATGCGTAATGTTCTTTCCGGTAGTTTAGAGAAAATGTTTATGAAACTCATTGTTGATGGTGAAAGCCGTATTGTTGTAGGTGCTCATATTTTAGGAGAAAATGCCGGTGAGATGGCACAGCTTATTGGAATATCTCTCAAAGGTAGGCTGACGAAGGATATCTTTGATGAAACAATGGCGGTGCATCCAACGATGGCAGAAGAATTTGTGACGATGTATAAACCAAGTTATATATATGAAAATGGAAAGAAGATAGAAAGTTAAACAGCCCTTAAGTTTGATAAAAAGTTTTTGATATGCCAAGCTGGAAGCTTAATTTTTTAGAGAGAGCGTAATGATAAAAGAATGGGCGCCTGACTCTTGGAGAGAAAGGCCAATTAAACAAGTTCCGACTTATCCAGATAAGTCTATGTTAGAAGATGTTGAACGAAAGCTGAGAAGCTATCCTCCTTTGGTTTTTGCGGGTGAAGCACGTGATTTAAAAAATGAATTAGCGGCTGTTGCGAAAGGCAGGGCTTTTTTATTACAAGGTGGAGATTGTGCCGAAAGCTTTGCCGAACATGAAGCTGATAATATCCGTGATTTTTTTCGTGTATTTTTGCAAATGGCGATTGTTTTAACCTTTGGGAGTTCTAAACCCGTTGTTAAAATTGGTCGTATTGCTGGTCAATTTGCAAAGCCTCGTTCTTCTGATATAGAAAAAAAAGATGGCGTTGAATTTCCTGCTTATCGGGGGGATATTATTAATGGCATTGAATTTGGAGCTGATTCTCGTATTCCAGATCCACAACGGATGTCTATGGCTTATCGCCAATCTGCGGCAACACTTAATCTGTTGCGCGCTTTTTCACAAGGTGGTTATGCTAATTTAGAAAATGTTCACACATGGATGTTGGGTTTTGTTTCTAACAGTCCGCAGGGGGAGCGTTATGAATTATTGGCAGAACGTATTTCTGAAGCAATTGATTTTATGCGTTCCATAGGGATCACATCCAAAACGCATTCTTCATTGCGTGAAACATCTTTTTATACCAGTCATGAAGCACTTTTGCTTGGTTATGAAGAGGCTTTGACGCGGATTGATTCAACTTCAGGAAATTGGTATGCAACATCTGGCCATATGTTATGGATTGGTGACCGTACACGTCAGATTGATCATGCTCACGTTGAATATTGCCGCGGCATTAAAAATCCCATAGGATTAAAGTGTGGTCCTTCTATTGAACCTGATGAGCTTTTAAGATTAATTGATATTTTGAATCCTGAGAACGAACTGGGGCGTCTTACACTTATTACGCGCTTTGGTTATGATAAGGTTGAAAGTTATCTTCCGCAACTTATCCGTGCCGTTGAACGGGAAAAGCGTGAGGTTATATGGTCCTGTGATCCAATGCATGGCAATACAATTACTGCCAACGGTTATAAGACGCGCCCCTTTGAATATGTGTTAAAAGAAGTAGAGAACTTTTTTGCTGTGCATCGTGGAGAGGGAACCTATCCAGGAGGCATTCATATTGAGATGACAGGTCGTGATGTAACCGAATGTACGGGGGGGGCGCATGCTATTTCTGTAGAAGATTTATCTGATCGCTATCATACGCAATGTGATCCACGATTAAATGCAGATCAAGCATTAGAATTGGCTTTTCTTGTTGCTGAACTCCTTAAAAAGAATCGTGCAACTGACCCGTTAGCACTGGCTGCTGGTAAGTAGATAAATATCTTCCTAACATCTTTTATTTTAGATCATTATGGTCATTTTAAAAGAAGTAATATTTTTCAATGATGAAGAATAAAGTTGTGGTCGCCAAACAGATGAAGTGATACAAAGGTTTATGAAAAATGATTTTCGGATAGCAGTTGCTCAATTAAATCCCATTGTCGGTGATATTGAAGGAAATTTTTCTCTTGCTGTTATGGCGCATCAAACGGCCAAAGAAGAGGGGGCTGACCTTGTTTTATTCACGGAGCTTTTTATAAGTGCTTATCCGCCGGAAGATCTTATTTTAAAACCTGCTTTTACAAAAACATGTGAAGAGGCTGTTGAGAAATTAGCAAAAACAACCATAGGTGGACCAGGAATTGTTATTGGTCTCCCATTAAGGCGTAATGGCTATATTTACAATGGTGTCATGCTTCTTGATGAAGGGCGAGTCATTGCTGAAAGCTTGAAGTTTGATTTACCTAATTACGCTGAGTTTGATGAAAAGCGTCTATTTTCCCCTGGACCACGTCCTGAGCCGATTAATTATCATGGAATAAAATTGGGAATAGTGATTTGTGAAGATATTTGGAATGATTCTTCTTTATGTGAAGAACTTGGCAATAAAGGGGCTGAGATGATTCTGGTTCTTAATGGATCTCCCTATTATCGTAATAAAACGCAAAAGCGGATAGACGTTGCTCGTGCACATGCACTTCAATCTGGGCTGCCAGTTATCTATGCTAATCAAGTTGGTGGTCAGGATGAATTGGTTTTTGATGGGGGATCTTTTGCCTTGAATGGACAAGGCAAAACGGTATTTCAAATGAAACATTTTGACAGCCATCTTTCTTTAAGTCATTGGCAACAAACAACGACAGAATGGCACTGTATTTCAGGTCCTAATGAAAGTCTTTTCAATGGATTAGCTGCTGATTATCAGGCTTGTGTTTTAGGTTTGAAAGATTACGTTAATAAAAACGGCTTTAAGGATGTTATTCTTGGTCTTTCAGGAGGAATTGATTCAGCCCTTTGTACGGCAATGGCGGTGGATGCTCTTGGTGCTGAGAGGGTTCGCACCATTATGATGCCCTATCACTATACTTCGCAAGAATCATTACAAGATGCTAAAGAATGTGCTGATCTTTTAGGATGCCATTATGAAATCATACCGATTGAGCAAGCTGTTGAGGCTTTTTTGAATATAGTATCGCCTCTTTTTGTAGGCTTATCCTCTGATGTGACGGAAGAAAATCTTCAAAGTCGTATCCGTGGCACACTTTTAATGGCTCTTTCAAATAAATTTGGGTCAATGGTGGTAACAACAGGCAATAAGTCAGAAATGGCTGTGGGATATGCAACACTGTATGGTGATATGAATGGCGGATTTAATCCCCTTAAAGATATTTATAAAATACAAGTGTATGAATTAGCTGAGTGGCGCAATAAAAATCACTTACATAATTTAAAAGGACCAAAAGGAATTGTCATTCCGCCCAATATTATAGAAAAAGCACCTTCTGCAGAGCTGCGGGAAAATCAAAAAGATGAAGATTCTCTTCCCCCTTATCCTATTTTAGATGATATCTTGCAATCTCTTGTAGAAAATGACATGAGTATTTGTGATATTGTTCAGCGTGGGCATTTGCGGGAAACTGTTGAGAAAATTGAACAGCTTCTTTATGGTGCTGAATATAAAAGGCGACAATCTGCACCCGGTGTAAAAATCAGTTACAAGAATTTCGGACGCGATCGTCGTTATCCCATTGTCAATCATTTTCGCGATAAAAATTGAGTATTCTTTTATGGTTAAAGTTCGTTTTGCTCCCTCTCCAACAGGTTATATTCACATTGGCAATATCCGTAGTGCGCTTTTCAATTGGCTTCATGCGCAAGCACATAAGGGAAAGTTTATTTTGCGCTATGATGATACAGATATTGAGCGTTCTAAACAGGAATATATCGATGCTATTGCTGTTGACCTTGAATGGCTTGGAATCCAACCCGATGAAATTTATTACCAATCTAAGCGATTTAAGCGATATGATGAAGTGGCAGAAATTCTCAAACAACGCGGTCTTCTTTATCCTTGTTATGAAACAGCGGAAGAATTAGAGCGACGTCGTAAAATCCAGCTTTCACGCAAACTGCCTCCCATTTATGACCGTGCAGCATTGAAGTTGACAGCAGAAGAGAAAAAAAACTTTGAATCACAAGGTCGTAAACCCCATTGGCGTTTTCTTCTTCCTAATTTTGAAAATAATCCTTTGCAAACAAAGAGAACAGATGTTTGTTGGAATGATGCCGTAAAGGGAAAGTTAACGATTGATTTGGCTTCTCTTTCAGACCCTGTTCTTATTCGTGAAGATGGAACCTATCTTTATACATTACCGTCTGTTGTAGATGATGTAGATATGGCCATTACACATATTATTCGTGGCGATGATCATGTTACAAATACAGGTGCTCAGATTGCTCTTTTTAAAGCTCTGGATGCAGAATTACCGGTTTTTGGTCATTTTAATTTATTAGCGACAGTTTTAGGAAAAGGATTTTCAAAACGTAACAATGATCTTTCTATTCGTTCTCTACGGGAAGAAGGATTTGAATCGATAGCTGTTCAATGTCTTGCTGTTTTGATTGGGACATCACAAAATGTGCATCCCTATCCCCATCAAGCAGCGCTTTTAGAACACTTTAATTTACAAAATACATCAAAATCGGTGGCAAAATTTGATATTGCTGATCTTTATACTTTAAATAGTCACCTTGTTCATGAATTAAATTATGAGGACGTTAAAACGCGTCTTCAAAATCTTTCTATTGAAGGAGAAAAGGCGGAGTATTTTTGGAATGCGATAAAAGGCAATATTGATAAAGTCAATGATGCTGTCTTGTGGTGGAAAATCATTCATGATGAACAGAGTTTTGATACCGTTGCACCAGAGGATCGCGCATTCGTACAGCAGTCACTTGATTTCTTACCTGAAGGTGTCTTGAAGGATGAAAGTTGGCAAGTTTGGACGACAGCCTTAAAAGAAAAAACCGGACGGAAAGGAAAGTCTCTATTTATGCCATTACGTCAAGCACTTACGGGCATGGATCATGGACCAGAAATGGGAAAGCTTTTACAGCTTTTAGGGCGTGAAAAAGTAATAGAAAGACTCTCTGGGAAATAAGAGAAACTTTTTTAAAAGCATTTTCTATTTATTTTACGCTTACAGAGAGAAAAGCGTGAGTTTATTTACGCGTTTTTATCAGCATGAATGCAGGAATATCATCACCAAACCCAAGGGGTACGTAATTCCTATTTTTTCGTGGGCGCTGTTGCTCAGATGGACTTTCTTTACTTTTCACGTTTTTGATAGGGTCTATTTTATTCTCTTTTACGGACTTTTTAGAGGGGGTAACGGATTCTTTTCGAGCAGTTTTCTTTGATGATTGTGAAGATTCTTTCTTTACAACAATATCTTCTGTTTGATCATCGGTTATCAAAGTTGAGAGATCTCCATTGAGCCATTCAATTTTTTCATGACTCATTTCTTCAATAGCGTTGATATATTTTTGATCCTCTTTTGTGACGATTGTAAAAGCTTTCCCACGACGATTTGCACGCCCTGTACGACCAATTCGATGGATATAGTCTTCAGCATGTGTAGGAACATCATAATTAAACACATGACTTACCGCGGGGATATCGAGACCACGGGCAGCAACATCAGAAGCAACCAAAAGCGTAAGTTTATTATTTTTAAAATCAGCGAGCGTGTTCATGCGTGAATACTGATCCATATCTCCATGAAGTGCCCCGACATTAAAGTTATGTTTAACGAGAGATCTAAAAAGTTCGGAGATATCTCTCTTTCGATTACAGAAAATGATGGCATTTTGCAGCGCAGCCCCTTCATTTTGGATAAGTTCTCGTAAAACCGCTCTTTTATCCCATGATTTATTGCCGGATTTGACAAGCCTTTGTGTAATTGTGGTCGCTGTTGAAGAAGCTTTTGTAACTTCAACAGATACAGGAGAATGTAAAAATTGTTTCGTTAGCTTTGTAATTTCTGGCGCCATTGTTGCAGAAAAGAACAAAGTTTGACGCGTAAAAGGAGTTAGTTTACAGATGCGTTCAATATCAGGAATAAATCCCATATCCAACATACGATCAGCTTCATCAATTACAAGAATTTCAACACCCATAAGGAGTAATTTACCGCGCTCGAAATGATCAAGAAGGCGCCCAGGTGTTGCGATAAGAACATCCGCTCCTCGTTCAAGTTTGCGATCTTGGTGTTCAAAAGAAACTCCACCAATTAAAAGAGCAACATTTAAACGATGATTTATTCCATATTTATCGAAATTTTCTTCAACTTGGGCCGCAATTTCCCGTGTTGGCTCCAAGATGAGCGTACGAGGCATTCGTGCTCTTGCACGACCTTTTTCAAGGAGAGTGAGCATAGGCAATACGAAAGAGGCGGTTTTCCCTGTTCCCGTTTGAGCAATTCCTAGAACGTCTTTTCTTTGAAGAACATGAGGAATGGTTTCACTTTGAATAGGTGTTGGAACTGTATATCCCGCTGACTTTACTGCATTAATAACCTTTGCAGAAAGACCTAAATCATCAAAACTGTTTAAAGATGGTATCATTTTTTTTATCAATTGCTCTGAGATTTTAACTTCGCACTCTCAATGATGAGTATAATTAATATCCCCCACTCTTAGAAGAGTGTTAAGATACTTTCAGAAAAAACACAACTATAACAATCATATACATATAAAGCACATAATACAATCATTAATAGCGAAATTGTTCTGATAAAATGCGCTCATCCCATGAATGATTTGAGTCAAAAAGGATTGAAGCTGTTACTTCTGTTGCCATTGAAATAGTTACTGAATGGACAGATTTAACTTCAACATTATCAGCAGCAGCATTAACAGGGCGTTTGTCGGGTTCGAGCATATCAAAGCGTACTGTTACTGTATCGGGAAGCAATGCGCCATGCCAACGTCGAGGGCGAAATGGGCTAACGGGTGTGAGGGCCATAAGGGGGGCCATAAGGGGGAGAATAGGTCCTTGTGCTGATAAATTATAGGCGGTTGATCCTGCAGGTGTTGCGACGAGGACACCATCACAACTTAATTGTTCCATGCGTACATTATTATCAATACTGATACGAATTTTTGCTGCTTGATAAGATTGTCGAAAGAGGGATACTTCATTAATGGCAAGCGCTTCGATAGATCCTTGACATTCAGTTTTTGCAATCATACGCAAAGGATGGATTTCTTTTTTATGGGCGTCAGCAATACGATTAGGTAATTCTTTTTCATGAAATTCATTCATAAGAAATCCTACAGAACCTTGATTCATACCATAAATAGGTTTTCCAGTGTTCATCACGTCTCGTACTGTTTGTAACATTGTTCCATCACCGCCAATAGCAACAACAATATCAGTTTCTTCCAAAGAAGAATGACCATAAACGGAAATTAATTTATGAGTAGCTTTAAGAGCTTCCTCTGTTTCTGCGGAAATAAAATGAAAGCGACTTGGTACTGTAGTCATTTAAGAATTATCCTGATACTTATACTTTATTTTGTAGCCTATTTTTTAAGAGTTTTGAAGTTGCAATAAAAGCTCTTTTTATAATAAAAAGAGTATTGAAGACAAAAAGATAAGCTATTTCAAGATAAAGCATCATTGTAGAAAAAAGAAGATTGCGTCGTTAGATAATTTACAAACAAGTAATTTTTTTATTAAAACGGTTATTTAAACATTGAAGCTGAGAGTATGATTGGTTAAAAGATCACAACTGATTTTGATAATCAGTGTGGAGCACCCGTAGCTCAGCTGGATAGAGCGCTGCCCTCCGAAGGCAGAGGTCACAGATTCGAATTCTGTCGGGTGCACCAAATTCTTCAATTTAACAGCATCCTCAATAACAATTTTCCCTAAAAGAATTGAATTCCCTCTTTATGAAAATGGTCATTTGAGTTGTTTACTAAGTTTTGTAGCGGATGAGCAAATCATTTTGAGAGAAGTAGAATTTACGATTGCATTTATAATTTTTCGGTTAATCATTTTGAATATCGAGATAAAAAAGCAAAACGATCTCAATATGCTTTCAATTTAAATGTGAACACATATAACATAAAAATTCATTTAATTCACTCTGTTATGATGTAACTGATTCAGCCATGTTAACATTAGAGCGTTAAATATGTTGCGATGGCTATTAAAATAGATAGATCTGCTTTTATTCTCTAAGCTAAAGGCTTTTATGGTGAAATGGGATGCGGATGAGAATATTAACCGCTAGAGGAATAATAAGGAGTTGGGGGAAAAGTAACTATCTAGATTTAAATTCTTTAAAAATCGCTCTATGCAGTATGGTTATCATGGTTTTTGTGGGGGGATTGGGTGATTTCTCTATACACCAATATTACCAGTTATACTGGATGAGGGATTGTTTACCTTTAATCAACTTTCTTATATAGCCAGTGCTAATTATGGTGGTTATTTAGTTGGGAATATGTTTTTTACATTTAGTAGAATTGGGAATATATCTCTTGCTCCTTGCATGCTATTTGGTTCAGCCATAGTGACAACAGCACTTATTATCTCTATGACATTAGCTGTTTTGAGCCGTTTTTCTGCTGGTGTACACGTGTTGCAATGATGGTTTTGGGTTCTATTATGATTATGTAGTATAACCATAATGGGCGAATTATTTCTTCGCTTTATGCGGGTGTAGGAATGGGTATTCTACTAGGTAATGAATATGTTACTGTTGGTCTGAGCAGAGCGTTTGACGTGACAAACATTTGGTGTGGAGCCGGCTTAATATCGATTGTATTGTTATTTTTTTGTTTCCACATCGTATTGATAAGCCTTAATTTTCTGTTAATGTACCGTTAGCGCATGAAAATATTGTTTGATGGAAATTTGCTTTACTTCACAGGTTAGAGGGATTTGGTTACATTATTGTCGCAGCATATCTTTCACTGATGGCAAAAACATTTAATTTCCAACCCTTTTCAAGTCACTTATGGTTGCTTGTTGGAAGTGCCATTGTTCCTAGTTGTTTTATCTGGTTGTGGGCAGCACATCGGCGGGAGATACTACGTTGTCTGATGTTCAATTTACTTATCCAAGGAGGATGCATCTTATTGGCACTCTTTAGCTAGTTTCCCATTCTGGTAATCATCAGTTGCTGAGGGTTTGGATTCACTTTTATGGGGACGGTCTCTCTAGTTATGCCGCTAGCTAAACGTTTACGTACGCCACATGGCATAAATCTATTTGGAGCTGTTACATTAACTTACGGCGTTGGCCAAATACTGGGACGAGTCTTATGCAATTTGGTTCATATACTATTACATTATCAGTTATCTATGGTGCTGTCGCATTCTTTTCAGCTGCTGGAATCTGCCAATATTTTCTTTGTAAAAAGATGGTTGGTATTTGGATAAATTAACAACCTTCACTAAAAAACAAAAAAACTATAATGATCCACTTGACCCAAGTGATCCGCAAAAATATCGTAGCAATGAAATTAATTTAAGCCATGCAATTTTTCATGTTGACAATAGTATAAGTTATTTTGGAAGTCTTTTATGATGCTTTTATTATTCTAATAAGGAGATGACAGTATATCTCACTCTAAAGTTGCTATTTTGAGCGTTATAGAAACAGTATTTTCGAACGTTTGCTCACGCTTTATTGCCATTATCCGCTTTCTGGGGACATTGATATTTTATTAATTAATTCCAACAAGATCGAAACAGGTGTGCATAGTGTGCACCATCCCGATCATTTGTTCGTTAACATAACTAGCCTAACAAATTACTTTATTTAGTGATGATACGGTTAAGAATATAGGGCCTATTCGTAAAGGGCTCAATTTTTATCAATGAGCTATTCAACCAGGCTATCGTAATATTAATGGTGTTTTTTCTCGTACAAAACATGATGAAAAAGAGCAGAGAAAATGATTATTTATCACGTCGTTTGTTAGGCGAGTACTTATTCTTGGGCGTACAGAGAGTTCACGCGAAATTTACCTTCTGCTATTCGTATTAAGGAGATACGACAAAGAGCTGAAAATCTCCATCACTGCCTAAATAGCCATAAGGTGGATATTGTTTTGGCAGAAGGTTATCATGACAGTGCAGATTTCGTTTATATCACGACAGGCTAGGGTAAGAATATATATTCTCAACATGATGACAGCCTGCAACAGTTTGTGATTACTCATCAAAAGAGAAATGTGCTTCTGGACTATTATCCAACGTCTCATCTAATTGAACAGCTGGATTCTATAGCGCCTCAATCTCGTGTGTTGAATCAAGGAATCGGATTAAGTGCCTATGATGTCTTGTCGCAGTTGACTTACGACCGTGGTGGTAACTTTACGGAAGATGCTGGTCAGCTGCACTAACACCAAGCGAAAAAAGAACCTACGATAGCTCCATTCTCTCGTCAAACACTGCCTTTTAGTCGTCGTGGCGTTAGTCAGAAAGGTGATGTGGTGAATAATATGGATATTCATTCTTTACTCTTGATGTGATACATCATCGGCAAATGCAGCAATAGCATTGCTATCGGTTCGCCACAACTAAATTTAAAAACACAGATCTTGCCACTGTTGCTTAAAGAAATGAGCGATGTTTATCGAAGTACGTAACTGGAGCGCTGATTTTCCTCTAGATCTTATGTTGTTACTCCCAAAGATACAAATGTTTTATTTTGATGACGATTTTTCTTTTATTCGTAATATTTCTTCTCAGGGCATCATTCGGCCATTTATAAATCATCAATATCATACTGTGGGTATCGACATTAATCGTCATCAGAATCCTATAAATACAGAAGGACAAGTACAAAATATATTATGGGTGTTGGGTAACCCTGTAGAGAGGATAAACTTTTATACATATATTGTGTCTAGATCATTAGTTAATTCGCGAGCACTGCAGGATGCATGATATATATATGAGTAGCTATATCATCGCTACTCAGCTAAAAATACGACAGTGAATGTACATTGATGATATAAATTTTTTTAGTACGCATATTGTCAGTATCTGCTATAGCAACGATATTAATACACTTCGTTTTTTCACATCTACTTCAATAAGAGCTTGGCTATTTGTTTTATTGGGTGGCGTTACTGTTATCGCTTATTTATCTCTGTTCAATTTCTTTTTCTTGTATCAATACACACTATTTTCTGCTCGCAATCTGCATGTTATCACCGATAAATACTCATTTTAAAATGCATATCTGTTATGTATTAATCTTTTCGTCTTCGTTTATCTGAGTTTTTTATTCGATACTTACTAAATTATGGAAATCTTATGATCTACGTAAACATTCAAATTACGAATGAAGATGTTACCTATGAACAAAAGAAACAGTTGATCGAAGGAGCCACTCAATTATTGTATTGGTTGATATTTTGAATGAAAATCCGATAACGACTGTTGTTGTAATTGATGAAGTGGAGACGGATAATTGGGGGATCGGCAGTGTTCCAGTGACAAAATTAAGGAAAAATTTAAATAGTGAATAGCTTTACGTATTTTACGATAAATTAATCCGATCAATCGGGATCCATTCGCTATTCTATTAGTCTGTTGCCGTTTTTTGATGGGGAAAAACACAAGGTTAACACCAAGTGGGGCAATATCAAGGTGATCAGTATCAAGGGGGACAAGAGGAGGACACCCCATGAAGATCCCCGCAAAGCATCTTGTGGTCGAGCTTGAAGATATGAGTCTCGATATGATTTGTTATCACCATGCCTTGTCTGTTTTAGGAGACCGGAGGCAAGCGGGTTTATTGAAAAGCTATTTAGAAGCCACGCTGGAGGCTAATCCAGAGATTGCGGGGTATGGGGCTTTTTTACCGCGGGGCTTAAAAGTCTTTCTGCCTGAATTTGTATCATGCGAAAAGAACAGTATGGTCAAACGGCTATGGGATTAATGCGCACATATCACTTTATTGAGGTAAGGGGTAGGAATGCTATATTTCTATAAAATCAATAGATTATATAGAAGTTCGGGAATTTTGATTCCGGTGATTCTTTTAACTTATTTTCTGCCTATCCCGAACCTTTTTAGAGCTTATTCTCGATCATTTAGTTCTAAATTTATCTTTTATTTTCTCTTCTTTCAGATATTAAGAAAGATGGCTGTGAGAGAAGGAATTGTGTTAGAGGTCTGCTAAGGTTATTGTGTTTCAAAGGTTACTTTTTAACACCTTTTGAACTATATTACCACCTTATTGTAAGGTAGGAGTATAGTCATGGCTACAACTGTTAAACTGTCTGATGATCTCATTAATGAGGCTAAGCGTTACGCGTCTATTTATAGCCGCTCGGTTCCTAAGCAAATTGAATATTGGTCGCGTATGGGCAAAATAGCCGAAGAAAATCCAGATCCCTCCTTTCAATTTATTCAAGCAATCTTACTTGGACAACAAAAAAATGCAGATGGCGATGTAACAGCATTCGAATTTGGCTGAATCTATGCAAGTTTTACAAACCCATTCATTTAAAAAACTGTCAAAAAACTGCATGCCAACCAAAAACAAGATCTAGACCAAGCTGTTTGCGTCATTATGAAAACGCCCACCATTGGTCAAGCCAAAACAGGTGATCTTTCTGGTGTTTTTGTCTATAAATTTAAAATGGCTAAGCAATTGATGCTGCTTGCTTACAGCTATGAAGATCACACGATTACTTTGACCTTGTTAGCACTTGGCTCTCATGAAAATTTTTACCGAGATCTTAAAGCATAATATATTTTACAACTTGATAGAGGCACACAGCATTAATTTTACTAAAGTTCTCCTGTGCTAAAGGTATTAAACCAAAATTTATAGACATGATCAAGCTATATTGGGCACCTAATTGCGGCATAATATTTTTAGCTAAACCGATTGGAGGACTTTGCAGCAAAGGAGTACTGCACTCATCTGCTATTACATACCTCTAACTTGAGTTAAAAACAAAGCTCTTCCGTACACCCCAACAAATGGCTTTGTCATGATAGAATTTTACTAGATTAGAGGTAAGTCAGTAGCATCTGTTATAAATTTAACGCTTCGCACTTTCCTCGGTAAATTCAAGCCGCAAAATACTAAATACAACTAAGTCCTATAGCTCAATGCGCACATAATCATGCATGGTGTTTCTACGCTCAACAAGTTACACCTCAGTTCTCTTGCGCAAATACGAATAAGAAGGGTTTAATTTGCTAATTTTAGCTCAGTCTTAAGTACAACGTCTGGAAAGGCTACACGTGCCTGCTGCATCAACGTAATATTAATGCCATAGAAAAATCCCTTACTATCTGCTATAGCTTCATAAGGATTGCCTATAATGTAAAAAATGAAAAATAATATAAAATAAATTTACAAAAATGATTGACTAGGATAGTAGAGCACGATAACGATTCATGCAATGCGAGTCCGCAAGAGGAGATAAGGTATTGCATTTTAATTGAAGGTTTAGTTTTTAAGGAAAGTAAAAGCCTTATCCAACTAAGGCTCCGTGGGGAGGGGGCCATTACATGCAAGAACAAACATTTGTAAATTATAATAAAAATGCTTATGAATTAGGCGTGGAGCGTTTACGCTCTATGGAATTGGTCGAGACCCCTTCAATTCTTGAAGAAATGGCCGATGTTGCCCCTGATCTCGCAAAATTCATCATCTCTTTTGTGTATGGAGAAATTTATGAGCGACCTCACTTAACAAGCCGTATTCGGCAGCTTGCCACCGTTGCCATTTCTGCAACTCTCGGTAATGCAAAACGGCAACTCAAATTCCACCTTACCAGTGCTCTTAATATTGGGTGTAGTCCTGCTGAGCTGATTGAAGTAATAGGGGCTATACTGGTGGGTTGCGCTTATGGGGAATGCCACAAAATATTCGTGTTTGTTCACTCCAAGTTGATAAAGTTAATACGGATTTTCGTCGCAATTTTAAAGGATTCCCAGAGATACCTCCAGAGAATCTTGCCAAAATGCTTCACCCAGATGACATTGCTTCCGCGGTCAACTTTATTCTTTCCTCATCTAATACCGCACAAATTTCTTCTATACGTCTCGATGCTCCACTTTGGTATCAAGTATAAGGATCTATCCAATGAAAATCACGCCCAGAATAGCTCTTGTCTTAACTCTCGTAGGAACCTTTTTTTGGGGTTCCAATTTCCAAGCCACTAAGATAGCTTTAACGACTGTTTCTCCATGGACAGCTTCTTTTGAGCGGTTTCTCATTGCTGTAATCGCCATATTTTTAATTATGATTTTCAAAGAAGGCTTGCGGTGGCATGTTTTATCGCAAAATTTTATTTCTTATATTTTCCTAGGGATTATCGGTGTGGCAGGGTTTAATGGCGCTTTATTTGTTGGCTTGCAAACGTCAAATCCCATAACAGCCTCCCTCATCATGGCGACAACCCCTATTAGTGCTAATATTATTGAAGCTATCATGAATAAATCTTTCCCAACCTGTGAGAGGGTTATAGGGATGCTCATTAGCATGTTCGGGGTCTATTTAGTCATAACAAATGGGAGATTTTTGTCTAACCATGTTTCCTTTGCCAAAGGAGATATTATGATTCTTTTAGGTTCCATTGGTTGGGCGTTCTATACCGTGGGCACGCGGTCATTTGTCAAGAACGCAACCCCGCTTGAAACAACAAGCTGGACGATGCTCTCTGGCACCATCGCCCTTGGCGTCCTAACCTTTTTATTCGAATCCCCTCTTCAAGAAACGATGTCTATGTCCGGCGCTAGTTTATTCGCACTCCTTTGGATAGGGCTTGCAGGATCAGTTTTAGCCTACCTATTTTGGAATATTGGAATAGCGATCCGAGGTCCGGGTAAGACGGCGATATTTTTCAATTTTGTACCTATTTCAGCCTTATTGGTGCAAATCCTGTTCGGCTTCATCCCTCAAATCATGCAAATCATAGGCGTTTTTGTTACGATTTTTGGAGTTCTAATCGGACAAGGCTATATATTCAGCTTACTAGGATCTAGAAAAGCCGTTCCCAATGCGCATAAAGAGTAATATACTTTTTAAGATGAATGGAAATTGGCGTGTTATTTTTCGCTTTATCGGAACAGATGTGGAGCTTGTTGATTATCAAGATTACCATTGATGAAAGGAATGAAAACAAATGACGCATAACCCCGCCCATTCTAGTGAAGTTCTAAAAGTAGCTTTTTTAGAAGAAATGGGGATAACAATACAAAAATTAGCGTATTGTCTTCATATAACAAAATACGTATTTATTGTCAAATAATATTTATCTTTTTTTGATATTTTTTTGTATTTTTTAAATACGTTGTGTATTGATAATATCTTATGATTATGAATTTCTTCTTTTATATTTATATGCGTTTAAAGCTATATTATGGGCTTTATGAAACGATTGCGTTATGTTTTGATCGTATACATCTATAATATTTAAAAAGGCTCTCATAATGCGTATTTTTATCTTTATAACCTATCAGTTTTTTTACTAAATGAATTTAAATTTTTTTTTGAATTTTGTTTATAATACATTTAAAATTTAATAGCCTCTTATAGGTGCTCTCTTTATAATCAATGCGCTCATTTACAGTTTAGTTATTTGAAGCTGCTGTTTTTACGCATTTTCTATAGCTGTTATATGCTTTATAGCCATGGCATCATTTTTCATTTTCATAAGAGAAACGATAAGTAGGATAATTGTAATTTATAGACTGTTATGAAAACATCTAAAGAGAGATTGATAATTATAGAGATCAGTAAAATTCCTTTTAATAGGCTTTTGTCAGTGATGTCAGTTTTGTCAGTTCTTTTTAGACCCTAGAGTATTTTTTTTAATGAGATAAAAAAATAAAAGTTATTATATTTCAATATGTTAATTTTTATCAAATTTAAAAATAACAACCTATAGTGATATTATAAAGATATAAACACAACTTATGATATATTTTGAAGGTATTTTGAGGGTGTTAGGAACCTTCAAAACTATAAGAAAAATGAATATACATAACTCTCTTTAAACAAAGCTTTTGAAAAGGATAAACTATCATTTGAGATTATGGTATAATCTCTTAAAGACAATCCAAAAGAAGCGTATTCACTTTAAGATGGGATTTCTTATAAGTCTTAAACCAAATTAAGAGTGTTTAAAAATGCAAATAATTTTTTTTAGAATAACGCATATAAACACTCCTTTTAAGATTGTATGTAATCAACTTAATAAAAGAGGTACAGATTATATAGCTATATCCTATACCCCTTATAATTAGCATACCCATTATGTGAGCATGCCTTAATAAGTAATAAGCTTATTCAGTTTCTCTAATTTCTAATTTTGGTAAGCTCTTAACGATTTTCATTGTCTCTAAACTTACAGTAATAATCCTTTGAAACAACTCCAATGGATAAGCAGGATTTCCAACGGTTTCAACAGCATAGCGATTGGCATCATTCACAATACCGCTCTTTTTATCAGTCTTAACGCATTGACGCCCCATAACCCATTCAAGAGCGGACTTGCCATTCACGATATACTCATAAGCTTCCTTAGGTATATCAGTCATTGTGATATTGCTGTTGTAAATAACCGTCGATTTATCCTTTTCCTTATTATTCTTAATTTTTGCGAATTTCATTTCTGTAACGTAATAAAATTCCTTAGGATTAGAGATATCTGTTTGTTTCGGATTGCCTTTTTTAAATGAGACTGGATAAGGTTTCACATCTTCATAATTCACGTGCAAATGACCGAGTTCACGCCCTGCTGTAACAAATTTCCAAAAGTCATCAGCACTCTTTACACAAGGGATACGAGGCAATTCTTTAGAGAGGTTATCAGCATAGCGAACACGATAATCTTCCGAATGTAAAAGACCATAAACATAGTAGAATAGATCATCTTTTGTTATATTCTCATTCGGATAAGCCGCTTTAAAATAAGCTAGCCCTTCATCCGTAATGGCATCACGCTTTTGTAAACCATTATTTTTGCTTTCTTCTGTAGCATTTGCGAACAAATGGGATTGTTTCTCACTTTTATTTTTTGAAACCGTAGTGTCTTCATAAATATAGCGTGGAAAGCATTGACCATTCTCTATCACCTGAAGATCAGACACAGTCTTAATCATAAGTAGGGAAAAGTCTTTTTTTGCTCCTGTACCTGTAAGTTGTATCACTCTATTTTCAACCGCTTCTCCTATCGGAAATATGCGCGGCATTTGATAAACCATTTCATTGAAGGTACGATTATAATAGAGCCATTGTTGTGTAAAAGGACGATATAGGTTTTGAATAAGGCATTTATCTTCAAATTCAAAAAACTTTCCTTTTTCCAAATCTTGTTTAAGAGCACGGCTCCAACTGATTTTACTTTCATCAGAATTTACAAAATTGTTTATAGTATTTTTACGTATCCTGCGATCAACATGTCTATAAGCATCTTTAAAACGTTTTACTTCACTATTATAGAAAGTAATCATATTACTCATGTTTTTTTCTAAAACTTCATGGCTTGAATTATATGCCCAAGCATCACGATTGGTTACAACTCCAAGAGAAAAAATTTCAAAGAGCTTTCTATGATTGTTCTTGTCACCTAAAGTTAAGAATGTCTCGAAACTATCATCACGTTGACCAAGCCAATCACCATGTCTGTCTGGTGTGATTATTTGCCAACCTTGTTCATTCCGTGTAATACCATCAATGCTACCAAAATCCTTAATTGTCTTAAGCTTTTTTTCTCTTGTGCAATAATCTTCCAAAGCATGGAAATATATCTTACCACGCTGTTGAGATTTTGGATTTTTGACGAGAATGGAAATAGCAATAGGCGCCCGAGAACCTTCACCAAAAATTCCATCACCTTCTTTTTTACGTTGTTCTCCAGACGTTCGTGCATTCCCCCGTAAATGGAAAATATAAAGGCTGCTAAATTCTTCAACGAGGCACTTGCGTAAACCATCCATGGATTTAGTATCTACAAAACCCGCATTTGTGACAAAACCAATAATACCACGGTTTTGTATACGGTCACTAGCCCAGCGGATAGCGCGGATATAACTGTCATAAAGTGCTTGTACACAAGTTGCTTTTGATTGAGCAGCATAAGTTTCTCCAATACGGTCATTCAATATGGGATAGGGAGTGTTCTTTGCATTATCATTTTCACTTTTTTGCCCTGTTGAATAAGGAGGGTTCCCAAAGATAACTTCGATATTTAGATTTTTTTGATGTTCTAAATATTCACTATTTTCTTTCATAGTACCTTCCATCAGATCTTTTTGCTCAAAAAGATAAAACGTATCAGTTAAACCAATATGCTTGAATGGGATATAATTCCCTTTCATAAGACCATGATAGGTTGCTTCGATATTAATGGCTGCTATGTAATAAGCGAGCAAGACAATCTCATTAGCATGGATATCATAACGATATTTATATTCCATATCCTCTGGTTTGATCAGTTTAGATTGTAAAAGCCGTGTGATAAAGGTACCAGTACCTGTAAAAGGGTCGAGAATAGAGACACCCCGTGATCCTAAGCTTTTCCCAAATTCATTGCGTAAGATATCATCAACAGAGTGAATGATAAAATCAACAACCTCAATGGGGGTATAAACAATTCCTAACTTTTCTACCGTACGCGGAAAAGCATAACGGAAAAATTCATTATAAAGCTCTACAATTAAGCTTTGTTGTGCTTCAAGAGTGGTAATTCCACGCGTGTAAAATTGTATACTTCTAGAAATATTGTTGAGATCTTGAGATTCTTCTTTAAGAGCAAACTTATCAAGGGCATTGAGTACACGTTGTAAGGCGCAAGATACGGGATTTTTTTGAACAAACTGATGCCCCTCAAATAAAGCATTAAAGACTGGACGCGTCACAAGATGTTGCGCAAGCATTTCAATCGCATTTTGTTCGGAGATATTTGTGTTTAAATTGCTACGCAATTCGGTCATAAAATCATCAAACACCTGCCGTGTTTCAGTTTCTGATTTTGTTAAAACCTCAGTTAAGCGTGTGATATGAGTTTGAGCAAGATCAGCAACATTTATTGCCCATTTTTTCCAATAGCTAGGGTCGTAAAATCTATTGACAATAGCAGCTTTAATGACATCTTTACATTTAGAAAAAAGGGGGAGTTCTCCTTGTTCTCCACTTGTATGAGAGGGTTCATAAGTTGCTAACCCAATATTAAGTCCTAAATACTCTAATTTTGAGCGTGTAGGTAAATCATCAATAACCGTGGTCGTATCTTCTAACGCAAGTTCTTGAGAAGCAGCGACGATTTCGAGAGCATAGCTTACGTCTTGTTTTTTGTGCATATGATGAATTATTTTATTAAAGTTATCATCATGGGCACGTAAAGCATTAAGAACTTGCCAGATAACATTATACTTTTTGTTGTTTTCTAAGGCTATTTCCGGCGGAATGCCAGCGGGTATCCCAATGGGTAGAATGATATAGCCTCTTTTTTTACCCTCTGCTCGACGCATGACGCGTCCTATCGCTTGAATAATCTCAATTTGACTTTTGCGCGGGTGTAAAAATAGAACAGCATCAAGAGCAGGAACATCAACACCTTCAGACAAACAACGTACATTGGTCAGAACACGGCAAGTATTTTCCCCCACATCTTCCTTTAACCAGTCAAGTTGTTTTGTACGTTCTTTAGCACTAAAGCTTCCATCAATATGGGCAAAGGTACAGTTAAGAGGAGGAGCATCTTTATAGTTTTTATGAAGAGCGCGCAAAGATTCTTGCACTTTTTCTTTTTTGAATCTTTTGCATATGCGTTTAGAGGTATCAATATCTTTGCAAAATGCTAAAGCTCTACGCATAGGCTTGGGGTCATCTTCAAGGTCAAGTTTCAGATCCATTTTGGTAAGGGCTCTATAACAGCCATTAATCTTGGTCCTATCGTCAAGAATAAGTTCATAATTCTCATCGGTAATCAGATGTTGAATGGATTCACTCACTTCTTCTTCGTTGACAACTAATATGATAACTTTACAAGGTGATAACAGTTTATCCTCTAAAGCACGTGAAAAGCTGTAAGCATAAAGTTGTTTGCCATAGAGTTTTTCATTATCCATGGACACCAAAACGTTATTGGAGAAGACAGCATTCCTTTTTAGCTTGTCACTAAAGATCCTTGGGGTTGCTGTCATGTAGAGGCGTTTTTTGCCGCCAATGATGCTGTTATCGTGAACTTTGATAAATTCAGATTCATGCTTGTCTGTTCCCAATACAACCCCCGTTGTTCTATGGGCTTCATCACAAATGATCAGATCAAATTCGGGTAAATCATATTCTTTTTGCGCATCGGAAATCACTTGAATAGAATGGTACGTCGAAAAGATGACGGTCATCACATCAAGAGAGGCTTTATTGGCTTTACGCGCAAGTTCTTTCGCATCCGTTGTAGCCGGTAAAACAAGATCAGAGGCATCCAACCCCGCTTCATCATCATGTTTGCCTTTACGACGCTTGCCTACTTGTGTATCCGAACACACCGCAAAGGAACGCAAGGGGATTTCTGTATCAATGGTCCATTCACGGATTGTTTGTGACATCAAAGCAAGAGAAGGCACTAAAAACAACACACGCTTGCCTTTTCCGGCGAGAGTTTCTGCTATCTTAAGGCTTGTGAACGTTTTCCCTGTACCACATGCCATAATCAGTTTGCCACGGTCTGCTTCTTTTAAACCTTCACAGACTTTCTCAAGTGCTTCCTTTTGATGATCTAAAAGCTTTTTTTTCGGTTGCTCTTTAAGGGCAGCTTGTCCTCTTTCTTTATAAGCCCCCCAATCAATTTGACTGTTTTCTAAATCAAACAAATTAATCTGTTGAATGCGAACTTCTTGACCATCACACGTGTTGTTCGCATTATCACTCCAATTGCTTTCAGTGCTATCAACAAGAATACGACGCGTAAAAATCTTTTTTCCAGAAGCTGCTATAAAGCT
Source organism: Bartonella sp. SL320 (assembly GCF_059687635.1). Taxonomy (NCBI): domain Bacteria; kingdom Pseudomonadati; phylum Pseudomonadota; class Alphaproteobacteria; order Hyphomicrobiales; family Bartonellaceae; genus Bartonella; species Bartonella sp. SL320. Next base: position 1,259,918 of record NZ_CM185143.1, on the reverse strand, counting down.
ATTAATATCTTCTTTTTTAATGATGTGAGAAGCATCATAACATTTACATTGAATAGCCGCATAGCCGCCGTCATCACGGATTGTAGCGACCAAATCAATACCGATATCACGCCTATCTTCATCATGTTCCCCAGCCCATTCCGAATAAGTCTGAACCTTTTCGTATTCTTGCTTTTGTAAAGGGTCTTCAGACAGATAATCCTTCACAAGATTTTCAAACAGCGTTCCTAATTCACGGGGGGATTTTGCTTGTTGACGATAATATTCCAACAGAGAGCGTAGCGTGACGTGTTCATGATCAGACTTAACAGATTGCAGCATATTACAATAAAAATCCCTTGCCTTATAAGATGATCAATAATCATCAAAAGAATCAAAACGAATTCAATTAAATATACTTAAAACAAATATCGATAATAAAGTGAGAAAAAAGTGCTAAAAAAGCCGATAATTTTTTCAAAAGAGGTTTTTAAAGGTTGTTTATCAACAACCTATGAACCATGGTCAGATCAGCAAAATAGTGAAATTTGCTATTCGTTTGATGTGTGAATCAGACAATACACTATGGGCTTTTAAAACATCATAATGATTATTTTGATAGGTTTTATACAAATTTTACAGAGAGATTTTGAAGGTTTCTCAAATCCTCAAAATACCTTCAAAATATATTATGAGTTGTATCTATAGCTTTATAATATCACTATAGGTTGTTATTTTTAAACTTGGTAAAAATTAACCATTTGAAATATAATAATTTTTATTTTTTTGATTTCAAAAATATATAAGGGGGCATAAAAAGAACCTTCAAAATCTTCAAAATCCTCGAAATTAAGAGATAAAAAGACTTTGAAGATTCATGACACAAATAAAGGTTATAAAGTTTAGTGTTTTATAAGATTTTCAGATTACCTATTGTGATATCTTACCACTTTTCACTAAAGGATTCCATTCATAGCGTATGGTAGGTCGACCGCCTTTAGAGCTATGATCACTTGCTATTTGACGAATATAGTTACAACGACATAAAAGCTCTAAAGCTTGCTTGACGGCTCCATTGTCCTTTAAACATTTCCAGTCACGTTTATAAACATCACGTAAAGTAAAACCATCGGGTAAATAATCACAGCGTTCGACAATTAATTTTGCACGCTCTGCTGTTAATGTATCCCCCGCCGCATAAAGACGTTTTGCGTGACTTATCAGATATTTTTCCCAATACAAAGCTCTCTCAAGAGCATTTCTATTGATTTCAAAACGCCTCCCTTCACACAGTTCAAAAATCAACGCAAGGGTTGGGATAGTTTTATCCATTTTCAAAAGATATGATTGTAAATTTGTAGAGAAATTTTCCCCTTTGATTGTTCTTTGAAAATTTTCCCACCATTCACGAAAGATCTCTTGAGCTTCAGCAGAAAAGCGTATGGTTATGGGGTGTTTTGGTGATCCTAATGGTTTATCATAAAGGGAACAAAAAACACCTTCATACTTTTGCCAGCCCTCTTGATTGGGTGGTCTATCAACCAATTGCCAATCTTTTGTCTCATCGGGCCACACCAACATTTGAAACCGTTGCAATAAACCGTCATCATTTATTCCATGGTGCATGGCTTGAATAATGGGAATAATTCGTGAAGGTTGAATGCCTCCAATCATTGATAAAGTTACATGGGGGATAAAAATGGTTCCACGCTCTATACGGTCATAGGTAAATTGATCATCTCCATTAAAAGCTGTTAAATAGAAAGAACGGTCTGTTTGATATTCCTTTCTCTCCAAATTGGCTAAAAAACCAGATAATTCATCACGGACCATTAAGAGACCACGGGGGGTTCTTTTAACAATTCCCCAAGCTTTTCAACCGTCACATCATTGACGATAAAGCGAGAGACATCATCATCATGCGCATTGTCTTTAGAGAGTGTCTCAAACAACAGAGCACGGGCTGTTTCACACTCACCTTTTTTAAGCGCTTTATTGGCTTGTCTTTCTTTTTCTCTTTTGCCTAAACTTTCTAATCTCTCTTCAATTTCTTGCCTTTCTTTCTGCTTTAACCACTCTTTATACCATTCCTTTTGGGGCTTGCATCATAAAGACCTCAAAGCCTTGGCTATAAGCACGCGCAGCGAGGTTAAAACCTGCTTTACGACCCGCATCATCGCCATCCATTGCAATTGTCAGACGTCCTTTATCGGGGGTAAATTCACACGCATCATGCCACTGGTGGAAAGAGACGCCCATAAATTCACGGGCTCTGATAATAAACCAGACAGCAGAGCTAGACCCGTTTCAATGCCTTCACAAATAACCAGATGCTTTGGATTGGCTTGACTTAAGTGCACAGCACCGCCCATGACAGACCCCAACATGGCTTTTGCTGGTTTCTGATCTGTTTTGCAGCCATTGGCTTGTAAAAAGGTCCTATGAATAGCAAAAGAGCCAGCCCCCTTAACAAGCGCTACCAACGCGGGCAGTGTCATTCCTAATGGATGCGGACAGTTGTCGTGAAAGCGTAAATCGTGAAAGCGTAAATAAGGAAATAAGTCATAACAAATACCCCGCATACGTAAATAGGTTTCTGCTAAGGTATTTTTAATCGGTTGACTTTGTTGCCAAATTGCTTTTGCTCTTTCTGCTTTCTGTTTTGCTCGTTTGAAATCAGCACAAAACTGTTTTGAGAAAGAAAGCGTATGATCATAAGTTTTATCCAAAAAGGCTTGTTTCCCCAGCAAGCCAATTCTTCTGAGTGCTTGTATGATCTCTCTAAAAGAGCAACCAGCATAACAGTAGAGTAAAAGACGCCCATCATGTCCATTGGAAAGAGATAAGCTAGGCCATTGATCATCATGGGCTGGACAACGGGCACTTCCATAATCCCCATACCAAACCCCATGCAAGGCACGTGTAATGCCCTGCGCATTCCGTAAAAGAAAACATATTTTTTGATCCTATAATGATTGCATCATAGGACGGACTCTGCTATTCATAAATCTCGTGTGAAAATGAAAAGCCTTGTCCATCCTTATGTGACAAGGTTTTTTTTATGCCGCATCACTTTGATGTTGCTGTTTTGCTTGCTCGATTACATTCAAAAGATCCGATTGTAACCAACGGGAAAAAAACCAAATTTTAAAGGTTTTGGTAAAGAGCTATTGGTCACATGACGGCGGAATGTTGAGACACTCATATGAAGCAATTTTGCACTTTCACGGTCTGTTAAAAGAACATCATTTTCTATCATAGTAAAATCCTTTCAAATATTAAAAAATGAGAACAAATTATGCCCATTTATTAAGCACATTTTGGTTCATTTTTGAAGGTATTTTATTCATAGAAAACAATATTTTATTATACATTTTCTCATGTGATAATTTATGAGTTTAATTGAGAAAGAATGAGAGAACAGAGAGAGAAAGTTATCCACAGATAATGGGGTATTGCACCCCATATCTTAAGATTGCCCTGTAACATAAGCCGCCCATTTATCCATATAGACACGGCGCTGTTCTAAATAATCAGTACGACGATAGGCACGCTCTACTTGCCCTCCGACCGTATGACTTAGAATAGTTTCAGCAACCTCATAGGGGGCATCGGTTGTTTCAGCAAGCCAATCGCGTAAACTAGAGCGAAATCCATGGGGACGTGCTTCAATTCCAATCTGTTGCATATAGTGTGACATGCAATTCTCACCAAGAGGACCCCGACCGGTTGCAGAAAAAAAGAAATCATTGCGAGAAAGCAAACGCGCTTGTTTCAAAATGTCTAATGCTTCTGATGATAAAGGCACACGAAATTCTTTTGTTGTATCAAGCTTTCCTTTCATATTCTCAGCAGGGATAGTCCATATATCATCTTCAATTTGATCTTTATGAATATGACGTAAAGGAAAAGTACGAACGCCTGTCAAAATAAGCAAACGCAAAGCCAGTTGTGTTAGGGTTGTTTTTTGGCAAAGTGTTTTATAAAAAGAAGGAACATCTTTCCAATCCATGGCAGGTAAATTTTGCGTTTTATGACGTTGTTTACCTAAGAGCGCGCGTGCTTTTTCTGTTGCTTGTAAATCAACATTCAATCCTAATGCAGCCGCATATTTGAGACAAAGATTAAGACGATTCAGTGCTTTTCTTGCTGTTACAGCTTTTGTATGCCAGATAGGGGCAAGCGTATTGCGTATTTCTGTTTGTGTAATTTCTGAAACGGGCAGGCAACCTAATTTAGGGAGAATGTAAAGCCGCAAAGGTGCAAACCAATTTCCAGCCTTGCCGTCACCTTTTAATTCAGCTTTACGACTTTCAAAAGCATCTAGTGCAATATCTTTTAAATAATGGAGATTGCTTATTGCTTCACGCTTTTGTTTATCGCGTTCTTTAATGGGGTCACGACCCTCATGTAAAACAGAACGCCATTGGTTTGCCAATTCACGTGCTTGTTTTAAAGAGACATGTCTTAAGGCACCCAATCCCATTTCACGACGCCGACCGTGAATGGTGTAACGATAAAGCCATTGAGCACCCCCATCTTTACGCTTATGAAGAAGCAAGTCAGCACCATCATTATATTTGCCAGCCCCCAATGTTGCGACAGATCTTGTATTAAGACGGTTCATAAGAGGCATTTTTAGTCCTTTCTTGTATAAATTTTACCCATACACCAGCCCCGCTTGTGATGTGCAAATGAGTGATTTTGATTGATGCAACATAAACAGATTTGAAATGAGAGAATCTTACGTTATTCGAGAGTCTAATTCAATATGAATAACGCTAAATTATCATTATAAATCAATGTGTTGCCTTGTGCATGCGCCGCTTAATTGCGTTTTTGATTTAATAAAAACAGCGTTGAAGGCAGAGTTTGATGGTTCTCTAAAAGAGCTAGAGAAACGCTTAGAATCCTTGAGAGAAGATGTTGAAGATTTGAAAGAGTGTTCATTGGATGAAGTACTCTAGAGGGTGTAAGGAGGAAAGCATATGAAGATACCAGATCATAGTCATGAATATTTGATACCGGTAGCGACGAAAGAGGAAATTAGAGAAGGCACTTCGCAAGATAGTGTCGTTGTCCCGAAATTGTTAGGGACAGCCTCTTTGTATTCTTATGAAACCTTTGCGCCGTTAGAACAGGTTGTTAATGCAAGGCAAGAAGCAGAAAAAGCCATGGCACGCGCAAATAGTGCGCAACAGGTTGCAGAAGAATCAAAGCGGGTATCGGAACAAGCGCTTACAGAAGTGACAAAAACGGTTGAGAAGGTTGGTACAGCGCTTATGACCTCTACTGAGGCAAAAGAAGCGGTTACAACAGCAACGACAGCGGCGAATATAGCGAAACAGACAGCTGATGATGCCAAGGGCTTAGCCGAAGAAGCGAAGAATGCATCAGATGCGGTGAAGCAAATAGCAGAAACCTTAAAGACGTCTGTTGATAGAGCCTCTGGGGAAATCAGTGGTACGAAAGGTTCATTGGCAACAGCATTGGAAAGTTTTTCAGAGGTCAAGCAGGCAAGTGATAGTGCAGTGAATGTCTCGACAGAAGCCAAGAGGTTGGCCGATGAATCGAAGTCGATTGCTGAACGCGCAGAACAAACAGCGAGAGAAGCTTCACAAACAGCTACAGAGACAACGCAAGTAGCCGCGACAGCGGTAGCGACGTGTAATGAAGTCAAGACTGTAGCGACCCAAGCCAGTCTTAAGGCAGATGGAGCCAAACAGACAGCCGATGATGCTAAGGATATAGCGGAAGAGGTCAAAGGGTTATCGGAGCGGGCGACATTTTCAGTCACAGAACTCACAAAAACAGTCTCCCAAGTAGAAAAGTCAGTAGAGACAGCTTTAAGCGATGCAAGAGCGGCCAAGGAGGCAGCAGAGGGATCAAAAACTCTTTCAGGAGAAGCGAAAAAGATAGCCGGCGAAGCGACGTCGAAAGCGGAAGAGGCTCAACAAGAGGCATCAGAAGCCTCTCGAATAGCCAATGAAGCGAAGTTAGCAGCAGAGCAAGCCTTACAAGCCGATAGACAAGCGGTTCGTGAAGGGAGTGAAGCGTCTAAAAGTTTAGCAGAAGAAGTTCAGAAGAAAGTTGAGGAAGTAGAGAGTGTTTGTGAAAAAGCCAAACAGCTCGCAACAGAAGCTAAAAATACCTCCACAAATGCGCTTACATCAGTCAATGATGTAAAGGGGATTGTTGAAGAAGTTAAGGTTTTAGCAGAAAAAGCGACGACAGCCTCTACAGAGGTGCAAAAGACAGCAGAGCAAGCCTTAAGAGAAGCCAATACAGCGAAAACAACGGCGGATACGGCGTCTAATACAGCCAATGATGCCAAGGTGATTGCGGAGGAAGCTAAACAAACGCTAGGAGAAGTCAAAGGAATTGCAGACACGGCATTATCGACAGCGACGACAGCCAAGCAGAAAGGAGATGAGGTAAGCCAGCAAACTTCAGAAGCGTTGACGAAGTCTGGAGAAGCCAAGATACTAGCGGAAGAGGCAAAGGCTAAAGCGGAAAGCGTAGAGAGTGTTGCGAATGAAGCAAAAGAGACGAGTGATGAGGCAAATCAAACAGCAACCTCTGCGAAGAGCCTCTCAGAAGAAGCTAAAGAGGAGGCAAGTAAAGCCAAAGTAGCAGCTTTAGAAGCAAAAAGCGCGGCGGATAATGCAAATACGAAAGCTGATCAGGCTCAACAGGGTGTAGAGGAAGCAACAAAAATAGCCAATGAGGCGAAAGCAGCGGCAGAAGCAGCAACGCGTTCAGGAGAGACATCAGGTCAAGAGAGTGTAGAAGCGGTTAAGAGTTTAGCAGAGGAGGCAAAGAAGGTTGCCGATGGTGCACAAAAGAAGGCATCACAGGTAGAGACAGTAGCGGAGGAAGCGGAAAAATTAGCTAAAGAAGCCAAGCAGACAGCAGGTTATGCGAAACATGATGCAGAGCAAGCCCGTAGTGAGGTGGAAAAGGCAAAAAACATAGCGTATGGAGCTTCCAACAAAGCAAGTGACGCAAAGGAAGCAGCAGATAGCGCGAAGGTAAAATCCAGCTTGGCAGAGAGAGCTGCCGAAGAAGCTAAGAAAATAGCGAATAAAGCTGATGACCGAGCGTATGAAGCGAAGAATGAAATAGAAAAAGCTAAGGAAATAGCAGAGAGTGCAAAATATATAGCATCAGAAGCAAAGAAGGCAGCAGAAGAAGCTGGTAAAAAAGCTGTGTCTTTGGAGAAAGAAGCAGACGAGGCACAAAAAATATCGAAGGAAGCCAAAGATCAAGCTTCTTATGCGAAACATGATGCGGGACAGGCGCGGTCAATAGCAGAAAATGCAGAGCAAATAGCCTCGTCTACACGGAGTAGGGTTATAGATATCAATCAGGTTGTTGATAATTTTAAAGCTCCCGTAAGTTTAGCGCGGATGTATTCAGAAGAAGCTAAGAAAAAAGCTGAGGCAGCAGATTCACAAGCTTATCAAGCCAAGAGTGAAGCCACTAAAGCTAAAGAAACAGCCGATAAAGCGAAAAGGACAGCAGAAGAAGCCAAAACAACAGCCGAAACAGTCGTCACTACAGTAGCCGCACAAGCAAAAAGTTTCGCAGAAAAGGTAACCACTCTTCTGCAACAGTCTAATTTAACGGTTTTATCAATTCCCACCCCATTTCTTGTTGCGACGGACAAAGCGCAATTAACCGTGAAAAAAGGCACCTATCTCACTTTGCCACGAACCCATGATATTTTGGTTATAAATTATACGACAGATGAGAGAATAGACGTGTCGTCTCTTTCGGCGGGCAAGGATTATTATCTTTATTTGGTACCGGAGGGAGATTCTCATAAAATTGTTGTCTCAGACAACTCTAGCTATCCAAGGGATTACATCTTTAGTAAGTACCGCAAGATAGGAAGGCTTCATACGCTTTGTGCGGATGTTGGTACGATTTATGATCATCCTTTATCGGGTTATAAAGCAGGGGATATTTTACCGAATTCTGTATGGTGTCTTAATCACCGCCCTTATAGTTCACCAGAGGGAATGGTCTATGACCCTTCTCAAGATCTTTTGGTTGATATTTATCTTCAATCAGGTACGGGTAAAAATACAAAATCGGCGTATAATGTTCCAATCACAACGGGTCGTATCTATACAGAGCATACAACAGATATGATGCGTGTAAAGAAATCTTTATTAAGCGATAAGGAGTTTATCACGGCACTGTATGGCAGTAATGAGAAAACAAGTATAGCAGGCAATAAAGCCCCTAGTCCTAAAAATTCAGGAGGACATAGGGATACGGAAAATCGTCGTATGATTTCTCATATAGGGTGTGAGGATGGTTGCGGTTATGTTTGGCAATATTTGTCAGAGACTTTTCCCATGCAAGCAGCTTCAGGTGGGGCAAGTTTGAAAACTACCATGAATGTGTTGGTAGGTGGAGGAAGTTGGCAACAAGGTTCGTATAATGGTCCTTCTTATCGCAATGGTCAGTATACACGTGGTTTCAAGGATGACAAAATAGGCGCGCGCGGTTGTAGCCGCCTGCGTCATTTTGTTTAGGAGTGAGAGATGATAGATTATCCAGAGCATTTAAATACGAAGCAAGATTATCTTAATATGCTTGAATTTGATAAGGCTGAAACGGTAAGACGGCTAGAGATGCTTTTAGCAACGCGTTTTTATTGGGTCTTTATCAAAGAGCTTAGTGAAGGAGAAGAGGGGCTAGAAGATGATACACACAGGGTTTGTGTAACAACCGAAATTCCGTCTGATTCAACCGATGATTTTGTAGAAAAGCGTTGTCAGTATGAATTACAGGAAAGCGAATATGCGCCGCTTTTTCAACTTGGCTTTGGTGTTGAAGAAGTAGAACAGTTGATCAAAGAGAACAAAGACTGAAGTCATAATAATCGTACATTATGTTTATCCAGCTCCACGTTTGTGGGGCTTTTTTTATGGAGGATTTAGATGAGAAAGATCTCAAAAGAAGGGTTAGAGCTTATTAAACAGTGGGAAGGTTTACGTTTAGAAGCTTATAGAGATGTCGCATGTATCTGGACCATTGGTTATGGTCACACCAGCAATGTCGGTCAACCGTTTGTCAAAAAAGGCATGTGTATTACGCAAGAGCAAGCGGAAGAAATCCTTTGTGAAGACTTAAAGAAATTTGAGAAGACGGTAGAGGAATCGGTAACGGTTTCGTTAACGGATTGCCAATTCGCGGCATTGGTATCGTTTTGTTATAACGTAGGAACAAAAGCTTTTTGCAAGTCAACATTGTTGAAGAAGCTTAATCAGGGGGATTATGAAGCCGTTCCCTTCGAGTTACAGAAATGGAATAAAGTGGGCGGCAAGCCTCTACAGGGTTTGGCTAATCGTCGCGCTGCAGAAGCTGGTTTTTGGGCCAAGGGGTCTTATGTTGCTTCGAACTATCAAAGGGTAGAAACGAAGGAGGCAACGGGTCTTTTAAAGATAGAAGCACTTGCACCGATTATAGGGTCTTGTTCAGGGTTTGGAGGCTTTTTGGTAGGCAATGGACCCGTCCAATGGGCATTAGCAGGGATTATGGTTTTAGCTGCGTGTACAGGACTGGTGATTGTTGCCAAGCGGTTTAAGGAACAGCGCTTGTGATTTTTTGGTTCAAAAGAAATCTGTCTCTTTTGTTAGCGGCTTTAGCCGTTTTTTTAATGGCTTTAGCCAAAGCGTTTCACCTTGGCAAGAAATCAGAACGGCAAAAGCAAACGGAGCATGCTTTAAAGACAGCAAGAACCCGTTTTGAGGTAGAAAATAAAGTTAATCAAAAAACTGATGCTGGTGTGCGTTCTGCTTTGTCTCGCTGGGTGCGCGGCAAATAGGTCTGTTTCTTGTGTTGGTTGGTTGCCAATTTATTTAGACCATAAAGATGTTGAGGTCATTAGTTCTAATCTAGCAAGAGATATCTTGAAACATAATCAACAGGGAGCACGCTTATGTGGTTGGCAAAATGAGTGAAAAAAAAGGAATCAGGAACGAGGTCTCTCAGAAACAGAACAACGGCTGCTTCAGGAGATGATAGAAACCTATCAAGGCTTAAAGATGATGTCACGTATCATCAAGTGGTTAGCCTTCATTGTTTTTATGTTTGTAATCGATTTTTCTCGTTTTATGGACGCGTTAGGGAATAGCTTCTCACACTTTAAAAAATGGATAACCAAGAGTTAGAGAAAACCTATGTTTGATATACCACATAGAATTAGATTTTTAAAAACTCATAATGGAGATGCAAGCTTAGAACAAGATTGCCTCTTAACATCAACAATGAATCGTCAATGGCAAAAAATTTTTAATAATCTTCTCATAGCTAGCTATCATTGTCGTAAAAAAAATAAAGTAAAGAATCCAGATATTAGTTTTCAGAAGGATGTGATTGATGTTTTTGATAATGATGCGATTGAACAACGTATTGCGTTGATTAGTTATTATTTGTCTAATTTCTTTAAAGAAGATTTTGATGATTGCTATATTGCAAGATGCTATAGTTCTGGTAGTTTTGACGATTTTTATTTCGTAGCAAAAGTAAACGGTTTTAGTTTTCCACTTCATTTAGGAAACAAAAAATACCGTAAGGTTTTTCATTCTAAAATTATCCAAACCTCTCCTCGAAAAGAAGTTTTGATTCGCAATAATTGAGCGCATATTGCAAAATTCTATTCCCGAACCCTTATTTACTTATCCCGAACCTTAAAAAAGCACCTATAAAGTCAATAAGTTACAGCACGATAAAAGCGCTGTGGCGGAGGGGGTGGGATTCGAACCCACGGTACAGTCTCCTGCACGCCGGTTTTCAAGACCGGTGCCTTAAACCGCTCGGCCACCCCTCCAAATTAGATACGCTTTTTGACAAACTTCTTACAAAAGGTCAATCATTTTAATACGCCTTCTAAGGCTTTTTTATAAAATTGTTTAAATTTTAATTAAAATAATTCTTCATAAGTCAATTCCTTGAGTATATTCTCCAATATTCTCGTTTTTTAAGTCTCACTGGGTAGACTATTGAAAACATCGATAAACCTTATTTAAGAAAGCTATATTTGTAGGATAAGCTAGGAACATATTTCACTGAGCTAGGGTATTGTTAGAATATCAAAGACCAACGCCTTAAGATGAGGATTCAGAAAGCAGAAAGGTAAGTATTCACGCAAAAGTAATAACTTATGTCGATATTACTATAAAGATGAATGGGGAAGATTGGTGTGAGAATTTTCAAAGATGAAAACCTTCCAATTTGTTATCCTAGCGCTGTCATTTCAGAAAGAAATGTCAAGAAGTCCTTAAATAGCCATTTTTGTAAAAAAATATAAGATCACATCTGGATATGTGTCTTACGCTTGCTAGTAACGGTCAACGTTTCTCATATCCATGTGTTTTCGCAGCTTGTGAGGAAAGAAGCCATCCAACATTTAATGCTATTTATCCATAGAGATGATAACTACAATCGAAAAAAATATAAAAATATCTATTTAAATTATAATCAAAACATTAATAATAATTATAAGTATAACGTTGATATAATGTAATTTTAGTAGTAATTTTATTGTGTTTTTGATACAGTACTTACGGTATATTTATCGGAAAGAGATAAAAAAGATTGGTAATGTCTAATTATTATTTTGAAAATAAAAAAACAGAACATAAAATAATTTAATATGTTGTTTCGTAATATCAAAGTTATTCAAGGATAGGGAAATGAAGCAGATTATAAAATTATTAAGCGGGATAACTCTATTTGTTATGGCTGGATGTCTCCCAGAACAGCCTTCTCGAACAGCTGTAGATACATGGGAAAAATCTGGTGCAGATCAGCTGGAAATTAAAAAAGCTTTATTGGAATGCGGAATCCAAAATCTTGATGGTCGTCTTGATACTGAAAAAAGTACCGATGAGAGGTTCAATGCCGAGGAAACTGTGAATGCATGCATGATACAAGCAGGTTTTAAGGATAAATTGGGAAGGGTGAAATGGTGTGAGAAATATGAAAATCTTCCAATTTGTCAGCCTGATGCTGTTATTCCTCAGCGAAGTGTAGAGAGGCGCTTGAATAGTCCTCATTGTGAAGAGCACAAAGAACAACCTGAATGTCAGCCTTAAGTATTGTGGCTACTGTAATCAAAAAAAATCTTACATTTTTGTATTTGTATGGGGGGTGGGGTTGTTTTTTTAATATTTGTATGGTAGCGGAAGTCATCTTGCATATGAGAAAATATTAGCAGGCCTATCAGTCTTACTATCGTAGGTATTGAAGGGGGGGGAAATGAAAAAAATATTGAAATTATTGAGTGCTGTAATTTTATTCAGCTCTGCTGGATGTATCAGTAAACCTCCCCCATCGACTTTAGCATTATGGGAAAAGCCCGGTGCTAATAAGTCTGTTGTCCAACAAGCACTATCAAAATGTGGCTGGAAACCAGTCTACGCTTCTTCTGAAAATATGGATTCACGTGTAAGTGAGTTTGCAGCAATTTATGAGTGTATGACTAAAGCAGGTTATCGTTACAAATTGCAAGATTCGAAGGGAATCTATTTTTCACCAGCGCCGCGAAGTGATTCATTTTTAGCCAATTTAATGATAGCAGGGTATCAGCAGGTTATGGATAATGATACTTTTGGTGTAACCAATTCGACAAAACAAGAGCGAGATTTGATGTTACGTTTGGAGAATGATAAAAAACGCCAAAAAATAAAAAAAGCTTTGAAAAAGTAAAACACTCATCTTTAAAGAAATAATTGAATGAAAACACTATGGAGGAGAGAGAGAAATAGAGCTCTTTTATCCTCTAATGTAGCTATATTCATTAGCTGTCATGTGTGCAATAGTTTTATTATCAGATGATGATAGTGGGGAGTATGTAGAAATCTATTCAGTATAAAAAATGGCAAAGAATAGCTTTACTAAAATAGCTGTTTTTAATGATAATAAGCGGATTACTTTCATAGAACTAGTTTTGATGAAATTTTATTTTGTTACTTTTCAATTTTAGGGTAGTGAATATTTCACTATATTTTATTTTATATTTGAATATTTAAAGTATTACGCAAGAAGTTTTGGTGTCAATAGCTTTTCATTTTATGATCTTTTTTCAGATGATATCTCCTAATGTATTTCATTAATTCATTCAAACCATTGATGATGATGGGATATTTAAGGAAAGTTTTGTTTATTCAATTTTTGCTAGAGAGCTGATAAGTTTGGTGTAGATATTATATGCACCGGCTTATATCTCAGTGCGCGTTTCCTTGGGGAGGGGCGAGGAAATGATATGGTTATAGATTTTACTGTATCTCATTGTATGATATTTTTATTAACATATTTTGATTATTTAAAGCTTAAAAGTTATTTTCATTTTGTTGTAATTTCGTTTTGGAAAATGAGATAAGTTGAATATTATATCTCTTCAACATTCATATTTTTTCGCATTGTAAAAGATTAATTTTCTGGCGCTTTATGTGATACTCTTAGTATTGGGGATAAATCTTAAAGAGACCGTTATCTTCAATGATATTTTTAAATTTTTTGTTCTTTCTTTACATAAAATACAAAACATACTATTAAATGTTGTAATTTATCATAAAACAATAAAATAGCCTTTCTCATTTTGTTCTTATTGTATTTAATTCGCAGTTTATTGTTTTGCCAGCATTTTTTGTTGAAAAAAGAAAGTTTTAAAAAGCAATGATAATCAAGGTATCTAATAATCGCTTGTATTTGTATGTTTTTACGGCAGCTATTTTTTCTTTTTTGTTAAACATAAACGTTGCGGCACAGTCGCGCCCATTTGTATCACTATCGTGTGATGGAAACAAATTACCTTATGAATGCAGTGATGGTGAAAAACATACAATTAGTGATAAAATATATAAGTTCACAGCACCTGTTAAACTAAAGGATGGAGAGGGGAATTTTTTCACTTTGCCGGTTGCTATAGGAGTACAGGAGCCCAATACAGTTATTCAGGCAATGCGTATACAGATTGAAGGGACTGCAGGCGTAGAAGATATTTATGGTGCTGTTGTATCACGAGGGGGAAAAATTGTCTTGAGTGATTCAGCTTTTAAAAATCTTTCAATAGGTCTTAAAGCTGATAGCGGAGTAATTGAGATTGATCGTGGAGTAATTGAGGCTTCTCAGGCTGCTGCTTATGCAGAGAAGCTAGGAGGATCTATTAAGCTAACAAGTACAAAAATTAAAGTGGAAGGCCAGGGTATTGGTCAAAAGAGTGCTCTTTTTGTTAGTGCTGATGCGGGTATTCAAATGAAGGGGGGATCCATTGATGTGAATAATGCGGCTGCGCTTTATGTGGGGAGAGGGGGAAATGCAACTTTAGATGGTGTTACCATTACTTCAAAACGTCAAACAACAAAAGAGAGAGAAAATGAAGAAATTGCACCTCCAGTTTTCAATGTAAAACAGCAGGGCTCTGTGTATTTAAAAAATACGAATATTGTCTCTACGGATGTTCATGTTTTAACAGTTGGACAAGACTTTAACACACAATCTGATGTTGGCAGAGAAGAAATTTTTTTAATTTCACGGGTTAATATTGAAGATTCAAAGATTAAGGCAGGAGGTAACAAACATGGTATGCATTTTGAGATGGGGGAGAAAAGCAATGCGCGCGAACAAGGGCTTGTCTTTTTGAAAAGAACGGCTTTTGAGGTTCCAGATGGAACGGCTATACATAGTCAGAACAGTCGCAGTTATATTGCGGTAACGGAAGGCACAACAATTTCTGGTGATTTATTATTAACAGCTGAAAAAGGAGGGACTATAGCGATTCTGGCCGATTCTTCTTCATTGATAGGAGGGACTCGTGTTGTCGATGATTCTGTTGCTGAGCTTTATTTGACAGGAGGATCAAAATGGTTTTTGACAAGAAAAAGAGGGAGAGATTTGCACCTTACAAATCGTACAAGTTCATTTATTTCATTTGTAAAACTTTCTGATGGTTTTATTGCTTTTGAAACGCCAATGTTTCAGGAGTATCAGACGCTTTATATTGGGAAGGGAGAGAAAGAAGTTTATAGTGCACAAGATAGGGCAGATATTTATCTCAATACCTATCTCAGGAGTGATGGTTTGCTCGATAATAAAAAGACTGACCGCCTTTTGATTCATGGTGATGTCTCTGGAAAAACAACGGTTTATGTGCAATTTATTGTAGAAAATCAGGGAGAGGTAGAAACGGGTGAAAATGCTCATAGTATTTCACTGATTCAGGTTTCTGGAAAAGCAGCAGAGGATTCTTTTCAGTTAGATCGTGCTTATATTGCATTACAGGGGTTACCTTACCAATATTATCTTCATGCCTATGGTCCAGCTTCTTCTCTTGGGAATACACAAACTTCTCACAGATTGGTTGAAGGGGAGGGAGACTTTTGGGATTTCCGCCTTGAAAGTAAATATATTCAGCCTGTTTTAGGAATGTCGGTTAGTCCTCATTCTGATTTAAAGATTAGGGATGTTGTTCCACAAGTTCCGACTTATCTTCTGTTGCCAAATGCTTTTTTTCATGTGGGGATTATGGATATCAGTCATCAACAAAAGCGGTTGCAAACTACGCGGTCTATTTCTCGTAAGCCCTTAAAAGCTGAAAGAGATTTTGCTTTATCTGTTTATGGTTACGGTGGAAGTTATCATTATGTC
The DNA here is from genome assembly GCF_059687635.1 of Bartonella sp. SL320. NCBI lineage: Bacteria > Pseudomonadati > Pseudomonadota > Alphaproteobacteria > Hyphomicrobiales > Bartonellaceae > Bartonella > Bartonella sp. SL320. The sequence continues at coordinate 1,244,273 of NZ_CM185143.1, read as the reverse complement.
TCAGATTTGTCTCTCCTTGAATATGGGTACGACGGGAATGTTGATTATAGCGCTATCGAAACAGACATTTTACTTAAAACAATAGAGGGAGCATATAATACCACATCTTTAGGGATTATGGGAACCTATGGAAAGCTTTCCTTACAACCTTGTGGTGTGGAACAAAGTCAAAAGAGTCCGTTTAATAAAGGGTCATTTACCGTATACGGTAGTGTGAAATACAACACTGGTTTTTATGCGGATGGTCTTTTATCTTATGGTTTTTTTAAAGGGGATGTGCTTACTCATGCTTGGGGCAAGACGGCGACATTAAAAGCAAAACCTCTGAATGTTTCGTTGTCTGCTGGTAAAATGTTTATAACAGGTCGTGAAGGTCTTATTTTTGATCCGCAGATTCAGTTTATTTATCAACATCTTCAATTTGATAAGTTTCGTGATATTGATGGATTTGATGTTGAAATACAAAAAAGCTCTCAATGGTTGATGCGTATTGGAGGGTATTTAAGTAAAACATTTACGGCAGATAAAAAAGATCGTATCATTTCTTTTAATGGCAATATTCATCTTGCACATCGTTTTGGTGAAAAACAATTTGCTCATCTAAAAGATGTTTTCCAGTTAGGTTCTTTTGGTTCTTCTTTAGAAACAGGTTTGGGTATTAAAGCGCAATTTTCTTCTAAAGTTACGCTTCATAGTGATCTTAGCTATCAGCATAAGTTAACTAAGGCAGGTTTTTCTGGTGTTCGTCTTTCTGGTGGATTGCGTTATCACTTTTAAGAAATCTTTTTAAAAATAATATATGTGATTTTTAAAATCTTATTCTCTTGTTGAGAATTAAAAATATTGTTGATGTGGCATTTTAGTTCTTCTTTTGATAATGACACCATGTGTTTTAATAAATAGCAAAGGATCACGTTGTTTTAAACTTTTTATCTGGTTGATAGGGAGCGCAAATGCTTCAAAATTGCCAATAAAACTCTAGATCTGTTTTTATGTTGTTTGGGCTACAAATATATGAGATGTATTCGTTATAGTTTTTTAATAGCTGTATTTTTCATCCTCTTATGCTATAAAAAAACTGTTGTTTGAGGTATGTTAATATCAAAAAGCAGACGGGATATTGGTTGCTGATTAGAGGGCTTTGTTATTAAGCAAAGATGGGTGATGTGTAAAATGCACAGTTCATATTTTTTGTGAGGTGTATTTTTTGCTTTGTTTTATATGCTGTAAGGAGCATTTTAAAAACATGTGAGTAAGCTGTGTAAATACCTCTCTTTTTTAGATGGGGAGTATGCAAGGTGATGGGTAAATTACTATTATCAAATTCAAGATTTGCGTTTTTCAATCGAGATAAATTCTTCAAAAAATTATTCTGGCAGCTGTTGCTGAATATATGAACAAGACCATGTCTTATTTGTTCAATAAATAAGAAATACAATTCTTAAATCAGAGTGATGTTGGGAGGGGCTTTTTCCTTTTTTGAGGCGTGCGGCGAAGAAGTTGATCACGTTAAACAAGTCGATCATAAGTTTTTGTTATTGTTTCAAATATAGGACATATTGAAGAGCTTCCATTAAAATGCGGTGGAAAGTAGGTTATAGACTCCCTCAATCCTTTGTTTCTGAAATATGCATTTTTTAAAAAAGAAGTGTTGGCAGAGTTTTAGGCAATCGCATGGTGATTTCGTCTGTTTTGATGAGATTGATATCAAAATTGAGGTTGCGTAGAAATTCTTTATCGGATTACTGATCATCATGGTGTTTCCACAAGATGCTTAAGGTATCATCAAGCCATTTATGGTAATCGCGCGCTTCGTGATCTGAGGCATGAACAGAGAAAATAAAACCAGGATATCCACCAAATGCTGGTGGCGGTGGTGCAATATGATCGGTTTCAAAGAAAATTATCGTTCTGGCAGTTTGAGGATGTTGTGCAACCTTATCGAGACCTGAAAAACCGCAAAAATGTCCATAACCTTGAAGAGGAATAATGTAATTGGCAGCCACTTTTTTAGCGGGGAGTATATCGGGAAGGTCTGGGGTTTGTTCAGCTAAAGCGGCCTTCATACAGAGTTTTGCAAATGAAATACCGGTACTTTGTTCCACAATAAAATGGGAAACACCTGATCCACCGATATGAGCACCAATCTCAATGATATAAGGTAAATTATTGGCATCTAGGCGGAGCTCTACATGCGCAGCACCCATATTGATACCAAGAGCTTTAACCCCAGAGCACGCAGTCTCACATAAAGCAATCATGAGAGGATCATCTCTATCACAGCGTTGACGATAAATTGTTTCTTCAAACCATGGACCTTCCGGTTGTCCTTTGTCACCAACGGCGAGAACATGGACACCTGCTGTATCAACAAAACATTCTACGACGAATTCTTTTCCTGGCAAATACTGTTCTATTACTAAACCTATAGGTTGATTTTTATCGTTAAAACGCGCCATATCTTTATGCTGAACATTCCATACAGCTTTGACGAGATCAGGAAGTTCGGCGGAATTTTTAGCTAACATTACGCCTGTACTCGCCCATCCAGAGATGGGTTTAATGACCAATGGATAGTCCAAGGTATGTATTTGTGATAGGTCTTCTGGATTATCTATATAAAAAAATCTTGGTGTTCTAAGCCCTGCTTTAGCAAAAGTTTGACGCATGAGATATTTGTTTCGGGTTAATGCCGCTACTTTTGGCTCAATACTTGGGGTATTAATTTTTTTTGCTGCCAAAGCTGTCCATAGAATGGCTTCTTCGCGAAGGGTCATAACTCCAGCAATATTGCGTTCTTTTACGCCTGCTGCAAAAGTCTCTAAAGCTGCCTCTGGGTTTTCAAAAACAGGAAGTTGCCAAGTTGAAGTAACTGCTGTAGGTAGCTGAATAGGAGCGCTTTCAGCGCAATCATAGATCATGACTAATTCGATATTAGCGGCTTGTGCTGCTTCAAATATAAAGGATAGTTTTGCATTGCGCTGGCAAACTAACGCGAGTTTTTTCATTTTGTTTCCTCATTAAATTTGGAATTTTTAGCACGGTGTTGTCGTTGCCATGCAGATACCTTTGAGGCATCTATAAATAAGAGTGTCATTCCTATAACAGCCATGATCATGGCAATTATTTTGATTATATTGAGAGAAGTGTTTGAGCCGATGAGCCATTCACATGCAACCACTGCAAAAGGAGATAATACACCGATCGTGTTGGCGTATAATACGCCCCCTTCGGCGAGAACTTTTTGGTACAATACATAAACGGGTGCCGAGCAAACAGTTCCTAAAATCAATATTTTAAAGATATCTTCTAACTGAAGATAGAAGAGGGGGGTAGGATCAAAAATGAATAATGGCATAAATGATGCGGTAGAAATTGTCGTAATCCAAGCCAGTGAGGTGAGCAAAGGTAAATTTTTAAGATAACGTTTAGACAATAAGCCATAAGTCGAGTAAGAAAACGCCGCTGTTAAAGTAAGAGCTATGCCTATGAGACTATAAGATTCACCCTCTGTACTGTTTATATTGAATGCTATAGCCGCTATGCTGACAATGATCATACCAATAAGCTTGAACCATGAAAACATAAGACTATTCGTGAGTGTTCCCAATATATAGGTTATTCCTGGAATAGTGGCTAAAACCATGGTTAAATCACTGGCTTTGAGTGATTTTAAGGCTCCAAAGCTGCAGACAAAGTACAGTGAAAATCCTAACACTGATAGAATTAAAAAAGAAGGTATCATGGAAAGTAATGGGAGGGATCTGAAAACAGCTTTTTCACGAAAGACTGCAATCAACCATAAGGTGGCGGCAGTTGCACACAACCTCAATCCAACTGCATGCATGACGGGTATATTGCTCACCAAATTCTTAGATAATAACCAACTTATAGAAAACAATGCTAGAATGGCAAAAGTAAATAAGAATAACCGTCCTTTTAAAAAACTCAATGATTCAATTCCCCAATAACGCGCCGTGCATAATATGATGTTGAAAAATTAAATCGTGACTTTAAGGTTTGCAGTCTTCCCAGATTATTTTGGATATAATCCTTAGCCCCTGCCAAATAAGCGTCATCATCTAACGTTTCAAGTGCTTCTATATCTTCTATCATCAATGCTATTACTTCTTCAAGACGCTTTAAATCAAATTGAAGATAACCTTGATCCGTTTCAATCAATGCTTTGTTACGCATCAGTATTTCAAAAAGCAAGATATAAGAAAAATAAATTCTTTAAAAAATTATTCTAACAGCTGTTGCTAAATATATGAACAAGACCATTGTCTTGTTTGTTCAATATTAAGGATATACTTTAAAATCAGGTTGCGATGGGTAAGATTTTTTTCTTCTGCTCAGATAGAAAAATTTGTAAGATAGGAAAATAAATCAATTTAAACCTTAAATAAAATATATAGAGCTTTGAAAAAAACACTTTTTAAATATCAGAGGTGAAAACAATATGCGTGAAATTTTGAATCATTTTGATAGGACCCTGAATAAAAATAGTTTGAATAAAAGTGATCCTGTTCAGAAGACACGAAATCTTTCACGTCAACCACATCCAAAACGGTTTTATAGGGAAGTGAAGATTGCTTATGAGGAAGGGGGCTTTACAATCTTATTGGATGAACGTCCAGTTAAAACACCAGCAAAGCGTCATTTTCTTGTACCAACGGAAGTGTTTGCTGAATTCATTGCGCAAGAATTTGAGAGCCAAAAGGACATTGTTGATCCAGCCAAAATGCCTATGACGCGTCTGGTTAATACTGTTATTGATGGTATTGCTGATGATATGCAGATTGTTTTTGAAGATCTATTGCGTTTTGTTGCCTGTGATATGATCTTTTATCGTGCACAAACACCAAAAGAGTTGGTACATCGGCAATGTGAACAGTGGGATCCTTTATTGGATTGGGCCGAAGAAAAACTAGGAGCGCGGTTTTATTTAACAGAAGGGTTGATGCATGTGGAACAACCGCCAGAAGCCATTCAAGCCGTGAGTCATTATTTGCGTAATGTTGAATCTCCTTATATGCTTGCTGCACTTCATATGATGACAACCTTAACGGGATCTGCACTTATTGCGCTTGCGGTTGCTGCTGGAAAAATTGACGCGGACCATGCTTGGTCTATTGCCCATTTAGATGAAGACTGGACGATGGAACAATGGGGAACGGATAAAGAAGCAACAGCATATCGTGCGCATAAGAAAGCTGAATTTAATGCTGCTGCTACAATTGTTAGAACTTGTTTATAAGGTTAAATCTTTTATGATGTGCATTCTTTTTGATTACAGCATTTTTGTAATTTTTATAGGATTGATTTTAATTTTTTCAAGTCCGGGAAATTCTTCAGTGGTGATGTTTAAGAGCGCTTCTTCATTCCCATGAATGAAATACCAGTGGGGGTAGCCGAATTGGGGGTGATCAAGCAGCGCAATAATCTCAGTTTGAATAGAAGATTTTTGTCCAGAATTTGTTGTCGCTACAAGCTCTACAGGTATCACAAAATAAAGAACGCCATTGTCAAGCTCGCCTCCACGTCTTTGCTCTTGATTGATGTGTATGCTTTCAATTTTATAACGTTCTGTCAACCGTTCTATTTGGCTTTTCATGATTTGTCGAAATTGTGATTGACTAAGATTTTTTTTGGCTGTTAAGCTGTTGATAATTTGGGGAGGGATAGCATTTAAAATAGCATTCGCATCGGCGTTTTGAAGTGCTTTACTGTAAGCTAATATCTCCTCTTCAAAGAGACGAAATACTGGGTTTTTCATGGGGCTTGCTTGTGTTATCGGTGCGATAAAGAGCATGTATAAAAAAACGAAAAAACAAATTCGCAGCATTAGAAACCTTATTAATTTATTTGAAGAGACTCAATGCATTATAAAGGAAAAGCAGATGAGAAAAAAAGTCTCTTATGCTCTGGCATGAGACGGATATCCACAAAAATGGAGGCTTTTGCCTCCATTTTAAAAATCAAAAGAATGCATACTAATTGTTTAAACAGAATAGTACATATCAAATTCAACAGGATGCGGTGTTGTTTCATAGCGCAAGACTTCTTGCATCTTGACTTGAATAAAGGAGTTAATCTGATCATCATCAAAAACGTCGCCAGCTTTAAGAAAGCCACGATCTTTGTCGAGTGCTTCAAGTGCTTCGCGTAGACTTCCTGAAACGGTAGGGATTTCTTTGAGTTCTTTTAAGGGAAGATCATAAAGGTCCTTATCCATAGCATGGCCAGGGTGAATTTTGTTTTTGATGCCATCAAGACCAGCCATTAAGAGGGCTGCAAATGCTAAATAGGGATTTGCTGTTGGGTCTGGAAAACGCACTTCTACACGTTTTGAATTTGGCGAAGAACTCATTGGAATACGGCAAGATGCAGAACGGTTACGTGCCGAATAGGCTAGAAGGACAGGAGCTTCATAACCAGGCACCAAACGCTTATAAGAGTTTGTGGATGGATTGGTGAAGGCGTTGATTGCTTTTGCATGCTTAATAACACCACCGATAAAAAATAAGCAGGTTTCAGAGAGACCGGCATATTCATTTCCTGCAAAAATGGGTTTGCCATCTTTCCAAATGGACATGTGAACATGCATTCCAGAGCCGTTATCACCAAAAACTGGTTTGGGCATAAAGGTTGCTGTTTTCCCATAACTATTTGCTATTTGGTGCACGACATATTTGAAAATTTGCATCTTATCAGCTTCGCGAACGAGCGTATCAAAACGAATACCCAACTCATGTTGGCCTGCTGCCACTTCGTGATGGTGTTTTTCAACCTGTACACCCATATCTTTGAGTGCTGTGAGCATTTCAGAACGCATATCTTGGCAGGAATCAATCGGTGGAACAGGAAGGTAGCCCCCCTTCATTCGTGGGCGATGCCCCAGATTGCCCGTTTCATATTCTGTATCATCATTGGAGGGAAGTTCACTTGAATCGAGTTTAAATCCTGTATTGTAAGGATCTGTTTTATAACGCACGTCATCAAAGATAAAAAATTCTGCTTCTGGACCTATATTGATTGTGTCTCCAATACCTAAAGATTTCATATAAACCTCAGCTCTTTTGGCAATAGAGCGAGGATCTCTACGATAAAATTCACCAGAGACAGGATCCAGTACGTCACAAAATATGACCAAAGTAGACTGAGCAAAAAAAGGATCAATATGTGCCGTTTGGGGATCTGGCATTAAAACCATGTCAGATTCATTAATTGTTTTCCAACCAGCAATTGAAGAACCATCAAACATAACACCATCACTAAAGGTATCTTCGCTGATTTCTGCAATATCCATTGTAATGTGATGCAATTTTCCTCGTGGATCAGTAAAACGTAAATCAACAAAACGGATTTCGTTGTCTGCAATCTGTTTGATAATATCTGATGCGGTTGTCATATTCAATTTCCTTAATATGGCGTTGAGGGTAATAAAAGGTGAATTTTTCGTTGTTTATTAAAGAGCATCGGTCCCAGTTTCGTCAGTGCCTATACGAATGGCATCATCAATAGAAAAAACAAATATCTTTCCATCTCCTATATGTTTTGTTTGTGCTGCTTTGCGTATTGCATCAACAGTTTGTTCTAGTTTTTCATCGGATACAACAATTTCAATCTTTACTTTAGGCAGAAAGTCAACAACATACTTTGTACCACGATAAAGTTCTGTATGCTCTCTTTGACGACCAAAACCTTTCGCTTCGGTTACTGTAATACCATGTAGTCCAATTTTTTGAAGCGCTTCTTTTACTTCATCAAGTTTGAAAGGTTTTATAATGGCTTCAATTTTTTTCATGCTGAAATTATCTCCAACGTTATTTTGTCTTTTTAGACTTCATCACATTATATTGACAACTGTAAGATGTCCAACAGATACTTTTTGCACAAAAAGTCGAAAATGATGATATTCTATGCTTTTGGAGAAGCGTTTCTTTTGTGTTGAATACTGCGTTGACTTATAAGGATACTTAGATTTCTTTCGCATTGAATAAGAAAGTTTAGTAGCGTAAGCTTTTTATCATCTTAAATCTTTTTTATCGTCAATCAATCAAAACAACATCTTCGTATAGCATAAATAATACAGGTGTGTGGATAAAAACGATTAAGAGAGAAATAAAATGCCTATTATGAGCGGAATTTCAAATGCAAGGGCTTTGGAGTGTCGATGGTGGGGGGTAGCAAGTATTGGAAAATATAATGATAGTGCCGATTTGCTCGGTCATAAGTATAAAGACATTGCTGTACCATAATGGAGGTATCAGATTATCAGTTGGAGGGGATATCGTGAAATGGACTTGAGAGAATTGAGAATTTTTTTAAACAAGCGTCAGGAATTGGCAACGCAAATATAGTCCATTTGGAGCGTTTCGTATTCCGTGAGATGCTCATTAATAATATGGTTGATAAAAGTATGAAGCTATGCGTAATTTTCATGATAAGATATGATTGTGGATGCTTTTGAAGATCATTCAGATGAATTAAAAGGAGATATGAAAACTTTATTTATATCTTTAACACTTCAGATCCTTTTAAAATGAGACTGTTTGATCGTTTCAGATATAAACAAAGAGAGAAAAGAAACACAATTATGTGCGCATTCCTATTTGTCAATAGGAAAACTGAGACTGCTTATAAAGCACTAAATTGTTTCAGTTTTTATTTCAGATATGCTGCTATACTGAAATAAGATGTTGCTTTATAAGCAACAATAAAAGTACAAGCTTTGTTCGTATGCTGTATTTTACAAGGTAAGCCTTTTTAAGAGTTGGAATTGTAGAGAGATTGACGCCGTAAAACATCTTTGAGAAATTTTCCCGTATAGGAAGCGGGAACCTTAATAATGTCTTCAGGGCGTCCAATTGCAACGATTTCTCCACCGCGATCTCCACCTTCTGGTCCTAAATCAATAATCCAGTCGGCTGTTTTGATAACGTCAAGGTTATGTTCAATGACGATGACGGTGTTGCCTTGCTCGACCAGTTCATGGAGCACTTCAAGAAGTTTGGAAATATCGTGAAAATGTAAACCTGTCGTTGGTTCATCCAAAATATAAAGTGTACGTCCCGTTGTCTTGCGTGAAAGTTCTTTTGCAAGTTTTACACGTTGTGCTTCCCCACCAGAAAGCGTGGTGGCTTGCTGTCCTACTTTTATGTACCCCAGTCCCACTTTAATGAGGGTTTCCATTTTATTATGAATAGCGGGAACAGCGTGGAAAAATTCCTCTGCCTTTTCGATGGTCATATCCAAAATATCAGCGATAGATTGTCCTTTGAATTTTATTTCTAGTGTTTCTCGATTATAGCGCTTTCCTTTACAGACATCACAAGTCACATAGACATCCGGTAAAAAGTGCATTTCAATTTTGATGACTCCATCACCTTGACAGGCTTCGCAGCGTCCTCCTTTAACATTAAATGAAAAACGCCCTGCTTTATAACCACGGGCTTTTGATTCTGGAAGTTCGGCAAACCAGTCACGAATAGGGGTAAACGCACCTGTATAGGTTGCGGGATTAGAACGTGGGGTGCGGCCAATGGGAGATTGGTTGATATCGATGACTTTATCCAGAAATTCTAAGCCTTCAATTTTATCATAGCTGGCAGGGCTGTGATGGCTGCCCATGATCTGATGGGAAGCCGCTTTGAAAAGCGTTTCAATAAGAAATGTTGATTTTCCTCCTCCAGAAACACCGGTGACGCATGTGAAGGTTCCAAGAGGAATGTTCGTACTGATATTTTTAAGGTTATTGCCTTTGGCGCCAATGACTTTAAGGGTTTTAGATTTTGATATTTTGCGTCGTTGAGGCGGCATTTTAACAGTCATTTTTCCTGAAAGATATTGACCTGTGAGAGAGGCTGGATTCTCTATAATTTCTTGCGGTGTCCCTTGCGCTATGATTTCACCACCATGAACGCCCGCAGCAGGGCCCATATCGACAACATGGTCTGCTGTGAGAATAGCATCTTCATCATGTTCAACGACAATGACTGTATTGCCAAGATCGCGCAAATGCCGTAGCATTTCCAAAAGACGTTCGTTATCACGTTGATGTAAACCGATGGATGGTTCGTCTAAAATATAAAGGACCCCTGTAAGACCAGAACCAATCTGGGAGGCTAATCGAATGCGTTGGCTTTCTCCTCCTGAAAGGGTTCCTGAATTTCGAGATAAGGTAAGATATTCCAATCCTACATGGTTTAAAAAAGCTAAGCGTTCGCGAATTTCTTTTAAAATACGTGTGGCGATATTACGTTGTTTTTCCGTGAGATATTGATGGATATTGGCAAACCAATCATCTGCTTTGAGAATAGAAAGATCTGATATTTGTCCAATATGCATCCCATGGATTTTTACAGCAAGTGCCTCTGGTTTTAAACGATAACCATGACAGGCTGGGCAAGGTGAAGAAGACATATAACGCTCAATTTCTTCACGGGACCAAGCAGAATCGGTCTCTTTCCAGCGCCTCTCCATATTGGGGATGATTCCTTCAAAAGATTGAGTTATTTTATGTGAACCAGAATTATTTTTGTAGATAAAAGAGATTTCATTTCCTTTTGTACCGTAGAGAATAGCTTGTTGTGCTTCATGAGAGAGTGCATACCATTGATCTGTGAGTTTGAAACCGTAAGCTTTCCCTAATGCTTCTAAGGTTTGGCTATAATAAAGTGAATCTGATTTAGCCCAAGGTGCAATGGCTCCGCCTTTTAAGGTAAGATTTTTATTGGGCACAATTTTCAGTGGGTCCATTGCCTTTTTGATGCCCAACCCATCACAAAGGGGACAGGCGCCAAAAGGATTATTGAACGAAAAAAGACGAGGTTCAATTTCAGGGATAGAGAAACCTGATACAGGGCAGGAAAACTTTTCTGAAAAAAGAATCCGTTTGTGTGTGTCATTTTTTGACTTATGAGCAGATTCTTTTGTCGTTTCTTTTTGTGCCAAGGGTTGGTCTGCCATTTCAGCAATGGCAAGTCCATTGGCTAGCTGTAAACAAGTCTCTATACTATCAGCCAAGCGAGAGGTAATATCCTTTTGTACAACAATGCGGTCTACCACGACATCGATGTCATGTTTATATTTTTTATCAAGAGGCGGAATATCAGGGATTTCATAGAATGTTCCATCAACTTTAGCGCGTTGAAATCCTTTTTTTAGAAGTTCTGTTAGCTCTTTTTTATATTCTCCTTTTCGACCTCGCACTAAGGGAGCCATAATAAAAATTCGTGTTCCTTCTGGTAAGGCCATAATTTGATCAACCATTTGGCTTACCGTTTGACTTTCAATAGGAAGTCCTGTTGCAGGAGAATGAGGAATACCAATACGGGCAAAGAGAAGACGCATATAGTCGTGGATTTCAGTGACAGTACCGACCGTGGAGCGAGGATTGCGGCTGGTTGTCTTTTGTTCAATGGAGATAGCAGGCGAAAGGCCGTCGATACGGTCAACATCGGGTTTTTGCATAACTTCGAGAAATTGACGTGCATAAGCCGAAAGACTTTCGACATAACGGCGTTGTCCTTCAGCGTAAATTGTATCAAAGGCTAAGGATGATTTACCAGAACCAGAAAGTCCTGTGATAACAATAAGTTTATCACGAGGGAGATCGAGATCAATATTTTTGAGGTTATGCTCACGTGCACCGCGAATGGAGATATATTTTTGATGAGTCATATTTTATCCTTGGCATGTGTGACAAAAATTGAGCCTCTAAAACGGAATAAAACTGTTTTTTTTAAATTACAATGTGTTTAACTGCTTTAACGCAGAAAGAAGGTATAGGTTTTATAGAAAGAAAAATACAAATAAGCAGGTTTTTATTCTCTACTGATGGAATAAACTATGCGTTGTTATCATATTTTGTTATAGTTATGCGGATACAACCTTGGAAAGGATAGCAATATCCATATTGAAGGTCAATTACAGACATGTAAATTGAAGGTCAAGATGTTTATAATTGTTCTATAATAGACTATTTACGAATTAAAATTTTGGAGTTTATGCGATGGCTGGTAGCCTTAATAAAGTTATTTTGATTGGTAATCTCGGGGCAGATCCTGAAATCCGCCGTTTGAATTCAGGAGATCAAGTGGCAAATTTGCGTATTGCTACCTCGGAAAGTTGGCGTGATCGGAATACAAATGAGCGAAAAGAACGCACCGAGTGGCATAATATTGTTATTTTTAATGAAAACCTTGTCAAAGTTGCAGAGCAATATTTAAAAAAAGGCAGCAAAATTTATATTGAGGGGCAGTTACAGACACGAAAATGGCAAGATCAAAATGGCAATGATCGTTATACAACAGAGATTGTTTTGCAAAAATATCGTGGTGAATTGCAAATGCTTGATGGACGTGGAGGAGCGAGTGGGGAGCAGGGAGCAAGTCAAGGGGGCAATTACAGTGGTAGCTTTGCGGATAGTAGCTCAAATCAGAGAAATACTTTTGGTCAGAATAATAGCCAAGCAGGAGAAAGCTTTTCTCATAAATTAGATGATGATGTACCTTTCTAAGATTCTTTGAAATTACAAGATTACGATTTCTTTATGGTTTGTTTGTTTCAGATTTTTAGAAGTTTAGAGAAGTGGAAACTGTTCATTATTGGTTATTTTTAATAGAAATTAATAACATCTTGAAAAATATTGTTAAATTCATCCTTTGTTATGAGAGAGAAAATAGCATTCTAGTGTATTTTTCGATATAAATAAGGCCAAATGATTCTTTAATGATTCTTTAACATTTGAAAGTTTTGAAATTGTGACCGATCTTATTCCACAGCCAGAACGTGATGTGCTGACCGGTATTGAACCAATCAGTATTATTGATGAAATGCAACGCTCTTATCTCGATTATGCGATGAGCGTAATTGTCTCGCGTGCACTCCCTGATGTCCGTGATGGTCTTAAACCTGTTCATCGACGTATCCTACATGCGATGAATGAGATGGGGCTTGTTTTTAATAAGCCATTTCGTAAATCTGCTGGTGTTGTTGGGGAGGTTATGGGTAAATTCCATCCCCATGGTGATGCTTCGATTTATGATGCCTTGGTGCGTATGGCGCAGGACTTCTCTTTAAGAAATCCATTGATTGATGGTCAGGGGAATTTTGGTTCCGTTGACGGTGATCCTCCCGCGGCAATGCGCTATACTGAGTGTCGTTTAGAAAAAGTTTCAGAAGCGCTTTTGGCTGATATTGACAAAGATACGGTTGACTTTCAGGATAATTATGATGGACGTGAACGTGAACCGGTTGTCTTACCAGCCCGTTTTCCTAATCTTTTGGTTAACGGATCAGGGGGGATTGCTGTGGGAATGGCAACCAATATTCCGCCCCATAATCTTGGTGAAGTTGTGGATGGTTGTATTGCTCTGATTGATAATCCTGCTATCACACTCGATCAAATTATTGAAATTATTCCTGGTCCAGACTTTCCTACAGGGGGGATTATCCTCGGCCATTCTGGTGTTCGTTCAGCTTATGAAACAGGACGTGGCTCAATTATTATGCGTGCTAAAGTTGATATTGAAGAAATTCGCAATGGTCGCCAGGCCATCATTGTGAGTGAGATTCCTTATCAAGTTAATAAGGCAACGATGATTGAGAAAATGGCCGAATTGGTGCGTGATAAGCGCATTGAGGGAATTTCTGATTTGCGTGATGAATCTGATCGTGATGGGTATCGTGTCGTTATTGAGTTGAAGAAAGATGTTGTTGCGGAAGTTGTTTTAAACCAATTATATCGTTATACGCCGCTGCAAACTTCTTTTGGTTGTAATATGGTGGCGTTGAATGGGGGAAAACCTGAACAAATGACGTTGCTTGATATGCTTCGTGCATTTGTTTCTTTTCGGGAAGAGGTTGTTAGCCGACGGACAAAATATCTTTTGCGTAAGGCACGTGAACGGGCCCACGTTTTGGTGGGGCTTGCTCTTGCGGTTGCCAATATTGATGAAATCATAGCACTTATTCGCAAAGCTCCTGATCCACAGACAGCACGTACACAATTAATGGAACGACGCTGGCCAGCGATGGATGTTGCGCCTTTGATTAGACTTATTGATGATCCCCGTCATATTATTCATGAGGATGGTACTTATAATCTCTCTGAAGAGCAAGCACGTGCTATTTTAGAATTGCGTTTGCAACGGTTAACAGCTCTTGGGCGTGATGAAATTGCTGATGAATTGAATAAAATTGGCGTGGATATTGCTGATTATCTCGATATTTTGGCATCGCGTGTACGAATACTTCGTATTGTTAAGGACGAATTGAGTGCTCTTCGTGAGGAATTTGCAACGCCGCGACGGACCGTATTTGGTTTTGGTAGTGCTGAGATGGAGAGTGAGGATCTCATTGCGCCAGAGGATATGGTGGTAACGGTGAGCCATAGCGGCTATATTAAACGTGTCCCTCTTAATACCTACCGTGCACAACGCCGTGGCGGTAAAGGACGTTCTGGTATGTCCACGAAGGATGAGGATTTTGTAACGCGCTTGTTTGTCGCCAATACGCATACGCCAGTCCTTTTCTTTTCATCACGGGGCATTGTTTATAAGGAAAAAGTTTGGCGACTACCGTTAGGGACACCGCAATCGCGTGGGCGGGCTTTGATCAATATGCTTCCCTTACAACAAGGCGAACGCATTACAACGATTATGCCTTTACCTGAAGATGAAGCGAGCTGGAGTGCATTGGATATCATGTTTGCGACAACACGTGGAACTGTGCGTCGTAATAAGTTATCAGATTTTGTTCAGGTTAATCGTAATGGTAAAATTGCCATGAAACTTGATGAAGAAGATGAAATTCTTTCTGTTGAAACCTGTACAGAACATGATGATGTCGTTCTCACAACAGCAAATGGGCAATGTATTCGTTTTCCTGTTGTAGATGTTCGTGTTTTTGCAGGGCGTAATTCTGTGGGGGTTCGTGGTATTAATTTGGCCAAAGGCGATAAAGTCATTTCAATGACAATCTTAGAGCATGTTGAGGCGACGTCTGTTGAGCGTTCTGCCTATATTAAACGTGTGATGAATGAACGGCGTGCTGCTGGTGCGGATACTGATATTGAAGATATTGTCACTCTTGATGAAGAAGATGAGGGACTTGCAACAGAGTTAACAGATGAACGTTATGCAGAACTCCATGCACGTGAACAAATGCTTTTGACGGTGAGTGAATTTGGTTATGGTAAACGCTCTTCTTCCTATGAATTCCGGATTTCGGGACGTGGGGGAAAGGGGATTCGTGCAACAGATCCATCTAAAACAGCTGAAATTGGTAAATTAGTCGCGGCTTTTCCGGTGAAGGCGCAAGATCAAATTATGTTGGTTTCAGATGGGGGACAGCTTATTCGCGTCCCTGTTGAGGGAATTCGCACTGCGGGTCGTTCAACGAAGGGGGTGACGATTTTTAATACAGCCGAAGGTGAAAGAGTTGTGTCGGTTGAGCGTATTTCTGAACCTGAAGATGATACGCGTTCATTAGAGGATGAAGATAGGCAGCATTCTGATACAGTTGATATGAACGAAGAAAAATAAATTTGAAGAGGGTGGAGTAAAATCGTGAAAATTGCTTTTTATGCTGGTTCCTTTGATCCTCTTACAAACGGTCATCTTGATGTTTTGAAAGGGTGTTTTGTCTTAGCTGATAAGGTGATTGTCGCTATAGGTATACAGGCGAGTAAAAAAACATTCTTTAGTTTTGAAGAGCGCGTTGATTTTATTACACAGGTCGGGAAAGATTTTTTTGGTGCCGATTCTGATCGGTTGCAGGTTCTTTCATTTAATAACCTTCTCATTGAGAAGGCGCGTGAAGTTGGCGCTTCGTTTCTCATTCGTGGGTTGCGTGATGGTACTGATCTTGATTATGAAATGCAAATGGCAGGGATGAATGCTATTATGGCCCCTGAATTGCAAACTGTTTTTTTGCCGGCAAGCGTTTCTGGACGTGCGATAACGTCTACATTGGTTCGTCAAATTGCTTCTATGGGAGGGGATGTGACACCGTTTGTGCCGCCCAATATTGCACAAGCTTTACATTCGAAATTTCAGTCTTTTAAAGGTGAATAATTGTGTTTCGTAGATTCTTTGCTATTTTGATATGTGTTTTTTGCTTTTTTTCATGGCACGCTGTTGCTGATGATTCTAACTCAGCAAGTCATGCAAGCCTTCTTGTTTTATCTCTCAAAGACGGTGACGTTATTATTCGTCTGCGTCCTGATTTGGCGCCAAAGCATGTTGCGCAAATCAAGAAACTAACAGAAGAGGGGGCTTATAATAATGTTGTGTTTCATCGCGTTATTCCTGGCTTTATGGCACAAACTGGTGATGTGAAGTTTGGAAAAAAAGGCAGTAGAGATTTTGATCTAAAACGTGTTGGTATGGGAGGCTCAGATTATCCCAATATACCAGCTGAATTTTCAAAGCAGCCGTTTAAACGCGGTACTGTTGGGATGGCACGTTCACAAGATCCAGATTCAGCAAATTCTCAATTTTTCATTTGTTTTGATGATGCATCTTTTTTAAATGGTCAGTATACGGTTGTTGGGGAGGTTATAAAGGGGATGGATGTTGTTGATAAAATAAAAAAAGGGTCCACAAGTAATAATGGATCTGTAAAAAATCCTGATGTTATTCATGCTGCTATTTTACAAGTTGAGAAATAAATCAAGAAATAAATCAAAGGAGCTTTCCATATGGCTGAGAATAAAAATCCAGAAAATACTTTAATTCTTGAAACAACGAAAGGCAGGGTTGTCATTGAGCTTTTTGCTGATTTAGCGCCTCATCATGTGGCACGTATTAAAGAGCTTGTCCGTGAAGGTGCTTATGATAATGTTATTTTTCATCGTGTTATTGATGGTTTTATGGCGCAGACTGGTGATGTGCAATTTGGAAAAAAGGATGGTGAAAAATTTGATTTATCACGTGCAGGTATGGGCGGTTCAGAAAAACCAAATTTAACAGCAGAGTTTTCCAATCTTTCTCATAAGCGTGGTACAGTTTCTATGGCACGGAGTCAGAATCCAAATTCTGCTAATTCGCAGTTTTTTATTTGTTTTGCCGATGCTCCGTGGCTTGATCGTCAATATTCCATATGGGGGAGGGTCGTTGAAGGTATGGAAAATGTTGATAAAATTAAGCGTGGTGAACCCGTTATCGATCCTGATGCAATTACCAAAGCTGTTATTGCAGCGGATGAACAATAATATAAATCATACGTGTTTCAATTTTAGATTTTTAGGAAAAATACTCTTTTCTGATTAATAAAGGCATGCGGGATTTTTTATAGTATCACGCCTAATTTTCATATTTTCGAGCCAAGAATTGTCTGTATATTT
Source organism: Bartonella sp. SL320 (assembly GCF_059687635.1). Classification (NCBI taxonomy): domain Bacteria; kingdom Pseudomonadati; phylum Pseudomonadota; class Alphaproteobacteria; order Hyphomicrobiales; family Bartonellaceae; genus Bartonella; species Bartonella sp. SL320. Next base: position 1,226,917 of record NZ_CM185143.1, on the reverse strand, counting down.
CCTTCAATTTGATTTTCACGAATATGGTGCCAATGATTTGTACGAACAGTTGTTAGGATAAGAAAAAGTAAAGTCCGTTGTGTTAGGGTTGTTATTTTGCGAAGCTTTTTATAAAAGTTGGTACTTCTCTTCGATGTATTGCCGATCTTTTAATGGTTTTATGATGTTATTTTTCTAAAAAAGTACGTGCTTTTGTTGCTGCTTGTATATCAATATTCAAGTCTCATGCTGTAGCATGTTTGAAATACATATTGAGAATGGATAAGAGTCTAGTTGCTTCAGTGTTTGGTGAAAACATGAGCGTATTGTTCCTTATTGGCATAATCTTTAAAAACAGGAAGATTGCTTAATTTAGGGAGAATATAAAGGCGTAAAGATGAATACAAAAAGTTAGATGTGTTATTTGCTTTTTAATTCAGCTTTATTTTTTTATGCTCGTTGAGTGAATCACAAATTAATTCATAAAATTTATGGTAATGCTTCGTAAGGAAGATATCTTATCTCTTTCTATGAGAGATATGCATTGATGGAATCAAAAAGATAAGAGTGATGATAAAGACATTTCATTATAGAAAAATTGCTCAAGATGGATGTGCGCGTCGAGGCGAAATTATTACTGGACGGGGGTGTGTTCGCACACCTGCTTTTATGCCTGTGGGGACAGCAGGAACTGTTAAGGCTATGTATATGGATCAAATACGTGATCTTGGGGCGGATATTATTTTGGGGAATACTTATCATTTAATGTTACGTCCAGGAGCTGAACGTGTTGCACGTTTAGGGGGATTACATGAATTTTCACGCTGGAATGGACCTATTTTAACCGATTCTGGTGGTTTTCAGGTTATGTCATTGGCGGGCATCCGTAAAATTACTGAACAAGGTGTGATTTTTCGCTCTTATATTAATGGAGCTTATTATGAAATGAGTCCAGAGCGTTCTATCGAAATTCAAGGACTTCTTGGTGCCGATATCCAGATGCAGTTGGATCAATGTATTGCATTACCAGCCACTGAAAAAGAGATGGAAGAAGCTATGGAACTTTCATTGCGGTGGGCACAACGTTGTAAAACAGCTTTTGGGAATCAGCCAGATAAAGCAATGTTTGGGATTGTTCAAGGTGGTGATAATACGAAACTGCGTGAGCGTTCCGCTCAAGCATTAAAAGAAATGGATTTAAAGGGATACGCGATTGGAGGGCTTGCTGTTGGTGAGCCGCAGAGTGTTATGACAGCAGTGTTGGACGCTACGTGTCCGATGTTACCAGAGGATAAACCACGCTATCTTATGGGGGTGGGAACTCCTGATGATATTTTACAAAGTGTTGCGCGTGGTGTTGATATGTTTGATTGTGTTATGCCGACGCGTGCAGGGCGTCATGGTTTAGCTTTTACACGCTTTGGTAGGATTAATTTACGGAATGCACGTTATGCAGAAGATCCCCACCCTCTTGATCCACAGTCACTTTGTCCGGCAGCAAATGATTACAGCTGTGCTTATTTACATCATTTGATAAAATCTGGTGAATCTCTAGGTGGTATGTTGTTGACTTGGAATAATCTTTTTTATTACCAACAACTGATGCAAGAAATTCGTGATGCCATTGAAGAAGGCTGTTATGCTGATTTTTGTGCTGAAACGCGTGCTCTATGGGCACAAGGACGCTAAATATATATTATCTGATATAGCACTTTATTTGTTTATTCAATTTATCTTTTTACTTACAAACTTTACGAAGAAATGAAACTACAAAACTTTTCAAAAATATAAAATTGCACTATTTTAAAACGTAAAGGTACTACTTTATGGGATACATATTTTTTTATCATTATCATAAAAAAACAGAAACTGTTACTCCGGTACGCGCTACCTGATCCGGAGAAAAACAGTTTGTTTCTGTTTCTGCAGACTGTTTAAAGCAACAATGTTAATGAGGCGTTAGCGAACTCTTAAAGAAGTATGAAAATTGTACTTTTATGCGTTTCTTTGTGTTTTCTATTGATTAAGGTAAATAATTTGTTATATAAGTTATAACATGTAATTTATTAGAAAATTACAATAATGATAAAATAATGTTATATCATTTAAAGTTTATAATTTTATGTTTTTATTATTTTTATATAATTATACTTTTATAAAAGATCGATAAATACATTTAACTGAAAATATTATATTAATTTTATTCTCTATTGATAAAGTTTATAAGAAAATAAGTCATAATATATTACGTAAATATTTCAAATTTACAGATAGTAAGTGAGATAAAAACGATCTTATACTCTCTCTATGAAATGAAAGAGGGAATATTTTTAGAATAGGATTATTTAATCAATGGAGAGATCAAGCACTATTATCATGAAAATTTAAAAGAATCTGCAATAACGCATAAGGATGGCGGATTTGTTGAAATTATAGCTTATCGGTTTGGAGGTTGTGCATTCAAGTAATAAAAACGAAGAAATAATAAATTGAGAAGAAGTTTTATACTTATATCAAGATAATGATGAGATATTATTTACCTATTGGAAATGCATTCTTCGATAAGGCTTAGAGTTTTTTATAGTGTGGCACATTGTTTTTTAGTAAAAGTTTTAAGATAAAATTGTGAAATTGCTGAAGAGAGAAAACAAAGTTTATTATTTGACTGGGTTCATAAAAATAGTTGCATATATCTATAATCGTTAGATTTTTAAAAGATCATTCATTAAAGAATCTTATTTAAAACTTCATATATCAAAATGTTTCTAAAACTTTATTGGGAAAGATTTGGTATGCATGTACAATATTTTGAATTTTTATTTTTACCTATTACAGATATCTATAGCTCAAACTCTTATTTAGAAGTGATGATATGAAGGATTCGCATAAAGAAAACATCCTTGCATTGGGAATTGATTCGAGAATACGGCGTTTAGCAATTTTAGCTCTTGCAGTGGGGAGTTTTGCTATTGGAACTGCAGAGTTTGTAGCAATGGGGCTTCTACCAGAAATGGCACGAAGTTCATATGTTGATATTCCTACGGCTGGTCAATATATTTCTGCTTATGCATTAGGGGTTGTGATTGGAGCGCCTCTGTTAGCTGTTGCGACAGCTCAGATTTCACGCAAAACTGTTTTAATAGGGCTGATGTTTTTTTATGCCTTAGCGAATATTGCGAGTGCTTTTTTTTCTGATTTTAGCATATTAGTCGCTTTACGCTTTCTTAGTGGTCTTCCCCATGGAATCTATTTTGGGCTTGCGGCTCTGGTTGCCTCTTCAATGGTGGAAATGAATGAGCGTTCTAAAGCCGTTGGGGCTGTTATGCTTGGTTTGACCATTGCAACCGTTTTGGGAGCACCAGGGGCTACTTGGATTGGTCAACTTATTGGTTGGCAGATTGCTTTTGTCCTTGTGGGTATGATTGCTTTATTGTGTTGTTTGCTTATTGGAAATTTTTTGCCGTGTGATTCAAGAACCCCAAGAACGAGCCCTTTACGCGAAATGGGGGCATTAAAGCAAAAGCAGGTGTGGCTTCTTTTGGTCATGGTTTCGGTGGGAGCATCAGGATTATTTTCTATTTTTACTTATATTAAGTCAACATTAATGCATATTTCTGGTGTTTCCCTTGAATGGGTGCCATTTATTATGCCCTTAGTTGGATTGGGGATGGTGGGTGGAAATCTCTTGGGGCCTAAATTGGCTGTTAAAATAGGCATTTCGCCGATGATATTTTTTTCTATGCTTTGGAGTGTATTTGTTTTTTTGCTTTTTTTCTTTTTATCTTATGCTCCATTAACAGCAGCACTAGGATGCTTTTTGGTTGGAACTTCTTTTGCGGCTATGCCTTCTATACAAACAAAAATTATGGATGTTGCACGACAGGGACAAATTTTGGCAGGCGCATTAATGCAGTCTGCTTTTAATATTGCCAACGCTCTTGGTGCAGAATCTGGAGCATTGGTTTTAAAATTGGGCTATAGTTATGAATATACAGCTATTTTGGGGAGTCTTCTAACTTTGTGCGGTTTAATGGTGTTTTGCGTCTCATGGTCTCTGGAGAAGCATACTTAATATTTTTCTTTTTTTGCGTGAAGAAAAAATTTTTATATTTATTTCTCGTTATTGGCATGTCCTGTTGGATTTTTTAATATGCAGTAAGAAATGCGCAGCGCTAATGGAATAGCAAAACAAAATAAAAGACCTATGAGCACGATAAGAAGGGTTTTTGCTGCTAAGATCATGCCTATTGTTCCTCCAGGATTAAAGAGTCCAGCAAGATTAGTGATGACTCCTGCTAGAGTTGCACTTAAGGCTGCTGAAAATAGTTGCACAGAGGTAAGGGATTCACTGGCACGCAAAGCATCTTCCTCATTTGTACATTGTAAGATCCTTGTAAGCAAATGGGGCCACGCTATGCCAGCACTGACCCCAATAAAAAAGAGTGCTAAGCAAATAATAAGAATATATCCGAGTGTAGAAACTTCTGTTGGAATGAGCCATAAAAGAATAATGATACCTAACAATTTTAATAAGGGGGAATATATAATGATATTGCGAATTTTTTTTGCGGAGACACCAGCACTTGAGAGGGCGCCACATGTCCATCCTAGGCTCATAAGTGCTGCTATATAACCAGCAATAAGAGGCGCTTGCTTATGAAGCTCTTGAAGGAAAAGGGGTAAATAAAGTTCTATACTGTATACGACTGTTGTCATAATAAGTATCAATGCGTAAACAGGAAAAATTTCAGAAGAAAAAGAAAAGGTTTTGTGCGGCAACATGGGATGAAGAGACGATGTTTCGATTTTTTCTAAAACAAAGAGAAGACTAAATCCGATAACGAGCCCGCAAATTTTTGCCATTGTTGCCTCCATAGCGCCTCCAATAGAAATGATAAAAATCAATAAGGTGAGTGTAAGAAGCTGAAGAAGAGGGAAAGGAGATGTTGGAATGTCGGTTTTATTCTTTTGAGGTAAAAGTTTAAAGGCGATGAGTGAGAAAAATATAGCGAAGATGCCAATGATCCAAAAGGATGCTCGCCATAGGCCATAATATACGGAAAGCCCTCCGATCGCTGGTCCTAACAAGGTGGATATTCCCCACATTCCAGAAATAACACTTAATGCGTGTGACCATAAAGATGGACTGAAAACAATACGTATCATGGAATAAGATAAGGATAACAAAGAACCACTTCCAAATCCTTGAATAAAGCGTCCTATTAAAAATAATGGCATAGATGAAGAAATGCTGCATAGAAAAGTTCCTAGGGTAAAGATCAGTCCAGAGATAACATAAGCGTTGCGAGGACCTAGTTTCCCTAATATTTTTGTTGCAAGCGAAGTGCCCAGCAGTGAAGCCGTAATGAAGACAGTCGCCACCCAAGAGTAATATATTTCACTGCCAATATGATTCATGAGAGAGGGTAAAATAGTAATAACAATATAAACGTTGGTGGCATGCAACACAACCCCACCTGTAAACGTTAAAAAGCAAAGACCATTTTTACCCAATAAAAGCGTAGACCAGCTTTGTTTTTTCACTGTTTTGCTATTTAATAAAAAATTATTCTCTTTATTACTTATAAAGTAGTTCTTTAAATTTTCCAAGAAAAATTCAAAGCTCTAAACAGAGCTTTGAATTATAGTTAATTTATTTCTTAATTGCCCATTGCTTTTTTGAGATTTTCATCAATTTTATCGAGAAAACCTGTTGTAGAAAGCCATTTTTGTTTCGGACCAATCAAAAGTGCAAGGTCTTTAGTCATAAAACCTTCTTCAACGGTTTTAATACAAACTTCTTCCAATGTTGTGGCAAAGTTTTTTAATTTCTCATTGTTATCCAGTTTGGCACGGTGCGCTAGTCCACGGGTCCATGCAAAAATAGATGCAATAGAATTTGTTGAGGTTTCTTCATTTTTTTGATGCTGACGATAATGGCGTGTTACAGTGCCGTGTGCGGCCTCTGCTTCAACAATTTTACCATCTGGTGTCATGAGAACGGAAGTCATAAGCCCAAGAGAACCAAAGCCTTGAGCAACAATATCAGATTGAACATCACCATCATAGTTTTTACATGCCCATACGTATCCACCGGACCATTTTAATGAAGAAGCAACCATGTCATCAATGAGGCGATGTTCGTAATGTAATTTACGATTTTCGAACTCCTCCTTAAATTCTGTATCGAATATTTCTTGAAAGATATCTTTAAAACGACCATCGTAAGTTTTTAGAATGGTATTTTTTGTTGAAAGATAAACTGGAACATTCCGTTGTAGTCCATAATTAAAAGATGCGCGGGCAAAGTCACGAATTGATTCATCAAGATTATACATCGCCATGGTAACCCCTGCGCTTGGGGCATCAAAAACCTCATGCTCAATAACTTGATTATCATCACCGACAAATTTAATACTTACTTTTCCTTTTCCTGGAAACTTAAAGTCTGTAGCCTTATACTGGTCACCAAAAGCATGACGTCCGATAATAATTGGTTTTGTCCAGTTAGGAACAAGGCGGGGGACATTTTTACAGATAATGGGTTCGCGAAAAATAACGCCTCCTAAAATATTGCGGATGGTGCCATTGGGGGATTTCCACATTTTTTTAAGGTTAAATTCTTTAACACGAGCCTCATCAGGCGTAATGGTTGCACATTTTATACCAACCCCATATTTTTTGATAGCATTGGCAGAATCGATTGTTACCTGATCATTGGTTGCATCACGGTTCTCGACCGAAAGATCATAATATTTGAGATCAATATCGAGATAGGGATGGATTAATTTATCTTTGATATATTTCCAGATGATACGGGTCATTTCATCCCCATCGAGTTCAACAACGGGGTTTTCTACTTTGATCTTTGCCATTAGAAGTCCTTTTTCTTTTCAGTGATATTACTTTATAGCACTTTCAGGTTTATAATGAAAAGTAAAAACAAAGGGAAAGAGCATACAAATATGGATGTTAGAAGATATGATCAATAGAGTGTAAACTTTGTTGAGGAATTGAATTTTTGAAAAGAAATAATGTGTTGGAAAACCTGTAGTTATTGTATAATTGATAAAAAGTTTGTTTATAGATAAGTAAGTAGGTCTCTGGGAAACAGGGGGATACATTTCTATTATCAAAGTTTTTATTTAACTATTTGATAAGTCGATTGTATTTTTTAATTATCTTTCTTAGCCTGAGTAAGAATCTATTTTTTGCATTGCTCTTTAAATTCTAAGATTACGGTCTGTTTGTTTATAGAAAAATTTAATCTGATACAGATGTGATACAACGGTCCTGTAATGGGGAATGATTCATCTGAAATGCGTTTTTGGAGCAACTTCAGTTTTGAACATTGAAGGGAATACATAAAGAGTCAGGCTGGTTTTAATTTAAAAACGAATAGCTTATGTATGAACACGGCGCATAAGATTACCCTGTCACGAGAGAGCACACTAATTTATAATTTTCTGATTTTTATTGCTGTTAAGTGCCCATAATCAAAGGGCTATTCTTAAAAAGAAAAAAATGAGTCACATCAATGACTTTCGCACCTTTTTTACAGATAGATTATCTATACCTTATTCCCTTATTTTTATCGGGTATCCCTAATATTTAAAAATACGAATAAAATCAATATATTACACAGATATAAATAAAGAATGGTACGCCCAAGGGGAATCGAACCCCTGTTTCCGCCGTGAAAGGGCGATGTCCTAACCGCTAGACGATGGGCGCGAACCAATGATGAGGCTTATAGAGAGGATCTTTTTACTGCGCAAGCCCTCTGAGGCATTTTTTTGAAAAAAAGTGTGTTTTATTGAATAATTTTTGTGTGTCTCTTGTTTTGATCATTTTATTTTTTCAGATTTTTTGTAAAAAAAATATAGAGTTATCATGATGAATAGAGAAAACTTTAATATAAAAATTTATACTTAATGAATGATAACATTGTTCATTTTCAGTTTGAAGGTGTAGGTAAAAACAATCATAATAGCATTTTAAAGATGTTTATTTTTTGCATATTTTACTCATTTTTGTTTCATGCCAGCACATGTTAATGTTGTTTAACTCACCTTGAGAGAGCGTCTACACAGAAGGCTGCTTACTTGAGCTTATCATAAAGCAAAAACAGTACCATTTATGAAGTAAAAGCCAATATTTATGAGCATACTAACAAATAGGGCGAATCATAAAAAAGTTTTCTTTTAAAGCATAACCTATTGATTCTTTTCAGTTAACAAAATTAAAGAACCACAATGATAAAAATGAAAAATATTGAGAGAACTTTTATGAAATATCTTAAAAATTATTTTTTCTCAACTTCACTTTGACATGGCTGTCGGAAATTTAAAAGCTCTTTATTTGTTTTCTTAACGATTAATAAAGATTATTTATTTGCAAATTAAAGCAGTGTAGGTAAAGGGCTGATTTAGTTTTTTGTCATGTCAGTTTGTTTTTTTTAGGGATAGAGATAAGTTGAGGTAAAATATTCGAATTTTACAAATTTATTCTCCATATTTATAATGCCTCGGGACGATGTTGTGTATATGTGTATACATGAGTTTTTATTTTTTACTTTAAATGTAAGATTCTGTTTTGATAGAGGAGAGCATTAGGGAGTTTGCATTTTTGCATTAAAGAATGATCGTTCAAGCTATATAATGGTGGGAAGGAATGTGGTATTATCTACTGATCTATTTTATTGTATCCATTCTCGTAACATATCATATGAAAGAATGCTTTTTTTTCAAATTTTTATAGCAACTTGTATTAATTTTGCAGATTTTTATCCTTAATTCATTTTGTTATAAAGATTATGAAATCTTTGAAAAAAATAAATATTTATATTTTTAGGAATTTTCCTTGAATAAATGAGGGTAATTCTATTAGAAAAAATTAAAGTGAAGAGAGCAGGGGATTTCTTTTGTCCTGATGGGTATCAGTGTTCTTTGTGTTGATAAGCACAATCATTTAAATAGTTTTTCAATTAAAGATAGGGATCAGTGGTTAGATAATGGCAGAAGCTTTAAAAGTTGGCGTTGCGGGACTTGGTACGGTTGGTACTTCAGTTGTTCGAGCTCTGTGTGAAAAAGAAAATAGTTTAGCTTGTCAATGCGGACGATCTATCAAAGTCGTTGCTGTGAGTGCACGTGATAAAAGCCGTAATCGTGGTATTGATCTTAGTAATATAAGATGGTTTGATTCACCTGTGGAGATGGCTGCCTTTGATGAGATTGATGTTTTTGTCGAGTTAATTGGTGGTGAATTGGATATTGTGTATACCGCTGTTAAGCGGGCGCTTGAGGCAGGACATCATGTTGTGACTGCCAATAAAGCTCTTCTTGCTCGACATGGGGTAGAGTTGGCTATACTTGCGGAACAAAAAGGTGTTTTTCTTCATTTTGAAGCCGCTGTTGCAGGGGGAATTCCTGTTATTAAAGCGATGAGAGAATCACTTGTAAGTAATCACATATCGCGGATTTATGGGATTCTCAATGGAACCTGTAATTATATATTAACACGCATGTTTACGGAAGGTCTTTCATTTAAAGATTGTTTAGCAGATGCACAAAGACTGGGCTATGCTGAAGCAGATCCAACTTTTGATATTGAGGGAAATGATACGGCTCATAAATTAGCTTTGTTGACAAGTTTGGCATTTGGAACAGCTGTTTCGTTAGATGATGTTTATGTTGAAGGAATTCATAATATTTCCCAAATTGATATCCGAGCGGCTGATGAGTTGGGATATCGAATTAAGCTTTTAGGCGTTGCATTAAAAACGGATTCTGGAATAGAGCAACGAGTTCATCCAACAATGGTCCCAACATCCTCAATGATTGCACAGATCAATGGTGTAACCAATGCTCTTTCTATTCAAAGTGATTTGTTAGGTGAATTACTGTTTTCTGGTCCTGGGGCTGGAGGGATGGCAACAGCATCAGCCGTTATTGGTGATTTGGCTGATATAGCAAAAGCGCGTTCTGGTTTTTACTATGCACCTGTTTTAAGACGTCCAGCATTAGAACTTGCTCCTCATACAAAAGCCCGCATTTCAAATCATGCAGGGGGGTATTTTATTCGTTTAAATGTTCATGATCGTGCTGGTGTTTTTGCAGCGGTTGCAAGGCATATGGCTGATCATCACATTTCTTTAGAGTCGATTGTTCAAAGACCGTTTGTAGAAAATCAGATTGAAAAAACAATTATTTTAATCACGCATGAAACCACAGAAGTGAATGTACGACAGGCACTTGCAGAAATTGCAAAAGATGGACTTCTTGTTGCAAAATCTCAATTCATTCGTATTGAACGTATGGCAGAGAATTGATAACTTACCTTGATTAAGACAAGCTTGAATAGTTTTATCTCTTGTGGAATGTTTTCATCTTTGTCAAAAGCTTTATTCTTAGAGCTTAATAAAGACTTGTATTTTTCTGGTATTCATTCGGTAGGATTTTTTATATGCCCACAACTCAGAAGACTTTAAATGGACTTGATCGTATTTTGACACTTGAATTGGTACGTGTCACTGAACGTGCTGCTGTTGCTGCTGCACGCTGGCGCGGACGTGGCGATGAAAAGGCGGCAGATCAAGCTGCTGTGGACGCAATGCGGCGAGAGCTTAATCGATTGCCTATTGAGGGTACAGTGGTGATTGGTGAAGGTGAGCGCGATGAAGCACCTATGCTCTATATTGGAGAAAAAGTAGGTCTTCAAAGTGGACTGGCAATTGATATTGCACTTGATCCACTGGAAGGAACAACACTTTGTGCTAAAAATCTTGCCAATTCTTTGGCGGTAGTTGCAATTGCTGAAAAGGGTAACCTCCTTTATGCTCCTGATGTTTATATGAACAAAATTGCTATTGGTCCTGGTTATCCAAAGGGAGTGGTCGATATCGATGCTTCTCCTACCGATAATATTCATGCTCTTGCAAAGGCTAAAGGAGTGGCTGTTAATCAGATGACTGTTTGTATTATGGATAGACCCCGTCATGAAAAGTTGATTGATGAAGTGCGAACGACAGGAGCGTCAATTCGCTTGATTGGTGATGGAGATGTTGCTGCCGTTATTGATACAACGAATCCAGAAGAAACAGGTATTGATATCTATATGGGGATTGGTGGAGCTCCAGAGGGCGTTCTAGCATCTGCTGCTTTACGCTGCATTGGAGGGCAGATGCAAGGGCGTTTGTTGCTTGATACAGAAGAGAAAATTGCTCGTGCAGCCAAAATGGGGATTAGTAATCCCAATAAGGTTTATACAATGGAAGAAATGGCAAAGGGTGACGTTTTGTTCTCAGCAACAGGGGTGACAGATGGTAATATGCTTTCTGGTGTTAAATTCACGCCTCGCTACATTCAAACGGAAACGCTTGTCATGCGTTCTCATACAGGGACAGTTCGTAATATTAAAGCACAGCATAGAGATCATTCAAAATTTGATTAATATTTTTGTTATCTCTAAAAAAATAAAAGATGACTTTTAGGGCATACGCTTCCATGAAGGTTATTCATGGAAGCGTAGATATGAGAATATCGTCTTATTATGAGAGCTGGACAGAATGCACCCAGCCATTTGTGTCTTCTATATTCCCTTTTTGAAGACCAACCAATTGTGTTTTAAGTTGTTTTGTGACTTCTCCAATCGTTTCATTTCCGATAATAAATTCTCCGCCTTTATATCTAAAACGACCGATTGAGGTAACAACAGCAGCTGTACCACAAGCAAAGACTTCTTTAAGATGTCCACTTTTTGCATCTTCTTGAAGTGTTGCAAAAGAATAAGGATGCTCTTCTATCGTTAAACCCATTTGTTGAGCTAATTGTAAAATTGAATGACGCGTTATTCCTGGAAGGATCGTTCCATTAAGAGGAGGGGTTATAAGTGTATTATTGTCCATAATAAAGCAGACATTCATACCGCCAAGTTCTTCAATCCATTTATGTTCAACCATATCAAGGAAGAGAACTTGGCTACAATTGTTTTCAGTTGCAATTTTTTGTGCAAGCAAGCTGGCTGCATAGTTGCCTCCACACTTGGCAGCACCTGTTCCTCCTGGACCAGCACGACTATACTCTGTTTCAATCCAGACGCTGACAGGTTTTTCTTCTCCTTTAAAATAGGATGCAACTGGAGAGGCAATGATACAAAAAAGGTAATCTTGAGAAGGACGAACGCCCAAAAAGTTTTCATTACCAAACATAAATGGACGGATATAGAGGCTCGCATTAGGATAATCCGAAACCCATTTTTGATCAATTTTCACGAGTTGATGAACGGCATCTAGAAAAATATCTTTTGGTAATGCTGGCATAGCTAATCGTTGTGCTGACTCGATTAGCCGTTGTGCATTAGCATCAGGACGAAAGAGCAAGATGCGTCCATCTTTTGCACGATATGCTTTTAAACCCTCAAAAACTTCCTGTCCATAATGCAAAACGGTACTTGCAGGGTTAATTTCTAACGCTTTGTATTGAGAAATAACGGCGTTGTGCCAACCTTTGTTTTCAGTCCATCGAATAGTACACATATGGTCTGTAAAAAATTGACCAAAACCAGGATTTTTTAGAATTTCTTCACGTTTTTCTTCTGATAGAGGTGATGGGTGCTGTTCTATTTTAAAGGGAAGTGACGATAGGGGAGATTTCATAAGAAAAACCTTTTGAGATTGTTTTATTTTTTATTAAATAAAAATAATGAGATATTTTAACCATAACTCTATTATTAGCAAATCCTCTGTGTCAATGTTTTATTATAGAGTTCAAAGGGAAGTCTTATAGAATTCAAAGGCTGTGGTAGACATTTTAATTTTATTTTTGTCTCTTTTTCCAACTTTATGCAGCAAACTGGAACCTTTATCTCTCTTTATCGTTTTCTCAAAATAAATGCCTGAATAATTTCATGTATGCATATTTTCTAGAAATTTAAAGGTAAGGGAATTGAGAAAAGGAATCCACTATGATTGATAAAAATTATCACACATATGAAGAACGTATGGCAGAAGAAAGAAAAGAACATGAACAGCGTGTTTCAATTGCTAAGGGTATTTTTGCTATTCTTCTTGCACTCGTTATTATCTGGTTTATTTTTGGTTTTTTAGGATCTTTTTTTGCAAAATCTCCTGAACACAGTTCGCACTATAATACTCCAGAAACAAGCCAGACCACAACAACACCTCAAAAAGATTTAAATTCACCTCCCCCTGTGCCTTATACCTATAAGGATACACAGTGATTTTTTCGTAAACATAATCTTAAAGTGAAAATCGACGTAAATTAAAGAATAAAATCATAAGCAAATAGATAAGCAAAAAAGACAGAGATGATTTTAATTTCTAAAGTTTTTGATAAATCATTAAAAGCTTTTGAAATACATGGACTTGAAATCAATCATGCAACGGTTGTTAAAACCGTTGCATTGATTAGTTTAGCGCGTGATAAAGCAACTTCCACCAGAATTTTTAATGGTTTCACAAAGATTTATAGCTTCATTACGATTCTGTGTTTGAATACGAATACGGTAATAGGTTCCTTTTCCCGGTATAAAAGCCGGTTGAATATTTAAAGGACGAGATCCGATAAGGAAGCCAAATTTAGATCTCATATTTTTTAAAGAATCTCTAGCCAACTCATGCGTTGGTTGAGAGGCAAGTTGCACATAATAACTCTCTGAATTTTGTGGTGTAACTCTGTTTTGTGATGTCGGACGAGAGGCGGCGTGCGTTTCTACTTCTGCATTTCTTTCGGCATGAGAAGGTATTGGGATAAATTTTTCTTCGATATCCGCATTAGAAGTATTTTCAGCGATTATTTTATCAATATTATTTTTGAGATCATATTCTATTTGGGGGGCGTTGTTATCAGAATCATGCGAGGAAATAACAGATGGCTCTTGAACTTCATCAGGGGTTTGATCAATCGTTTCTGCAGATTGAGCAACAGTTTTGCTTTCTGTTTGATGCACGGGAGACAGTGTCACTGTACCATCTGGGTTAACAATAACTGTTCGTACTTCTTGCGTGGGAATAGTATGATGAATGGCTTGTGCGACGGCATCTTCAACATCAGATTCATTTGAAGAAGATGATGAGAAGTTTTGAGGTTGTTCTGAATTTAATGCTTCTAAATTTTCGGGTTGTTCAGAGTTATCAATAAGAAATTTTTGAGTATTTTCTTGTTTTTCATTTTCTTCTGTTGTTTGTTTATAGATATCTAAATTATGGGCAACATCACTTTTCGTTTCAGTTGTTTCTGGTTTAAATTTAAAAGGTGTATTATCTGCATGGATAATGATCGTTTCTTCATTTTTTTGTGAGGACATAAAAAAGTGAGAATAACCAGCAACTCCAACGGCTACTAAAATAAGAAGAAAAAGTCCTTTGATGAAAAATTTACCAAAAATAGAGTTTTTAAAGGGAGAAGGCGTTGAGTGATGTGTGAGCTCTCCGTCCGATCCTATGTGGGTTGAATTCTCATTTAAAGAGGGAGAATTATATTCCATATTGGCGGTAGAGAAATAGTCGGCATTTTGTTCTTTAGAGTTTATATAAATACCTTCTTTTGAATTTTGCATACTTTGATGAAAAACTTCATCTTTCTGTTGTTTTTGAAAAAAGTTGTCTGTTGGAACATTTCCAACATTAAGGACATCAGCAAACTCTTCTTCTAGACCACCGCTCGTTGGTACATCGTATTCTGGAGCTTCATATGGGACTTCCGGAACCATAATAGAGCCAGTTTTTTCTACGACTTCCTCTGAAAATTTATAAGTATCAACATTGGGAGGGGGGGTATTTCTGTGTGTATAGTTATGGGCAAAAAAGCTATCTGTTTGTTTTGTATCAAGAGGTTCTGACGCGGAAAGAAACGCATCTAAATTATTTTCATTATAGGTTGGAACTTTTTCGCTATAAGTTTCCTGTTGTGAGGGGCTTTCTTGAAAAAAGTGGGGATAATTGGCTGTATGATCCTCTTGTGAAAGTTCCTTTAAATCAGACTGTCTATCAACGTGTGTAGAATCCAAAGGTGATGAGAAGTTACTTGTTGTTTGACTTCTTGTCGTGTTTTGTTCTTCTGACACAAGGTTGGAAGATGAGAAAAAATCATTTTCTTTTGAGGAAGAGGAGACATCCGTATAATTTTTTTCAGTCCAATTTTCTTGAGCCGCTGAAATTTTATAGGGATGATTTATGGGAGTGTCGTAGAAATTTTGATTATCATCATAATTTTTTTGTATATTCGCAGTCTCAGGCTGTTGTGAGATTGTTTGTGAGAAGCGATTAGTTTGTTCAGCAGCTTCTCTTTCCTCTTTCTTATTTTCGCGTCTTTCAGATTTATCAAAGGAGAAGTTTTCTGATTCTGATTTTGAAATAAGATTACTTTTTTCAAAAAAAGGATCAGCACCGATTGCTGTCATTTTCTGTTGAGAGGATTGATTCTTTTGGATTGGTAGTGGAGAAAGCGCATCTAAAATTTGTTCTTCATCATGACTGGGTGATGAAGAATGTTTCTCTTCAGATAAATTATTTTGTTTCACATGGTTGAAAGAAGCAGTTTGGGCAATATTTGACGCTTGTGCATTGCTGGTTGCGTGCAAGTCCCATTGCTTATTTTGATCATCAAATGGTAAGTCATGCGTTAGATTATTTTCAAGTTCTGCTTCTAGAAAGGACAAATCAAAATCATCATCATGGGATGATGTTTCGGGATGAGATGTTGATCGATCTGTCTGTGAAGAAGATTGCTCATTTCGGTTTCCGCTTTGTTTGTTCGGATTAAAAATGCGCGTAAGTCTTTCTAAAGGATCATGGTGTTCATGATCGTGTTTTATTTCGTGCGGATTTTTGCGATCGTTATCGCTCATAGCTTTTCTCACATGATGATTTGCATTTTCATGCAATCAATGGTTAACTTTGATTTGTTAATTAAAATTATAAATTTTCCCCCTCTCATGCAAGGATACATGAAAAAGTTCATCAATACAGTATCTATTGTATGTATTTATAGAACTTTTTCAACGCATTTCTATTGGTGCTTCAACTCCTATGATGGTAAGTCCGGATGATAAAATATTGATAACAGCTTGTATCAGTCCTAATCTTGCAAAGGATAATTCTTTATCATCAGGCTGAATAAAGCGTAAATTAAAGTCTTCACTCCCTTTATTCCAAAGGGTATGAAAGTTAGAGGCAAGGTCATAGAGATAAAACGCTAATCTATGGGGTTCTTTATGAACGACGGCTTGTTCAATGATACGCGGATATTCAGAAAGTTTGCGTATTAATAGTATTTCATTATCATCTGTTAGTCGATGAAGATGGGTGGTCAATGTGTCCTTTGAAAAGTTTTCAATATGAAGTGTTTCTTGTGCTTGACGAAAGACTGAGTGACACCGTGCATTGGCATATTGTACATAAAAGATGGGGTTATCTTTTGATTGCTCTGTTACTTTTGTAAAATCAAAATCAAGAGGTGCTTCACATTTACGATATAGCATCATAAAACGCACTGGATCACGACCAACTTCCTCGACAACATCCCGTAGAGTAACAAATGATCCTGCTCTTTTTGACATGCGTACAGGTTGACCATTGCGAAAGAGTTTGACCAACTGACATAAGAAAACACTTAATTTGGCTTTATCCCCAGAAATTGCTTTTGCCATGGCTTCTAGCCGCTTTACATAACCAGCATGGTCTGCGCCTAGAATATAAATCATTTCATCAAAATGACGATTAAATTTATCCCGAAAATAGGCAACATCTGCAGCAAAATAAGTATAAGAACCATCAGATTTGACTAAAACACGGTCTTGGTCATCACCAACATTTGTTGAACGGAATAAAGTTTGTTCGCTTGGTTCCCAATCTTCTATATTTTGTCCTTTTGGAGGGGGGAGCTTTCCTTTGTAGATATAACCATTTAAGGTAAGTTCGTTAATAGTATTACGAATAGCAAGGGCGTTATCGGCATAAAGCATTCGCTCAGAAAAAAAGATATCATGATAAATATTAAGAGCAGCCAAATCTTCACGAATCATGGACATCATTGCATGAACGGCACGTTCTTTCACGAGAGATAAGGCTTCATCTTTATCCATTGTGAGGAGTTGCTCACCAAACTCTTGAGCCAGTGATTGACCCAATGGTATCAAGTATTCTCCGGGATAGAACCCTTCTGGGATTTCATCAATTTTTTCTCCAAGAGCTTCACGATAGCGCAACAGCACGGAGTGAGCGAGGACTTCGATTTGTTGACCCGCATCATTGATATAATATTCTCTCGTAATGTTATAGCCTGTAAATTGCAGCAAATTGGAAAGAACGTCTCCAACAACAGCTCCGCGACAGTGTCCTACATGCATGGGGCCTGTTGGGTTTGCTGAAACATATTCAACATTGACGCGCTTGCCTTCTCCCATTGGGATACGACCATAAGAAAGGCCTAATTCAAGCATGGATTTTATAGCATCTTGCCAAAATAATTTTGTAAGCTTGATATTTATAAAACCAGGACCGGCAACATCAATATTCTCGATGGAGGAATCATTTTTAAGCAACTCTATAATTTTATCTGCAAGTGCACGGGGTCCCATCCCAATAGATTTTGCAAGCACCATAGCAGCATTGGTTGATAAATGACCATGGGAGGAATCACGTGGGGGATCAACGGTGATTTTCGATAAATCTGGATCTTCTCCATTTTTTCCTTTTATATCGGATAATTCAATTGATTTTTTTATTTTTTTTTCAAAGTTTTTAAAGATATTCATATTGAGCTTCCATGATGATGCCAAAAGCCATTAAACGAAATGATCTTTATGGTCAAATAAACGATGATATTCACGTAGAGCATAGTGATCAGTCATGCCCGAAAGGAAGTCAGCAATCAGACGTGCTAACTCTTGATTTTTTAAGTGTTCTGTTTTTTTGCACCAACTTTCAGGCATTGTATCTGGATTTTTATAATAACAATTGAATAATTTTTGTACAATGCATTTTGCTTCATTGCGACGACTAAGAACTTGTTCGTGATAATAAAGATTTTTAAAGAGAAAGTTTTTTAGTTCTTTTTCGTAAACGGTCATTGATGGTGAAAAGGTAACAATGGTTTGTTTTGCTTGGTGAATATCGTTTATGCTGGTTGGTTTGATGCGTGCTAAATTTTCGTTTGATTGCTTGATAACATCTTCGACCATGGTTGTTATTTGTCTTCGTACGAGTGTGTAACCGCGTCGTGCTTGGTCAAGGTGGGGATGCTCCTTTGTTATATCTTTTAATATTTCTGCAGTTAGAAAAACACTTTCGAATTGTTCGAGTGTTAAAAATTGCGACCGTAAACCATCATCAATATCATGGGCATTGTATGCAATATCATCTGCAATCGCAGCACATTGCGCTTCTAGTCCTGCAAAACAATCGAGTGCAAGATCTTGCTTTGCGTTGTATTGTAAAATATCAATAGGAACTTCTTTATTCTTTGCGTGAGGACCTAAAAGGGGACCATTATGCTTTACAAGTCCCTCGAGGGTTTCCCATGTCAGGTTGAGGCCATCAAAATTTGCATAGCGCTGTTCTAGTTTTGTAACAATGCGTAAGGCTTGTGCATTATGATCAAAACCGCCATAATGAGCCATGGCTTCATTGAGAGCCTCTTCTCCTGCATGGCCAAAAGGTGTGTGCCCAAAGTCATGAACAAGAGCAATAGCTTCGGCAAGATCTTCATCAAGACAAAGGGCACGGGCTAATGTTCGTGCAATTTGAGAAACCTCTATGGAATGGGTAAGGCGGGTACGATAATGATCGCTTTCATCAGCAATAAACACTTGCGTTTTATGTTTAAGACGTCGAAACGCATTAGAATGAATAATACGATCTCTATCTCGTTGAAAGGGTGAGCGTATAGGGCTCATCGTCTCATGGAATAATCGACCACGGCTTGTTTGTGGATGAGCACTGTAGACCGCTCGAGATTGGTAATTAAAGTTGATCGTGCCTATATTCATTGCAAGCTGTCCATTATCATCTTAAAATCGAGAGTGGTTTATGATGAATAAGTTTCTCTTTACAGTGTGGGATACTCTTTCTTGATGGTTTAATGCAAGGATATATAAAATGAATGTAAAAATTTCAGATGTTGCTGCTAAGCAAATTGTACAGATACTTTTGCGTGAACCCGATAAAATAGCTTTACGTATTTCTGTTGAAGGGGGTGGGTGTTCTGGTTTTTCTTACAAATATGACTTGGTTTCTGAAATAAGTAAAGAGGATCTTGTTCTCAAAAAAGATGGGGCAACAGTGCTTATTGATTCCCTTTCACTTCCTTTCATGGAAGGAGCTGAGATTGATTTTGTTGATGATCTTATGGGGCAATCTTTTCAAATCCATAATCCCAATGCTGTTTCATCATGTGGTTGTGGTGTGAGTTTTTCAATTTAAGAGTGATGGCTTTGTGATATTGTTTCTTGAAAAAAATATCATGTTGGTCAACAATGCGAAAATGGCTAGTCTTATAAAAATAGTGCACCGATGTGTGTGGTTATATTTGTTGCTCAATTTATTGATCTGGAGCCCCTATGCTTTTTGTGAAGAAAGTGTCGATCAGCAGCAGGGACAATCACGGAGTTTTATTTTAAAGTCTCAAGAGCCAGAAAAAGAGAATTTAACATCTCAGGCACAACTTATTTTAAATGCTCAATTAACAAATAGTCGTCAAGATATTGAGAAAGGGCTTGTCTGGCGGGTTTATGCTCCTATTCTAGGGATTGATAATAAATTACCCTTAGTGGCAACTTATAAGGGGGGAAGTGCGCGTTTTGATTTAGAGCCCGGAAGTTATATTGTTCATGTCTCATTTGGTCATATGAGCGCTGTGCGTCAGGTTCGTCTAGAAAATGGGCAGAGTCTTGTGAAAAATTTTCACCTTGAGGCTGGGGGGCTTATTTTAAATGCAACACTGCTCAATGGTGTTATCAATGAAAAAGAATTACGTTTCACAATCTATGAGGATGAAAAAGAAAATGATGATACGGGGATAGTTTTATCAAATGTAAAACCTCAATCCGTTGTGCGTTTAAAAGCTGGCCGTTATCATGTTGCTTCTCATTATGGTTCCATTAATGCGACAGCGCGTTCGGATATTCAAGTAGAAGCTGGTAAAATGACAGAGGTTACCCTTGAGCATCAGGCGGCTCAAATTGTTTTAAAGCTGGTACGACAAGAAGGAGGAGAAGCGCTTGCAGATACAAGTTGGTCTCTTGCCAATGATTCTGGTGATATTGTGTATGAAACCGTTGGTGCTTATGTTTCGCTCGTCTTAGCAGAGGGAGAGTATATTGCCATTGCTAAAAATAAAGATAAAATTTATCAAAAAGTTTTTTCTGTCATTTCTGGTCACGACGAAGATATAAGTGTGGTGGCGAATGAACAAAATATGCAACGTATTGATGAAGATGCGGATTGATCGTTTTTTATGGGGGTAAACTATGATGAGAGATGAGAAAAGGGGGGCATTTTGATTGAAATTTCTACGGTTGGTGTGTTTTTTGCTGGGGCACTCTCTTTTTTATCGCCATGTGTTTTGCCATTAGTCCCTCCTTATTTATGCTATATGGCAGGGGTTGGTATTGATGATTTTCGTTCAGAAAAGCGTGATGAGAAAGCCCTTATACGGTGGGCTTTATTGTCTTGTGTTATGGCTTTTGTTCTGGGGTTTACCACTGTTTTTGTGGCCTTAGGTGCAAGTGCAAGTACAATTGGTAAGTTCATCGGTTATTATCGTGATTGGTTTGCTCTTGCTGCTGGAGTGATTATTATTATTTTTGGTTTAAATTTTTTAGGGCTTTTCAAGATTAACTTTTTATTTCGTGAAGCGCGTTTCCAGACCCATAAAACACCGGCAGGTCTTTTAGGGGCCTATGTTATTGGTTTAGCTTTTGCCTTTGGTTGGACACCGTGTATTGGTCCTATTTTAGGGCCTATTATAACGCTTGCTGGAACAAAAGAAACTGTGGGAGAAGGAGCTATTTTATTAGCGATCTATGCATTAGGTCTTGCGGTTCCTTTTGTGTTGGCAGCTTTATTTTCGAGTCATTTTATGCGATTTCTAGCAGCTTTTCGTATTCATTTAGGAAAAGTTGAAAAAATTATTGGTGTTTTTCTTATTGTTACAGGGATTTTGTTTTTAACAGGCTCTATGCAGGATCTTTCATTTTGGCTTTTAGAGCATTATCCTTCATTGAGTTATGTTGAAGATATTGGTTGGCACGATATTATGAACTTTTTTGGATTTTCTCATTAGTCTTGTGTGTTTTTATGGTTAGAAGTTGTCTTTCTATTGTTCTTGCTGCAGGTGAGGGGACGCGTATGAAATCGTCTCTGCCTAAGGTGCTTCATAAAATTGCTGGATTGCCTCTTATATGCCACGTTCTAAAACAAATGGAATTGGCAGGCTCTTCACAATTGGCTGTTGTTGTAGGATTTGGTGCTCAAAAAGTTACACATGTTGTTCAGTCATTTGTAAAAGATGCGATGATTTTTGAACAAAAAGAGCGTTTAGGAACGGCGCATGCTGTTTTATCGGCTCGTTTAGCTTTGCAAAAGGGAGCAGATGATATTCTCATTGTTTTTGGAGATACACCTCTCATTCAGCAAGATTCATTGCTGAAAGTTCGTGCTGAACTTGCTGAGGGAGCCGATGTTGTTTTTGCAGGCTTTCATACTAAAAATCCAACAGGTTATGGGCGACTTCTCAAGAAAAATGGTCAATTGATCAAAATTGTAGAAGAAAAAGATGCGAGCAGTGAAGAAAAAAAGATTTCTTTTTGTAATGGGGGAATCCTTGCTATGCGTGGAAAGCACGCACTTTCTCTTTTAGAGAAGGTTGATAATAATAATAGAAAAAAAGAATATTACTTAACAGATATTGCTTCTCTGGCAACACGTGAAGGTTTAGATGTGCGTGTTGTCGAAGTTCCTTTTGAAGATATCGTAGGAATTAACAATTGTTTTGAGCTTTCTGAGGCTGATTCTTTGTGGCAAAAACGTAAAGCGCGCGATTTAATGTTATCAGGTGTGACACTCTTAAAACCAGAAACAGTCTATTTTTCTTATGATACAGAAATTGAACCAGGGGTGGTGATAGAGCCGAATGTTTATTTTGGATTAGGTGTGAAAGTACACTCTGGTGCTGTTATTCATGCATTTAGTTATCTTGAAGGTGCTGTGGTTGGTCAAGATGCACAAATTGGTCCCTATGCACGTTTGCGTCCAGGAACAGAGTTAGCAAAGTCTGTAAAGGTTGGAAATTTTTGTGAAGTTAAACAAGCTAAGATAGGAGAATCTTCTAAAATCAATCATTTAAGTTATATTGGTGATGCTGAAATTGGTGTACATACCAATATTGGAGCTGGTACCATTACGTGCAATTATGATGGATTTAACAAATATAAAACCACGATTGGTGATCATGCTTTTGTTGGGTCTAATACGGCGCTTGTTTCTCCATTAGTGGTAGGGAATGGTTCTTATATTGCTTCAGGAAGTGTTATTACTAAAAATATTCCTATGAACAGTATGGCTTTTGGGCGTGCACGACAGGTTATAAAAGAGGACTATGCAACAAAATTTCGGGCGCGCTTGTTAGAGAACAATTTGTCAGAAAACAAACAGAAAAAATGATCATTTTCAGTCTATTTCTGTGTTTTGTGCCGATCTAACGATGAGTAAGAGGTTTGCTCTGAGAGATTGCCGTATTCTATGTTTGAATTATTTTATTATTTATCGTTTTAAATAAAGGCTGTTGGATTATTTTATAAAATTTAAATCTTTAAGATGTGGGTTGGAGCTTTTTAATGTGTGGAATTGTTGGAATTCTTGGAAAAAGGTGTGTTACATCTTCTTTAGTGGAAGGATTAAAACGTCTTGAATATAGAGGGTATGATTCATCTGGGGTGGCAACAGTCCATAAGGGGCATCTTTCTCGTGTACGCGCTGAGGGAAAGCTTGTTCATTTAGAAGAAAAATTAAAAAAAACACCTCTGGAGGGAAATTTAGGGATTGGCCATACCCGTTGGGCGACGCATGGCGTTGCTGTTGAACGCAATGCGCATCCCCATGTAACTGAAAAGCTTGCAGTTGTTCATAATGGGATTATTGAAAATTTTGTAGAATTGCAAAAGGAACTCATTGAAGATGGTTATATCTTTGAAACAGAAACGGATACGGAAGTTATTGCGCATTTAATAACGCGTGCATTAAAAAGTGGTCTTTCTCCGCAAGAAGCCGTGCGTACCAGTTGGAAAAGGTTGCAGGGGGCTTTTACTATTGCTCTTATTTTTGAAGGCGAAGATAACCTTATGATTGCAGCTTGTTCTGGTCCACCGCTGGCCATTGGCTATGGAAAAGATGAATTTTTTGTGGGATCAGATGCTCTTGCTTTGGCACCATTCGTTGATCATATTAGCTATCTAGAAGATGGCGATTGGGCTGTTCTCACACACGAAGGCGTTACAATTTATGATGGAGACAATCAACCCGTAAAACGCCCTGTGACAACCTTACTTGAAGGAGCTTTATTGATTTCTAAGGGAAATCATCGTCATTTTATGCACAAGGAAATGTTTGAGCAACCTGAAGTGATTTCGCATAATTTAGCGCATTATCTTGATCTTGGAAATTATACCGTTCGCCCCTTTGAGAATTTGATTGATTGGAAAAATATTCATCGGCTTTTTTTCGCAAGTTGTGGGACGGCTTATTATTCAACCTTAGTTGCGCGCTATTGGTTTGAGAAATTTACCGCTTTAAGTGTTGATAATGATGTTGCGTCCGAGTTTCGTTATCGTGAGCCTCCTATAACGTCTGATGTGTTATCGCTGTTTGTTTCTCAATCTGGTGAAACAGCGGATACATTGGCTTCTTTGCGGTATTGTCGTGAGCGGGGTGTAAAAACAGCAACAATTGTCAATGTTGAGCAATCAACAATGGCAAGGGAAGCTGATTTTATTCTCCCAACACTTGCTGGACCAGAAATTGGGGTTGCTTCAACAAAAGCTTTTACCTGTCAATTAGCAACGCTTGCTTCACTCGCACTGAGTGCTGGGAAACAACGTGGACGTCTCTCAGTTCAAATGGAAAAGCAATTGGTTCAACAGCTGGCGGAAGTTCCCCGTATTTTAAATGAGGTTTTAAAATTAGAAGGTAAAATTGAATCTCTTTGTCGTGATTTGGTGAATGCAAAAAGTGTTCTTTATTTGGGACGTGGCACATCTTATCCGATTGCTTTAGAGGGAGCCCTTAAACTGAAAGAGCTTTCTTATATTCACGCTGAAGGGTATGCGGCGGGTGAGTTGAAGCATGGACCCATTGCTCTGGTGGATGAAACAATACCTGTTATTGTTGTCGCGCCTTATGATCGATGGTTTGAAAAGACTTTTTCTAATATGCAAGAAGTGGTAGCGCGCAATGGTCGTATTATTTTGATCACCGATCAAAAAGGCGCTGAAGCAGCTTGTCTGAACACTTTATCAACAATTACTTTGCCAGCTGTTCCAGAATTTATTTCTCCTATTATTTATGCGCTTCCCATTCAATTAATTGCTTATCATACGGCTGTTTTATTAGGAACAGATGTCGATCAGCCACGTAATTTAGCAAAATCAGTCACAGTTGAGTAAAAATAGATTGTGTCTTTCTGAATTTTTAGAGAATAATTAAGTGTAACAAATTGATTTATAATGATGGTTTGTTTTTCAATTTTTCTCTGTTGAAAGAGAGCACCAACGACAGGATTTTTTCATTTAAAATCTTTGATGATAGAATGACGAATATTCTGTCAAAAAACAGATCAGGTGTATGGATATAAGGGTAAAAAGAATGGTAGTAGGTTTCTATTCTAAGAAAGCGCGTACTTTTTCTTATAATATTCACATTTCGTGCAGTTTCATGTTTGAGACACATATTATAGACGGATAGGAGTTCTGTTGGTTGTTGTCGCTTTTGTATGCAAGATAGGAGCAGTGTGTATCCTTTTAGGGGGCTTTTTTTAAACGGGTAGACAGCCTTATCTGAAGAAAATATAAAGCCATAAATATCTAAATGAACTTCTATTCTTATCATAGTCTTTAATGCAGCTTTACAGCTTTCAAAAGTATCTAAAGCAATATCTTAATAGAAATTATGTATTGCTTCACGCTTTGATTTATTGTCCTCTTTAATGGGGGGAATCCTTTTCAAGGAAAATAGATCGCTCCAAACAGAATATATTTAGGGGGCATATTCACGCACTTGTTTTAAAGGAACATCTCCCAAGGTTTCCAAGCCCACATTACGACTGTCGCCTATGAGGCGGTATATCGGAAAATCCATCGAGCACCACCGTCTTTAGGTTTGTGAAGATGCAAATCAACACCACTACAAACCAGCTCTATTGTGACAGCCTTTGGTACGTGAAAGGGGTTATAAGAGGCATTTTTAGTCCTTTTTTGTACAGTTTTTATCCAAAAACTAGATCCGCTTGTGGTATGCAAGAAAACGGTTTTGATTGATTTAATATGGGATAGATTTAAAGTGAGAAAATTCTACGGTATTCAAGCTTCTCATTTAATATAAATAAAATTATATTATTTTATAAATCAATACGTTAATCTTTTAATGCAAGCGTAATTCAGATAGGGAGAGGAGATGCTTCTGTTGGTTTATTCTTCCTTCATGAAGTATAATGGTGTAGGGATTGCGTTAGGCCATTTATGAGTGATCCCAAGAAAGAAAATCATATTTAAAGAGAGAGGTATTTTTATTTTTTCAGAGAGTCTTTATTATCCTGATTATCCTGATTATCCTGATCGTAAGAGACGTGTAGCATCATCGTGTCCGAAAAGATAAAGGAGCAATCGTAAAGCTTGTCCTCGATCAGAAGAAAGATGAGGATCACGTTGTAAAAACAAGCGTGCATCCTTTCTTGCCATTGACAAAAGATCACTGTGAACGGCAAGGTTTGCTATATGAAACTCAGGGACACCGGATTGTTTTGTGCCCAAAAGTTCTCCTTCGCCTCGCAATCGCCAATCTTCTTCAGCAATTTCAAAACCATCTTCTGTGTTGCGGATAATATTCAGGCGTTTTGCTGCTGTTTTAGTCAGTGGATCTTTATAGAGCAAAATGCAGGAAGATTTTTTATCGCCTCGTCCTACACGTCCACGTAATTGGTGCAATTGTGAAAGGCCAAAATGTTCTGCGTGTTCGATGATGATAATCGAAGCGTCTGGAATATCCACGCCCACTTCAATAACGGTGGTTGCAACTAAAATACGTGTATTCCCGCTTTTAAAAGATTCCATAGCAGCTTCTTTTTCTACTGTAGACATTTTGCCATGAATCATCCCAACGCAAGCTCCAAAGCGCTCATGGAGAAAGGCAAAACGGTTTTCAATGGAGGTGAGATCAAGAGCGATTGATTCTTCTACTAAAGGACAAATCCAATAGAGCTTTTCTCCTTTTTCGAGTGCAACGGCGATTCGTTCTATAAGCTCATGAATACGTTTCAAAGAAAGCATTGCTGTCGTAATAGGCTGTCGTCCCCTTGGTTTTTCTATAATTTTAGAGACATCCATATCACCAAAAGCGGTTAAAACAAGTGTGCGAGGAATGGGGGTTGCTGTCATAACCAGCATATCCGGTTTATCGCCTTTTTCTGTAAGAGCGATACGTTGGTGCACACCAAAACGGTGTTGTTCATCGATAATGGTTAAGGCGAGATTGTTATAAATAACACTTTCTTGTATAAGAGCATGGGTTCCAATGACAATGGATACTTGACCTGATGAAATATCATTCAAGATATTTGTCCGCAATTTTCCTTTTTCTCGTCCAGTTAAAAGCGTTGTTTTTAATCCGATTTTTTCGGCAAGAGGGGTAATGGTGGCAAAATGTTGCCGAGCAAGCACTTCTGTGGGTGCCATTAAAGCTGATTGTCCTGAATTTTCAGCAATTTGTGCCATTGCCATGAGTGCTACGACGGTTTTTCCTGCTCCTACATCACCTTGGAGCAGTCTTAGCATTGGTTCTGGTGAAGCAAGATCATTGGTGATATCCTCGACCGCTTTTATTTGTCCCGTTGTGAGTTGAAAAGGGAGGACATTGAGCAATTTTTTCGTATAAATTCCTGTTGATGGTCGAGAGGTCCCAACAAGAGATTTTGTTTTTAAACGCACAAGGCCTAGAGCTAATTGACAGGCAAGCAGTTCATCATAGGCAAGACGTTTGCGTGCTGTACTATCTAAAGATAGATCATCAGGATTAATGGGCGCATGGATACGGCGTAAGGCAACAGAAAAAGAAGAAAAATTCTGCTGCTTTTTAACATTTTCGTCTATCCATTCTGGGAGGAGAGGAATAGAATCAAGAGCGTTTTGTATGGCACGTCTTAGTGTCTTTGCCGCGAGACCAGCGGTAGAGGGATAAACAGCTTCGATAAGAGGAATTTGATTTGATTGTTCGCTTGGAGCGATATAGTCAGGATGGACCATTGAGAGTTGCTCATTAAACCATTCAACTTTTCCTGATACAATAATTTTCCCTCCCTCGGGGAGTTGTTTTTTGAGCCAAAGAGGTTGAGCATGAAAAAAGACTAAATTTATTTTTCCTGTTTCATCATGGGCGTTAACACGATAGGGGATTTTGTTATGGCCACGGGGTGGTGGTTGATGTTGATCGATGACAATTTCGAGTGTAACGGTCTCTCCTTCTTTTGCATAAGCAATGCTGGGACACCTTCTACGATCTATCACGGAATGAGGCATTAATTGAAGAAGATCAATAAGGGTTGCTTCACGTTGTGTAGGATTAACATTTAAAAGTTTTGTCAATAAGCCATAGATTCTAGGTGTAATACCAGAGAGCGTTCGAATAGAATTAAAAAGAGGAATAAGAAGATTTGGAGGCATGAGGAAATTTAACCTGCTCTTTTTGTTTTTTCTAGACCTTTCAAAGAGCCTCTTGGGGATAAAGTCATAAAGAGGAGATTTTTTTACACATTAAGTTTTAGGAAGAAAAATTAATATTTAAAGAGAAATATAATAAAAGAATATAAAAATAGAAAAAGAATGCAAAAATTAAAGTTCTTATATAAATCATCTATATTTTTCTTTTTATTTTAAGCGTTTATTTGCTGTGAATAGAAGCATTTTCTTGATAGAACTCTCTTATAAATATCAATAAAATTGAAATATTTTTCTTATGTGGGATGATGAATTTATAGCTTTAAAGTTATGGTAACTTGAAGGTTTTTCTTTAAAGAGTGCAGTGCTGTTTGGCGTTTATTTTGTAGTGGGAAATTGTGAGAGTGAAAAAAGATAAAAATAAAATGCAAGAATATAAAAATTCTCTTCCTCGCTTTATTCATTTGAGAGTGCATTCAGCTTATTCCTTGCTCGAAGGGGCTTTAAAAATCCCACAAATTATTCAACAGACGATTTCAGATCATGCACCAGCGGTTGCTATTACTGATACCAATAATTTATTTGGTGCTTTGGAATTTTCACAGTATTGTCTTTCTCATGGGGTCCAACCTATTATTGGTTGTCAGCTTAACGTTGACTTTTGTGATGAAAATGAGCATTCACGTTTGGTTAAAGGACGTAATCCGTCTGATTTTTGCTCTATGGTTCTGTTGGCAGCTAATGAGAGCGGTTATGCTCATTTGGTTCGCCTTGTGAGCCGTGCTTATCTTGATAAATGTGATACTGATCCTCCTCATATTAAAGCGGATTGGTTATCGGCGCACAGTGAAGGCATCATTGCTTTAACGGGCGGCAAGGGAGGACCTATTAATCTTTCTTTGGCAGAAGAGAAAAAAGAACGTGCTGTTGAGCGTTTAATTTATTTGAAAAAAATTTTTACTGATCGTCTTTATATAGAATTACAACGGCATGGTTCTTATGACCGCAGAATAGAAGCTGGTCTTATTGAATTGGCTTATGCGCATGAAATCCCTCTTGTTGCAACGAATGAATCTTTTTTTCTGAAGAGAGAAGGATATGAGGCGCATGATGCGTTAATGGCTGTTGCAGAAGGACAAATTGTCTCTAATCCAGAGCGAAAACGAGTGACGCCAGATCATTATTTGAAGTCCCAAGATGAAATGGTAAAACTGTTTTCTGATCTTCCAGAAGCTTTAGAAAATAGCGTTGAAATTGCCTTACGTTGTCATATTGCTTCTCCCATCCGAAATCCGATATTGCCTCGCTTTATAGAACAATCTACTGATTCACAAATTACTTTAAAGGTAGAAGATAGTGAATTGTTAAATCAAGCTAAAGCTGGTTTAAAAATGCGTCTTGAAACAATTGGATTAGCTGAAGGCTATACCGTTGCAGATTATGAACAGCGGCTTGATTATGAAGTTTCAGTTATTACACGGATGCAATTTTCTGGATATTTTCTTATCGTTTCAGATTTCATAAAATGGGCAAAGGCTCATGATATTCCTGTTGGTCCAGGGCGGGGCTCTGGTGCTGGTTCACTTGTTGCTTATGCTTTGACGATCACTGATGTTGATCCATTGCGTTTTTCTCTTCTCTTTGAACGTTTTCTCAATCCAGATCGTGTTTCAATGCCAGATTTTGATATCGATTTTTGTCAAGATCGTCGCGAAGAAGTTATTCAATATGTTCAAAAAAAATATGGACGTGATCAAGTTGCTCAAATTATTACCTTTGGTAAATTACAAGCACGCGCAGTTTTACGCGATGTAGGGCGTGTTTTAGAAGTTCCTTATCGTCAGGTGGATTATCTGACAAAACTCATTCCTGCTACGCCAGGAAGTCAAGTGGAATTGGCTGATGCAATTAAGGATGAACCGAAATTTGAAGAGGAAAAGAAAAAAGATCCGCTCATAGGACGTGTATTAGATATAGCACTTCAATTGGAGGGACTTTATCGTCACGCTTCCACGCATGCCGCTGGGATTGTCATTGGAGATCGTCCCCTTTGGGAGCTTGTCCCGATGTATCGCGATCCTCGTTCTGATATGCCAGTTACACAATTTAACATGAAATATGTTGAGCAGGCAGGGCTGGTAAAATTTGATTTTCTGGGATTAAAAACGCTGACTGTTTTGAAAATGGCTGTTGATTTTGTTGCCAGAAAAGGGATCAAAATAGATTTGTCAAATATTCCTCTCAATGATGAAACAACCTACGCTATGATGGCGCGTGGTGAAACGGTTGGCGTGTTTCAGGTAGAAAGTTCTGGTATGCGCAAGGCGCTCATTGGCATGAAGCCAGATCGTATTGAAGATATTATTGCGTTGGTTGCGCTTTATCGTCCTGGCCCAATGGAGAATATTCCAACTTATAATGCACGCAAACACGGGGAAGAGGAAATCGCTTCTATTCATCCTAAAATAGATCATCTGATTAAAGAAACACAAGGGGTTATTGTGTATCAAGAGCAGGTGATGCAGATTGCTCAGGTGCTGGCTGGTTATTCACTTGGAGAAGCTGATTTATTACGTCGTGCTATGGGGAAAAAAATTCATGCAGAAATGCAAAAACAACGTACGCGTTTTGTCAATGGAGCCGTTGCTGGTGGTGTTGATAAAGAGCAAGCTGATATTATCTTTGATCTTTTAGCAAAATTTGCCGATTACGGATTTAATAAATCGCATGCTGCTGCTTATGCCATTGTTTCTTATCAAACAGCTTATATGAAAGCCAATTATCCCGTTGAGTTTTTAGCTGCTTCAATGACATATGATATGACGAATACGGATAAGCTCAATGATTTTCGGCGTGAGGCATTAAGGCTGGGTATTGAAGTTATTGCACCCTCTATACAAACATCTCATCGTGTTTTTGAGGTTGGTGATAACTGTATTTATTATTCTCTTGCAGCCATTAAAGGGGTGGGAGAAACGGTTGTTGATCATATTGTTGCCAGTCGTGGGAAACAGACTTTTAAGGATTTGGAAGATTTTTGTGCGCGTGTTGATCCTCGGATTGTCAATAAGCGTGCGATGGAAAGTTTAGTTTGTGCTGGTGCTTTTGATTGTTTTAACATTGCACGTGAGGTTTTATTAGCCAATCTTGGAACGCTTCATGCACGGGCACTTCGTATTCTCGATGATAATTCGAGCGGGCAGGTTGATATATTTGGAATGGTAGGTGGGTTAAGAGAACCTTTGATTTTATCACAAACCACTCCTTGGTTGCTGGCTGAAAAGCTTTATCGAGAATTTCAAGCAATAGGTTTTTATTTTTCAGCACATCCATTGGATGAGTATCAAGCTATTCTTGCCAAAAAACGTGTTCAGACTTGGAGTGATTTTTCCAATGCCGTTAAGGGAGGAGCAACCGCTGCACGCCTTGCTGGAACCGTTGTGGCAAAAAATGTGCGCAAAACAAAATCAGGTAAAAAGATGGGAATCATTCATTTTTCTGATGCAAGTGGACAATATGAGGCGGTTCTTTTTTCTGAAGCACTTTCGGATTATGAAGAAATGCTAGAACCCGGAAAATCTTTTATTATTACGGTGAGTGCAGAAAATCGCTCTGAAGGGGTTAGTTTGCGAATTGAGACAATTCAATCTTTGGAAAAGGAAGCATTACAGCAGCATAAAATGATGCGTCTCTTTATAAAAACTGTTGATATGCTTCCACAAATTGAACAAAATTTAAACCTTGGAGGAAATGGAGAGGTCGGGATTATCTTAATTCAGGAAGATGGATTACGAGAAGTCGAAATTGCACTTCCCAAGCGATATAAGGTAAATTCACATGTCGCCAATGCTATGAAGTTGATTCAGGGTGTTGTTGATGTTGAATTGAGTTAAAGAATGGTACTGATTTTAAGTGGTATTTTTTTAGAGAGCTAGAAACTATCTTTTAAAATCGGAAAGGTGATTTCGAAAGATCTTTTTGTTATTTGATATACATGATGATGAACTTTTAGTGTCATAAAGCCCAAAAATCTTTTTCCTTAATAATATTCAAAGGATTAGAAGAATTTTATAAGTTTTTATTATGATTTTTTATGGAATTCATCGCATCATACATATAAAGCCAATTGAGATTTGACATTATACTCTCTGATGTACGAATTTTCATCATGAAATTACGGGCTATTGCTATGGGGCCGGTTGCATGATAAACGAATTTGTTGAAATCTCCGCGTTTTTTTACTGCTTCAATACGGGGGATACGTGTTGTTTCGTAAAGCGAAAGAGCTTTCGTTAATGAAAGATCTTTCAAGGAAAGAACTTCTGCTAATGTGGCAGAGTCTTCGATTGCCATAGCAGCACCTTGCGCTGCAAAAGGTAGAGCTGCATGTGCACAATCGCCAACAAATACTTGTCTCTCTAAGCCTACAAAGCGATTTTGTTTCATGTGAAAGAGTGGCCAATATCTCCATTCATCAATATGATCAAAGATTTGTAAGATTTTTGAATTCCAGCCCTTAAAAAGAGCTTTGAGTTTTTCTTTATCGCCTTTATGGGCCCATCCTTCTTTTGAATTTTCTCCATTTGTGATGGCAACAAAATTAAAAATTTTTTCTGATGCTTGAATGGGATAGACAACAAGATGATTATTGGGTCCCATCCAAGCTGTGATTGTCTTCATATTTTGCAACGAAGAACGAAAGTTTTGAGGAAGATTATCAAATGCTGTTGTTGCACGCCAAGCAATAAAGCCACTAAAAGTTGCTTTTTCATGAAAAGGAGATTGTTGCCGTAATGTTGACCAAACGCCATCACACCCGACCAGGAGGGGCGTTGCATAAAGCTGTTCTGTTCCTGTATCTGTTTTGATTGTTGTTATTTTAATGTCGGTTGCAGATTGACTAGAAGAGACAATCGTTTCACCTGCTTTGTATTTGATCAAAGAATTTTCAATCACGGCGTTGTATAAAGTTTTTTGTAAAGCCGCACGATGAATTGTTATATAAGGGCTTTTCCAATATTTTTCTGTTAGATTAATAAGATGAGCACGTAGACGTATTTTAAAAGATACGCCATCTTTTAACTCAAGAAAATGAGGAATTATTGCAGCTTCAGTAAGTTTATTAAGAAGTCCCCAGCGTGCGAGAATAGATGTTGCATTTGGAGTCAGTTGAATACCAGCGCCTACAGTTTCAAGTTGCTTACACTTTTCAATAATGGTACTCGCGATTCCTTTATGAGCAAGCGCTAAAGCAGTACTTAAACCAGCAATTCCTCCTCCAACGATAATAGGTGATGGGTCCACAAATGATTTCATATTAAACAAGCAGAATTAAAAGGGTATTAGAAAAGCCTAAAGAACCCATTATAATTGCTTGTCTGGTTGGTATAAACATCCTATAGGGTTTGTTTGATTGTACGAGAGTGAGGGAACATAACGATAAAGTGTTGAGCAATAAGGGCAGACTTTCTCATCAGCTGCTCCCATGTCGATGAAGATATGGGGATGATCGAATGGTTGTGTAGCGCCCACACACATAAATTCTTTTACACCAATTTCGATTGTCTTACATCCAAGGTCATTTTGGAAATGGGGAATATTGTGATCAGCCATGGTGTGCAAACTCCAGAATAAATTATTTCATTAGGCATGATGAAGTTCTTCTATTTTACAAGTATGAGTTTGTAATAAAGCTTGTAATAATGCAAGATGCTTTTTAAGATAAATTTCCCCTATTTTATGCTATATTAGAATAGTTATCATACTTTTAGCGCTTTGCGCATGGAGTGAATTTTAAGTATTTTTAAATATCAAATGCTAACATGATGAGAAAAATTAAGCATTAATGTGTTCGTATGATGATAACATATTATAAAATATTATGTGAGATATTTCCTAAAGGCTTTTTAAAAGCATAAAAGAAGATTAATGAGAATATATGGAACAGAGGGTGGCAGATAAAATTTCTATATCGGGTTTAACAATGAAAAATCCGGCGCGGTTTATTAATCGAGAGTTTTCATGGTTACAATTTAATAATCGTGTTTTGATGGAAGCTGCTAATCCGAAACATCCTTTATTAGAGCGGCTACAATTTCTTTCGATTTCAGCGACAAATCTTGATGAATTTTTTATGGTTCGTGTCGCTGGTCTTGCGGCTCAAGTTCGTGCTCATGTTACAACGTGCAGTGCAGATGGGCATACGCCACAAGAGCAGCTTGATATTGTGTTAGCTGAGACTTCAAAGTTGCAGGCTCTCCAACTACAGGAATTGAATATTTTACGTGAAGAATTTAAAAAGAATAATATTGAAATTATTTGTTCTGATGATCTGTCAGAAATTGAAAAATCATGGCTTGAAAAATATTTTCTTGAGAAAATCTTTCCTGTTCTCAAACCTTTGCCTGTTGATTCTATACAGCCTTTTCCCTTTATTCCTAATTTAGGATTATCTCTTGCGCTTCAATTGTCTGGAGGGGCGGATCAACACTCATGTACAATGTTATTGCCACTTTCAATGCTTTTGAGGCGTTTTATTCTTCTTCCCCAAAAGGGTAATCATTTTCGTTTTATTGCATCTGAAGATGTTATTTGCTTATTTATCAAATATCTATTTCCTCACTATAAGGTTAATGGAATTGGTACATTTAGAGTGATTAGGGATAGTGATATTGAAGTAGAAGAAGAAGCTGAAGATCTTGTTCACTTTTTTGAAACGGCTCTTAAAAGGCGAAGACGTGGGCAGGTTATCCGAATTGAGTTTGACACAAAAATGCCAGAAAACTTGCGTCAATTTATCGCAAGTTGTCTTGCTGTTCCTGATAATTGTCTTAATGTTCTTGATGGATATTTAGCGCTTAATATGGTCTCAGAGATTATTACGATTCCTCGTGATGATCTCAAGTTTACTCCTTATGTTTCTCGTGTTCCAGAATCTATTCGTAAACATAATGGGGATTGTTTTGCAGCTATTCGTGAAAATGATATTGTGATCCATCACCCTTATGAAACATTTGATATTGTTGTTCAATTTTTACGTCAAGCTGCCTGCGATCCTGATGTTATAGAAATCAAACAAACTCTTTATCGGACATCAAATGATAGTCCCATTGTTAGCGCTCTGATTGAAGCTGCTAAACAAGGAAAGTCTGTGACTGCTTTGGTAGAGGTTAAAGCACGTTTTGATGAGGAAGCCAATATTCGTTGGGCACGAGATCTCGAATGTGCTGGCGTTCAAGTTATTTTTGGTTTTATTGCCTTAAAGACACATGCCAAGATGTCGCTGGTTATAAGACGTGAAGGAAAACATCTTTGTTCTTATGTTCATCTTGGAACTGGAAATTATCATCCCGTTAACGCTAAAACTTATACGGATCTATCTTTTTTTTCCACGGATAATGATATCGCTCATGATGTTGCATTATTATTTAATTATATTGGGCAATATGAGCGCCCAAATGAGGTAATGAAAATTGCTTTTTCACCCTTAACATTGCGTGGTCGTATTTTAGAGCATATTAAAGGTGAAATTGTTCATGCACAACAAGGAAAATGTGCTGCTATTTGGATGAAAGTAAACGCATTGGTTGATCCTGAAATTATTGATGCTTTATATCATGCGAGTCAAGCAGGGGTACAGATTGATTTGATCGTGCGGGGGATATGTTGTTTACGTCCTCGTATTCCAGGAATTTCGGATAATATTCGTGTAAAATCAATCGTAGGGCGTTTTCTTGAACATAGCCGCATTTTTTGTTTTGGGAATGGTCAAGATTTGCCTAATGAAAATGCCCTTGTTTACTTCGGCTCTGCTGATATGATGCCTCGTAATCTAGACTACCGAATTGAAATATTGGTTCCAGTTTTTAATAAAATGGTACGACAGCAGATTCTTTTACAAATTATGGTGGCTAATCTCATTGATAATCAACAAAGCTTTGCTATACTCAAAAACGGAACATCGAAACGTATCACACCGCAGAGAGGTGAAAGCCCGTTTAATGCGCAGGAGTATTTTATGGCCAATACAGATTTTGCGGGGAGAAATGAGTTCTTTTGAATCTTCGATTTCGCGCTTAGTTGCATTGCATCGGCAACAAGCTGAAATGTATAAAGACTGAAGTCCAATGACATATAGAGGTGCTCAAGGTCGGCTAAAAGGGCGCAAGCCTGTTGCTGTGATTGACATTGGATCAAATTCTGTTCGACTGGTTATTTATGAGGGACTTGTTCGCTCACCGACGGTTTTGTTTAATGAAAAGGTTCTTTGTGGCCTTGGTCATGGTGTGGCAAAAACGGGATTTTTAGAAGAAAATTCGGTGAAAATGGCATTGCAAACACTAGAACGCTTTCGTACGCTTTGTCGACAGATTGGGGCCGATAAGGTCTATACTTTAGCAACGGCAGCAGCACGAGATGCAAAAAATGGATTAGAATTTATTCAAAGTGCTGAAAATGTTTTACAAAATAAAATATATCTTCTTTCAGGAAGTGAAGAAGCGATGTATTCGGCCTATGGAGTTGTCTCTACTTTTTATCAACCAAAAGGTCTTTCTGGGGATCTTGGTGGTGGAAGTCTCGAGTTAATTGATATTGATCATTCTGATGTCGGTGAAGGGATAACGCTTCCATTAGGTGGTTTACGGCTACATTATATGTCGAATAATGATAGTAGTGTGGCCGCAAAAATTGTGCATGAGCAATTTTATAAATCTTCTGTTGCACGTACGCGTAAAGGTCGGGCACGTTATTTTTATGCCGTAGGGGGGACATGGCGTAATTTGGCAAAACTCCATATGGCAATGAAACACTATCGGCTCCCTGTTATGCATGGCTATGAAGTTGATGCCGTGGAAATGGAGAACTTTTTGCGTCTTGTCGCAAGTGGCGACATTGATAATATGAAAGGGATTGCAGCGGTTTCACAAAATCGTCGGAAGCTTTTATCCTATGGGGCAATTGTTCTGATCGAACTCATTCAGTGTATGGAGTTTGAAAAAATAATCTTTTCTGGTGCTGGCGTTCGTGAAGGTTTTCTTTATTCACGTTTGTCCCAAGCGGTTCGATCTTCAGACCCTCTCATTGCGGCGTGCACAGAAATGGCTATTTTACGGGCGCGCTCACCAAAACAGGCAGAAGAACTTATTGACTTTACAACGAAAGCCTTTGAAGTTTTTGGTATTTCAGAAACTGAAAATGAATGCCGTTATCGTCAAGCGGCTTGTCTTCTTGCCGATATTGGTTGGCGTATACACCCAGATTATCGAGGTAATGAGGCGGCAAATCAGATAGCATTAGGGTCTTATCCAGGAATTTCTCACGAGGGGCGTCTTTATGCGGCACTAGCTGTTTTTTTTCGTAATACGAGTTTACTGGTTGATAAAGAATCTCTGCCCATTTTTCAATTAGCAACGCAAAATCTCATTGAGAAAGCACGTATTCTTGGTGAAACCATGCGTATTGCTCATCTTTTTAGCGCTTCTGTTGCAGGAATCTTGCCTCATTTATTATGGCATAAAAAAGTAGACCATATTGTTTTGAAAATCCCGAAAAATTACGCTGGTTTATTGGGAGAACGCCCTCTTGGACGGTTAAAGAAATTATCAAAAATCATAAAACAACCTCTTGATTTTGAAATTTCTTGATTTTTCCTCCTAATTTATTCGTGTTTCAGATTTGAAGAGGTTCGGTATTTTCGTTTCTATGCTCGTTCATTTTTAATGATTATATTGCAATTTCGATAAGGATTTTGTTCGTCTCATACTTTAAGACCATATTTATGGATGGCTTATAAGCGCATACCAATTGATTTTGATACAGAGCGTAATGGATTTTTAAAAATGAGAATATTTTAAACTTACTCAAAGATTTTTTCTATATTATTTCAAATAAAATGAGTTTAATGGGGAGAGGTTGTAAAGCCTTTCTTTTCTGTTTTTTCATTCATTTTGACACAAAATAAACCTCTCTTGAGAGACTCTATGGAAATCTCAGAATATTAAAAATATGAATTAAAACTGTTTTGTGCTTATTTTTCCATCGTTAAAGTAAAATCCTATCTGGCCTTTTAGAAGTTGTTCAGCTTTTTGACCAAATATTTCATAGCGCCAGCCATTCATAGCAGGAATATTTTTCTTTATTCCTCCATTAGCAATTTTTTCTAAATCATTAGATGTTGCAATCATTTTAGGGGCAATGCCGTTTTCGTTTGCAACAAGTTTTAAGAGTACTTTGAGCAGATCAATAGCCGCGGCTGTTGTGTCATTGATTGGGTTATGTTTAGGAATAGGGGGTAAAGTAGAAAGATCGACCTCTAAGCCTTCGTGGACAGCCTTAATTAATGATGATGCGATTGAGCGTTTATCCCAATTTTTACTAAGACCGCGCAACCGTTTTAACGCAGCTTCATCTTTTGGTTGTTGGGTTGCTATTTCGATAAGACATTCATCTTTCATGATATGGCGACGGGGCATATTGTGTTTTCGTGCTTCACGTTCACGCCACGCTGCTATCTTTTGTAATACAGCAAGTTCACGCGGTTTTTTAACTTTTCCTTTCACTTTTTTCCATGCTTCATCTTCTGGCATATCATAGGTTTTAGGATTTAAAAGGATTTTTATTTCGTCATCCATCCAATGAGTCCGTTGATCTTTTTCTAACCTTTTTTTCAAGAGGAGATAAACATCTCTTAGATAAGTGACATCAGCAAGGGCATAGAGCAGTTGTTTTTCAGACAGCGGGCGACAGCTCCAATCTGTAAAACGGGAGGATTTATCAAGATGATGCCCCGTGCAGCGCTGTACAATTTGATCATAGGAGATAGAATCACCAAATCCGCAAATTGATCCTGCTACTTGTGTGTCAAAGAGAGGGGAAGGAATAACGCCTCCAAGATAATAAATTGTTTCAATATCTTGGCGAGCGGAGTGAAAAACTTTGACAATTTTTTTATCGATCATAAGATCAAAAAACGGTTTTAAATCAATATCTGGTGCTATGGGATCAATCAGAACGGTAACATCTGGTGATGCAAGCTGGATTAAACACAGTTGAGGCCAAAAAGTTGTTTCGCGGATAAATTCAGTATCGACTGTTACAAAATCAGAGGTGCTGAGAGCGTTAAGTGCAATTTCAAGATCTGTTGTTTGTGTAATAAGATTCATCATTTTATTATAATTCGATAAATTGATTTTTTTCTTTATATTGACTTTATTTTCGCGTTTTTATTCTTAATATCTTGACAAATGGTGATTAAAAAGCGTTTGTAGCGCATGTGAATATTATAATCAAAGGCAAAAAAACATGCACCGTTATCGCAGTCATCATTGTGCGGCTCTTCGTAGATGTGATGTAGGAACACAAGTTCGTCTTTCGGGATGGGTTCATCGTGTTCGTGATCATGGAGGAATTCTTTTTGTGGATTTGCGTGATCATTTTGGAATCACACAAATTGTTGCGGACCCTGCTTCACCAGCTTTTAAAGTTATTGAAAAAGTGCGTTCTGAATGGGTTATTCGTGTGGATGGAGAGGTGTGTGCACGTTCTGATGAGGTTATTAATGCAACGCTTCCAACAGGTGAGATTGAGATTTTTGCACAAGAGGTCGAAATTCTTTCAAAATCTGAAGAGCTTCCTTTACCAGTTTTTGGTGAGCCTGATTATCCAGAAGATATTCGATTAAAATATCGTTTTCTTGATTTGCGTCGAGAAACGATGCACAAAAATATCATGCGTCGGACTGAAATTATTGCGGCTATGAGACGGGCTATGCAAAATAATGGTTTTACGGAATTTACAACACCGCTTTTGACAGCCTCATCACCAGAAGGGGCGCGTGATTTTTTGGTTCCAAGTCGTGTCCATCAGGGAAAATTTTATGCACTACCGCAAGCGCCACAGCAATATAAACAGTTGTTGATGATGTCAGGCTTTGATCGTTATTTTCAAATTGCGCCATGTTTTAGAGATGAAGATCCACGGGCCGACCGTTTTGCTGGTGAGTTTTATCAATTAGATGTTGAAATGAGTTTTGTTGAACAAGAAGATGTTTTAGCAACGATGGAACCCATTATGCGTTCTATTTTTGAAGAATTTGCAGATGGAAAAAAGGTAACACAAAACTTTCCTCGCATTCCTTATGATGAAGCAATGCGTAAATACGGTTCTGATAAACCT
This sequence comes from Bartonella sp. SL320, assembly GCF_059687635.1. NCBI lineage: Bacteria > Pseudomonadati > Pseudomonadota > Alphaproteobacteria > Hyphomicrobiales > Bartonellaceae > Bartonella > Bartonella sp. SL320. Next base: position 1,186,825 of record NZ_CM185143.1, on the reverse strand, counting down.
GATTTACGCAATCCGATCATTATGGAGGATGTTTCTCAGCATTTTAATAATTCTGGTTTCAAAGTTTTTGCTCAGATTTTAGCAAATGATAAGAATGCGCAAGTATGGGCTATTCCGGCTAAAACAGGTGGAAGCCGTGCTTTTTGTGATCGGATGAATGGATGGGCACAAGGCGAGGGGCAACCAGGGCTCGGGTATATTTTCTGGCGCGAAGAAGAAGGAAAGTTTGAAGGAGCAGGGCCTATTGCCAAAAATCTCGGTGAGCAGAGAACTGAAGAAATTCGTATACAACTTGGCCTTGAAAGTGGTGATGCTTGTTTTTTTGTCGCAGGAGATCCAAAGAAATTTGCATCTTTTGCTGGAGCAGCCCGTATACGGATAGGGGAAGAATTAAACCTTGTCGATAGAGAGAGTTTTTCTTTAGCGTGGATTGTTGATTTTCCATTTTTTGAATGGAATGAAGATGAAAAAAAGATTGATTTTTCCCATAATCCTTTTTCCATGCCACAAGGAGGGGAAAATGCTCTTGAGTGTCAAGATCCTCTTACGCTTAAAGCTTTTCAGTATGATCTTGTTTGTAATGGTTATGAGATTGCATCTGGTGGGATTCGTAATCACTTACCAGAAATGATGCTTAAAGTTTTTGAACTTGTAGGGCTTTCTAAGGACGTTGTGCAAGATCGTTTTGGTGCTCTTTATCGCGCATTCCATTATGGGGCTCCCCCCCATGGTGGTATGGCTGCAGGAATAGATCGCATCATTATGCTATTGCAAGGTGTTAAAAATTTACGTGAAGTTGCTTTATTTCCTATGAATCAACAGGCGCTTGATCTTTTGATGAGTGCGCCGTCTGATGTTTCGTCTACACAATTACGTGATTTAGGAATTCGCATTGCTCCTCCTCAAAAAAACAATTCATAAAATTGATTGATGAATTGTTATCGTCCCTTTTCCGTAGCGTGAGTTTTGATGCGTCTCTTTGATGATTCTAAAGGGCATAGGTGCTGGATTTAGAGAGGAAAAAGAATGCTATTGTTGTTAATGCTTCAAGAGGCATGGTTTCTAAAAAAATGCCTCACAATGCAGTTGCTCTCATTTTACGATGTTTACTCGTGAAGGATATAGCTTAACTCATGACTGCTATAAGAGCCATTATTTAGCATAATCTTTATTAAATAAAAGGGTAAGCCGTCATTCTGCCTTCTAGGTTTTAATGTTTCTGAAAATTTTTGTATGCAAATGGTTTCAGTATTTTTATTTCTTGCTTGGATAGTCGCTCTTATCTTTTGATAAGCAAGAAAATGATAATGATTGAGTTATCATGAATAAATTGGAAATGAAAAAACTTTATAATATTTAGAAGTCTCGTTTAAGTTATAAAATATCTTTATATATCAATATATTAGTTATAATTTATTAAAGTTTTTACAATGTCATAAAAGAAAAAATGTCTTTTCGTTTTTATGGGAATACTGCACTTTTTTATCCTATAGATTCAATTTTAGAAAAACTAGGAAAATTTATTTCATATCGCTTTAAAAAGTTATGTCATGCTTGCATTTTTCTTAGACATATCAACTAAATAATGGCATTTTTTTAGATTTTTATTTATTTTGAAATGCTTTTTGCTTTCCTTAACAATGAAAATATTTTATTTTTATCCCTTAAAGAGGATATTGAAAGAAGCTTTTGATAATGCATGAAATGTTTTCATATATCGTTTAGGAAAAGGGGAAAAACATGTATAAGTTTTTCAAATTGATATAATTTTCTGTTCATGTTTTAATTGCAATGTTTATTTTTATATCGTTGACTTTTAATAAAAAATTAGACTCATAAAAGTTTTCATGAAATAAATCCTACAAAATAATTTCTTATTATTGTGGGAATTGTTATTCTAATACTATGTCTGATAAAATGAATTTACCTTTTGATAAAGAACATATTGAACCAATAGAATTACGATCTGCTTTACAAGAACGTTATTTGGCTTATGCACTTTCTACGATTACGCATCGTGCATTGCCTGATGTGCGTGATGGATTGAAACCTGTGCATCGGCGGATTGTTCATGCGATGCGTCTTCTCAAACTGAATCCTGGACATTCTTATGCAAAATGTGCACGGATTGTCGGTGATGTCATGGGAAAGTTTCATCCTCATGGGGATGCATCTATTTATGATGCTTTGGTGCGTTTGGCTCAAAGCTTTGCGGTTCGTTATCCGTTGGTTGATGGACAAGGCAATTTTGGCAATATTGATGGTGATAATGCTGCGGCTATGCGTTATACGGAAGCACGCATGACTGAAGTAGCTGCATTGTTGCTTGAGGGAATTAATGAAAATGCTATTGATTTTCGTTTGACCTATAATGAAGAAGATGAAGAGCCTGTTGTGCTACCAGGGGCTTTTCCTAATCTTTTAGCCAATGGTTCTTCAGGTATTGCTGTTGGTATGGCAACGTCTATTCCTCCTCACAATGTTTCTGAGCTCTGTGATGCGGCGCTGCATTTGATTGCACACCCCGATACGCGTGATGAGGATTTAAATCAATTTGTGCTGGGACCTGATTTTCCAACCGGTGGTATTTTGGTTGAACCTAAAAAGAGTATTGAGGAATCTTATCGTATCGGGCGGGGTTTCTTTCGATTGCGTTCACGTTGGCATCAGGAAACTGGTAGCCGAGGTTCTTATGTGATTGTTGTGACTGAAATTCCCTACCAAGTTCAAAAGTCACGCCTTATTGAAAAAACGGCAGAATTATTGCTTGCACGACGTTTACCAATGCTTGAGGATATTCAAGATGAATCAGCAGAAGATATCCGCATTGTGCTTGTTCCCAAAAATCGGTCGGTTGATCCTGAACTTCTTATGGAATCCCTTTTTAAATTGACTGATTTTGAAGTACGATTTCCTCTTAATCTTAATGTTTTATCTTTGGGAAAAATACCCAATGTTCTCTCGTTGCGAGAAAGTTTGCAGCAATGGCTTGAACATCGTCAAGAAGTGCTTATTCGACGTTCTCATTATCGGCTTGATCAAATTGATGCCCGATTGGAAATTCTTCATGGCTATCTTATTGCTTATTTGAATCTTGATGAGGTCATTCAGATTATTCGTGAAGAGAATGATCCGAAAAGCAAGCTGATTAATCGTTTTGAATTAACAGAAAATCAAGCGGAAGCTATTCTTAATATGCGCTTGCGTTCTTTACGAAAGCTTGAAGAATTTGAAATTCGTAAGGAATTTGAAATGCTTAAGGGTGAAAAAGAAAAACTACAGAATTTGTTATCCTCTCCTACAAAACAATGGAAAATCATTTCAGAAGAGATCAAAAAAGTTCGAAATACATTTGGTCCTGAAACACTCTTAGGAAAAAGACGGACAACATTTGAAGAAGCACCAAGACATGATCTTGACGATATTCAACAAGCAATGATCGAAAAAGAACCGGTTACTATTGTTATTTCTGAAAAGGGGTGGATGCGTGCTTTGAAGGGACATTTGAACGATTACAAAGCGCTATCTTTTAAAGAAGGAGATAGTTTAAAGTTAGCATTTCCCGCATTTACGACCGATAAGATTGTGCTAATAAGTACTGGGGGAAAGTTTTTCGCACTTAGTGCAAATAGCTTACCTGGAGGGCGGGGACATGGTGAACCTATTCGTCTTTTAGTGGATATGGATGATGAGCATGATGTTCTTACAGCTTTTGTGCATCATGCAGAAGAAAAATTGCTCCTGGTTTCATCTCAAGGTAATGGCTTTATCGTTCCTGCTTCAGAAGTAATTGCGAATACACGAAAAGGAAAACAAGTGATGAATGTAAAATCTTCTGATGAGGTCAAGCTTTGTGTTCCGGTCAATGGTGATCATGTTGCCGTGGTTGGTGAAAACCGCAAAATGCTTATTTTTTCTATTGAACAAATACCAGAAATGAATCGTGGTAAAGGGGTTCGCCTACAACGTTACAAAGAGGGTGGCATTATTGATGCCAAGACTTTTAATTTATCAGAAGGCTTAAGTTGGCAAGATAGCGCTGAACGAATCTTTAACCGTCAAGCGGATGATCTCATTGAATGGATGGGAACACGTGCGGGTGTTGGGCGTCTGGTACCAAAAGGATTTCCAAAATCGGGTAAATTTATCAATTAAAGGATAGAACGCTTTTATGCCAAGCCTATAAAAGCGTAAAATGCTACGTGTTTTTGCTATACGATAACTAATTGAGTTATAAGAATAATTAAAATATTATTTATATTAAATGAAATGCTTTATTGTTGACTTATTTCAACTTTGTTCATGTTGAAATAAACAAAGTGATGTATTTGCACATCACAAGCAGATTAGTGTATAAATAACAAATTATAAAGAAAAGCATTAAAAGTGTCTTTTATGCATTATTTAAAGTCCCAAAAACTATCGTAACACTAAAAACTTAAATAGACGCAAAAGGTTTATACGCTTTATAAGTGTGAGGATGATCGGAACCATTTTTATACACTTTATTGTTTTACCATTACATTATTCATGAGTACTGTTGTGAAGTGATTTGATGTTTTTGTATCTAAATAAGGGTAAGTGTATTGCGTATGTCTGTTTGTGTAATCTCCGAGACGGAGAGGCAAGCTAATTTGGAAAGAATATGAAAGCATAATAGTAAAAAACAATGATTATTTTTATCATCACCTTTTAATTCGGTTTTCCGGCTTTCAAAAGCATCCAGAGCAATATTTTTTTAATAATGGAGATTACCTATTGTCTCACGCTTTTGTTTATTGTGTTTTTAATGGGGGCACGTCCTTAGAAAAAAACAGAGAACCATTCACACGCTTGTTTAAAAAAAAACATCTCGCAACGCTCTCAATCCCATTTCGCAGCGACACCTGTGAATAGTATACCGATAAATCCATTGAGCCCCTGCGTTTTTACGCTTGTGAAGGAGCAAAGCAGGCAACATCACACTATTTTCTAGCTTTAGAATTTTTGCTACCAAACCTTGGAACTTAAAACGGTTCATAAGAGCTATTTTTAGTCTCTTCTTATACAATTTTACCCACACACCAGCACCACTTTTGACGTGTAAGAGAATGGTTTTGATGGATTCAAGATAAACAAATTTGAAATGAGAGAATCTTACGGGATTCGGATCTCTAATTTAATATGAATAACGATAAATTATCATTATAAATCAATATCTTGATACTTTAAGAAGTGTATCTTAAAAAATATATGGATGAATAATACAAGAGTATTTTATTTGAAAACATTCCATTTTGTTTAATAAGCATAGCTTTGTTTATTAAGAGAAATGGTACTAATCTTCTCTTAAGCATATTTATTCGTTAGGATTATGGTGATATTGCCTAAAGAGATGACCACGTTCAGCCCATAAGACAAGAAGGATGGCAACAAGACTGAGAAAGAAAAATCCTGCTGAGTTTGGGATAGTTGTTTCATCAAATTGTTGGGCAATAAAAAAGCTCAATCCTGCACCGATAGAAGTTTGAAGAAAGCCAGATACAGAAGAAGCTGTACCAGCAATCTCGCCTACGGATTCGAGAGCGAGAGTATTGAAATTAGCCATAAGACCACCGCAGGCAAACATTAATATACAATATAATACCATATAAAAAGGAAAAGGAAGAACACCATTTGCTAAAATGGAGCCAATAAGCCAAATGCATGAAGTGGCACAAAAGAGCAAAAGCATCGTATGTGCAATACGTCGCATTCCAAGACGTCCGACAAGTTTAGAATTCATGAATGATGAGAAAGCTTGAAATGCAGCACCAATAGCAAATGCTACTGGAAACCAAAAACCTAAATTATAAATTCCTTCATAGGTTTGTTGTGATGTATTAACAGCAATAAAAATACAACCTAAAATGATGGACGCTGCGAGTGTGTAGCAAAGTGTTGTACGATTTGTCATAACAACCCATAAATTGTGTTTTATGGAAGAAAAAGAAAGAGGGCGTTGCTCGTGAAGTGTTTCAGGTAAGCGAAATAATATCCAAATTATCAACCCAAAACCAACCAGCGCCATGAACACAAAAATAAATTGCCAGTGTCCGAGCAGTAAAATGATCTGCCCTGCTGCGGGGCCAACCATTGGGGCAACAAGAAAAACCATCATAACAATAGACATGACTTCTGCCATTTTTCGACCACTGTAGAGATCACGTACAACAGAAACTGTAAGAACGCGCATAGCTGCGCCTCCAATACCTTGCAAAATGCGCAAAACAAGTAAGAGAGAAAAATCAGTTACAAAGGCGCAGCCAATCGCCGTAAATGAATAAAAAGCAAGCCCGATAAGTATAAGCTTGCGTCGTCCATAGCGATCGCTTATTGGGCCAAAAAATATCTGGGCAATACCATAACTAATAAGATAACTCGAAATGATATAATGTTGATCATTTTCGTTGAGAACATTTAAGCCTTCCAAAATATTAGGCATAGCCGGTAACATAATGTCTACAGCTATAGCGTTAATAGCCATAAGTGAAGCAATAAGAATAACAAATTCTTTATAGCCAATTTTTTTCCTAATCGCATCACTGTGCGTCTGTTCATCAACTAAATATGACATACGGCATCCTTGAAATAAAAATTTCGTCTAAAAACAGTTCTTTTTTTAGAGTCTGAATAAAATGAAAGATACCTATGATTGATTACAGGGAATATTTTTTTCTTTCAAAAGTTGTTGTAACTCATTGTTTTGAAACATTTCTTTAACAATATCACAGCCTCCTACGAATTCCCCTTTAATATAAAGCTGTGGAATCGTTGGCCAATTTGAGTAATCTTTGATCCCTTGACGCAACTCGTCAGAAGTCAAAATATTAATTCCTTTATAATCCAATCCTAAATAGTTGAGGATTTGAACAACTTGTCCTGAAAATCCGCATTGTGGAGCGTCAGGCGTCCCCTTCATGAATAAAATGACGTCATTTGTTTTAATTTCGTTGTCAATAAAATCATGAACAGTGGTCATTTTTATCCCTCGATATCTCAGATTTGTATAAGTGTGTAATGATCTTTATACTATTTTTAATCGTATTGAATGAATGAATGCAAGAAGAAATTTAGTTTATTTAGGAATATTCGTTTGCAACATTAAGGCGTGAAGGTCATTTCCCATATTACCTTTAAGGGCATCATAGACCATTTTATGTTGCTGAACACGGGTTTTACCACGAAAACTTTCAGAAATAACTTCTGCAGCATAATGTTCACCATCGCCAGCAAGATCACGAATTATTACAGTAGCATCGGGAATACCTTCACGAATAAGTGTTTCAATTGCATGGGCACTCATTGCCATCATTATTCTCCTATGTTGTTCATTTTTTTGTAAGAGCTTTTTTAAAAGAATAGATTTTTTACGCTTCACCCATAAATTGTGAAAACCAGTTCTCATAGGCTTGTGTAAGCGTGTCTATCGAAAGTGTGAATATCCCCTCTATATCAAGCGAATCTCCTTTAACTTGGCCTAGCTCTATTATCGAAACGTCATGGGTTTGTGCATGCTCTTTAAGACTGTTGAGTGCATCAGGTTTAACGGCTAAAAGATAACGTCCTTGGTCTTCTCCAAAAAGTTCCGCATGGTGAGGCGATTTATGGCTTAGTTTTACCTTGATTCCTTTTCTTGCTTTAATCACCATTTCTGCTAGTGCAATTGCTAATCCCCCATCAGAAATGTCATGAGCAGCATGAACAAAACCGCTATGAATGACATCTCGGACAAATTGACCATGCTTTTTCTCAAGTTGCAAATCAACGGGAGGAGGGGCACCAGCATCAATATTTAAAATGTCACGGGCATAGATTGATTGTCCTAAATGAGAGCCACAATTTCCCACTAAAATGAGACTATCTCCATTTTGCATACCACTTATTGTTACCATTTTAGACCAGTCACTCAGAAGGCCTACACCAGCAATTGTGGGAGTGGGAAGAATAGCTTTCCCATTTGTTTCATTATAAAGAGAAACATTACCGGAAACGATAGGAAAGTCGAGGCTTCTGCAAGCTTCTCCGATGCCTTTAATTGCAAAAACCAGTTGTCCCATAATTTCAGGTTTCTCAGGATTCCCAAAATTGAGATTATCTGTCGCAGCCAGTGGTGTTGCACCTGTCGCGCTAATATTTCGCCAGCATTCTGCGACAGCTTGCTTTCCTCCTTCATAAGGGTCTGCTTCACAATAGCGGGGTGTTACATCAGAAGAAAAAGCAAGAGCACGTTTACTCTGATTGTTGATACGGATAACGCCTGCATCACCTCCGGGACAAATAAGGCTATTTCCTTGGATAAGAGTATCATATTGTTCATAAATCCATCGCTTTGAACTTTGATCAGCAGAATTCAATAAGGACAAAAGTGCATCACCAAGATTCTCAACTTTTTTAAAGTCTTCTGCTTTTAGGACTGTTTTTTTTGCAGGTTCACTCCAAGGACGATCATAAACAGGGGCTTCATCACCAAGTTCTTTGATCGGAAGATTGACAACTTCTTCTCCTTGATGAAATACACGGAAACGTAAATCATCGGTTGTTTTTCCAATGATAGAAAAATGGAGCCCCCACTTATGAAAAATAGCTGCTGCTTGCTTTTCTAGCTCCGGTTTAAGAACCATGAGCATACGCTCTTGACTTTCAGAAAGCATCATTTCATAGGCTGTCATGTTTTCTTCACGAACCGGAACGGTATCGAGATTAAGCTGTATTCCTAGATTTCCTTTGGCACCCATTTCAACAGCAGAAGAGGTAAGTCCTGCAGCCCCCATATCTTGAATAGCAACCACAGCGCCAAGCTCCATGAGCTCCAAACAGGCTTCAAGAAGACATTTTTCTGTAAAAGGATCACCAACTTGAACAGTTGGACGTTTCTCACTGATTGAATCATCAAATTCAGCAGAAGCCATTGTGGCTCCACCGACACCATCGCGCCCTGTTTTTGCACCAAGATAAACCACAGGGAGTCCTACACCTTGTGCTTTAGAATAAAAAAGAGCATCTGTCTTTGCAATACCAGCGACAAAAGCGTTAACAAGGATATTACCATTATAGCGCGCATCAAAATTAGTCTCTCCACCAACCGTTGGAACACCGAAAGAATTGCTATAACCACCAATTCCAGAAACAACACCAGCAACAAGATGGCGTGTGCGGGGGTGTTGAGGGGCACCAAAACGCAATGCATTCATAGCAGCAACAGGACGGGCGCCCATTGTAAAGACATCACGTAAAATACCACCAACACCTGTTGCAGCTCCTTGATAAGGTTCAATATAAGAAGGATGATTATGACTTTCCATTTTAAAAACAACACATTGACCTTCACCAATATCGACAACACCAGCATTTTCACCAGGTCCTTGAATGACGCACTTTCCCTCTGTTGGAAGCGTTCTGAGCCATTTTTTAGAGGATTTATAGGAGCAATGTTCGTTCCACATTGCAGAAAAAATTCCCAATTCAGTAAATGTTGGTTCTCGACCAATTAATGTTAGGATACGTTGATATTCATCCTCTTTTAGGCCGTGTTGTGCAATGAGCTCTGGGGTAATCGTGATGTTATTGCAAGGATTCATGAGTATTTATCCGTCAAATTAATCGAAATTTAGCATTTTAATTTTTTTAATCTAGCAGCTTAGATTATGGAAAACTATGTAGTTTAATAATAAAAATGTTCATAAGAACATAAGCTGAAGATTTTGTTCGTTTTGTTGGGTGGATTTAAAAACCAAAAACAATTTTAAATAATGATGTGTTTAGAGAATAATATCCATTGTTGTTTATAAAGAACTTCGCTCATAAATTTGTGACGTAAAAAATGATATAGATCCTTGTTTTTACAATTATAGAGAAGAAAGATTTTTGTAGCATCAGTCATTAACCAATTCTAAAACACTTTGAAAAAGTAAACGACCGTCAATTCCTCCATGGGCGGGTTCAATAAGGTTTTCAGGATGGGGCATCATGCCAAGAATATTACCAGCTTTATTAACAATACCAGCAATATCTTTTATCGAGCCATTAGGATTTGTATTTTCTGCATAACGAAAAACAATTTGTTCATTGTCTTCCATCTGTTTTAATGTTTCATTATCAACAAAATAATTTCCATCGTGGTGAGCAACAGGACAACGAATAATTTGTCCTTTAGAATAATATTGAGAAAATTTTGTCTTGGCGTTAACGACTTCAAGTTTGACTTCACGGCAAACAAATTTTAAGGAAGCATTACGCATTAAAGTTCCAGGTAACAATCCAGCTTCCGCCAAAATTTGAAATCCATTACAAATGCCTATTATTGTAACACCTTTTTGTGCTTTTTCACGAACGGCTTTTAAAATGGGGGTTCGCGCTCCGATAGCACCACATCTTAAATAGTCACCATAAGAAAAACCACCAGGAATAATAATAACATCTACATCTGGAATTGTTGTTTCTGTTTGCCAAATTTTGAGTGGCTCAACTCCTGTTATATGATGCAATGCTGCAACCATATCTCGGTCACGATTTAATCCAGGAAATTGAATGATGGCAGTTTTCATGAGCGTTCCATTTAAAGAAGTTCGATAGTATAATTTTCAATGACAGTATTTGCGAGTAACTCTTCACACATCTGCTCAAGCTTTTTCTTTGCAGTTCGAGAGGGTTGATCATCAAGGACAATGTCAAAAACTTTTCCTTGACGAATAGAATGAATACCTTCGAAGGCTAAACTTTTTAAAGCACCAACAATTGCTTCTCCTTGTGGATCAAGGACGCTTTCCTTTAAAGTAACTGTAATGCGTGCTTTCATTTTTTACTTCCTGTTCTTAAAAGAACCTCTTCCTTGAAGAGGTGTATTGATAAAAGATGATATTATTTTTATCTTGACGAGGTTTTTATTTTACGAGGACGGGACCACTTGGTCGAATTGGTTCATTTTCATTCATAATACCAAGGCGTTTGGCAACCTCTTGATAGGCATTAATAAGCCCCCCCATATCGCGACGAAAACGATCTTTATCCATTTTTTCTCGTGTTTGCATATCCCACAATCGTGCAGAATCAGGTGAAATTTCATCAGCAAGGACAATGCGCATTGTTTCATCTTCCCACAGGCGGCCAAATTCCATTTTAAAATCAACCAATTGGATGTTTACGCCGGCAAAAAGCCCAGAAAGAAAATCGTTAATACGAATTGAAAGTTGCATGATATCTTCGAGCTCTTGCGGAACTGCCCACCCAAAAGCCGTGATATGTTCTTCTGTTACCATAGGATCATCAAGAGAATCATTTTTATAGTAGAATTCGATGATAGATTGTGGAAGTGGGGTTCCTTCTTCCAGTCCTAAACGCTTAGCAAGAGAGCCAGCCGCAACATTTCGAACAACAACTTCCAATGGAATGATTTCTACTGCTTTAATAAGCTGTTCGCGCATATTTATGCGTTTGATAAAATGTGTTGGGATACCCAAACGTCCAAGGTGGCTAAAAATATGTTCTGAAATTCGGTTGTTTAAAACCCCTTTTCCATCAATAATTTCATGTTTTTTTGCATTAAAGGCCGTAGCATCATCTTTAAAAAATTGAATATACGTTCCTGGTTCAGGTCCTTCATATAAAATTTTGGCCTTGCCTTCATAAATACGGTGGCGACGATTCATTACGCTTCTCTGGTTATCTTGAGAGGTTTTAATAACATTAATAAGTGATACTATCCTAATTGATAGAAATTCTCAATGATATTGCTATAATACTTTTATAATTTTTGTCATGATACATCTATTCAAAGGTGGAGTTTCAGAGGCGATGAAAAAAAGATCCCCTCTTTTAGATTAAATTTTTGCAAGAAAGTGAGAGAGGACCATAAGTCCTTCAGGCCAAGGTCCGTGTCCAGATTCTGCGTTAATGTGGCCAGAATAGCCAGCATCAACAAGGAGTGCACCCCAATCATTGGCAATTTTTTCTGCTACGGAAAATTGACAAAATTCATCGTTGCGGCTGGCGATGACAATGGAAGGAAAAGGCAATTTTTGACGATGATAGGGGCCAAATGTCATTAAATGTTTGGGACGTATTTTTTCATTGGAGACATCTGGAGGTGCAACAAAGAAAGCACCACAAATTTTTTCTGTATTTTGTACAGTTGCATGAAGTGCGGTAGGAACGCCTAATGAATGAGCAATAATCATAACAGGTCTTTGCGCTTGTGCTATGCCAGTTTTAACTGCATTAACCCAATCTTCACAAACAGGTTTTGACCAATGGGCTTGTTCTATGCGACGGGCTGTCGATAATTTTTTTTCCCAGCGTGTTTGCCAATGATCAGGACCAGATCCTTTGTAGCCTGGAACAATAAGAATATCGAGTTGATTTGCTTTCATGGGTTGTTTTCTTTTTTACAATAGATTTTGATCGTCAATAGAATAAGATTTAGGATTTCTATGTCGCTTTATTGTTGTTCAAAAACACGTTTAAAAATCGTATTGATATGTTTGGTATGGTAAGAAAGGTCAAATTTTTCTCGAATCTCTGCTTCACTTAAAGCATTGGTAACCTCTTGATCATGGAGCAGTTCTTCTAAAAAGTCTTTTCCTTGTTCCCAAACCTTCATCGCATTTCGTTGTACAATCCGATACGAATCTTCGCGACTGATTCCTGCTTGTGTAAGTGCTAAAAGTACCCGTTGTGAGTGAACAAGTCCTCGGAATTTATTGAGATTTTTTTGCATATTTTCTGGATAGACAATGAGATTCTCAATGACAGATGTGAGGCGAGAAAGAGCAAAATCAAGTGTAATCGTTGCATCAGGACCAATATAACGCTCAACAGATGAGTGAGAAATATCACGTTCATGCCAAAGGGCGACATTTTCCATAGCAGGGAGTGCAAATGCACGGACCATACGGGCTAATCCTGTTAAATTTTCTGTTAAAACGGGATTACGTTTATGAGGCATTGCCGATGACCCTTTTTGGCCCGGTGAGAAGTGCTCTTCTGCTTCAAGAACTTCCGTTCGTTGTAAATGGCGTATTTCTATCGCTAACCTTTCAATAGAGGATGCAATAACACCAAGTGTTGCAAAAAACATCGCATGACGATCCCGCGGTATGACTTGGGTGGAAACGGGTTCAGCACGCATCCCCAAGGCTTTTGCGACATGTTCTTCAACGCGTGGATCGATATTGGCAAAAGTTCCTACAGCACCTGAAATTGCGCAAGTAGAAATTTCTTCGCGTGCTGTAAGAAGACGTTTGCGACAACGGGAAAATTCAGCATATGCGAGAGCAAATTTGACTCCAAATGTTGTTGGTTCAGCATGAATGCCATGACTGCGTCCAATGGTAATGGTCTCTTTATGCTCAAAAGCACGTCTTTTTAAGGCTTTAAGAAGTTGGTCTATATCCTTGAGTAAAATATCACTCGCACGCATCAATTGAATGCTTAGTGTTGTATCGAGAACATCAGATGAGGTCATACCTTGATGGATAAAACGTGCTTCTGGTCCAATAAATTCAGCAAGATGGGTTAGAAATGCGATAACATCATGTTTGGTAATTGCTTCAATTTCATCAATGCGATTAACATCAAATTTAGCGGCTGCTCCTTTTTCCCAAATAACTTTGGCGGCTTCTTTCGGAATAATCCCCAATTCAGCTAGGGCATCACAGGCATGGGCTTCAATTTCAAACCAAATACGATATTTCGTTTCGGGAGACCAAATTGCGACCATTTCAGGGCGAGAATAACGTGGGATCATCATTTTTTTCCTTGTTGTGAGAGGATTGCGGCTTGGCGCAATGCACTTATGCGTGTTTTGTAAAGCTCTTTGTTTCCGTTTTTATAAATTGCAGAGCCTGCGACAAATACATTTGCACCAGCTTTTGCAGTTATTCCAATCGTATCAACGGTAATACCACCATCAACTTCAAGATCAATAGGGCGGTTGGCAATCATGCTTTTAACACGCTTAATTTTGTCTTTTATTTCTGGGATGAAGTTTTGTCCACCAAAACCGGGATTGACTGTCATGATGAGGATGAGATCTAATTGATCAAGCAAATATTCAAGGACATGTTCAGGGGTGCTTGGATTAAGTGCAATTCCTGCTTTTTTACCCATTGCCTTGATTGTTTGGAGTGAACGATGAAGATGGGGACTTGCTTCAGCATGAATCGTTATAATATCTGCGCCAGCTTTTGCAAAAGCTTCCAAATAAGGATCAACAGGTTTGATCATCAGGTGGACATCAAAGACTGCTTTGGTTAATGGGCGCAGTGCTTTGATAATTTCAGGACCAAAGGTGATGTTAGGAACAAAGTGCCCATCCATAATATCAAGATGGAGCCAATCTGCACCAGCATCAATAACATCTAATATTTCTTGTCCAAGTTTAGAAAAATCAGAAGCCAAGAGTGAAGGTGAAATGAGATAAGAATGGGGCATAAAAATCTCCTTGATTGGCTGTTTTTATCATGTCGCTGTGTATACACAAATATCTTTTGTGTTATGACGGAAAAGAAAAAATATGTATATAGATCTCTTTGATGGAAAGATCGCTTGAAATTTTAAAGTTTGATAAGTGAAAGATATGTCGAATCATAAAACACGTTTGATGCCTGAACTTCAAGATAATATTACCGTTTCTTCGCAAGAATATCGAGATGCTATGAGCCATTTTGCAGGCGCTGTGCATATTGTGACAACAGATGGCATTAAAGGAAAGCGCGGAGTAACGGTTTCGGCTTGTTGTTCTCTATCAGATAATCCTCCAACACTTCTTGTTTGTCTCATGCGCCATAATCTAAAGAATCATGTTTTTATGGAGAATGGAATTTTTTGTGTTAATAGCTTGGCTGGCAAACATCGTCCATTAGCGGATGCCTTTTCAAGGCGTTGCAATGTTACACAAAATGAGCGTTTTGATTTTGCACAATGGGGAACTTTGCAAACGGGAGCGCCTAGTCTTTCAGACGCTTTAGCGTCTTTTGATTGCCGTTTGATTTGTTGGCACGAACACGCAACCCACTATGTATTGATTGGTGAAGTTGTTGCAATCAACCGTAGTCAAGAAAAAGATGCCTTGATGTATTTAAAACGTGGATATCACACTTTGCCTTTATAAAGATTTTATTTTTTTCGTATGGGTTAAATAATGCGTTGCTTCATTTACATTTTAGTACAATGATGAGGTGGCGATAAGATGGCGACAATATTTAATTTTTTTTCTTTTTGAGTTTTTTTAATAAACGAGAAAAATCATTTTTCTGATGATTTTTTATCGAGAGTCTAATTTAGATAAAAAAGCAATCAAGACCAAATAGCGTATTTAGATACACTTGTAGATTGTGATAAAAAAATATTTTCCCCTTGTGTTAATAAGGATTGCACAATATATAGACCGCACAGAGCATATGTGGAGGTTTTTTGTTGCATGAGCGAAGAGATTGATCGTCAATATCGCCCTAGTGAAGATGAGCCTTTTATGAATGAGCGGCAAAAGGCGTATTTTCGTGCTAAATTGATTTCTTGGAAGAATGATATTTTAAAAGAAGCGCGTGAGACTTTAGAAAATTTGCAAGAAGAGAATGTGGGACAGCCCGATTTGACCGATAGGGCATCTTCTGAAACTGATCGTACAATTGAATTACGTGCTCGTGATCGTCAAAGAAAACTTATTTCAAAAATAGACGCTGCTTTAGAGCGCATTGATAATGGGACATATGGTTTTTGTGAAGAAACCGGCGAGCCCATTAGTATCAAGCGTCTTGAGGCTCGGCCAATTGCTGTTTTGTCGTTGGAAGCACAAGAACGTCACGAACGACGTGAAAAAGTTTATCGCGATGATTAAAACCACTTCAATGATAAACAAATGAAGTTTGTAGCGATAACTATATATTTTATTTTGGGGAGGTAGGAATAAACAAAGATGGTTCTTGCCTTCCTTCAATTTCGGCTGTGATTGCTGAATCTTTTACCGCCTGATTCGTAAAAGAAGCAGAGGTTTTATCTGGCGTATTGTTACTTTCTGTTAGGGAAGAGGTAGGATGAGTATGTATTTCTCTCTCTTGTCTTCTGGATATGCTGGCAATATCGGATTCTACAACCACATCTGTTAATCCGCCAATAAGAAGCAAATGTTCTTTATTATCACAACGCACTAAAACAAGGCGGCGTGCTCGATCTATAGAAATTGCTTCACATAATGCTAATCGTGATGGAGTTTTTTTTCTATTAATACTAAATCTTCCTGTATTTAAACGGCGTAAAAACAAGATAATTATGGTAATAGCTGCGATTGTTATTATAAAAAATAAAAAGCTTATCGTTATGTTTGCAGCAGATACACCTATTTGGTCTGATAACCAGCTAACCATAAAATTTCTCCCATTTCGGTATGGAAATATCATTTTTTATTGAGATAAATTAACACACATACCCTTAAAGGTTCACTTACAAGACAAGAAATAAACTTTTTAACTAAGTGAGCTTTCTTAAAAGGATAATATCATAGTATATATTTTATAACAATGAATATAAAGGAATTCCTTAGTATAAGAAACAGCTATAATCTGAGGCAATGAGAGAGATGGATAAAGGTTTTGAGAATAATGAAAAGTCAGCATCTTCTTTTCATCGGAGAGTTGCTATTTGGGGTGTTGTTTTTATCTTCGTTTTCTTCTTTATCGTGGGCATTTTAGATTTTTTTTATCCACAAGGTTATTTACAAAAGGCTACGTTGGCATTTCTTTTAATTCTAGCAATTATTGGTGTTGCAACAGTTATTTTAAGTGTGATGGGAATTTTAAGATACCATGCATTATGGTTGCATGAAGATTTTGATTTTAGCATCTTTAATAAGAGCGATGATGCAATTGTAATCTCTGATCTTTCTGGTTTTGTTTATTATTCTAATCAAAACTATCAAAAAATTCTGACCTATAAGCCTGAGGGGTCTTGTTATAGGGTTATTGCTGATCTTCCAGGAGCGGGGGCACTTGCCTATCGCTTAAAAGTTGCAGCCTGTAATAACTTTGCTGCACAAGAAGAATTAAGAGTAGAGCAACCAATTTTTACTGATTCTACACAAAAAAAATCTGTTTGGTATAACATTTCTGTTCAACCAATTACAAAACAGAAAAAAAAGCTTTTATTTTGGCGCATTAGCGATATTTCGCATTTACAACACACCCAAGAAGTTTTTTTCTCAAACCTTCAAGAGGCGATTAATCATTTAGACCAAGCACCTGTTAGTTTTGTGTCCGTTAATACACGAGGTACACTTCTTTATGCGAATGCGGTTTTTGCCGAATGGTTTTCAATTGATTTAGCAAATTTTACCGTAGGTCAATATCATTTTGATTCGTTATTGGAGAGCGCTGGCGCGCAGATCTCATGGAATGATATTTGTTTGCAAATCAATCGATATCAAAGTTTAGGTTATTCTTTACCTTATAGTTTTTCGTTGTGTTTAAATTCGCAAACGATTGGTGAGAAAATATTCCATTGTTTTATATCTGCTTCTTCTTTGTTAGAGGAGGAAGCCATTTATCGCATTGTGATCATTCCACAACAAATAGAAAAACAAGAGAATGATCAATTAAAACTACCGAATATATTAGAAGAATATTTTGATGCTAGCCCTTTTGCAATAGCCGTGGTGGATCAGGAAGGGCAATTGGTTCATATGAATAATGCTTTTTCATCACTCACAGGATGTATGAATAAAACTATCAATTTTTATGATGTTATTTCTCGTCGTGATTATGGGCAGTTAGAGCGTGCCTTTCAAAAAATTGCGATTAATAAAAATTATTTTGTTTCTCTGGAAACTGTTTTAGAAAAGAATGAAGAATGCCATTTACGACTTCATATTATGTCTATGCCGTCTTATCATAGTGATTCGGTAGAAGATTTAGTTATTATCTCTGTCATTGAAACAACAGAACAAAAAACGCTTGAAGATAAAATGGTGCAAAGCCAGAAGATGCAAGCTGTTGGACAATTGGCTGGTGGTATTGCTCATGATTTTAATAATGTTTTAACCGCAATTTTAATGTCATGTGATCTTCTTTTAAATACGCATCGTAGTTCTGATCCTGCTCATGCTGATCTGATCAATATTAAAAATAATGCTAATCGTGCTGCTGCTCTTGTACAGCAATTGCTTGCTTTTTCTAGAAAGCAAACACTTCGACTTGAAGAGGTTGATTTTACAGAATTTTTATCAGACATTCGCAATCTTATTTTACCACTTTTGGGGAATAATACTCAGTTAAAAATTATCCATGGAAGAGATTTGTGGAGCGTTGAGGTTGATCAAGCATCTTTTCAGCGTGTGATTATGAATTTGGTTATTAATGCACGTGATGCCATGGTCGATGGAGGGATTGTTACGATTGCGACAAACAATATTACAAAACAACAAAGTACTGAATTTAATCATCTTGGTTTAGCACTTGGTGAGTATGTGCAATTAACTATTGCAGATACAGGAACTGGGATATCTGCCGCTATACAAGAAAAAATGTTTGAGCCATTTTTTACAACCAAAGAAGTTGGAAAAGGAACAGGCCTTGGTTTATCAATGGTTTATGGAATTATCAAGCAAAGCGGTGGGTATATTTATTGTGATAGTAAAGTGGGAGAAGGAGCAACATTTCATATTTTTCTGCCTCGTTATATCCCCCTTATAAAAGAAAACATTTCTCAAAAGATTGAAAAAGATGAAGAGAAAGATAAGAATATAGATCTAACAGGATCTGCGACTGTTTTATTGGTTGAAGATGAGGATGCGGTCAGAATGGGGGGCGTAAGGGCTCTTCAAATGAGAGGATATACGGTTTTAGAAGCGGCAAGCGGGGTGGAAGCTCTTTCTATTCTTGAGGAAAAAAAGGGCGCTGTTGATATTATTGTTTCTGATGTGGTGATGCCAGAAATGGATGGTCCTACTTTATTGAAGGAAGTTCGTAAACTCTATCCTGATATCAAATTTCTTTTCGTTTCTGGATATGCAAAAGATGCTTTTGCTAAGAATCTTCCACAAGATGCTGTTTTTGGCTTTTTATCTAAACCTTTTACACTCAAACAGTTAGCTATAACAGTTAAAGAAACACTTTCATCATAATACAATAAAAAAACGGCGCATTTATTTTTTAGGGGAAAATACGAGAGTATTTTGATCAATAGAATTTATGGTAATGTCAAAGAACTGAATAAAAAAGAAAAATTTTGAAATTTAATTCAAATTCAAAAAAGTTGCACATTTGATGCAAAAATTTATGAAGAAGTCGGCTTTCCTCTATCAACATTTCATCGTTTTTTTTATTATAGTTATCAGATACGTATGGCGTTGAGAAATATTGTAGATTGCTGATATCCTCAAAAGGATACGAGCTGTTGTTGCGTATCGACCATTTTTCTCTTTCCTTCAATAAATGTTTTTAAAGCTTCAGGGTAGAGCTTATGCTCTGCTTTAAGAACTCTTTGTGCTAAGTTTTCAGTGGTATCATCAGGATAGACTGGAACGGCTGCTTGGGCGAGGATTTTTCCAGCATCCATGTCTTCTGTAACAAGATGAACAGTGCAACCTGTGATTTTTACACCTGCTTGTAAAACTCTTTCATGTGTATTTAAACCTTTAAATGAAGGTAAAAGAGAAGGGTGAATGTTTAAAATTCGTCCCTCATAAAGTTTTACAAAACGCGATGAAATAAGGCGCATATACCCCGCAAAGCAGAGAAAATCTGGTTTGTATTGATTTAAAATCGTGAAAATATTTTCTTCATGTTCTTCTTTCGTTTTGTAGTTTTTGCGATCAACAATATAAACAGGTAAGTTATGATGTTGTGCTTTTTCAATACCATTTGCATGGGGATTATCGCAAATAACGGCAACGATTTTAGCAGGATACTCTTTTTGTTGACTTGCTTGAGCAAGTGCGACCATATTGGATCCATTACCAGAAATGAAAACGACAATTTGTTTTTTCATAAATGCAGCACTCCTTTATAAAGTATTCCTTTATTTTGATCTTGGCGTTTTGTTAAAACTCCAAGGGGAGTTACAAACTCTCCATTTTTTTCAAGAGCTTGCGTAATTATTTCAGCGACATGCTGTGCTACGATAATGATCATGCCAATACCACAATTGAATGTTCGTAACATTTCTGTTTCTTCTATTTTACCTTGTTTGGCAATCCATGAAAAGACGGAGGGAACCTTAATGGTAGAAAGATTAATTTCAGCGCAGAGAGAAGAGGGAACGACACGTGGAATATTTTCAGGAAAGCCTCCACCCGTAATATGCGCTAGAGCTTTAATTCCTTCGTATTTTCGCATGATAGGAAGAAGCGACTTCACATAAATGCGGGTTGGTGTCAAAAGTTCTGTACCAAGACTGTTTTGGGGGGCAAAAGGGGCAGGGTCATTCCATTTGAGATCATTTTGCTGGATGATTCGTCGAACAAGCGAAAAGCCATTGGAATGAATTCCCGAGGCGCTTAGACCTAAGATAATATCGCCTTCAGTCAGATTCTTTGAAGGGAGTAGCGCACTGCGTTCACACGCCCCTACAGCAAAACCTGCTAGATCATAATCGCCCTCTGCATACATTCCTGGCATTTCCGCAGTTTCTCCCCCAATAAGCGCTGCACCGGCTTGTTTACATCCCTCTGCAATACCAGAAACGATTGCAGCACCTTGTTCAGGGTCAAGCTTTCCAGTAGCAAAATAATCCAGAAAAAAGAGAGGTTCTGCCCCTTGTACAAGTAAATCATTGACACACATAGCGACCAGATCAATACCTACAGTGTTATGGTGACCCACTTCAATAGCAATTTTTAGTTTTGTTCCTACACCATCATTGGCAGCAACTAAGATAGGATCTGTAAAACCCGCTGCTTTTAAATCAAAAAGGCCACCAAAACCGCCAATTTCCGCATCTGCTCCGGCTCGTTTTGTCGCACGGATAAAGGGTTTAATTTTTTCTACCATAGCATTACCCATATCGATGTTTACACCGGCTTTTGCGTAGGTAAGACCAACTTTAGACTTGTCCTCAGCCTTGGATTTATTATTTGTAAGATCTTGATTGCTCATTGGAGCCTTCCTTGTAATGGAAAATCAGGTTTTGACCTTATGCAATGCCATGATAGAGTTTTCTCTGCAAGAGATATTAATAAGAAAATAAGCAACTTTTCTTGTACCTTATTTTGAAGATGTTTATAATTTTTGTGAAGAATTTTTTTTAGGATATTTTATGAGCAAGATATCAGATAATCACGGACAGTTTTCTTGGAAACTTATGAAAAAGAAAGCGAGTGAGAATACATCCCCTGACCGTTATAAAACTTATATGCCCGCATATACTCAATTACCGTTACCCAATAATATGAAAAGACAAATCTTTTTTTGGCTGGGGACACTGATTTTTTTCATTCTTTTTATGTTTATTTTTGGATCAATTTTGCTTCCTTTTGTTGCAGGAATTGTGTTGGCTTATTTTCTTAATCCCATTGTTCAACTTCTTGAAAAATTTGGTCTTCATCGTGTGTTTGCAACTGTCCTTATTACTTTATTTATTGTTATTGTCTTTGTTGCTGCTTTAATTATTTTGATTCCTATCATTAGTTGGCAAATACAGCAATTTGTGAGTGATGGCTTACCTGTTTATATTAATCGTATTCAAACCTTTTTTGTTGAGCATGATTTTGATTGGATCAGACGTTATTTTGGAAGTGATCCAAATGAATTACGGCGTAATATTAAAGGATTTTTAGGAGAAGGTTCTGATCTTATTACATCTCTTTTGAATTCACTTTTGAAATCCGGGAAGTCTATTGTTAATATTATTAGCCTATTTGTTGTCGCGCCTGTAGTGGCATTTTATATGTTATTAGATTGGCCACGTATGGTGACAGCAATTGATTCGTTAATACCGCGTGATCATCTTGAAACCGTTCGTAGTATTTTTCATGAAATGGATAGAGCTATTGCAGGATTTGTTCGTGGACAAGGAACTGTTTGTCTCATATTGGGGGGGTATTATGCTATTGGTTTAACAATCGCAGGACTCAACTTTGGTCTTTTGATTGGTATGTTTATTGGCCTTATTAGCTTTATTCCTTATATTGGCACAATGAGTGGTTTAGTTCTTTCTGTTGGTATTGCATGGGTCCAGTTTTATCCCAATAATTGGGGGGAATCATCGTCGTGATAGCACTTTTTCTAATTGGTCAATTTATTGAAGGGTACATCCTTCAACCAAAACTTGTGGGTTCATCGGTAGGATTACATCCCGTGTGGTTGATGTTTTCACTTTTTGCTTTTTCTTCACTCTTTGGCTTTACTGGTATGCTTGTTGCGGTTCCTGCGGCAGCAGCTGTGGGCGTTTTAGTGCGTTTTGCTCTTCATACTTATCTTAGTTCTCAGATGTATTCGCAAAGTGGAAATTCGGAGCCGCTAAAATGAATGGGCGTGAAACGCAATTATCTTTAAATTTTCCTTATGAGCCGATTTTTCAGTTTGATGATTTAGTGGTAACGCAAAGCAATCGTATGGCTTTTCAGTTGATTGATCACTGGCCAAATTGGAGCTTACCTATTGCTGTTTTGGTTGGAAAAAAAGGATCTGGAAAAACGCATTTTTCGAGTATATGGCTCCAAAAAGCAAATGCATTCCGGATTCAGCACAATGAAATTGATCAAGCTGTTGCTAGAGCTTCTTTAGGGAGATCATTTTTAATAGAGGATATTGATACTGGTGAAATTAATGAAACAGAACTTTTTCATTTAATTAACAGCGTTAAACAAGCAAATGTTAATGCACAACAAGCTACTTTATTGATGACGGCACGGACATTCCCTTCTACTTGGAATTTGAAGTTAAGTGATCTAAAAAGTCGTCTTAACTCGGTGATGTTCGTTGAAATTAATCAGCCTGATGATGCATTGTTAACAGCTGTTGCCTTTAAGCTTTTTTCCGATAGGCAGCTTATCGTGCATCCAGATACAGTTTATTATCTTATTAGCCGTTGTGAACGTTCTTTATTTTCATTGAAGAATGTTATTGATTCTGTTGATCAGTTAGCGTTGCAAAGAAAAAGAAAAATAACGCGTGCTGTGATTGCTGAAGTTTTGAATAGAAAAAAAATATAAACACTCCTTATCACGGTTTTACGTATTTTTTCTTTCTATTATTGTTTGAATATAAGGGAAAATAGGTCAATTTAAATTTTCTGCTTTTGTAGTATCTATTAAGAATAGAAAAATATTATTTTTCACTCTTTTATGCGTTTCGTTTCAATTGTTTTGAGATTTTATCGGATGAATATTTTTTCATCACTGGCAAGCTTGTATTTTGGTATTTAAAATATGTTTTAAAAAATTCTTTGTTTTGTTTATAATAAAAATTTTATAATTTGCAAATTTAGCTAAATGAAAAAATTAGAGTTTTTAAATCTTTGGGAGAATAGAAAAAGGGGAAAAGGAGTTAAATACAGCTGAATTTTATATGAGTACAGTAAAAATACCATATCCCCTTTGGGTAAGTTTTTGTAACATTTAAGTCGTTTTTTCTAAAATTTTATCTGTAAAATGCATTCTGATACAATGAGAATTGCTTAGATCAGAATAAAAACTGTCGAGTTTTTATAGAGGTGTTTGATATTTTTTATGGAAATTAGTTTTTATTTTTGTCAATAAATTTTTGTTATTGAGTAGGAAAAAATTTAAAAACATTCTTTTTTGTAAAGAAATGCAACAAAATTGAAAAAAAGTGTGTTTTTCTCTTGCACTTCTGTTGTGAAAATTTTAGGAAACATGCATGCAAATGAATTCAAATGGCGGAGCGTAGCGCAGCCTGGTAGCGCACCTGATTTGGGATCAGGGGGTCGTAGGTTCGAATCCTATCGCTCCGACCATATATTTGATGCAGTGTATGAAAATAACCCAGTTGGGTGCGTGTGGTGAGAAAAGATCATTCAAGCGTTGTGTAATCTGAAGGGAAAAGACATGATCGCACGTATTTATAGTCCTGCTAAAACAGCTATGCAGTCCGGTAAGGGAAATGCAGGTTTTTGGATTCTACAGTATGAACCGGTGAAAGCAAAAATGATAGAGCCTCTTATGGGCTATACAGCAACTTCTGATATGAATAATCAAGTAAAAATTCGATTTAATAGGAAGGAAGAAGCAATTGCTTTTGCACGCAAAAATGCTATTCCTTATCGTGTAGAAAAGACACATATGTCGATTCGACGTGCTGTTTCTTATTCTGATAATTTTCGCAGTGATCGGCAGCAACCTTGGACACATTGAATTAAAGATGCTGTTTTAAATTGAGAAAATAATCAGTTGGGTCCCGTAGCTCAGCTGGATAGAGCAACGGCCTTCTAAGCCGTGGGTCACAGGTTCGAATCCTGTCGGGATCACCATATTAAAAAATATCGATAGACTACAAAAGTTTAGGAATTTTTTTCATTTTGATTCTATCAGTATATCTTTCTGTACGCTCCACGCTTTTTTGTTTTTTTATTGATGATATTGCAGTTTTCTGGCTGACCGAAAAGTGCCTTCAGTTGTGATATGCTGACTTTGCGCATTTGTTGCCGTCTATTGCTGTCAATTTTTTTAGCCATTGCTGATTCTTTTAATGTCTGTTGCATTTCATGCTTTAGAATATAGATTGCCAAAACTTTCTTTTACGCGCTTCTTTTCATTTTTTTAATGAATAATATTATTACGTTTTTCAGTATGATCTTTGGTAAAATGAATTCTGATGAGATAAGAGGTATGATGATTTCCATTCAGAAGTGTTTTACAAAACATTCAAGAATCAAAATGCTATCTGTTTATGATGAGCGTTTAGGAACAACATCTCTTAAAGGGATGGGGAGGTTCTTTCTGTAATGAAAACTATGTCTTATAGCGCATTATGACATTAGATTTTGGGTATAAAAAGATGCTGTATATGCTGTCTAAATAAGATATTGTTTTTTTCAATGAGATACACTTATTACCAATCTGATTTAATGTGTTTGTTATTTTTGCTCAGGGTAGGGCTATAAATTTCAGCAATGTTACATATTCTATTTGAGTTGTGAATGAAAATGGATGGTATTTTAGGGGGCAGTTTTTAGATTTTACATTTATATTTTTAAATATTTTTCTTATTTCTTTATAGTTTTTGCTCTATGCAAGAACTATTTTAGTATGGAATAATACTGGTAGTAAAGTACTACGCGGATAAGGTCTGATGTTCTAAACGCATACGATTTAAGGTGATCATTGTTTCAATAGGAATACAAAGAATAGAGTGCCATTATATGGCATAGTTTATGTATTTCTTTTAAAGAGACAGCCCTTAAAGCCTCCAAAAAACCATTGGTGGCGAGAAAGTGGTATACAATATATCTGATTGTTCCTTTATAAAGCGTAAAGATGATGGTATTTTATGAAATTTAGTATTATACTATTCACGAACATCAACGTGAAATGTTGCGATAAACTTTAGCTTTTCAGATCATTATAGTTATTTACTATCTTCCACTACAATTTTTATTCATATACCAATCCTTCTTGTGACGTGCAAGAAAGTGCTTCAACATGGGGAGAGGTTAGAAATGAAAGAATGTTACAATATTCGGATTTCTCATTCAACATATCAAGCAATAAAATATTTTTATAAATCAATATTTTGATCAAAGAAAAATTTGCTTTTATTAATATTTTATGATCCTGTTATTGATAAGCTTAAAATACTGCTCTAAAAACCAAGTGTTTTACGCATTGATAAAACTGTTATTATAACTCTAACGATTTTGAGAGCAGGTGTGCGTCAGTAGAGAAGAAAGAATCATAAAAAGGGAAACAGATTAAAAGACAAACAATGTTTTTTAGAAAAAAGTTGACGTTTGTTGAAAGAATTTTACAGTTTTATAATGAAATTTCCTAATTCGTTGCAACCGAAACTGTTGATGCACTTACAATGCCTTCAGATAATTTATCCCATAAGGTGTTATCAGAGCTTAAAAAATATTAGAAATATCCTTTAGAGCATGTCTTTATCGAGGCATATTGCAAAATCCTATTCCCTCACTTCTTAAAACATAGGTGAAAATTAATAAGTTATTTAAACTAAAACCCGAATGGTGGGCGTGACAGGGATTGAACCTGTGACCCCTACGATGTCAACGTAGTGCTCTCCCGCTGAGCTACACGCCCATTCACCGATGTTGCATACACCATATCGAATGACAAACGTCAATGCTTAATTTCATTTTTTCTTACAATAGATGAAAATAACCTAAAAAAGCATCTTTTTAAGCAGCGATAAGGATCTTTTCAACCTCATTGACGAGTTCCCGTAAGTGAAATGGTTTAGACAGTACTTTTGCATCAGGAGGGGCATCACTATTTGAATTGAGTGCAACCGCTGCAAAACCTGTAATGAACATTACTCGTAAGTCAGGGTCAATCTCAGTCGCGCGCCGTGCAAGTTCGATTCCGTCCATTTCTGGCATCACAATGTCAGTCAGGAGAAGAGAAAATGGTTCTTCTTGTAAACGTTCATATGCGCTAATACCATTATCGAAATCGGCGACTTCGTAGCCTGCACGTTCTAGGGCTTTTACGAGAAAGCGACGCATATCGTTATCATCTTCTGCGAGCAGGATTCGTTTCATGATTATGTTCCAATGGCTCCATTTGTCAGAGTTTTTGCCGCATCAATTATACAATATAGAATATTTATAAAAAAGATGGTAAAATACTCATAATTGAAATGAATGGCAAAATGGTTAATTCTTACATTTTTATTCAGAATACAGCATATTCGTTGTGAGTTAGTTAAATTCGAAATGTATGTGATTTTTTAAAGATAATTCATCGTTGTTTTTTCTTGTAAATTTTTTCATTCTTATCAGAGTTCTATTAAAAAACCTATACAAATCATTACTGTAGGACTATCCATATTGGGAAAGTAGAAGAATATTATGTTAATTTATTGTTTTTAAAAATCTCTACAACAAAATAGAATGTTTATAGTCATTTGTGTTTTATAGAAACGTGTAAACAAAGTTATAAACGAAGTTTATTTTTAGGGTATTTTTCTTAAATGCTAATATACCGATTTATAAAGATAATTCATTTTTTATATGTTTAATTAAGAATCCCAAACATCTTAAGACTCTTTCATTTCGAACCGCTCTATATTGAATCAATCAAAAGCACTTGTTTGCACATCAGGAGCGGGATGAGTGTGTGGATAAAATTTATATAATAAAAATGATTCTCATGAACCGTCTTAAGTGCCAAGGTCTGCCGCAACATTGGGTGCTGAAAAATAGTGTGATGGCGCTGGTTTACTTCTTCACAAGAGTCTCAAGTAGCTAAGAGTGATGTGACAACATTGGTGGAATTTCTAAAATATAATGGTGGATACTAGCCTCTTCCTTTACAAGCGTAAAGATAGTTGCTTCAATGGGGGAACCATTATAGCATTCATAAGCGCCGTCATAAAATAGGATGGAATCGCT
Source organism: Bartonella sp. SL320 (assembly GCF_059687635.1). Lineage (NCBI taxonomy): Bacteria > Pseudomonadati > Pseudomonadota > Alphaproteobacteria > Hyphomicrobiales > Bartonellaceae > Bartonella > Bartonella sp. SL320. Next base: position 1,159,288 of record NZ_CM185143.1, on the reverse strand, counting down.
GAGAGATGTCTCTTTAAAATAAGCGTATGAAATTGTAATACAATAAATAAAAACTATTATTTATCTCTAAATATAGAATAACTACTTATCAATAAATCAAAAATAGTCCTTTGAAGTTTTGTTTTGAGTAATTTATAGTATTTATTGAGTAATTTTATTATCTTTATTTTTTATTAAATAAGTTATATTTAAATATATAAATAATATATTTGTTTTATTAAGTTATATTACAGACAATAACAATATACTTTAATATATTTTGTTAGAGGATTTTATAAATATTTAAATTATGGCCTGTCTTTAGAGTCTATGAAGTGATTCATATGAATGATTAAAAAAGGAATCCATTATATAAGAAGTATCCATAGATTAACGTTATTCGTATAAATCTTCGTTTTGGATAAGGCTGAGCAGAAGCTAAAGTCTGCTGTTATTTTCAGAGATATTATCAGGGATAAACGCATCAAATGCAACCCAAAACTGTTTTTTATAACCTTCATTATGCATAATTGTATCAAGTTCAGCGCCTGTAATGGTAATACTTTCTGTCAGGCGTGTGTGTTGGCATAATTGCCGTACTTCAATGTTATTAGCAAGATTATTTTGATTGGCGAGAATAAAGAGTGTTGGGATTTGTAAATGTCCGTGACATATATTTTTCTTTACAGAATCAATCGCATCAAATACCGACGCCATCCATCGAGATGTCGGGGGCTTGATGGAAGGGAATAGTCCTTGAGAGGTGTGTTCCAATTGTAGATTTTTGGAGGTATTTTTTTTAAACTTTTTACCATTTTTTGCGGGGATGAAACCAAGACCTATATCAGAAAGAAATTGTGTTAGTTGATGTTGAAAACCATTTGTTTTATTACGGAATGGAGCAAAAAGGGGAGAAACACAGAGCAGTCTATTAAACTGATGATTAATAAAATCTAATCCGCTAAGTGCTATTAGTCCCCCCATACCATAGGTGAGCATAGAGTAAGGTGGTGGACAGTTATGATAAACAACATTTTTAAGAAATTCATATAAGTCATTAATATCATTATTTATATCAAAGTAATAATGTCGGCTTTTTTTCCGTGTTGTGAAGGATGTTTTTTGGGGATTAAACCAGTCAAATATTGCTGTATGAAACCCTCGTTTAGATATTTCATTTATGGTTAATAAATATGTCTCTAAAACATTTGTGTTATTTTCGAGAATAACAATTGTTCCCTTAGACTTTTCCGCTTCAGGATATGTTATCGCAAAACGAATTTCGCGATCCACTGCTATTGTAAGGGTATCATGATGGATATTCGTAGGAGTAGAATCCCAGTCGATGGGATAAAGAGGTGTTTTCAATTGAAATCCTTTAAGTTTATTTGCTGCTGAGTGCAAGGTGAGATAACGAGAGGACTTTGTGATATTTATGTAATGATGAAAAAGGATTAAGAAAGGGGTATATTGTTTTTTAGATCGTTTTTATCAATTTAGGTACAAAAGAAGAGTTGAAATAAGAAAAGACGATTACCAAATAATATAATGTGGTTGCCATGATGGGGCCGCGGGTTCACAGGTAAGTTTGCCATTTGGGAGCTTTGTGAATCAGTTATAAATTATAGTCGCTCTAAAGGAGGGCAGTGTTATGCGTCAAGTAGACTTTTCACCATTTTATCGTTCTACAGTAGGTTTTGATCATCTTTTAAACTGGTTTGATTCAAGAACACAACCAGAGGAAGTTTCCTCTTATCCCCCTTATAATATTGAACGTTTAACTGAAGATTCTTATAGAATTTCTATGGCTGTTGCTGGTTTTTCTCAAGATGAAATTGATATTGAAACGCATTGTAATCAGCTAATTGTTAAGGGAGATAGAAAGCCTGAAAAGAATGATGAAGAACGAGAATTTCTTTATCGCGGTATTGCTTCACGTGCTTTTGAACGGCGTTTTCATTTGGCTGACCATGTGAAAGTTATTGGAGCAGAACTTGGAGATGGGCTTCTTCATATTCAGCTTAGAAGAGAAACGCCTGCTGAATTAAAACCCAAAAAGATAACCGTACAGATGTCTCCACCCGCTACCAAAAATGATAGCAGCGACATTGTTGCGTAAAGCAAGGTTAGAGAATATCAAAACCGAATAATTATAAGTTTTTAAATAATAAAATAACGCGAGGCAAAAATCTCGCGTTTCTTGTCTTCTTATAAAAACGAAGATGATTCTTATAAAAAAAGTTTTTCTCAAATTGATGAAAAAAAATATTACTGCACGATTCTACCTTGAAGAAAAAATCACGGATGTGCAATTGAAATGAAAAATTCTAAATAAGCTTATATTTTATAGCGTTTAAAAAATGGTCGGAGCGGCGGGATTTGAACCCACGACCCCTTGACCCCCAGTCAAGTGCGCTACCAAGCTGCGCTACGCTCCGAGCTCGTGTAACGATTAAATGACTGTTTCTTTAAAGGCAAGAGAAAAAATAAACAGAATAAAATATAAAATGCTCTGAAGACCTATAGCTTTTGAAAGTAAAAAATTTGCATATCAATATGTTGGTATTTATTCAAAATGAGCAATGAATCTGTAAAGCTTTTTGTTATCACTAAATTTTTAGCTCTATAGTTAATAGATCTATGATTTAACTCCTTTTGCAGATTATGAAGGGATAGGATTTATGACTTTGGGGATATGGGGGAAGGAGGAAATAAGTATGGGAGATATATTTTTATCTTATAACTTATTGAAGAATAAATCTTTTTAAAAAGATAGAAGTGAATGTATGGCATTAAAATATTTTTTTTATTTAGAGTTTTTATAGGAAAAGCATTTTGTGTTTTATGTGAACAAAAAATTATAAATTCTCTCTTGTACACTCAAGAATCTCATTTTAGGGGGATGCTTTTTTATACCAATAAAAAGATTAAGATGTTTTAATTTATGTCTTGTTGTTTTTTTTCTAAAGGACCAGATAGAATATGGTAGAGAAAAAACGTTTAAAGTTATTCATTAAGCCAAGAAAAGAGTAAACAATGAGCCGTTTTTCAGTAATAAGTTTAACACAAGCCGCTATAAATCGTGTAAAAGCGATTATGGATGCAAAAGATGCACGAGGTATTCTTGTTGGGGTTAAAAAGGGCGGTTGTGCAGGAATGGAATATACAATTACTCTTGTCAAAGAAGAGAGGATAGAGGCGGATGTTGTTGAAGTAAATGGTGCTCGTGTTTTTATAGCGCGTGATGCGGTATTATTTTTATTAGGTACACAGATGGATTATGAAGTAACAACACTTCGTTCTGGTTTTGTTTTTAAAAATCCTAATCAAGTGTCAGCATGTGGGTGTGGCGAGTCGGTTGAACTTCGTCCTGTTTCCCAAGATCAATATAAAATAAATCAAGCTTCATGAAATTATAGCTTAAGAGAAATTATCATTGTGTAATTTGGGGTGACTTGTTCTTTTTGATAGAAAAAGTCTAAATTTTTTTATCATTCATTTTTAGCTTGCTTCCAAAGTACTTCCATTTCGTACAAGGATGCGTCCGTGAGTGTTTTAGATTGAGCGGATAGCTTTTCTTCAATATAAGCAAAACGTTTTCGAAACTTTATATTTGTTTTCTTTAATGCTTTTTGTGAATCAATTGCTAAGTGGCGTGCAAGATTAAGAAGGACAAAATAAAGATCCCCAAACTCTTCTTCTATCTCTGAATTTTTTCTATTTTTGATGGCTTCTTTGAGTTCTTCGAGTTCCTCTTCTATTTTTGCAAAAATTTTATCACTTGCTTGCCAATCAAACCCCATTTGAGCTGCTTCCTCTTGTAAAGAAAGGGCCTCTTGGTTTGCTGGCTGGATTTGTTTTACTTTTGCAAGAATACTCATACTTGAATTGATATTGTTTTCTTCGCACAATTTTTTGTGTTCAGTCTGTTCTCTCTTTTTTATATATTCCCATTCTTCTTTTATAAACCCCCGTTTTCTTTGCTCAGCATTTCCAAAAACGTGAGGATGGCGGCGAATCATTTTTTCTGTAATTGCATAAACAATATCTTCAAAGGTAAAGCTGCCTTCTTCTTGTGCAATGGTCGCATGATAGACAACCTGAAAAAGAAGGTCTCCAAGTTCTTCACAGAGATCTCTTCGATTTTTTCGTTCAATGGCATCGATGACTTCGTAAACTTCTTCGAGCATATAGGGGATGAGGGATTCAAAATTTTGTTTTTTATGCCATACACAGCCACTATCGGGATTTCGTAAGGCTGTGATAATTGCGGTAAGATCTTTGATATCTTTTGAGGCTAACATTTGTCCTTCCTCTATAAGCAATAGAGCTTATGTTAGATGTCCCAACGTCTGTGTAACCACGTCCATTGTCCAGGATATTCACGAACCCAAGCTTCAACAATATCATTTAATTTTTGCGTAGAAGCAGCGATATCAATATCATTTTTTTTATCACGTGGAAGTTCTACATGTTCATACAGCTCTAAACGATGACGCCCTCCAGGTAGACGAATACAGCGTGCTGGATAAATATTACAGTCATATTGTCGTGCAAGCTTTATAATTAAGGGATTAGTTTTAACGGGTCTATTAAAAAATGTTCCCATAATGCCGCGGCGAAATTTTTGATCAACGAGCATGCCAACATTTTCACCTTCTGCTAATTTACCTGCTAATGCCCACGCTGCACCAGCTTTTGAGGGAACAAGATGTCCCATAGAAGTTTGTCGTGCTTTAAGGACTCGTTTGGCAACATAAGGGTTGTTGGGTGGTCTAAATAAGACCGTAACATTCAGATCAAAACTTTGTGCGCAAATAGGCAGAAGTTCAAAGTTTCCAGTATGCGCTGTGAAAAAAATATGTGGCTTTTTTTCTTCTTTTAATCGTTCAAAAATTTCAACGCCTTTAACTTCAATAAAACCAGGTTGGTCCGCATGGGGATCAAAATCAAAAATTTTATCAAGAAAAATATATTCGGCCAGAAAGCGTCCTATATTTTCCCACATTTCTATTGCAATCGTCTGAAGTTCTTTTTCTGTTTTTTCTGGGTATGCGCTCCTAAGATTTGTAAGTGTTATTTGATGACGATGTACAAGGGGACCGATTTTTTTTGCCAACCAAGAAAAAAAGGAAATTCCCATTTTGGCTGGAAAGAATTTTAGAATAAATAAAGAACAAAAGAGCAGATATGCTCCTAATAAGTAGGATATTTTTTTGGCAATAACTTTAATACGATATAGGAGTTTTTTTAAAGAAAGTTTCATCATGATTTAATCGATTTTAAGAATAATTTTACCAAAAACATTACGGCTTTCCATTCGTTTTAAAGCTGTATCAATTTCATCAAGCTCAACAATTGTATCAATGACAGGATGTACGATTTTTTGTGCCATTTTTTTCATGGCATTTTTCATATTTTCCATACGACAGCCAAATGAACCAAATATCTTAAGCTGTTGTTGGAATAATTGCATGAGATTTAATTGGGCTGAAACACCAGAGGTAGAACCGCACGTCACTAAGCGGGCTCCTTTTTTCATACACAACAGAGAACCGTTCCATGTATCGACACCAACATGCTCAAAAACAACATCAACCCCTTTTTTTTGGGTTAATTTGCGCACGACACCTTCAAAACGATCTTTACGATAATTAATCACATGATCTGCTCCAAGAGCATGTGCTTTTGCAATTTTTTCATCTGAACCTACCGTCGTAATAACGGTACATCCCATATGTTTTGCAAGTTGAATGGCTGCAGAGCCAATACCGGAACCACCAGCTTGTATCAGGATTGTTTCTCCTGCTTGTAGTTTTGCATTATCGAAAAGCATATGTTCTACGGTACCAAAAGTAATGGGAGCAACAGCGGCTTGCAATTCATCACATTGGGGAGGGGCTGGAACCAATAAACGTGCAGGTAAATTGACAAGCTCACAAGCAAATCCATCAAGATGAAAACCGTAGACACCCTTTACATCAGTGCAAAGATTATCCCGTCCTTCATGACAGGCTTGGCAAACTCCGCAGGTTTTTGCACCATAAATTGAGACAATCTGTCCAACTTGGAGATTTTTAACGCCATCTCCTACTTTTACAATCTCACCAGAGGCTTCAGCACCAATGATAAGGGGCATTTTTCTTTTGGCAAAGGCCATGCCTCGCCATCCCCATACATCAATATGATTAAGAGCAACAGCTTTTATCCGCACTGTTACTTCACCTAGTCCAGGTGAAGGGGGCGGGGAAATATTGGTGATTTCAAGCTGGCGTTCATTGAGCAATTGTAGCGCACGCATTATTATTCCCCTTAAATTGATAATTGTTATTGCTTCAGTATGATTAATTTTAGTCAGTATGGAAAAGACTAACCTTTATAAGCTGTGATAACAAGACTCGTATTTTGACCACCGAATCCAAATGAGTTTGACAGAACCGCATTGACATTGGCTTTACGGCTATGATGAGGAACAACGTCTAAAGGGATAGCAGGGTCAGGATTATCGTAATTTATTGTAGGTGGAAGTATTCCTGATTGAATCGTTAAAAGTGAAAAAACAGCTTCTATGGCTCCAGCAGCTGTTAAAGTATGTCCAATCATTGATTTATTAGAAGAAACGGGAATATGTTCTAAAATATCACCGAAGACTGTCGATAGTGCGAGATATTCCATTTTCTCATTTTCAGGTGTTGAGGTTCCATGGGCATTAATATAGTCAATCTCATGGATGGTTATTTGTGCATCATTTAAGGCTTTGCGAACGGAACCAATGGCTGGTGAGGCATCCGGTTTTGAACGTGTACGGTGAAAATCATCGGCGGTTTCGCCACAACCTGCTAAAATTCCTAAAATTGTAGCATTACGGTCTAATGCGCTTTGAAGTGATTCAAGAACAAGAGCGCCTGAGCCTTCTGCCATAACAAATCCATCTCTATCACGACTGAAAGGTTTTGCTGCTTTTTCGGCTGGTTCATTCTGAGTAGAAAGAGCAGATAGCAATGAAAAGCGAATGAGAGATTCTGCTGAAACTGATCCATCTGTCGCAATGGTCAGAGCGCGATCTGTTTCTCCTCGTCGAATAGATTCAACACCTAACTGAATTGCTGTTGCACCAGATGCACAAGCTGTGGAAAGTGTAACGGGAAGTCCTTTTGTGCCAAAGTTTTTTTGCAGTTTTTCAGCAATTGCACCAAATTGTGTGGTTTCAAAAAGCGCCTCATGGCGTTTATGCTGACAGATTTTAAGAAGATGTGCATAAGAAGGTTCATTGTTGAATTCTTCCTCTTGATCAAGACTAAAACGTGCTTTCCATTCAAGTTCAACAGGAGGCGCAGCTAAAAAAAGGGGGCCATTAAAGTGTGTTTTATCAAGTGCGGCTTGTTCTAAAGCTTCTTCAGCAGCAAGATGTGCAAGCTTTTCAGAAAGAGCCGAAGCACCAAGCGTACTTTCTTTGAGAAAATCAATTGTTCCAGCAATATATGTATTTAATCCCTCAACGGGAAAACGCGTTATTTTGTGAATTCCGCTGACACCGCTTGTTAATTTTTGCCAATTTTCATCTTTTCCTTTTCCCAATGATGTAACAATGCCAGCTCCCGTTATAGCGACAAGTGGACGTCCAAAATGATCATGATATTTCACGCTAGAATTCCCCTTCAAACAGCCGTAAGACGTACAATACCTTCAGCTCTTTTTATACCAATCGTTGTAACAAATATTTCATTTATTTCTTTAGAAAAAGGCTTTTCATGAGGACTTAACGCTGGAAAACAGTGTTTTTTTTCAATTGAAAGTGCAGCAAGGGCAAGTGCTAGAGGAAATTGCGCTTCTCGCATATAACCAAATAATGTTGTAATACCACGGTAAGATAGACCAGCATCATCAAGAGCATTTTGTTCTGCTTTTGTAGCTTTATGAGCACCTGAAGCCCCTGAAATGGCTAAGGAATCTTCAGCGCCCACCGTTTTCAACATTGTCGCAATTGACTCCTTTAGTGGCGTTTTTGTTCTATCTACTTGGTCTGTAATAATTTGGCTAATTTCAGCATATGCACGTGCGTTACGTTTTTTTGCATGTTTTCCACTTTCAAGAACAAGAAAGACACCACCAGAACCGGGTATAATACCACCACCAGGGTGAATTTCACGATCCCACACTGGACTCCATCCATTATGAGTTAAAAGCTCCCCAAGCTCATGCGCCAATAACATATCATAACTTTGTGCGTTATAGGAACTTCCTACAAGAGCATGAGTACTTTGTCCTGATTGAATACGGGCTACAGCAATTTGAAGTGCAGAAAGTCCACTGCCTTCTTCTCCCATAAAGGTGCGCGATGATCCTGTGACTTTATGAACAATTGAAATATTTCCTGCCAAAAGATTTGAAAGTTGTGCCAAAAATAATGTTGGACGAAGCTCGGTTGAAAGTGCGACATTCAACATAGAAGCATGGTCGGTGACTGTGCGTGCTTTGGCAAGAATCTGTGTATCAACAGTAATATCACGTTCTCCTCCACTTGCTGCTACGATCATATCCATCGTTGACGTGAACTGTTCGTTATTTTTCATGCCAGCATCATCAAGAGCAAGACCAGCCGCATAGGTACCAAGACGTTGCCATGTCCCCATTTGCCGTTGATCACTCTTTTTAGGAATTTGTAAACTCCAATCAATGTCTGGCAATTGATGAACTGTGTAGGGTGAAAAAGTCGTACAATCTAGGTTTGGTTTACAGTTTGGATCATTTAAGAGTTTCCAATGTTGATCCGTTCCTTCTCCCAGAGAGCTTATGAGGCCTATACCCGTGATGAATACAGATTGATCATGCATGGTAAAAAAATTACTCCGCCTGTTTTAAGGCAACGAGAGCATCAATTTTTGCACAAAGATTTTTAAGAACAAAATATTCTTCTGTTGCAACGGTCCCTTCATTGACTTCTTGTGTCCATTGTTCTAGGGGAACTTTTATTCCGAAAGCTTTATCAATAGCAAAAACAATATCAAGAAAATCAAGACTATCGATTCCTAGATCATCAATTGTATGACTTTCAGGGGTGATTGTATTGCGATCAATTTCACTGATTTCCGCAATAATATCGGCGACTTTATCAAATGTGGAAGGCAATGTATGGATTCCTTATTATAGAGTTAGTCAATTAAAAATACATGTAATACTATTCTTCTAGCCTTTTTTCTCTTTAAAAAAAAGCCTTAATAGAGAATATAGTTGTCTTTTCTAGAGAGAAAAAAGCTTCATCGTACGTGAAATACTATACCTCAATATTTAAAAAACTTTGAAGTTTTATTGTACATTTATTTTACGAGTTTATTTTTTCTATTTGCTGCAAGAACGGCAAGGGCTGTCATATTAACAATGCCTCGTGAAGTTACTGAAGGTGTTAAAATATGTGCGGGACGTGCAGCCCCGATTAAGATAGGACCAACATGGAGTGCATTTGTGAGACTTTTTACGGTGTTGAGCGTGATGTTGGCTGAATCAAGGGTTGGAAAGATAAGCAAATTTGCTTCACTTTTAAGACGAGAATCAGGAAAAACACGATCTCGAAAAACTTTGGAAAGGGCAGCATCGCCATGCATTTCACCATCAGCTTCTAAATGAGGATGTAATTTGGCAAGAATTTCTGTAGCACGGCGCATTTTACGCGCACTTTCTGTGTTTTTAGAACCAAAGTTTGAGTGTGATAATAAGGCGGCTTTGGGTATTATTCCAAATGCTTCAACTTCTTGAGCTGCCAATACAGTCATTTCAGCGATTTCTTCTGCAGAAGGATTTTCGTTGACATAAGTATCAGTGAGAAAAAGAGTACGCTGTTGAGAGATTAGCAAACTCATAGCAGAAAAACGATGAACATGAGGATCAAGTCCGATAATTTGTTCAATCAATTCGAGTTGACGTTCAAAACGTCCTTCCAAGCCGCAAATCATTGCATCTGCTTCTTCACGCATGACGGCAAGGGCAGCAATAGCCGTTGTTGATGTCCGCACAACTGTTTTTGCCATTTCAGGCGTCACACCACGTCTTCCTGTATAATGAAAAAATAAATTAACATAATCATGAAAACGTGGATCATCTTCAGGGTTTGTTAATTCAAAATCTATATGAGGGCGAATTCTTAAACCAAAACGTTTTAATCTTGCTTCTATGACGTGTGGACGGCCGATAAGAAGGGGTGTTGCTGTTTGTTCTTCAATAACAACTTGCGCTGCACGAAGAACGCGTTCATCTTCACCATTTGCATAGATGACGCGTTTACGTTTTGCTGTTTTTGCTGCAGCAAAAACAGGTTTCATTGTTAAGCCAGAAAGGAAGACAAAGCGATTGAGGATATCATGGTAGGCTTCCATATCTTCAATGGGACGAAGTGCGACACCCGTTGCCATCGCTGCTTTAGCAACAGCGGGAGCAATACGCAGTATTAAACGCGGATCAAAAGGAGAGGGGATCAGATAATCTGGTCCAAAAATAGGTGGTTCTTTTGAGTATGCACGTGCGACAACATCTGAAGTTTCTTCACGAGCAAGGGCCGCAATCGCATGAACAGCAGCCATTTTCATTTCTTCATTAATGGCAGTTGCACCTACGTCCAATGCACCACGAAAGATATAGGGAAAACAAAGGACATTATTAACTTGATTAGGATAATCAGAGCGCCCTGTGCAGATCATTGCATCAGGTCTTATAGAATAGGCTTCTTCGGGCATAATTTCTGGTACTGGATTAGCCAGTGCTAAAATGAGTGGATTTGCAGCCATTCTTTTAAGATATTCAGGCTTTAAAACACCACCCGCCGAGAGGCCTAGAAAAATATCCGCATCATCAATAATATCGGATAAAGTTCGTGCGTCAGTTTTTTGTGCGTAATTGACTTTCCAACGATCCATAAGGGTTTGGCGGCCTTCATAAACAACGCCCTCTAAGTCACTCAGCCAAATATTTTCAACTTTTGCTCCAAGACGGACCAAAAGATTAAGACAAGCAAGGGCTGCAGCTCCAGCACCGGAGGTAACTATTTTTGCATTTTCAATCTTTTTTCCGGAAAGATTTAAGGCATTTAATACAGCCGCAGAAACAATAATAGCCGTTCCATGTTGGTCATCATGAAAAACTGGAATATTCATCTTGGCACGCAGTTTTTCTTCGACTTCAAAACATTCAGGAGCCTTGATATCTTCAAGATTAATACCACCAAATGTGGGCTCTAAGGTCGATACTGTTTGTACCATTTGTTCTATATCGGATGCATCAATTTCAATATCAAAAACATCAATATTGGCAAATTTTTTGAATAAAACGGCTTTGCCTTCCATAACAGGCTTTGAAGCAAGTGGGCCAATGTTTCCTAACCCCAAAACAGCCGTTCCATTTGATATAACAGCGACTAAATTAGAACGAGACGTATATTGAGCAGCAAGATTAGGATTTTCATGAATTGCAAGACATGGTGCTGCAACACCTGGAGAATAAGCAAGAGCTAAATCACGTTGATTATCAAGAGGTTTTGTTGCTTGTATTTCTAATTTTCCAGGTTTGGGGTATTGGTGATAAAAAAGGGCGGCACTATCAAGTTCAGCTTTTGGTGAACTGAAATTACTCTTTTGTTCTCTAGACATGTTTATGATATCCAAGTTAGTGTATGTTTATACGAGTGTTCCATTTACGATAAGGTTTTATCCACTAATAGCTTCTCATTTCTCTGAATATCAAAATGCATGAGCAAATTCTTCTGGATCATAAAACCAGTTTTATGTTTCTCTTCGTTTGTGCGCATGAATCATTTCATAGGTAGTAGCACATCTATTTTTCTTATCCTTAATAAAACGCATCAAAATTGATGAGTCTATAAACAAACAAAATATTTTACTAATGATTACATTACCAAGCCATTATTTTTTTTGCAATGGTTACAAAACAAGGAAAGAACAGAAGCGTGTTTCCTATTGCTTTTATCAGATTTTTATAAAATATGTCTTTTACTTAAAGTTTTTAAACTTAGCTAGAAGAATCTTTCAATAATACTTTGAAAGTTGAAGTTATGTTATTTATTGTCTAATGAACTTTTTAATCGTTCAGAGCTGTTTTTTTATATACTAACAAGTATAATTTTAATAAATAAAGACGTTGCTGTAATAGCTGTCATTATACATTTTATACCTGAACTCTTCTATTCCATATGATGCCCTATTTTATAACTGATAATAAAACATCTCATATGTTGAATAGGAAATTTTAATCCAATAAGATTCATTCAATTCCAATTTTCTTACGATAAGAAAAAATATTTCCTTATATAGTTCAAGTAAGAGTATGCTTGAGATAAAAAAGTTAAGTAAAAAAGTTAAGAAAGAGATATTTTTTATGAGCTGCTTTAATCAAAAGCACGAAAAATTGTGAGAGTTAGCAAATAAAATAATATTACCGATTGTGTGCCTTTATAAAACTGTAAAAATAAAAAGGATAAAAAAGTAGGAAATATTATTTATCGTTTTTAGAGTGATAGGCTTTTTAAAAAGTTATTATGCTTTCTTTAGGGTTATTGCTTAGGCTATCAAAAACACATAGCGACTATTTCAGCCTTTGAGGCACAAAGCCCCAGGTGAAAGCAAATAACTCTATGATGGGCAATAAAGACAACTAAAGAGAAAAAGTGAAAAAATATTTTCTCCACTCTTCTTAAGAATAGCTTTTTTCATTTCTTTTGCTGTCTATTGGATTCGTCCACTGGCATGAGCAAGCATGGTATAAACTTTTCCTGTATCTGAGATCAGGTATTTGCGGACTGAACTGGATGAACCAGAACTGCGCGATATATCACGTAAGAGTTTTTCAAAATCCGCAACATACTGATTTACTGAACGTTTAAATTCAAAATCACTCATATATTTTTTCTGAATCATTTCAAATATTGTTTTTCCATTCAAGGTATAAAGGTGTTCTGTTACGATGTTTTTTTGTCCACGTTGATAATGATCCCATAACTCAACAATAGCATTGTGATTAATAGCTTGCACGATACCCGATGCTAACGCGTTAAGAGAACTGCTTGCAGGACGTGGTTTTGTTTGTACAGATGTTAAAACGGCCTCATTTGGGGTTTCATCATACAATGTTTCTTCACGTGATGCTCTTTCTAAGAGATTTGACACCCATTTATTGGATCTTTTTTTGCTTTGATCTTGTTGCAAAATAGGTTTAGGGGGGATGATCTTTTTAATGGACTCAGAAGAATTTTCACTTCTTTTATTAAGCATTGATGGTGTAGGAAATGCCGATACTAACTGTTCTCTTGCATCCTTTTGATCATTTTGTATAACACCGACGAGATCTTTTAATGCGGTAATTTGTTCATTCAAAGCCGTGCGAATTGTTTGTGTTGTTTCTTTTGTTTTTTCTGGAAGCTTTTTAGCATTTTCATGAATATCATTATTAATCTTTGAAAGCTCTAAACGAACTTCATCTGCGGAGCGACGTATATCTTCGGCTGCTCCTGAAAAACGCGTTGACGCTTCACTAATAAGCCTATTAAGGGACTGTTGGAATGAATCTGTGGCGTTGCGCGTATTCTTATCAGAGCGTTCAAGGGCTAAGTTGAAGATTTTTTCATAATGCTCAATCATTTGATTAATTTCATGAGACTTTGAAACAAGAGCATCACTTAATACAGAAAGCGTATTATGTTTTTCTTCAAGTGTTGCACTTAGTGAATTTTCAGACTGTTCAAGAACGTGAATAGTTTGGGAAAGAGTTTTTGCATGTTCACCAAAACTGTTCGTTATATGATTAATTTGCTCAAAAGTGTTGTTTGAGAGCCCTTGCAAAATTTCAACATTGTTATTGAGTGCTTGATTTGAGGCTGATAAACGCTCTGCTACTTGGTTTGTATTGCGGAAAAAATTGTTCGTCGTTTCATTAAACTGACCATCAATATTTTGAACGGCTGATAATAAAACATTACCATTTTCGTGGAAGTTATAAATTGATTGATTCAACTGCGTTAAGAGGGATGAGACATTATTAACAAGCTCTTCCTTCATAGAAGTTACGGTTTGAAGTGTTTCAGAATTTGCTTTGTTCAAGCTATTCACTAAAGATTCATTATGGGCATAAATTCTTTGTTCAGCATCTTGTGTGGAGAGAGAGAGTTGCTCACCGATATGCTGCGTTAAAGAATCTATTGATTCTGTTGTACTCTGCGCTGCTTGATTTAAGTGATTTGTTAGCTCTGTTATTTTTCCAACATGTTCTGAAATTTGTGTTGCTGTCTGATTTCCTGCGTCTTCCAGACGGTTTGTTACATCAGAAAGCTGATATCCTAAATTATTTTTAAGATTTTGCATAGAGTGATGAAGAACGTCACAACGCTCATTAAGGACTTGCTCTATTGCTGTTGTTGATGTGTGAATTGTTTCATTCAATAATGCTTGTGCATTATGACTGGCTGTTGCAAAGGCTTCGACCGTATGTGCTGTTTGTTCAGACAAAACAGACAGAACTTTTTCACTGGTATCATAAACTGTTTTCTTAACGTTTGATACAATACGATTACCTGACTCTGAGAGAATATTTTCTGCTTGTGTCGTAACATTCGTAACAGATGAAAGAATTTGTTCACTTGTAGAAGACAGAATATCAGAGGCTTTTATAATCTTATTATGCAGGCTATCTGTGACTATGTTAACAGAATCTTCTAAGCTAATACGCATATTATCAACACTGCTTTCCAGGGCTTGTTGAATGAGTTGATTGTGTTCATTATTAAGCATGAGAGACGTTTTTAATGTGTCAGAACGTTCCTCAATAACAGATGTTTGCATATCAATGGCTTCACAGACTTGGCTAAATTTTTCCGATAACTTTTCCTCTAGTGTTGTCGTCCGTTCAAAAATTCTGTGTGCACGATCTTCCAAATTTGTATCGAATGATTCCATACGTGTTTCAAGGGTTTCAAAGAAAACACCACTCGACTGAGAAAGAGTATTTTTTAAAACTTCAGCGTGGCTCTCAAGATTTTTGATATGATCTTGAACCGTTTCAGTAATGTTTTTATTATTGGCAGCAATGGCACTTTCAACTAAATCTATTTGTTGTTTCAATGCAACATCAACGCGGATATCACTTTTTGCGATAAGGTTATGGATTGTTTCCATACGTTGCTCGAGTGTGCGTGCTTGATCGGCAAGAACCTCATTGAGAGAAAAACTATTAATTGCTAAAGAATCACGCAGAGCATCAGCACGGATATCAATATTTCTCGCTTGTGCTTCTAAAGCATCTTGCGTTGTATTACAGCTTTGTACAATGACTTCTTGTAGTTTATCCGTGCATTGAATAATATTTGCAATATGATTTTCAGCTTGTTTATCAACGACTTGAACATTATCAGTCAAAACTTTTTCAATATGAGAAGTATTTTGTGCCAAGACATCAATCTGATTTCTTAATGCATCAGCGATTTTATTCTTCTCATTATCGAGCATGTCTGCCATGAGGGCTCGTTGATCAGAAAGTTGCACTTTAAAATCTTGCGAACGTTCTTGTATGATATCAACAATAGCATTGTCGACATGTTGAATTTCTTCTCTTAAGTTTTCTTTACTTTTATCAATTGCAGAAAGAATAGCTTCACGTCCACTCGTAAACGCATGGGTAATGTCAGCTGTTTTTTCTTGGAGGTTCTCATTTATTTTCAAGACATGAGCTTCCAAGAAGTTACCAAGTTTCTCAGCATTATCCTCTAAAGCCTGACTACGTTCTATGAAGGAATCAATGATAGAGTTACTGTGTTCTTTAAGAGAAAGATCAACAGTTGCTAAACGTTGCTCAAAAGCTCCAATCGCTTGCGAGGTTACGTTATCAAATTTAGAAGAGAGTTTATTTGCTTGATCGTCAAGCTTTAAGATCTTCTCATCAAAATTTTGTAGAGATTGATTATTGCGATCAATAAGAGCTTTATCCAGGGCTTTAAACTTTTCATCGACAGCGTGCAACGTTTGATCGGTTACTGTTTGTATATGTGTTGCAATCTTAGCAGCATGAACTTCCGCTTTTTCTGCTGTTTCATTAAAGGTTCTTTCTATTTGTTTTTCATTATGATCAAATCGTTTTGCAAAACCATCAAAATTTTTTCCTAATTCATGAAAAAAATCTATGTTTTTCTGCTGAATTTGTGTTGTTGTTTCGTTAAACTTTTCAATAAGCTGATTTGTTACGCCACCACCGGTATAGGAAAGTTTTTCAACAAGATCTTCGCCTTGTTTTTGCAATGTTTGCGAAAGAGTTGCGCAAGCTTTTCAACATTGGTTACAATCTTAGAAGTAACCAAGCCAAATTCATCGCTCAGTTGCTCTTGGGTTCCTTTAATTGTTGATTGTACGCGATCGGCGTGATTCAAAATGGCTATGCGTTCATTACTCAATTCTTTGATGAGTGTATGAATACGTGATTCATTTTCAGCATAGGCTTGTTCTAAGTTATGAACTTCACCTTGTATGATTGCTTCAAGTTCAACAGCACGTCCGAGGGTACGCTCAATGCCTTCGTTCATCGCTGCTACTTCTTCACGAATGGTTTGCCCTATAGCAATAGCTTGTTTTTCAGATAGATGTTGCGGTTCACTAAGACGTTGTGCAGCATTTGTCATAAGAAGAGCAATATTATGCAATTCGTTTGAACGTTTTGTTAATTGAGCAACGCCCCAAGATATAAAGATAGGAATTGCTGTTCCGGCTGCTACAGCGAGTCCTGTTGGGGATGTCACAAAAGTGCTAATATTGGATAAAGAGCTGAATGCGGTAGGGGCAAGCTTATGGGCAATAAAAGCTCCTCCTGTTGCCCATAAAGCACTAAGTGCTGTTGTATACCAGTAGATCCGAGAAGAAGAACGCTGTTTTAAGGGACCAAAATTGACAGGGGTTGTTATATCATCATTTGCAGGAAGAAGTTTTGTCGATAACAACGTATTGTGAACGGTTCCTCCTGAAATATCAGGTGAAGGTTTTGGAGCAAAAAGCTGTTCAACAACGGACTTATCAATAACAGCATCATCATGAATATTAGAGACAAAAGTTGAAGAACCATTTTCAGCAAAAAATTCTTCTTCTGCCATTGCAATTTTTTGAATCAAATCATCCACGTTAACAATATTTTCAGAGTTATTGGATGATATCGTTTCAAATCCCGTGTCATCGAAATCAAAGTTCATCGCTTTTGTGAGGGCTTCTTCAACTTCAACTTCAAATGTTTGCAATTTGGTTCTGCGTGCCATACTCGCCTCGTACTCTTACAGACGGAAAAAAGGGATACGTCCTTTTCCATATAAATTCTGCATACTAGCTGTTAATTATTTAGAAAGGAATATGCTGAGGAAAAAAAATTGAAAACTTATCAAAATAAAGTTAACGCCGTATCTTAACCTCTGTTGAAAGGATTATAAAATACAATAAAAACAATCCATTATTTTATGCTAACAAAAACAAAAATACTGTTTACAACTTGTTCTTATCAAAAACTTTATCAACTTATTATCTTTAAAGATAAAGACAATTTAATGGCAGTTATATTAATCTTAAAAAACAGTGCGGTGCGAATGCTTATCTTAAATATTGATAATCGATAATAAATAATGTTGTTGTCCGCTTACTTTTATTGATTCTAAATGAAGGGGATTCATTATCCCGTATATATTTTGGGATGTATAAAAGTCTGTCTTTTTAATTGTAAGCTCATCAAAAAGTAAACGTGGAAAAAATTTGAATTTAATGCTAGATTTTCGTAAGCTGTACTCTATTATTGCCTTGAGGATCCTTTTTTTCTCTAATTTCAGTTGTTTGTTGCTAAAATTTGAAGCTTCTACGTTGACAATTGGATATTTTTCAGTCGATATGCATGCACGAATATTTTATGCAATCGAGATGAAGGTGTAATAATAATGGCAGAGCGATCACAACACCTGCAAGATGTATTTTTAAATACGGTGCGTAAGCAAAAAATCTCCCTTACAATTTTTCTTGTTAATGGCGTTAAACTCACAGGTATTGTAACTTCATTTGATAATTTTTGTGTTCTTTTGCGTCGTGATGGACACGCGCAATTGGTTTATAAACATGCTATTTCTACGATTATGCCTGGACAGCCTGTACAGATGTTTGAAGGAGAAAATCCTGAATAACCACATCATTTTACGATAAACCTCTTATCCCCTTTAAAAGTATTTAGATTACTATGATAAATGAAAATGAGAGATTAGAAGGGGTATTTTCGCAAATTATAAAGCAGGTGCGCACGCTTGTTTTGATACCAATTTTTCAAGAGAGTAGAAGTGAAAACTCTTTAAGAGAGCGTTCTCTTTCTTCTCGTGTTCAAGAGGCATTGGGGTTAGCGCGTGCGATAAGGTTAGAAGTTGTTAATTATGAAACAATTAACATTGCAACGCCTCGTCCTGCAACTCTTTTTGGAAAAGGTAAAGCAAATGCGCTTGCCGATTATATTAATGAACATTCCATCGATCTTGCCATTATAGATCACTTTTTAACGCCGGTACAGCAGCGTAATTTAGAAAAATTATGGAATTGTAAAGTTATCGATAGAACAGCTTTAATTCTTGAGATTTTTGGTGATCGTGCACGAACAAAAGAAGGAGTTTTGCAAGTAGAATTAGCGCATTTGTCCTATCAAAAAGGACGGCTTGTACGCAGTTGGACGCACTTGGAAAGACAACGGGGGGGGCGTGGATTCCTAGGTGGACCTGGTGAAACGCAAATTGAAGCAGACAGGCGTCTTTTACAAGAAAAGATTATTCGTATTCGTCGCGAATTGGCAACGGTTATTAAAACACGTGCGCTTCATAGAGTAAAAAGAAAAAAAACATCTTATCCTGTTGTTGCTTTGGTAGGGTATACAAACACAGGAAAATCAACACTTTTTAACCATTTAAGCGGTGCGGATGTTTT
This sequence comes from Bartonella sp. SL320, assembly GCF_059687635.1. Lineage (NCBI taxonomy): Bacteria > Pseudomonadati > Pseudomonadota > Alphaproteobacteria > Hyphomicrobiales > Bartonellaceae > Bartonella > Bartonella sp. SL320. The sequence continues at coordinate 1,140,338 of NZ_CM185143.1, read as the reverse complement.
GGCACAGAATATGTTATTTGCAACGCTTGATCCGACTTTGCGCAAAGTTAATCTTCCCCATGGAAAAACTATTCTTTTATCTGATACTGTGGGTTTTATCTCTAACTTACCAACAAACTTGATTGCAGCGTTTAGAGCAACCCTTGAAGAAGTGGTTGAAGCGGATCTCATTCTTCATATAAGAGATATGTCAGATCTTGATCATCGTGCTCATGCTGAAGATGTCTTAGAAGTGCTTTCAAGTCTTGATATCGATATTGATGATACAGAGCGTATCATAGAAGTTTGGAATAAGATTGATGTGTTAGATGAGCAAGCATTGAATGTTTTACAAACGAGCGCAAAGACACGGTTAAACTCTGCTTTCATGATATCTGCGCTTAAGGGAGAAGGACTCGATCAGCTATTAAGAGCCATTGAAAAGCGAATTTTTGGAGAGGTTCAACGCATTGAATATCTTTTAAAGTCTCATGAAATGTCGCTTATTGATTGGTTTTATGAAAATTCTGCGGAAATAATGCAAGAAGGACATGATGATGGGTCTGTTACCATTAGAGCTGTTCTTACTTCTGAAGCAAAAAAACAACTAGAGAACATCAAAAAAAATATGAATTAGTTTTTTTAAGCTATTGTTGAACATCTTTGCTTAAGTTTTATGTTTTTCTTATTTCAAAATAATATCACAGCAAGTTAAGAGGATAGTTACTACTTTCTCTTAATAAAACAATATGAAGAAGTATTTTGCTGGTTAAAATAAAGATGAGTCTTAAATATAATAAAAGACTGTTTATATACACAGTATGGCGAAACATTGTGATTGTTTTGCTGTTACCAATGCTGTGTATCTCTTTGATTTGGGGGTATTATTTTATTCAACCCCGTGGCTACCAAGCAACTTTAACATTCTTATTATCTGATTCTGTAGGAAAGCCATTACCAATTGAAGAACAAGACAATATTATCGCCTTTTTATTTTCAAAGCCTCTATTCTTAGATGATTCGCATGCTTCTTTGAAGGATTCTTATCGGAAACAAAATCAAGGAAATATCCGTTTATCCCGTCATGGTAACCTTATTGATCTTACTTTTGAATCTGAAACACTTGAAGCAGCTCAACAGGGAGTAGAAACTTGGTTTTCCGTATTTTCACAAGCAGTCACGCCCCAAAAACAGTCTTTGTTAAATGAGAAGTTAGAAGACAAACAATATGATAATACTGCAATCGTTAATATTATGCAGGAATTCCGTGCATCGATCGATTCGTTTATTCAACATAGTGTAAAACAAACAGAGCTTCATGATATTTCAATGCAATTAACGCAAGCAACTTTAAAGCGTATTCATTTAACAAGTTTGAATGCAACAATTAATATGATGCGTGAAAAGGGGCAATCTTTACTATCTTTATCGTTTATTGCAGAAAATTCAGCAATTGTTGCTTTGGAATCTAAACGTGATCTCTTGGAGACGCAAAGAGCACATATGGCTGCACAATTGGGGTGGGCACATCCTCAAATTAAGGCGATGACTGCAGAATTAGAAGCTATTTCTCAACAATTAAAAAATAAAATTTTACAGATCGTTTATCAAATCCATTCAGATGAGGTTATTACAACGGAATTGGAAAAACAGCTCAAAAAAAGAATGAGTTCTTTTGTAAAAGATCAATTCCAATCTTTAAGTCAAATATTTAATGAATTTGAAAATAAAATAGAAGCAGCGATCAATGCACAAAATAAAGCAATAAGTAAGTCTGCTCAAGGGAAAGAAAAAGTCATTGATTCGAATGATGCTTCTCTTCTCTTGAAAAATACAAAAATCCAGGTGGTGATGCCAACAAAGTTAGCACCAATTTCTTTTATATCTCTTTATGGAAAAAATATTCTTGTGAGTGCCTTGGTTAGTCTCATTACTCTTTTACTTGGAATAGTGTTATTTTATCCGTGCTTTAGAAGAAAAAGAGAACAACACTCAGAAGAGGATTTTAGATCAAAAGAAAATTTTCTTAAGAAGAATGAGAATATTTTAGTCTCTCAAGAAACAAAAAATCTTGAGGCTTTTATTACGATAGAAGGATTATCTGATGTCTTGAAATGGTGTGCTTCAACCGTTATTTCAATCATTGGACCAGAGGCAGCACGGACAGCGGCAAAGCTTTCACTTAATCTTGCAAAAGAGAACAAAACAATTTTATTGGTCGATATTTCTGGTCAACAAATAGAGAAAGTCATTGGTCCACATCGAGGACTGAGTGATATTTTAACAGGCAATGCCCAGTTTCATGATGTCATTTACCGTGATTATGATACGGGGGTTGATATTCTCCCTCAGGGGTTAACGAGCGCTGTTTCTGCACAAGATTTTTCAAATGATATTTCTCATATATTACAAGAATTTAAAAAAGAGTACGATTTTATCATTTTAGAGATGGCAAGCGAACCCCAATATGGGGTTGAGCAATTTGCAGAGCTAACAGACTATTATATTTGTAATACTGTTCTGAATAAACAGGATTGGATGATGCGGATGGTCAATTCCTTTCCAAAGACTGTTTATCGCATTATTACAGCATAAATGTAAAAAAAAGATACATATGTATCGTATATTATATTATCGTGGTGTTCTTGTATTTTTCTAAGGTTATAGTAGATATTATCCTATAAAGATTTAATGTTTAAACTTTGAAATGCATGTGCATTTGGAGAGAAGCGTGGGGCAATCAGAGATGGCAGTAAAAAAATTTAACGAGAGCATTTTGACACCTGTGCAGAAGAAAAATCGAAAGCAAATTCAGGTGTGGCTTTATGCTATTTTATTGCTTTGCTTGGCAATTGTTTTGGTAGGGGGGGCAACCCGTTTAACAGGATCAGGATTATCGATAACCGAATGGAAACCGATACACGGTGTCATACCACCAATTGGTATTGAGCAATGGCAAGAGGAATTTTTAAAATATCAACAGATAGCACAGTATAAACTGCTTAATCGCGATATGACTTTAAGTGCTTTTAAGGTCATATTTTGGTGGGAATGGGCACATCGTGTTCTCGGACGTCTTGTTGGTCTTGTCGCTTTATTGGGGCTTATTTGGTTTTGGGTAACGAAGCGTATTGAAAAAAATATTTTACTGCCGCTTATTGTCGTGCCAATTCTTATCGCTTTTCAAGGTTTTATCGGTTGGTGGATGGTTGCTTCAGGGATTGGACAAAGTAATTTAACAAGTGTGAGTCAATATCGTTTGGCATTTCATCTTATAACGGCATGCCTGGTTATTATTTTTGTTACTTATTTATCTCGAGGACTGGCAGAATATTCAGAAAAACCAACCAATCAAAGAGTGCAATATTTTGCAGCTTGGCTTGTTATTCTCGTCTTAATAGAAATCTATTTTGGTGCTTTGGTCGCAGGGCTTCATGCTGGAAAAGTCTATAATACATGGCCGCTTATGGATGGTCAGATTATTCCTGATGGATTGTTAGAGCATCGTCCTATTTGGCTCAATTTATTCGAAAACTCCTTAACAGTTCAATTTGTGCATCGGTTTTTTGCTTATTTTTTATTTATTGTCTCGGTTTTTCATGCTTTCTATGTGCAAAAAAATATTCCGCATTCAACGCACTCGCGCCGGGCATTTCTTATTTGTGTTATGATTATTATCCAAGCGCTTTTGGGAATCTTGACGCTGTTACATGAGGTTCCAATAAGTTTGGGACTTATTCATCAAAGTATGGCACTAGCAGTGTTATGTTTTGCAGTTGCGCACTGGCGAGCAACCAAAGGGGCTTATCGCGTTGTTGAATAAAGCGTGTATCCAGATGAAGTTTAATGACCTGAAAGCATTAAATCGAGGTTTTGGATAGCAGCAGCGGAGGCGCCTTTTCCTAAATTATCAAAGAGGGCACAGAGATTAAAAACGCCTTCGTGATCATTTCCAAATACGAATAGTTTCATACCATCTTTATTGGCAAAACATTCAGGATTTAGTCTTTGAAGAGAAGAGGTCTCTTCTTGTGATGCAACTGAAATGATATTTTGTCCATCGTAATGGTTTGTAAGAATTTCGCGCAGATCAGAACAATTTGCTGATTTTGTAAATAAATGACGGTGCAGTGGAAGATTCACAATCATGCCCTGAGGAAAACGACCAACACTGGGTATAAAAAGTGGCGTGTGGTTGATTTGTCCATGGAGTTTAATTTCTGGCACATGTTTGTGTTCAAGATTGAGTCCATAGATAAAATAATTTTCCGGAATATTTTCTTGAGATTGATTTTCCATTTCTGTGATCAATTGCTTTCCACCACCGGTATAGCCAGAGATTGCATGAATCGAGATAGGATAATCAGCGTCTAGCAATCCTGCTTCGCGAAGGGGGCGAATCAAGCTAATGGCACCGGTCGGATAACAGCCAGGATTAGATACGTAATGGGCTGCTTGAATGCGCTTTTTTTGGCCTGCTGTCATTTCAGGAAAACCGTAGATCCAGTCTGAGGCTACACGGTGAGCTGTTGAGCTATCAATAACCCTAATGTTTTTATTCTTTTTAAGCCAATAAACAGTTTCACGTGCTGCATCATCTGGAAGACATAAAATGGCAATATCGCTTTGATTAAGATAGTCTTGCCGTAAATGAATATTATGGCGATCCTTATGAGCAAGAGAGAGTAACTCTAAATCTGTACGCTTCTCTAAGCGTTTTTGTATTTGTAGTCCAGTGGTACCATGTTCACCATCAATAAAAACTTTGGTTGCCATTCTTACTTGCCTTGATAAAACTTCTCTTAACTTATCTCAACGATATCCATCTTTTCATATTATAAATTATTTTAAATCATTACCAACTTAAATAATAATCATTAACTCATTGAATTTATTTATATTAAAGGTATTTCGTAAAACATATAAACAAATTAAGAGTTTAAAAGAAGGAACTTAACTTAACTTTTTTACTGTTTCTATCACAAGGACTAAGATAACAAATGAGTATTTTCCTCATTATTTTTTAAATGTAAGGGGGTTAAAATATTTGGTTTACAAGGTGTGCTGTGTTATCGTTTAGTGACTTTATTTTTTAATGTTAGGAACACGTTTTATGACTCAGCAAGAAAATGACACACAAAAGCGCTTTTTTAATGATAATTTACAAACTGTTGATAGTGCGATTTTTGATGCCATTAGAGATGAATTTGGGCGTCAACAGCATGAGATTGAGCTGATTGCTTCAGAGAATATTGTTTCAAGAGCCGTTCTTGAAGCGCAAGGATCAGTTTTAACCAATAAATATGCAGAAGGTTATCCAAGAAAGCGCTACTATGGTGGGTGTCAATTTGTTGATGTCGTTGAAGATTTAGCCATTGAAAGAGCAAAACAGCTTTTTGGAGCTGCTTTTGCAAATGTACAGCCTAATTCTGGTAGTCAAATGAATCAAGCTGTCTTTTTAGCTTTACTTTATCCAGGTGATACATTTATGGGGCTGGATTTAAATGCTGGTGGTCATTTAACCCACGGTTCATCTGTCAACATGTCAGGAAAATGGTTTGACGTTGTTTCCTATGGAGTGCGTCAAGAAGATCAGATTATTGATATGGAGGAAGTTGAGCGACTTGCAAAAGAACGTAAGCCTAAACTTATTATAGCAGGAGGCTCGTCTTATCCTCGATTCTGGGATTGGAAAAGATTCCGTGAAATTGCCGATGAGATTGGTGCTTATCTGCTCGTTGATATGTCTCATATTGCAGGTCTCGTTGCTGGGGGCGTTCATCCTTCACCTGTTCCTCATGCCCATATTGTAACGACAACAACACATAAATCGCTTCGAGGTCCTCGTGGTGGTTTAATCTTAACAAATGATGAGGCTTTATCCAGAAAAATTAATTCTGCTATTTTCCCTGGTCTTCAAGGCGGACCTTTGATGCATGTGATTGCGGCAAAGGCTGTTGCATTTGAGGAAGCTTTACGTCCTTCTTTCAAGAGTTACAGTGCCAATGTTGTTGCTAATGCGAAAACGTTAGCAAAAACATTACAGAGTAATGGTTTTGATATTGTTTCTGGGGGCACAGATAATCATTTATTGTTGGTTGATTTACGTTCGAAGAATCTAACAGGAAAACGTGCCGAATTGGCTTTAGGACGCGCTCATATTACCTGCAATAAAAATGGCATTCCTTTTGATCCTGAAACGCCATCTATAACATCGGGAATTCGTTTAGGATCACCTGCTGCTACAACACGTGGTTTCTTAGAAAAAGAGTTTGTTCAAGTTGGTCATCTAATCGCAGAAGTTCTTGATGGTCTTCGGAATGCAACAAATGATGAAGATAATCATGCTGTTGAAATGTCAGTTAAGAAAAAGGTGGAAGAGATAACAAATCAATTTCCTCTTTACTCTTATCTTAGCGCACATTGAGGATATAAAAGAAATGCGCTGTCCTTACTGTCAATATGAGGATACACAGGTTAAAGATTCACGTCCTGCAGAGGAGGGGGCGGTTATTCGCCGCCGCCGTGTATGTTCCGTTTGTGGTGGCCGTTTTACAACTTTTGAACGTGTTCAACTGCGTGAGCTCTTAGTGACTAAAAAAAGTGGACGATGTGAGCCATTCGACCGTGATAAATTAATGCGATCGGTTGATGTGGCTGTACGTAAGCGTAATATTGATCCTGATCATATTGAACGAGCAATTTCTGGCATTGTGCGTCAGCTTGAAAGTTTGGGGGAACCAGAGATAGCTTCAGAGAAAATTGGACATCTTGTAATGGAAGCATTGAAAAGAATAGATGATATTGCTTATATCCGTTTTGCATCTGTCTATCGAGATTTTCGTAATGCAAGCGATTTTCACGATGTTATTGATGAGTTATCAAAGGGTATAGCGGAGACAGAATCTCATTTTGATGAATAAAAAAGTGCAAGATGAACGGTTTATGGCTGCGGCTATCCGTTTAGCAGAGCGTCATGTGGGACTTACAGGTGAGAATCCTTCCGTGGGTGCGTTAATTGTGCAAAACAATGACGGTGAGGGATCGTCTATTGTTGGCCATGGTGTAACCGCTCTTCATGGCAAGCCTCATGCCGAAGTTCAAGCTTTATGCATGGCTGGTTCTTTGGCTCAAGGAGCGACTGCTTATGTGACTTTAGAGCCTTGTGCACATTATGGAAAAACTTCTCCGTGTGTCAATGCTCTTATTGATTCAGGTATTTCCCGAGTTGTTGTTGCTCTGACCGATTGTGATAAGCGTGTGAATGGTCGTGGTCTGGCTCTTTTGCGTGCGGCTGGTATTGAAGTCATTGAGGGCATTTTAGCTGAAGAGGCTTTGGAATCTTTGTGGACACATTGGTGTATAAAGAAGATACAACGCTGTGCTGTCACTTTTAAAATGGCAATTTCTGCTGATAATGGTGTGGGGAAAAAGGGGCAGGGGGGAATAAAAATTAGTGGAACGCTTTCTCATGCCCATACGCATATTTTACGGGCTCAAAATGATGCTATTCTCGTTGGTATTGGCACTATACTAGCAGATGATCCACAGCTCAATTGTCGCTTGCCAGGGATGGAGATGCGCTCACCAATTCGTATTATTTTAGATGCAGATTTATCTATCCCTCTCGATGCGAAAGTTGTCCAAACCGCTATAAAAATTCCTACTTGGGTTATTTGTGATGTGGATCTTGCAAAGAAAAGCAAAAAAAATGCACTGGAGAAACATGGTGTATCTATTTATTCGATAGAGATGAATAATGGTTATTTAGAACCCTTCGCTCTTTTACAGATGCTTTATAAACACGGGATCAATAGTGTTTTACTGGAAGGGGGTGTGAAGACAGGGGAGAATTTTTTGAATGCTGGTTGTATTGATCATTTGATATGTTTTTATAGCCCTGTTGTTTTAGGAAAAAATCGTATTGAAGCGCCTCATTTTGGAAATTATCTCTCGCAGTTTCATGAAATTGAGACAAGAATGTTTGGAAATGATCGTTTTTATAAATGGAGACGTAAGACATTATGTTCACAGGAATTGTAACAGATATCGGTTGTGTTGAAGATGTTCAGTCTTTAAAGCAGGGGATACGTTTAAAGATTACGACACGCTATGCTATCGAAAGCTTAGCAATTGGTGCATCAATTGCCTGTTCAGGAATTTGTCTGACGATTGTGGAACGAGGATTTAATCAAGAAGATTCCAATTGGTTTGTTGTTGAGGCGTGGGAAGAAGCGTTACGTTTAACGAATCTTCCTCGATGGAAAAAAGGAACTTTTGTTAATTTAGAACGTTCGCTCAAATTGGGTGATGAAATGGGAGGACATTTAGTTTCCGGTCATATTGATGGCTTAGCTGAAATCATTGAACAAAAAATTGAAGGAGATGCAATTCGTTTTTATTTAAAAGTTTCAAAACCATTTATGCCTTTTATTGTTCCTAAGGGATCTCTTGCACTTAATGGAACATCTTTGACTGTTAATGGTGTTGATGATTGTGTTTTTGATGTTCTAATTATTCGCCATACACTTGAAATGACAACTTGGGGACAAGCTAAAATTGGAGATTGGGTCAATCTGGAAATTGATCAACTTGCTCGCTATGCTGCTAAGCTTTTAGCTTTTAAAAGAGAAGATAAATAAGCAACAACTCTATTGATCGTCTTTAGAGTTTTATGCTCTATAACTTTGAGTTTTTTGATTCGTTTTTTGTGGAATTTCATTATGATGAAAGAGATACGTAAAAAGTCTCACGTATTGATTGTTGAAGCACGTTTTTATGAAGATATTTCTGATGCGCTTTTGAAAGGTGCTGTGAATGCTTTGCAAAAAGCTGAAGTAAGTTATGATGTTATAACGGTTCCAGGCGCCTTAGAAATACCAGCGGCAATCGCTTTTGCTGAGAAAAATAAGATATCATCTTATGATGGTTATGTTGCACTGGGATGTGTTATTCGGGGTGAAACATATCACTTTGAAATTGTTGCCAATGATTCTTGTCGGGCTTTGATGGATTTAACGGTTCATAAGCACTTAGCTATTGGAAATGGTATTTTAACTGTTGAAAACAAAGAACAAGCATGGGTGCGTGCAAAACAAGATGAAAAAAATAAAGGTGGTTTTGCGGCCGAAGCTGCTTTATGCATGATCGCTCTAAAAAAGAGATTTGGAGATAATCGTTAAATATGGCTGATATAAAAAGCAGACATTTCCCGCGTTCAGCCAATAAACGTGGAGCAGCAAGATTGGCTGCAGTTCAAGCACTGTATCAAATGGATATCGTAGGTTCGGGTGTGATGGAAACGGCAGCTGAATATGAGGCTTATCGTTTGGGAAAAGATATTGATGGAAATCAGTATCTTGAAGCGGATTTTCAGTGGTTTTTGGCGATCATAACGGGCGTTGTAAAAGATCAAAAGCAGCTTGACCCTTTGCTTCATCAACAGCTTTCTGCAGAATGGTCTCTTTCACGTCTTGATTCTATATTGCGAGCAATTTTACGAGCAGCTTTATGGGAGCTAATCAACCGTAAAGATGTTCCTGTTGCGGTTGTCATGAATGAATATGTTGATATAGCCAAAGCGTTTTTTGAAGGGGATGAGCCAAAACTTGTTAATGCAGTTCTCGACAGTATGGCCAAAAAAGTCCGATCCTAGAAAATTATAATCCTCTGCATTATTAGGCCTGATAAAATCAGACCTAATAATATTAAAACAGTATGCAGCGTTATATACCTTAATGAGGAGTAGGCAGATTCGCAGGGCCCTTTATAATTTGAATTAAGAAAGGGTGTTCTTTTGTTACTGTTGGTGTTGTTTTTGTAATAAAATCAAAAACTTGACCGTCTTGTAGACCGTAGTTAGCAACTTTTGTAACCTGATTATTTTCATTGAAGTAAATAGCTAAAACTTTTCGATCAACAATTTTTGTTTTCATAAATTGCATCCCACGATAGCGTGTTTGTGAGATGTAATAAAAAACTTCATTATCGTATTTTGTTTTTAATGAAGGGGTCCCTAAAGCTAAAAGAACCTGCTCTTGACTTGAACCAATAGAAATAGAACTCAGAGCATTTTTATCAAGAATATAGCCCTCTCTATAAATCTGACTCGACCCTGAAGAATCAAGAAAACTACAACCCGCAAGTGTTATGACACTTGCTATTGATAGACCAATCAATAATTTACGTTTGACTAAGTCCATTATGTAAGGCATTTGAAACAATGATATCTCCTTTTATACTGAGATTTAAGACAAGAAGGCAACCCCAAGTTTTTTCCAATTTTAGCTTAATCTACCGTAGCTTACACTGAGTTTCCCTGTTATAAAGCAAATTATGCCATATAGAGTTTCTTTAGAAAAGAAAAAAATAATGAAATACCCTTGAGCTAAATAAAAGTATGGTGCTTTATACGTTTTCATATTTAGGAGTTGTCAATGAATGTTCAAAATGTTTCTCAAATAACATTTGCTTTGGCTTATCCAATATCTGTACGTTCTCTCCCTGCTAAAGGGATCAGAGTTCATCTTTGCGCCAATAAAAAAGAATGTACACATTTAGCTCAGAACCATGATTTAGTTGAAGTCAAATCTTGCGAGGGAAAATTCCATATTTTTCCGTGGAAAAGGCGTGGTGTGCGTATAAAAGGTTTGTTACAAGCGCGTATAGTACAGTTATGTGTTGTGACATTAGAACCATTAGAAAATATTCTCCGTGAAAATATTGAGGTTGTTTTTGTTCCTGAAGATTCAGATTTAATGAAGCCACAAATATCAGACGATACACGAGAATTATTTTTAGATGTGGAAGGGCTTGATACTCCAGAAGTTTTTTATAACGACAAAATTGATATTGGTGCAATCATGGAAGAATTTTTTGAGTTGTCTATTAATCATTATCCACGTAAAGAAGGAAAAAAAATACATGTGGTTGAAAATTTAGAAGAAGCAGAGCAAAAAAATTCGCCATTTTCTGTTTTGAAAAATTGGAAGTAATTGTAAAAACACAAAAAAAATATTTATTGTATACTATGATAAAAACGGTATTTTCTACAAAGCTGTTTTCATAAGATATGCCTGATAAGTATTTAGGAGCTAAAAATCATAATATATGTTTAAAGATATTAGTGAAAAAAAAGATGTAGGATATGCAAGCGTGATTAAAATTTCTGTAGATGTCATGGGCGGTGATTATGGTCCAGAAGCAGCTATTGCAGGAGCAGCAATTATACAAAAAAAATTGTCCAATATTTATTTTTTGTTTTATGGGATAGAGGAGGTTGTTAAGCCGGTTTTAAAAAAATATCCCAATTTGGATTCTGTGTCGCGCTTTTATCCTACAGAAAGTTATACACGCATGGATGAAAAGCCAAGCCAAGCGCTTCGTAATGGGCGTGGTAAATCATCAATGTGGCATGCCATTGAAGCTGTAAAAAATGGTGAAGCTGATGCTTGTATTTCTGCTGGTAATACAGGGGCTCTTATGGCCATGTCTTATTTTTGTTTAAAAATGTTAGCAGAGGCTGAACGCCCTGGTATTGCGGGTATTTGGCCGACACTTCGCAATGAGAGTATTGTTTTGGATATCGGAGCAACGATTGGGGCATCGGCACGTCAGTTGGTTGATTTTGCTGTTATGGGAGCGGGGATGTTTCGCGCTTTATATCATACTAAAAAACCAAGTGTTGGCCTTTTAAATGTGGGAGTAGAAGAGGCTAAAGGGCTTGATGAGATTAAAAAAGCAGGGATGATATTGCGTGAAGTACGATTAGAAGGGTTGGAATATAAAGGATTTGTTGAGGGTAATGACATTGGCAAAGGAACAGTCGATGTTGTTGTAACAGAAGGATTTTCTGGTAATATTGCTTTAAAAGCCGCAGAAGGAACGGCACGGCAAATAGCAGAGATTTTAAATTCTGCAATGCGCAGTTCTTTTTTAACATCTCTTGGTTATCTTTTATCACGAGGTGCTTTTCGTATACTGAAACATAAAATGGATCCCGATAGGGTGAATGGAGGCGTGCTTTTAGGTTTGAATGGTGTTGTCATAAAAAGCCATGGCAGCGCCAATGCTAATGGTTTTGCCTCTGCGATCCGTGTTGGTTATGAGATGGTTCACAATGAACTTTTGCAAAAAATAACGGCTGATTTACGATGGTTTCATGAGAATAAAGAAACGCTTTTTAATCAGGAAGATGACACGGCGATGAATGAGGAAACCTTATGATAAGCTCTTATAATAAAAATGAAAAATCTAAAGAAAAGGTGAGAGCTGAATGATTCGATCAATTATACGTGGTGTAGGAAGTGCTTTGCCCCAAAATAGTTTATCAAATGATGAGATTGCAAAGTTTGTTGAAACATCAGATTCATGGATTATTCAACGTACTGGAATACATCAACGTTATATTGCCAATGAAAATGAAACAACGGTTTCTTTAGGCATTGAAGCTGCGCGAGCAGCCCTTATAAATGCTGGTTTAACAATAAAAGACATTGATTGTATTATTTTAGCAACCTCAACACCCAATAGGACTTTTCCCGCTTCTGCTGTTGAAATTCAATATGCTTTGGGGATGAGCCATGGGTTTGCTTTTGATATTCAAGCGGTTTGCTCTGGTTTTATTTTTGCTTTAACAACTGGAGATGCTTATGTTCGCTGTGGAGCTGCTAAAAGGATTTTAGTTATTGGATCCGATACATTTTCTCGAATCTTGGATTGGAAAGATCGTACAACATGTGTTTTGTTTGGTGATGGTGCGGGTGCTGCTATTTTAGAAGCACAAGAAATTGAGGAGAAAAGTACTTTTGAGCGTGGTATATTGTCTGCGAAACTGCGTTCTGATGGTGCTCATATCGATAAGCTGTATGTTGATGGTGGACCTTCAACAACACAAACCATTGGCTATTTACGTATGGAAGGACGGGAAGTTTTTAAATATGCTGTTGGTATGATAACGGATGTGGTTGATGACTGTTTTACAGCAACAGGTATAGATTCTTCACAACTAGATTGGTTCGTACCGCATCAGGCTAATAAGCGCATTATTGAAGCATCAGCTAAAAAACTAGGAATTTCACCAGATAAAGTTGTGATTACCATTGATCAACATGGTAATACTTCTGCAGCCTCCGTTCCGTTGGCTTTAACAAAAGCTGTTAGCGATGGAAGAATAAAAAAGGGAGATCTTGTTATGTTAGAAGCCATGGGTGGTGGGTTTACGTGGGGAGCAGTTCTTATTCGTTGGTAAATTATGGGTGCTTGACCATATTTGAATAAAACGTATAAGTCATTTTGTAATTTTTAATATTTGAATAGGTGGTTATAATGACAAGTAAGACAGTAACGCGTGCAGATTTAGCGAGCGTAGTTTGTAAAAGAGTGGGCTTGTCACATACTGAATCAGCAGCTTTAGTCGAATTGGTTTTGGATGAGATTTGCAACTCACTTGTAAGAGGTGAAGCAGTTAAATTATCTTCTTTTGCAACTTTTCAAGTTCGTAGTAAAAATGAACGTGTTGGACGAAATCCAAAAACAGGTGTTGAAGCACCTATTCCGCCACGACGTGTTGTGACGTTTAAGGCTGCAAATGTCCTTAAACAGAGAATTTTAGATTCACATCGTGCAAGACAGAAAAATGATATTTCATAAATAAACATTATGATAATGTTTGGTATTTGTTAAAAAGTGTATAAAATAAAGATCTATATTTAAAAAGGCTATTTAGTAAGTAGTCGAGGTCTTATTTTTGACTAATCTTGTTGAGAAATTGAGACGCAATGAATCATTATCAAATTATTTGTCGTGCTTTAGATAAGGTGTTGCAAAATGGATAAAAGCTCTGATGCTTTTCGCACAATTAGCGAAGTAGCCGAGTTACTGGAGCTTCCGCAACATGTTTTAAGATTTTGGGAAACACGTTTTAGGCAGATTAAACCAATGAAACGTGGCGGAGGGAGGCGCTATTATCGTCCAGTTGATGTTGATTTACTCAATGGTATTAAGCAGTTATTGTATGATCAAGGTTATACGATAAAAGGTGTGCAACGTCTTTTGAAAGAGAACGGTGTTGCTTTTGTAACTGCATTTGGTAATGGCGATCTTGATGCCATGAATGTTGTTATAGAGAAAAAACATGCAGGACAAACTTTTGAAAATACGAGCAATAAACCTAAAAAGTCTTCTTTTGGGCTTTTGAGTTTCATGAGGAATGAGGGAGAAGCAGCTGTTGGCTCCGTGAATCTTTATAAAGATAAAACCGATAAAGCATTGTTGCAAGAAATCCTATTTGAACTCATTGAATGTAAGCGTGTTCTTGATAGAGCTCGATAACAATAATATCTTTTACTTTATACTTTGCTTCTTTTTTAATGAAATTTACGTTTTAAAAGTTTATTGTAAGTCACTATGAGCATCTAGTGCGATAATGTATTTCGTGGAGATATTTAGACGTTTTATGCGTATAACGCGAACCAGCCACTAACCTACTATGTATCTGTCGTTGGCTAATTTTTTAAAAAAATTAAATTTAGTTAGATATGAAGAGAGGAAAGAATAAACGCCAAACATTGTTATTTTCCTTTAGTTTAGCTTTATAACTAAACTCTCAAGAGATGTTAAAGCAATATCTGGTCAGCAAAATTGCGAGTTCTTCTATAGTATAGAATGCTATCGGGTTATCAATTCACGTAATCTGTTAAAGAATTTTTCTTAAGGATTTCTCAAGCCCGTTTCTCAACAGTGTATGTGAAGGGTATAACGATAAAGCCATTAAGCACTTCCCTCTTTACGCTTATGAGTAAATAAGATGACATCATCATGATATTTAAACAGGCTCTCCTAATATATGTGACGACCCTTGCACTTGAGACGGGGTATTATTGTATACATTTTTAAAACTCTTACTAAATAGTTTTTATTCATATGGCACAGATTCGAATTATTACATACAAATGAATAATTTTGATTGATTTAATATAAATAAATTTAAAATGAAAAAATCCTATGATATTGGAGATTCTTGTTTAAGATAAATAGCGGTAGAGATATATCATTATAAATCAAATTGTTATTTTTTAATGAGAACATCTCATGAATAAGGCACATCATTATTCAATTCATTTACATATTTATGATAATTCTTGCTTGAGGTTGCACTAATTATCATAATGGTTTCCCGTGTATCACCAATCAAGTAAAAGATTAATTGCTATTGTTAATATGCATTTGTTTATGGCTTGCTTCTAAACAGTTTATAGCTCCTACATTCAATCTTATCATCAACCTTTCTTATGGATTATAATTTATGATTTTTTTGGAGATTATAAATGACCGTTTATAGTAAAGATTAATATTTTACGACCTTTTGTGATGTTATGCGTTTATTACACGCTGTAAATCAGGAGGTGTTGCCTCATTTGAGAGTTGCTTAATGGCATCTTCTACAGATAAAAGAGTTTGATTTGGGCTTCCTAAGCGACGCATATTTACACTGTTTGTTTCAGCTTCACGTTTACCACACACCAAAATAACGGGAACTTTTTGTAAAGAATGTTCTCGTATTTTATAGTTAATTTTTTCATTGCGAAGATCTGTTTTTGCAGAAAGCCCAACAGCTTTAAGCTTTGCAGTTATTTTTTGGGCATATTCATTGGCTTCGGCTGTAATTGTTGCAACAACAACTTGTTCTGGAGCAAGCCAAAGTGGCATATGTCCAGCAAAATTTTCAATTAATATACCAAGAAAACGCTCCATTGATCCAAAAATGGCGCGATGGATCATAACAGGCTGGCGCTTTTCTGAGTTTTTATCAATATAGAATGCTCCAAACCGTTCAGGGAGATTAAAGTCTATTTGTGTTGTTCCACATTGCCATTCACGACCGATAGCATCCTTTAATGTATATTCAAATTTTGGACCATAAAAGGCCCCTTCTCCCGGAAGAATGCTTGTTTTGATTTGTCCCGCAAATTTTTTTTCAATCGTTTTAAGGACAGATTCCATAATATTTTCTGCATGATCCCATAATGCATCAGATCCAACGCGTTTTTCTGGACGCGTTGAAAGCTTAAGACTAATTTCTTTAAAACCAAAATCGGCATAAGTTGATAAAATAAGATCATTAATACTCAAACACTCATCGGCTAATTGTTCATCTGTACAAAAAATATGCGCATCATCTTGAGTAAAACCACGCACACGCATAAGACCGTGTAAAGAGCCTGAAGGTTCATAACGATGAACAAGACCAAATTCAGCAAGCCGAATAGGCAAATCACGATAAGATTTTAAACCATGCTTAAAAATTTGCACATGACCAGGACAATTCATTGGCTTAAGAGCATACTCATTCCCATGATCTGAATCTTCTGCGGCAGGAATTGCTTTGAACATGTTTTCCTTATACCAGCCCCAATGCCCCGATATTTCCCAAAGTGATCGATCGAGAACTTGCGGTGCATTAACTTCGGCATATTGATGATCATCAAGGCGTCTACGTATATAGTTGATCAAATTTTGGAACATTTTCCAGCCTTTTTGGTGCCAAAAAATCATTCCTGGCCCTTCTTCTTGAAAATGAAACAAATCCATTTCACGTCCCAAGCGGCGATGATCACGTTTTTCAGCTTCTTCTAGCATATGAAGGTAAGCTTGTAAGTCATTTTCATTCGCAAATGCTGTTCCATAAATTCTCGTAAGCATGGGATTATTAGCATCGCCACGCCAATAAGCCCCCGCGACTTTCATTAATTTGAAAGCATTTCCAATTTGTCCTGTCGATTGCATGTGCGGTCCGCGACAAAGATCAAACCAATCCCCTTGATAATAGATTTTTAAATCTTGATTGTCTGGGATGCTCTCAATAATCTCAACTTTATAAAATTCCTTTTTCTCAGTAAAAACGTCTTTTGCTTTTTCACGAGACCAAATTTCTTTTCTAAAAGGTTTATTGCGTTGGATAATTTCACGCATTTTCTTTTCAATGACGGTAAGATCATCTAACGTAAAAGGTTGTTGGCGTGCAAAATCATAATAAAATCCATTCTCAATGACAGGACCTATTGTCACTTGTGTGTCAGGAAAGAGTTCTTGCACTGCTTCAGCAAGGACATGGGCGCAATCATGTCTTATGAGCTCAAGAGCCCGTGAATCTTCTCGGGTGATAATCTCTACTTGACCAGATTGTCCCAATGGATCCGATAGATCTCGCATAATGCCATCAAGACTATAAGCGACTGCTTTTTTCGCAAGCGATTTAGAAATGGATTCTGCTAATTCTAAGCCTGTCATTTCGGCGGGGTAATTACGTTTTGAACCATCGGGAAAAGAAAGAGAAACAGAGCAAGACATAAAAACACCCTTTTAATCCAATTCCGCCAACGATTGCGGATGGTTTCGTGAAAATTGAGTTAAAAGCTTATAGACTATCCTTTCTATCAATACATATGAAAAAATGAAAGGATTATTTGTTGTGTTTGTCAGAAATTTTCCAATAACGCCAAGGTTTATAAAAGCAGCAAGAACTTCCAAGTGATGGAGGGACTGGATCAAAGCCATCTGTTCCAAAGGGGCCACACCGTATGATACGAAAGAGTCCCATCCATGCCCCAGCCCAAAGCCCATGACGTGCGATTGCTTCATATATATATTCTGAACAAGTTGGAGCATGGCGACACTGATTACCGATAAGACTCGAAAGTGTTATTTGATAGAAACGTATAAAGAAAATTCCCAATAATCGTCCAGGTGTTTTTTGCCAAGCACCGGTGTAATTTCGAGTCATCTTTTTTTGTCGAAACTGTGATTTGAGCATTTATTTTCTTCAATTTGTTGAATACAGTCCACGGTTGCATCAAAGGGTAATAGTGTTGCAGCATGGCGCACTTTATAGTCTTTAATGGGCTGTAAGCAAGAAAAATCCTCAAAGGGAGCTTGAGGAGAAGGTCCATTTTGCGTTAGCATTTGATAAATAATTTCACGTAATATTTTAAGATCTTGCGTTTCTTGTCCAATAATATGAGAGGCTAAAAGTGAAGCTGAGGCCTGTCCTAGCACACATGCATGTATTTCATGAGCAAAATCTGTCACAATATGATTTTCCACCTTTAGATCTACAGTGATTGTTGAGCCACAAGGATATGCATGTTTTTTTGATGTTGCATCAGGATTATCAAGACGCCCAATTCTGCTTATATGCGCAGCATATTCAAGTATTTTATCACTGTAGATATCATCAATCATGCACTATTGCCTGAAACTTTGAGAGACGTGATTGTTTAAACTTTTAATTCGCTTATATAGAGATTATACAAAATGAAATATGTCTATAGCAAATATTTTGTATAGAAGAAGGTTGGAGTTTTTGAATGCGTGATGTGGTTAAAGAAGGAACAAATTTATCTGAAGAAAAGTATCCGAGTATTGAAGAGGTGGAAGAAGCGATTCGTACACTACTCTTATGGGTGGGTGAAAATCCAAGCAGAGAAGGGCTTTTAGAAACTCCAAGACGTATAGCGAAAGCATATCGCGAGCTTTTTAATGGTTATCATCAATCGGTTGAAGAAACTTTAGGTACCGTTTTTGAAGAGGTGTCTGGATACAATGAATCGGTAGTCGTAAAGAATATTCCTTTTTATTCGCACTGTGAACATCATATGATCCCAATTATAGGGAAAGCGCACATAGCCTATCTTCCAGATGCAAAAATTGTTGGTCTTTCAAAAATTGCGCGTGTTGTAGATATTTTTTCTCGTCGTTTACAAACACAAGAAGCGATGACAGCGCAAGTGGCTCAAGCTTTGGAAATCCACCTAAAACCTCGTGGTGTAGCCGTATTGATTGAGGCTGAACACATGTGTATGGCTATGAGAGGAATCCAAAAGCAGGGATCTACAACAATTACAAAAAAATTTCATGGTTATTATGAAAAAGATCAAGCTGCACAAGCACATTTTATGATGATGGTTCAAAGATCATAGTCAAAATCCATATTTTTAGTGATCACTAAATTAAGTTATAAACTATCTGGATAAAATAAATTATGAGAAAGAGAAAATTGGCTTGTACCTTTCTTTATGATTTGTTAAAGGCTGAGAGCCAAAAAAATTTACTTCACTATGTGCGGTCGTGGCGGAATTGGTAGACGCGCAGCGTTGAGGTCGCTGTGGGGCAACCCGTGGAAGTTCGAGTCTTCTCGACCGCACCATTTATAGATTCTCTATAATATCACTTGATATCGTTGTTTATCTCATTTCACTTATAAGTTATTGTTTTTATTTCCTTAAATGTTTTCTACATATGATTTTGATATCTGATGAATCCGCCGAAAGCGCAATTCAAAAGGTGGTTTGAAAAGTGACTAGGAAAACAAGAATACGTGATAGATTATCTGCTTTATCTGTAAAAAAGTTTGCCTAAAGGTAAATATGCTGATGGAGCTGGATTATGGCTTATTAAAACAGCACAGAATCAAGGACGTTGGGTTTTTCGATTCGATTTCAATAAAAAACGTCGTGAAATGGGGTTAGGCTCTTGTAGTGTTGTATCTTTGAAAGAAGCAAGACTTAAAGCTACTGCTTGCCGTGATCTTTTAAACCAAGGGATTGACCCGATTCGTAAAAGGAACAATGAAAAATTACAGCGGTCGATTGACAGTATTTCTTTACGAGAAATTGTTTTAAGTGCCTTTGAAGCCAAAAAAAGTGAATTGAAAATGAAGGAACAGCCGGAAGGTGGTTAACGCCTCTTACATTGCATGTTTTTCCAAAGCTTGGAGATATAGCAATTACTGAATTGACGCAGATTGATATAAAAGAGTGCTTATCCCCTATTTGGAAAACAAAAAACGAAACGGCAAGCAAAGCTTTATCGCGTTTAAATATTGCTATAAAACATGCGGCAGCACGTGGTATAGATGTGGATATGCAATTGGTACCAAAAGCAAAAGCTTTATTGGGAAAATTTATTCAAAATGTTCAAAATATTCCGGCTATGCCATGGCAAGAAGTTCCAGCTTTTTATCAATCTTTAAATGATGAACTTGTATCCAATTTAGCCTTAAAACTTCTCATTTTAACAGGTGTTCGTTCAATGCCAATTCGGCATATACGGTTGGAGGAAATCAATCAATCAATCTGGACGATTCCAAAAGAAAATATGAAAGGGATAGTTGGAAAGGTTTTTGATTTTCGTGTACCGCTTACAGATGAAGCGCTTGCTATTATTGAAAAAGCAAAAGCAATCGAAAAAAATGGATTTTTGTTTGTTGGGAATTCTGGACAGCCTATATCTGATATGACGCTTTCTAAATTTATGAAAGAGAGAGGGATTACTTATCGTCCACACGGTTTCAAACAAAAGAGCACGGGCTGTTTCACACTCTCCTTTTTTTGAGCGCTTTATTGGCTTTTCTTTTCTTTTCTGATTTGTCTAAACTCTCTTGTCTCTCTTTCTACTTTAACCATTCTTTGGTTGATTAGTTTTAATATTATAAAGTTTTGCAGGTTAAGATGAGATACAAAATATCGTTTACAAAACTTAAGGGCGGGGTGATCTTTACAGTAATTTGGTTCTCTTTGTTTTTCTTGAAATTATAATACTTTTATCAAAAAAACTGCTCATAGTTTTTCATCAACTGTGCCGAAAAAATAAGGTATATCACGACAAGCCTAATAAAGTAGATTTAAGGTTATAGAAAAACTGTATATATCAGAATTTATCAGGATAATTGATTGTTGCAATCGTACATTTTTTTATATATATTGCCGCTGGATATGAAAATGAACGAAGCTTTAATTTTCTTGCTACCAACTTGATGTTAAGCGGTGTGGAGCAGGAGTAAGCGGTGTTGTTATTCGTACTTCCCACCTATAGTTTCAAAAGCATTATAGGTGATGAATTTCCAAACCATTAATTTTTGAGGGCTACTGTGTTAGCTACATTACCTAAAGATATACGCTCTTTAATAATACAAGCGCCTATGGCTGGTGTATCGACCCCTGAGATGGCGGCTGCCGTATCTAATTCTGGTGCGGTTGGTTCGCTAGCTATTGGCGGATTGGGGCCGGATGAAGCAGTTTTATTAATTCAAAAAACGAAAGCACTAACTGATCGGCCGTTTAATATTAATCTTTTCTGTCATGATCCCTTTTTGCGTGTGGATACAGCAAAAGATTCTCACTGGCGAACTAAGTTAAACGATCATTTTTTAGGGGGGGAAATGATTCTAAATACTCCTCTTAAGAATATATACACCTCTATTAAAAATAATAAGGCTTTAGCTATCGCTGTTGCTGCACAATCCCCTGATATTATTAGCTTTCATTTTGGTGTTCCTGATGATGATATCATTGACATCTTTCGACGGACCGGTGCCAAACTTATGGCTACTGCAACTTGTCTTGAGGAGGGGAAAGAAATTGCAGTCAAGGGTTTGGATGCAATAATTGCTCAAGGCTTTGAGGCAGGAGGACACCGAGGACAATTTAATCTTTCACAATTTGACGAGAAGTTATCAACGCACGTCTTGACTCGGCTTTTGTCCAAGCACTTGTCACTTCCTATAATTGCTGCGGGCGGTATAATGACTGGGGCTGATATAGCGAGCGTTATGCTCATGGGTGCTCAAGGGGTACAATTAGGGAGTGCCTTTATAGGGTGTAGCGAAAGCGGTGCGAGCCATTGTCATAAAAGTCTTTTAAAGTCTGATAAGTCCATACCAACCGTTTTGACGCGAGCCATTTCTGGGCGGCCAGCGCGGTCAATAATGACGTCGTTTGTCCAATGGGCGATGAGTATTACTGATAAGGATATTCCGGAGTATCCTTACGGTTATGATGCCTTCAAACAGCTGCAAAAAAATATGCTCTCACGAGGAGATCCTGATATAGGTCCTTTTTGGGCGGGGCAAAATGCTTTCTTGGCGCGTTTTATTCCGGCAGCACAAATTATCGCAGAGTTAGAAAACGAGTATGCTCACTCTATACAGAGCTAAGAAAAAGTGAATCTAAAGCTAATATGACAATGAATAAAACGGTCAAGTACGTATTGAGTGGGTTTGCCGCATCCTTGGTTGGTATAGGTTTATCACGCTTTGCTTATACACCTGCAACACCTTATCTTATAAGCCAAGGTTGGCTTGATGAAAATCATATTTTTTGGGTAGGTTCTGCAAACTTTTTAGGTTACTTCATCGGTGCTTTTTCATCGCCTTATATTTTGCGCCTCATTTCTCCAAGATATGCATTAAGATTAGCATTCTTCATGAGTGGGCTGTCTTTTTTATGCTGTTGTTATCCATATGGAAGCTTGTGGTTCATGATATGGCGTTTTATTGTAGGCTTGTCGGGTGGGGTTTTAACAGCTGTGGCTGCTCCGACTTTGTTATCGGCTATAGATCCAAAAGATCGTGCTCGTTCTGGTGGCATAATGTTTTCAGGAGTGGGGTTAGGCTTGCTATTGTCTGCTTTGTTTACGCCTATGATAGCAAGTATTAAAGTATATTATTATTGGGGGGCACTTTTTTTAATCACTCTTATATTTTTTATAATAACCTATCAGTCTATCCCCAACACGAAGTTTAAGCACGTTAAAAAGTCGTATAAGTCTAGGCGAATAGATTATTTCATATATCTAACATATGGCATCAACGCTGCAGCGTTAATGCCATATATATTATTTCTTGTGAATTTTGTTTTACTTCGCACAATACCATCAACCTATTTTGCTTCTATCATTTGGCTAGTTTATGCCTTTGGTGCATTTTTAGGAGCCATAATATTGGGCATAGCAGCTAAAAAAACATCGTATTGCTCAATGAT
The DNA here is from genome assembly GCF_059687635.1 of Bartonella sp. SL320. NCBI lineage: Bacteria > Pseudomonadati > Pseudomonadota > Alphaproteobacteria > Hyphomicrobiales > Bartonellaceae > Bartonella > Bartonella sp. SL320. The sequence goes on along the minus strand of NZ_CM185143.1, from coordinate 1,117,542 downwards.
ATCTTTGATGAATTTTGTGCAATTATTTGCCTCGTTTCTATTACTATTGTTCCCTGATTTGAAGATCGCGTTGTTACTATCGGCTCTTATTATGGGTGCCGCTACTCCTGGCATTGTGCCTTTATATCTTGGTTTAATAGGAGAATTGTCTTCATCTGATCCACAAATTCAGCAGATTATTTGGAGCAGAGCAGTATCAGCATTTGCCTTATCACAAGCAATAGCTGCATATATGTTCACTTGGCTTTTCTATATAATAGAAGATTATATTCTAATATTCTCTATTTCATCATTTCTTCTTTTTATTCTATGCGTGTGGTTTATACAGGAAAGACACTATGGCTACAAACAGAAAAAAAATTATTAATTGTGCTATCATCGGTTTTGGGGCTCGTGGCATTAGTTTTTATGAGAGGATAAATGCCTATGCTCGTCGTTATATAAGTAGTGTTCATATAAACCTGACAATATTTGATCCCAATGAACATGGTTGTGGATCTCATTCGCCAAGACAAGCAGATTATCTATTAGTCAATACAGTTGCATCGCAAATGACTATGTTCTTAGATAAAACTTGTGAAGTTTCCGGCCCATATACCAATGGACCATCATTTGCTCAATGGGCTAAAGATGTAGGTATTCGTAAAATAGGTTCTAACTTCTATCATATGGCTGAAGACTCAGATGTTGGAACACCTATAGATGATAACGACTATCTATCACGTGCTGAGTTAGGGAATTATTTACAATTCGTTGTAGATCAATTGACAGCAAACAGACCGCGTAATGTAGATGTGTCTATTATCAGGTCTCATGTGATTGATATTAAGCCATTATCAGAGCGTGAATTTATTGTTGTGGTAGATGGGGATTATAAGCAGACTTTTGAATTTATATTTATGACTACTGGGCATGGTACTAATATACTCACAGAGAATGAGCAACAAAAAATAGATTTTGTTTCTTCAAATAAGCATAAAAATCCCAACTTAGGATTTATAAGATCTCCTTATCCTTTATCCATGATAGAAAGTGTTAGCCCTGATGCTCGAGTGCTAGTGCAGGGTATGGGATTAACGGCGCATGATGTTATAGCCGAGCTAACTGTTGGAAGAGGAGGCCGATATAAAGAGAACAGAGGCCGCTTGGAATATATACCATCAGGGCGAGAGCCTGTCATCAGTCTCTTCTCAAGACAAGGGCTTCCATTTTCTTCTAGAGCCATAAATGAGAAAGGGGTCTCTGAGGCTTATACAGCTGAATTCTTTACATTAGATTACTTCAAATCTCTGCGACAGGAAAAAAAGAAATTTGATTTTTTTGAAGATATTCTTCCAGTCTTGAAAAAGGAAATGTTGAGGGCATACTATCATGCCATGGGTAAGACTGAATGTATTGACTATGAAGATTTTAGGAAAATTGACGAAATATTATATCCCTTAGAAGGCGTTGTATTCAAAAATGCCGTTGATTACAAACGCTATATCTATGAATTTTTGGAAGACGATCTCAAAAATGCTTACGCAGGAAATGTTTCTGGCAGTGTCAAAGCAGCAGCCGATGTCTTGAGAGATGTGCGCGATACCATGCGCTATTGCGTTGAATGGGGTGGTTTGACACCAGAGTCTCATGCGCGTTTTGTAAGTGACTTTGTCCCTATTATGAATCGTATAGCTGTTGGTCCGCCTTTAGTGCGGAATAGGCAATTACTCGCTTTAATCGATAGTGGTTTACTTCGCATAGATCTTGGTCCTTCACCTATTTTAGAAATCGACGAGAAAAATTCTGTTTTCCGTATTGTTGGTACTTTCTCAGAAGAAACAACGACTCAGGTTGCAGATGTTGTTATCCAAGCAAGGATAGATCCATTTGACATAAATCTTGAGCGCTCACCATTAATCAGAAACCTTTATAGTAAGGGTTTTCTCACAGAATATGTAAATGGAGACTACCATACTGGTGGCTTGAATATTGACAGAAATTATAACATTATAGATCTCAATGGAGGTGTGAGAAAAAATGTGTGGTCTTTGGGTAATCCGGTTGAAGGTCCTTGTTTTTTTACCTTTGTTCTGCCACGACCAGGTGTGAATTCTCGCTTTCTATTGGATTCAGATAAATGTATCCAGCAGATGTTTAACGAAATAGAAGTGAATTATGTCACATCTAGGTAAATTTAATGCCTCAAAAGCATTTGGAGGCGCTAATTAAACAGTTAAGCGTGATAAAGATATCCGACAGTATATTTGGGGTAACTCTCATGTTGATGATCGATAAAAAGAAGTAAATTTATCGATAAATCTAAAAAACCGTTACAAGAACGAGTAATTGTTTGTGTGGGGGATATCCCAATTGAGGCGAAAAGGATGGACATTTCGCTACTGTATTCGTGCTTATAGATATGGGAGCGATTCTTGAAGTAAAATCACATGTGAGAAGCGCACTGAATGTTGGTTAAACTAAGGAAACTATGTGAAATTAAGATTCAGGTAATATGTTGATTCATAATGATAAGTCATCACTCTACACCTTGAATCATAATCCTAAATATTGTAAAATACTCTTATTTAGAGCCTTTCTATGTTGAATTAATTATATTCGCTTGCTTATGCACCACAAGGGGAGATGTATGGGAGACTAGAGAAGATAGGTGGGAAAATGCCTCTCATAAATCACCTTGGGTTGTCGCAACATTGTAAATCTCACTCTTAATTTTGAATAGAGTGCATACCATTGCTAAGCATTTCTGCTTGATCCTGTGGCTGCAATGAGCGAATTTATTCAAGGAGTTTTCTGGATTTTCTCACAATTTCTCATCCACGCTTAAGAGGACTTAAAACCTGAAAAAGAGTGGACTGAGTAAATTTAGCTTTATGGGATAAATATCTCATATATCAGGATAGCTCGCTAATTTAATTCCTCGTACAGTTTACCTCTCCACTTTCACCACATCCTTGTTCAGATCTAAATTTTCTGGTGCAATGTCAATAAAATGGGCTTTATTTATTTATACGTGGTATATGGTGAAGAGGCGTATATGCAAGAGTATATTTGTCTGTGAGATATTGAAGATCTTGAATATTACCTTAACTCCATTCATAAAATGCTTTTTGAGATTAAGGATGTCGATACGTTTTCTATAAGTTTGTTGCTGTAAAGGTCCCGCGTATTCTAATGCGTTTGCCATGACCAATGCATACATACCATACGATTTTCCCACATTGGGTAATTTGTTTAACAAGATGAGGGGGGCGTGGTTTAGGCATGGTATTTTACATCTTATATAGTAAATCGTCGTAATATTCATTCGTGGACAAATTTAAAAATTTGTCTGGGTGTGTTGTTGAATTTGGTAGTGGAATATCGGATTTAAGATAGATAAGCAGTTCACCGGTGGGCTTTATTTCTATGAGTTCGCACCCTTGTTTTTTGGCTTCTCTTAAAGCGCGCGCAATGGCTGGTTGCGTTATGGTAGCTGAACGAGGCGCCATATTTTTCTCCTTAAATTTAAGATGAAATTCACTCGTGTTGTGAATCAGGGATTGATTGAAAACTGTTAGGAAAGGGTGGAGTTAGATGTGTTTAATTTCATATTTCCAACCTTGTCGTTGTATAAGAGTCAAAACGACTTCTCCTCTATGACATAAGCACACATCAGCTTCAAAGCAAGTAATTGCAACACACCTTTTATCCCCCAAAAAGCTAGTGTAATTTTTTTATTGCATGAGGATTATTTTTAAGAGTTGTGTTGTTATAGTCATCAAAAAGCTTTTCATAATCTTCTCGTGTTTACAGATTGCGTCTTTTTTTGGAGGCAATTCCAAATTCAGGCAAGTTCATATATGTAATGCCAATGTTGTTTATAGCTTTCTCTGATTGCTTTTTGAAACACCATGTTTTCTACTTATTGGATTTTTACGAACCTCACATAAAGCTTTTATATTATTTTCTATGAGACAATTTAGATAATGGTCTAGTGATTTTCCTTCATAGCCAATGGTAAAGAAACAATATTTTTCATCGTTAGCAGGGGTTATGATTTTAGTCGCGTGTACAGGACTGGTGAGGTTTAAGGAATAGCATTTGTGATTTTCTGGTTCAAAAGAAATTTATCTCTTCTGTTAGCGGCTTTAGCCGTTTTTTTAATGGCTCTAGCCAAAGCTTTTTACCTTGGCAAGAAAAGTGAACAGTACAAACAAACAGAGCATGCTTTAAAGACAGCAAGAACCCGTTTTGAGGTAGAAAATGAAGTTAATCAAAAAACTGATTCTGGTGTGCGTTCTGCTTTGTCTCGCTGGGTGCGCGGCAAATAGGTCTGTTTCTTGTGTTGGTTGGTTGCCAATTTATTTAGACCGTAAAGATGTTGAGGTCATTAGTTCCAACCTAGCAAGAGATATCTTGAAACATAATCAATAGGGAACACGCTTATGTGGTTAGCAAAATGAGTAGAAAACATAAGCCGGAAAAAGATCTCTCAGAAACAGAACAACAGCTGCTTCATGAGATGATAGAAACCTACCAAGATTTAAAAATGATGTCACGTATGGCTAGCCTTTATTGTCTTTATGTTTGTCATGGATTTGTCCCGTTTTATGGACGTCATAGAGAATAGCTTCTCACACTTTAAAAAAATGGATAACAAAGAGTTAGATTAAACTTCTTTATTTAAAATGGTAAAAAAACCTTGAAAATAAGCTCTGATTCGCAATTGCAATATATAGATGATGATGCTATTTGATAGTGTTATAGGTTTTGTATATCAGGTGGTTTAAAAGGTGGTCTTATTTTTAAATATTCTTATTAACGCATTGAAAAGTAGTAAGAAATTATTATAAAATGGTATCTCTCGACCACACCATTAGAGGTTAGTCTCTCAGTAACGAGAGGAAGTTGTGTAGAGAGGGGGAATCTATACGTATTATAGAAAAATATTTCTTTGTGTGTTATTCATTGGTGCGTTCCTCATAATGGTTCATTTTTTATTACTTCATCTGTACATTTGAAATGTTATTTTTTAAGGATTGGGTGGAGTTGCAGTGAGAAGTATAGTGATTTTAAGGTATTTAACACTTCTTATTTGTATTTCTTTATTATCAGCATGTAGCGATTCACGTGCTGTCCTTTGGCATGGGATTCATGCAACCCCTTCTATGACTGCAGTAGAAAGAGAAATTGGGGGGAAACCAATTGTCCCAAAAGCCATCATCCCAGTGTATGTTGCCACAAGTCGTATGATGCAAAATAATTACGCTCAACCTTATGGCTCAGAGCGATCAAATAAAGTGCATTATAATCGCGTTGATGTAGGAATTCCTCAGCAACATGTAAAAGGAGTTGTTGAAATAAATGCGTATAAACCTACACATGATAAGTATTTTGCAGCAGTAGCATTGCAAAAATACGATAATAAAGAACAGTTTAAGCAGCAATTAAATGCTGCTTTAGCAAAAAAAACAAAAGGAAAAAGGGAAATTTTTCTTTTTATCCATGGATATAATAATAATTTTGCAGATGGAACGTTTCGTACTGCACAGTTTACGTACGATTATTCTTTAGATGCTGTCGCTGTACATTATTCTTGGCCTTCTGCTGGATCAATCCCTCTTTATATTTATGATCGAGACAGTGCTAATTTCGCTCGCGATGGATTGATAGAGCTTTTGACACTTATTAGTGAAACTAATGCTGATCAAATTTCGGTTATTGCACATTCTATGGGCAATTTTGTTATAATGGAAGCATTTAGAACCTTAGCACTACAAGGAAAATATAAACCTATTCGTCGTATTACAAGTTTATTAATGGCTGCGCCAGATATTGATATTGATGTATTTGAGCGTCAACTTAATGATATTAAAAAACTCCCACAGCCCACAGCTATTTTAGTATCTAGAGCGGATAAAGCTCTCGCTGTTTCAGGGCGTCTTACAGGTGGGCATCATCGTGTCGGAGATGGTTCAGATATTGAAATGTTGCGTAAAAATGGAATAGCTGTTCTTGATTTTTCTCATGTGGATGGAGGGGCACACAATGTATTTGCGTCTTCACCAACATTGATGGCTCTTTCTCGAGAAGGTTCTTTAGCTTCAACAATTATGCAAGGTACAGAATTGTCACCTAGTCAAGCGCTTCTTGCTGATGGTAGTAGCGTATTGGAGAAAACAACACATCTTATCCTTTATACCCCCATACGTTTTCTTTCTCCGCGAATTTCACGTTGATCGTAAAAAGAGAGAAGAGACTCATCGAATAATGTATTGGGATAATATTTTTTAGTACTTTCTTTAGAATAGCTTTGTAAAATAGAAAATAGATAGCGGGATGGATGTAAAAACCAATTATTAGGTGATTTTGAGATGATTGCACCGGAACGCTACGGTAATACGCCTAAAGTTATTGACTATTTATCTCATTCCGCAATTAATTTGTTAAACATTCATGCGATGCTTGTGAAGGTGAGAAAAGGTGATATGGGGGAAAAACCAAATTTATTGCGTCAAATTAATTCTACAAAAAAACAATTAGACGAGATAAGCCACGCTCTTATTTTAGAATACCGTAAGCGCCAAGAAAATGAGCGCTTTTTAAAACAGATGTTGCTATCTATTTCCGATCAACTTTTTTCACTTAATAATGGTTTTAAGGAAACAGGACGTCTTTTCTTTCAAGAAATTAGAATGCTTCAATCTCAGATACAATGCTTATACGAGGGTAAAGAGAGGCTACATTTGTTGAATAGTCAAGAAGCTTTTTGTTCTCCATCAAAAATTGATGAAGTCATTAAACAGTTACAAAAAGCTCGAGAAAAGCTCATTCTTGAAAGCCCACATCTCTTTGAGAAAAAGCATAAAAGCTAAAAAATAAAAGTTCTTTTAGTTGAGCCGATAGATAATTTTAATTTTACAGAAAAAGGGATACTAGAAGGTTATGTTTTTTTAATAAAAGAATTTTCATTATCATATAAGACATGCTTATTTGATAAGCATACTATTTGTCACATTAAAGCATTAATAAAAAATTTAAGGTGATCTAAAAGGTTGACGAGAAGGTGAATTAAGAGAGGGCGATTCATAGATTATCAGCAGTATTGGTAAAGGCATCTTCTTAAGAGAAATATTATGATGGGGCGGGGCTGTAGTCGAATATTCGAAAAGAGAATACACATTCTTAGTTTTTTCGCTATACATACTACAATAAGCGCCGTAAATGGGGCTTGGTTCTGCCACAAGACTTTCTTTAAAGGAGCGCGCGAGCTTGCTAAATCTTATAGCGATATTCTTAAAGAAGGCAATGATCCTATTGTCTTTCTGAGAACAAACTGTCTTAAAACAGCAAAGTAATAGCTTTAAAGAGTTGTGCAGGCGGCTTTTGAAAGTAAAAAAGCAGATACGGTATGAAAAGCACTTAATCGTATTAACATTTGTTTGAAATATGCTGCGGCCTTTGGTTTGGATGTTGATCTACAGGCTTGTATGAAAGCACGCGCCCTTTTAGGAAAGCCTCGTACTACATCACAAATATTCCGGCTATGTCTTGGCAAGAGATTCCAGAATTTTATCAGAATTTGGATGATAAAATCCTTTCAAATTTAGCACTGAAATTACTTATTTTGACTGGAGTACAGTTATATCTATTGCGATATTTACGTCTTGAACAAATAGAGAAGAATATATGGATAATATCGAAAGAAAATATGAAAAGTATTGTAGGAAATTCATGTGCCATTGAGTGATGAAGTCTTAAAAGTGATTGAAAAATCTCTTCCTTTTGAAACTCCCCTTTGAAAAAAATGTTTTTTTATTTGCTGGTCTTACCGGCAAGCCAATTTCTGATACAAGTATGGCAAAATATATGACCGTTTGTAGTTTGACTTATCGCCCCCATGGTTTCCGTTCACGCTTATGGGATTGGATAGCAGAAACAACGTCAACACCATTTGAAATTGCCGAAACTGTTCTTGCCCATTCAGTTGGTAGTTCAGTTACAAAAGCTTATATGCGGACAGATTTTTTAGAACAATGACACGCCCTCATGGAACAGTGGGCAGCGTTTATAACAGAAGCGGCATGATAAAGTATTCACAGCCATTAGAGTAAAGATATAATCGTCCTTATTCTATCCTAATGGTAACCCTAAAGCTTCAAAGAAGCGTTGATGTCTTTTTTCGGCGTCAGCTATGAGCTTATTAAATGAAATCACCTCTATATAGGATTTATAGCCTTTGTGATATCCAAAATATCCCATATGATCACCTGTCTCTGTTAAATCCCAATCTGTGCAACACTCTCTTATGCTAGGAGTTAAATCACAGATAATATAACAATAACCGGGAACTTTTCCCTCCAAATCTATTGGACGTCCCTTTGGGGTACATACTTTACCCTTACGAATTTCTTTTAAATAAGTCATGACCTGTTGAATAGGATCTGTTTCAATACCAGCTTTTGCATCATTTCTCATGGGACGCTTAATTTCTACTATAGTAAGAGATGCCAAAGGAGAATATTCTGAATCCCCTTTGCTATCTGATACTAATAAAGGATTCTCATAGAGAGAATTATCACACAATTTTAAACTACATATATCAGGTCTTTCCTTTGCAATAGATCCTGTAATAAGCATTTTTTGTAATGGGAGATCAGAAGCTAAATAATCATGGAATACTAATTTTTCGTCTATTAACCACAAGTTACAATTATTCATAGCTACGGAATTAGAATCACACTTCATCGGTACTATGAGTTGATGAATAACGTCTTCTTTAACATATTTTTTATCACCTTCAGAAAGAGAATTTAAAGATTCCTTCAAAAGTTCTATGATCGTTTTTCTGTGAAATAAGTAATTTGCCAAATCGGACTTTTTAAGATCACCTACAGCATTTACATATTTATTAATTCTTGCAGTATAACTGTCTAAATTTTCTCCTTGTTGAACTGCTAAAATATTATGACCTTCTTTTAAAATTTCATTTTCTATTCTAGCGAAACGTTCATGTAAATATAGCTCTAATTCTGAATCCTTTATTGTAGGAGAAATCATATAGTCATTGTCTGTTAAATAGTTTAAGAGTGGACGATAACGTGGTACTTTATGTGTGAACTGTTCAACTATCTCCTTACTGTTTTGAATGTTTTGCTGTAACTCTACAGCTAAATATTCTTGAATTTTTTCATATATAGCTTGCCGTATTATCGAAAATGATATTTTTATTCTTTCAAATAAATTTTCTTGTTTATCTTCAATCTTTTCTTCAATATCAAAGCCTATTCTTTCAGAACGTACTCTCTTATCCAAAAAAGGGGAGCTTATGTAGCAAGAGTAGATAAATTCACCTGTATTATCTTGTAGTTTTGATTGCATACCAGGAATTTTCTTAGATAATTTTTCTTTTGTAATAACCCTATTGCCTGCACAAAAATATAAAGCCTGATTTTCTAAAGGTAAGGATCTAAATTTAATATGCATAATAGAAAAAATATCATTTCTAATTTTGATTTCTTCATTAAAAATGTCTCCATGCATACATTGCTTATATAGATCATTCAACGATATCTTTTCCGTGTCATCTTCAATAGTTATGGAGGGACAACCACCAGTTCTTGCAAAATACCAGAGACAATGTTCTAAAAGTGCTTTTGCAATAGATTGTAGCGCTTTAGGAATATGAACTTGATATTTTTTTTCAGATCTTTTAATTCGACAACAGTTTCTCTTTTTGCACAATTATCTTGAAAATCCTCTAATGTTTTTATACCTGCGGTAGTATCAAATAAAAATGCGCGTCCTTTTAACCCTTTATCTGTTTCATAAATACTCCTGATTTTTATATTATCAAAAGCTTTAAGCCATAAAAGTCGTCCTATACCATGACAGCCTTTTTCTATCTTGTAATCTGAGTCTAAAGTTTCAAATGATTGAAAATTATGATCATTAAAGCCTGTACCATTATCGATTACTTTAAAACCTATAATTTGTGTTTTGTTTAGTTTTTCAGTGCCTTCAAGTGTTAGTAAAGCTTGCTCTGATCTTATGACTGAAATTATAATGTAGCTTGAGGAAAAATCATTTCCTGTTTCTTCAATGGAATGGATAGAATTTACAACTGCTTCAAAAAGAGGCAATAGAGCATGATTTTCTGGTAAAGATGTATTTCTTACGCGGCCACTTAAATTTGTTTTCATTATCTCCCCCTGATTTATACAAGATAAGCAATCGTGTTGTATTATAAAAATCTGATTTTCTTCACGTCTTTAAAGAACCAAAATTTCAAAGCCAATCACACTTAGTATACGCTATTAGAATCTTTAAATCCATGAAACAAGCTAATTCAAAGGCTAATTTTTCAAAAAACACTTTTTTAAATATGCAAAGACATTATCATGATGTCTCCATGAGACGTGCAAAATTAAAAATCTATAGGCTAAAAATTTTGCACGTCTCAAAGTGTATTTAGAGTCGGATATTTGGTTTTTGTGTAAAAATACTTCCCAATGCATCTATAAGGCGTGAAAAATCAAGCGCTAATAAGAGTATAATAAGTACAATCCATTTCGTATAACGCGACATCACTTTCACGCTTTTATAAGTCATGATGATCTCTTGAAGAATTTCTTTTTCCGCTTCTGTAAGCTCTATATCGTCTCTTGTTTTTCTTTTAGCCATGTTTCCATCCGCACAAACGTTCACCTAGGGTGTTATGTTTTAAGATATTTCTTGCTAAGCTTGAACTGATGACGTCAACATCTCTTTTGTTTAAATAAATGGGTAACCAACCAACGAGAAAAAGCAGTACGCACATCAGTGTCATTTTTTTGATTAACTTCATTTTCTACCTCCAGACGTGTTTTTGCTGCCTTTAGCGTTTTTTCTGTTTGCTTTTGTTGTTCTGCTTTTTTGCCAAGCATGAAAGCTTTGGCTAAAGCCATAAAAAAAGCGGCTAGTGCTGCACCTGTTAGGAGTAAATTCTTTTTCAACCATAAGATCATAGGCGGTGCTCCTGAAAGCGTTTGGCAACAAAGATAATGCCTACACCTGCTGCTAAAACCATAATGCTAGCAAAAGCCCATTGCACTGGACCATTGCCTGCCAATAAGCCTCCAAGCCCTGAAAAAGAGCCAATAACTGGTGCCAATGCTTCTGCCTTAAAGCGTCCCGTTGGTTCTTTGGTTTCCAAGGTTTAGTAGTTAGAAGAAATATAAGCACCTTTTGCCCACAGTCCTGCTTCTGCTGCACACCGGTGCACAAGACCTTGTAAACGCTTACCACCGGCTTTGGTCCATTTTTGTAATTCGGCCGGTACCGCTTCATAATCGCCACTATTGAGTTTTTTAATAGGGTAGAATTGCAAAAAGCTACTGTTCCTACATTATAACAAAAGGATACTAATGCTGCGAATTGTTCGTCTGTTAATAAAGCTGTAATAGTGCGTTCAACAGCATTCTCAAATTGTCTTAAGTCTTTACAAAGAAGACTTTCATCTTGTTTTTCGATGATTGCCATCGTTTTGTGAACAAAAGGTTTACTGAGGCAGCTTTAGATCAAGAGAAGGATTCTCTGTAAAAAAAGAAGCTTATGCTTGCCGTAAGAGTTTAACAATAAAAACTTCAGATTCATTTAAAGGTGAAGTTATTGGTATGTTTGTTAGAAACTTAGACAATTTTTCACAACAAGACATAGCAAGATTTAAAAAATTATTGGAGAAATTAGGTAAAAAGCAGGCGTCCTATAGAGGCAAGTTGCAAAATCCTATTCCCTTACGTTTATTAACGAATCCATCACCTCTTAAAACATACATAAAATCAGTAAGTTATAGGACAGATAAAAGAATATGGTGCCCCCAGAGAGACTCGAACTCCCGACCCCCTGATTACAAATCAGGTGCTCTACCAACTGAGCTATAAGGGCATAACCATGTACGAGTTAGCACAAACTCATAAAAAGGCAAACAGAAAATTATCAATTCTTGTGTATATTATGTGCATATTAAAAGAAAATTATATAACAAATAAAAAAATAATCAGCTTATTCCTTTTCTCACGATTATTTATAGTAACGTTGTAATTATCCTTAGTGATATCTTATAGAATCTTTGATAAGAATTTAGCATTTTTCTATTGAATTACGAATCTTAAGACGCTGACTGATGAGCAAGATATTTTTCTAGCCAGTGAATATTATAATCACCATCAGCAACATCTTGATTATTAATAAGATCGCGAAAGAGAGGTAGTGTCGTTTTTATGCCATCAACGACAAATTCATCTAAAGCACGTCGTAAACGCATCATACATTCTCGACGAGTACGTCCGTGAACAATCAGCTTTCCAATCATACTATCATAATAAGGAGGAATCCGGTAACCTGAATAAGCACCCGAATCAACGCGAATTCCTAAACCTCCAGGGGTATGGAAATGTGTAATGATTCCAGGTGATGGCGTAAAATTAATAGGATCCTCTGCATTAATACGACATTCAATGGCATGACCGGAGAAACAAACATCATCTTGTGTCACTGAAAGCTTACAGCCTGATGCAATATGAATTTGTTCATGAACTAGGTCTATACCTGTAATTGCTTCAGTTACAGGATGTTCGACTTGTAAACGCGTATTCATTTCAATGAAATAAAATTCACCATTTTCATAAAGAAATTCAATAGTTCCAGCTCCACGGTATCCAAGTTCAGCACAGGCATTTGCAACAATACTGCCAATTTTTTCCCGTTGAGTCTCATTAAGGGCAGGTGATGTAGCTTCTTCCCATACTTTCTGATGCCGTCGTTGAAGTGAACAATCTCGTTCTCCTAAATGAATAGCATTTCCCGCACCATCACCTATGACTTGAACTTCAATATGACGCGGTTTTTCTAAATATTTTTCTATATAAACAGCGTCATCACCAAAAGCTGCTTTTGCTTCTGAACGCGTTGTTTTGAGAGCTATAGAAAATTCCTCTTCAGAATGAACGACCTTCATACCACGCCCCCCACCTCCAGCAGAAGCTTTGATAATAACGGGGTAACCAATTTCACGAGCAGTGCGCAAAGCATCTGATTCTTCAGTAACAGCACCATCTGAACCAGGAACAACAGGGATACCAAGTTTTTTTGCAGTTTTTTTGGCTTCAATTTTATCACCCATGATTCGGATATGAGCAGCCGTTGGACCAATGAATGTAATATCATGGGCTTCTAGAACATCTGCAAATTTTGCATTTTCAGAAAGAAAGCCATAACCTGGATGAACCGCATCAGCTCCTGTAATTTCACATGCAGCAATAATTTGTTGAATACTTAAATAAGAATCACGAGCAGGAGGAGGGCCAATACAGACACTTTCATCAGCAAGGCGCACATGCATTGCATCTGCATCAGCAGTAGAGTGAACAGCTACGGTTTTTATGCCAAGTTCTTTACAGGCACGTAAAACCCGAAGAGCAATTTCTCCCCGATTAGCAATGAGGATTTTTCGAATCATGGTTGCCCCTCGCTTTATTCAACAATAATAAGTGGTTCACCAAACTCAACGGGTTGAGCATCTTTGACAAGAACAGTCGTTACCGTACCTGAGCGTGGTGATGAAATTTGATTCATTGTTTTCATGGCTTCAATGATCAGTAATGTTTCACCTTCAGAAACCTTTTGACCTACTTCTACAAACGGTCGTGCACCTGGTGAAGGAGCAAGATAAGCTGTTCCAACCATTGGAGAAGTTATTGTATTTTTTGATTTATCTTCTTGGGGAGATTGTACGGGAGATTCAGTTGTTGCAACTGGAGAAGATGTTACAGAAAAACTAGGAGTAGAAACAGGGGTATAGACTGCTTGTTCGGAAAAAGTTGAGGTATTTTGGCGTGAAACACAAATACGAAGCTCCCCTTGCTCAACTTCAATATTCGTTAAATTCGTATCATTCAAAATTTCAGCAAGATCACGAATAATTTTCGTATCAATTGCGGTATATTTTTCCGAATCTATTTTTTTTGTTGCCATTTTATTTCTAACTCCTTGATCAATAAAGATCGTCATTATCTCATTTTATGACCGAATATCTCTAGATTTAAGGATAATATCTTTTGAGTCTTTAAAGATATTTATTTCCTTTAAGTCATTATACTTTGCAATTTTAAATTCGTATCTGCTTCATGCAAAATTGCACTTATAAGCCTGTTGTCAAAAAAGAGAAAGCCCAAAATCACTCCATTTACAGTATTCTTCCTAAAACGGATTAGATATAGAACTGCTACTCACTGTATATTGTCTATTGCTTGTTTTAGAATATCTTGTCTGGCTGCACCGATAAATACTTTATTACCGATGATGTAAGAGGGGGTTCCCGTGATATGAAGTGTAGAGGCAATTTGAATATTTTCTTTAAAGGCGTTTTGTAAATTAGGATCTTTTATTGCATTACGGAGTTTTTTTTCATCGGCTCCTAATGAAACAGCTATTTTTATAGCTTTAGCCTCATTTGCGCGTCCCTGATTCACTAGGAGTGCTTTATGAAACTGTGGATATTTTTCTGGAAGTTGTTTTCGAAATGCATAAGCAACCGTATGAGCTGCCATGGAATCAGGTCCTAAAATTGGTAAATCCTTGATAATAACGCGTAGATCTGGGTATTCTTTTATCAAGTCTTCTATATATGAATATGACATCTTACAATATCCACAATTGTAGTCAAAAAAATCAACAAGTACTTTTTTACCATTTGGATTTCCTAAAATTGCGTCATGAGGGGAGTGGAAAATTTCCTTTTCTAAAGAATGAATAACTGAAGTTTGTCTTTGGTTTTCGTATTCATTTTGTTTTTCCAGCTTGTCTTGAAGGATAAGCTGCATTTCAATCATAATTTCTGGATGAGTAAGAAGATACTCTCTGACAATTTTTTGAATATAATGAGAATCAGTATCGGATATCATTTTTTCTTTAAGCTTAGATAAAAAGCTAGAATCTTCCAAAAGTTGTGTTTTAAGCTTTTCTAAGTTTAAATGATTTTCTGCTTTGGGGTGTGATGCTGCATTTGATAAAGAAGGTGAAAAGATTGAAAGAGTCAACATAACTGGGACTAAAATTTTTGAAACAAGCATTAATTTCGAGTTTTGAGATTGATGGATCATCTGTATCCCTTCATATTTTCTATTGCGTTATTAAGTGAACTATATGAAAAGCGTTATCTAAGTGCAATAAAGCATTTAGCTATAGTATGTATTTACGAATGAGAGAAAACATCAATTTTTTCTAAAAGCTTTTCATACGTATTTATTGTGGAAAAAAGCAGGTTGGTCGTACAATGAAGAACGCTTGTGTTGATTTTTGCCAGTTACCTTATTGAGTAGTGTGAAACAAAATTAAATAATGAAAAGTAAAATTATGAAAACCACAACACATTATGAATTGTTTATCATTGGGGGAGGAATAAACGGGTGTGGATTAGCAAGAGATGCAGCTGGACGCGGTTTTAAAGTGGGATTAGCTGAAATGAATGATCTTGCATCGGGAACTTCAAGTGCATCAACAAAGCTTATTCATGGGGGGCTGCGTTATCTTGAACACTATGAGTTTAAACTTGTTCGTGAAGCACTGAAAGAACGTGAGGTCATTTTACGTATGGCGCCACATATTGTGCGTCCTTTGCGTTTTCTTCTTCCTTATCATAAAGAATTACGTCCTGCTTGGATGTTGCATTGTGGACTTTTTATTTATGATTATTTAGGTAAATGGAATCAGAAACTGTGGCGCAGTAAAACAATTAATTTTTCAAAAAGTTTTTGCTCTACACTGAAAAAAGAATATGAGAAAGGGTTTGAATATTCTGATGCCAGAGTAGATGATGCCCGTTTAGTCATTGCCAATGCACGTGATGCAGAAATGTGGGGAGCTGATATAAAAGTACGAACAGAAGTTCTCTCTTTAAAAAAAGAAAACAAAAAATGGCGTATTGTTTTACAAGACAAATTAAGTGGTAAAAAATACAGTGTCACAGCCTCTTATATCGCGAATATGACGGGACCGTGGATTGATCGTGTTTTGACAAACATATTAGATTGTAAAGAACATTCCTCGGTACGGCTTGTTAGAGGTTCTCATATTTTGGTTCCCAAGCTTTATACGCATGATCGTGCTTATATTTTTCAAAATGGCGACGGGCGTATTATATTTGCTATTCCATATCAAGAAGAGTTTACATTGCTTGGAACAACGGATTGTAACTATCAGGGAGATCCAGCTGACGTTCGTATTACGGATAAAGAGATTAATTATATTTGCGCAGCAGCCAGTGAATATTTCATACAACCAATATTACCAGAAACTGTTGTTTGGTCTTACTCTGGAGTTCGTCCACTTTATGATGATGGAGCTTCGAAAGCACAAGAAATTACACGTGATTATGTTTTAAAAGAAATGGGAACAGGAAGCACACCCAAAATTCTTAATCTTTATGGTGGAAAAATTACAACGTATCGTAAATTAGCTGAAGATGCGATGAAATTCGTTGAAAAAGCGCTTGGCAAAAAAGGAGCATCATGGACGGCTAATGCAGTACTTCCAGGAGGTAATTTTCCTTATAACCAATTAGATACAATCGAAAATAGGATTGCTCTTTTGATGCCAGATTTAGATGCTTTTACACAGCGCAGACTTGCACGCTCTTATGGTACAGAAGCATTGGTGATATTTGCAGATGGTAAGGCGGTTAGGGGAAAAAATTTTGGAC
Organism: Bartonella sp. SL320; assembly: GCF_059687635.1. Classification (NCBI taxonomy): domain Bacteria; kingdom Pseudomonadati; phylum Pseudomonadota; class Alphaproteobacteria; order Hyphomicrobiales; family Bartonellaceae; genus Bartonella; species Bartonella sp. SL320. The sequence goes on along the minus strand of NZ_CM185143.1, from coordinate 1,100,822 downwards.
ACGGGCTTTATGAAGTAGAAGTAAAATGGTTGATGGAAAAGGAATGGGCTAAAACATGTGAAGATGTGTTATGGCGTCGTTCAAAACTTGGCCTCTTCTTTGATGAGCAAGAGGTTGCTGCTCTTTCTTCCTATATGCAAAGTCAAAAAGGCAATTAAAAAATTTTTATAGTCATTTAGCTTTACAAATTTTATCTGCAGTGTTGTAAAATATTTTTTTATCAAAAGATATTGATACAAGCTATACACATTGAAAAAGGCTAAAGAAAATTAAGTTCATCAGGGAAATTATGTCATGTTTTAGTTTATTATCCTAAACTCTGTGCTAAAACATGTAAAGATAGAAGGCTCATGAGTATAAAAAAGAACTTGTAAATGAGTTTTTATTATAGATGAAGATGTTCTTTTCTCATTTATATATCTGAGCATGACTCCATGAAAGTATGGTTTAGTATGATTGATTATCGTAATCCTTTATATCAATTGAATAAAGAATTTGAATAGAGAGGCTTTTATTATGCTCATGATGGTATCAGAGAATAAAACTTCTTATAAACTAAAAAGTAACTATTTTTCTATGTATAAAGAGAAACCTATGAGGATATGAGAGTAATACCCTCGTGATATTTTACAACCTTCCATCGCCTATAAAATTTGCAGTAGCACCAATGTTGGACTGGACAGACCGGCATTGCAGGTTTTTTTATCGTCTTTTAACGAAAAAAGCACTCCTTTACACAGAAATGATCGTAGCAGATGCTGTTATTCATGGTGTTCGTGAACAATTGTTGGCTTTCAGCCATGAAGAAGCTCCCGTTGCATTACAATTAGGGGGAGCCGATCCGAAAAAGTTGGCAGAAGCCGCACGGATTGCTGAAGATTTTGGTTATGACGAGATAAATCTCAATGTTGGTTGTCCATCAAATCGTGTTCAAGCGGGTATATTTGGAGCTTGTTTGATGTTACAACCTGATATTGTGGCAAATGCTGTGGAAGCGATGAAAAAAGCAGTGACTATACCTGTAACGGTCAAATGTAGGCTTGGGGTTGACGAACAGGATGAAGAATTCGCTTTAGATTTTTTGGCGGATAAAGTTTGGAATGCAGGGTGTGATGCTCTTTGGGTCCATGCACGTAAAGCATGGCTAAAAGGATTAAGCCCGAAAGAAAATCGCAATATTCCACCCCTTAATTATGAAAGAGTTTATAAGTTAAAACGAAAATATCCTCATAAGTTCATTGGGATAAATGGTGGAATTAAATCAATTGATGAGATAAAAGAGCACTTGCTTTTCTGTGATGCTACCATGGTTGGTCGCCAAGTTTATCATAATCCAACTTTGTTAAAACATATTGATTTTGAACTCTATGGTAAGTCACAGAATAATTTGAGTGAGAGTGATCTTATTGAAACCATGTGTGATTATGCGGCTCGACATATTGCATCGGGAGGACGGCTTTCTCATGTGACACGTCATATGATTGGTTTATTTCATGGTCGGGGTGGGGGACGTCGATGGCGGCAAATATTATCAAATGATGCGACAAAAGCAAATGCAGATGTATCTATTTTGAAAAAAGCTTTTTCCGCTCTCATTGAAGAACAGCCCCAAAATTAATATATATTACAAAGTTTGAATTTTTAGCATTTTGATTTATTGGCGATGACTTTAATTACTTCTGTTTTATAAGTTTTTAAAAGCTTTTACTTTTATTATGAATAAGAAGGTTAGAACTTATATATTAAACGGCATGCTGATGGTGCCTATTAAATAGAGAAATAGATTAAGAATGTGATATTAAAGATAGTTATAAGATATTGATAATATTTTAGATCGTGTTAGGTCTTACATGTTTGTTATTGGGGTAGAAAATAGAATATAAAAATCATCGCTTTTATAAGGTTTAACATTTTTAAAACACTGTTAAAAAAAGCAATAAATTATTCATACCCTATCTATATGACATCATTTTCATTATAAACATTGTAGATTTTAAAAGGTATTCTCATGACCGCTCGTCCATTTGATGATTTTCGTGCTTTGCTTACAAATTTACCTGTGGCTGATGAGTTTTCTATAATTTTGGCTAAAAAACGGCAAGAAAATTTAACAAAAGCACGAGGAACATTAGGGAAACTGGGAGATATTGCTGTTTGGTATGCGGGGTGGAGAGGTACGGAAAAACCTATTGTAACGCGACCTTTGGTCGCTATTTTTTCTGGAAACCATGGTATTGTAGAAGAGAATGTTACACCATTTCCACAATCTATGACACAAAAGATGGTCGAAAATTTTTCATCTGGTGGTGCTGCTATCAACCAAATTTGTATAGCTTATGATCTTGGATTAAAAGTTTTTGATTTAGCACTAGAATATCCAACAATGAATATTACAAAGGATGCTGCAATGGATGAACGAAGTGCGGCTGCTACAATGGCATTTGGCATGGAATCTATTGCTGGCGGAACAGATCTTTTGTGTATCGGTGAAATGGGGATCGGAAATACAACAATAGCTTCAGCTTTATGTTTTGCATTATTTGGTGGAGAAGTTGAAGAGTGGACAGAAAATAATATGGGGGCTGAAGACGATTTTGATCAGCGTAAAATAGCAGCAGTTAAGACAGCGATCGCTTTGCATAAGGAGCATTTTAATGATCCCTTTGAGATAATGCGTCGCCTAGGAGGACGTGAAATTGCTGCTATGGTTGGTGCTATTTTAGCAGCAAGAATGGAAAAAATACCCGTTATTTTAGATGGTTTTGTGGCAACAGCTGCTGCTGCTATCCTTTATAAAATGCATCCAAGAGCGCTTGAACATACTCTTGTTGGACATGTTTCTTCTAAGACAGCTCATCGTCGACTTTTGAAAAAAATTGGGAAAGAGCCACTCCTAGATTTAGGGATAGGCCTTGGTGAAGGAACAGGAGCCGCTATGGCTGCTGGTATCGTTAAAGCTGCCGTTTTAACACATGCGCAAATGGCGGTTTTGGAACAAGAAAGTCTGAGTACCTAAAAGGATGATGAGAAGAATATCAAAAAACTCTTAAGAGTTTTGTTCATTCGCCTTTTCGTGTAATTTAATATAATTAAGTGGAAGTTCTGTTGTATATTTAATCTGTTCCATTGCGAAAGAGGATGAAACATCACGGATGTCAATTTTAGAAATTAATTTTTTATAAAAAAGATCATAAGCTTCAATATCGGGAACAACAACACGCAATAAATAGTCAATATCTCCACTCATTCGATAAAATTCAATGACTTCACGAAATTCTTGTACAATTGTTGAAAAACGCTTAAACCATTCATGACTATGGGTGTTTGTGCGAATAGAAACAAAAACCGTGACATGCGCATTGACTTTTTCTGGAGAGAGAACAGCAACACGACGCTGAATAACGCCATCTTCTTCAAGTTTTTGAATTCTACGCCAGCAAGGAGTGGTCGAAAGTCCTACTTTTTTAGCAATATCAGCAACAGAAAGTGTAGCATTTTCTTGCAGAAGGTGTAAAATTTTTCGATCAAGACGATCCATATTTTTTCTCAATATTTTAATTTATAAAAATTTACGCACTAAACAACGCAGATATACAACAAGCTCATCATTAAACCATGGATTTTTCTGTAACCAAGAAGTATTTCTCCATGATGGATGAGGCAAAGGCATAACATTATAACCTCTAGGTTGCTGTATGGAAAGAATATTCCTCCAGTCTTTAACGGTTTCTGAAACAGTCTTATGTTTTAACTCTGTAATATGCCACTTTTGTGCATAACTTCCAATAGCAAGAACAAGCTTTATTTGCGGCATCGCTTGAAATATCTTTTCATGCCATATTTCACGACATTCACGTCTTGGTGGCAAATCAGCTTTATTTTTGTCATACCCTGGAAAACAAAATCCCATAGGAACAAATGCAAAGAGAGACCTATTATAAAATTCTTCTTTTGTTACATTAAGCCAATCACGTAATCTTTCGCCAGAGCGATCATTAAAAGGGATAGAGGTTTCATGAACACGCAAGCCTGGTGCTTGTCCTGCAATGGCAATAGAAGCCGTATGAGATAAATAAACAATAGGATTTGGTTCATGAGAAAGAGGAGGAAAATAATGTGGTTGTTGGATACACACCCGACAGGAATAGATTTCTTTTTCAAGTTTAATGAGCTGATTATATTTTTTCATCGGTAAAAAATAAAGAATCTCTCTCTTATTCCATGCGAGGATTCGCTTTGCGCCATTCTTTCGGTCGTTGAAAACTTGATGCCCATATTCCCCTTTTTTTTCTTTTAGCTTCTTGCTCCTCTTTAGGGTATCCATAATAGCTTACAGCCCAACCATTCTGTACAAGCGCCGCATTGATATTGTTAACATGTTTCGTTTTACATGTTGCAAGGATACGGTGGTATTTATCTGTTTTATGCCAGTGACATGTAACAGTTTGATTTTCTAGCAATTGTTCTAAATATTTTTTTGCTTCAAGACCACAAGGGTAGCGTGCCTCCTTTTTTCCACACAATTGGTGAAGTTCAGGGGCATCAATTCCAAGCAATCGAATCTTAATAAAAGAAATCATGATGGAATCGCCATCAATAATGAGCGCTTTTCCTTCAACAGAATTTTGAGAAGAAAATTTTTCTTTTTGAGAAACTGGTTGAGTCTGCTTAAAATAAGTTGCCATAATGACAACTATACTAGCAGCGATTAAAATACTAAAAACGACACTTTTTTTAAAACTTCTTAAGCCAAGATGAGAAAGAATTCTTTTCATGAAAAAATAGAGAAACTGCAACCGTCATTATAACCCATTTTATTGAGTATTGCTTATAACCCTTTCAAAAAACTTTTATTCATATGACAAAATAACATCTCGTTCTAATGAGAAAATTTTTTTAGATATTATAACAATCAAATACTCATGCAGTATGATATGTAAGCAATTTAAACAATAAATCAACTTAACTAAATTTGTACAGAACATACAAATTTAAAGTTATATAGATTCTAAAGTGAATTCTTTAAGGAAACAAAAATCACCCCTCAGACAGTAACTTTGAAGAGCAATAACCTCACATTTTTTCTGGAATATAAAACCTATCAACAATGAGCGGCTTATTTATTTAATTTTTGTTTCCTTAAATTCAACGTGCTTTTTTACAACTGGATCGTATTTACGTTTGCTCATTTTATCTGTCATTGTGCGGCTGTTTTTCTTTGTTACATAGAAAAAACCAGTATCTGCAGTTGATAAAAGCTTGATCTTAATGGTTGCTGCTTTAGCCATAATGTAAAAACCCTATTTATACTGAAAAAAATATTACCACTGTCAAAAATTATTTCCGACATCATCAGATTTTCCGGCAACAGTACGGATGTTCTTAAAAAAGTCAAGAGCTGATTAATTTTCTTATAAGTTGGATAAATACCAAAATAACATATAAACCAAAAAAAACAGCCATAGCTATTGAAAAACCAAAGGGATGAAAGATATCCATAAATTTTCCGATAAAAGTAGGTCCGATGAGCATGCCAATTCCATAGCAAAAAATAAAAGCAGAATTAGCAGCAGCAAGTTCTTGGCCCTTGAGGCGTGCCCCTAAATGTGCAAGACCAATAGTATAAAGGCTTGCAGATACACCCCCAAGAAGGAATAGATCAGTCATCAAAATCCATGGATATTGAATAATCCATGGTGCCATGAAAGTTCCCGTAAAACCTAATATAGCGCAACTGATTAGCGGGTAGCGTCGATCTTGGGCATAATCACTTATCATGCTGATAGGAATTAAGAGCAAGACATTCCCAAGTGCAAGCGTTGCCATAAAATGTGCTGCTTTATTCTCATCATAACCAATGGATAAACTAAAGGGTGTTATAAGAGTCAATGCCCCCATTTGAATAGCACCATAAACAAGGACAGCCATCATTGCGCTTGGAACATGAAAAAGATAACGAAAAAATGGCGTATATTGGCTTTTTTGAAATTCTGGACTTAATTTCCAAGCGGCAAAAATTGGAATAGCAGCAAGTATAATAAGGCTATAGCCAATGCCGAAAGGAATAAATCCTTGTGTTCCTACTTTTATTAGCAGCGTTGGACCTACGGCAAATCCTAATCCTAAGACAATAGCATAAATGGAAAGAACCAAACCACGTTTTTTAGGGGGAGCATAACTGTTGATCCAAAATTCTGACAGGATAAACATCACTGTCATCGTAAAGTGTAATATAAACCTTAAAATGAACCAAACCCATATGGATTCGAAAAAATAGAATCCTAGAAAACTTAAAGATCCTATAACCATCATAAGCAATATTGTTTTAGAAATTCCTAAGCATAAGGCGATTCGCGACGTAAAAATAGCGGCAATAATTGTAGCGATACCGCCAACTGTTCCGCTATAACCGATCGTACTGTTGGAAAATCCTTTCTCTGCCATAAGAAAAGAGACAAGTTGTGTTCCCATTCCCAATGCTATTCCAACAGTACCAATGGTTGCAATAGCGGCAACAATTGCACGCAAAGAATTATTTTGAGGGGCTAAAAATTTTTTCATAAGAATAGTTTAAGAAACTTTTGTTTACTCGAACAATGAAGAGGAAAACTGAAATAAAAGAAAGATTAAATAATCTTTTTTAGATTTTTTCAATTCATTGAATATAAAAAACTTTGCAAGATTTAATATATTTATTATAGATAAAAAATATTATAGATATAAAACGCATGGATTTATATGCTAAAAAAAGCATATTGTATATATAAATAATCTCAATTATAGGAAGTTTCTTATTTTAAAGCATTATTATAGTATTTTTATTAAATGTGCTCTTGGATAGAAGGTCAAGGGGCTTATTTTTTAAGGATTATAATTTAAAATAAAATCATGAAAATTTAAGAAATATTTTTAATTAATATTTTTTTCTTCCATAAAAACGATGCTTTTGTTTTTTTAATTTGTTTTTATGGTAGGAGCTCGATGAGAATTTAATTGGACGAGGTTCTGTTAAGAGCTCAAAGCTTAAAGCACCAGCAAAAGGTTGTACCGTTATAAGTCTTACTTCTACAATATCACTAAGCTGATAGCCTTTATGGCTATGTTGTCCTATAAGAACATGTTGCGCTTCATCGAAATGATAATAATCATTTTTAAGTGTAGAAATAGGGACAAAACCATCTGTATTGAGTTTATCAAGTGAGATAAAAAGACCTGCTTTTATAACTCCAGAGATGCGCCCTGTAAAAACACGGCCGATTTTACTGGTTAGATAATGAGCCACAAGCCGATCAATGGTTTCTCTTTCAGCCATCATTGCACGACGCTCGTATAGAGAAATTTGCGCAGCAATTTCTGCAAGATTTTGTTCTTGGGTATCTGTTAATTGATCATTGCCTAATTTGAGAGCTTTTATCAATGCCCGATGAATAATGAGATCAGCATAGCGACGGATTGGTGATGTAAAATGTGTATAATTTTGTAAATTCAAACCAAAATGGCCACTATTTTTAGGATTGTATTCTGCCTGTGATTGTGAACGCAAAATAACTTGATTAACCAATTCTTGTTGTTCGGTATGAGCAACCTTTTCTAAAATTCTATTAAGGCGTGCTGATGTTAATTCTGCACTTTTGGAGAGGGATATTCCTAAACTTTGAAGAAAATTCCGCAATATTTCTTGTTTGGCAAGAGAGGGTTTATCATGAATACGATAAATGAGGGGTTGGTGATGTTTTTTTAATGTTTCAGAAGCTGCAATATTGGCTTGTATCATAAACTCTTCAATTAAACGATGAGCTTCTAAATGTTCCTCACTTACAACATCTTGGATGCAGCCATTTTGATCAAGAATAATCTTTTTTTCTACTATTTCTAATTCTAGTGGTTGTCGACGATCCCGCGCAATTTTAAGGCACGCATAAGCTTCCCATAAGGGTTGTAAGATAGTCTCAAGCAGGGGTGCGATTTTTTTATGGATATGTCCTTTTCTTGCCAATTGCACCTCTTGATAGGAGAGTTTGGCTTTGACACGCATCATAATACGATGAAAACTATGTTTTTGTTTATGACCATTTGCATCAAAAATCATACGAACGGCTAAAGCAGGTCTTTCTTTTCCTTCACGCAGAGAACATAAATCATGAGAAAGGCGTTCAGGCAGCATTGGTACAACAGTATCAGGAAAATAAACAGAATTTCCACGTTTTAATGCTTCTTTATCTAAAGCACTTCCTGTTTTGATATAGTAAGAAACATCGGCAATGGCCACAATAATAATCCAACCACCATGATTTGCAGGGTCCTTGTCCTTGCTTGCATAGACCGCATCATCATGGTCTTTTGCATCTGGTGGATCAATCGTAATAAAGGGCAATTGTCGCCAATCTTCGCGATTATCCATATTGGCCGCTTTGATATGTTTGACCTGCTCAAGAACACTTTCAGGAAAAATATAAGGAATTTCTTTTGAAAGAAGAGCAATCATTGAGAGTGTTTTTTCACTCTCAATATGTCCTAAAACATTTTTTATTTGCGCACTTTTTAGTCCATAACCAGTATTTTTTGTTATTTCAACTTCAACAAAATCCCCCGCTTTGACCTTCATTTTTGAAGACATTTCAACCATGAGTTCATTGTTTTTGCGGTCTATAGGCTCAAGACGCCATTGATTATTTTCTAACTTTCGTACAACACCCAATATGCTCTTTGGAGATACTTCGATCTTACGAATAATTCGCCCCGTATAAGAGGGATTTTGAGAATTTTTATTTCGAAAAACTTTTACAAGAACATGATCCCCAACGCCAATGCTCCCTCCTTTTATGTGACGAAAAGAGTGTATTTCAATATTGGGCTTTGGCGTACCTTCCCATTCAAGAGGTTGTGCAATAAAACTGCCATCTTTATCACGCTCGCTAATTTTTACTAAAGCAATAGGGGGTAATTTTCCCTTGTTTATTCCTCTTTTGCGCTGTTTAGATATAAGATTTTGATCCTTTAAGGCACGCAATATATCTTTAAGCCAAATACGAGAATTGCCTTTTAACTTAAAAGCTTTGGCGATTTCTCGTTTGCTTGATCGGTCAGGGTTCTCATTGATAAAGGAAAGAATTTCTTCCTTAGTGGGTAATTTTTCTCCCTTGACTGAGGAAAGGCATTTTATATTTTTTTCATTTTTAGCCAAAGTTTATGTCTCTTTTGTTTTTGCTTTTGTTTTGGAAGAAGTTCTTTTTGACGTTGTCTTTTTACGCGATGCTTTAGCCGATATAAGTTCTAATGCCTCTGAAAGAGTTACACTAATAGGATCTTTATCTTTTGGCAATGTTGCATTAATTTTACCCCAATTGACATAAGGACCATAACGTCCATTGCGCACGGTGATAGTTCCTCCTTCTGGATGCTCCCCTAATGTTGCCAATGCCGCAGATGTCGTTCTGTTTTGCTTGGTTTTATTTTCTTGTTGTTCTGCCAATACTGTAACAGCGCGATTGATACCAATATCAAAAACTTCATCTGCATCAAGAAGGCGCGCAGATTTTCCATTATGACTAAGGTAGGGACCATAGCGTCCGATTGTCGCCGTGATTATTTTACCAGTTTCAGGATGAATACCAACTTCACGGGGAAGAGATAGTAAAGCCAAAGCTTTTTCAAAGGTTATATTTTCTGCCTGCCATTCTTTTGGTAGTCCTGCACGCTTAACTTCTTTGCCTTCACCCAGTTGAATATAAGGACCAAAGCGACCATTGCGAAGAGAGATATCTTTTCCTGTTTCAGGGTCAATACCAAGCATAATAGGTTCGTCATTGCGTACAGCTTCATTCTCTTCTCCTGTATCTGTACCCAGTTGACGTGTGTATTTACATTCAGGATAATTAGAACAGCCAACAAAAGCACCATAACGACCAAGTTTTAATGATAATTGACCATTTTTACAGAGAGGACAGGAACGTACATCACTTCCATCTTCGCGTTCAGGAAAGGCGAGAGGGGCTAATGTTACATTTAAAGCATCAAGAACATTAGCGATACGCAGTTCTTGAATATTGCTAATAGATGCATTAAATCCATCCCAAAAATCGCGTAATACATCTTTCCAAGAAAGTTTTCCATCAGAGATAAGATCCAACTTTTCTTCAAGATCTGCTGTAAAACCATATTCTACATAGCGATTAAAGAAATTTTCAAGAAAGGCTGTAACAATACGCCCCTTAGCATCAGGAATGAGCTTCCGCTTATCAATAACAATATATCCACGATCACACAATGTCGCCAATGTGGAGGCATAAGTTGAAGGACGACCAATTCCTAACTCTTCAAGCTTTTTAATTAACGAGGCTTCAGAATAACGAGCAGGGGGCTCTGTGGTATGTTGTAAAGATTCAACTTTTTCTTTTGTAAGTGCTTCACCCGTATTTATTTGTGGTAAACGTGTTGATTCATTTTCTTCATTATTTTCTTCGTCTCGTTGATCCGTATAGATGGAAAGAAATCCGTCAAAACGAATAACAGATCCTGTTGCACGAAGATTCGCACGCTCTTGTCCATGTTGTGCTTCAATTTCAACGGTTGTACGTTCAACTTCAGCAGAACGCATTTGGCTAGCAATCGCGCGCTTCCATATCAGTTCATAGAGTTTTGCCTGATCGCTATCGAGAAAATTACGGACCTGGGTTGGAGACCGTTGAAAATCTGTTGGGCGGATTGCTTCATGGGCTTCCTGGGCATTTTTTGCCTTTGTTGAATAAAAACGTGGCTTTTCAGGAATATAGTCTTTTCCGAAAGATTCATGAATTACTTTTCTTGCAGCATCAATGGCTTCTGGCGCTATTTGCACACCATCGGTACGCATATAAGTAATAAGCCCTGCTGTTTCACCATTAATTTCAATGCCTTCATAAAGTTTTTGGGCAATTTGCATTGTACGAGAAGCTGAAAAGCCTAATTTCGAAGAAGCCGCTTGTTGTAGTGTAGAGGTTGTAAAGGGAGGAAAAGGATTTCTTTTTGTGGGTTTTGCTTCAACACTAAGTGTCTGATATTGGGCCTTCTCCAACATAAGACGAATTTGGTCGGCTTGTTCTTGAGATTGAATATCAAGTTTGCCAATCTTCCTTTGATTAAACGTTGTCAATCTTGCTTGGAAAAGATCATTTCGGATGGTTTTTAACTGTGTTGTAATAGACCAATAATCTTCTTTGATAAAATGTTCTATTTCTGATTCACGGTCACAAATAATACGCAAAGCAACCGACTGAACACGCCCAGCCGAGCGGGCACCAGGAAGTTTACGCCATAAAACCGGTGAAAGTGTAAAACCAACGAGATAATCGAGAGCACGACGTGCAAGATAAGCATCGACAAGTGATGTATCAATATCACGTGGATTATCCATAGCATCAAGCACAGACTTTTTGGTGATAGCATTGAAGACAACCCTTTTAATAGGTTTATCTTTTAAAACTTTTTTTTGGCGAAGAACATCCAGAATATGCCATGAAATGGCCTCTCCTTCACGGTCAGGGTCTGTTGCTAGAATGAGGCTATCGGCTTCTTTAACAGCTTTTGCTATTTCATTTAAACGTTTAGCAGCCGCAGAATCTATATCCCATTTCATCGAAAAATCTTGATCTGGTAAAACAGAGCCATCTTTTGCAGGTAAATCACGAACATGTCCAAATGATGCAACAACTTTGTATTGAGACCCAAGATATTTATTAATTGTTTTTGCTTTTGCTGGAGATTCAACGATAACGATATTCATAATTTTACCCGAATATTGAAATAAAAAACTTTTTTATAAACGCCTTTCATGTGAATAGCTAATGGCAATTGCTTAAGAACACATAAAAAAAATATTAGCCATATAAAAAACATGAATATTGTACAACTTGTGATTGTTATTATTAAAACGCACCCTATATAAAATTACACGATTTATTTTCCACTGTTATTACAAAAACGTACGGCGAAATACTAAGATAACGTCTATTGAGAAGTAGGAGGGGAAATGCTCAAGGATAGAGGATTATGTTTATAAATCATTTGAAAGTTATCCAATATATTACAGATATGTCAAAGCAAATGAATCAGATGGCGCGTCAGGCGCATAGTCCGCTTTTAGCATTGCTTTTGGATATGGTTGCCAAAGAAGGGCAAAGCATTATTAATAGTGCTGAGACTCTTGGGGAAGATCAAGATTCGACAATGACACACAACCACCAGAGTGTCGAATAAGCTTTCCAGCAAGCTCGAGTTCTACCAAAAAGAGGTAGAGAGTTGGGAGCGAAACACCGGAGTGAGTACTGAGTGTGTCTATGTCTATTGGCGTTGTTGAAAGAGCACAGAGAACTGCTGCGCGTGCTGCATCATCATCTGTTAGAGAGGGATGAGAGTTTTTTTCGTCTTCTGAATTAAAATTCTCTTTTTCAAGTTGTTGTAAAGAGGATGATTCTTCAAAAAAGTTGAGTTGAGAATTGGGAGGCGATGAAATTAATGGCGTAAGGGTTTCGATGATGTCAGAAGGATGTGTAGTGAGTAGAGCACCGTCCTTGATAAGGTTATTTGTACCAACAGATCTTGGATCAAGTGGAGAACCGGGAATGGCGAAAATCAACCGTCCCATTTCGGCTGCTTGACGCGCCGTAATTAAGGACCCTGAGCGCAATGCGGCTTCTACAACCAAGAGGCCAAGTGATAAAGCAGCAATAATACGGTTTCTTCTGGGAAAATCGATAGCGCGCGGCTTCCAGGAAATAGGCATTTCGCTGATGATGGCTCCACCATTGGCGATGATATCTTCATATAAATTTTTATTTTCAGGAGGATAGATATGATCAATTCCCCCAGCCATGACGGCAATAGTGCCTGTTTTTAAACTTGCTTGATGCGCAATGCTATCAATTCCACGAGCGAGTCCAGAAATTATGACAAAGCCTGCTTCTCCAAGAAAATGCGCAAATTGAGCCGTAAGCTTTTTTCCAGCCGCTGAAGCATTTCGAGAGCCTATAATTCCAACAGAAGTTTTTTGAAAAATTGAAACATTACCTTTGATCGCAATCAGTGGTGGAGGGGATTGCGTAACCTTAAGAAACGCTGGATAATCTGGTTCCCCCATACAGATAAATCGAACACCTAATTTTTCAGCTTTTTGTATTTCTTTTTCTGCATCTTCTAAGCTTGCTATTTTAATAGACGCAGAACCACCCCCTTTTCTACTAAGCTCTGGCAACGCTGCTAAAGCGTTTTCTGCTGTTTTATAATGATCAATGAGATTGCGAAAACTAACTGCACCAATATTTTCACTGCGTAATAACCGTAACCAGCTTAAACGTTGATGATCAGTAAGCAGAATTCCTTCATTTATCTCCGTTTTGCGTACCAATCTTACTTTCTTTCCCAATTAATAATCTACTGATATTTGCAGAATGTTTTATAAATACAAATAAGCTCATCACAATGAGCATACAACAGAAATAAGAATCGGAAAAATAAAAAACAAATATCGGCGTGACCGTAACAGCAACAAGCGCAGATAGTGAAGAATAACGCATGAGGAGGAAAATAGCACTCCATACAATCATAAAAATAATAGCTGCAGGCCAATAGACTCCTAAGCAAACGCCTAGATAGGTCGCAACCCCCTTGCCCCCTTTAAATTTAAGCCATACGGGAAAAAGATGTCCTAAAAATGCAAAAAAACCGGCTAGAGAAACAAGAATACTATTGTCTAGCGGATCACTAAAGAATTTTATAATGAAAACAACGATAGCTCCCTTCAGCATATCACAAAGAAGGGTTAGAGCAGCAACTTTTTTATTTCCTGTTCGTAAAACATTTGTTGCTCCAATATTGCCGGAACCGATTGTTCTTATATCGCCAAGTTTGGCCAATTTCGTAAACAGAAGACCAAATGGAATTGAGCCAATGAGATAAGATATGAGGAAAATAAGCCATGGAGTGGATTGAAAAAATATTTCTGCTTCATTCATGTAAAAATCTCATTAAGTTTGTTGATCAAGTTTAAAAACGGATTTCCCTTTCACAAGGGTTTGGAGCACACGTCCTTGAAAACGTGCGTTCTCAAAAGGGGTATTTTTCGAACGTGAATAAAATTTCTCTGTTGAAACAACCCATGGTTCTTCAAGATCAACCATAATAAGATCTGCATAAGCTCCCTTCTTCAATGTTCCTGCATTCAGTCCAAAGAGCTTTGCAGGCATCGTTGACAAAAGTTCAGTTATCCGTAGAAGAGATAGGCTCTCATCATGATAAAGACGTAAGGCCGCACTCAATAAGGTCTCCATACCAATAGCACCAGCTTCTGCATCATTAAATGGTAACTGTTTTGCGTCGATACCCTGAGGATCATGGGAAGAGACAATGATATCTATAGTTCCATCTTTTATGGCTTCAATCATTGCTATACGGTCTTCTTCTGCACGCAATGGGGGCATGAGGCGGAAAGAAGTTTGATATTGGCCAATATCATTTTCGTTGAGAGATAAATGGTTAATCGATACACCGGCTGAAATTTTCTCACTACACTGTTTGCTTAAACGAAGGGCATCAACAGAGAGTGCTGTCGATATCTGGGCAGCATGATAACGTGTTTGCGTTAATGTTGCTAAGCGCAGATCCCTTTCAAGGGCGATAACTTCTGCTTCGCGGGGAATACCAGAAAGCCCAAGCCAACTGGCGAGCAACCCTTCATTCATGACGCCTTGTTCTGTAAGATCTTTATCTTGCGTTTCGTGGATTAATGGTACATCAAAATCGCGTGCATAAGTCATTGCACGCCGCATAACAGATGAATTTTGAAGTGTTTTTTTTCCTTCACTAAAAGCAACGGCTCCTGCATCCTTGAGCAAACCAAATTCGGTTATCTCTTTTCCGTTGAAACCTTGGGTGATTGCCGCAACGGGATAAATATTGACTAAGGACATTTCCTCTGCTGTGCGCTTAATAAATTGAACAAGGGCAACATTATCAATAATTGGTTGCGTGTCTGGCATCATGAGGAAGGAAGTAATACCACCTGCTGCGGCTGCTTGACTTGCAGATGCAATTGTTTCACGGTTTTCATTTCCTGGTTCTCCAACAAAAACACGTGCATCAACAAGTCCAGGGAGAATTGCTTTGTTTTGTGCATTAATAATTTCTGCTTCTATAGGAGCTCCCTGATTTAAAGCTTCTTTTCCAGCAGCTATAATTTGTCCATTTTCAACAATAACAGTACCAATTTCATCGAGTGCACGTGAAGGATCAATAATACGAGCCTGTTGAAAAACAATTGGTTTTATCATTTTTTTTCTCCATTGGTCTTCAAGCGTGAATCTAATAACGCCTCCATGACCGCCATACGCACTGCAATTCCCATTTCTACTTGTCTATGAATCATACTTTGTGGTCCATCAGCTATGTTAGATGCAATCTCCACACCACGGTTTATGGGACCAGGATGCAAAATAATGCAATCGTTTTTGGCATGGGCTAAATTTTCTTTATGTAAGCCAAAATAATGAAAATATTCACGCGTGGAGGGAATAAAAGAACCTGTCATCCGTTCATGCTGTAAACGTAACATCATGATAACATCAACATCTTTAAGGCCTTCTTTCATGGTGTTAAAAACCTCAACACTCATGTGATTAATTTCGGGTGGTAAGAGTGTGGAAGGGGCAACAGCGCGAACACGAGCCCCCAACGCATTAAGACTAATGATATTAGAACGTGCAACACGTGAGTGCAGAATATCTCCGCAAATGGCAACCGTTAATCCTTCAATACGACCTTTGGCCCTTTTAATGGTGAGAGCATCTAATAAAGCTTGAGTTGGATGTTCATGAGCACCATCACCTGCATTAATGACACAACAATCAACTTTTTGCGCTAATAAAGCTGCTGCTCCCGCACTGCTGTGGCGAAAAACCAGTATATCTGGCCTCATCGCATTAAGCGTTGCGGCTGTATCAAGGAGTGTTTCTCCTTTTTTTACAGATGAGTTACCAATAGCGATATTCATCACGTCTGCACCCAATCTTTTTCCGGCTAATTCAAAAGAAGATTGTGTGCGCGTAGAAGCTTCAAAAAAGAGATTAATTTGAGTCCGTCCACGCAAAACAGATTTTTTTTTATCAATTTTATTAGAATTAGAAAGAGTAACGTTTTCTTCGGCACGACTAAGCAATGTATTAAGGTCTTGTACACTCAGATCTTTAACAGCTAAAAGATGTTCATGAGGGAAAAGTGGAAAAAAATTATCTTGAATCATAGCATTCTTTTTTATCTCTCTTTAAAACAGGTTAAACAGGCATTTGTTTGAATATGATAAATGTTTCTTAACTCTAAAAAGACAAATAGTCTATGATATGAATGATTTGAATATAGGAATAGACCTATGACTGCTGTATCTGCGCAAAATACTCGTCGAAAAAATACATTTCTTAACGATACTCTTATGTTTCGTATGGCCTCTAATTTGCCTAAGTTTTTATTAGCAAGCTTTGAGGAAATAGGGGATTTTGCTGCGAGTCAAGAAGCATGGAGGCTCTCTTGCTTAGCCAATCATCATAAGCCTTTATTATATTATAATGATGAATGGGGACAGCAGGCAGAAAAATTAGAAATACATTCTTCCTATCAAGATCTTCAACAATATTCTAGACAAACAGGGTTGGTTACCTCGCTTTGGGAAAATACTTCTTCAGAAAATGGGGTACGCTATCAAGCGCGTGCGATTCGTTTGGCTTTATCTGCTGGTTTAGAAACAGGACATTTAAATGAGGTGATTATAACCAGTGCAGCGATTGCTGTCTTAATTAGTGATAGTGAGCTCTTCAAAAAATGGCAAAATGTTCTTTTGTCTCGCCAACATGATTCCTCATCAAAGCCTATTCATCATAAAAAATCTGCTTCCCTAACATGTGCCTTTGATGACATTGAACAAAACGCTTTCAATTTTCCAAATATTAAGAAAATTTCTTTCGATGAAAATATGGAACGTGATCTGTATCGTTTAAATGTTGTTAAAACCAATGTTATTAATCCTACAGCTGATGGATATATTGTTAGTGCAGAGTTAAATGGTCATTTAAGTTGCTTTTTTGTTCCACGTATACAGGAAAATGGTGCATTAAATGGATTTATATCGATTCGCCATTTAATTCAGCGTTCTGGAGAACTTTCAACCCCGGAGGGAGTTGTTGATTTTCAAGGCAGTTATGGCTGGCTTTTGGGAAATGCTGGGGAAGGGATTAAAGTTATTAAAGATATTGAAACGATGATGCGTTTCGATCAATCCATCATATCGGCCGGTGTTTTGCGAGCAGCCCTTCAATTTGGCATAGATTTTTTCCGAAAAAAAATGCCCAATCGGCCTTTACCACCGCTAACAGAACGTATTTTTGCAGATATTGCATTAGATATTGCTGCTTCGCAAGCATTGGTTTTACGTCTAGCACGCGCATTTGATAATGCAGCAAATGACCGTTCTGAAGCCGCTTTTGCACGCATTATGACCCCTATTATTGCTTATCACGTTAGTCAATTGGTTTTACCTATTGTTGGTGAAATTATTGCACAACTTGGTATTGAAAGCTTTATAGAGAATAATCCATTATCACAAATGCTGCATAACGGTCCTGCGCGAATTGTGAGAAATAGTTCTGCTAATCAATTGGTAAAAGATGCTATTCTGATTGCTAAAAAAGCACCAGGATTGTTTCAAAAATTGTTAGAAAAAATTGCTCTTGATATTGGTCCTGCAGGACCACGAGCCATCGAAATTATTAAGTCTGCCGGTGATATGGCCGCCGAAAATGAAGGAGCAGGAAGGTTTTTTGTTGAACAAGTAGCCTATGCTGCAGCCGCCGCATCACTACGTTCTACGGATATAGAACATGTTGCCAATGCCTACATGGAAAGCCGCCTTGGGGGACAATGGAGATCTTCCTACGGAATGCTCATTGCGCGCTATAATGCAGGCCATTTGCTCAACGTCCTCTATCCTTCCATATGATGAAAGTTTTGAATTCTATTGAGAGCACCTTGCAATATAAAAGCAGCAGCTGCCGAATCAATCCTATTTGCTCTTTTAGTGCGTGATACATTCATTTCTAAAAGAGAACGTTCTGCAGCAATTGTTGATAAACGTTCGTCCCAAAAAACAAATGGAATTTTTGTATGCTCTTTCATATTGCTCACAAAAGCTTTGGTTGCTTGAACACGAGAGCCACTGCTTCCATTCATGTTAAGAGGTAAACCAATGATGATAACGCCTACATTTTCATGATCAAAAATTTTAATAAGCGTGTGGGCATCCTCTGTAAATTTTTTTCGCTGGAGTACAGGACGTGGATTTGAAACAGTCAACCCCATATCAGAAACCGCAATTCCGATGGTTTTTGTCCCTAAATCTAAGCCTGCTATTGTTTGTCCAGGCAAAAGATGTGTCATAACTTCATTTATATTAATAATAGCCATAAAAAATTATAATACGTTCTTTAATATTTCAGATCTATAATCATATTCTTTATTCATGTTATCTAATATTCTTGCGCTTGCAAGCGCAGCCTTGTATAGCCAAATAAAGATCAATTCATAAAATAAAAAACAGAAAGGCCTAAAGAGTATGTCTGTTGATCAAGAAACCGTCAAGCGGGTTGCACGTTTAGCGCGGATTGCCATCCACGATAGTGAGGTAGAACCTATGACGAAAAAATTTAATGCTGTTTTAGGTTTTGTAGAGCAATTGAATGAAGTTGATGTGAATGAAATTGATCCATTAACATCTGTAATACCGATGACTCTACGAATGCGTGAAGATAGTGTTACAGATGGCAATAAAGCAGCAGATATTGTCGCCAATGCCCCTGTTACAGAAGAAAATTTTTTTCTTGTCTCAAAAATTGTTGAGTAACTTTTTATATTTTTGAAATTTGAGAACCAATATGACTGATTTAACAAACCTCACAATTGCACAAGCTCGTGATGCTCTCATAAAGAAAAAGCTTAAAGCAACGGAATTAACAGAAGCTTATTTAAAAGCTATTGAATTGGCTAATCCAACTTTGAATGCTTATGTCGCAATAACAGCAGAACAAGCAAGAAAAATGGCGGCTGAATCAGAGTGCCGCTTGGCAAAAGGAGAGGGGAGGCTTTTGGAAGGAATACCCTTAGGAATTAAAGATCTTTTTGCAACCCGTGGTGTTCATACGCAAGCCTGTTCAAATATCCTTGATGGTTTTAAACCGCATTATGAATCAACTGTCACGGCTAATTTATGGCAAGATGGTGCCGTAATGTTAGGGAAACTTAATATGGATGAGTTTGCTATGGGCTCCTCTAATGAGACATCCTATTATGGTCCCGTTATTAGTCCTTGGAGAAAAAAAGGCTCGAATGAACAACTCGTCCCTGGTGGTTCTTCGGGGGGATCGGCTGCGGCTGTTGCCGCACAAATTTGTGCTGGTGCAACAGCAACAGATACAGGTGGCTCAATACGTCAACCAGCAGCTTTTACAGGAACTGTAGGAATAAAGCCAACCTATGGACGTTGTTCACGATGGGGCGTTGTTGCGTTTGCTTCATCTCTTGATCAAGCTGGACCTATTGCCAAAGATGTTCGTGATTGTGCTATCTTACTTAGATCAATGGCCTCTTTTGATGAAAAAGATTCTACTTCCATGAATTTACCCGTTCCTGATTATGAAAGTTATCTCGGTCAGTCAATCAAAGGAATGAAAATTGGTATTCCAAAAGAATATTATCTGGATGGAATGTCTTCTGAGATTATTGAACTTTGGCAAAAAGGAATAAATTGGTTAAAAGAAGCAGGCGCTGAAATACGCGATATTTCTTTACCCCATACAAAATATGCTTTACCTTCTTATTATATCATAGCTCCTGCAGAAGCCTCTTCTAATTTAGCGCGTTATGATGGTGTTCGTTTTGGTTTGCGCGTGCCTGGAAAAGACATCATTGAGATGTATGAAAATACACGCTCTGTTGGTTTTGGTGATGAAGTCAAGCGGCGTATTTTGGTTGGGACGTATGTTCTTTCATCAGGGTATTATGATGCCGGTTATCTAAGAGCTCAAAAAGTCAGAACACTTGTAAAACGTGATTTTGATCAATGTTTTGATTCAGGCATTGATGCTATTCTTACACCAGCAACACCAACACCTGCCTTTGGTATTGCTGATGAAAAAATAAAAAATGATGCTGTCGCAATGTACCTTAATGATATTTTTACAGTACCCGTTAATATGGCTGGGTTACCAGGAATTTCTGTTCCTGCTGGTCTATCATCAAATGGTTTACCCCTAGGATTACAATTGATTGGTAAACCTTTTGCTGAAGAAGTTATTTTTCAAATAGCACACATTATTGAACAAGCTGCAGGAACGTTCTATGCAGAAAAATGGTGGATATAATCGTCAAACTTCACAAAAACATTTCTTATCTCTGAAATAACATCTGTGCCTATTTGTATCCCTAAAAAGAACGGATTGCTCTTTAATAGCTTCAAATATGGTTGAATATAGATGTGCCCCTTGTTGCAATCCGAAAATATTTTTTACAAATGAGACACATACAAGTATATTTATGAAGTAAATCATTATCGAGCTCAAAAGGCTCTCCACCAGAAAGAATAATAAAATCAGATTTTATGTCATTTATTGTATATAAAGATTCAGGAAACGCGTCATCTCTCACCATACATTCCATCGAATACGGACAATGATTGCAGCCCGCACTGCAATTTTCATTACAAATTACAATATTATCGCTCATGAAATTTCTCATTCAAGTTCATATAATCCAATACTAATTGTTTCATGAAAATATTTTGGTATAGACAAAGATCAGAAATTTTTTTAGCTACAAACGCTTTTATCATTGGTAAAGCTTCATCCTTTGATATAGACAGCAAATGAGAAATATAGTCTATCCGTTCTTCTACATTAAGAGATAATCTTGGACTGGTGAAAAATGTTAAGATATCCAATTTCGGATTGGCTTCTTGACATAAATCCCAATCCACGACCATAAAAGAATTATCAGGAGTAACAATGATATTATCAGGATGTAAATCTCCATGTGATAAGATTATATTCTTGCTTAATCGATCTTGAAAGATCTTATTGATTTGATCAATAATCGCCTTTTGATGTAGCAAATCCATTTGGCTCAATACAGTACCCCGAATAAACTCCCATTCGACTACTTCATCGCAAAGTGTTATCAAATTTGGGGCAGGATAGAGACTTTGTCGAAAAGAGCCATCCTTGATGTTTTCATTAATGCACGATGCTTCCGGATAAATTTGCCCATAGCAAAACTCTTGATGCTTGCGTTTCAAGAAATGTTGTTTTGACGATTGTGCATTTTCAGGCTGTAACCAAATGATTTCTTCTTTTCTGACAAAAATAATTAAAGCAGACACCCCAAAAATCACAGCCATAATCACTGCCAACCACAAATTAGCTTGCCAGAATGTTGAAAAAACATGACCGTATAAAAAACTAAATGCAAAGGATACAACAGCTGTAATAATGGCTGTAAATGATAAAACAGTCGCGATAGCTTTGGGATCAATCAGTGAATTTATAAGAAGAGACGACAGATAAGATCGATAAGCAGATTTAAAAACACATAGCAGTAAAAAACCTAATATAAGAGCCGCAATGATTTGAAATGACATGAGAAAAAAAGCAATGGTTACCATACAACCAATTATTAAGACGGGAAAAATAGGATTTTGAAACTTTGAAAAATACTTCTGAAACAATATATTGGAACTTGCTGAAAAAAAATTCCCAATGATAAAAATAATCGAAACCAAAATAGCAGGTTGAAATGGCAAAAAATCAGAAAATGCGATAGAAACAGTTCGATTATTAACCAAAATAGCAAAAGCTGAAACTGCACTTAAAAAAATAAGAGTGAAGCGATAAGGATTTTTTACTTCTTTACGGCTGGCGCACATAACTGTGAAAATACTCGGATGAGCATTGATATGAAAACTATCTAATCCTTTCGTCAGTTTTGAAAACATAAAAATAGCAAAAATTAATGAAAGGACTTGAAAAATCATAGGCAATGCAGGATTCACATAATAAAGTATTCCCCCTAAAAAAATAAGTACCGTTGTCACACTATAGGTAACAGCAGCCACTTCGGACTTAACGGAAAACAGTGTGCGATGCTTTGGTACTACAGAAAAGAGTAAACTATCTTCCGCACCTGAGAAACAAGCGGCTGCTAATGTAATACACAACAAATAAGTGGCGTAAGCAAAATATGCATAATTCATAAAAAGAGCTAAAAAACCGCAAAGAAAGAAAAACAGCCCAGTATAAATAACGCGCTTACTTCCATAAACATCTGATAATAAACCCAAGGGGACTTCTAAGATCAAAGGAAGCAATAAAAAATAACTACCGATTAAAACAATATCCGCTTGCGACAAATGCAGTTTTTCCGACAAAAAAAGTGGTAAAACAGCAACCACTAGAGCAGTAGACTTGCTAACAGTATAAATCTTAAATTGCTTAACCTTATCCACAAAATACCTTCCCACGACATCCGCTATATGCGCCAGATTCTTTCAAAGATTTTAAAACGCTTTGAGCAGACTAATCTATTGCCTCATAATTTAGTAGATTCCCAAAAGCTTCTGAATAAAAGCAATTTTTTAAATTTCCATTATAGTCCAATACCAAGGATAAAAATGGAAATAAACACATTAACGGCGACGAAACGTACGTAGAATTTTCGCCTAAGTAATAATTAATACAATTTACAAAATTTTGTGACGTCCATGCGATTTTCTTCTCTTGGAACTTTTTATCTATATAAATTTGGAGGGGGGATTCTTATCCTTGATAATTTATCTCTCAAATGAAAAAGTGAGGCGTTTGGCGGAAGAGTTTTGTTTCTTAAAGACTTAGATCGATCCTTTGTATTATTTCAAAAATCGATAAAATTAATAATATTTTCTAGAATCTCTTTGGTAACTGTCACTCTTATTCTTATACTTTGCAGAGGTTTAAGATTCTTAACTGTTTCAATGTTTTTCCACACGCGATCAAATTTATTCGCTCCCCGTATATCATAATATCCTTGGACACTCGTTGAATTCATAGAAATAACAATTTCTTTTATGTCATACTGTAAAATCCATAAATTTTTATGCAATAAGATGCCATTGGTATTTAATTCAACAAGCAGACCTAGTTCATTCAACGTTAATAAAATATCTTTAAGCTTTGGATGCATTAAAGGTTCTCCCCCAGAAAGCCTCACTGAGGCAACTCCTTTTTCTTTCAACATTCTAAATAATGGGTATTAAACTTTCTGGAGTATGCCAATTTTTTTCCTTAATCTTCCAGCAATCGCACATGGTAAGCTATTACAATTCTGGATAATATGTATAATAGGTGTCACAGGTACCTATAATTTTTTAAGATCAAAAATCGAATCTGACGCACTAATCAAGTTTTCCTTCTTTAAAAGAAAACCATTCTTTTCTAGTTCTCTTAACAAGATTCAAAAATCTGATGCTAAAATCTCTGTCTCTACATTAAGCTTTGCCGCAACAGTTTCAATTTTCTGATTCTGTAAAAAAACTGAATCAATTAAAATTATAGCTCAACCATTAAGCACAATAGTTTGAAAATCATTTAATCTAGTTATGCTATTCTCGTCGAGATTAATACGAAACATTTCCCCTCCTAAATTGTTTCTTAATAATACAATGGATAAGAGTGCTGCTGCGCCCTTATCCTGCTTTTTTATTTTTTTCTATCTCGCACCAATGGTTTATAACTGATGAGAAATGTTTTTTTAAAGGAGAAAAGATGAGCTCTATTTTCTTAATTTCTTGCCTTTATCCACCAAGATAGGCTTCTTTAACACGCGGATCAGAAAGCATAGCTTTGCCTTCACCGTGAAATAAAATATGCCCAACCTCTAAAATATAAGCATAATCAGCGATAGAAAGTGCAGCAAATGCATTTTGTTCAATAAGAAGAACAGTTTTTCCCATATCATTAATTTTTCGGATAATCGAAAAAATCTCCCGAACGAGAAGGGGGGCTAACCCTAACGAAGGTTCATCTAATATGACCATATCTGGGTTGCTCATAAGTGCGCGCCCTACAGCAACCATTTGTTGTTCCCCACCTGACATTGTTCCTCCCAACTGTTTTGATCTTTCACGTAAGCGCGGGAAAAGATCAAATATCCATTCAATATCACGAGAAATTCCCTGCTTATCATGACGAATATAAGCACCGAGATGAAGATTCTCTAAAACAGTAAGATGAGGCATAATACGCCGCCCTTCAGGACTAAGAGCAATCCCTAATCGCAAAATTTCTTCGGGTGATTTTTTAACAATGGATTGGCCATTATAGCTAATCTCTCCATAAACAGAGCGATTAAGTCCTGTAATAGAGCGTACAATACTGCTCTTTCCAGCACCATTGGCTCCAATTAAAGTGACAATACTGCCCCGCTTTATCGACATAGAAAGATTTTGGACCGCTTTAATGGCACCATAATGAACATGAAGATTTTTTATTTTAAGAATATCCATAAACATCTCCGCCAAGATAAGCTTCAATAACTTTAGGGTTATTACGAATTTCATCTGGTGTACCATTAGCAATACAACAGCCATATTCCATGACAAAAATATGTTGGCAAAGCCCCATAACCACTTTCATATCATGTTCAATAAGCAAAATTGTAAGATCAAAGTCTTTTTGTACTTTTGCTATGAATTTTCTAAGATCTTCACTTTCTTGTGGATTCATGCCAGCAACAGGTTCATCAAGAAGAAGCAATTTAGGCTTTGTTGCTAACGCGCGTGCAATTTCTAAACGTCGCTGCACACCATAAGGCAGCGCTGTTGCAGAATGACTGGCAAGATGATCAAGTTGTAATCGTTCAAGAAGTTCCATAGAATTTCTATAAACTTCTCTTTTTTCTTTTATTGCTTTTGGAAAAAAGAGAGCTGAAGAAAACCAAGGATATTTTTGTCGAACATGCGCTCCTACCATAACATTCTGCAAAACCGTTAAGCCTGAAAAAAGACGAATATTTTGAAATGTTCTCGCAATATGATGTCTGCAGATAACATAAGGAGGCGCTCCAGAAATTTTTTGCTCATCAAAAAGAATGGTGCCGCTTGTAGGAGCATAAAATCCAGAAATCATATTAAAAACGGTTGTTTTTCCAGCGCCATTAGGACCAATTAATCCAGTAATACTTCCTCGTTTAATGCCTATATTAATATTATTGACAGCAACCAATCCGCCAAAACGCATCACAATATTATTGAGTGAAAGAAGAGTGTCGTTCATAGCTCTCCCTCAGTCTTAGAAAGCTTTTTGCGTGTCAAAAAACTATAAATTCCATTCCATGAGAATTCATGTTGTCCCATCAACCCTTTTCTCCAAAACAAGATAATTACCAGCAATAAAAGTGAGAAAACAACCATGCGAAGTCCTGGTGTTTCTGGAATATGTATAAAACCTAAATCAAACGGACTTTCAATAATACGAAGCCATTCCAGCATAACTGTAATAATAATACTACCAATAATACTTCCTGTAATTGAACCAAGACCACCAGCAACAACAATCATCAAAATATTAAAAGTGAGAAGAAAATTAAACATTTTGGGATCAATAGTTGAAATAAGAGCAGCCATCAATGCACCACCTATCCCTGCAAAAAACGCTCCAATAGTAAAGGAAAAACTACGGTAGAAAAAAGCATTCACGCCCATGGTTTTTGCAGCGATTTCATCATCACGAATAGCGCGTAATACGTTGCCAGTATTGCTTTTCAGTAAGAGGACAATAAAGAGAACTGTAAATGCTAACCAACCATAATTCCACCATAATGTCGCCTCTTGAGGAATCCCTTTGATTCCCAAAGAGCCATTTGTGAGTGATGTTGCGTTTGTAATAACAATGCGAATAATTTCTGCAAAACCCAATGTTGCAATTCCAAGATAATCTCCACCAAGACGCAATATTGGCAACGCAATCAATAAACCAATAACTGCAGCACACAAACCACTGACAATAACAGCAATAAAAAAAGGGAGTTGCAAATGGGATAATGGTTCAGCAATAGGCTCAAGAATCCACATCATCTCTTTTTGTTCTGGAGACAGAAGTAAAATTGCACAGACATAAGCACCAATAGCCATAAAACCGGCATGTCCAAGGGAAAACATACCTGTAAAGCCGTAAATCAAATTAAGCGAAATTGCCAAAATCGCATTAATAGCGATCAGATTTATGATACGGAGTGTATAGTCATTAAAATGATTATCCGCATAGAATAAAAAAACGATAAGAAGAAAAATACTGATACACGATAAAAGAATTGTCGCTGACTTAGCCATTAGATTTTCTCCTGACTTTTTTTACCCATTAATCCCGTGGGCAATACCAATAAAATCAGAATCAATAAAATGAAAGCGAAAGCATCTCGATACCCAGATAACGCGGGAAAAAATGCGATAATCATAATTTCAATAAACCCTAATAACAATCCTCCCAACATTGCTCCTGGTATAGAGCCAATACCTCCAATAACCGCAGCGATAAAGGCTTTGAGACCAGGAAGAATGCCCATATAAGGCTGAATTTGAGGATAACGTAAAGACCACATAATTCCTGCTATAGCGGCAAGTGCTGAACCTATCCCAAATGTAAAGGCAATAACCTTATTGACAGAAACGCCCATCAAACGCGTCGTTTCAATATCATGAGAAATTGCACGCATAGCAAGACCCGGTTTTGTTTTGTGGATAATCCATAGCAGTAAGACAATAAGAATCAATGACACAATGGGAACAATCAGAGACATGGGAGCAATTCTAATGATACCCTCTGTTCCTGAACCTATATGCCATAAAAATGGTGTTACCAAAAAATCTGGTTGTTTGACACCTTTGGGAACACCACTAAAGAGCACAGTAGACAGATTTTCAATAAAAAAAGAAACACCGATTGCACCGATCAGTGCCGAAATACGCGGCGCATGGCGTAGAGGTTTATAAGCAAGTTGATCAATAATAATCCCCACTGCACTTGTAATAAAAATCGAAAAACAAAGAGCTAACACCCAGATAGGGGTAAAATCTTGTGGAGAAATTTTAAAATAATAAATAAACCCTAACACAAGAATTAAAAAAACAGCAATCCAATAAATTGGAGGGCGCCTTTTGAATCCTATAAAGACTGAATAATAAATAAGGGCAGCAAGAAACAAAAGAAGAAGTGCAGCCCAAGCAGGCATAAAGCTAATTGTGGAAAAGAAAACAAAGTAGGCTCCCAGCATAAAGATATCACCGTGAGCAAAGTTAATCAGTCTCAGTATACCATAGACCATGGTGTATCCAATAGCGATGAGCCCATAAAGAGACCCCAATGCCAGTGCATTAAAAAAATACTGGATGAACATTTCAGTGCTCATCTCTCATCCTTCCACATCTGTTAATTTACATAGGATAATAATAAATTCTTAAGTTTTTGGTTGAGAAAAAGATCCTCAACCAATTCTTATATCTTAATAAGTACAAGCCTTAAATTAAAAAGCAGGCTTAACTTCTTCTAAATAAACACGTTTTCCATCCTGTATTTTAATAATACCAATAGGAATTTTAGGGTTATGATTTTCATCCATTGACATATCGCCAAAGGGCGTTGGAAAGTCTTTTAATTGGCTCAATGCAATCGTAATTTTTTCACGATCAGCACTACCAGCATTTTCAATCGCCTTCATGAACATCATATAACTTGTGTATCCCAAAACGGAATTAATATTGGGCTCTTTATCAGGATAAGCTTTTTTCCATTCTTTAGTGAATTCTTGTGCAGCTTCTGACATATTTGGCATATCTTCACTATAGGGAAGTGTCGTATGTAGGAACCCTTCTGCTGCACTTCCTGCAATCGTAATGGTTTCTGGATTATCCATGGCATCCCCGCCCATAATTAGAAACTTTGCTCCTAATTCACGCGCTTGTTTCATAATAATGGCGCCTTCAGAAAAGTAAGATGGGATGAATAAAATATCAGGCTTTTGCGCAATAATTTGCGTAAGAACTGCTGAAAAATCCTGATCTCCAGAATTATAATTTAAATTTGCGATAACTTCACCACCTAATTTTTTGAACGCACGCGTAAAGTAACTTGAAAGACCAATAGCATAATCGCTTGAAATATCTTTAAGAATAGCAGCTTTTTTTGCATGTAAAGTCTGGCTTACATAAGTTGCAATTCCTTTCCCTTGATAAGAATCAATAAAGCAAGCGCGGAAATAATATTTTTTACCCTGCGTAACAAGAGGACTCGTCGAAGACGTTGCAATGGTTGGAGTCTGTGCTTTTTCAGATATTTCACCACCCGCCAATGAAAGTGAAGAACCATAGCTACCAATGATTCCACTGACCTTTTCACTTGCTGTTAAACGCATAACAGCATTGGCTGCTTCTACTTTATCAGACTTATTATCAATGATAACAAGTTCCACTTTACGTCCCAAAATTTCTGGAACTTGTTTATGAGCTAATTCGATACCTCGAATTTCAAGCTGACCTCCAAAGGCATTTTGACCACTTAATGGAAGATAAACACCAATTTTGATAGGTTCACTCGCATAAATATTTGTTGTAAATGCCATAAAAGCTGTGATTGCCGTAAGGACTTTTCTCAATTGCATTGCGCATTTTCCTTGAATTGAATTTTCGTTTTTGCACCTTATATTGAACTTCTTCATCATGCAAGTTACACATTCATGAAAATATCATTATGTGAAAAACCTTTTTATATGACCTTTTTTGTAGGGCATCCCTTTTAAGATATGTAAAGCATACAATCAAATAGTTTTGTAAATATTTTTTATAAATATTCTTCAAGTGACACGACAATATGGGGAAATCTTATCTTGGGGCTTGCGTGTTGATACAAGAGCAATGTTTACTTAAGCCTAGAGAATCAATATCGTGCAATTTATAAGCTACAGGATCACGTTATTATGACGAGTAAGGATGCATTAAAGGATTTTTCCCTATCTAAGGAGAGTGTAGGTACTTGTGGGGAGATTATCGAAATCAGTGGTGTCATTAAGTGGTTTGATGGTAGTAAGGGCTATGGATTTATTGTACCTGATTTACCTAATTTCCCCGATATATTATTACATGTTACAGTGATGCGAAGGGATGGTTTTCAAACAGCTTTGGAGGGTGCTAAAATTATTTGTGCTGTAGAAAAAACGGAACGAGGGTTAAAGTGCGTTCAGGTGAAATCCATCGATTGTTCTTCAGCGGTTCATCCATCGGAAGTTCCAGCCCGTACGCATGTTGTTGTTACGCCAGAAAGTGGACTAGAACGTGCCATTGTTAAATGGTTTAATCGTGATAAAGGTTTCGGTTTTCTTAGCCGTGGGCAGGGCACAGAAGATATTTTTATTCATATGGAAACGTTGCGCCGTTTTGGTTTGGCAGAGCTTCGTTCAGGACAAGTTGTTCTTGTCCGTTTTGGTAAAGGGGAAAAAGGTTTAATGACAGCAGAAATTTATCCGGATATAGGCTTTCCTTTTGCGACACATTAAATCGTTGCACATTGAACTTTACAAGTAAAATCAGTATTTTTCTGTATTTTAAAAGGGGAGCTATTGCGTAAATAGCTAGAGAAGTGTTCTTGTTATGGCTCTCACAAACTTATAAAGTAAATGAAAAAATGTGCATATTCTAAATAAAGGAACAGCTCTCTTGTTTTTTGGGCTTTTAAATGCTGGTGTTTTTTATTTTAGAAACAAAATTAAAAAAATTTCTATGGTGGAGACGAGAATGTTAAAGCCTTTTAAAAAAGGGCATATTATTTTATTGACAATACTTTGTATGTTAGAAATGCGTATTGGTGTCGCAAAAGAGCCTATAGAGATTCCTATTCATCCAATTCCTTTAGAAATACACACAAAGCACGGTACGGTTTCTTATAAGGTAGAGCTTGCTTTTACGCCCTCTCAAGCAGCAGCTGGTTTAATGTATCGGACTGATTTCCCACGTGATCGCGCCATGCTCTTTAAGCAGCAAAAAAACGATCAATCGGGAGATGAACAACAGTTTTTTATGTGGATGGCCAATACACCTTTACCCTTAGATATGATTTTTTTAAACTCTGAAGGGATTATTGTATCGATTATTGAAAACACTTCTCCATTTTCAAAAAAGACTATTTCATCGGGCGTTCCCGCTGCTTTTGCTCTTGAGATTAATGCTGGTGAAGTTTCTGAAAAACAGATACAAAAAGGGCAGCGTGTTATTCATCCTGTTCTTTGTGGAGAGTGCAATAAAAAATGACAGCTGAAGATCTTCGTTTTTTTGAATATGATGGTTTGCGATTTGCTTATCGAGAAGAAGGGCAAGGGGCGCCTATTTTATTGATCCACGGTTTTGGATCTTCTGCGCGGGTAAATTGGTATGCAACGGGTTGGTTTCGTATTCTTACTGAAGCAGGATATCGCGTTATTGCACTAGATAATCGTGGTCACGGGGATTCAGTTAAAAGTTATGATCCTAACTTTTATACACCTCAAGCTATGGCAAACGACGCAGTAAGACTATTACAGTATTTAGAGTTATCTAAAGCCCATGTTATGGGATATTCTATGGGAGCTCGTATTAGTGCTTTTATGGCTCTTTTGCATCCAACATATGTAAACAGCGTTATTTTTGGTGGTTTAGGGATTGGTATGGTAACAGGAGCAGGAAATTGGGAACCAGTTGCTGAAGCTCTTTTAGCGGAAGATCCCTCTACTATTACTAATCCGCGTGGTTTAATGTTCCGTAAATTTGCTGATCAAACAAAAAGCGATAGACGTGCTCTGGCTGCGTGTGTTATCACATCAAAACAAGAGTTAACAGCATCTGAAGTTTATAAAATTAAACAACCTGCACTTGTTGCCGTTGGTTCATTAGATGAGATTGGCGGTGCTGCAGAACCATTAGCAGCCTTGTTGCCTTGTGGTGAAGCTTTATCGATTCCTAATCGAGATCATATGCTTGCTGTAGGCGATAAAGTTTATAAAAAAGGTGTGATCGATTTTCTTTCGCGTTACCCTATAAAATAAGAATTTTTGTAGATTTTAGTATTTACTAGAATACTCATTCTTTATTGCATATAAACTGAAAAACTTATGTAAAAAATTTTCTATTCTGGCGTAAATTTTTATACAAAAGTAGGAAGAGAAATAAACTCTTGTTTGCTTATTTTGTATATTCCCTGAATCTTATAATAATATTTTTTATTTAAAAATGCAGTTTTAAATAAAAAGTTATGATTAGTTTAATTTTTTATAGAAAGGACAAAATTATAAAGGGTTAATTAATTTTTCTTACCAATATGTATCACAAATGCAGATGCTAAAATTGGATACAAAGTAAAATTCTTCAAAATATACAGTTTTCTGCCATCTTTTTATCTATACGGGTATATTTAATAATGATAGACTCCTTTTATAAAAGTTCTTTATGAAGATATAAAGAAAGAACTGTAAATATATGTAATATTAAGAAAATATTCAGATTAAGCTTTTTTACTAGCTTTACAGAATCAGAGGGGTGTCTTATTCGCGCGACACGCAATTATTTTAGCGACACGCAATTATTTTAATTGTCTCAAAAAACAGGAGAGCATAGTGAATGCTGATGAAATAAAAAAACTTGATAATTATTTAAAAAATACATTCCAAAACTCAGCATTGCAAGTTAGAGCACGACCTAAAAAGGATGATTCTTGTGAGGTTTATATGGGGGATGAATTTTTAGGCATTATCTATCGAGATGAAGATGAAGACGAGCTGTCCTATAATTTTTCAATGGCTATATTGGATATTGATTTAGAAAATTGATTTTATTCATTCTTGAATGAAATCTTTTTCCCCATAAGGTTTATATAAGTTTTAATGCTTTAAAACTTGTATGGTTATGTCGTGCAATAATAAGATGATCATGGATCGTAATGCCTAATGCATTTGCTGCATCTTTTAATCTGTATGTCATTGTTATATCTGCATCAGAGGGGGTGGAATTGCCAGAAGGGTGATTGTGGACTAAGATAAGTCCTGATGCAGATAACTCTAAAGCGCGAGAAATAACTTCACGAGGATAAACAGGGGTATGATCAATCGTTCCAGTTTGTTGTACTTCATCGGCAAGTAAGCCGTTTTTTTTATCGAGAAATAAAATACGAAACTGTTCACGTGTCTCGTGAGCCATAACCGCTTTACAATAAGCTAATACTTTATCCCATGATGAAAAAATATCACGTTTAAACAATTGTGCACGAGCAATACGTCCAGCAACATCTGAAATAATTTTTAAATCAATTGCCGTTGCAGGACCACATCCTCGAACCTCTTGAAGTCGATGAATATCAGCTCCCAACACATCAGCTAATGAACCAAAATGTGCTAACAAACTTTTAGCTATCGGTTTTGTATTTGCGCGGGGTATTGTGCGAAAAAGCAATAATTCAAGATATTCATAATCTTCAATTGCATTTCCCTTTGACTTTAAATAGCGTTTTCGAAGACGCTCACGATGTCCTTGATAATGTTTATCAAGCTGTGCACCTTTCTTAGGCTCTTTACTTTTTCTTTCTGATGCTGGGGTGATTGAAGAATTTGATGTTAATGCAAAGTGATTACTTTGAATATTTTCCTTTTTATTTAATTTTTTAGCCATAACATCTCTACAGTGCATTAAGTCTGCGAATTTGGAATATAAAAAATATTTTTAGGCGATTGTGTAAATATTTCATACCCTTCATTTGTGACACCAATTGTATGTTCATATTGTGCTGTCAAAGAGCGGTCACGGGTAACGGCAGTCCAACCGTCAGATAAAATCTTCACGTGTGGCTTACCAAGGTTAATCATAGGTTCAATCGTAAACATCATCCCTTGTTTTAATTCGATTCCTTCTCCAGGATTTCCATAATGGAGAATATTGGGAGAATCATGAAAAAGCTGCCCAATACCATGTCCGCAAAAATCTCTCACAATTGAGCAGCGTTCAGATTCTGCATACTGTTGAATAGCTGCACCAATATCACCGGTCGTTGCTCCAGGTTTAACAACAGCGATTCCTCTCATAAGACTTTCATAGGTTATTTGTAAAAGGCGTTCTGCAGCACGTTTGATTTTTCCAACAGGATACATACGGCTTGAATCACCATGCCAGCCATCAAGAATAAAGGTCACATCAACATTCACAATATCGCCTTCTTGCAAGGGTCTTTTATTGGGAATGCCATGACAGACGACGTGATTGATAGATGTACAGCATGAATGGCTGTATCCATGATAATTAAGATCAGCAGGAAGAGCGCCTTTTTGGGCGCCAAAAGTAAATACAAAGTCATCAATTTCTTGCGTCGTGACACCAGGTTTAATAATATCCGTAAGTGCATCAAGGCATTCTGCTGCAATACGACCGACTTCACGCATTTTAGCAAAAGCATAGTCATCGAAAATGCGGATTTTCCCGTTAAATTTTAAAGGGGTTTTATTATATTCAATATACTCAATCATTGTTTTTTCTATTTTCTATTTTTACTCTCTGAATCGGAAAAATGCCTTCTACATTTACGTGACACTTTACAGCATAACATTCTACCCCTGATTTTAATGCTAAATCAAACTGACGTCCATAGATTGGATCAAGATCATGACAAATTGTAAAAGCTTCACAATCTTCTCGTTGAATAACATAAAGCATTGCCGCTCGTTTTCCTTGTTGTACGACTTGTATGAGTTCTTCAAGATGACGGGTCCCCCGTTTTGTCACGGTATCAGGAAATTCTGCTAATCCTTTTTGACGAATAAAATGAACATTTTTGACTTCTAAGTAACAATCAGGAAGACTGCCATCTTGTAAAAGAAAGTCAATACGTGATTGTGTTCCATAACGTTGTTCTTTTAAAATTGTTTTATATCCACTTAATTCTGGCAGTAATCCGTTTTGAATCGCTTCTAACGCAAGTTTATTCGGTAAAGTGGTATTAATGCCAACCAAACTATTATTGGATTCAACAATTTCTAATTGATAGGCATATTTTCTCTTGGGATTTTTATGATATGAAAGCCAAATATTAGCGTTGGAATCTGTCAATCCAAGCATTGATCCTGTATTTGGTACCGATACGGTGAAAATATGTTGATCATCTTGTTTAACATCTGCAAGGAAACGTTTATAACGGCGGATAAGCTTTGCAGGAAAAAGTTTGGGAGTAAAGTGCATACTCTTTTTTAGGATTTATAATTTCATAATTCAACTGAGATTATGATTTGTGGAGCTATTTCCTATCAAAGAAGATAAAATTAATATAACAAACGCGACGATATCTTATATAAATTATTATAAATTCCATCGTTCATTTTAAGGACTTTTAAGATTTAATATGAGAGAATTCATACTCTGAGTGAAAAAGCAACATTGTCTATAATTTATTATTAAAAAACATTAGACTACTGTGAAGAAGGTTACATTAAAAAAATAGTTGAGAAAGAGCGTTAAATGACACTAGGTAAAATTGATGGCTGGAACGAATAAAAATCGTAAAAATTTAACAAATGGTCCCATTATTATTTTAGTTGAACCGCAACTTCCTGAGAATATTGGTATGGTCGCAAGGGCAATGGCAAATTTTGGACTCTCTAAACTTCGGCTCGTCAAACCTCGAGAAGCATTTCCAAATGAAAAAGCCATAGCTGCTGCAAGTAAAGCAGATCATGTCATTAACAACACTGTAATTTTTGACACATTGCGTGATTCAATTGCAGATTTACACTATGTTTTTGCAACAACAGCCCGTGAAAGATGTGGATTTAAAACTGTAAAAAGTGCTGTAGAAGCGGCAAATGTACTGCGTCAGCGTGAAAATATCGGACATAAAACAGGTATTGTCTTTGGAAGAGAGAGATGGGGATTAGAAAATGATGAAATCAGCCTTGTTGATGAAATCATTACTTTTCCGGTTAATCCTGCTTTTGCGTCACTTAATATCGCGCAAGCGGTTCTTTTGATGTCTTACGAATGGATGAAAGCAGGTCTAGAAAATGTGAGCGATACGGCATTTCGTGCCGTAGAGATGGAGCCTGCAAATAAAACAGTGTTTCATGGTTTTTTATCTCAATTAGAAGAAGCTTTGGATATCCGTGGGTACTTTAGACCCCGAGAACGAAAAGAGGTTATGCTTACAAATTTGCGCTCTGTTTTTACGCGCGCTAACTTTAGTGAATCTGAGGTTCGCTTATTGCGAGGCGTTATATCTTCATTAGATCATTTTTCTCCACAATATCCACGGGGAAGTAGAGCTCCTGAAGAACGTGATCGTCAAAAAATTAAAAATAAGTGTGAAAATTGATGGATGAACGGCCTGTTCTTTTTTTTGATAGTGGTATTGGTGGTTTAACAGTGTTGAGACAAGCGCGCACTCTTATCCCTGAAATACAATTTATTTATGTGGCTGATGATGAAGGATTCCCCTATGGTAATTGGGAAGAAAGCGCTTTAAAAGAGCACATTTTAAAGATTTTTACAAATCTTTTAACACGCTATAATCCTTCCTTATGTGTAATTGCTTGCAACACTGTTTCTACACTGATGATGGCAGATTTACGGCAAAACTTTCCGCATGTTCCCTTTGTTGGAACGGTTCCTGCAATTAAATCAGCTGCTGAACAAACAAAATCTGGTTTTATTTCTGTATTGGCGACTCCTGGAACCGTTAAACGTGCCTATACAACTGAATTGATTAACGCGTTTGCTGGACAGTGTCATGTTCAACTTGTAGGAAGTGAAAAACTTGCTGGATTTGCTGAAGATTATTTACGGGGAAAACCTATTGATTCAGAAGAGTTAAGAAAAGAAATCTTACCATGTTTTGTGGAAAAAGATGGCAAATATACGGATGTTATTGTTTTAGCCTGCACGCATTATCCTTTTTTGATTAAACTCTTTCGTGAACAAGCTTTATGGTCCGTCAAATGGATTGATCCAGCAAAAGCAATTGCCAAACATATCAGATCATTATTGCCCTTGTCGGACAAAATACATCAGCAACCCATAAAAAAATACCAAGATTTTGCGTTGCTAACATCGAAAAATATCACGTCTTCAACGGAACATTTATTAAAAGGGTTTGGCTTAAAGCTTATAAAAGGAGTTGACTTTGGGATACGAGAGCAATAAAGCTATTTTAGCTTTTTCTCTCAAGAAAATGGCAATCATTAACGTGTCCCGTGGATAACTTTGCATGTTGGTATGTTAAGCTATTCTGTCAGTCTTTAAGCATTAAAGGCAGAGGAGGGCGCGTTTCCTTGGGATCTTAAGATCTCGTGTTTTATTTTAAAGGAAATGCGATGAGTAAACGCGAAACAACAAAATATAAAATTGACCGACGTATGGGGGAAAATATTTGGGGTCGTCCAAAATCTCCTGTCAATCGTCGTGATTATGGTCCAGGTCAGCATGGACAGCGCCGTAAAGGAAAACTTTCTGACTATGGAGTACAATTGCGCGCTAAACAGAAGTTGAAGGGCTTTTATGGCGACATTTCAGAAAAACAATTTCATAAAACTTATGTAGAAGCTGCTCGCCGGCGGGGTGATACGGGTGAAAATCTTATTGGTTTGTTGGAATCTCGTTTGGATGCTGTTGTCTATCGTGCGAAATTTGTGCCTACGATTTTTGCTTCTCGGCAATTTATTAATCATGGTCATGTGAATGTAAATGGACGACGTACAAATATTCAATCATATCGTTGTAAACCAGGTGATGTTATTGAGGTTCGGGAAAAATCAAAACAACTTGTTTTGGTTTTAGAATCTGTGCAATTGGCAGAGCGTGATGTCCCTGATTATATTGAAGCAGATCATAAACAGATGAAAGCGACCTTTACACGCATTCCTGCTTTTGCAGATGTACCTTATGCTGTGCAAATGGAGCCTAATCTGGTCGTTGAATTTTATTCTCGATAATTTTTCTATAAGAAAAATTGTTTCTCTTCTATTGTTATAATTTCAAACTATTGTGTTGTTTTTATAATCTTTGAAGTTAGGAAATGCTTTGGAAATGGTTCTATATTGAGTTTATTACACTATTCTAGTGTTATAGGCTTATATAGTTCCATTTCTTTTTTTCGTATCTGTTTTTATAAATTCAAAAAATATAAATATAAACTTGCTTTATGTTTGTTTTTGTCTTTGCAAAACAAGCTATTACTTGTGCAGGACATGGTCTTATGAATAATGTTTCCGTTGAATATCAGGCAATAGAAGAAAACAAAGAGAAAGATAATCTTTTGGCAAGCGAAGAAGATAATTGTCATCCCATATTTCGGCGGGCTCCTTCAAATGTGGAGTTTAATAAATTACGCAAGCGGCTTTTGCGTCATATGCGACAAGCTTTGGATGATTTTTCTATGTTCTCTACTGGAAAAAAATGGATTGTCGCTTTATCGGGCGGAAAAGACTCTTATGGTTTATT
This sequence comes from Bartonella sp. SL320, assembly GCF_059687635.1. Taxonomy (NCBI): domain Bacteria; kingdom Pseudomonadati; phylum Pseudomonadota; class Alphaproteobacteria; order Hyphomicrobiales; family Bartonellaceae; genus Bartonella; species Bartonella sp. SL320. The sequence continues at coordinate 1,063,240 of NZ_CM185143.1, read as the reverse complement.
AGCACTTCTTTTAGATTTAAAATGGCGTGGTCTTTTACCCGTTGAAATTCTTGCTTGTAATCTTGATCAGGGACAACCAGGATTCCCTAAACATATTCTTCCAGATTTCTTAAGCTCTTATAAAATTCCCTATCGTATTGAGTATCAGGATACTTATTCCATTGTTACAGATAAATTAGCAGAAACGCAGACATATTGTTCACTTTGTTCTCGATTGCGACGTGGTAATCTCTATCGCATTGCACGTGAAGAGGGGTGTTCTGCATTAGTTCTTGGTCATCATCGAGATGATGTTTTGGAAACATTTTTTATGAATTTGTTTCACGGGGGCCGATTAGCCGCTATGCCTGGAAAACTTAAAAATGATGAAGGAGATCTTTTTGTGTTACGTCCTCTTGTCTATGCCGCTGAGGAAGATCTGGAAAAATTTTCTCAAGCAATGCAATTTCCGATTATTCCTTGTAATCTTTGCGGTAGCCAAGATGGTTTACAACGTAATGCCATGAAAGAAATGTTAAAAAATATCGAAAGACAAATGCCAGGACGTAAAGATACAATGATTCGCGCTTTAACGAATGTGCGTCCAAGCCATTTGCTGGATAAGAAATTCTTTGATTTTAAAATGTGTTAATGAAAGTGAGATATTAAAAAATAAGTTTAAAGAGTTTGAGATAAGATGCTTATTTATAATGATTTTATTGCTTTGCAATTTAACAGCCATAGGCGTTTTATTTCGAATTTTCTTATATTGTATCCATAAAAAGTCCCCATTATATCATAAGCGACGCTCTTATATGCATAAAACACAATTTTAAATGCCTCCTTTAAATAACCCCTCCTTTAAATAACCAATGACAGTCCAATAATAATATGATTGTTGATTTACGCATTTTAAAATAAAAACGAAAGAGGTTTGTAGGTTTTAGCTTATCTTGTTGTGCCGTAAAACACTGTCATTTAAGGTGACGATCAACCAAAATAATAGCTAACTTCTTGTTAAATTAAAATATTTTTAGAGTGTCTAGAAATTCTTAAGGACAGGGATTGTCCGCAAATTCTCATGAAGTGAATCATAAGCGATTGAGTTCTATTACGGAAAACTGATTTTTTAACCGATGCTAATAGGAATCTCTGACATTGAGGAGAGGAAAAGTCAAATTTTCAAACAGCTATACCATAAAGATCATAAGAATCCGATTGTTCAATTTTAACGGTGACAAATTCACCGACACGCAAGGGGCGTCGCGATGATATATGGACAACACCATCTATTTCTGGAGCATCATATTGACTTCGTCCTTTGGCTACTTTTCCTTGACTTTCATCGATAAGCACTTGGAGTCTTTTTCCAATTTTTTTCTTTAAAAGATGTGCAGAAATTTGTTGTTGTTTTGCCATAAAACGATGCCAGCGGTTTTCTTTTACGTCTTCAGGAATATTTTCTAATCCCAAATCATTTGCAACAGCTCCTTTTACTTCTTCATATTTAAAGCATCCAGCGCGTTCAATTTTTGCTTCTTCTAACCATTCTAGCAACATATTAAAATCGTCATTTGTTTCGCCTGGAAATCCAACAATAAATGTTGATCGTAAAGCGAGATCTGGACATATTTTTCGCCACTTTTCAATTCTACGATTTGTTTTTTCCATAAGAGCAGGACGCTTCATATGACGTAAAACAGTCGGTGATGCATGCTGAAAAGGAATATCCAGATAAGGGAGAATTTTTTTAGCTGCCATAAGTTCAATAACTTCATCCACATGGGGATAAGGATAAACGTAATGCATACGGACCCAGATCCCCATATCGCCTAGTTCGCGACACAGATCAAAAAATTTTGTTTTAATTGTGCGATCTTTCCAAGAGTTTTCGAGATATTTCAGATCAATACCATAAGCACTCGTATCTTGCGAAATAACCAAAAGTTCTTTTACACCCGCTTGTACGAGTTTTTCAGCTTCGCGAAGAACGTTACTGATGGGGCGTGAAGTAAGATCACCACGCAGTGTAGGGATGATACAAAAGCTACACCGATTAGAGCATCCTTCAGAAATCTTTAGGTAGGCATAATGGCGAGGTGTTAAACGAATCCCTTGGAGAGGAACTAAATCAAGAAAAGGATCATGAACGGGCGGAATCGCTGTATGAACTGCTTCTATAACACTTTCATAAGCTTGTGGTCCTGTAATGGCCAATACATTAGGGTATGTTTGCCGAATAACATCAGGATCAGCACCAAGACACCCTGTTACAATAACTTTTCCATTTTTTTTGAGAGCTTCCTCAATATTGTCTAATGATTCTTTTCTGGCAGAGTCAAGAAAACCACAGGTATTCACAATAACGACATCTGCCCCTTGATGTTGGCGTGAAATTTCATACCCTTCAGAGCGGAGGCTTGTAATAATTCGCTCAGAATCTACGAGTGCTTTTGGACATCCGAGAGAGACAAAACTAATACGAGGAGCGACCATGATAACCCTATAATTATGATGAACGATTGCATTCCATTTTTATTGACTTAAAAAGTCAATAAATGTGCTTTATTTTTATACATAACAATCTGTTACAAATTTATTTGATTTTTTTCTATAATATTTTGTGTATGCTTACAATTTTATCTTATTGCGCTGTCAAATATCTTTATTAAGGACGATGATATAAGACAGCCCCCTTCAAAGCATTCAAGTTTTTTAGGTAAGTGCTGAATATTAAAAAAAACCGGCATCATCGCACTATTTGCTAGCTCTAAAATGTTGCCAACAAACCTTGGCACGGAAGACGGTTCATAAAAGCCATTTTTAGCTCTTTCTTATATACAATTTTCACCCACACGCCAGCCCCGCTTTTGACGTGCAAACAAGTGATTTTGATTGATTCAAGATAGAGAGATTTGAAATGAGAGAAGTTTACGTTATTTGAGAGTCTAATTTAATATGAATAACACTAAATTATCATTATAAATCAATATATTTATGCTTACTTATTGAGCCTTGCATTAAGTAAAAATATAAGAGAGGAGAGGGGAGGGAGGAAAGTTGAAACTCGCTCAACAAAGATTTTGATTGTTTATAGACCGATTGAGGCACATTTTTAGCTGTAGGAAGAAAATCAACTGCGTATAGCATAATGTCAAAAAACACTCCGTAGTTTTTTGTGCTGCATTTTATTACGATATCCATCGCGTATATAAGTTTATTTTTTTAATATTTGCGAATAAGTCCGGTAAGTTTTCCTTGTATTTCTACACGTTCGGACTTGTATGTACGTATTTCGTAGTGAGGATTAGCAGCTTCTAATGCAACAGAGGTTCCTTGGCGTCGATAACGTTTTAATGTTGCCTCTTTTTTATCAATAAATGCGACAATAATTTCACCTGATATTGCTGTATTTTGACGTTTCACAATAATCGTATCTTTATCAAGGATACCAGCCTCCACCATAGAATCATCTTTAACTTCTAATGCATAGTGCTCACCTGTATTAACCATATCATGTGGGAGAGAAAGTGTGCTTGTTTGTTGCAGGATAGCAGAGGCGGGTACACTCGCAGAAATACGTCCCATAATGGGAATGGTAGTATTTTGTTTTTCTTCTGCCTCTAAGTTACCAAGATTAGTCAAGTTTTTTGATATTTCCCTTTTATTTTTTTCTATCATACTGGGAGAAATTTTCCGTGCGAGAGAAAGGTTAAATGTTATTTTCTCAGGAAGTCGAATCACTTCTACTGCACGAGCACGATTGTGTAAACGACGTATAAAACCTCGTTGTTCTAAGGCTATCATGAGCTTATGAATGCCAGACTTTGAAGAAAGTCCTAAAGCATTTTTCATTTCTTCAAAAGAGGGAGGAACACCAATTTCTTTTATATGATTGTGAATAAATAAAAGCAGCTCATATTGTTTACATGTTAGCATTCAGTGTTCCAATCAAAAGAATAAAAAATATTACCGTAAAAAAAATACATGTATATAAAATAATTCTACATTTTTTTTGAGTTAAATCAAAATTATTTTCTTTTATTTTGATCTTATACATGAAGTTAATTAGACAATATGTTTATTTATAGACATATTTAATGTGTGATAATTATAAATTTTTACTTTAATAAAGGTATCATAATATTTTTATATATTATAAAAATACATTAATATTAAAAAATAATATTTTATAGCTCTGATTGAATTATCCGACACTAAAGTTATGATCAGTATCGCCTTTCTATTTTTAATAGATCTATGTATTTTTTAATTTCTCGTATAAAAACTTAAAAAAATGCATTCTTTCAATAGCAAAACGGATTACTTTATGTGCATTTAGAATCATTTTACATATCGTTTCTATTTTCTTATTTTTTAGTCAAATGATCTACAGCTACAATAATGAACGTCACGTATAATCATATTTGATATTTTTAATGAGATTAAATTTTTTTGTTCTATATCTTCTTCATTTTATAGAACAATTGACTTTCGTTATAGAATCATTGTGCATGAATACGAAAACTGCATCCTCAAAATATCATTACTTCTTATTCAAACATTTTTTAAGAATAGCTCTTCTCAATAGACTTGCTTCCATCAAAATAACCTTGCAAATACTACAAAATTTATTGAATCGTGCTCTCTTTACATTTCAACAGTTTAAAACATCATATTATTTTTCCCCAAGCTTCATCTTGCGATAATTTTTGTTGTTGAAAAAAAATATTAAGAGGCATTTTCATTTTTTAATCGTTTTATTCTTCTCCTTATGTTGGCCAAACAAATGATTTTTATTATTTTAATATAAAAATAAAATGCGAGAACCTTGCAATATTTGGGGTCTTCATTCGAGATGAGAAAGAAATAAAAAAAATCAATATGTTATATTAATCTTTATGCATATTAAAAATTGAAAACTAAAACATGACGCGATAAAAATGATAGTGTATTAAAGGGTACTTTCTGCTCATCCCATGATGCTCAACTGCCCATGTAAGGAGAAAAAGGGGAGAACTTATAATTTTAGTGCTTCAAATCTATGAGATATTTTTATAGTTAAATTATTTTTTATTAAGATTTCAAAAGAAGATCAAAGAGTAACTATGCTATGACGAGGAAAGGGACAAAAAACAAAAATTATTGATAACTAGAAAAAATAATAATATTTTTTTTAAAAGGTGTTGACCAAATGAAAAGTCAACCGTATGTTCCCCTCACTTTCTGCAAACTAGATAGCTTGTATGAGAGCGCGTAGCTCAGCTGGTAGAGCAACTGACTTTTAATCAGTAGGTCCAGGGTTCGAATCCCTGCGCGCTCACCAACTTTAAACAATACCAATAAGCTATACAAAATTTAGAGAATCTTTGTTGTTTTGATTCCTTTTAGTTTTTTTAACTGCCACAATTGTCTTTGAATTTTTTTATTTGATTCTTCAGGCAACTGTTTTCCATCAGACATTTTGATAGAATATTCTCCAGTCTAAATCAAAAGTGCTTTAAACTCCATGATACAATGACATCTGAATTGATAGCAGATGTGGCTGCTCGTTTTCGCAATTCATGGTTTGATTTTTTTATACTCTCTATATTAGATGAAATAGGCAGGTAAAATCATCATACTTATTCACAATTTATATTATGAAGTGCTTTCTCAGTAACATATTGATTTTTTTTATTTTTTATTTTTTAATATTTTTACATAGTGCATTTATTTCTTATGAAAGTCACAAAATGGTTAACAATATGTTAATTTTTTGATAAAAGGCCAAATTTAAGGGTGGTGTATGCGCGAGAGCGAGAGAAATTATTTAGAAACGTGGATTTTCCTCTCGTGTGCAGAAAGCGTAACGTTTTTTTTACAGCAGTACTTAACCAAAATAAGTGGACTGAATAAATGCCTTCAAAAAACAAAAAGAATTTTGCTTCTATTATTAAACCGACACTTCAATTATTTTCTATGATCGTTATTTCTCAGTCATTGGTGTCTTGTTGCGCAAGCCAAACTGCACATTTTTCAATAAAAGATTCCCATTATAATAAACCAATTGACGTAGATACTTCTGTTCTACCAAAGCAAATGTCCAATAAGAAAAATCAATCAAAAGAAAACAAACGTGGACGGGCCGTTGTTGGTAGACCTTACCAAATAAAAGGGAAGTGGTATTATCCTGAACATGATCCAACCTATAAACGTGTTGGCGAAGCATCATGGTATGGTTCAGATTTTCATGGGCGTTTAACGGCCAACGGTGAAATTTATGATATGAATCTTTTGACGGCTGCTCATCCTACAATGCCTTTACCTAGCTATGCTCGTGTTACTAATTTGAAAAATGGATCTTCACTTATTGTTAGAGTAAATGATCGTGGACCTTTTATGAAAGACCGTATCATTGATTTATCCAAACAAGCTGCGGCAATCCTTGGTTATGTAGATAAGGGGGTCGCAGATGTTAAAGTAGAATATATTTCTGAAGCTCCTATTGGCCATTATGATGGTGCATATTTAATGGCCTCTTATACTCCTGGGAATACTTCCTCATATTCACTAGCATCGAAAAATGTTTCGAAAAAAAGAGAAACTGCTTTGCTAAAAGAGCCCAATACAGGAAACAAGGCAGAATTAGCTAAGGTAGCTGCTATTAAACAGGAACAACACAATGAAACTGTTGCAGTGAGATTGCCAGAAATCGGTCCTATCATGGCTGATAAGCCGGTGCCATTCGATCAAGTTGCTTCTATAAGTAAGCTCAACAAGAAAACAAAGTTCAATTGGCTACAACTGTTTTAAGAAAAAGTGCGTTAATTTTTTATCGATATAATTTTTAAGTAAAAATGATAAAAAATCGTGGATTTCATTTTAAGTTTTTCTTTTAAAGGAGGTCCTTCTTAAAAAAAGAGGAGGGAGATTGTAAAAAAACAGCTCTCTCTCCAGTCCATTGCCGATTCACACACTTATTTTAATTAACATTCTCAAGCCCATTTTACGGAAACGCCCGTAAATGGTATATAAACCATGAGTCATTGCTTTCTTGCCCCCTATAAAGATATAAATTTATACCATCGTACAACTTTGCAAAGCCCTTATGTTGTCAATAATTCTTAGGACTTGAGAAATTTATAAAAAGTATTTTTTACTCTCTCTTTAGTAACCTTAATCTTCACCTCTATACGAACCTTGCTTATGAAGGGTAGAAAAACAAATTTAATTGTTTCAAAGGAGGATGATGAGAAAGACTTACAGTATTTTAGTCAGATTCAAGTTTAAAAAATGATCATTTATCATAAGTAATAAAAAGATAAAAAGCTTTTTTGGCTTTCATGCCTTTAAATTAGTTCTCGCATGGAAGATAATTTTTTTCTTGAGTTTTCAATAATTCCTTAATTTGCGGAAATAAGAAGAATTTTTCCTATATAGTAGATTCTGCTGATCTTTGAATGGGAGGAGGGCTCATGTGTATAGCATTAAGGATCTTATTAATTTTATGGGGAATATTGGCATTTGACACGTGGGGACAAGCGCAAGACTTTAAAATTTCTGCCTCACAAGTGTTGTTACTCGATGATGATACAGAAACAATACTTTATGAAAAACAAAGTGATCTTCCTTTTTTTCCTGCGTCATTAGCAAAATTGATGACAGCGGAAGTCGTCTTTCATCAGTTAAAAGAAGGACTGTTAAGGAATACACAAAAATTTAAGGTTAGTGAAAATGCTTGGCGCAAGGGTGGGGCCCCTTCCGGTACAACCACTATGTTTGCAAAAATAAAGACAAAAATCAGTGTTTCTGATCTTTTACGTGGTTTAATTATTGTCAATGCAAATGATGCTGCTATTATCCTAGCTGAAGGAATATCAGGTGATGAGGCTCATTTTGCACAGCTGATGAATCAGCGCGCTAAAATAGTTGGATTATCTCAAAGCCATTTTATTAATGCGACAGGGCTTCCCGAAGAGGGACAATTTGTAACCGTGCGCGATATGATCATATTAGCGCGTCATATTGCTCAGGAATATCCTGATTATTATACACTTTATCGTGAACCTCATTTTACCTGGAATAATATTTTTCAACGAAATAAAAATCCTCTTATTTCTAAGGAAATTGGTGTAGAAGGTTTTGGTTTTGGCTACAGTGAAAAAGAAGGATTTTCAATGGTTGCCACCATTTATAAAAATCATCGGCGTCTTTTTTTAGCAATTAATGGTTTGCAAGATGGTAAAAAACATACAAAAGAAATAGAACGCATTCTTCAGTGGGGAATAACAGCTTTTGATCTCAAAACGATTTTCACAAAAGAAAAAGTAGTTGGTCGTGCTTCTGTTTATGGTGGAAAGCAAAATTTTGTTCCACTGATTGTCAAAAATCCAATAAGTTTTATGCTTTCAAATGAAAAAGAAGTTAACGTTAAAGCAAAAATTAAATATCATGGTCCATTGAAAGCGCCCATTGTTTCAGTGCAACCTGTTGGCGTTATTCAAATTTTAGAAGATAACAAGGTTATTTTAGAAAAACCGGTTTTTGCTGGAATAAATGTTCAAGAAGGAAGTTTCTTTACAAAAGTAAAAGATGCATTCTATGAAATAACAATTGGATGGTTACGGAAATATTTGTAGTTACACGCTCATAAGATTAAGGTTCATACGTGTCAGGTTATTTTATCACATTCGAAGGAGGGGACGGGGTAGGAAAAACAGTACAGGTCTCTTTACTTGCTGAGTATCTCTCTCACCAAGGTTATGATGTTGTCACAACACGAGAACCAGGAGGAACAGCAGGGGCAGAAGCAATCCGGCATATTTTGTTATCGGGGCAGGCACAACAATATGGACCGCTAATTGAAGCTGTTTTGTTTACAGCGGCACGCGCTGACCATGTTGCAGAGATTATCGCACCTTCTTTGCAAAAAGGTAAAATCGTTTTATGTGACCGCTTTATTGATTCTACACGCGTTTATCAAGGGCTTAACGAAGCAATCAATCCCTCTCTCCTTTCTGTTTTAGAGTGTATAGCGCTTAATGGTATCATGCCCCATTTAACATTTTTATTAGATATGCCAGCAGCGTTTGGTATGAAGCGTGCAAATTTGCGAAGAAAAAAAACTGAAGAAATCGATTATTTTGAAAAAGATCAGTTGGAAGTTCAAGAACAAAGGCGTCAAGCTTTTCTTCAATTGGCTAAACAAGAGCCCGATAGGTTTCGAGTCATTGATGCGACTGCTTCAGTAGAAATCATTGCGCATCAAATCAAAAATATTTGTCATCAAAGATTATTGGATCAATTTTCATGAGTGATATAAATATCTTACGCCAATATGATGATATTGATACAATTTTATCTCCGTCTCAGAATAATATTATCTTTGGTCATGAGGATGTTCGTCATTTTTTAACACAAATGCTTAAAGAAGAGCGTTTGCATCATGCGTTATTATTTAAAGGAGAATATGGAATTGGAAAGGCCACATTAGCGTTTCATCTTGCTTGGAATATTTTAAGTTCTCAAAAAGGGGATTTTCTAAAACCCGATCCTCATTCTACTTCATGGCGCCAAATAACTCAGGGAAGTCATCCTGGTCTTTTGTATATTTCGCGTCGATTTGATGTAAAAGCACAAAAGTTTAAAACAGGAATACTCATTGATGATATCCGCGATATTCTGCATTTTCTAAGCCAAACATCGCAAGATAATGGATGGCGTATTGTGATTATTGATTGCGCAGATGATATGAATAGAAATGCCGCCAATGCAATTCTTAAAATACTTGAAGAACCTCCTGCAAAGACGCTCTTTATTATTATCGCGCACTCTTCAGGAAAACTACTTCCAACCATTCATTCACGGTGTCAAAAAATTTCTTTTCGCCCGTTAAATTATGATGAAATGAAAAAAGTCATTACACATATTTTTTCCAACCAGGATTTATCTGATGAAAAAACAATTGAAATGATTATTAAAAAATCTAAAGGAAGTCCCCGAAAAGCTGCTTTACTTGTTCGCCATGACGGTCTTGAAATTATTAAAACGATTGATGCTCTCTTAGAGCAACCTATTTGTAATGCAACGCTTGTACACACGCTTGCGCAAACATTTTCATCTGTTTCTTCCCCATTTCAATTTCAACAGTTTTGTGATGAAATCCTTTATAAAATTCAACAAAAAGCTATCGTGTTCGTTGAAAAAGGAAACTTATTTCTCTCAAAAAAATATGCGCAAAAATGGCAAGAGATACATCAAGAAATAGAGGAAATACAACTGTTTAATCTCGATAAGAAGCAGTTTGTTATTAACTTACTTTTTAGAGTTCATAAGATCATTCATGAGGATTAGTTTTTCCGTGACAATGTGATAAACAGACATTATGTCATTATATCTATTTATGGCATTTTACAACGAGTATGACATGCGTGACACATATTACATAACAACTCCTATTTTTTATCCTAATGGTACGCCGCATATTGGACATGCCTATAGTGCCATTGCAAGCGACGTGTTAGCCCGCTTTCAACGCTTAAACGGAAAAAATGTATTTTTTCTTTCGGGTACAGATGAGCATGGTCTAAAGATGCAACAAACTGCAGCAGCATTGGGTATGACACCTCAGCAACTTGCAGATCGTAATAGTGCTGTGTTTCAAAAAATGCTTGCGGTATTAAATTGTTCTAACGATGATTTCATCCGTACGACAGAAGAGCGTCATTATCAAGCTTGTCAAAAAATTTGGAAAAAAATGGAAAAAAATGGCGACATTTATCTCGGCTGTTATAAGGGGTGGTATTCGGTTCGCCAAGAAGCCTATTATGAAGAAAAAGATACGGAAGTTGGTCCAGACAATATTCGTCGCGAAAAGGAATTAGGTTCTCCCGTTGAATGGAATGAAGAAGAAAGTTATTTTTTTAGACTTTCTCGTTATGAAAAGGCGCTTCTTGAATATTATGAAAAACATCCCAATTTCATTGCTCCCCTTGAGCGGCGTAATGAAATTATAAGTTTTATAAAATCTGGTTTAAAAGATATTTCTATTTCACGAACAAGCTTTAATTGGGGAATTGCTGTTCCTGATAATCCAAAACACGTGATGTATGTTTGGGTTGATGCACTTACAAATTATCTATCAGCAATTAATTTTTTCAACGAAGATTCAAAAAAACGTGATTTTTGGCCTGCCAATACGCATATTATTGGTAAGGATATTATTCGTTTTCATGCTGTCTATTGGCCAGCATTTTTAATGTCTGCTGGAATTGAACTGCCTCAAAATATTTTTGCACATGGTTTTTTATTAAATCGTGGTGCAAAAATGTCAAAATCTGTTGGAAATGTTGTTGATCCTTTTGAAATGGTCAATCATTATGGTCTTGATCAGGTTCGTTATTTTCTTCTTCGTGAAGTGCCCTTTGGACAAGATGGTAGTTATAGCCATGAAAGCCTTGTGAACCGTATTAATGCCGACCTTGCGAATGATCTTGGTAATTTAGCACAGCGTTCTTTATCGATGATTGCCAAAAATTGTGAGGCAAAAGTCCCTAGACCGGCTGCATTTTTAGTTCAAGACAAAGAGCTTTTAGAACAATCTCTTCACGTTCTTGAAACTGTACACCAAGCGATGTCTTCTCATAGTATGCATTTAGCCCTTTCAGCTATTTTTTCAATTGTAGCAGATGCCAATCGCTATTTTGCTAACGAACAACCTTGGAGTTTACGGAAAAATGATCCAGAGCGATTTTCTACAGTTCTTTATATAACTGTAGAAATCTTACGACGAATAGGAATTTTTCTTTTGCCTTTCATTCCCCAGTCAGCAACAAAACTTCTTGATAGCCTTGCAGTTGCTGAAGATGATCGATTGTTGTATCATATAGCTCATGCAAAAATTCAAGAAGGGATTGATCTTCCACCACCAGAGCCAATTTTCCCTCGTTATATCTTGAAGAAAGAAGATTCTCATGCTCATTGATACACATTGTCATCTTGATTTTGAAGATTTTTCACAAGATTTAGATAATGTTATCCAACGGGCTTTGGATGCTGGCGTTGGACGTATGATAACAATTTCAACTCATGTTCATAAGTTAGATAAGCTACTAGCCATTGCGCAAAACTATGATCAAGTCTTTTGTTCTGTTGGGACACACCCCAATCATGCGCATGAGGAACAAAATATTACAGCCAAAGAACTCATACAGCTCTCAGATCACCCTAAAGTTGTTGCGTTTGGGGAAGGGGGGCTTGATTACCATTATGATTATTCGACACCAGAAGAGCAAAAAAAAGTTTTCCAAGAGCATATTATTGCTTCTCGAGAAACACAGATTCCTCTTGTTATACATTCACGCGATGCAGATACCGATATGGAGAAAATCTTACGCGAACAGATAAAGGAAGGGGCTTTTCCCTTTATTCTTCATTGTTATTCGTCTGGAATGCAACTTGCTCGTGCGGGCATTGAACTTGGTGGTTATATTTCTTTTTCAGGTATTCTTACTTTTAAAAATGCATTTGAAATTCGTGAAATAGCAAGAATTGTGCCCCATGAGCAGTTGCTGATTGAAACAGATGCACCATTTTTAGCCCCCACTCCCCATCGGGGAAAAACCAATGAACCATCTTTTGTACGCTATACTGCAGCTATTTTGGCTGAAACAATTGGCTTAAGTCTTGAAGAAACAGCTCAAATAACAACGCGTAATGCTTTTAATTTATTTAGAAAAATAAAATAAGGCAAAAGCTATGTGTGATCAATACCGATTTACAATATTAGGCTGTGGTCCCTCTCCAGGAGTCCCGCGGCCCAATGGTGATTGGGGAGCATGTGATCCGGATAACCCTAAAAATAAACGCTATAGGAGTTCTTTATTAGTTGAACGCATTAAACCATCAGGAAAAAAAACAACGGTTGTTATTGATACAGGTCCAGATTTTCGCTCACAAATGATCGATGCACGTGTAAACCATCTTGATGCTGCTCTTTACACCCATTCTCATGCAGATCATATCCACGGTATTGATGATTTACGCAGCTATGCACTTGCACAAAAATGTTTAATCGATATTTATGCCGACAGCTTTACACTAGAGCATCTTAAAAATTCTTTTGGATATTGTTTTCAAACAGCAAAAGATTCATCTTATTCCCCTATTTTAAAAGAGCATCTTATCGATGAAGATAGCCAATTTATTATTCAAGGGCAGGGTGGAGCAATAAGTGTCAAGACACATTTACAATACCACGGAAACATTCATTCCTTAGGTTTTCGTATTGGAAATGTTGCCTATTGTACAGATGTTAGTGAATTTCCTAAAAAAACATTATCCAAATTAATGGATTTGGATGTCCTCATCATTGAAGCTCTTCAATTTAAATCCCATCCGAGCCATTTTTCTGTTGATCAAGCATTACAATGGATAGAATATTTAAATCCTAAACAAGCCATACTGACACATATGGACAGATCACTCGATTACAATGAAGTTGTCAATTACGTTCCAGCTTATGTAAAACCTGCATATCAAGGTCTTATTTTTGAAACAAAAGCATAAGCTTATTAACGCAATATTTTACGTTAAATAAAAGCACTTTTTTAAAATTACCCTTTATTTTGTTTCGTTTTTGTCGTAATTGGTCTTTTTTCATGTCAAAAATGAGGTTTTTTATGCATAAGAGTTTTAAGCGGGGTATGTGTATTGTGGCGTTAGCCGTTTCCTTAACAGGATGTGGGGGACGTTTAGAAAAAAATATTTCAACGACAACATTACATGACGGAACAATGAGTTGCGCCGATATTCAACGGGAGTTTTATGCTAATAAACGCCAGATTAATGATACAATTGCAGAGCGTTCTAAAGCAAGAAACAAAAACGTAGCTTTAGCAGCAGCAGGTGTTATATTTGTACCGGCTTTGTTTTTTATGGATGTAAAATCAAGCGAAAGCAATGAAATTTCAGCTTTAAATAATCGTAATGCTGTTTTAAGTGATCTTGCGCGTATGAAACGTTGTAAAATAGTACAATAATTATTCTTATTTATTATAGTATTTTATTATAAATTATTTAGGCCTTTAAGAAATATACCTTAAAGGCCTATCTTTTAAATAAGTTATTCGCACTCAATAGATAAAATACTTTATAAAAATACTTTTTTGACAAATTATTGCCATAATTTTGTTTAAAAAGAGAAAAATGCGATATCAATATGGCATTTATATCAAAATAAGGGATTGCTTATTTCTATTGAGATTAGAGCTTTTATTTTTGTGCTTTATTATCGCATAATATATATTATGGAACTTTTTATGGAGAGGGAGTTATTTTATGGCAATGGCACTTTGGGGAACAATAGCCTCATTATTATGGATATTTTGCACAAAAGCAGAGAGTCCTTGGCAATTATGGTGGGTACCTTTTATTTAAGATTTAAGAAAGCTTTTTAAGCTTTATGAAAGAATAGAAATCGGGCTAGTCATCTTGGCCCGATTTTTAATTACGATAATTTTTTATTTTTTACTCTTTTTAAAAAAATTATCTTTAAGATCACAAAGACTAAAAATAATATTCCATGAAATAATGGTACAAATGGCGGATCAATAAAATTGGAATAATAAAATGCTATTGTTTCAATCAATGCTGCACTACACCACAAAATAATTCCCCATAGCGAATACATCCAAAGTCCAATCAAGGCAATAGGATAGAGAATAGCCAATATAGCCGATGCAAATTGCCACTGCCAAGGCATAAGATCAAAACGCCACAGAACACCTGGAAAAACACCAACAAGGCGTATCCAATAAAAAATACTTAAGCTTAAGCAAACAAGCGCCAAAAACCGTAAATAACAGTTATAAATTAAGTTGATTTTTGAAATCCGTTTGTGTGAATTATTTTTCACAATAATAACTCTTGTTCAACAGGTTGAAAGTAAGAAGCTACCATTTCATCTGTGACATCTGAAAGCTTATCTGGCTGCCACCGAGGCGTTTTGTCCTTATCAATTAACATAGCACGTATTCCTTCATGAAAATCATGTGAATTAATCATATGATGTGCAATGCGATTTTCAATTTTCATGCAATCTTCCAAAGTCCGATGTGTATTTTGTTTCATTTGTTTCCAGATAACTTTTAAACTTATCGGAGAACGTGACTGCAAAATATCATAACATTCTTGAGCAAATAAAATACTTTCTTTACCTTTTTTATAAAGTAATTCAAGACATTCTTCCAATGTCTGAACACTAAAACACGTGTTAATAATATCACGTATTTCATGACTCGTTTCATAGTCTCTTATAATCGCGCGCTCGTCTAAAGCTAAATTAGGATTTCCTTTCTCAATAATTGCTTTCTTAATCACATCGAATTCAACTTCAGGAACAGCATGTGTTGCTAATCCCAAATTTAAGCAATCTCCCCATTTTATGCGTGCGCCAGTTAATGCAAGATAGACACCAAAATAATTGGGAAGAGAGGGGAAGAAAAAACTTGCACCAACATCTGGAAAAAATCCAATTGCCCCTTCTGGCATAGCAAAAATTGTATTTTCTGTAACAACTCTATGGGAACCGTACAACGAAATTCCTACCCCTCCTCCCATCCAGATACCGTTTAAAAAAGAAATGTAAGGCTTTGAAAAACGTTTAATATAAGCATTTAAACTATATTCATCCCTAAAATATTCATAAGCAGAAGCATTTTTCCCCATATGATAAATTTCTACAACATCTCCACCAGCACAAAAAGCACGCCCTTCCCCTTCAATTAAAACACAAGACACCTCATCATCTGTTTCCCATGTCTTGAGAGCTTTTTTAAAGCGAAAACCATTCGCTGATTAAGAGCGTTTAATGCTGAAGAGCGTGTAAGCTTTATAATACCAGCACAGCCCTCTTTCGTAAAAGAAATATCATCACCTGCCCCAAAATCAATTTTCATCTTACACCCCTTCTTAAAAAACTATTTTATTGTTCTTTTTATACTTTTTGCTCCAAGCTGAGGAAATATTTGCATGATCGCACCAATACAATATATATAAATCCCTGTTACTGAAATTCCTATTTTAACCCAATATGGAGCCTCTAAGCGATAAAAGAACGCAGAAACACCAAAAAAACACCATAAGAGAAAAATTGGAAAATTAATTTTTCGTAAACGAAGGACTCTTACAGGATGGATAAAATAAATTGGCAAAAAAGATATAATGGCCGATAAAACAATGATGATAAAAGTAAGCCACTCCTCTGGTCTTACGACAAAAAGTGTAAAAACCATCATATTCCAAACGACTGGAAATCCTTTAAAAAAGTTTTCTTTGGTTTTCATACCCGTATCAGCATAATAAATAGCCGATGAAATAACAATAATTGCACTCAATGAAAATGAGAGCCCTACTCCCATAAAACCACTTTGATAAAGTGCAAAAGCAGGAATTAAAACATAAGTTACATAATCAATGATATTATCTAATAGCTCTCCTGACCATGTTGGAAGTACGTATTTTACATCAAGTTTGCGTGCAATGGGTCCATCTATACCATCAACGAGAAGTGCAAGCCCAAGCCAACAGAACATAGCTGTCCATTCTTTTTGAGAAGCCGATATAAGAGAAAGAAACGCTAAAAATGATCCCGAAGCTGTTAGTAAATGAACAGAAAAAGCTTTTGCTTGTGGCATTGTTACTTTTTTATGGCGTAATAATTTAGCATTTGTTTTGATTTTTTTTGTTAGTTTACGTTTCAAGGTTTTCTTATCCTCGTTTTTAAAGTCTTCATCCATCTACCAATACGCCATTTTTATCTATGATATGAATCAGCATAAAAAAATCATAAAAAAGTTACTTTTTTATATCGCATTATTTATTACATAATATAATAGAAGAGCTTCATACAATAAAAAGAGAGCAATCATTTAGAAATGTTAAAATATTTGTACAATGAAGAAAGGCTCAAATTGTTGTGATCGTTGAGAAGAAAGAATATAAGAACATTATTGTTATTGGTGCAGGTCCTGTTGGGATGTTAGCCGCATTGAGGCTTGCTCATAAGGGTTTTTCGGTTTTTCTTGTTGGCCCTCCTGCTCATACAGATGAGTTACGAACAACAGCTCTTATGATGCCTGCAATACATACACTTCAAAAACTCAATATTTGGCATAGTCTTCAAAAACAGGCGGCTGCTTTATCATGCATGAGAATTATCGATATAACTTCTAGGATTGTGCGGGCTCCTACAGTGCATTTTTCTTCTGCTGAAATTGGTGAAAAAGCTTTTGGCTATAATATACCCAATGTAGAATTGAGCCATGCTTTAAACGATGCTGTTACACAAATGCCCAATATTAAAAGATTTGTTTCTGAAGCTAAATCTTTTCATCATACCAAAAGCCATGTATCTATTACTCTTGCTGATGATAAAGTCATTCAAGCACCACTTGTTATTGCTGCTGATGGACGGCATTCTCTTACGCGTGCGGCAGCGGGGATAAGTGTCAAACAGTGGAACTATCCACAAAAAGCACTTGTTCTCAACTTTTCTCATGAATTTTCTCATCAAAACACATCAACTGAATTTCACACAGAACAAGGTCCATTTACACAGGTTCCACTACCAAGACGAAGATCCAGTCTTGTATGGGTTGTTCATCCTTCTCGTGCTGAGGAATTATTGAATATAGAATCAAAAGAAATTGCAAAGATAATCGAAAATCAAATGCAATCAATGCTTGGAAAACTAACCTTAGAAACATCAATTCAAGCATGGCCGCTTTCAGGACTTCTCGCTCATCGTTTTGCTGCGAATCGAACGATTCTAGTAGGTGAAGCTGCTCATGTCTTTCCCCCTATTGGAGCACAGGGATTAAATTTAGGATTCCGTGATGTTCAAACTTTGATTGATGTTTTACCCGATAAAATATCCGATTTTAATTCTGAAATAATGATTGCACAGTATAATAAATGTCGAAAACCAGATATATTAATTCGAAGTGCAGCTGTTCATACCCTTAACTTTGCTTTACTTTCTCATATGTTGCCTGTTCATATCATACGAAGTGTTGGACTTGGTTTATTACATAATTGCTCGCCATTACGCAGTTTATTTATGCGTGAAGGAATATATCCCGGTTACGGATTGAAGGAAATGATGCCAATATTTCCAACAAAATCCCCCAAATAGCTCTATTGAAAAATAAAGAGATAGCAAAAGATAAACGCTTATTTTATATCTAAATTACTCATAAAAAACAAAAAAATAGCAATAAGGGCATAAGGCATAAATAGCTCGATAAATAATTATTTATAAAAATGTACTTTAAAGTAAGTTTATTCAGTAAAAAACAATGCTCCACCATAGATTTTCTGACGTAAATATTTAAGAGTGTTTTTTAATGCAACAATAAGAAGGAACGGTTTGTTTCTTAAGAGATAATATAAATCGCTCTATGGTTTCATATCTATCACTGATGTGAAAAACTTTTTGATTTGCATAATAATGAAGAATATTGCTTTGAATTTGTATAATAATATATCTAATTATATAAAATTTTATTTTTTTTATTAAGTATAATATTAAAAATAAAATCATCTTTGGAACCTGTTAGCAATACAACGATTAATAAAGTGTTGTTTCAACTAAAGAGTGACAAGATGAAATTAAATAACAGTTTGAAGTTAAGTATTTTTTTTATGATGATTGTATGTGTTTCATTAATCGTCACGACTTCAATTAGCGAAGTTTTTCATCTTCCTTATTGTCAAACCTTTATCTATGGCACTCCTCAAAATGTCACTAAAATAGGTCAAAATTCATTTACGGCTTCACAAGTTAAAAACTGTCTTATGCAAAATGGTTTTAAGAATATTAAACGATTGCGTTTAGATGACAAAGGCATCTGGCGTGCCTTAGTAAAATTTAAAAAGTCCCATTTTCTCGTCTCTGTTGACTACTCAGGAACTGTTAGCATTCAAAATGAAAGAAAAAAATATGATTGATTTTAAAACTTTCAGCAATGTTTCTGCTCATCGTTGTAAGAAATTTTTTTTAAAAAAGTGCCGCTATTCTATAAAAGAATTTACTTTTATCGGTGGTTTAAACGGTAGCATCTCAGGAGCAATCTCAGCAACTCTTGCTACTTATGGCTATATTGCTCTTCCAGGATTTGGTCCAGTGATCGCCATGGGTATAGGAATAGCACTTTCTGCCGGAATAATCATAGGAGCACTAATAGGATCAGGAATGGGGGGAGCTATCGGTATATGCTGTATTTTATGGGAAGTTTATATGAATAATAATGGTCCTTTCCCTTATAAATTTCACGATAAATAAAAAGTTTTCGTCATTTTTTCTATGAACAAAGATTAAATTTTTCCATAAATTATATATGCTGTTTTTTGATGAAATCTCATCATATTATAAATACAATCATCGCTAACCTATTAAATTTATGGACTTAAGCTCTTATTATACCTCAAAATTATACCTCAAAAAATAATTTTTTTTAAAACGCATCTCTTGAAGAAAGATAAATGAGATATAGTTATTCTTTTATAGATAAAAAAGATAGATATTTTATAAAAATAAAAAGTATATTTTAAAATTTAAACTTATTTACTTTTTATAATTAGTAATATTTTTCATTAGTTTTTATATTAACCATTATTTTTATGTAAATTTAATTTAAACAATTTATCTATATTTAGATTTTATTTAATAAGGTATTTTATGAAAAGAATAATACTATCATTATTAGCTTTTACAGCATTTTTAAATTATAAAAACTCTGCATTAGCACTATCAACAAAAGTAAATATTTATAAACTAGAAGATAATAATTCAAAAAAGGCTATTGGTAGCATTCAAATTGAAGAAAACACACATGGTTTAGTTTTCATTCCTCATTTGTCTACCTTACCAGAAGGAATGCATGGTTTTCATATACATGCAAATCCTTCATGTGATACAAAAGATGGCATAATTGGTGGAGGCGCAGGTGGACATTATGATCCTGAACATACCGGAAAACATTTAGGACCTTATAATATCAATGGTCATCTTGGTGATTTACCTGCACTTTATGTTGATAAGCATGGGAATGCTACGATGAGCGTTCTTGCTCCACGACTGAAAAAAATCTCTGAAATTACAGGGCGCTCATTAATAATTCATTTTGGGGCCGATAATCAGTCAGATAAACCATTACCGCTTGGCGGAGGTGGTGCACGCATAGCGTGCGGTATTATTGGAAAATAAAAAAGTATTATGCTAAACTATGATAGTATACACTCTCTTTAGCATAAGATGTGATAGAAATAATTAAATAATTTTATAAAATTGATGTTTTTTACTGAAAAGATATGAATATAAATTCTATGTAAGAAGGTGTCTCAATATAAGCAAGAAAAATTTTACTCATCTTCGCTTGAGACATACACAAAACATTCTACTGTTTCAATATTCTAACCTCTAAGATAAGTTAAAGAGAACTGAATATTTATAAATCAATATAATAAGGAAAATAAAATAGTTAAAGTAATTTTTTATCACTCTGAAAAAGAGCTTTTAAGCAAATAGAGTCTTTTTAAATACCCTTCATGGGGCCTATATGATCCCAATCGGACGAACGTATCTCACCAGTTTGATAAAATTGACGAATGAGCTTAACATAATGAAGAAAGTCTTTGTTTTCCTCCACTAATCTATTAGCAGTATCCCAATCAATATCAGTCCGTTCTTTAGCTGGAATTATGATTTCACTCTCAGAAGCGTTTTCCTTGTCGAGTCTTATAAATCCAATTCCATGCAAACTTGAAAGCATCCGCAATTCTTTTAATGTATCAACACCTTCAATTTCACTCGCAACTAAATAACCAAAATTAGCCCATGAAGAATTGCTAACTGTTTGAAAAAATGCTTTTCGTAAATTTGAACGATTGATGAGAACTTTAACTTCAAAAGACCAAAGCTTCGTCTTTTTATCAAAATATTGCAAAACGCAATCTTTGATTTCACGATTCCATTCTTTACTTAAATCTTGTATCCCTACGAGGTCCGGATAAAGCCATTTGTTTCCGCCCGAACCATGTTTATTGTGAGAACATTTCTCATTAATACGCTTACTGTAAACTGCAAGCTCTGACCATAAAAATTTAGATAATAACGGATAAAGATCTTGTTCTTTAACAGAACCATCTTTTGTTCTACTCTCTGTATTGTCCTCTACGGCATCAATTTCAGCGCTATCTGTTTGTTTTGTAAAATAATATTGCCGTGGTCGTCCTTCTGTGGTTTTTATTTCTGGATAACGCCTTTGTAACTGAGGTCGCTTAGATCCTATTTCAGCGACAATTTGCTGAATAAGAGCTGTATCGTTCTTAAGAGGAGTGATTATTGCCGTTGAACGCTTTTGTTTTTGGCGGCATTTTTCTGGATAATTTTCAAATATCCATTGCGCAATTTCTCGAGCCGTAAATTTTTTTGACGGGTTTTTCTTTAAAAAATTAAAGACAGTGTTTGTTAAGTTCAAAGTCATATATAAAATCTCCCCCTTTTATCCTCTGGATATTCCATTGTATTTAAATATTTCAGAATTAAGAATAATAAAATGTTTATTTTTTTGAAAAAAACATAATGTTGCGTAACTCTTTTATATATTTTCATTTATTTAGAATAAATAATAATAATTTTATAATTTAAGCAATCTCCAATATTCTTAAATTAATGGTGCAAGAGCGTACAAAATTAAAAATAATATTTAAACATTTTATTGAGCCTCACATCCATCAATTAAAAAACTTATTTGTTTTATTTTTAAAGAGAAACATTATGAACTCTCAAGTATAGATTCTGAAATGGTAAACTCTGCGTATAAACCTTCAAAATTCCTATTTTCTTGAATAGCATTAAGGGCGCCAAATCGTTTTGTCTTTTTAGCATAAACTATTATAAAATCATGGTTATCAGAAAGCCATTTTGCATCATTTTGTGGGGCATATTTCTTTTGCCAAATAATATTGTTGATGAAATTTTTTCCGGCCAAAAATTTCATCCATCATCACTTTCAGATAGGCTTGTTCATCATTATCAATAGATATCCAAATACTTCCATCATCCGCAAGCAAATGATGTAACAGTTCTAACCTATCTCTCATAAGACTTAGCTATATGGAATGCTCCAAGCCATCTTCATAATGTTCAAAGGCATTGCCTGTATTATAAGGTGGATCGATATAGATGCATTTTACCTTCCCCGTATATTCTTGCTCAAGCGCCTTGAGTGCGAGCAAATTATCACCAAAAATAAGTTTATTATCAAAAATATCTTGAGATGATATTTGATGCGAAGCATGATAAGATTTTTCAACATCTTCTAATAAGATACGAGGTTCCAGTTTGGGGCGTTTTTCTTTTCCAACCCAGTTAAGTTCTAATTTTTGTTTATGATAATGCATGTGATCGTTTTTAAATCTAACTGTTTGTAAAAAATAACGTATTCACAAACAGTATTGTTAATACCATCCGACAGCAATTTGTGCTTCTTCTGACATACACTCAGGGGTCCATGGTGGATCAAAAGTCATAGTGACTTCAACATGCGAAACCCCTTCAACAGCACTAACAGCATTTTCTACCCATCCTGGCATTTCACCGGCAACAGGACAGCCCGGCGCTGTAAGAGTCATTTCAATTTTTACTGAACGATCATCTTCGATATCAATACGATAAATCAGTCCTAGCTCATAAATATCAGCAGGAATCTCTGGATCATAAACTGTCTTAAGAGCAGCAATAATATCATTCGTCATACGATCAATTTCGTCTGCAGGAATGGCTGATATGTAAGAGTTTTTATTTTCGCTTACAGTTTCAGCAGCTTCTGTAGAATGACGCTCTTCTATTAACTCACCCATTAAAAAATGTCCTTGTTTCTTTCAATGCTTCGACAAATTGGTCTATATCTTCTTGAGTATTATACATGGCTAATGACGCACGACAAATAGATGTTAAACCAAAGCGCTGTAATAAAGGCTGGGCACAATGCGTTCCCGCACGTATTGCAACCCCTTTTCTATCAATAAACATAGCGATATCATGAGCGTGAATACCTTCAATTGCAAACGATATAATAGCGCCTTTATTGGGAGAGTGACCATAAATACGCAATGATTCAATCGTTTTCAGTTTTTCATGCGCATAAGCTGAAAGAGACATTTCATGGGCATGAATTGTACTGCGACCTTTCTCTTGTATATAGTCAATAGCCGCAGCTAATCCAATAGCTTCAACAATAGGAGGCGTTCCTGCTTCAAAACGATAAGGAGGAGCATTATAAAGGACCTTATCGGTTGTTACCTCCTCGATCATTTCCCCTCCCCCTTGAAAAGGACGCATTTCTTCTAACCGGTGTTCCTTACCATACAGAACACCTATACCGGTGGGACCATAAAGCTTATGTCCTGTAAAAACATACCAATCACAATCGAGATCTTGCACATCAACAGTTAAATGTATGGCTCCTTGAGAACCATCAACAAGAACAGGAATAGAATTTTGATGGGCTCGCTTAATCATCTCCTTAACAGGGGGCACAGTGCCTAATATATTGGACATATGGGTTATAGCAACAAGGCGGGTTTTTTCACTTAAAGCCTTTTGGAAATCTTCTATATGCAGAACACCATTTTCATCAACGGGCACAAAAATAAGTTTTACACCTTTTTGTTCACGCAGAAAATGCCAAGGAATAATATTTGCATGATGTTCCATAATCGTTAGAACAACTTCATCACCTTCCTTGAGTTTGGGCATTGCCCAACCATAAGCAACCGTATTAATTGCTTCTGTTGCATTTTTCGTAAAAACAATTTCCTCAGCTTTTTGAGCATTCAAAAAAACACGAACAGTTTCACGAGCATTTTCATACAATTGTGTTGCTGTATTGGCTAAAAAATACATTCCCCTATGCACATTAGCATAACTATAGTGATAATAATGATTCATTGCATTGAGGACTGATTGTGGTTTTTGAGCAGAAGCACCACTATCAAGATATGCTAATCGCTTTCCATAAACTTGATGGTGTAAAAGAGGAAAATCACGTCGAATTTCGTCGACATTATAATTGCATGTTTGTACGTCATTTTCCATTTTTTCTCTCTTAAACATTTTTTTCAAGCCATTGACCAATAATATTCTCCAAAACAGTTTGGATATTATCTTGTTTGATGTCATCAATGAGCTCAGCAATAAATCCTTTAATCAAAAGAGCTCGAGCCGTTTTAAAAGGGATACCGCGCGCCATAAGGTAAAATAGATAATCGTGATTAATATTAGCAACCGTCGCCCCATGACCACAGGCAACATCATCAGCAAAAATCTCCAGCTCAGGCTTTGCATTAAATTCAGCATCATCTGAAAGAATAAGGCTGTTACAGGCCATGCGTGCATCTGTTTTTTGCGCTTTTTGAGCAACACGTATGATGCCTTGGAAAACACCAACAGCCTTATCTGTAACCACATTGCGTATAATTTCAGTTGAAGTTGATTTTTCTTCCACGTGACGAACAGTCATGGTAAGATCACTATGTGTTTGTCCTGATAATAAATTGATAACACGCAATTGAAAATCAGATTCCTCCCCCTGTAATTCAATATCGACTTCCTGACGATTGAGTTGGCTTCCTATGTTAATGACATAAAGTGATAACTTCGCTCCTCGAGCAAGAACAGCACGCAATCGACCAAATTGCGTCGAATTAAAACCACGATTACGAATGAGAATCCACGTAACATCACTATGAGCGGCAATGTCTAATGAAAATACTGAACTGACAAAAGTATCTTGATCATTGCCAACTTGATGCTCAATAAACATAACTTGACTATTTTTATCAACTTTTATGTCTGAAAAAGTATGAGATTGTCCTCCCATTTGTATATTTTGTAATTCAATAGGGATATTTAGCTTTGTATTTTCCGGAATGTTAAAAAGCCAACCATCTGTAACAAAAGCTGTATTCAATTGCCCAATAAAATCTTCATCAGAAATGTTTTGATCAATCTTTACAGAATTATCTTCTAATGCATCTGAAAGGCATTTTACTGTAATCTCGTCTACTTTTGACTGTGTTGCTACTTTTCCATTATTTAAGGAAAAAACAGCGCTTTTTGAAAGTAAGGCGTCAATTGATTGATTATCTTGATCTTTTGAAAAATTACTCACAGATTTCAGTAACGTGCGCAGATTGGTATAATGCCAATTTTCGATTTTACGGGAAGGAAGCCGTGCCGCTTGAAACTTCTCAAGAGCCCTTTTGCGAATTTCATATACGACTTTATCACCCGGTAAGTCATTGATATACTGATTGAAATTACTAATAATATTTTTTTCAACCGGTAAAAGTTCTTGCTGTACCTTCATAATACCCTCAAACCGCTTCCCTGATAAGATCAGCATAGCCATTTTGTTCTAAATAAAGCGCTAAGGATTTGTCTCCGCTTTTGATAATTCGTCCTTTATGGAGGACATGTACCGTATCAGGAATAATATAATTAAGTAGCCGTTGATAATGGGTAATCACCAAAAATGAACGGTTTGAATCTTTAAGTTTATTAACACCATCTGCAACAATTTTTAATGCATCAATATCTAAACCAGAATCCGTTTCATCTAAAATGCAAAGTTTAGGTTCAAGAAGTGCCATTTGTAAAATTTCAGCGCGTTTTTTTTCTCCCCCTGAAAAGCCTACATTTAATGGACGTTTTAGCATGTCCATATCTATTTCAAGCTTAGCTGAGACCTCTTTAACATATTTTATAAATTCAGGAATTTTAAGCTCTTCATCACCACGTGCTTTGCGCTGAGAATTCATCGCGACTTTTAAAAATTCCATTGTTGCTACCCCTGGTATTTCCATGGGATATTGAAATGCAAGAAAAATACCATATGCCGCACGTTCTGCTGGATCCATTTCTAAAAGTGATTGTCCTTTATAGAGAATATCACCTTGTGTTACTTCATAATCATCACGCCCAGCAAGCAAATAAGACAAAGTTGATTTTCCGGCACCATTCTGCCCCATGATCGCGGCAACTTCTCCATCTTGAACCGTCAGGTTTAAACCACGAATAACTTCTGTATCCGTCCCTGCGATACGGGCGTGCAAATTTTTTATCTCTAACATCATTAAATCCTGTTCTCGCTGTAAGTCTTGTTCTGGCTGTTTTTTCAGATATCAATGCGTATTTTGCTTTCGCATACAGCTTCTTTTGGTCATCACCATAGAAG
The DNA here is from genome assembly GCF_059687635.1 of Bartonella sp. SL320. Taxonomy (NCBI): domain Bacteria; kingdom Pseudomonadati; phylum Pseudomonadota; class Alphaproteobacteria; order Hyphomicrobiales; family Bartonellaceae; genus Bartonella; species Bartonella sp. SL320. Next base: position 1,036,979 of record NZ_CM185143.1, on the reverse strand, counting down.
TTACTTTTTTACATTATTTTCTACTGTTACAGCCTTTTTGCATCAAGTCTTCTATTTATCTCATTAAATAAAATCATCCAACACTCCCCTCAAGGCTAATACCGATAAGCTTTTGCGCTTCAACAGCAAATTCCATGGGAAGTTTTTGAATAACTTCTTTTACAAAACCATTGACAATTAATGCAATGGCTTCTTCTTCGGGAATGCCTCTCTGCATAACATAAAAAAGTTGGTCATCAGAAATTTTTGATGTTGTGGCTTCATGCTCAAACTGAGCTGTTGCATTTTTTGCTTCAATATAAGGAACTGTATGCGCCCCACAATCATTGCCAATTAATAAACTATCACATTGTGTAAAGTTACGCGCATTGTGTGCTTTTCGATGGGCTGAAACTTGTCCTCGATAAGTATTATTTGAAAAGCCCGCAGAAATGCCTTTGGAAATAATACGACTGGAAGTATTTTTCCCTAAATAAATCATTTTTGTACCAGAATCAATTTGTTGGTAACCATTTGCAACAGCAATAGAATAAAATTCTCCACGCGCATTATCACCGCGAAGTAAACAGGATGGATATTTCCAAGTAATCGCGGAACCAGTCTCAACTTGTGTCCATGAAATTTTAGAGTTGTCCCCTCGACAATCTCCACGCTTCGTCACAAAGTTATAAATACCACCCTTTCCATCTTTATCGCCAGGGTACCAGTTTTGTACTGTAGAATATTTAATCTCTGCATTTTCAAGAGCAATAAGCTCAACAACAGCAGCATGAAGTTGATTTTCATCACGTTGGGGGGCTGTGCACCCTTCAAGATAAGAAACATAAGAATCTTCAGCAGCAATAATTAATGTTCGTTCAAATTGCCCTGTATTGCGTTCATTTATCCTAAAATAAGTTGAAAGCTCCATAGGACAACGAACCCCTTTGGGAATATAAACAAATGAGCCATCTGTAAAAACAGCTGCATTTAAAGCTGCATAATAATTATCTCCCGCTGGTACAACGGTTCCCAAATATTTTTTAATAAGCTCAGGATGTTCAATAATCGCCTCTGAAATAGAGCAAAAAATTACACCTGCACGTGCCAACTCCTTTTTAAAGGTTGTCACAACAGAAACAGAATCAAAAACCGCATCAACAGCCACCTGCCCTGATACCGACATGCTGTCATCAAATGTAGAGGGATCAGACTGTTTTCTTACCCCTGCCAAAATCTCTTGTTCTTTAAGGGGAATGCCAAGTTTTTCATATGTTGCTAATAACTCAGGATCCACTTCGTCCAAAGATTTGGGTCCTGTATGATTTTTCGGAGCTGCGTAATAATAAAGCTCCTGAAAGTCAATTTTAGGATACTCAAGACGCGCCCAATGAGGCTCTTGCATTGTCAGCCAACGGCGATAAGCTTGTAGGCGCCATGTTAGCATCCATTCAGGCTCATGTTTTTTAGCAGAAATAAATCTGATAATATCTTCATTCAAACCTTTGGGCGCTTTATCCGTTTTAATTTTCGTTTCAAAGCCATATTTATATTGGTCAACGTCTATTTCACGGACTTGGCGTATCGTTTCTTGTACTGCCGGCATAAAATTTCTCCATTTTTGGGCATCAAAAACCGGTAACTAAAAGTCTTGTTTTTTTTCAAGAGTAAAGTTAAGCAAGTTATTTCTTAAGGCTATAGGTAAAGTGCGAAAATTTCAATCAAAGTTATTTTATTTTTAAAATAATTCTAATTTTTATAATTTTCTCATGATGAGTTTTATCCTTTTTTCTTACTGATCATTTGAGAAAAAAACAATAAAAAGTCGTCAATATCTTCTGAAGTTGTGTCACGCCCTATTGAAATGCGAATGGCACCATTTGGAACATGATACCCCATTGCTTCCAGAACTTTGCTTTGTTTTACCTTTCCCGAAGAACAAGCAGAACCAGCTGATACAGAAAAACCTTCTAAATCAAAAGCAATTTGCATCGTTTCAGCTTTGATATTTTCTATAGCAAAGTAAGTTGTATTTGGTAAACGTTGAACTCTTTTGCCAAAAATCTCAATATTTGGACTTATTTTTTGGAGTCCATCTTCTAATTTATTGCGTAAATACATTAACTGTTTTATCTCTTCTTGGCTATAATTGTCAACCATTGCTGCTCCAAAAGCAACAATAAGAGACAATGCTTCTGTTCCTCCACGTAAGCCTTTTTCTTGTCCTCCTCCGATAATAAGAGGATGTGGCATAAGAAGATGACCACATGAAACGAAAGCACCGACTCCCTTAGGACCGCCAACTTTATGTGCAGACAGTATAAAAAAGTCTCCTCCTAGCTGATTAATATCAACGAAATTCTTATCCACATATTGTGTCAAATCAACAATAAGAGTACCTCCTAAATCCCGTACAATCGCAGCGATTTCTTTTAATGGTTGAATAACACCCGTTTCACTATTTGCAGCTTGAATAGCAACAAGAGGTAAACCTTTGGTCTTATCGTGATCCCTTAAGAGTGATGTTAATTTATCTTGTTGAATAAGCCCATCTTGATCAACAGTAATAATACTTATCAACTCTTTTGGAAAACGCCCTCCTTCTGCAACAGAAGGATGTTCAGTCGCTCCAAGGTAAAGATGAGAAAACTGAACCTTTGCTTTTCCCATCGTGTAAAAGGGTGTTAACAAAGTCATTGCTGCTTCACTCGCACCAGAAGTAAAGACAACATTATCTGGATTTGTTTTAAGACTTTCAGCAATTTGTCGGCGCGCCTTTTGTAATAAAATTTTAGCAGCACGCCCTTCCTTATGAACCGATGAAGGATTACCAAATATCTCTAAAGATTCCAGTAACGCCATCCGCGCTACTTTTTTGAGCGGTGTTGTTGCATTATAATCAAAATATCGGCGTTTTATAACCATTTTACATCGGCCATTATTAATCTTCTGAATGGATTAAAAAATAATGCAATTTGCTTGAAAAGTGCATTTAAAAAAGAATATCTAATGATTATTTAAGAGATTCTATGGTAAAAGTCGACTAAGGTCAATGAGAGCCTTTTATAGCATTTAAGGAGCCTTTTATGCCAGAAATTATTTTTAACGGTCCCGCGGGGCGGCTCGAAGGGCGTTATCAACCTTCACAAGAAAAAAATGCCCCCATTGCGATCATTTTGCATCCTCATCCCCAATTTGGTGGAACAATAAATCACAAAATTGTCTATGATCTCTTTTATATGTTCCAGCAACGTGGCTTTACAACCTTACGTTTTAACTTTCGTGGTATTGGTCGTAGTCAAGGTGAATTTGATTATGGAATAGGGGAACTTTCAGATGCTGCTGCAGCTCTTGATTGGGTGCAAACACAACATCCAGACTCTAAAAATTGTTGGGTAGCAGGATATTCATTTGGAGCATGGATTGGTATGCAGCTTTTAATGCGCAGACCGGAAATTGAGGGATTTATCTCTGTTGCCCCGCAGCCGAATGTTTATGATTTTTCATTTCTTGCACCTTGTCCCTCCTCTGGGCTTATCATTCATGGTGGTATCGATAAAGTTGCCCCCCCAAAAGACGTTCAAATACTTGTCGATAAATTGAAAACACAAAAAGGGATCGTCATTACACAAGAGATACTGGAAGGAGCTAATCACTTTTTTAGTGGATGTCATGAGGAACTTATTGAACGATGTGCCCACTATTTAGATAGCCATATCACCAATGAACTTATCGCCCCTCCTCCGGAAATACTTTCACTCACTTAGCAAAACACGAGAGAGTGATAAAAAAACACAAAGCTTATTTCTAGATATAAAGAAGTAACTTATTTTTTAGACTGTATTTTCGGCTTTCATTAAATTTTATTTCACAATAAAAGTGAGAATGAACAAATACCTTTTTATTATTGGATCGTCTCTTTGTTTAGCGTAAAAGAAGGATCATCTATCTTATTTCTTCATGACCAATATATCTCGCTCTCTTGTGAGATTTGCGTCATTTATGCTAGATAAGGAATTCATGATCCATTATATAATCATCTATTATATACAATAAATTCACCCTATTAATGAGGAAATTGACTCTGTGTTTGCCTTTAAATCTGATTTTTTACACATTATGAGCGAACGTGGTTTTATCCACCAAATTTCGGATGAAAAAGGCTTAGATGATCTTTTTTCAAAAGAAACTGTAAGCACTTATACTGGATTTGATCCGACAGCATCAAGCTTACATGCTGGAAGCCTTCTTCAGATTATGATGCTTTATTGGCTCCAAAAAACAGGTCATCGCCCCATTGCTTTGATGGGCGGAGGAACAGGATTGATCGGTGATCCTTCCTTCAAAGATGAAGCACGACGGCTTCTAACACAAGAGGATATTGCAACCAATATTGAGGGTATTAAAAAGGTATTTTCTAACTATTTGACCTTCGGTGATCGAAAAACCGATGCATGTATTGTGAATAATGCTGAATGGTTATGCAATTTAAACTATTTAGAATTCCTGCGTGATGTAGGAAAATATTTTTCTGTCAACCGTATGTTGTCATTTGATTCTGTTAAACTCAGACTTGAGCGTGAGCACTCTTTGTCCTTTTTAGAGTTTAATTATATGATTTTGCAAGCTTATGATTTTGTTGAACTTTATAAACGTTATGGCTTGCGTATGCAAATGGGGGGATCTGATCAATGGGGAAACATTATTAACGGAATCGAATTAGGGCACCGTTTAGGAACACCACAATTATATGCATTAACATCACCATTGCTGACGACCTCTTCCGGTGCCAAAATGGGTAAATCATTGAATGGTGCTGTATGGCTGAATGCTGATATGCTTTCTCCTTATCAATTTTGGCAATATTGGCGCAATACAGAAGATGCGGATGTTACGCGATTTCTAAAGCTTTATACGACATTGCCAATGGATGAGATTCTCAGACTTTCCTCATTACAAGGGACTGAAATTAACGAAGCCAAAAAAATTCTTGCAACAGAAATTACAGCCATGTTGCATGGACGCACTCTTGCTGAGGCAGCTGCAGAAACTGCCCGCAAAACCTTTGAAGAAAAAACACTTGGAGAAAATCTTCCAACCGTTGAAATAAACGCAACAGAATTAAAAACAGGGGTTGGATTGCTCTTTCTTCTAGTAAAAGCAGGACTTGCAAAATCCAACAGCGAAGCGCGCCGTCATATTCAAGGTGGAGGCATACGTGTTAATGATCAAATCATAAAGGATGAAACACACCTTGTTATTGAAAAAGATATTACGACAAAAGGAATCATTAAACTTTCTTTTGGTAAGAAAAAACATGTATTGATCAAACCACTATAATCTATTGATGTCTCATTCATTCTATAGATTTTTATCCATGATAACGATGTTTTGTGCGCTTTTCTCTCGCATTTTTCATTGAGTTTTTATGACAGAATAATTTTTGTATGATCGCGAAAAAGCTTTGAAATAATTTTACTTTAGAGAGTTGAAACTTTATGCCTTCTCTGTATGCTAGTCATGGATCTTTTCACTCAAAAAGAAAGATAAGAAAATGACAAAATCACTGAAAGGCACTTTTGCTCCTGATTTTAATTTGCCACGCGATGGAGGAGGGACAGTTTGTCTTTCTGACTTTAAAGGCAAACCAGTTGTTTTATATTTTTATCCTAAAGATGACACCAGTGGCTGCACAACTGAAGCACTCGATTTCACACAATTAAAGACGAAATTTGATGAAATTGGTGTTGCTGTTATTGGAATCTCTCCAGATAATGTAAAAAAACATGATAAATTTAAAGTAAAACATGGACTTGATCTCATCCTTGTTTCAGACGAAGAAAAAACAACCCTTGAAGCTTATGGTGTTTGGGTAGAAAAAAGCATGTATGGACGCAAATATATGGGTGTTGAACGAAGCACTTTTTTAATTGATGCAAATGGAAAAATAGCAGAAGAATGGCGCAAAGTCAGTGTATCTGGACACGCTGAAAATGTTTTAGCAGCTGCAACGCTTTTACATCGTAATGGTGTCGTGTAAACGGAAAGATTGCTTCGTCTTTAAAAAACAAAAGGGATTTTCTCCAATTCATTTTATTTTTCTGACAGATTCAAATTTACAACTCTATTGTTTCATAAAGGTCATTAATAACTTTATATTGACCCTCTAAATAGAGTCAAACTCTCCCCTATTAGATTCTTATTATCTTGAATGAATGATGATCCGTTCCCTTGCAACATCATCAAAAAAATTAGCACGTGAAAAAAAACAAATCCTCTGAACCTCTCAAAGATCAAGAGCCATCATAATATCACGACATAGTTCAAGAAAACAGCTTAAAAAGTAAATCTGCACAGCTTTAAGGAGAAACTAATGAAGCTCCTCAATTTCTTTGTCTTTTCCATAAATACGTTGAGAAAGTGCGGCCTCTATAAATGCATCTAAGTTCCCATTAAGGACGGATTGTGGATCAGTATTTTCAACGCCTGTGCGCAAATCTTTTACAAGCTGATAAGGTTGAAGAACATAAGATCTAATTTGATGCCCCCATCCGATTTCTGTTTTAGAAGATTCAAGAGCATTGGTTTCTTCTTCTCTTTTTTTGAGCTCTTCTTCATAAAGACGTGCCCGTAACATCGACCAAGCCGTAGCACGATTTTTATGCTGAGAACGCTCAGTTTGACATTGAACAACAATACCCGTTTTTATATGTGTGATGCGAACAGCAGAATCTGTCGTATTAACGTGTTGCCCTCCTGCTCCCGATGCACGGTATGTATCAATACGCACATCTGCTTCTGAAACATCAACTTCAATATTGTCATCAATAACCGGATAAACCCAAATGCTCGCAAAAGAGGTATGACGCTTTGCATTCGAATCAAAGGGAGAAATTCGTACCAAGCGATGAACGCCTGATTCTGTTTTCAACAATCCATAAGCATTATGCCCTTTTACAAGAATAGTCGCTGATTTTATTCCTGCTTCTTCTCCATCATGAATTTCTAATAGCTCAACTTTCATTTCATGCTGTTCAGCCCAGCGCATATACATGCGCAAGAGCATAGAAGCCCAATCTTGGCTTTCTGTTCCTCCTGCCCCAGCATGAATTTCTAAATAGGTATCATTAGGATCGGCCTCTCCTGAAAGAAGCACATCAATCTGCCTTTTATCAATTTCATTTTTAAGATTACGTATAGAATTTTCCGCATCAGCGATAACTTCAACATCACTTTCTTCTTCCCCCATCGCAATGAGCTCTATGCATTCTTCAAGTGTTTTTGTAAATGATAAAAGGCCATTGATTGAATCATCAAGACGTTGACGCTCACGCATCATATCCTGTGCTTGTTGCGCATCATCCCAAAGTGTAGGATCTTCTGCTTTTTGATTAAGATATTCAAGACGCTTTAATGATTGATCCCAGTCAAAGATGCCCCCTTAGCAATTGAATTGCTTTTTGAATTTCATCAACTAATGTTTCTATTTCTGCTCGCATAATCTAACACCGTATTTTTTAATACTCGTTCTGGTTATATCTCTTAATATTTTACACAAATCTAATAGATTCTAGAAAGAAATGGCGCGAATTTATCATTCTATTTACAGAACCGATACTCTAAAAAAATAGAAAAAAACAAGATTCATGGCAAAGGAGATTTTGTCAATTAATACAGACCACCTGTCCCACTTTCAAGAGCTTTATTGACTTGTGGAGAAGTGGTTACTGCAGGAACACCTTCTTGAAAAGAATTCGTACCTCCAATGACTTGATATATATCAGCAGGGCCAGTCCCCGGTTTAAATGCCTCTATAATGACATCTTGATCTCCTCTTTCTGCAAGCATCCCTGTTTTCCGATTAATGGGCATTAAAATCATACCCTTTGGCATCTTAAAGGGAACATCTGGCTTTCCCTTCAAAGCATCTGCCATAAACTCACCAAAAATAGGTGCTGCTAATGAACTTCCCGTTCCATTATATCCTAATGGAGCGGGTTGATCGTAACCAATAAAAACACCAACGACGAGATCCGGCGTAAACCCCATAAACCAGACATCTTTAGAGTCATTGGTTGTTCCCGTTTTAGCCGCAATATGTCGATTAAGATAACGTAAACGCGCTGCCGTACCGCGTTGGACAACCCCTTCCATCATCGAAGTAATCTGATAAGCTGTCATAGGATCAAGAACTTGATCTCTTTCATCAATCAATGTGGGCTCACGTTGATTATTCCACGTCTGAGCATTACAATTTTCACAAATCCGATCGTCATGACGATAAATTGTCTTCCCATAACGATCTTGAATTCTGTCTATCAAAGAAGGTTTAATAGAACGTCCCCCATTGGCAATAACAGAATAAGCCGTAACCATTCGTAATACAGTTGTCTCAGCAGCTCCTAAAGCCATGGGAAGATAAGGCTGTAGTTTATCGACTATACCAAAACGTTCTGCATATTCAGCAACAAGAGGCATTCCCATATCATTGGCAAGCCTTACTGTCATAAGATTACGAGAACGTTCAATACCATAACGTAATGTTGAAGGTCCTGCAAAGGTACCACCATAATTTTTAGGTTGCCAAACTTCACCATTATATTGGCGAACTTCGATGGGACCATCTAAAATAACCGATGCTGGCGTATATCCATTATCAAGTGCGGCCGCATAGACAAAAGGCTTAAAAGCAGACCCCGGTTGACGATAAGCTTGTGTTGCTCGATTAAATTCAGATGCTGCAAAAGAAAAGCCTCCTACCATCGCAAGAACGCGCCCCGTATGAGGCTCCATAGCAACAATGGCACCTTCAACCTTTGGAATTTGTTGTAAACGATAAATGTTATTTGTATTGGGTAGCTTTTCAACAAAAATGACATCTCCAACGTGCAGAACATGAGACAAGCTCTGAACAGTTCTTCGATAACCATTTTCTTTCACAACATGGAGAGCCCATTTTGAATCAGCTTCAGATAAAATAGCAATTTCACGTTTTTTTGAGAGCATCCCTGAAGCTTTGCGCTGTGGCTGTAAACCAATCTCTACTTTATTGGGATTAGCAGAAAGAACAACGGCTAAACGCCATTCAGGAACATCACTTAAGCCCGTGATATTCGCAAGCTCTTCCCCCCAATCACCTTTCTGATCAATATGCGCATAAGCGCCACGCCATCCTTGCGAATGATCAAATTTAACTAATCCATTGTGTAAAGCGCGCCGAGCAATAAGTTGTAAATGCGGGTCAAGCGTTGTACGGATGGATAACCCACCTTCATAAAGTGTTTTCGCCCCATAGCGATGCATTAAACGACGGCGTACTTCTTCAGTAAAATAATCAGCCGCAAAAACATAGTTATCACTTCCTCGGATTGTCGCTCCTAAAGGCTTAGCTTTCGCTTTTTCACCTTGTTCACGCGTTACATAGCCATTGGCAACCATCCGGTCTATAACCCAATTGCGCCGATCAATAGCACGCTGTGTATTCTTAAATGGATCATAATTGGCTGGTCCTTTTGGAAGAGCCGCCAAATAAGCACATTCTTCTAATGTCAAATCATTGACGGATTTATTAAAATAAGTCAAAGAAGCAGCGGCTATACCATAAGTACCTCGACCTAAGTAAATTTCATTGAGATAAAGCTCCAAGATATGATCTTTTGAGTAAGTTTTCTCAATACGCATTGCTAAAATAGCTTCTTTAAATTTACGCTCTAATGTTGTTTCTGAACTTAAAAGGAAGTTTTTAGCGACTTGTTGTGTTATGGTCGATGCACCCTCTGGACGTCTTCCAGAACCAATATTACGAATATTATTGATCAAAGCGCGAGAAAGCCCTTCAGGATCTAAACCAAAATGATGATAAAAGTTTTTATCTTCAGCCGAAATAAAAGCATCTTTAACAAGCTTTGGGATTGATTGAATCGGTAAATACAGGCGATGTTTTGTTGCAAACTCTGCCATAAGACTTCCATCAGAAGCATGGACACGGGTCATTACCGGTGGCTCATAAAGTGAAAGAACTTCATAATCAGGAAGTGCATTTGCTTGACCACTGGTCATAATACCCCATATTATTGCGCCACAAAGCCCAGTAGCAACAAAAAAACGAAGAAGATATCTCAAAAAAATCATCATAAAAACAGCTATCGCTTTCTTAAGAATTGATCAAAGAAAAAATATGTTACCTCAACCACATTACGTAGATATCGCTACAAGATTGAGATAAAGAAAAATTGTTTTCTATCTTATTTAGACTAGGATACACTAAAATCCCATATTGATTACTCTATTTTCTTACAAATTTAAAGAGGCTGTACCATTTTCTGCCGATAATCAGCAAATTGACGAATAGAATGAGCAATAGAGGCTGCCATTTGTTTTCTCCAATGAGGGTCGTTTAATAACTTTTCATCCTCTTTATTGGATAAATATCCTATCTCTATCAAGACAGAGGGAATATCTGAAGCTCTTAAAACTTGAAAATTAGCATAACGATGAGGGTTATTGATCAAATGAATATGACTCTTTGATAAATTTGAAATAACACTATTGGCAAAATTAACCGAAAATGTATGTGTTTCACGCCGCGTAAGATCCATCAAAATATCTGTAACTTCAAGCGTTTCATCAGCAGGTAAACCATCAAGTAAATCAACTTTATTTTCATTTTCAGCTAAAGATTTTGCAATCGCGTCAGAAGCTTTATCTGATATGGTATATACTGTGGCACCACGGAGAGAATGCACATCAATCGTATCGGCATGAATGGATATAAAAAGATCAGCATCAAATTCTTGCGCTTTTTTAACTCTTTCACTTAATCTTAAAAAGATATCGGAATCACGCGTTAAAACAACACTAATATGCGGGTCCTTTTGTAATTCATCTCGCAATGCACGCGCAAAATATAAAGTTACATCTTTTTCTAAGATTCCAGTTACACCCCTTGCTCCGCCATCAATACCACCGTGACCAGGGTCAAGAACAACACGAAAATTCTGGACTGGAAATAATGGCGTTTTTATATCAAAATTAATCTTTTGTTGATTCTTTAATATCTCATCAAATTTTTCTTGTGTACTTTTACGAATATCAATCAGCAATTGCCATAAGCCATTATCTAATTTTTTTACAACGCTCCTTTCAACAGTAAAAGCCGTTTTACTTGTCAAAATAATGCGTGAAGTCTGTATGTCAGAGAAAGCATAACGCATATCTAAGAGCATAACAGATAATTTATTCTGTTTCTTTAAAGATGTATTTTGCATCGAAAAGTCAATTATCGGTAAATTAATAACCAAACGTGCAGGTCTATCCAAAATCTGCAAACGAACATTTGGTTTTGAATTAAAAACCGCAATAATACGTGTGTGAACATTATCACCAATGGTTCGAAAATTAATAAGTCTTAAAGGATCTGCTGCTTGAGCACTGATTTGGAATACCAAAAAAAATAATAAAAAGTATGTGAATTTCATAATAATATTCCAATAGGCTGTTGTCAGACTTTTGGTAAAAAAAATTCTTATCATAAGCAAAATACTCTACATTCCATGTATAATAATTTATTTTGGCTCTATAAAAACGACGCCTCAACTTATTCTTTAATTTTCAATAAATACTCACTTTCTTCGTTATAAACAGCCTAAAATGAAATTTAAGGTAATAAAGGTGTTATCATGGTATCTGATTTACATTGTTACTTGCCAAACGCATGATATCAACATAAAAGAATATTTATGCTTCCTAGCTGATAATAGCCATCTAAATTATCTATAATGTATAGTAAGTTGTCTTCAGAGGGGTTGTTGCGTATTATGCGTTGAGACTTTGTTATGGATGAAAAACTTCTATGTTATAACATTAGGATTGCATCACTTAAGATTCGTTGGTTCGGATACCCGAACTGTTTTAAAGATTATTTTACCGGAGACTTTTTAAAAATATGAGTCATACAAAACGGATGGAAATAATGATGAGAAATGGTGTAAATGCATTTATGCATCTGCACGTAGTATTCCGTCCTGTTTTTCTGGTACCTCCCTTTTATGGCAGACAGCCTTTTATGTTTACGAATAGTTATACCATTCGTTTGAATAAAATTGTGCGTGTCGCCTTCAGGATATTAACTTATGTCAAACAAAATGCTTATAGATGCCTCCCATCCGGAGGAAACGCGTGTTGTTGTTGTTCACGGCAACAAAATTGAAGAACTTGATTTTGAATCAGAACATAGAAAACAGCTCAAGGGGAATATTTATCTTGCACGTATTACACGTGTGGAACCTTCTCTCCAAGCAGCTTTTGTTGAATACGGTGGAAATCGTCATGGTTTTTTGACATTTTCTGAAATTCATCCGGATTATTATCAAATTCCTGTTGCTGATCGCCTTGCTCTCCTTGAAGAAGAAGAAAAAGCGACTGTAGGAGAAAATTCTGCTGATTCTTTTACGGAAGAAGCCACAAAAAATAAAAAGCGTTCCAGGAAAACAAAGAAAAAAGAAAAAAATAATGTCATAGCAGCTGATGTTGAAAGTGATGTCACATCCGAAGCAACAACAGTTGATGATACAGAAGAAACGGATATTTCTTATGATGAGATTGAAATGGTTGGTGCTGAAGATATCCGTGAAGAGCTCCCAACTTATCAAAGAAAACAAGGGCGCCAATATAAAATTCAAGAAGTCATTAAACGACGTCAAATTTTGCTGGTGCAAGTCATCAAGGAAGAACGTGGTAACAAGGGTGCCGCACTTACAACCTATCTCTCTTTGGCAGGCCGTTATTCTGTTCTCATGCCCAATACAGCACGTGGCGGTGGCATTTCACGAAAAATTACCAATGTGCAAGACCGTAAGCGTCTTAAGGAAATCGTAAAAGAATTAGCCGTTCCAAAGGGTATGGGCGTTATCCTGCGAACCGCAGGTGCCAATAGAACAAAAGCTGAAATTAAACGCGATTATGAATATCTTATGCGGTTATGGGATACCATTCGCAATTTGACGCTCGAATCAACAGCACCATGCCTTGTTCATGAAGAAAGCAATCTCATAAAGCGTTCTATACGAGATCTTTATAATAAGAATATTAGTGAAATTCTTGTTTCTGGAGACCAAGGATATCGTGAAGCAAAAGATTTTATGCGTATGCTTATGCCAAGCCATGCAAAAGTTGTACAACCTTATCGCGACCCAACCCCCATTTTCGCAAGAAATAATATTGAAATTCAACTTGATAAAATGTTGCAACCACAAGTTTCTTTAAAATCTGGTGGTTATCTTGTTATTAATCAAACAGAAGCCCTTGTTGCTATTGACGTAAACTCTGGCCGCTCCACGAAAGAATTCTCTGTTGAAAAAACAGCCTTACAAACGAATCTTGAAGCTGCAGAAGAAGTTGCTCGTCAATTACGTTTACGTGACCTTGCCGGTTTAATTGTGATTGATTTTATCGACATGCTTGAAGAACGCAATGTGCGACTGGTCGAAAAAAAATTAAAAGATTGTTTAAAAAACGATCGTGCCCGTATTCAAGTCGGTCATATTTCACATTTTGGCCTATTAGAAATGAGTCGTCAACGTATTCGCATATCGGTTTTAGAAAGTACAACACAGCCCTGCCCCCATTGCGCGGGAACAGGAAATATACGTTCTAAATCATCAATTGCTTTACATGTCATGCGCTCAATTGAAGAATATCTTCTTCACAATTCGCAATATAATATTATCGTACGTACACCCGTAGCAACAGCGCTTTATGTGTTAAATCATAAGCGCAATACTCTTGTTAATTTAGAATCTCGCTTTAAACTTAATATTAGTATTGAAGCAGATGATAGTATTGGAACGCAGCATCTTGTTATTTCTAAAGGCACAATAGCACAGAGCATATCTCAACCTTCATTAGAAGATGATAATAAGCAAGAAATTGAAGATTCTGCTTTTATGAAGAGTGAAACTGTTGAAAATTCCTCTTCCATTGAAACAAACCAAAAACGTCAGCGCAAAAATCATCACGATCAAATCACGGATCATTCTCCCCCCATCGTTCATAAAAAAGAAGAGACGTTGAGTAATGATTCTCATCGTCGAGGACGTCGTCGAGGACGTCGAGGTGGTCGACGTAATCAAGATAATAGTTCTTATCAGACACGCATTCCTTATGCAGAACCAGTGGGAGATTTTGCTAAACAAGCTTTAGCAGAAATTAAAGCAGAACATCGCAAACGTCGTGTTCCATCTTCTCAACGTGAAGAAATGAAAAATGATACACAAGCTCTCAATATAAAACGACAAGATGAAACGGCGAAAACTGATCCAAGTGTTAAACCTAAAAAACGTAAAACACGTTCTTCAAAAGCAGTAGAAAGTCAACCTTCTCTAGAGAATGATCAAAATACTACAGAACAAAACTCTCTTGAAGAAAAGCCTAAAACCCGTTTGATACGTAAAACAAAAACAAAAAAAGAAGATAAACCTATTGAGGAAGAGGATAAAATTCCTGAAAATAGTAAAAAAACAACACGGAGAACACGTAAAAAATCATCCTCTAAAGAGACAACGCAAAAAGATTTAGAGGAAGAAACTGTAATAAAACCGGAGAAAGTTGTTGAATCCTCTCCTTCCCCAATTGAAGAAATAATTAACCAACCCGTTGTTGTCTCATCTACGCCTAATGATATTTCCAAAACTGAGCGTGTTGGTTGGTGGAAACGCAGAACTCTTACAAAAAATTAAGAAAAAACCGCCACAGAAAACTGTGGCGGTTTAAATAAGAAATTATAGAAAAAGTTCAATTAATTCTATGGTATTGTGTGTATTATTTTTGTTTTGCTTTTTCTTGTTCAGCCCGCATACGCTCTTCAATTTCTTTTTGCTTTGATTGAATGGCTTGCTGCAGCTTTATTTGCTCTTGTTGAAAATCTTTTTCTTCCATACCAGGACCGGTATATGCAGCTGTAAATCCATTAAGAGAAAATTCAATAGGATTAGCTGAACCACGGAAATTAACAGTGGTTACGACCATTTTTGTACCACTTTTCATGGCTGCGATAAGCTTATCATCTAAGACATCATTAGCAATACAACTTGGTCCATTACAAATGATATAGGGAATTTTTTTAGAGAAGCCATCACCTATTTGAATGTGAACACCTTCTGGCAAAAAACGACCTGTAGGCACTTGAATACCTATACGTTTTTCATTTTGCTTCCCTTTTATTTCAACAATATTAAAAGCCGTTAAAGGTTGTCCCGTATTCGATAATACCGTATTCATTGTATTACAAATATCAACATCATGCTGCTTACTGCAAACTTTGTACCAACCTTGCGATAAAGTTTGCGCATTTGCAGAAATACCAGCTATAAGAAAAAGGGCAGCAGCTCCAACCAATACTGAAACAGCAGAATAAACATTTTTATGCGACATGATTAAGTTAATCCTTTCAACGCGCTTTTAAGTAATTTCAAAAAAATATTAAATATAATTCCAACTTAAATTTATTAAATTATAATGAAATGATACTTAATTTTACTATTTTTACTTTAATATAAAAAAAAAAGTCAAATTTATAGAAAATAACTATGACGAGCATTTTAATTTTATACACCGATATAGCATTCCCCTATTATCACACCCGTGTTTGACGCAATCAATCCATAAAACACCTCTGTGCATCGCAGCTAAGATTACACAAACGAATCAATATTGCAATATTAATTACAATAAACTCCCATGCTCGTCTAAAAATCTTTACGAATTTAAATTCTTTACACTAAAATGACTCTTGAACGATATTATAGAGCCTTAGCAACAAATACTACAATCCCAAAAGCCCCAAAACATCGAAAAAGTTTTACTATTTTTATTATCTGTTTTGTCATACACGAAAATAAAGTCATTAAAGTCATTTATGATATGATTTCAGCATTTGAGGGATTAAAGCTGCTCATTATCTGAAACTTCGAATAACAGCCCCAAGAACAGAAAGAAAGCTTTTTGCTAACGGACTATTTTCTGCTTTTGTTGACAAAACAATAGCCCTACATCTTTATCATAAAGCTATATTTACACTCATCTCACTAAGATATTGAAATAAAATGAAAATATATGTGGTTTATCTTTTTTCTTCATTAAAATGACATATTTTTTACTGAAAAATCGACAACAATTAAAACTGTTTTAATTTACGATAAATCTATCTTAAAAATAAAATTAGAAATCCCTTTTCATTTAAAAACTTATAAATTTCCACTTCTTTTAGCAAACATACGGCCCAATAAAGCAAAAAACATTATGAATCTGAATGATAAAAAATGAACTGAATAAAATCATAGACCGCTGTCTTAATAACACTGCTCATATATCATATAAATGAACAAGCTAAAAACACACTCTTGATAACAGAATTACAGAAAGAAGAAACATCCTATTCATAAGAAAATATTTATCCGATCTTTTTAACTTTGAATAAGTATCCTTTCTTAATAAGATCAAAAGATTATTGATCTCTGTAAACACAAAAAGCATTAAGACTCTAAGCTGTTCTTTCTAAAGTCATAGATAGAAGCTACTATATGCTTGATATAAATAGATTAAAGCCTTTTCTATTATTTACTATATTATTTTAATGTCACTATATTTACTTAAGATTTTTTTACTGTTCTTATAGCGCTATTTTTATCAAACTCTTCAAGTATATTATTATGATAATAATTGAATATTTTTATACTTTTCACACATTGTAAAAAAATATCCTTTAATTGAACCACTCCATAACACGAGAAAGCATACGGTTCATAATACTCTTTCTTTTTTCTGGAAGCATTATATTATATATTTCTCTCGTACTTCTACATAATGATGGTATGCTTTTTACATTCTCAGGATTGCGTATCATCATATTCTTTATACTATTAATTACATGTTCTTCAAAATCTGAGGCACTAATCAGCATTATTTCTTCAAAGTGCTTGATTAATGCAGGATCTATTGAATTAATTGCGTCTTTTGCCCAAGAAAAATCTTCTTGTTTCCAACCAAAATCTCTTCGTAACAAAGCCCCTACATCACTGTACAACATACTCTCTTGAATTTTACAAGAAAGCATAATTACGGGATAATACTCAACAGTTTCATCAATCGCTCTATCGTTTAGAATCTCTGCATTTTTTGCATCACTACTTATTCCTAATTCATAAGCGCTTCGAGATTTTAGATATTTTTTCACTTGACTTATTTTATCTTCATATTCCCCTATTCTATACTCTCTTGCTCTATGCGCTCTATATGCCAATTCCGTCTTTTGTTTCGCTAAATCATCTAGTTTTGAATCAAGCTTATAACGCTCTTCATTAAGATCTTTTTGTTCTTGTATAAGCCTATCATGCTCTATATTATGAGAGCGTATTTGCGAAAGCGTTAAATCAGCAAATGTCTTCTCAATAAACTTCATCCTTTTTTCAATAACTTGTAGTCTTTCTTTAATACGTTTATATTTTTCATCAAGCGTTAAACCAGAAAGCGATAATTCGGTTAAACTAAACTCAGCATGAGCACTTTTTAGGCCATATATGCAAGAGAGTAACAAAAAAATAATCGTTAAAAACTTTTGTAATGAAGAAAACATGTTATCTTGGTTTAAATTTTTAGAGAATTGACAGAAAATACTTATGTGTAAATGCTATTATTGCGGTTATGCTGTCTAAGCTATTTTTCTCATTATATCAATACGTCTTATAATAAAGATGTAAGGAATCCTTTTTATTATAAACTTTAATTTTCTCTTATAAAAAACTAATAACTGGTTATTTTTATATAGTTTTATAAAAATAAGGCATCATTCTAAAAATTAAAGAAACTTCTTTAAACAGAATGCTGTTCTGTCATTTCTACAAGCTGTGTCATAATCGTTGCTGCCCCAATAAGTCTTTCATCAACTTTAGCCCAATCCCGAATAAGAGCAATAGTTTGATCCGGACGAATTTTTGCCATTGAACCTTGTTTTCCTACCCACTGAACAAGAGCAACACTATTGGAAAAATAGTTATTGCGAAATTGTAGAACTATACCCTTTGGTCCAGCATCTAATTTTTCTACATTTGCTTTTCGACACAATGTTTTGATATAAAAGACTTTAAGGATATGTTGAACTTCAAGAGGTAAAGGACCAAAACGATCGATTAACTCCGCTGCAAATTCATCAATCTGTTCTAAATTCTCGAGTTCTGTCAAGCGTCGGTAAAGTCCCATGCGTAATGATAAATCAGGTACAAAACTTTCTGGTATCATCACGGTTGTACCGAGTGAGATTTGAGGTGACCATTGCTTATCCTCACTGAGCTCTCCATCTTTTAATTCAGCAACAGCTTCTTCAAGCATTTTCTGATAAAGCTCAAATCCAACTTCTTTAATATGTCCTGATTGTTCTTCACCTAAAAAATTGCCTGAACCACGAATATCCATATCGTGACTTGCCAATTGAAATCCTGCCCCCAATGTATCAAGAGATTGTAAAACTTTAAGACGACGATCAGCCGCAGGCGTTAAAACTTTACCAGATGGAAATGTAAAGAGTGCATAAGCACGTTGTTTTGAGCGCCCTACCCTCCCGCGTAATTGGTAGAGTGCAGAAAGACCAAACATCTCAGCACGATGCACAATTAACGTATTGGCTGTTGGAATATCAAGACCAGATTCAATAATGGTGGTCGATATCAAAACATCGTATTGCCCATCATAAAATGCATTCATAATATCATCAAGTTGTCCAGCCGGCATTTGTCCATGAGCCACAATGAATTTAAGTTCTGGTACATGGGTTTTGAGATATTCTTCGACAAAAGCCAGATCAGAAATACGAGGACAAACATAAAAACTTTGTCCACCACGATAATATTCTCGAAGCAATGTTTCGCGTATAACAAGTGCATCAAATGGTGAAATAAAAGTACGAACTGCCATTCTATCAATAGGGGGAGTTGTGATGAGTGAAAGTTCACGTACCCCTGATAATGCCAATCCTAAAGTTCGTGGTATAGGGGTTGCTGAAAGTGTCAGAACATGAATATCACTTTTGAGCTCTTTTAAGCGCTCTTTGTGTTTTACCCCAAAATGTTGTTCCTCATCAATGATAAGAAGACCTAACCGTGAAAAATTGACTGCACCACTTAAGAGTGCATGGGTTCCAATGACAATATCAATTGTACCATCTGAAAGACCTTTTTTAACTTGTGCAAGTTCTTTCGCTTTTACAAGCCTTGAAGCATGACCAATTTTAACTGGTAATCCTTGAAAACGCGAAACAAACGTTTTGTAATGCTGACGTGAAAGTAAAGTTGTTGGGACAACAACAGCCACTTGATAACCATTTAATGCTGCAACGAAAGCACTTCGAATAGCCACTTCTGTTTTTCCAAAACCAACATCACCGCATATCAAGCGATCCATCGGTTTACCTGCGGCTAAATCATCTAATACAGCATCAATGGCATTCATTTGATCTTCCGTTTCTTCATAGGGAAAACAAGCAACAAATTCATCAAATGGTCCAACTGGTGGTAATAAAGCAGGCGCAGCACGTGTTGTCCGCTCTGCAGCTATACGGATTAATTGCCCTGCCATTTCCAATAGATGTTTTTTAAGACGAGCTTTACGTGCTTGCCAAGCAACACCTCCTAATTTGTCTAAAGTTACCTCTGTTCCTTCTGAGCCATAACGCGAGAGAAGCTCTATATTTTCAACAGGTAAAAAAAGTAAATCACCTCCAGCATATTTTATTTCAAGACAATCTCGCAAAATTCCAGTGGTTGTAATGGTTTTTAGACCAACAAATTGGCCAATGCCATGATCGATATGCACAACAAGATCACCAGAATTTAAAGCAGAAATCTCAGAAATAAAATTTGTATTGCTCTTACGCCGCTTTGGCGATCTTATGAAGCGGTCCCCAAGGATATCTTGCTCTGCTATTATAGCTAAATCTTCAGCTTCAAAACCATGTTCTATCATGATAACAGCGGCTAATATGCGATCTCGTGGGGTTGCTTTGACAGTTTGCAAGGATTTTACGACATCTATTTTTTTCAATCCATGCTCTTCAAGAACTTGTACCAAACGATTGAGAGAGCCTTCACTCCAACACGCTAAAAGCACTTTTTTGCCATCAGCACGTAAAGATGCGATGTGATCAATAACACTTGAAAAAACATTTTTTTCTTGCGCATTACGCTCTTTGACAAAATCATACCCCTGTTTAACTTGTGCGTGAATAACTGTTTGTTCCAAACTTTGTGGAATATTAAAAGGCGAAAAATCAATACGCTGTGAAAATTGTTGCACGCATTCTAAAACACGCTCTGGCGTTAAATAAAGAAGATTAGGGTCTATTGGATGATACGAAGTCGAATTTTCTTTATCATTTTCGCGCTCTTTACGTGCGCTGTAATAATCTTCAATAAGGCGATAACGTTCAATGAACACATCTTCTATAAGATGATCAAAAACAAGGGGTAAATCGCCACAATGGTCAAAAAAACTATCAAGGTTTTCATAAAAAAATGGAAGCCAATGTTCCATACCAGCAAAACGCCGACCTTGAGCAATTGCTTCATAAAGCATGTTATTTTTTTGTGATATACCAAATGTACGGGTATAATTGCTTTTAAAACGGCTGATGCATTCTGATGTAAGAACAACCTCGCTCATTGCCTGTAATAAAAGTTCAGTTTTTTGACGTGTTGTTCTTTGACTTTCTGGATCAAATACGCGGATACTTTCTAGGGTATCTCCAAAAAAATCAAGGCGTAAAGGTTCAATATCCATAGGAGAAAAGATATCAAGTATTCCTCCCCTTACAGCAAATTCACCAACATCACGGACAACCGTAACGCGTTCAAAGCCATTGGTTTCTAGGAATTGAATGAAATGCCCCATGTTATGGCGTTGACCAACATGTGCGTGAATAAGCTGAGCTTCTATCACTTCACGGGGAGGCAATTTTTGCATAATCGCATTGGCTGTTGTTAATATAATTGCAGAATGTGGATTTTTGCGTAAATTGGCTATATGTGCCAGCGCCGATAATCGACGTGCCATAATAGCAATTCCTGGTGATACGCGATCATAAGGCAAACAATCCCATGCAGGAAATTGAAATACCGGCAAATTGGGTTCAATAAAATTTAAAACTTGTTGTAAATGAGCAATTTTTGTGCCGTCTCGAACAACATAGATGAGGGGTTTACCTTGTGCAATTTCTGAACTTAATTGTGCAAGAGCAAAGGCTTCAAATCCATCTGTAACGCCATCAAAAATCATAGGAACAGAACTATTGGGGGGAATGACATTTTTTTTAAATATAGGCATAAAAATCAACAATTTAAGCGATTACGATAATTGGCAATATCACGAAAAAGTGGACTATCAACTTCAGAAGGTGGTGCAATTTCTCCGGTAATCCATGTGAGCAAGTCACGATCATCAAAAGACATAATATATTCAAGTTCACAGAGCGTTTTATCATTCATCTCAGTGATATGAGAATCAACATAATGTCCAAAAATGAGATCCATTTCACGAATACCACGATGCCATGCACGAAAAACCAACCGGCGACGACGCGCATCCAGTTGATTTTTGTCAACAACAAAAGCTGTCATAAAAAGACTCCTTTAATAAATTAATATAAACTGTTCAATCTTTAAGAATTAAAATTTATATCTTTCCTTTAAGGAAGCTCAATAATCTTTTGTTCTTTAAGTGTAATTCGACGATGCATTTGCTTTGCCAAAGCATAATTATGTGTTGCAATAAGAGCAGAAAGACCAGATTGACGAACAAGAACAGATAAAGCTTGAAAGACATAAGCTGAAGTTACGGGATCAAGATTCCCTGTAGGTTCATCTGCCAGAAGAACTGATGGTCCATTTGCTACAGCACGTGCAATAGCAACACGTTGTTGCTCTCCTCCCGATAATTCTGAAGGACGATGGTGTGCTCGATGAGAAATACGCAGATACGTCAATAATTTACGCGCACGATCTTCTGCGATGGGCTTTTTTAATCCTGCTATCATTTGCGGTATCATAACATTTTCTAAAGCCGTAAACTCTGGAAGTAAATGATGAAATTGATAGACAAAACCAATATCATTTCGTCTGATAGCTGTTCGCTCACGATCAGAGCGCTTTGCACAAGAAATACCTCGTAACATCACATCACCAGCGGTTGGTTTTTCTAATAACCCAGCAATATGAAGCAGTGTTGATTTTCCTGCACCAGAGGGTGCAACAAGTGCAACCAGCTCTCCACGATTAAGAATAAAATTCGCTTTATCTAAAACAATAAGCGGCTTATCACTCTCAAAAAAGCGTCTTTCAATCTCTACAAGCTCTAAAATTGCTGTCATTATTCATACCTCAAGGCTTGTACAGGATCTAGCTTAGCAGCACGCCATGCCGGAATGAGAGCAGCAAGAAATGACAAGAATAAAGCCATCATAGCAACCAAGACAGTTTGTTTCCACTCAATTTGTGCAGGCAGTTTTGTTAAGAAATAAAGTTGAGGATTAAATACGTCGACATTAAATAACCAAGATATAAAGTCTTGAATATGATTAATATTCAAGGTCGCAATAATACCCAAAATTAACCCCAATATTGCTCCAATAAAACCAATCATCATTCCTGTAATGATAAATATACGCAAAATCGCACTTTGTTGTGCACCCATTGTACGTAAAATTGCAATATCATGGCTTTTATCTTTTACAAGCATAATGAGCCCTGAAATAATATTCAAAGCAGCAACAAGAACAATTAGAGAAAGAATGAAAAACATAACATTCCGTTCAATCTGTAAGGCTGAAAAAAAAGCCTGATTGCGTGTACGCCAATCAATTAAATAGATCGGTTGATCAATGGCTTTTTCTACAACAGGTTTTATTTGATCAACAGCATCAGGATCGTTTAAAAAGAGCTCTAAAGATTGAACTTTATCGCCTAAATTAAAAAACATTTGTGCTTCATGAAGAGGCATAAAAACGAATATTGAATCATACTCAGACATACCAACTTCAAAGATCGCAACAACTTTATAAGCTTTCACACGCGGTGTAACACCAAAAGGAGTTTCATCACCATTGGGGGAAATAATACGAAGATCTCTCCCAACGGTAAGTCCCAATTTTTCTGCTAAGCCACTTCCAATTGCAACACCTTCTTCTTGATCAAACCGAGAAATTGATCCTAATTTAATGTTTTGAGAGACTGTTTTAAGCTTTTCTAGATCTTGTTTGCGCATCCCGCGAACTAATGCACCAGAACCACCTTGAACTTCACCTTGAACAAGCGCTTGACCTTCAATAACAGGCAAAGCAAATTTCACACCATTTGTCGCTTCTAAAGAAGAAATAAGACTCTTATAATCATCAAAACCAGAATCAACTGTTTGGACAATAAGGTGCCCATTCATACCAAGAATACGATTAAGAAGTTCTGTACGAAAGCCGTTCATCACTGCCATAACAACAACCAGAGCGAAGACTCCCAACATAATCCCAATGAGAGAAATAATTGAAATAACAGAAGCAACAGCATGCTTTTTATTGGGAATCATATAACGAAAAGCGATCATCCACTCATAAGACGAAAACCATTTATTTTTCAGCCTCTTCATAACATTTCCTATTAAATTATAGAAAGTTGGCTGATGACATCTTCAACCTTTAGAGATTTTTTTGCACCTGTTTTTCGATCTTTAATTTCAACTTCATTTTGTGCAATGCTGTTGGGACCAATAATAATTTGAGTTGGCAAACCAATCAAATCCATTGTTGCAAATTTTGATCCAGGGCGTTCATTTCTATCATCTAATAATGGATCAAAACCGACATCTTTTAATCCTTTATAGAGAAACTCACACGCCTTTGTACATTTTTCATCATCGGGTTTCATATTGATAATGCCAAAATCAAACGGTGCCATTGATTTTGGCCAAATAATTCCTTTTTCATCATGAAAAGCCTCAATAGCGGCCGCCACAAGACGTGAAGGTCCAATACCATAAGATCCCATAGAGACCACATGCTCTTTTCCATCTTGTCCCATAACTTTTGCTCCCATAGGAGCAGAATATTTCGTCCCGAAGTGGAAAATATGCCCAACCTCAATACCACGCGCTGAAAGACGATTTTCTTCAGAAACTTTAGCCCACTCTTTCTCATTATGCATTTCTTCTGTCGCTGCATAAAAAGATGTCCACTGTTTAATAGTATCATCTAAAATAGCTTTATTACTAAAATCGATTGAACTGTCGGGAACGCTAAGTTCAAGAAATTGTCTATCACAGAAGATCGCACTCTCTCCTGTTTCAGCCAAAATGATAAACTCATGACTAAGTTCCCCCCCTATTGGACCTGTATCAGCACGCATGGGAACTGCTTTTAAACCAAGGCGAGAAAAAGTGCGTAAATAAGCAACAAACATACGATTATAGGATGTTTTAGAACCTTCATAATCAAGATCAAAAGAATAAGCATCTTTCATTAAAAATTCTCGTGCCCGCATTACACCAAAACGTGGGCGAATTTCATCACGGAACTTCCATTGGATATGGTACAAATTAAGCGGAAGATCTTTATAAGAACGCACATAGGAGCGAAAAATATCTGTCACCATCTCTTCATTGGTCGGACCATAAAGTAAATCACGCTTTTGACGATCTTTAATGCGGAGCATTTCCAAACCATAATCATCATACCGACCGCTTTCACGCCAAAGATCAGCGGATTGAATTGTCGGCATTAATATTTCTATTGCACCAGCACGCTCTTGCTCTTCACGAATAATTTTACAAACTTTATCAAGCACTTTCTTTCCCAAAGGAAGCCAAGAATAAATTCCTGATGTTTGTTGTCGAATCATCCCAGCACGCAACATGAAACGATGAGAAACAATCTCTGCTTCTTTAGGATTCTCTTTTAAAAGTGGAAGGAAATATTGAGAAAGACGCATTGAAATAATTAACTCCTACTCAGATCTATCATATTGAAACAATTTAACATACCCTCTATTCATCTATAACTGCATTTATAACTGCATTCTGAATACTTGCAAATATAACGATCTTATTGTTTAAAAATTTGTTGTGCTTTAATCTCTATTTTTCTTAATTAAGCAGTAAAATAAAAATGCTCTTCTCTTTTTAAATAATGTAATCTGGAAATGCTTTATTTTGACTGATGTAAAAAAACCGTGCAGAGAGGTTTTTTTTGCCAAATTTCATAAACAGCTGCTCTCACTGCACGTCGTGTTGCCTCTCGAATAAGTTCATTATTTTTTCGTTTCATGCGTGGAATATTATAAACTGTATTTTCTACAATATCTAAAAGAATATCTTTCAATTTTTCCCCCTCTCCATTAGTTTCAGGCAATCCCAATGTTGTTAAACCAATATCCCCTAATAATTCATGCTTACTATTCATATGGAGAGAAACAGCAACATGACCAGCGTAACTTAACTTTCTACGTTCACGAATTCCTAGCTCATACTCATCTCCAAGAAGACAGCCATCCTTATAAATACGACCAACAGGCACTTGATCAATAACTTCTACAGGCGTTGGTGCAAGACGCAACATATGGCCATTTCGGATATCTCTAACCATTTTAATCCCTGCTTGACGTGCTAAAGCTGCTTGAGCCGTAAGATGTATTGCCTCACCATGTACAGGCACAAGTATCTGCGGTTTTATCCAATCATACATCTGTAAAAGTTCTGAACGACGGGGATGACCTGAAACATGAACCAGTGCATCTTCATTCGTAATAACTTTAATACCCAAATCGATGAAACGATTTTGTATCTCAAGAATTGCTTTTTCGTTTCCTGGAATGCTTCGTGATGAATAAATAACAGTATCACCAGCAGAAAGCGCAAGATTCCTCATCCCCTCACGTGACAGTTTAGCCAAAGCAGCACATGGCTCACCTTGACTCCCTGTGACAATTAAAACAAGTTCTTTTCGTGGAATATAACCATAATCATCTTCCGTTATAAATGGCGCTAACCCATCCATATAACCAAGCTCTTGTGCAACCATAATCGTTCTCTTAAGGGAACGCCCAATAACAAGAACCTTACGCCCAACAGCTTCAGCAGCAAGAGCAATAGAACGTATCCGACCGATATTAGAAGCAAAAGTTGCTATTGCAACACGCCCTTCAGCTTTTGAAATAACCTCAGAAAGACTGTTTTGAACCTGCTCTTCTGATGGGGATATACCATCCCGACACGCATTTGTGGAATCACAAAGCAAGGCTAAAACACCTTCATTACCTAAAGCTCGAAATCTTTTTTCATTCGTTATAGCCCCGAGCGAAGGGGTATGATCAATTTTCCAATCACCGGTATGAACGACAGTCCCCAAAGATGTTGTAATGGCTAAAGATACAGACTCTGGTATTGAATGGTTAACAGCAATAGCCTCTATAGCAAAGGGTCCAACCTGTAAACAGTCTCCTGCTTGAAAAATATTGCATGACATTTTATGAGACATAAAGTCGGCTTGCCTTTTGCTTTCCAATAACCCTGCCGTAAAAGCTGTACAGTAAAGTGGGACTTGTAACTTTGGCCATAAATCAAGAACAGCCCCATAATGATCTTCATGTGCATGTGTTAAAACAAGACCCCGTATATTATGTTTTTCATTTTCTAGAAAACGAATATCCGGAAGAATAAGATCGACACCTGGTAATTCAGAACCCGCAAAACTAACGCCCATATCAACCAGCAACCATTCACGAAAATTTTGGGAGCCAAATCCATAAGCAGCCAAATTCATCCCTATCTCACCGACACCTCCCAAGGGGACAAAAACAAATTCATTCTCACAGGCTGCAACCATACAATAGCTCCTCAATGATTTAAGATAATCTGATCGTGTAATAAACTTTTATAAACTAATAACATCCCGCATGAACTGAAGCAGCCGAACCAAAATGTACATCCCCAGATGTTACAATAGCTTGTCTTCCATCTTCTTGCTTGATAATACAGCTAAAATCACGATCAAGGCCATCAAAAATACCCTCTATGATTTTTTTATCATTCACAATTTTGACATGTTTTCCAAGATGAGCAGAATATAAAAGCCATTTATTTCGGATTATTTCACATCCTTTTGCTTGTTTCCAAAGAAGGTAATTTCTAGAAAAAGATTCCGTCAAAACCGTAAATAACTGCTCTGCCTCAATATGCAAACCGATATCCCATAAGCTTGAAGTAGGATAGGGTGCATCTTCATAATTATATTTCACATTTATTCCAATACCAATAACCAATGCATATTTTCCTGATGATAGTTTAAAAATTTCAAGCAAAATTCCAGAACTTTTAGCACCTTTCAGTAAAATATCGTTTGGCCATTTTAAGCGCACAATATTATTTGTTTGCTTTTCATCTTTGATAAATTGTTTTATTGCCTCTACAACACTGACTCCAGCAACAAAACCAAGCTGTGCAGCTGTTTCATGAGCTATATCATCAATTAACAAAAGACTAGAATAAAGGTTCCCTTTTGGACTAGACCAAGACCTCCCCCTTCTTGCCCTTCCTTGTGATTGTTCTTGTGCAACAATCCAAAGATAACCACAATGACCAGCATGCGCTTTTCTCTGTGCAATGAGATTTGTGGAATCTACACTTTCGTACGACTGAACAGTGTATCCTTGCTTTTGTGCAAAATCTGATAAAATAGAGACCATATTCATTAAAATAATGCAGCGGCTGCTTTTTCTGCCAATTCAGCAAACCAAATTCCAAAAAAGGTGTAAAATAAAATAAATAATGCAGAAAGACCGAGGCAAAACTGAAGCTCTTTTGATAAAATAACAAAATGCGCTTTTGCGTCATCAAACCACATAATTTTAATGACCCGCAAATAGTAAAAAGCGCCAATAACAGAAGCTATCATACCAACAATCGCAAGCGGTGTTAAACCTGCATGAACAGCAGCAGAAAATGTATACCACTTCCCAAAAAAACCAGCCATAGGGGGTATACTGGCTAAAGAGAAAAGCTGTATTGTCATGACAATCGCCATAAATGGATTTGTCTTTGCTAATCCTGAAAGATCATAAATATTTTCAACATTACCACTCTGAGATCGCATTCCAAGAATAAAAGCAAATGAGCCAAGCGTAACACCAAGATAAATGGTCATATAAAGAATAACACTTTTTACCCCTAGCATATCTCCAGCCGATAAACCAACAAGGGCATAGCCCATATGACTGATCGATGAATAAGCCATTAAACGCTTAATATTATTTTGACCAATTGCAGCAAACGCACCAAGTATCATTGATGCTAGCGCCATGAAAACCAAAATTTGTTGCCATGCAGGCATCACACCATCAACACGCCCTAGTGGAATAAAGGCTATTACAATAATACGGATGATTAAAGCCATTGCAGAAATTTTAGGGGCACCGGCAAAAAATGCTGTAATCGGTGTTGGTGCTCCTTCATAAACATCAGGTGTCCACATATGAAATGGAACCGCAGAAATTTTGAAAGCCAAACCAGCTAAAATAAAAACGATTCCAAAAATGACCCCCAATTGTAAATTTTCACCTTTTAAAGCAAGAGCAATTTCGTGAAAACCAATCTGACCGGTAAAACCATAAAGTAAAGAAATACCGTAAAGCAATAATCCTGAAGATAATGCGCCTAAAACAAAATATTTCATACCAGCTTCGGACGATTTCACATTATTACGATTAATCGCTGCTAAAACATATAATGCTAAGGATTGCAGTTCTAACCCCATATAAAGCGATAGCATATTACCTGCTGAAATCATAAACATCATGCCAAGGGTTGCTAAAAGAACAAGCACGGGAAATTCAAATATATTAAACTTTTGCGCATTCGCAAAGCCAACAGACATGATAAGAGAAAAGAGCGCGCCAATGAGCATTAAAATTTTCATATAACGACCAAAAGAGTCAATAATAAGCGCATTGGTTTGAAATGAGCCTGTCTTCGGAAAAACGATGAGAATAATAATGGTTGCCACAAGAAGCGCCATGGCTAAACCTGTCACTGTTAAAGAAGCACGTCCATTGGAATAAACACCAATCATAAGCAATATGATGGCGCCTAATGCAATTAAGATTTCCGGAAGAATTAAAACTAATTGCGTTATTATTTCACTTTGCATAAGAATTCTTCCCTTATCTAGTGTAGCTTATTGATGAGGGCTTCTACGGAAAACGCCGTCGCTTTGAGAATTGGCGTTGGATAGATACCAAAGAATATTGTAAGAACAACCATCGGATAAAGAATAAATTTTTCTCTTGAAGAAAGATCTACCAGCACTTTTAAATTCTCTTTATCCAAGGAGCCAAAAACCACGCGCCGATAAAGATAAAGGGCATAGGCAGCTGATAAGATAACACCTGTTGTTGCTAAAACAACAACCAATTTATTTACTTGGAAAACACCTATTAAGGTTAAAAATTCACCTAAAAATCCTGAGCTTCCAGGGAGTCCGACATTTGCCATCGTGAAAATTAAGAAAACAACAGCATATTTGGGCATATTATTGACTAAACCACCAAACGCGGAAATTTCACGCGTATGCAAGCGATCATAGATCACCCCAACACAAAGAAATAAAGCCGCAGAAACAATTCCATGTGATAACATCTGATAAATAGCCCCTTGTATCCCCTGTTCATTCGCAGCAAAAATACCCATCGTTACATATCCCATATGAGCGATTGAGGAATATGCAATAAGTTTTTTGATGTCACTTTGAACAAGTGCAACGAGCGAGGTATAAATAATAGCGATAAGCGATAATGTGAAAACAAAAGGTGCAAAATCTGCTGAGGCAATAGGAAACATCGGTAAAGAAAAACGAAGAAAACCATATCCCCCTAATTTTAGTAAGACACCGGCTAAAATAACAGAACCTGCGGTCGGTGCTTCCACGTGCGCATCAGGAAGCCAAGTATGAACTGGCCACATTGGCATTTTAACAGCAAAAGAAGCAAAAAAGGCAAGCCATAACCACATTTGCATATGAGCCGGAAACTGATAATTGAGTAAAGTTGGTATATCAAGTGTTCCTGCCTGCCAATACATAGCCATAAGAGCAACCAACATAAGCACTGAACCAAGTAAAGTGTATAAGAAAAACTTGATACTTGCATAAACACGACGTGCTCCACCCCACACCCCTATAATGATAAACATTGGAATGAGGCTGCCTTCAAAAAAAACATAAAACAATATTGCGTCAAGAGCACAAAAGACTCCAATAATTGCAACTTCAAGAAGAAGAAAAGCAATCATATAAGCTTTTAATCTCTCTTTAACATTTTCCCAACTTGCTAAAATACAGAAAGGTAAGAGAAAAGCAGAAAGAACAACAAAAAGAATAGAAATACCATCAACCCCCATATGATAGCTAATGCCATTTCCTAGCCAATTGAATTTTTCAACCATTTGAAAGTCTGGATTAGTGGAATCAAATCCTATCCAAATAATTAAAGAAATAATAAAAACAAATATCGTCGTAAAAAATGCAACATTACGTATATTATGGCGTGCTGCTTCACTATCATCTTTGATAAACAAAATCAGAAGCACACCAACAAGTGGCAAAAATGTAACCGTAGAAAGAATAGGCCAATCGGTCATTAGTTTACGCCCCCGATCATCATCCATGTAATGAGCAATGCAATACCTATAAGCATCGCAAATGCATAGTGGTAAAGATAGCCTGTTTGCAGCCGAACAACTCTATTTGTAATATCAACAACCCGCGCAGCAATACCGTTAGGACCTAGGCCATCAATAATTTTACCATCCCCTACTTTCCAAAGAAAGGAACCAATTTTAAAGGTAGGACGAACAAACAAAAAGTTATATAATTGATCAAAATACCATTTTTGGTAAAGAAATTGATATATTCTTGGCATGGCATGAGCCATTTTCTTAGGCAGGGATGGAAAAGAAATATAGAATAAATAAGCGAACATAAATCCAAGAACCATTGCTATAAAGGGTGACCATTTGACCCAATTAAAAACATGGTGGGCATCATGAAGAATGTGATTATGGCTGCTTGTAAACAATGCGCCCTTCCAAAAAGTGTCATAGAGATCACCAAAAAAGTAAGGCTGAAAAACAACACCAGCAAATATTGCTCCAAGAGATAAAATAAAGAGTGGAACTAACATAACTGGAGGTGACTCATGAACATGGTGCATAACATCAACCGTTGCCCGTGGCTTTCCATGGAATGTCATAAAGATAAGCCGCCATGAATAAAAGCTTGTCAAAAAAGCTGCAAAAACAAGAAGATAAAAAGCATATCCTGAAGCAATATTATGGGATGCAAAAGCAGACTCTATAATCGCATCTTTGGAGAAAAAACCAGCGGTTCCGAAAAGTGTTCCTGGGATTCCAACACCGGTCAATGCAATAGTTCCGATCATCATCATCCAATAAGTGACCTTTATATGCTTGCGTAATCCCCCCATTTTTCGCATATCTTGTTCATCAGATACAGCATGAATGACAGAACCCGCACCTAGAAATAATAAGGCTTTAAAGAAAGCATGCGTAAAAAGATGAAAAACGGCAGCACCATAAGCCCCAACGCCTAATGCCACAAACATATACCCAAGTTGAGAACATGTAGAATAAGCAATAACACGCTTAATATCATTCTGCACCAACCCCACAGTTGCAGCAAAAAACGCTGTTGTTGCTCCAACAATAATAACCACGGTCAAAGCAATTGAAGACAGTTCAAAAATGGGTGACATGCGCGCAACCATAAAAACACCCGCTGTGACCATTGTGGCAGCATGAATAAGTGCTGATACAGGCGTAGGTCCCTCCATTGCATCAGGAAGCCAAGTATGTAAAAGAAATTGTGCTGATTTTCCCATCGCACCAATAAATAATAAAAGACATGTAATGGTAAGTGCTGCCTGTCCATTAAGCTGCCAACCTAAAAATGTCATATTTTGTACAAAGCTATTGTCTGCAGCTTTTGCAAAAATAGAGGCAAAATCGACCGATTGAAATAAAACGAAAATACTAAAAATTCCTAAGAGAAAACCAAAATCTCCAACACGATTGACCACAAAAGCTTTCATTGCAGCCTTATTTGCAGAATCGCGTTGGAACCAAAAACCAATCAGCAAATAAGAAGCAAGCCCTACACCTTCCCAACCAAAAAACATCTGAATCAAATTATTGGATGTCACCAACATCAGCATCATAAATGTAAAAAGAGAAAGGTAAGAAAAAAAACGAGATCTTGAAGGATCATGATGCATATAACCAATTGAATAAATATGCACTAATGCTGAAACACTGTTCACCACAATAAGCATAACAGCTGTTAATGTATCAATATGGAGAGCCCAATTAAAGCTTAAACCACCAACGGTAAGCCAATGTAAGACCAACACATCAACCACTGGAGCATGACCAAGTGCAACATTAAAAAATGCTGTCCACGACAATATAGCAACAATCACCATAAAGCTACATGTTATCAGTTCACTGGCACGATCTCCTATCGTTTTTCCACCAAGTGCAGCAATTAAAAAACCCAAAAGCGGAAGAAAGACAATTGTATGATACATCACTGGTTAGCCTTTCATTACATTAACATCTTCAACCGCAATAGAACCACGATTACGGAAGAAAACGACAAGAATTGCTAAACCAATAGCAGCTTCAGCAGCTGCAACGGTTAAGACAAATAAAGCGAATATTTGACCAACGAGATCATGAAGAAATGCTGAAAATGCAACAAAATTGATATTAACAGAGAGTAATATAAGCTCAATAGACATCAAAATAATAATCACATTTTTTCTGTTGAGAAAAATTCCAGCAATACCAATTGTAAACATCAAAGCAGAAACGATAAGATAATGCGTAATATCAATATACATATCCATAGCCCCCCTTAAATACCTTTACCTGATTCAACCTGCTTGATTTCAATGGCACTTTCTACCGTTCTAGAAACTTGTTCTGCAATAGACTGTCTCTTAACTCCCGATTTATGACGAAGTGTTAAAACAATAGCACCAATCATTGCAACCAATAAAATTATTCCAGCAATTTGAAAATAAAAAACATAATCCGTATAAAGAACGTCACCTAATGCTTGTGTATTTGTTCGTTGCACTAAATCGGGCATTGGTTGCATCACATGCGTTCTCAAGGCTGGAGAAAAATGGCTGCTCACAAAAACAACAATCAATTCTACAGCGATAATAATGCCGATAAGAGCTCCAATAGGCGCATATCGAAGAGCACCGCTCCTTAACTCAGCAAAATCGACATCCAGCATCATAACGACAAATAAAAATAAAACAGCAACCGCTCCAACATAAACAACAAGTAGAATAAGCCCTAAAAACTCTGCTCCTGCAAGCAAAAATAAAGCCGCGGCATTAAAAAATGCAAGAATTAAAAACAAAACAGAATGCACAGGATTGCGTGCTGTAATAACAATCACTGCACTTATGAGCATAATAAAAGAAAACAAATAGAAAAATGCCACCGCTAGATCTGTTAGCATAGGCTTCTCCTTAATTATTCAAACGATTGGTATAAAATTTTCATACCAGATTACAATTTATCGGAAAATTATCCGACACCTCATTAACGATACACTTAACGATAAGGCGCATCTATCAATATATTTCGAGCAATTTCTCGCTCCCAACGATCTCCATTCATTAAAAGCTTTTCTTTATCATAATAGAGTTCTTCACGCGTTTCTGTTGCAAATTCAAAGTTTGGGCCTTCAACAATAGCCTCTACGGGACAAGCTTCTTGACAAAAACCGCAGTAAATACACTTAACCATATCGATATCATAACGAACAGTTCTCCGTGTTCCATCATTCCGTCGCGGTCCAGCCTCAATTGTTATCGCTTGTGCGGGGCAAATTGCTTCACATAATTTACACGCAATACAGCGCTCTTCACCATTTGGATAGCGACGCAGTGCATGCTCACCACGAAACCGTTGAGAAACAAATCCTTTTTCATAAGGATAATTAATCGTAGGCTTTGGCGAAAAAAATTGACGCATAGCTAGAAAAAAAGCACTCACAAACTCCAATAAAAGAAGTGACTTTGCCGCCTGAATAAAACCTGACATCGTAAAATCTCCTCTTAAACGAAATTTGTAAACTTTAAAAAAGCTGCAGTTATCACAACCATTGCGAGTGAGAGAGGAAGAAAAACCTTCCAACCAAGCCGCATGAGTTGATCATAGCGATAGCGTGGAACAAATGCTTTGACCATAGCAAACCAAAAAAATACAAAACAGACTTTTAAAACAAACCAAATGATACCAGGAACCCAATTAAGCCACCAAACATCTAGGGGAGGAAGCCAACCGCCTAAAAATAAAATGGTTGTCAAAGCACACATTAAAACAATAGCAACATACTCACCAAGAAAAAAGAGCATATAAGGCGTTGAAGAATATTCAACCATGTGACCAGCAACAAGTTCAGATTCTGCTTCGACTAAATCAAAAGGGGGACGATTGGTCTCTGCAAGCGCAGAAACAAAAAATATAATAAACATTGGAAAAAGAACAAGCCAATTCCAATCGAGAAAACTGTTAAAAGGAAGACCAAGAGTTGTACCAAGCCCATGACTTTGTTTCAAAACAATTGTTGTGAGATCCAGTGATCCACTTACTAAAATGACGGTCACAAGCACAAAACCAATAGAAACTTCGTAAGAAACCATTTGTGCCGCTGAACGAAGAGCCCCTAAAAAAGGATATTTTGAATTTGATGCCCATCCCCCCATAATAACCCCATAAACTTCAAGAGATGAAATGGCTAAGATGTAAAGCAAGCCAACATTAATCTTCGCAACCTCCCAACCTTCATTGACAGGAATAACAGCCCACGTTGATAAAGCCAGTGTTGCTGAAACAAAAGGAGCCAAAAGAAAAACCCCTTTATTGGCACCAGCAGGGATAATAGGCTCCTTCAAAACAAATTTAATTAAGTCTGCAAAAGATTGTAGCAATCCCCATGGCCCAACAACATTGGGACCACGCCGCAATTGCACAGCAGCCCAAATCTTTCTATCTGCATAGAGGAGATAGGCAATCAATACTAAGAGAACAACTAAAAGAAGAAGTGTCTTCCCAACGATAACGAGTAATGGCAACAACCAAGTTATAAAGAAATCATACATCATTATTCCTTTTCCTTTGCCCTTACTCTACAGCTTCTATAGCACGGCTTTTTGCCAGAGATGAACATTCAGCCATAACGGCAGAAGCACGCGCTATCGGATTTGTTAAATAAAAGTCTTTAACCATAGAAGTAAATATTTGACTTTCTAGGGAAACCATTTTTGAACCAAGCACCTTAAGATCACTTATATCAGAAGGCATGATATCATCAACAGCATCAAAGTGTGGATACTCATTAAACAAACATTGCCTTAATTGAGAAAGAGAATCAAAGGGAAGCCTTTGTTCTAAAACATCCGATAAGGCACGCAAAATGGCCCAATCTTCTTTTGCTTCACCTGGAGCAAAACCAGCCCGATTGGTCATTTGAACACGCCCTTCTGTATTGACATAAAGCCCTGACTTTTCAGTATAGGCCGATGCAGGCAAAATAACATCAGCAGCATGCGCACCATTATCACCATGGCTCCCAATATAAACTTTAAAAGCTTTTGTATTGGCTAATTCCACCTCATCAGCACCAAGCAAAAATAAAACCTCACAGGTTTTAAGAATATTTTCAACCCCAAACTGAGAAGTAAAACCTATGTCCAACCCTCCAACGATTGAGGCTGCATTATGAAGGATGCCAAATCCATTCCATTCTTCGCTAAGAGCACCAATATTGTCCGCTAATTTAGCAAGGCTTTTTAAAACAGATAACCCTTCATTTCCGCAAATCGCCCCCTCTCCGATAAGAATGAGAGGCCTCTTTGCGTCCTTTAAAGCATTATAAAAAGCATCCTCTCCACAAATAAGTGTATTTAATGCATCACTCCCAGATCCAAGATAAGAATAAGGATAACGTAAATCGACTTTCTCTCCAATAAGCGCGATAGGAAAATTTCCCATCCGTTGGCGCTTTAAAATGCGCGCATTTAAAACAGCAGCTTCATGGCGCGGATTAGAGCCTACAATAAGGAGGGCATCAGCCTGTTCAATCCCCGCAATTGTAGGATTAAAAATATAACTCGAACGCCCAAATTCAGGCGATAAAGCCCCCCCTCTTTGACGACAATCAAAAAGCTTTGAACCCAATGAGATCAGTAACGTTTTAAGGGCATACATTTCTTCAACAGAAGCAAGATCCCCAGCAATAGCTCCAATTTTTTCTGGCAAAACCTTAGAGGTCATCATTTTAATTTTCGCAAAAGCCTCTGTCCAACTGGCAGGTTGAAGCTTTCCGTCTTTACGGATATAGGGTCTATCAAGCCGCTGAGTCCGTAATCCATCCCAAATAAAACGGGTTTTATCAGAAATCCATTCCTCATTTACATCGTCATTTGTACGCGGCATAATCCGCATAACTTCACGGCCGCGACTATCAATACGAATAGCACTGCCAAGCGCATCCATCACATCAATCGATTCTGTTTTAACCAATTCCCAAGGACGGGCATGAAACGCATAAGGTTTTGAAGTTAAAGCCCCCACAGGACAAAGATCAATGACATTGCCCTGTAATTCAGATGTCATCGCTTTTTCAAGATATGTTGTAATTTCAGCATC
The DNA here is from genome assembly GCF_059687635.1 of Bartonella sp. SL320. Lineage (NCBI taxonomy): Bacteria > Pseudomonadati > Pseudomonadota > Alphaproteobacteria > Hyphomicrobiales > Bartonellaceae > Bartonella > Bartonella sp. SL320. The sequence goes on along the minus strand of NZ_CM185143.1, from coordinate 1,000,178 downwards.
TTCACCACGACCGATCAAACCAAGCTCAGAAATACCGGCCACTTCCGTTGTAAAACGAACACAACGTGTGCAATGAATACACCGTGTCATTACCGTTTTAACAAGAGGCCCAATATATTTATCTTCTACAGCACGCTTATTCTCCGTATAACGAGAACAATCTCGCCCATAGAGCATGGCTTGATCTTGAAGATCGCATTCGCCCCCTTGATCACAAACAGGACAATCCAAAGGATGATTGATGAGAAGAAACTCCATCACACCCTCACGGGCTTTTTTTACCATCTCGGTATTGGTAAAAATTTCCGGTGCTTCACCATTAGGCCCCAATCGTAAATCACGAACCCCCATAGCACAAGAAGCCTGAGGTTTTGGAGGACCACCTTTGACCTCAACCAAGCACATACGACAATTTCCAGCAATTGACAAAGTTTCATGAAAACAAAAACGCGGAATTTCAGCACCAGCGGCCTCCGCTGCCTGAAGCAACGTATAGTAATCAGGGACTTCAATCTCTTTACCATCAACTTTGATATTTATCATCACCCATCCAACCTGCGGACAATCCACTTAAAGTTTGCATTCAGTTGCTCTTAAAAAAAAACTCTATCCTACGGCTTCCAAAGCAATATTCTTTCTTTGAACAACATTTCGCGTATATTCATCAATTCTACGCTCAATTTCTGGACGAAAATTACGGATCAATCCCTGTATCGGCCATGCTGCTGCATCACCAAGTGCGCAAATCGTATGCCCTTCAACTTGTTTAGAAACTTCAAACAAAAGATCAATCTCACGTTTTTGTGCTCTTCCCTCAACCATGCGCCCTAAAAGACGCATCATCCATCCTGTACCTTCACGACACGGCGTACATTGACCACAACTTTCATGTTTGAAAAAAGCCGCTATACGCCAAATTGCTTTGATAATATCAGTTGATTTATCCATAACAATCACACCACCAGTACCAAAAGAAGATCCGACATCGCGCATTCCATCAAAGTCCATGATCGCATCAACCATATCCTCACCACGAACAACCGGACAAGAAGCCCCCCCTGGAATAACAGCTAAAAGATTATTCCATCCACCACGAATACCCCCTGTATGTTTTTCAATCAATTCACGGAAAGAAACACCAAGAGCTTCTTCAAAGGTACAAGGGGCATTCACATGCCCAGAAACCATAAACAACTTCGTTCCGACATTATTTGTACGCCCAATAGACGAAAACCACGAAGCCCCACGACGTAAAATCGTTGGAACAACCGCTATAGACTCCACATTGTTGACTGTTGTTGGACAACCATAAATGCCCATATTTGCAGGAAATGGCGGTTTGAGACGAGGTTGCCCTTTTTTTCCTTCAAGACTTTCGAGAAGTGCTGTTTCTTCACCACAAATATAAGCACCGGCCCCATGATGAATAATAATATCACAAGCATGACCATATTTCGTTTTTTTGCCAAGCAAACCTGCTTCATAACATTCATCCACAGCTGCTTGAAGTGCTTCACGCTCACGAATATATTCACCACGAATATAAATAAAAGCGACATTAGCTCCCATAGCAAAAGTAGCAATGACACATCCTTCAATCAAAGTATGGGGGTCATGACGTAAAATATCACGGTCTTTACATGTTCCAGGCTCTGATTCATCAGCATTTACAACCAAATAATGAGGACGACCATCACTCTGCTTTGGCATAAAAGACCACTTCATTCCGGTAGGAAAACCAGCACCACCACGACCGCGCAAACCCGATGCTTTGACCTCATCAATGATCCAATCACGACCTTTATCAATAATCTCTTTCAGACCATTCCAATGCCCACGCAACATTGCAGCCTTTAATGATTTGTCTTTTAAACCATAAATATTGGTGAAGATACGGTCCTTATCAGCTAGCATACCCCACCTTTTTTTTCTATTGCCCGTAGCATTTTAGCTTTTCCTCAAATGCAATTTAAAAAAACTTCTTAAAACTTTCTATTTTAAATCAAATGTCATTAGAATATGGATAAAATAATGAAATATCTTTTCAAAAAAATATTTAACTAAGATTCCACTCCCTTATGATTCTTTTTCTTTGAAGACTTAGGCGATTTGCTTTTTTCTTCATCCTCAAGCAGAGATGTTAAACCACTAATTGGCTCCGACGATTGACGACTGTTTTGTGGACCAACCGCTATTTCAGAACCTTTTCCTGCCTCAAATGCATCAATAATCTCTTCAAGGCGTTCCGCTGTAAGATCTTCATAAGTATCTTTAAAAATCATGACCATAGGAGCATTAACACAAGCACCAAGACACTCCACCTCTTCCCATGATAAGGTTCCATCCTGATTGGTCGTAAAAGGTTCATGATGAATTTTTTTCTGACAAACTTTAATCAATTCCTCAGAACCACGTAACATACAAGGAGTCGTACCACACACTTGAATATGCGCTTTTGTTCCTACAGGTTTAAGCTGAAACTGAGTATAAAAAGTAGCAACCTCTAAGACTCGGATATACGCCATAGAAAGAATTTGAGCGATATGCTCAATGGCCGCACGCGTCACCCAACCATCTTGCTCTTGTGCACGCATTAATAACGGAATAACAGCCGATTGTTCACGCCCTACAGGATATTTTTTTATGGTATTTTTCACCCATATCTGATTTTCCTTTGTAAAAGAAAACTCTGCGGGCTGATAAACATCATCGGCAAGACGGCGTACGGACATTAGCGATCAACCTCCCCAAAAACAATATCAATCGAACCCAAAATAGCTGTAGCATCTGCCAACATATGGCCACGGGTTAAAAAATCCATGGCTTGGAGATGAGCAAACCCAGGAGCACGCAACTTAACGCGATAAGGTTTATTGGTTCCATCAGAAACAAGATAAACACCAAACTCACCCTTTGGCGCTTCCACTGCAACATATACTTCTCCAGGAGGCGTATGAAAGCCTTCCGTATAGAGTTTAAAGTGATGAATCAGTGCCTCCATTGAGCTTTTCATCTCGCTCCGCTTTGGTGGTACAATTTTGCGATCCAAACTCGAAACAGGACCATTCTTTTCACGACCAAGTAGTCGTTCTACACATTGACGCATAATTTTCGCTGATTGACGCATTTCTTCCATACGAATAAGATAGCGATCATAACAATCACTATTTTTACCTATAGGAATATCAAATTCCATTTCATCGTAACATTCATAAGGCTGACTTTTACGCAAATCCCATGGCACACCAGCGCCACGGATCATAACCCCAGAAAAACCACGTGCCCAAGCTTCGTCGATACTGACAACACCGATATCCACATTACGCTGCTTAAAAATCCGATTTGGCGTCACAAGCGCATCAAGTTTTTCAAGAGAAACAAGAAACGGATCAATAAAATTACCAATATCCTCAACTAAAGATTCCGGTAAGTCTTGGTGTACGCCACCGGGACGAAAATAATTTGCATGAAGACGAGCGCCACAAGCACGCTCATAAAAAATCATCAATCTTTCACGTTGCTCAAATCCCCAAAGCGGTGGAGTCAAAGCACCCACATCCATCGCCTGTGTCGTTACATTAAGCAAATGATTAAGAATACGCCCAATTTCAGAAAACAAAACACGTATTAATTGCCCTCTTTTAGGAATTTCAATATCTAATAACTTTTCAATTGCAAGAACAAAAGCATGCTCTTGATTCATAGGAGCAACATAATCTAAACGATCTAGATAAGGACCTGCCTGAAGATAAGTCTTTGTTTCCATTAACTTTTCTGTACCACGATGTAATAACCCAATATGTGGATCTACACGCTCAACAACTTCACCGTCCAACTCTAAAACCATGCGCAAAACGCCATGCGCTGCAGGATGCTGCGGACCAAAATTGATATTAAAGTTTCGAACATTGACTTCAGCCACAATCAACCCCTTGCTTTCTTAAAAACTTCATATCAAATATCAAAGAAATCTATCACACTAAAAAAATAATTATTTAAGAAATAAACGACTCTAATATAACACCTTATCAAAACCAATCTTATTTTTCTCCATCGGCTTTTCCATCGCGAGGCAAAGCATATTGCCCTCCTTCCCAAGGAGAAAGAAAATCAAAATTACGCATTTCTTGGCGCAAAACAACGGGCTCATAAATCACCCTCTTTGCTTCATTATCATAACGACATTCAACAAACCCTGTCACAGGAAAGTCTTTACGTAAAGGATACCCTTCAAACCCATAATCTGTTAAAATCCGTCTCAAATCTGGATGACCAGAAAATAAAATTCCGTACATATCATAAGTTTCACGTTCATACCACTCTGCACCAGGATAAACCGTACAAGCTGAAGCAACAGGCGTATTCTCATCCGTACGAACTTTAACACGTAAGCGTAAATTCTCACGAGGAGACAATAATTGGTAAGAAACATCAAAACGCTTATCGCGAGAAGGATAATCCACACCACTAATATCTGTAAGATTAATAAACTGACAGCGAGAATCATCACGAACAAACATTAAGACATCAGTAATTGCATCAAGACGTACCACAATGGTCAATTCACCAAAAGCAAGAACGGTCTCTTCAAGCTTATTTCCTAACTTATTTTTCAAATAAGCAGCAAGCTCAGCCAATGCTTCATTCATCATGATAAGAAAACTCTCTATCGCTCTATAGATCCGGTACGACGGATTTTTTTCTGTAACAACAATATGCCGTATAATAAGGCCTCTGCAGTAGGTGGACACCCTGGAACATAGATATCGACAGGAACAATCCGATCACATCCACGCACCACTGAATAGGAATAATGATAATATCCTCCACCGTTTGCACATGATCCCATAGAAATGACATAACGTGGCTCTGGCATCTGATCATACACTTTTCTTAAAGCAGGTGCCATCTTATTTGTTAGAGTACCTGCCACCACCATCACATCTGACTGACGGGGTGAAGCTCGTGGGGCATATCCAAAACGCTCATTATCATAATGCGGCATTGAGCATTGCATCATTTCAATAGCACAACAAGCCAAACCAAAACTCATCCACATTAAAGAGCCGGTACGTGCCCAAGTAATCAAAGCATCTGCCGAAGTAACTAAAAAACCTTTATCTGATAATTCCGCATTAATATCACGAAAAAACTGATCATCTGATCCTATTAATTTACCAGTACTGGGATCAATGATTCCTTTTGGTTTTGGAGCCATAATTGTTGAATTATTAGATCTTAATTCCATTCAAGAGCTCCTTTTTTCCATTCATATATAAATCCAATGGTCAAAATTGCCAAAAACATAATCATTGACCAAAAGCCAAACATACCTATCGATTCGAATGAAACAGCCCAAGGAAAAAGGAAAGCAACTTCAAGATCAAAAATAATAAATAAAATTGATACCAAATAGAAACGAATATCAAACTTCATGCGTGCATCACTAAATGAATTAAACCCACATTCATAAGCCGATAACTTTTCAGGGTCTGGGGAACGATATGCTACAATGTAAGGTATAATCAACAAAACCCCAGTAATAACCGCTGACACAATAACAAAAATCAAAACTGGCAAATAAGAGCTCAATAAATAAGCCATAACCCTCTTCCATCGTAACAAAATGCCTGAGTTTAACACAACGACTCGACATTGCGAGTTCAAACAGACAAATTTAATAATCGCTCTATTAATTTTACTTACAATGCTCAAAAGGCATAAAGAGCGATATTTTTCTTATCGGCATAGGTAACGCAGAGCAAAGAAAGACGCAAGTCCTATTCTTATAAACCATATAAAAAGGAAGAAAAAATATTCCCCCCTAAATTAGATACCCCACACCTAACCCATGGTACACGAATATCTTAAAAAGTGATTTCCATCAGAAAATATAAAATGGCGCGAGTGACGGGGCTCGAACCCGCGACCTCCGGCGTGACAGGCCAGCACTCTAACCAACTGAGCTACACCCGCGCACTTTTTTGAACCAATCCATTATTGGTACAAGCGGTCGTGTAAAATGTTCGTTCGTTTATGTCAAGAAGGATTATGCATTTTTTAAAAAAATTATCAAATACCATCTTTATTCTTGCGTTTAGAAAAATTTTTCCTTAAAGAGGTCCTACTCAGTTGTTGATCATTATATTGGGCGATTAGCTCAGCTGGTAGAGCGCCTCGTTTACACCGAGGATGTCGGGAGTTCGAGTCTCTCATCGCCCACCATATGTTTTTTCTTCTTATTTAACTTGCTGATTTTATGTATGTTTTAAGAGGTGAGGGATTCGTTAATAAACGTAAGGGAATAGGATTCCTTGATAGTTATTATGCGGAGCATATCGTTCTTTTACCGAATTTCTTTAATATTGATAATTTCAGCCAATTATCAGTTATGTTATAAACTTCTCTAGGTTTCTAACAAACATACCAACAACTTCACGTCTAAATGAATCAGAAGTTTTTATTGTGAAACTCCAGCAGAAAGAATCGGATTCTTTTCTTAAAAAGCATGCTATCTTTTGGTTTGAAGAGTAGCATTTCACGACCTTGTTTCCCATATCAACGAGTACTTATTTTTTGCTAATTCTTATAAAAGACAAGAATGCTGTAAATACGTCTAATGTTTCAGCCATATCAAATAAGCGTAAAAAAAACATTCTCATGAATCTAACAAATACTTTTGAAGTTTTCATCAATTATTACGAATCAAAACCTCTTTTTAAATTGTTTTTAATGATTTTAAGAAAAGATTGGGAATATATAATTCTTTGAAAACCACTATTTTAAATATGCAAAAACATTACCTATTGCATTCATGAGAGGAGAAAAATCAAGAATCAATAAAAATTCACTCCTTTTCATAAAGCGTAACATTTTTTGATAGGTATACATCATTTCTTAAAGCATTTTTTCTGCTTCTGTAAATTTTGTCTGTTTTGTCGTTCTTTTTCTAATTATATTTCCATCCCCACAAGTGTTCACCTTTCTTATTATATTTTAAAATCTCTCTTGCTAGGTTTGGGTTAACGATAATAAAGTCTTATTTTTCCAATAAATGGGTCACCAAGCAACATGAGAAACTTGCTTATTTACCACGCATCCAAGCAGAGAGTTCAAAGTGCACATCAACATCACTTTTTCGATTAGCATCATATCGGTTTCATAGGCTTGATTATCGGCTTGCTCTACTATTTTATCAGTTTCTTTTTCTGTCATTTCCGCTAAACCTGTTTTAACCTTAGCGCTATTTTCTACTCCCTTCGCATCTTGAGCTTTATTCCACGCTTTATAATCACTACATGATGCTTACTACGGCATCCATGTTTGGTAAAATATGCTGTATTTTTCGATTCCTTAGCAATTTTTGGACTTCATCCGCTTACTGTTTCCAACCGTACTGCCTTCTTTTAGTTTTTTTTAGAAACCTTCTTTACCTCTTCCGCTATCAATTTCGCACCATTGGTTAATTGTTTTTAATCATCTAAACGACCTTTAGATTCTTGTGTAACCTTTTCTATTGCTACAGCTTTACTCTTTTCCTATTTTACTAAACACTTCAGATTCTGCCTTTGCTTTGACTTCATTGGCTATTCAAGATGCCTCTAACATATCCGTATTGAGCTTGCTCGTTTTTTACTGTTGCACCATCCACAAAATTTTTTGTTCTAAGGCTATCGACTTTTTAAATAACAAAATTTTAAAAATTAATTTTTAAAAAACCTTACAACGTAAGCTATCGGCTCAGTTGAGTGTAGGTAAAAAAACATAAATTAAACAATAAAATAATTCTTGTAATACCCATTTAATTAAATAGAACTTCATTAATAAATAAAAAAATATTTCCCTATAATCTTGTATCTAGTAAAATCTATTGATATTTTTAGGCATTTAGCATGAAGCGCCTCATTGAGAGCACCCGCCATCATCAAACAGCAGCTAATATTTATATGATGAGGGCGTTATCATAAGCAATAATTCACAAAAACTTCTAAAAAAATGATAACGAGCAGATTCACTTCGATCTAGTTTATTCAATCCTTAGATAATAACACTCAACCACCTATTTCCTTTATGCCATCAGCTATTTTTCAGCGTAATCTTTATTTATTTTTAGCTTCTTCTTTGAATGATAAATTTTAAGGGCATAGAAACAAACCACAAGCCAAGAAATCCAACTAACACCAACAATTAAAACAGGGCGCGTCTCATCAAAATACCATAAGAGAATAAAAATAAAGACCATAAATAAAATAGAAAAAATCGATCCTATTGGCCAAAATGGAATTGGAAATTTTAAATCATGCTGTGCTTCTTTAGGCATCTTAATTCGCATAAAAATTTGCGAAAGTAGAATCATCATCCAAACAAAAACCGTCGCAAATGTTGCCATTGCTGCAATAAGAAAAAAAAGCTTTTCATGATAAAAATAATTAAGGACAGCACCAAGAAGAAAAATAACAAAGATCATCAAAATAATAAAAACTGGTATACCGTTTTTTGATAAATATTGAAACTTCTTTAAAGCATAACCTTCCTGCGATAAACCATGTATCATACGACAAGCACCGTACATTCCACTATTCATTGCTGAAATAGCCGCTGTAACAACAACAATATTTAAAATATTTGCCGCATATGAAATCCCAAGATTTTCAAAAATGGATACAAAAGGACTATCCATAAGACCAATCTCATTCCAAGGATAAAGAGACATCAAAATAGCTAACGTCATAACGTAAAAAAGCAAAATACGAACTGGAGTAGAATTAATTGCCTTTGAAATCGTTTGATGAGGATTTTGAACTTCCATGACTGCCATGCCAATGATTTCTATACCACCAAAAGCAAAGACAACAACACTAAAGCAAGCTAAAAAACCAAACCAACCATTAGGAAAAATACCACCATTGTTCCATAAATTATGAACCGTAACAGTGGAAGAATCGGTACCTTCACCCCACCCTAAGAAAATAATGACTATCCCTAAAATAATCATCGCAATGATAGCAATAACTTTAATAGAAGACAGCCAAAACTCTAGTTCACCATAGACTTCTACAGCAGCTAAATTAATAGCGGTGATGATTAATGTAATACTCAGTGCCCATACCCAAGGAGCAACATCAGGATACCAAAAGCCCATATAAGTGGAAAAAGCTGTAATATCAGCCAAACCAACAAGAATCATCTCAAATACATATGTCCATCCCGTTAAGAAACCTGCCAATGGCGATATATAATTTGCTGCATAACGAGCAAAAGAACCAGGTAATGGATTATGGAGTATCATCTCACCTAAAGCCCGCATAACCATAAAAATAGCTAAACCAGCAATACAATAGGCAATCAAAACACTGGGCCCGGCAAGCTTAATTGCCTGAGCTGACCCATAAAAAAGGCCTGTTCCAATAGCAGAACCAAGAGCTAAAAAAATAACTTGGCGCTTACTCATCCCTCGTTTCAGTTCATTTATTGCCATTTTTTTCCTTCTTTATTGAAAGGCTTACAAAACCCACACCACAATAACAGCTTTATGATTAATAAAGCCTCATGTTTCTTTCACGAATATATTTCAAAAAACATCGTAAACCAGCAGTCCAACACTTTGCTCTAAACAATGAAAAAATAATTTTAAAAATAATTTTATTGTGAATCATTCAGCTTTTATAAGCTTGCAATTTCATATTATTTTATTGGAATAACGTGATAATGAATTTTTTTATAATTGTCATTTAATTCATTTCGTATTCTCTAGTTTTTTACAAAGAAAATTAGCTTTACATAGAGTATAAACTCTTAAGGCTTCTATTTCGATGCATTGAAATAGAAGCCTAAAAATTCGCAACCGGTGCATTAACTATGCATACAATGAATTTTTTTGTTATTTTAAGAAAATGCTCTTGGGGCCCATAAAACAAATTTTTTACGCTAATTAAATAGCTCAATCAGTGATAAAGCGAATCTCGCCAATTTTCAAAAGTATGAGAAAGTGTATCTAAAGCCCATCTTTTAAAGGCTCCAACTGCCCTAACGACAAGCTTTCCAATGAAAAAAAAATATATGGTAAACATAGCATCTTTGACTGTTGGTCCGAAAATCGCTCTCTCCTTGTCTCTGGGAGTTTTTCCTAAAATAGAAATGAAACCTTTGTTTTTTTCCATAACAAAAGGCTCTTTCTCTTGAGCCACGATCATAATAAAAATTTTCTCTGGAGAGCTAGCGCTTCTAAAATTTGCATGAACCTCAAGAGTTTGTGAAAAACAAAAAAGAATTGTTATTAAAACACATAATCTAGCACTTTTAAACATTTCTTTCTCCTTTTTTACTTAAAATATCAAAAATGAAATATAAAACCCATAAATCATTAACAAATAAGAGGAATATGAAATACATTTTTTATTTTTACTTAAAAATAAATACTATAATGTAATTTTATACTTATAAAAGTATAATATTACAATTATATAATTTATAATTATTATTTAATTTATATTAAAATTTCTGATAAAAATTAAGAAAATATAGGACCTTTAATTTTATAGTTTTTGTAAATTTTTAATAATAGTTTCAGATCACTATAAAATATCTAGTTTGCTAGAAACAGAAGCTACATACAATAAATAAATACATAAATTATTAAATAATTCAAATATAGTATTGCTCTTTTATATTTTTGTATGAGGAAGTTTCAAAATTCAATATCCGCCCTTCCTCATTGCCTTAAAAAAATATTATTAAACACTGAATGAGGGAAAAATTGTTTCTGGTAAAACAGATAATAAAGTCCCTTCACTTACAAGTATATGTGCTTGATGAAGATCTGGTGCCATATAGCGATCTTCCTTAAGAGACGCAATATTTTCGCGTAAACATTTCATAATAGACTGCAAAAGAATACTTGTTTTTAAAGGAGAACGATATTCAATTCCTTGTGCAGCAATAAGCGTTTCAATGCCAATAATTGTAAAAAGGTTTTCGCTCATTACCAACAGCCGACGAGCGCCATGGCAAGCCATTGAAACGTGATCTTCTTGATTAGCTGAAGTTGGTGTTGAATCAACAGAAGCCGGATGAGCCATTTGCTTATTTTCAGACATTAAAGCTGCTGCTGTTACTTCAGCAATCATAAAACCTGAATTAAGACCTGCATTGTGTGCTAAAAAAGCAGGAAGACCACAAGAAACTGCTGGATCAACCATAAGAGCAATACGCCGTTGAGAAATAGATCCTATTTCACATAAAGCAAGTGCAATCTGATCAGCAGCAAATGCTACAGGCTCAGCATGAAAGTTCCCCCCTGATACAACCTGACCATTCCTTAAAATCAACGGATTATCTGTAACAGCATTTGCTTCAATAATCAGTGTTTTTGCAGCCGCGAGCAAAATATCAAAACATGCCCCCATAACCTGTGGCTGGCAACGTATACAATAAGGATCTTGGACACGCTCATCACCATGTAAATGTGCTGCACGAATTTCTGAATCCCCTACAAGCTCTTCTAATGTTTTCGATACGGCAATCTGCCCATAATGCCCTCGTAAAATATGGATATCAGAATGAAATGGCGCTGTTGACCCCATGATAGCATCTGTTGTCAAAGCCCCTGCTAACAATCCACCACACAATGCCCGATAAGCTCGAAAAAGACCAGCAAGTGCAAGTGCTGTTGATGCCTGTGTCCCATTAATAAGAGCGAGACCTTCCTTCGCTTCTAAAATAATAGGGGACAAACCCGCTTTCTCTAACGCAAGAGCTCCACTCATACGAACATCTTGAAAAAACGCTTCTCCCTCTCCCATCATAACAGCCGCCATATGAGCAAGTGGAGCAAGATCACCTGAAGCACCAACAGATCCTTTTTCTGGGATAACAGGAATGACGCCCTTTGCAAGCATATTTTCCAGCAAGTTGACCAATTCTAGACGAACCCCAGAAGCCCCTCTTCCTAAAGAGATAAGCTTTAAACTCATCATCAAACGTACAATATTTTTAGCGAGAGGATCTCCTACCCCACAACAATGAGACAAAATAAGATTTCTCTGTAAAACAGCGACCTTGTCCGCATCAATTTTAATGGAAGCTAACTTCCCAAAACCAGTATTAATACCGTACACCGGCTCACTTCCAGCAGCAATTTCAGCTATGCGCTGTGCCCCTTTCTCGATAGCTGAATGCGTATCATTACAAAGTTTACTAATTTCACCATTAAAATAAATAGCTTCAAGTTCGCTAAGCGTTACCCCGCCCGGTTTTAGTATAATCGTCATAATTTTCTTTCTTTTTTAATTAAAGTATAATGCTAACATTATTACCTCTTCTATAAAACCCCAAACTATAACAACTCTTTAAATAGGAATACTTTAACAAAACATTCCCTACAATATCCAAAGAATATTTAACGACAAATACAACAAAGGCTGTGAGTTGTAAAAATAGAAAATATATTGATTTATAATAATATAGTGTTTCTTATCTTGAATTAGAGACCTGCATATCGGAAGATTCTCTTAGTTTAAATCTGTATATGTTCAATCAATGAGAACTATTTTCTTACACATAGATCAAACGATATATGATAGTATTAAAAATAAAACAAAGCATTCATTTGAATATATTCAAATATATAGAAAATACATTTGGAAAAAACCTCGATAACTCTAAGGACTTAAATAGATAGTCATCCAATGACTTCACTAAATATACTTAAATGATTATAGCCTAAAGTGTTATCACTTTTTCTTTGGCTCATCACCTCTTTTTAGAATAACATGCACTTCGAGATCCCCCACGAAGAATAAAATTCTTTCTTATCTCATTTAATCAAAAAACGCATGTTCAAAGCTATAGCCCAAATTAATGAATGCTATCAAAACTTACTTCTGAACTATTGAGAAAAGATGTTGTTTACACAATTATATCTTTCCAGTACAAAGAAAAAGAAAGTTTAGGGGTTATCCTATGATTAATAGTATTTATTGCGTCGGATACAATTATGTAGAACATGCTCATGAACTTGGCAATATTGTTGAAGATGAACCCGTTATCTTTAGCAAGCCTAACAGTTCACTCATCTTAGGAAATCAAATTGAGCTCCCTAATTTTTCTAAAGAAATCCATTTCGAAACTGAAATTGTCCTTAGAATCTCAAAGGACACCTTTATGGCTGATGAGATAGAAGCTGAAAAATGTTATGATGCCGTAGCCATAGGTCTTGATTTAACCGCGAGAGATTTACAAACAAAATTAAAAGAAAAAAAGCTCCCTTGGCTTTTGTCTAAAGGATTTAAAGGAGCCGCATACGTTTCTAACTTCATAAACAAAGAAAAAATAAATGACCCAATAACCTTTGAAATGAAGCTGAACGGTGAAACAAGGCAACTTGGCAATACGAAAAATATGATCTTTAGTTTTGAGAAAATAATATCATTTGTAAGTCACTACATTCAGTTAAAGAGTGGAGATATCATATATACAGGCACTCCACAAGGCGTGGGTAAACTTTCCCCATTCGATAAAATAGAATTATATCTCGAAGATCAATTAATTTCAGAAATAAAGGTGAGATAAATCACCAAATACTAACCTTACCTTATTATTGCATTCTGTTATTTAGGATAAACATATACTTTTATAAGTTATAAGAAGAACATTATCATTTCTATAACAACGCAATTATTTCTATAACAACGCAAGACGGTAAGAAACTAAAAATGTATGCAATATAATTTTTTTATCAACGAGTTTATATTAAAAAATTTTAAAATACTTTTTACTGAGAAGATATATCCTATATAATACATAAGATAGCTGTGGAGATATTTTTATGTTTAATTTACAAATTGCTTCAACCGTATTTTCTTACCCTGCAATTAAAATGTTAAGACAATTTTCAATCGCTCTTTTCTTGGCGTTTTTAATACCATTTTTAAGTGGCTGCGGATTTAATACAATACCAACAAATGAAGAAAAAGCACAAGCTGCATGGAGTGAAGTGCTCAATCAGTATCAACGCCGTACAGATCTCATTCCCAATCTCGTGGAAACAGTTAAAGCTTACGCAGCCCATGAACAAGCTGTTTTTACAAATGTCATTGAAGCGCGTGCCAAAGCAACGCAAGTCAATATTAATGCTGATATGTTGAATAATCCGGAAGTAATAAAGCAATATCTCAACAATCAAGCCAATTTATCAAGTGCACTTTCTCGGCTTATGGCAGTTGTCGAAAACTATCCAGATCTTAAAGCAAACCAGAACTTTCTTGCTCTTCAATCACAGCTAGAAGGAACTGAAAATCGTATCTCCGTTGCACGCCGTGATTATATCGAAACAGTCCGGGCCTATAATACAGCACTCAAAACAATGCCAACAATGATTTGGGCTAAATTATGGTTTCGTGATGCTAAACCTATGCCAACTTTTACCATCGATACGGAGAACCAACAAACACCAAAGGTTAATTTTAATTAATGAAGTTATTTCAATACTCCATAAAACGTCATATTTTTCTACGTTTATGGATCCCTTTGAGCATTCTCTATCTGATCATCTCATTTTGGGATGTCACTTACGCGCACACGAAGTTTCCTCCCTTAACTGGCTATATCAACGATATGGCTCATTTACTCGATCATACAACAAAAAGAAATTTAACGGAAAAGCTTACAACACTCGAGAAAAAAACAGGAGATCAAATTGTTCTTGTAACCCTCCCTACTCTTTCGGGCAATGATATAGAGACATACAGCAATTCCCTTTTTCGTACATGGAAGTTAGGTCAAAAACAGATCAATAACGGCGTATTAATCGTCATTGCCCCCAATGAACGTGAAGCACGTATTGAAGTAGGCTATGGTCTGGAGGGAGAACTAACAGATGCCATTTCCTCTGTCATCATTAATAGCTTTATGATTCCTAATTTTCGTGAAGGAAATTATCAAAAAGGAATTGTTGAAGCGGTTCATGCAATTATCAAAGTGATCACACAAAGTGATGCTGACTTTTCTTTTCGAATCAATCAAAAAGCTAAAATTATTGAAGAACAACGTAAACAAGCTGAAAAAGAAGAAATGATTATAAATACAATCATGTTTCTCATTCTCTTTATCATCTTTGGTTTACCCCTTCTTGCCATGATTTTTGGTAAAAAAGTAGGTCCACGAAAATATCTTTGGATGGGGTTTATCTTCACACCTTGGTTTCTAAATTTAAATGCAAGCAGTAGAGGCTATGGCGGAATCTTTGGTGGACATTCAGGAGGAGGAGGCTTTAGAGGTGGCGGTGGATCATCAGGTGGTGGTGGTGCAACAGGAAAATGGTAAAATAAATATAATAATTTTTTTAATAAAATTCATTGCACTTCTTATCAATTGTCTCTTAATCTTACGTTCTTGTTATTTTTTAAGTTATAATATAAACTAAAAACATTAAGATAAATATAGCCAATGACATTTGAATTAAAACATAGCGATCGTAATCACTTATCACATCATTTTAATGCAATTTTAGGAAATCCACCTGTTGAATGGAAAATAAGTGATCATTTGGTCGAGTATCCTGAAGCGCTGCATTATATGCAAGAACGTGTAGAAAAAATTCTTGCAAAAACTGCCCATGAACAAGTTTGGCTTCTTGAACACCCTTCCCTTTATACGGCGGGTACGAGTGCAGATAAAAAGGATCTTTTATCACCTCATTTATTCCCTGTATATGAAGCAGGGCGAGGAGGTGAATTTACATATCATGGTCCAGGACAGCGTATTGCTTATATTATGCTCGATCTAAAACGTCGAAAACAAGACATCCGTGCTTTCATTAGTGCAATAGAAGAATGGATCATACAGATGCTTGCAAACTTTAATATTAAAGGGGAACGCAGAGAAGATCGCGTTGGTGTCTGGGTTAGACAGTCTCATTATCCATCAAAACAAAAAGAGCTTTCTTCCGAAGATAAAATTGCGGCTATTGGTATTCGCGTACGTAAATGGATAAGTTTTCATGGCGTTTCTATCAATGTTAATCCTAATTTAGCGCATTATTCAGGAATTGTTCCTTGTGGAATTGCAAACCACGGTGTAACCAGCCTTCTTGATTTAGGGTGTTCTGTAACAATGCATGATGTTGATATTGCTCTCAAACAAGCTTTTGAAAAAATTTTTGGTCCAACAATTGATGTTTCCTAAGTTCATTGATTTTTAAATAAAAAACAGGCATAAAACTTATTTTAATGAAGATTATATTTTATGAGGTAGATAGTTAAACGCTATGAGTGATAACAACAAGGATCTTTTTAGTGTTTTAAATAAAGCTCAATCTCGGGTAAATACAAAAGAAAGTACTCTGCAGTCTCCAACGAAATCAAAAGCAATGATTTCAAAAAAAAGTGCAAAAAATACGCAAGAAGACGAGTATAATGCTCTCTCTATTCGCGTACTTGAGGGGTTAGAGCCTGTACGTTTACGCCCTGGAATGTATATTGGTGGAACAGACAGTAAAGCACTTCATCATTTATTTGCCGAAATTATTGATAATGCGATGGATGAAGCTGTTGCAGGTTATGCAGACTCCATTGAGGTTTCATTAGAGAGAAACGGTTATATAACCGTTACAGATAATGGACGCGGTATTCCTGTTGAAAATCATCCTCAAATGCCGGACAAATCTACTCTTGAAGTTATTATGACACAACTCCACTCAGGTGGAAAATTTGATGGAAAAGCTTATCAAACCGCAGGTGGACTTCATGGCGTAGGAATTTCTGTCGTCAATGCTCTTTCAGATGATATGGAAGTCGAAGTAGCACGAGAACGAAAACTTTATCGACAACGCTTCTCACGGGGGATCCCTCAATCTGAATTGGAAGATTTGGGGGATATTTATAATCGCCGTGGTACGCGTGTTCGTTTTCATCCTGACCATGAAATTTTTGGTGAAAAAGCAACTTTTGATCCAGAAAAAATTTATAAGATGGCGCGCTCCAAAGCCTATCTTTTTGGCGGTGTAAAAATTCGCTGGACTTGTGATCCCGACATACTTGAAGGTGTAAAAAATATTCCTGAAAAAGCGGTTTTTCATTTTCCCAATGGGTTGAAAGATTATTTACTTTCATCACTAAAAGATGAATATCGCGTAACGTCAGAGGTTTTTTCTGGCAAAACACAACAAAGTAATGGCCATGGATCGGTTGAATGGGCCATCGCTTGGCATGGGGGGATTCTTGTATCCAATCTTACTGTAATACTATTCCTACCGGAGAAGGGGGAACACACGAAATAGGACTGCGTCAAGCTCTTTTACGTGGATTGAAGTCCTATGCTGAGTTAATAGGAAATAAGCGCGCAACCATCATTACATCTGACGATATTATGATTTCAACAGTCGCAATACTTTCAGTCTTTATCAGTAATCCTGAATTTGTTGGACAAACAAAAGATCGATTAGCAACCATTGAAGCACAGCGTCTTGTTGAAAACGCAATCCGCGATCCTTTTGATCATTGGTTGGCAAATTCCCCACAAGAAGCAACAAAGCTTCTTGATTGGGTTATTGAACGTGCTGAAGAACGCGTTAAACGACGTCAAGATAGAGAAATAAGTCGAAAAACGGCTGTCCGTAAATTACGCCTACCCGGTAAACTTGCAGATTGTAGCCAAAACCATGCTGCGGGTGCTGAATTATTCATTGTTGAAGGGGATTCTGCGGGAGGATCAGCCAAACAAGCAAGAAATAGAGCAAACCAAGCAATTTTACCTCTTCGTGGTAAAATCCTCAATGTCGCCAGTGCGGCCCATGAAAAAATGAACTCAAGCCAAACAATTAGCGATCTTATTCTTGCTCTTGGATGTGGAACACGCTCTAAATATCGTGAAAAAGATCTCAGATATGAACGTATTATCATCATGACAGATGCTGATGTTGATGGTGCTCATATCGCATCATTGCTCATTACCTTCTTCTTTCAAGAGATGCCCGACCTTATTCATCAAGGACATTTATATCTTGCCGTTCCTCCTCTTTATAGAATATCACAAGGAGGAAAAGTTGCTTATGCACGCGATGACATCCACAAGGATGAACTACTCAAAACTGAATTTACAGGAAGAGCTAAAATTGAAATTGGGCGTTTTAAAGGACTGGGTGAAATGCGTGCAGAACAACTTAAAGAAACGACGATGCATCCTCAAAAGCGTACATTGCTGCGTATTTCTATTGATACCATGGAAATGCAAGAAACAAAAAAAACTGTAGAAAGTCTTATGGGAACAAAAGCAGAGGCACGATTTCGTTTCATACAAGAAAATTCTACTTTTGCTTCTAATTTAGACATTTAAGAATATTTCTTAAACCACTGCAGCAGCGTCAATCACGCGCAGTTGCGGATTGATCGTTCCATTCCAATAATTCAAACTAAGATGACCCGCTAAATGAATTATTTCCCCAATATTTCTCGACAAAAAATCACCAAGTGCTGTCCCGACAGCACGAAAAGCTATTCCTTGTAGTTTTTTGCCTTCCACATTAGATACAATGAGGCGAAGGTGTCCTTTACCAACTTCAGATAGATTCATTAATCGATGAGAAGGAAGAACAAAAACAGGTGTTGTATTCCCAGTCCCAAAAGGCCCCGCTTTTTCAAGCAACTCAAAGAGTTCTTGATTGACACCAGAAGCAGAAAGAGAACCATCTATACTAAGAGACTTTTTTGCATGTAATTGTGAAACCATTCCAGCAACTTTATCTTCTAACCATTTTTGAAAAGCTTCAATTTTTGTTGATTGAATTGTAATTCCTGCTGCCATACCATGCCCCCCTCCTTTTTCTAATAAATTAAGTGTAACGGCTTCACGAACGAGTGCGCCTAAATCTATGCCATTAATTGAGCGTCCCGACCCCACACCCCTTCCATCTTCTTTCAAAGCAATAGCAAAAACAGGACAAAAAAAACGCTCTTTGAGGCGAGATGCAAGAATACCAATAATCCCCGGATGCCATTCTTGATGAGAAATGACAAGTGATAACGGTGTTTTTTGATCTTGATAAAGAGAAGCAATATAAGATTCCGCTTGTGCTAATTGAATATTCTCCATTTCTTGACGTTCTTGATTAAGCTGATCCAATTGTTCTGCTATTTTGTCCGCTTCATCTTTACTCTCACAGCTCAGCAAACGCGCTCCTAAAGCTTGATCGCCAATACGCCCTCCTGCATTAATTCTAGGACCTAATAAAAAACCTAAATGAAAACTATTCAGTGGCTCCCCTATCCGCGCTACCTTTGTTAAAGCCGCTATCCCTAGATTGTGCATAGAACGAGCAACTTGAAGTCCTTTTACCACAAAAGCGCGATTAACCCCCTGTAATGGAACAACATCACATATGGTTGCCAAAGCAACAAGATCAAGCATACTGAGAAGCTCAGGAAGCCCCCCTTTGAATTGTTTTTTCCGCAGCAAACGATGAACCCACGCTAACGTAATAAAGACAACGCCTGCTGCACATAAATGCCCTTGTCCAGAAAAATCATCAGGACGATTAGGATTGACAAGAGCAACGGCTTCTTGATGAACCTCTGACATTTGATGATGATCTAAAATCACAACATCAGCACCTGCAAGCCTTGCTGCTCTTACGGCATCTGGACTGTTTGCCCCACAATCAACGGTAATAATTAAACGAGCACCTTCTTCCACAAGCATTCTCATTGCTTGTTCATTCGGCCCATAACCTTCAACAATACGATCAGGAATATAAATTTTGACTTCAAGCCCAAAATAACGAAAAAATCGTGCTATAAGTGCTGATGAACAAGCACCATCCACATCATAATCACCAAAAACTGCAACCTGTTCTTGATTGAGAATAGCCTTTACGATGCGCTCTGCTGCGCATTGCATATCGATAAAACTTTCTGGATCAGGCATAAGTGCGCGCAGTGTTGGATTAATAAAAGCAACAGCCTCAGCTTCATCGACATCTCTTGCTGAAAGGACTCGTGCTAACTGATCTGGGAAACCAAACTTTTGAGCAATAGCGCGCGCGTTATTGATCCCTTGAATATCAAGAGCATCTAACCAAGCCTGACCACAAGCAGAAGATTCAACATTGAGAAAATAACGAGACGACTGCATTATTATTTATATTATAATGAAGATCGATAAAATACAATCATACGTTAAAGATAAAATAACCTTTTGCAACATTCATTTTAAATTTAATCAGCATGCTTAACACCTTTATGTTTATAAGGCTCAAGTCTGCGATATTTGCGAATCTCCGCTGCAACTTATCCGAATTCTTCATAAACTTATTTCAATAAGGTATTATAATACCTCTCTTATAAAATACTGTTTTATAAAGTTTTTATTTTCTCTTGACGTTAAACGAAAGACATTATATCAGAGCAGATAAGACGCGTTAAATATTTTCGCTGTGATAACAATTTTCAACGCAAACAATCAAAATGCCCTCATAGTACAAGGGCTTTAATAAAGGATACTTCTATGGCAACTTTTTCACAAAAGCCAACTGAAGTGGTAAAAAAATGGGTTATTATTGACGCAGAAAACCTTGTTTTAGGTCGTCTTGCCACATTCGTTGCAAACCGCTTACGTGGTAAACATAAAGCTACATTTACACCACATGTTGATGATGGTGACAACGTTATTATCATCAATGCTGATAAAATAGCTCTTACCGGCAAAAAATATACGGATAAAAAATATTATTGGCATACCGGCTATATTGGTGGAATCAAAGAACGTACAGCACGCCAACTTCTTGAAGGACGCTTTCCCGAACGCGTTGTTGAAAAAGCTGTAGAACGCATGATTCCGCGTGGTCCCCTTGGTCGTCGTCAATTGAAGAATCTCCGTGTTTATGCTGGAAACCAACATCCACATGAAGCACAGCAGCCCGAGTCTCTTGACGTTAGTGCTTTAAACCGCAAAAACAAAAGGATTGCTTGATTATGGCTGAAATTAATTCTCTTGCTGAGCTCAGTGTCGTAACAAATACTGTGGAAGCTCATGAAAATGTCGCTCCTGTCCATGTGCAAAAGCTTGATTCACAAGGGCGTGCCTATGCAACAGGAAAACGTAAAGATGCTGTCGCTCGTGTATGGATTAAACCAGGTTCTGGAAAAATTACCATTAACAACAAGGAATTTGACAAATATTTTGCGCGCCCTGTTTTAAGAATGATTCTTCGTCAACCAATTGTTGCAACAAATAGAGATACCCAATTTGATATTATTGCAACCGTTGCAGGTGGAGGTCTTTCTGGACAAGCTGGTGCTGTACGCCATGGTATTTCCAAAGCGTTAACTTATTACGAACCAGAACTTCGCCCAATTTTGAAAAAAGGTGGATTTCTTACTCGCGATAGCCGTGTCGTTGAACGTAAAAAGTACGGTAAAGCAAAAGCGCGTCGTTCCTTCCAATTTTCAAAACGTTAATTTCGATTTTTGTACAATATTTTATGCAATATATAGAGCCCCGTTTTTATCGGGGCTTTTTTCTTTTTGCTAAAACAAACTTTTAGATAAATGTAGAAAAAACTATACCAACGACAAGAAAACAAAAATGTAAAAAACTTCTTATCTTAAGACAAAGCTAAGAAGAATAGACTGAAAAAATCAAAACTTCATTTCAACTTTGAAAGCCTGTTTTGGTAACCTAAATATACCAACGCGCTAAAGCATAGAAATGTTTTATATTATAACTTTAACAATCTCATAGACTCTTCGATGTCTTTTTCTCTCATCGCTTGACAAAAACTTTAGTCCACAAAATGTTTTACCATTGTAATAAAATGAGGAACGGAAATGGGCTTTGACATATATTCTTCACATCCACTGGCACGAATTCGTTCTTCATCTCCCTTCATAGCAAAGGCTGTTACAGCAACAACAGGGATTGATCTCAATTCATCATCTTCTTTTAATTGTTTAATAACATCTATTCCAGAGACTTCCGGCAACTGAATATCCACAAGGATAAGAGAAGGCATCGATGAACGCGCCAAATCTAATGCCATAAGACCATTACGTGTTTCAACGGTTTCATAGCCACTCGCTTCTACAAGATCACGAAATAACTTCATATTAAGCTCATTATCTTCCACGATCATGACTTTTTTTGGCATTCGTATAACTCCATCCCTCTCAAATAAAATCGAGAAAATAGAACTAAATCCACATTCTCTTTGCTTAAGATAAAATGATTAAAAAAATTGTAAACCACAAAGAGACTAAAAGCTGCCAATAAAAGCATTTTTACAAATATTTGTAAGACCCATCACTATGCCTTTTTACTTCATCAAAATAAAATTCACAATAACTGTCAGATTGTATTCCCTTATATTTTTGAATGGATACGCACAGTTTATAGATATCTCAATTAAGGCATATGAATTTTCATCGTAGAAAAAATATCAACCACAAACTTAGCTCAAATACACATTATGAAGAGGAAAAAATTTAAGTAACTTTAAAAAGCAGCCTATATTACTCTTTTCCAAAATAATATCTTAAGGATATAAAAGGATAAATTTACCAATATCATTCAGATTGCAAAATAAATAAACTGTGGTATTTAAACACAGTTTCTTTAATATAAAACATTCAATAATAAAACAATTTAAAATTTATCAAGGATTAAAAGCCCATGTACTATAAACAAGAGCACCGAATGTTTTTCCACCCGTCGCTCTATTAAGATTTGGCGGTTTTCTAGTAAAGAAATATACAAGATATGCAATTAAACCAAAAATCACCGTCTCCATCCCCATTAAAGCCGCGAATTTTGAGACATTTTTCTCAGCGCTTTGTCCTCCCAATTGGCTCATAATCATATTAACAACCCTACGAATCCCATTTTTTTGTGTCACTATAGAAATAAAGCTAGTATTTTGAAATCTATCATTGAAAGAATTGGCATGAGCACCTAAAATCTATGAAAAAATAGCGACCGCAACAACACATAATATACAATACTTAAATATTTTCATCATAACCCTATTATATTAATAAAATATTTTTTACTGTGCCATCTAAACAAAAAACAGAGTATTAATTATTTATAATGTATATTTATATTATGATAATAAGAATATAATACGAAAACTAATTAATATCTCTATTTTAATTATCATTTTATACTATGTAATATTTATTATTCATATAATACATGTTTTTTAAATATGTTAATTTGTTAAGCATCGGCTTAATTCTTTGATTAAAAAAATTAAACAAAATAATACAAGAGATAACATTGATAGATGCGCTAAATTTAAGCAATAAAGCTATTACATATTTCAATGATCTTATAAACATTCTCTTTTAAAAAAATCGCGAAATAACTTCAATTTAAGTTTATTATCTTTCACGATCATGGCTTTTTAATATTAATATAACGCCACCCTTTAAGAAAAATAAAAGAAATATATATTCTTTCTAATCAAAACAACTGATAAAAACTATACTATGATCAATAAAGTATTTCTGTAATAATAGTGAAAAAAGAATAGAAACAAGAGAATTAAAACTTGCTAGCCATTTTTGATAGTTTTCTAGCACGACAACCGTAAAAAAGAGCAAATCAGACCCGTCTCATGAAGTGGTATTATACCCTATCTTGCCATTGGTTTTAGTCATCAAACTATTATCTAAATTTAAAGAAAAATTGATTGAAATTAAGTCCGTTAAATCTCTAATTTCTGTTTCACACCCCTTACGAGCGGCTCGTGAAAACATGCCAATATTATTCGTCAATATATCTCATAAAAAACACCTATGAACAGATTTTATCTGTCTTACACTACCAGCATCAATAACAATATTTTACGATATAATAGAATTAGTCATTCAATTTTCTTTATTTTTATGATCAGGCTGACTTTCATCTCATCCCCCTAATCCGTTAAATTTACGAATTGTTTTTTTATAGATTATAAAAGTCATGGCAATGGAAAAAAAAGTGCTCAACCAAAGATAGCTGATATGCCACTCATTTTTACCAAGCAACAGGGACACAGGCAAGGAAGCAGAAAAAACTAGAGGCAGCAGAAACAGCAGCCATTTCACAAGATTTAAGGGATAAATTGCTATGGGAATAAAGGAAAGTTGGTAAAGCATTGCATGAAAATAGGCAACAGGCATCTTACGGCTGGTGATAAATGTTATAAAATTGAACATCATGAAAAAACATAAATTGATGATAAAAACACAAACAATTGCAACGATAAAAGAAAACCATTTCAGCTTTATCTCTAACATATCTGGTAGCGAGACAAATGAATAAGCACTCACACAAACAATAAAGAGCTTGATCAGATAGAGAGGTTTGCACCAACCAAACAGGATTAACAGCCAAACTGAAACCGGCTTTGTCAGATATCCTTCAATTTTACCCTCTGCAACTTTTTCAAAAAATGTTTCAATAGAACTGGTAAAAATATTCAAAAATATCCCAAGCAAAATAAAGACAACAAAGATAAGATGAATTTCATCTCTGCTATAGTTTCCAATGTTTTCTGAAAAGTGAGAGATTTTATCAATAAAGATGAATTGAATAAAATAATAGCACAGAGAAAGAATAAACTCTCCCGTGAAATTTTTACCGTAAACAATTTGTCGGCGCACATTCATGCTGATAAAGTAAAGGATTGTTTTCACCTCATCCCCCCGCTCCATGATAGGCTTTCATCCCTTTTTTCCAAGCAATCTGAATGAAGAATAAAAGACACAAAATATAAAAAACACTGCCCACAATAAATTGCTGAAACACCTTCACATTATGCATTGAAAGAAATTCGGCAGGAGCCGATATGGTGAAACGATAAGGATTAAACTGCATCAAGGGAATGAGCCATGTTGGCCAAAAAGATGGGGGTAGAAGAGTACCACCCAAAAGCGCAGAACTAAGAATACTAAAAGAGAGCAAGATATTGTATTCAATTACCCAGAAACTCAATAAGGCAATGGCAAAGGAGAGGAAAAAACACAGCAATTGCGAGAGAACAAGAATGAGGAAAAACAACAGAAAAGTGATGACCAGTCCTAAAATATTTTCATATGATAAACTAAGCTTTACAGCAAAAATAGCCAGTAAAGGTATAGCATAGAGCACACTTTCACCCAAAAAAGTAAATAGCATTCGCATCATGTAACTAAATGGTTTGGTGAGATAGACTTCTAATTTTCCTTCTTTAACATGCTGAGAGAAAGATTGAATGATGCCATAACCATTATTTAAGCGTGAGAAAATTAAGGCAAAGGCATAATAATACATCATGTCATGAAAGCCAAAACCGTTTATGTTGTCGCGCATATCAGAAAAAAGAGCATTCCACAACAGAAGTTGAATGACAAAAGGCGATAGCGTCCCCATAACAACATCGGTAAAAAACATTGCCCTGTCACTGAGAATCGTGAGCAATCCATTTTTGCTAAAGAGAAAGAAAGCAAAACAATGATTAGAGAAATTCTTTAAATTTAACACGGAGCATCTCTTCAAGTGAGGGAGTGGATACAGAGAACGGACAGTTAAGTTCTGTTGCAATTTCTCTTATAAAACGTGGCACATCTTCACGCGACAGTGAAATCTCCAGTGTACATTTTTCATCATTAAAGTGTTTTTCTTTAAAAGAAGTAGATAATTTTATCGCAAGTTCATCAATGTCTTTTATAAGCTTTGAAGCTGTTGGCAAATGTTCACAAAAAAGTGTTATTCTCACACATGAGGGGATCATCTCTTTCAATGTATCAATATCGCCATGGAACTGCTTTTTTCCTTTATGCAAAAGAAGGATATCATCGACGTAACCATCAATATCTCCCATGTCATGACTGGTGATGATATATCCTATACCCCGCTCTTTTTTGAGTTTTTTAAGCAGCTCCCTGATTTCATGTTTAGAAGTAATATCAAGACCAATACTCGGCTCATCAAGAAATAATAATTGTGGTCTAAAGGATAAATTAAATGCTAATTCGCTTTTTACTCTCTCACCAAGGCTTAGCATACGCACAGGCTTATCCATGATATGCTCAATATTCAAGAGCTCGATAATTTCTTTAAGATCGCGGTGAAAAGAGTGTGCTTCAAGATCATATAAAGGACGAACCATGTCCAGACTGTAGCGTAAAGGTAAATCCCACCATAAGCAATTTTTATGACCAAAGACAACTCCTAAAGATTTGAACAGATTTTTTTGGGCATTATAAGGATGAAGACCTAGGACTTTAACATCTCCCTCATCAGCAGCTTGTATGCCAGAAAGTATTTTAATCAATGTTGATTTACCCGCTCCGTTAGGCCCAACGATGGCGAGTGCTTGCCCTGAAAAGAGAGTAAAACTAATCTCTTTCAGTACCTGATAATTTGAATAAGTAGGCTTAAAAAGAGAAACCACTTTGTTGGTAAAACCAGTAACACTGTTTATGCTGCGGTATGTTTTTGAGACGTTATTAACGTCAATCAACAATGATCCCATCAGTTGCTCCTCATTTCAATTTATCCCCTCTTGAAACATGTCCATAATCTTTAAAAATGTGTTTTTTCACTGGAGAAAACGTGTTTTCCCTCCTCAATAACCATAAAACACACCAAACGCTTTTTCTCCAATTTTGGGTATGGTAGTTTCTTCAATGTGATAAATTCATGCCATTGAAGCATTAAGATTCCAAAAACTTATTTTTTTTGTAAAAGATAATCTTTTAGATAAACTCAGTAAGAAAAAGAATAATTGATCATTAAAAGGAAAACTTTGCTCATCAGTTCTCATTGTATAAGAAAAGATACAAACCATAAATCTATAAATAGGTATATTAAACCACACTGATAATAGAATAAACTTCCTTGAAAATAAGACTTTTTAAGAAGCTTCTCTCGTTAAAAGTTCTTATAAAAGATTCCAATTATACCCCATAAAAAAAATCAAAAACTTTCCTTACTTTTTCAGTAAATATCCTTCAAATTTTATCTTATTGATCTTCCTCAATAGATACGCCTCCCCAATATATGCCCCTTATAAATAATTCAAAGGAGCTGCCTCATCAGCTCAGATTATAAAAAGCATATTCTATCCAGAAAGAATAATACAATCAATATGAAATAAAAACGAACAAATAAATTTTTTTATTCCGTTTCAGCATCACGCTCATTAAAAGACAAAAGATTAAAACTTTGAACCATATGAGGGGGTAAAGGAGCAACGATATCCAATATGCCTCCTGAAGGATGAGGAATACGAATACGGCGTGCATGAAGGTGAAGGCGGTTTTGAATACCTCCTGGTAATGTCCAGTTACTATCAGAAAAAAAATACTTTGAATCGCCAATGATCGGATGATCTATATGGGCAGCATGCACACGAAGCTGATGTGTTCTCCCCGTATAAGGTTCCATTTCAAGCCATGAAAGAGCCCGCCCTCGCGCGTCTAAAACGCGATAATAGGAAACCGCATGCTGTGAATCGGGTTCCCCATGTTCACAAACACGCATTTTATCACCTTGTGCCGTTACATCTTTGACCATCCATGTTGAAATTTTGTCCTGCTTTTTTTTAGGAACACCTCGAACCAACGCCCAATAAGTCTTTTTTGTTTCCCGTGCTCTGAAAGCCGCTGTTAAAGCCTGCGCTGCCCCTCTTGACCGTGCAACAATAAGTACGCCGGACGTCTCGCGATCAAGACGATGAACCAAACGCGGCTTTTCACCTTTTTTATTGCGCCATACTTCAAGCATGCTGTCTATATGACGTGTTAAACCAGAGCCTCCTTGTACAGCGAGACCCGCTGGTTTGTTAAAAACAAAGATCTTTGGATCTTCATACAGCAGCATTTTTTTCAAAACAGCGCCATCATCCTGACCACGAAGTGTTTTTTCCGTTATTGGAAGACTTGGTGTATCATCAAGAGGGAGAGGCGGAACACGAACAGACTGCCCCATACAAAGACGCGTATCAGCTTTAACACGTCTACCATCAAGCCGTATCTGACCAGAACGCAATAATTTTTGCAAAGCTCCAAATCCAAGTCCTGGATAGTGCACTTTAAACCAACGGTCTAAACGCATTCCATTTTCGTCTGTCTCAACTTTTTTTATTTCCACGCCTGCCATGAAAGTTCCCTTACCTGATAATTTGGGTCCTGATAATTTTATTGATCGATTTTTACGCCTTTATAAACGCAAAAATTTCTATTCTCGTTGGCTTTATCACACCATATTACAATAAGTATCCAAAATTGCCTTTTCTTAACGTTCAAATTTTATTAGCTAGAAATTTAAGTGTTATAAAAATCAACCGCCTTTACGCTTAACAGCGAATGGAGATCATTAACAGTGTCCTTATTCAAAACATATGCACGTGTTCTCACTTACCTAAACAGAGAAAAAAATGCATCCCTTTTAATCTGTAGCGCTAATATTATGTTGGCGATTATCACCATTGCAGAACCTATTTTATTTGGACACGTTATTGATTCCATTACAGAAAAATCAGGGATTATCCCTACCCTTGCCATTTGGGTTTGTTTTGGTTTTTCCCATATTGTCGCTTATATTCTTGTGGCTCGTAGTGCAGACCGCTTAGCCCATAGACGCCGTTTAACGGTTTTAACAGAATCTTTTGAACGTATCATTGCCATGCCTTTAATTTGGCATCAACAACACGGAACTTCCAACACACTCCATACACTTTTGCGCGCAATAGATGCCATGTCAAGCATATGGCTTGATTTTATGCGCCAACATCTCTCAACGCTTGTTGCTTTATTGGTTCTCATCCCCACAGCCTTTAGTATGAATTGGCGTCTTTCAACAGTCTTAGTTGTACTTGCCATCATCTATGGATTAATTGCACGTTTAGTGATGCGAAAAACAAAAGGCGGACAAGCCGCTGTAGAATGCTATCATCATAATCTTTTTAAACATGTCAGTGATTCAATCTCTAATGTTTCTATTGTACAAAGTTATAACCGAATAAAAGAAGAAACATCCATACTGCACCAACATACAAATGACCTTCTTAAAGCACAAAATCCTGTTCTCAATTGGTGGGCGCTCGCCAGTGGATTAAATCGAATGGCTTCCACAGTTTCAATCGTTTGTGTTCTTCTCCTTGGAGCTTTTTTTGTAGCAAGAGGTCAATTAAGGGTAGGTGAAGTCGTTGCTTTTGTTGGGTTTGCACAACTCATGATTAGTCGTCTAGATCAAATGAGCAATTTTATTAATTGTGCGATATCCTCACAAGCAAAACTGCAAGATTTTTTTGAAATGGAAGACTCAACCTTTCATAATAACGAACCACAAAATCTTCCTGACCTCCAGAATGTTAAGGGCGCAATACAATTTCACAACGTTACCTATAAATTCCCAAATTCTTCTCAAGGTATTTTTGATGTTTCCTTTGAGATTAAAGCAGGACAAACTGTCGCGATTGTAGGACCAACAGGGGCTGGGAAAACAACATTAATCAATCTGCTGCAACGCGTCTATGACCCTAGCTTTGGGCATATCTCCATTGATGGAATAAATATATGCTCGATCAATCGTGAATCTTTACGAAAATCTCTAGCGACAGTGTTTCAAGATGCAGGTCTTTTCAACCGCAGTATTCATGACAATATCTCAATAGGAAAAGAAAATGCAACAAACGAAGAACTTTATGAAGCAGCAAAAATAGCACAAGCCCATGACTTTATTCTAAAGAAAGATGATTGTTATAACACCATGGTAGGCGAGCGAGGATCTCAATTATCTGGTGGAGAAAAACAGCGATTAGCAATTGCACGTGCTGTTTTAAAAAATGCCCCCATGCTTATTCTCGATGAAGCAACAAGCGCTCTTGATGTTGAAACAGAAGCACGTGTCAAAGAGGCTCTCGATTGCATTAGCCATAACCGCACCACTTTCATTATAGCCCATCGCCTCTCAACAGTACGCAATGCTGATGTAGTCCTCTTTTTGGAACAGGGTCATTTAATTGAAAAAGGAAGCTTTCAAGAATTGATCGATAAAGGAGGGCGTTTTTCTAAATTTTTAAAAGCAAGTGCTTTAACAAGCCAACCACCAAAAAGAGAGGGAGAAAATGAAAATGTCATTCCCTTACATGAAGCCATAGCATCATAAAAATGATACGCTTTACAAAGCGCGTTCTCCAAATCAACTTTTCAATACAACAAAGAAAAAGTATTTGCGTAATGCCAATCAACGAATTTCTAAGAATACCACAATCCATCTTAGGGGCTTAAGACAACGATTAAAACCGTTGAGTGCTTTCTCTAATGTTGCAATTTTACGAGATTGGAACAAACTATTGCATATATTTTGCATAGTAACGCGTACATGCTCTCATTAAAAAAATATCAAAGATGTAAAGCCTCCAGCTCTAATATTTTCTTCTAGTTCAACTTTACAAATTTCAAAACGAACGAATATCTTTTAAATAATAAACACGATGCTCTTAAAACCCATTTTCACAATAGCAATCGTAAGTGATTTTAACTAATTGAGCATAGACAGATTTAAAGTAAAAAAATTCTACAAATATTGAGAACACTTATTCAACATATAATAACGATAAATTATTATAAATCAATGTGTTGAGATAATCAATTCATACTAAATAAGATATTAATATAAAAATTTAGATTTAGGAAATATTCCTTTGATTTATATCAATAATTTATTAACTGATAACTTGCAGTAAAGATTCACAAATAGAAAAAATATAAAAAGTATCGATAAGAAAGAATTTTACTTTTTAATTTTTTTCAAGAAAATCTTTGAGTGCTGTAATTGCTTCTTCAGCCTTGTTTCCTTCAGGACCACCAGCCTGCGCCATATCAGGACGACCACCGCCACCTTGACCACCAAGAGCAGCAGACAGAATACGAACAAGATCAACAGCATTTAACTTATCTGTTAAATCATCCGTAACGCCAACAACAGCACTCCCTTTTCCATCCTCCGAAGTACTAATAAAAGCAACCACTCCCGATCCAATTTGTTTTTTCCCAGAATCAACGAGCGCCTTAAGATCCCGTGGTAAAATATTTTTGACAAGGCGTCCCATAAAAGAAAAACCCTTGATGATAATAATATCACCCTGACCACTTTCTGCTATTCCCCCACTCAACACCATTTTCTTGCGCACATCATTTAACTCTTTTTCAAGTTTACGACGATCATCAAGCAAAACGCTCACCCGTTCTTCTAAACCAGAAGAAGAAGTTTTTAAAAGATCAGCAATTTCACGGATACGCTCATCTTGGCGACAAAGATAAAGACGCGCTGCTGCACCTGTTAAAGCTTCAATACGTCGCACTCCAGATGAGACAGAACTTTCAGAAACAATATGAATCAAACCAATATCGCCTGTCCTTTCCACATGCGTTCCTCCACAAAGCTCAATGGACCAATGTTTTTTTAATCCTTCCTGTTCAAGTGGCACCCCCATAGAAATAACACGAACTTCATCACCATATTTTTCCCCAAAGAGCGCCATTGCACCTTCAGAAATAGCATCATCAACATCCATAAGGCGCGTTGTCACCTTACTATTTTGCAAAACAATTTCATTGGCTAAATCTTCTATTTTTTTCAATTCTTCTGCACAAACAGCTTTGGGATGAGAAAAATCAAAACGCAACCGTTCCGGCGACACAAGAGAGCCCTTTTGAGTCACATGAGATCCCAATACTTGACGTAAAGCCTCGTGTAACAAATGAGTAGCAGAATGGTTTGCGCGAATTTTTTTACGACGCATAACATCAACGGTTAACTCCACACAATCAGACCTCGATGCACGACCAGACTTTACTTCTCCAAGATGAATAAAAACACCATCAGCCTTTTTCTGAGTATCATGTACTTCAAAAATAAAACCTTCACCAGAAATGATACCGCTATCACCAATTTGCCCACCAGATTCACCATAAAAAGGCGTCTGATTGAGCACAAGAATAGCTTTCTGCCCTGCAGAAACCTCATCAACAATTTTACCCTCACACACAAGAGCTGTAAGAATACCTTCGGCTTTTTCTGTTTCATAACCCAAAAATTCTGTAACCCCTATTTGATCACGAACAGAAAACCAAATTGCCTCCGTGACAGCTTCACCAGAACCAGCCCAATGAGCACGTGCTTCTTCTTTCTGGCGTTCCATTGCTTTATCAAAAGCATCAACATCAACAGATATTCCACGACGCCGAAGCACATCTTGCGTTAAATCAAGTGGGAAACCATAGGTATCATAAAGCTTGAAAGCAACTTCACCATTTAAATAATCTCCTTCCTTAAGCCGTGCACTTTCTTCATTTAACAACCCCAGTCCTCGTTCAAGCGTTTTACGAAAACGTATTTCTTCTGATTTTAAAGTTTCCGAAATCAAAGATTCAGCCCGCACCAATTCAGGATAAGCTTGTCCCATTTCGCGGATGAGAGCAGGCAAAAGCTGCCACATTAAAGGCTCTTTAGCACCCAGAAGATGCGCATGACGCATAGCGCGACGCATAATGCGACGCAAAACATATCCCCTTCCTTCATTAGAAGGCAAAACACCATCTGCAATCAAAAATGCTGATGAACGAAGATGATCAGCAATAACACGATGACTGGCAATAAAATTACCCTTAGCCTTAATCCCTGTAATTTCTTCTGATGCTCCAATTAATGCACGAAAAAGATCAATATCATAATTATCATGCACGCCCTGTAAAACAGCAGCAATACGCTCTAATCCCATACCTGTGTCGATAGAAGGATGTGGTAAATCAACACGGGTCTCCTTAGAAATCTGCTCATACTGCATAAAAACAAGATTCCAAATCTCAATAAAGCGATCACCATCTTCTTCAATACTTCCAGGGGGACCACCCCAAATTTCATCACCATGGTCATAAAAAATCTCCGAACAAGGACCACAGGGACCTGTATCGCCCATCGCCCAAAAATTATCAGCTGTTGCAATACGGATGATCTTTTCATCTGGAAGACCTGAGATTTTACGCCATAATTCAGCAGCCACATCATCATTTTGATAAACAGTGACCAGTAATTTATCTTTTGGTAGGCAAAATTCCTTTGTTAAAAGATCCCATGATAAAAAGATGGCTTCTTCTTTGAAATAATCACCGAAAGAAAAATTCCCCAGCATTTCAAAAAATGTATGATGGCGTGCCGTATAGCCAACATTATCAAGATCATTATGCTTTCCACCCGCACGAACACATTTTTGTGCCGTTGTCGCCTTTTTATAAGAATGCTGTTCAAGTCCAGTAAAAACATTTTTAAACGGCACCATCCCTGCATTTGTAAACATAAGTGTAGGATCATTGCGTGGAACAAGTGGGCTAGAAGGCAGAACTTTATGCCCATTCCGATGAAAATAATCCAAAAATGTTGACCGGATATTATTAACACTATTCATATGAATACCTGCTCAAAGCACAAAACTATAAAAAACACCCCCTCATTAAATATCCTCTTTGCCACGCATAGAGTCAATTTAATCAAAGAATGGAATATTTTTTCAAAAAAATTGAGAAAAAAATGACCGTATATTAAAAAAAACTCAAACAAATAAAAACAGAAAAATATAAAATGAAAAACTTATAGACGAAAAAACGCTCCATCAAATGGCTTCATCGCTCTCTGTATTGTCTGCCCCTGCATTTTCTAACAATTCAATCGCAATCAAACCAGCATTTTGACGCAAAGCCGTTTCAATTTCTGTCGCTATCTCTGCATGTTCGCGTAAAAACTGCTTAGCATTTTCACGTCCCTGTCCTAAACGTTGAGAATTATAAGAAAACCATGAGCCAGATTTTTCTACGATACCCACTTTGACCCCCAAATCAATCAACTCGCCTAACTTGGAAATACCTTCCCCATAAATAATATCAAACTCAACCTGTTTGAAAGGAGGAGCCAACTTATTCTTCACCACTTTAACACGCGTCTGATTGCCAACAATCATATCCCGATCTTTAATAGAGCCAATACGGCGAATATCCAAACGAACAGAAGCATAAAACTTTAACGCATTTCCCCCTGTTGTTGTTTCAGGCGAACCAAACATCACACCAATTTTCATGCGAATTTGATTAATAAAAATTACCATACAGTTAGAGCGAAAAATAGAAGCTGTAAGTTTCCGCAAAGCTTTGCTCATCAATCGCGCTTGTAATCCTGGTAAAGCATCACCCATTTCACCATCAATTTCTGCTCGCGGTGTTAAAGCTGCAACAGAATCCACAACAAGCACATCAACGGCACCAGAACGAACCAACGTCTCTGTAATTTCTAATGCCTGTTCACCGGTATCTGGCTGAGAAATGAACAAATTCTCTAAATCAACACCAAGCTTACGCGCATAGATAGGATCAAGCGCATGTTCAGCATCAATAAAAGCACAAATCCCCCCTCCTTTCTGGGCTTCAGCGATAGCATGCAGAGCCAATGTTGTTTTCCCAGAACTTTCTGGTCCATAGATCTCAACAATACGCCCCTTTGGTAATCCACCAACCCCTAAAGCAATATCTAAGGATAATGATCCTGTAGGAACGGTTTCAATTTCAACCACTTGCTCTTTTTGCCCAAGACGCATAATCGAGCCTTTACCAAAAGAACGTTCAATTTGTGAGAGAGCAGCATCGAGAGCTTTTGTTTTATCCACGATTATATCCTTGACCGATTTCATAATAATCTAATACTTAAACTGTACACTGTACTTTTAATTTAACGAAAGCCTTAAGTTTAGATTTTCACAGACTATTTTCATCCCTATTCCCACGTTCATGTCTATAACATATCATAACCCTCAAAATAAAGGACGGACCCTCTTTACCTTATGATATAA
Organism: Bartonella sp. SL320; assembly: GCF_059687635.1. Classification (NCBI taxonomy): domain Bacteria; kingdom Pseudomonadati; phylum Pseudomonadota; class Alphaproteobacteria; order Hyphomicrobiales; family Bartonellaceae; genus Bartonella; species Bartonella sp. SL320. Next base: position 965,320 of record NZ_CM185143.1, on the reverse strand, counting down.
AATAGACTCCAAATAAATACTCTATAGGAGAGTAAATTAACACATTTATCTCTCTAGAAAAGGAACAATTTAAATTTCAACACAATGTTTAATCTTTCTGCTTATCCCTTAGGCTAAGTCCTGAAAGAAAAAGACTTACCCTCGTAATCATACAAAAACACATTATCACGAAAAACCACACCGTATTGCATCGAAGAACAAAACGCCTCTATGTTGCATATTCGCGCACTTGTTTTAAAAAGACATTTTTCAACGTTTGTCACACCCATTTCGCGACAAGGCCCATAAATGATATATTATAAAAGCCATTAAGCATCAACGTCTCTACTTTACGCTTGAAACACTCCAGCAGCAGCAGCATTATACCAACACACATTTCTTCACGCCCCAATGTTGCGACGTCTTTCAAAACTTGAAACGATTCATCAAAGCCATTTTTAGTTTTTTCTTATAGAGTTTTGACCACACATTAATCCCACTTATAACATACCAAGAAAATAGCTTTGATTGATTAGGTTTAAAATGAGAAAAGCATACGGTATTTGAAACTCTTATCCAACATACAAAACAGCGGATTATCCTTATAAGTCAATAGATTACTAAATTAAAGCCATAAAAAATAAAGTATCTTAAGAATTGAATGACTTAATTTAAATGTGAATCTATAAAAGGATATTTCTTTTTAAGGGATCAAAAAATGAGCAATATTATAAATGTTTAAAATATAAATTGTTCCTACAATGATACGAGAGATAAAAAAATAAATCCAAAATCAATAAAAAACGTGTTCTAACTCAAATTTTAGTGTTGGCTTTTACGTTTCCTGCGCAATTGTTTCCACCATTCAAGACGTTTCACAATTTCACGCTCAAATCCACGCTCAACAGGTTTATAAAAACTCTGACGCCCAAGTTTTTCAGGAAAATATTCTTGTCCTGAAAAAGCATCTGGTTCATCATGATCATAACAATACCCCTCTCCATACCCTTCCTCCTTCATTAATTTTGTCGGGGCGTTAAGGATATGTTTAGGAGGTGGCAAAGAACCATTTTTTTGCGCACAACGCAGTGCCGCTTTATAGGCGAGATATGTGGCATTTGACTTTGGTGCCGTTGCAACATAAAGACAAGCCTCTGCCAAAGCCAATTCTCCTTCTGGTGATCCTAAATAATCATAGGCGTCTTTTGCCGCATTACAAATGACAAGCGCTTGCGGATCTGCCAAACCAACATCTTCAACAGCCATACGAACCAATCTTCGCCCAATATAGAGAGGATCTTCACCAGCATCCAACATACGTGTTAAATAATAAAGTGCCGCATCAGGATCAGAGCCACGAACGGATTTATGCAACGCTGAAATAAGATTATGGTGCCCATCTCGTCCTTTATCATAAATGGGTGCACGACGCTGAATAATTTTTTGTAAAGCACCCGCATCAAGAATCTCTCCAGAACGCACAACAGACCAAATTTCCTCTGCCAATGTCAATGCTACCCGTGCATCACCATCAGACATCCCGATCAAAACGTCTCTGGCCTCATTATCCAAGGGTAGAAACTTTCCTACCACCTCTTCAGCACGCTTCAAAAGCATGTCTAAACTTTCATGATCATGAGAATGAAATGTTAAAACCCGTGCACGCGAAAGAAGAGCAGCATTAAGTTCAAAAGAAGGATTTTCAGTTGTTGCACCAATAAGGACTACCGTACCATCTTCCATCACAGGAAGAAAACTATCTTGCTGTGCACGATTAAAGCGATGAATTTCATCAACAAAGAGAAGCGTTTTATCCCCAGACATAAAACGCCTCTGTGCAACTTCAAAAATCTTTTTAAGTTCAGAAACACCTGTAAAAATAGCAGAAACTTGTTCAAACGCAAAATTTGTTTCAAGTGCTAGCAAACGCGCAACTGTTGTTTTTCCCGTCCCTGGAGGTCCCCAAAAAATCATCGATCCAATTGAGTCTGCTGCCACCATCCGTGAAAGCACGCCATCTTCTCCAATTAAATGCTTTTGTCCCACAACCTCATTGAGAGAACAAGGACGCATTCTTTCTGCAAGGGGCTGATTTTTATTCACTTTAGGATCAAACGACGAAGTAAAAAAATCTTTCTTCAAAAACAACCTCAACGAATAAATTGGCGAATATACATACCATCACGTTCATATTCCAATTGCCAAGTACGCGAGCGCGTTTGCATAAGAATCTTTTTCAACTGATGAACTGTTTGAATCTTATACCCATTGACAATACGTAAGATATCTCCTGGCCGAAAAATTCCAGCAGCATTACTCATCTCATCAAGATTGGTAATCACCACACCTTTTGCCGATATAGGAAGATGAAAACGTCGACTATTTTGCGGTGTTAAATCTAACACCTCAGCACCAGAAAGAGGACTTTCACCCATAATTTTTTCAGATTTTAAAAATGCAGTTTCCGATATTGATTCAACTTTTATCTGTGTTTTTAAAGTTTTTCCACTTCGTAAATATTCCAAAACAAGACTATGCCCAACATCCGCTGTCATCAAACGATAGCCAAGACTATCTGGACTATCAACGCGTACCCCCTGCACACTTAAAATAACATCGCCTACTTTTAAGCCGGCTTTTTCAGCAGGACTGCCTTTGATAACTTCAATAACAAGAGCACCATAGGGACGTTCCAAGCCTAAACCACTTGCAATATCAGGTGTAACATTTTGAAAGGAGGCCCCAATATAAGGCGGCACAAAATATTTTCCACCGCGTTTAACAGTCTCAAGCATCACTTTTACCAGATTAACCGGGATAGCAAAACCAATCCCTACAGAACCACCGGAACGCGAATAAATAGCGGTATTAATTCCGATTAATTGACCTTTCATATCAATTAAAGCGCCACCAGAATTTCCTGGGTTAATGGCAGCATCTGTTTGAATAAAAAAGTCAAAATCAGAAATCCCAACACGTGTACGCGCTTGCGCTGAAACAATACCACTTGTAACTGTTTGACCAACACCAAAAGGATTACCAATAGCCAGAACAAGATCACCCACTTCAACAGCATCAGAATCCCCCAAAGAGAGAACAGGAAACTGCGTATCTTTTGCATCAACTTCCAAAATGGCGATATCCGTTGCTTCATCTTTAAGCACAATCTTACTCTCAAACTCTCGCCCATCAGAAAAAGCCACTTTAATTTCGCTTGCATCTTTAATGACGTGGTAATTTGTAACAATCAAACCACGCTTATCAACAATCACCCCTGATCCTAATGATGATTGCTTACGCACAGGAAAGTTATTTTGTAAACGATCAAAAAATTGCTCAAAAAATGGATCACCCTCAAAAGGAGATCGTGCTCTAATTTGTCGAGCCGCATAAATATTGACAACAGATGGAACTGTCTTTTTAACTAAAGGAGCAAATGAAAGAGTGATTTCTTTTTGTGTTTGAGGAACATGAGCATATGCATGATCAAACGATATCAGCACCATAATTACAAAAAAAAGCCGCACCCCAAAAGAATACCTCATAAATCTACTCCTTATAAAATCAGCCCATTCGTTGAAGATTCATAGAACTTTTAAAATACATTCCCGCAAGATCTCTATTAATATTTCATAATAGAGAATAAAAACAACCTATTTAAGAAAAAAATATTATACAAATCAAATAATTCAATATCCTATAATTTTCTCTGCTCATCTATTTCTCAAGTAAAACAAAATAAAAAAATACGCATAAAAAAACCGCCCATGACAAGGCGGTCTTTTAAAAAAAATGATAGAATAAGAAAACTTTAGGAAGAAGCGCCCTTTTTATCCTCTGAAGCTTCTATACGAGCACGATCTCCCGCTCCCTTCGCTTCAACATCACGATCAACAAACTCTATAACAGCCATGGGCGCATTATCACCGGTACGAAACCCTGCCTTCATAATACGCAAATATCCACCATTGCGCGATGCATAACGTGGTGCAAGAACATCAAATAACTTTGCAACTTTTCCTGTATCACGAAGTGCAGCAATTGCTTGTCGACGCGCATGCAAACCACCACGTTTACCAAGAGTAACGAGCTTTTCAACAATAGGACGAATTTCTTTAGCCTTTGGAAGCGTCGTCACAATCTGCTCATGCTCGATCAACGAAGTTGCCATATTTGCAAACATCGCTTTACGGTGACTAGCAGTCCGATTCAATTTGCGTCCTGACTTACTATGGCGCATAAGTCTTCTCCTTAAATTCTAATTTCAATACTGATCTTCATAACGTTTAGCAAGATCATCAATGTTTTCAGGCGGCCACGCTGGAATTTCCATCCCAAGATGCAATCCCATACATGCCAAAACTTCTTTAATCTCATTCAACGACTTACGACCAAAATTAGGGGTCCGAAGCATTTCAGATTCTGTTTTTTGAATAAGATCACCAATATAGACAATATTATCGTTCTTAAGACAATTTGCCGAACGAACGGAAAGTTCTAATTCATCTACTTTTTTGAGAAGTGCAGGATTAAAGGAAAGCTCAGAATCAGCTTCTTCAACAGCCTCCTTCTGTGGTTCTTCAAAGTTAATAAATAACGATAATTGATCTTGAAGAATGCGCGCTGCAAAAGCAACGGCATCTTCTCCATGAACAGCACCATTTGTCTCAATTGTTAACGTTAATTTATCATAATCGAGAACTTGACCTTCACGTGTATTCTCCACCTTATAAGATACTTTACGAATTGGTGAATAAAGACTATCAATTGGAATAAGTCCTATATGGGCATCATCAACATAATTACGATCAGAGGGAACATATCCCTTTCCTGTGTTGACAATAAACTCCATACGAATTTCAGCACCTTCATCAAGAGTACAGATAACATGATCTGGATTGAGAATCTCCATATCTCCAACGGTATTGATATCTCCAGCTCTCACAACACCAGGACCCTCTTTATAAACGACGACACGTTTAGGCCCCTCTTCTTCCATACGAAGTGCAATTTCCTTTATATTCAGAATAATATCTGTAACGTCCTCACGAACGCCTGGGATTGATGAAAATTCATGTAAGACACCATCAATCTGTACAGCTGTAATAGCGGCACCACGAAGAGAAGATAACAACACACGACGAAGTGCATTTCCTAATGTTAAGCCAAATCCCCGCTCAAGAGGCTCAGCAATGACACTTGTAATATTCGGATTATCATGCTTACATGATTCAACCTTATTGGGTTTAATAAGTTCCTGCCAGTTTTTCTGGATCATATTTTTATTCCCGTTCTTTAGTTCCGTTACCATCCAATCGTAACGACCAATGTGAACATCAGAGAAATCTCCGATAACAAAAAAACAACACCCAATTAAACACGCCGCCTTTTCCGCGGACGACATCCATTATGAGGGATTGGTGTTACATCACGAATAGAAGTAATGACAAAACCAACAGATTGCAATGCACGTAGAGCAGATTCACGCCCCGCCCCAGGACCACAAACTTCAACTTCCAAAGACCGCATTCCATGTTCTTGTGCTTTTCTCGCACAATCCTCCGCAGCAACCTGAGCGGCAAAAGGCGTAGATTTACGTGCCCCTTTAAAGCCTTGAGCACCAGCAGATGACCACGCAATTGTATTCCCCTGGGCATCAGTAATCGTAATCATTGTATTGTTAAATGTTGAATTAATATGCACAACACCCGATGAAATATTCTTACGTTCGCGACGACGAACACGTGTGGCTTCCTTGGCCATATTCTTCCTTTCAATGATCTCATCACTGCCGTAATATCAGCAGCTCCACCCTCTTTTTCTTGTCAAAGCTAGTATAACAAGAAAAAGAATATATAAAAAAACCTTCGTAAAGATTCTTATTTTTTCTTACCAGCAATTGCTTTAGCTGGCCCCTTACGGGTACGAGCATTCGTATGTGTACGCTGTCCTCGAACAGGCAAAGACCGACGATGACGCAATCCACGATAGCAACCAAGGTCCATCAAACGTTTAACATTCATAGCAACTTCACGGCGAAGATCACCTTCAACTTGATACCCCTGATCTATCGCCTCACGAATTTGCAAAACCTCAGCATCCGAAAGCTCATGCACACGACGCCCTGTGGGAATACCAACCTTTTCAATAATTTCTTGAGCAAATTTTGGTCCAATCCCGTGGATATATTGAAGCGCAATAATTACACGCTTATTTGTCGGGATATTGACGCCAGCGATACGAGCCACGCCTACTCTCCTTAGTTATGTTGACAAATTATTATAAAATACCTGATGTACCTTACAAAAAAGAATAGACTCAGAACAAAACTCTTCCGAATCCGCTTATTTAACTGAAACAAATTAGAATTGTTTTGTGATAGATTTTATCTCAAAAGTCAACTCTTTTCATTTCCTTCTAAAAAAAATCTCATAAAAGAAAACCTTTAATCATACGGGTCACTTCAGCAATATCAATCATCCCATCAATGACCTTCAAAATTCCTCTCTCTGAATAAAATTTTGATAAGGGCGCCGTTTTCTCACGGTATTCTACTAATCTTTTTGCAAAAGCAACAGGGTTATCATCTAAACGGACCTGCCCTCCAGCCGCTATTGTCTCCTGAACACGCTTTTTCATACGTTCAATCAATGCATCTTCGTCAACGCACAACTCAATAACGGCATCAAGCTGCATATTCTTTGACTCAAGAATCTGTTGTAACGCTTCAGCCTGCCCTACAGTTCTTGGATACCCATCCAAAATAAAACCATTTACACAATCAGCTTCATCAATTCGATCTGATACAATTTGATTAACAACGCTATCAGGAACCAAAGCGCCAGAACTTATAGCAGCTTTAGCTTTTTTACCAATTTCTGTTTCTCTGTGAATAACCTCACGCAACATGTCGCCCGTCGACAGATGAGGGATATTATATTCCTCAGTTAACATTTTAGCTTGCGTCCCCTTCCCCGCTCCAGGAGGGCCTAAAAGAACAACTCTCATCGATTTTTTCGACCTCCACGAAGTTTTGATTTTTTTATCAACCCTTCATATTGGTGTGCAACAAGATGCCCTTGAATTTGAGCAACCGTATCAAGAGTAACAGTCACAACAATCAACAAGGATGTTCCCCCAAGATAAAAAGGAACTCGGAATGCAGATATCATAAATTCAGGAAGTAAACAAACCAAGATAATATAAATAGCACCCACAACAGTAATACGTGTCAAAACATAATCAATATATTCGGCTGTACGCTCACCTGGACGAATTCCTGGAATAAAACCAGAATGCTTTTTCAACTGATCTGCGGTATCACTTGGATTAAATACAATAGCCGTATAAAAAAAGCAAAAAAATGCCATTAAAAATGCATAAACAATCATATAAAGTGGCTGTCCATGACCGAGAGAATAAGAAATCGCCTGAACCCATTGTGGCATTTGATCAGAAAAATTATTAATAGTAGCAGGCAATAACAATAAAGATGAAGCAAAAATAGGTGGAATAACACCAGCAGTATTCAACTTTAAAGGAAGATGCGACATATCGCCTTGAATCATTTGATTCCCAACCTGACGTTTCGGATACTGAATAAGAATTCGCCGTTGCGCACGCTCTATAAAAACAATAAGCCCAATAACCAAAACAGCAATAAGGACAATGCCTATTAAAAGAAAAGTTGATAAATCAGCCTGACTATGCGCCGTCAAAAGCTGAGCAAAAGTAGAAGGAAAATTGGCAACAATCCCTGAAAAAATAATGAGAGAAACCCCATTACCAACACCGCGTGACGTAATTTGTTCGCCAAGCCACATGAGAAACATTGTTCCACCAACAAGTGTAATAACAGAAGAGATACGAAACATAAGACCTGGTTCTACAACAATTTGAAGCCCTGTCCCTATACCGCTTTCCAGCGCAACTGCAATACCAAAAGCTTGCAAAATAGCCAATACGACTGTTACATAACGCGTATATTGATTAATAATCTTACGACCTAATTCCCCTTCCTTTTTAAGCGTTTCCAAAGAAGGAATAATAGATGTTAACAACTGCACAATAATAGATGCCGATATATAAGGCATAATACCGAGCGCAAAAATTGCCATACGCCCAACAGCACCCCCAGCAAACATATTAAAAAGTCCTAAGACACCTGATGCATGATGTTCAAATGTTTGCCGCAAAGCATCAAGATTAATACCTGGAAGAGAAATATAAGTTCCGAAACGATAGACAAGAAGCGCTGCTAAAGTAAACCAGATGCGTTTCTTTAACTCAGTTGCACGCGAAAAGGTACCGAAGTTTATATTGGAAGCAAATTGCTCTGCTGCTGATGCCATAAAACGTCTCCACTCCACACTCCAGTTCTTCAAATCACAGAAGTATAATCCTAAAACTTATATCTTTATACACAAATAATAGCTGGATTTAAATAACTCTCCACAAAATATTCAAAAGAATAGATGTAGCTCTTCTTTAAATCACTATTCATACCAAAAAACTATCGGACGACATCAGGAAAAATAACCTGACCGCCCACTTTTTCAATCTTAGCACGAGCAGCTTGTGAAGCACCAGAAACATGAAAAATAATCTTCGCTTTCAAATCACCATCAGAAAGAAGACGAACCCCATCTTTCTCACGACGAATAATACCCGCCTCTTTTAAAGCAATTATGTCAACAGGTTTTTCAACGCTCAAATTACCTGAATCAACAGCCAACTGAATACGTCCCAGTGAAACTTCATTATAGTTTTTGGCAAAGAAATTTCTAAATCCACGTTTTGGCAAACGACGATAGATAGGCATTTGCCCACCTTCAAAACCATTAAGAGAAACACCAGAGCGCGATCTTTGCCCTTTTACACCACGCCCACCTGTCTTACCAGTACCCGAACCAATACCACGTCCAACACGTTTACGATTTCTTGTTGCGCCTTCGCAATCACGCAGTTCATTGAGTTTCATATCTAATACTCCCGCAACTTTTAACCTTCATCTATAACGCGAACAAGATGCCGAACCTGAGCAATCATACCCCGCACACAAAGTGTATCTTCCAAAACGCGCCGCCGACGTATTTTATTGAGTCCAAGCCCCTTCAAGGTCGCACGCTGAATCCGCGAATTCCGAATCGGACTTCCAATTTGCTCTACCGTCACAGTTTTACCACTCTGAGATTTTTTCTGAACCATTTCCTAATCCCTTTTCTGATAATCCCAGAAACTATCCTTCTATGTCGACTAAATGGCGACGACGCGCCTGCAAAGTCGAATATTTTATACCACGTTGAGCAGCAATATCTCTTGGATGCATTTGGTGCTTCAATGCATCAAAGGTTGCACGAACCATATTATAAGGGTTCGATGACCCTAGTGATTTTGCAACAACATCCTGCATACCAAGAGCTTCAAAAATAGCACGCATCGGTCCCCCAGCAATAATACCAGTACCAGCAGATGCTGAACGGAGCAAAACACGCCCAGCTCCGTGACGACCTTCAAGATCATGATGCAGCGTACGCCCAGAGCGAAGTGGAACATAAATCATCCCACGCTTTGCAGACTCCGTCGCTTTACGAACAGCTTCTGGAACTTCACGGGCTTTACCATGTCCAAAACCCACGCGCCCTTTTTGATCTCCAACAACAACAAGAGCAGCAAAACCAAAACGCCGACCACCCTTTACAACTTTAGCAACACGATTAATATGAACGAGCCTATCGACAAATTCATTATCGCGTTCTTCTCTATCATTACGTTCTTTTTGTGCCATTCCTCATTCCTTTTTCTTTTCCGGAAGCACGATAACAAAGTTCCTCATCCAATAAGAAGAACTTAAATGAAATATTTTAAAGTATCCTAACGTACTCATCAATAGGAAACTTTAAAAGCTTAAACCACCTTCACGAGCAGCTTCAGCCAAAGCCTTAATGCGACCATGGTACACATAAGCTCCACGATCAAAAACCACTTCATTAACACCAGCTTGCTTGGCACGTTCAGCAATCAACTTACCAACAGCAAAAGCAGCTTCTTTATCAGCACCACTTTTTAATGATTTTTTCAAATCACTTTCAAGAGTAGAAGCCGAAACAAGTGTACATCCTCGTAAATCATCAATAATTTGAGCATAGATGTTCTGATTTGAACGATAAACACTCAACCGAGGACGATCATGAGAAACCATCTTGATTCTACGACGAACACGCCTTGCACGACGCTGGATAATGTCCTTAGATGAAACCATAATACAAAATCCTTATTTCTTTTTACCTTCTTTACGGAAGATGCGTTCATCGGCATGCTTAACACCTTTACCTTTATAAGGTTCAGGCCTACGATATTCGCGAATCTCCGCTGCAACTTGTCCAACTTGCTGTTTATCAATTCCAGAAATAACAATCTCTGTTGGCTTAGGAACAGTCACAGTCACACCCGCTGGAACTTTATAGACCACATCATGGGAAAAGCCTAGAGAGAGCTGAATATCTTTACCCTGCAAAGCTGCACGATAACCAACCCCATTGATCTCTAATCTTTTTTCAAAACCATCTTTTACACCACAAAAAATGTTTTCAATCATTGAACGTGACATACCCCATTTAGAGCGCGCATCTTTTGACTGATCGCGCGGCATAACGGATATGACATTATCCTCGAATTTAACTAAGACCTCATCATTAACGACGTAACTTAGTTCACCTTTTGGACCTTTTGCCTTAACCAGCTGACCTTCAACAGTAGCAGTAACCCCAGAAGGAATTGAAATGGGTTTCTTTCCAATACGAGACATTGTTCTAACCTACTTTTCTTCCGTTTTCTTGGACACACTTAGAAAACACGACAAAGGAGTTCTCCGCCAACATTCTGTTCACGCGCTTCATGATCAGCCATAACACCTTTAGGTGTCGATAAAATCGAAATACCGAGACCATTTGCCACCTGTGGCAGTGACTTAGCGGAAACATACACACGACGACCGGGCTTTGATACGCGCGAAATCTCACGAATAGCAGCCATTCCTTCAAAATACTTCAATTCGATTTCAATTTCAGCTTTTCCATCACCTAAATCTATTTGATTATATCCGCGAATATAACCTTCTGACTGAAGAACATCAAGAACATGCGCACGAAGCTTTGAAGCTGGAGTAACAACTTTGCCTTTTTTACGACCAAGGGCATTACGAATACGCGTTAACATATCACCAAGAGGATCTGACATAGACATTAAATAATCTCCTCTTACCAACTAGACTTTACAATACCAGGAATATGGCCAATAGAGCCAAGTTCACGCAATGCAATCCGTGACATTTTTAACTTACGATAATAAGCCCTAGGACGACCTGAAACCTCACAACGATTACGAACACGAACTTTTGAAGAATTACGCGGCAATTCTGCCAATTGAACAGAAGCTTTAAAACGTTCCTCAAGAGAAACCTTCTGATCCATCACGATTGCTTTCAAACGTGCACGACGAGCAGCATAACGCTTCACCATCACCGCACGACGCTTATTTTTTTCAACGGCACTTACTTTGGCCATAATCTCACCTCGCTACATTTGCCGTTACGAACGAAAAGGAAAATTAAAAGCACGCAATAATTCACGCGCTTCATCATCCGTTTTTGCTGTCGTACAAACGATAATATCCATGCCCCAAATTTGATCAACTTTATCATAATTGATTTCTGGAAACACAATGTGCTCTTTAATACCCATAGCAAAATTGCCACGACCATCAAAACTCTTTGGATTTAAACCACGAAAGTCACGAACCCTAGGGAGAGCAATCGTAACAAGACGATCCAAAAACTCAAACATACGATCTTTACGCAATGTCACTTTCGCCCCAAGAGGCATTCCTTCACGAACCTTAAAGGTCGCAATAGAATTACGCGCACGGGTAACAACGGCCTTCTGACCTGTTATAAGTCCTAAATCCTCAGCAGCAAGGGAAGGCTTTTTCGAATCAGCTGTTGCTTCGCCTATCCCCATATTAATTACAATTTTATCAATCCGCGGAATTTGCATCGCATTTTTGTAATTAAACTTTTCCTGAAGTGCTTTACGAATCACTTCAAAGTAATGCGCTTTCATACGCGGTATTTGTCTTTCCTCAGCCATTAATCAACTCTCCCGAACGCTTGGCAAATCGTACCTTATTACCATCCGCATTCACACGAAAACCTACGCGTGTAGGTTTACCATCTTTAGGATCAGCAATCGCCAAATTAGACAGATGAATCGGAGCTTCTTTAGAAATAATTCCAGCTTCTTGCTTCTGCGTTTGACGTTGGTGACGTTTAACCATATTAATCCCACGAACAAAAGCCTTGTTCTCTTTCGGACTAACCTTAATTACTTCACCACTAGATCCTTTATCCTTACCGGATAAAACAACAACTCTATCACCTTTTCGAATCTTCTGCATAACATTAACTCCTTACAGCACTTCAGGAGCGAGCGAGATGATCTTCATATGATTTCTCCCACGCAATTCACGGGGAACAGGTCCAAAGATACGCGTACCGATCGGCTCTTTTTTATTATCCACTAAAACCGCAGCATTACTATCAAAACGAATGACACTACCATCTGCGCGACGAATATCCTTAGCCGTACGAACCACAACAGCTTTCATAACATCACCCTTTTTAACACGGCCACGAGGAATAGCATCTTTGACCGAAACAACAATAATGTCACCGACCGAAGCATATTTCCGCTTTGAACCGCCTAACACTTTGATGCACATGACACGACGAGCGCCAGAATTATCAGCAACGTCGAGGTTTGTTTGCATCTGAATCATGACTGGTCACCTTCTCTTAACATATATATCCGCTTGTACTTTTTATACAATCGAATTATCCCTGCCAAATAACGACAAAGCCATCGTCTTCAAATTTATCAACGAAAAACCACTGTTAAATTCTAAAACAATAAACTCAACTTATTACGCTACATTGTCCTTTAGAACAATCCAACATTTATCTTTCGAAATTGGTCTCGATTCCTGAATAGAAACTTGATCCCCAATCTTGAATTGGTTGTTTTCGTCATGCGCTTTATAATTTTTAGACTGCCGAACAGTCTTTTTCAGAAGCGGATGAGAATAACGACGCTCAACTTTGACAACGACAGTCTTATCGCTTTTGTCGCTAACAACAACACCCTGCAAAACGCGTTTAGGCATCTCTTATTTCCTTAAACCTTACTTTCACTTAATCTTTGACGAAGAAAAGTCTTAATGCGCGCAATATCACGACGAACCTGCCTAACACGCTCAGTCTTTTCTAATTGACCTGTTGCTTTTTGAAAGCGCAAATTAAATTGCTCTTTTTTTAACTTAGCCAACTCATCTTTCATTTGGTCGAGCGTTTGCGCCCGTAATTCTCTGGCTTTCATCGCTTAACCTCTTTATTCAGCAATACGCTGGATGAAACGCGTTTTTATCGGCAACTTCGCAGCACCCAACCTCAGTGCTTCACGAGCAACATCTTCAGGGACACCATCAAGCTCAAACATGATGCGTCCAGGAGCAACACGCGCAGCCCAATAATCAACACTTCCCTTACCTTTACCCATACGAACTTCCGTTGGTTTAGATGTAACCGGAAGATCTGGAAAAATACGAATCCACACACGACCAGAACGTTTCATGTAACGTGTAATAGCACGACGCGCCGCTTCAATTTGACGAGCAGTAATCCGCTCCGGCTCAACAGCCTTCAAACCGTAAGCACCGAAATTCAAATCCGTACCACCCTTCGCAACACCGTGAATACGGCCCTTGAACTGTTTACGGAACTTTGTGCGCTTTGGCTGCAACATTGTTCTCTACTCCAAATTTTAGTTCAATCTTAAAAACTAAGCATTTTCGCGGCGACGATTCGATGAAGAACCAGATTGATCAGCTTCCGTAGCACGACGTTCTGAAGCCATCGGATCATGTTCAAGAATCTCACCCTTAAAGACCCAAACTTTAATACCACAAATACCATAAGCAGTCTTAGCTTCTGCTGTACCGTAATCAACATCGGAACGCAAGGTATGAAGTGGAACACGACCTTCACGATACCATTCCATACGCGCAATTTCAGCACCACCAAGACGACCAGAACAGTTAATACGAATACCCTCCGCACCAAGACGCATAGCCGATTGAACAGCACGCTTCATGGCACGACGAAAAGCAACACGACGCTCTAACTGTTGCGCAATTGATTGCGCAATGATTGTAGCATCAATCTCTGGCTTACGAATCTCCACAATATTCAATGAAGTTTCAGCATTGGTCATTTCTGAAAGCTTACGACGAAGCTTCTCAATATCAGCACCCTTTTTACCTATAATGAGACCAGGACGCGCAGAATGAATCGTAACACGACATTTTTTATGAGGGCGCTCAATAACAACCTTAGAAATCGCTGCCTGTTTAAGCTCTTCAAGCACATAAGAGCGAATTTTCAAATCTTCATGAAGAAGACGTCCATATTCACCACTATCAGCATACCAACGAGAATCCCAAGTCCGATTAACACCAAGACGAAGTCCTATTGGATTGATCTTCTGACCCATTACGCGGCCTCCACTTTTTCGCTAACTTCACGAACAATAACAGTAAGATGTGAAAATGGACGCTCAATTCGACTAGCACGCCCGCGACCACGAACATGAAAGCGTTTCATCACGATCGACTTACCAACATAAGCCTCTGCTACAATAAGCGAATCAATATCAAGATCATGGTTATTCTCTGCGTTTGCAATCGCTGATTCAAGCGTTTTTTTCACAGTAGCGGCAATACGTTTGCGCGAAAACATCAAATCAGCAAGCGCCACATTAACTCTTTTACCACGAATCATTGCAGCAACTAAATTAAGCTTCTGCGGACTAACACGAATTGTCCGTGTGACAGCCTTTGCTTCATTATCTTTAAGCTGGCGCGGAACCTTAGCTTTTCCCATTCCTACTTCCTCTTCGCTTTTTTATCGGCACCATGACCATAATAAGTCCGGGTAGGAGCGAACTCACCAAACTTATGTCCAACCATCTCTTCAGAAACAGAAACAGGAATATGCTTATTGCCGTTGTAAACACCAAAAGTTAAGCCAACAAATTGTGGCAAAATAGTAGAGCGACGACTCCATATTTTTATAACTTCATTGCGCCCACTTGCACGAACCTTCTCTGCTTTACCAAGAAGATAGCCGTCAACAAACGGACCTTTCCAAACTGAACGAACCACTTCAGACTACCTTTCTCATTTCTTGCGCTGATGACGCGTACGCATAATAAACTTATCAGTGGCTTTATTGGAGCGCGTACGCTTACCTTTCGTAGGCTTACCCCAAGGAGACACCGGATGACGCCCCCCCGATGTACGCCCCTCACCACCACCGTGTGGATGATCAACGGGGTTCATTGCAACACCACGAACATGTGGACGCTTACCACGCCAACGTGATCGACCTGCCTTACCATCATTAATATTCCCATGATCAGGATTTGAAACAGCACCAACAGTTGCAAAACAACTGCTAGGAACTAACCGCTGTTCACCAGAATTTAAACGAAGAATAGCCATACCGTGATCCCGTCCAACTAACTGTGCATAAGCACCTGCTGAACGTGCAATCTGCCCCCCTTTTCCTGGCTTCATTTCAACATTATGAATAATTGTGCCTACCGGCATACTACCAAGGGGCATAGCATTGCCTGGTTTAACATCAACGTTTGAACCAGCGATAACACAATCGCCAACACCAAGACGCTGTGGTGCAAGAATATAACTTAATTGACCATCTTCATAGCGAATTAAAGCGATAAAAGCAGTACGATTAGGATCATACTCTAAACGTTCAACTTTTGCTGAAACATCACGTTTAAGACGTTTAAAGTCAACAAACCGATAACTACGTTTATGGCCACCACCTTGAAAACGAGCCGTAACACGACCGCGATTGTTACGTCCACCCTTTGAAGATAAACCTTCAGTTAACATCTTTACAGGTTTTCCCTTATAAAGACCAGAACGCTCCACAATAACAAGCTGACGCTGCCCAGGTGTCGTTGGATTAAATTGCTTAAGTGCCATTATTCCTATCTCCGAGCCTCTTTAAAGACCTGTCGAAACGTCGATAGTCTGACCACTGGCCAGAGTTACGATCGCTTTTTTGACATCACTCTGCCGACCAACAATACCCTTGAAACGCTTCACTTTACCCTTACGGACTATCGTGTTAACTGCTTTAACTTTTACGCTAAAAAGCGCCTCAACAGCAGCCTTAATTTCAGGTTTCGTCGCTTTCGGCGCGACATTAAAAGCAACTTGATTATATTCAGAAATCATAGTCGACTTTTCAGTAATAACTGGACTGATAATTACATCATAATGGCGAAGATCTGTCATTTAAAACGCTCCTCAAGAGCCTCAACAGCTGCCTTTGATAAAACAAGTTTGCTGCGACGCAAAATATCATAAACATTAATTCCCTGAATGGGTAAAACATCAATATTAGGAATATTCGATGCTGCGCGAAAAAAGTTAACATCAATCTCTTTACCACCAATCAAGAGAGCATTATTGAACCCAAGCTTAGAAAAATGAGAAACAAGCTCTTTCGTTTTAGCATCCTTAACAGTTAACTCATCCACAATAATTAAATCTTTTGTTTTTAATTTTGCAGATAAAGCAAGACGTAACCCAAGAGAACGAATCCTTTTAGGAAGATCATGCGCATGACTGCGAAAAACCGGTCCATGAGCTTTACCACCACCTCGAAACTGTGGAGCACGTGCAGATGAATGCCGAGCACGCCCAGTTCCCTTTTGCTTAAACATCTTTGCTCCCGTTCGTGATACATCAGAGCGCCCTTGAGACTGATGAGTCCCCTGTTGACGACGTGCAAGCTGCCAACGAACAACACGTTGCAAAATATCTTCACGTGGAACAAGATCAAAGATAGATTCAGAAACCTTTAATTTACCAGCTTCATTACCATCAAGAGTTTTAATTACAAGATCCATTATTAGGCTCCCTCAACTTCAGAGGTTTCCGTCACCGGAGCAACCATTTCCGTGTTCTCCTTTACAAGACGGCGAATACCCGCAGGCTTAGGAGCATTGTCAGGAAGACGCTTCTTCACAGCATCTCTCACCAAAATCCAAGACCCCTTAGAACCAGAAACAGCACCACGCACTAAAATTAAACCACGCTCAATATCAGTGGAAATAACTTCAATATTTTGTGTTGTTACACGCACCTGCCCCATATGGCCAGCCATTTTTTTACCTTTAAAAACTTTACCAGGATCTTGGCACTGTCCCGTAGAACCATGAGCACGATGTGTGATCGAGTTACCATGGGAAGCACGGTGTCCACCAAAGTTATGCCGTTTCATAACACCAGCAAATCCCTTACCAATACTGGTACCGGTCACATCAACTCTCTGTCCTGGAACAAAATGTTCCACTGTAATTTCTGTACCGATTTCAAGAAGATTATCGGGACTTACACGAAACTCTGCTATTTTTGCTTTAGGCTCAACAGAAGCCTTAGCAAAATGTCCACGAAGAGCTTGTGAAGTATTTTTAACCTTAGCAAAGCCTACACCTAATTGAACAGCAGTATAACCATTCTTTTCAACTGTACGCTGAGCAACGACTTGACAATTCTCCAAACGAAGTACTGTCACCGGCACATGCTCACCAGCATCATTATAAATACGGGTCATGCCCAGCTTCTGTGCTATTACACCTGAACGCATCGGGTCTGTTCCTTCTGTCCTCAAACCTCAGAGCTTAATTTCTACATCCACACCAGCAGAAAGATCGAGCTTCATAAGCGCATCCACTGTTTGCGGCGTTGGATCAACAATATCAAGAAGACGTTTATGTGTGCGCATCTCAAACTGCTCACGGCTCTTCTTATCGATATGCGGTCCACGATTGACCGTAAATTTCTCAATCCGCGTTGGAAGCGGAATGGGACCACGGACATTTGCACCAGTCCGTTTAGCAGTTGATACAATCTCACGCGTCGACGTATCAAGAATCCTATGATCAAACGCTTTCAAGCGAATGCGAATATTCTGACTGTTCATGCTCTTTATTTCCCTGTCATATAAAGCGCCTTCGATAATCGAGGCGCTCCACACACATTATTTATTCAATGATCTTAGAGACGATACCGGCACCAACAGTACGACCACCTTCACGAATAGCAAAACGAAGTTTCTCTTCCATCGCTATCGGAACAATCAGTGACACATCCATCGCAACATTATCGCCTGGCATAACCATTTCCGTTCCTTCTGGAAGCGTAACTATACCCGTAACATCCGTCGTACGGAAGTAAAATTGCGGACGATAATTCGTGAAAAAGGGTGTATGACGACCTCCTTCATCTTTCGTCAAAATGTAAGCCTCTGCTTTAAAACGGGTATGCGGTGTAACAGAACCGGGCTTCGCCAATACTTGACCACGCTCAATCCCTTCACGATCAACACCACGAAGCAAAGCCCCGATATTATCACCCGCTTGACCTTGATCTAAAAGCTTGCGGAACATTTCAACCCCTGTCACCGTCGTCTTGGAAGTCGGACGAATTCCGATAATTTCAATTTCCTCGCCAACTTTAATAATACCACGCTCAACACGACCCGTAACAACCGTTCCACGACCCGAAATAGAAAAAACATCTTCTATCGGCATCAAAAATGGCTGATCAACAGGACGCTCAGGCGTTGGGATATAACTATCAACTTCACTCATTAAAAGACGAACCGCATCTTCACCAATGCTTTTATCTTTATCCTCAAGTGCTGCCAATGCAGAACCTTTAACAATCGGGATATCATCTCCTGGGAAGTCATATTTGGATAATAGTTCACGAACCTCAAGCTCTACAAGTTCCAAAAGCTCTGCATCATCAACCTGATCAACCTTATTCAGAAAAACAACAATCGCTGGAACACCAACCTGACGAGCAAGCAAAATATGCTCACGGGTTTGAGGCATAGGACCATCAGCGGCAGAAACAACCAAAATGGCTCCATCCATCTGCGCTGCCCCAGTGATCATATTTTTCACATAGTCAGCGTGTCCTGGACAATCAACGTGAGCATAGTGACGATTCTCCGTTTCATACTCAACATGTGCTGTAGAAATGGTAATCCCACGGGCACGTTCCTCCGGTGCCGCATCAATTTGGTCATAGGCTTTAAATTCACCAAAAAATTTCGTAATCGCTGCTGTCAACGAAGTCTTCCCATGATCAACGTGACCAATCGTACCAATATTAACATGTGGTTTCGTACGTTCAAATTTGCTCTTCGCCATTTGAGCTCTCCATTTTCCGTCCAAAGAAAGGACTAAGTTAAAAATTAATTACCAACCTGAAATTACGCGTATTTCTTTTGAATCTCCAAAGCAACAGCGGAAGGAACAGGCTCGTAATGATCAAACTGCATTGTGTATTGTGCACGCCCCTGACTCATAGAGCGAAGAGTATTCACATAACCAAACATATTTGCCAAAGGAACCATTGCATTCACAACTGTTGCAATACCACGCGCTTCAGTTCCCGAAATCTGCCCTCGCCGAGAGTTAAGATCACCAATAACATCACCAACATAATCATCTGGCGTAACAACTTCTACTTTCATGATCGGCTCAAGAAGCTGTGCGCCTGCCTTCTTTGCCCCATCACGAAACGCTGCACGAGCAGCAATCTCAAAAGCCAACACAGATGAATCAACATCGTGATAACCACCATCAATAAGCGTTGCTTTTACACCAAGCATAGGAAAACCCGCAAGAGGTCCTGATCCCATAACACTCTCAATACCCTTTTGAACACCTGGAATATATTCTTTAGGAACAGCACCACCAACAATCTTCGACTCAAAAATAAAATCGTCACCTTCATGAGGTTCAAAAATAATCTTCACACGAGCAAATTGACCAGCACCACCCGATTGTTTCTTATGCGTATAATCAATTTCTGCCATTTTAGTAATTGACTCACGATAAGCAACCTGAGGCTGCCCAACATTTGCTTCAACCTTAAACTCACGCCGCATACGATCAACAATAATATCAAGATGAAGCTCACCCATTCCAGCGATAATGGTCTGCCCTGATTCCTCATCTGATTTAACACGAAACGAAGGATCTTCCGCAGCCAAACGATTAAGAGCAATACCCATTTTTTCTTGATCTGCTTTTGTCTTCGGCTCAATAGCAATCTCAATCACAGGTTCTGGAAATTCCATCCGCTCCAAAATAACAGGCTTTAAAGGATCACAAAGCGTATCACCTGTTGTTGTTTCCTTAAGACCAGCAAGCGCAACAATATCACCAGCAAACGCTTCCTCTATATCCTCACGAGAATTTGAATGCATTTGAAGCATACGCCCTAAGCGCTCTTTCTTTTTCTTCACAGTATTCTCAAGAGAAATACCTTTATGAACTTTACCAGAGTAAATACGACAGAAAGTCAACGAACCAACAAAAGGATCATTCATAATTTTAAAAGCAAGCATAGACAGCGGAGCATCATCCGAAGACTCACGTGTCGTCTCAGCCTCAGTCTTCACATCAATACCCTTAATCGCCGGAATATCAATCGGTGAAGGAAGATAAGAAACAACAGCATCTAAAAGCGGTTGCACACCCTTATTTTTAAAAGCTGTACCACAAAGAACAGGATGAAACTGAACATCTACAGTCCCCTTACGAATAAGGGAAACAAGCTGCTCGTTGGTTGGCATAACACCTTCCAAATACGCCTCCGTCGCAGCCTCATCAACTTCCACAGCCGTCTCAATCAACTTCTCGCGATATTCTTCAGCCTTTTCCTTTAAATCAGAAGGAATTTCACTGACCACCGCAGGGGCACCAATAGAACCATCCCACTTTAAAGCTTTCATCTCAACAAGATCAATAACACCTTCAAAGTCATTTTCAGCACCAATTGGCAACTGTAAAACAAGCGCCTTAGCCCCCAACCGAGTACCAACCATTTCCACACTACGATAGAAATCAGCACCGATCTTATCCATTTTATTCACAAAAACCATGCGAGGCACACGATATTTCTCAGCTTGCCGCCAAACAGTTTCCGTCTGAGGCTCCACACCAGCATTGGCATCCAATAACGCAATAGCCCCATCAAGAACACGCAAAGAACGCTCAACTTCAATCGTAAAGTCCACGTGCCCTGGCGTATCAATAATATTGAAGCGACGCTTGCGACCATCACGCCCTTCCCAAAAAGTTGTCGTTGCAGCAGATGTAATCGTAATACCACGCTCCTGCTCCTGCTCCATCCAATCCATCGTAGAAGCACCATCATGGGTCTCACCAATTTTATGGTTCTTCCCCGTATAGAACAGAATACGCTCAGTCATTGTGGTCTTACCGGCGTCAATATGCGCCATAATACCAAAATTACGATAATCTTCAATTTTATATTCGCGAGCCATTATATTTGCCTTAGTTTAAAACTTCTACCAGCGATAGTGAGAAAAAGCACGGTTAGCTTCGGCCATACGATGAACATCCTCACGTTTTTTCACAGCAGAACCACGATTATTAGCCGCATCCATCAATTCACCAGATAAACGCTCAATCATCGTCGTCTCATTACGACCACGCGCCGCAGAAATCAACCAACGAATAGCAAGCGCCTGACGACGATCAGGACGAACATCAACTGGAACCTGATAAGTAGCACCACCAACACGACGTGAACGAACCTCAATATGAGGAGCAACATTCTCTAAAGCCCGATGAAACAACTCCACAGGATCTGTTTTCACTCTCTTCTCTACAGAATCAAGCGCACCATAAACAATACGCTCTGCAACTGATTTTTTACCATCAAACATAATGGCATTCATAAATTTCATAATAACCAAATCACCAAACTTAGGATCCGGGTTAATTTCACGCTTTTCTGCTCTATGACGACGGGACATTGGCTTTGTCTCTCAATATTATTTTGGACGCTTCGCGCCATATTTGGAACGACGCTGTTTACGATTCTTAACACCTTGCGTATCAAGCAAACCACGAATAATGTGATAACGAACTCCTGGCAAATCCTTCACACGACCACCACGAATCATCACAACAGAGTGCTCTTGAAGATTATGTCCCTCTCCAGGAATATAACCAATCACCTCAAATCCATTCGTCAAGCGAATCTTTGCAACCTTACGAAGAGCAGAGTTAGGTTTCTTCGGCGTTGTTGTATAAACACGCGTGCAAACACCACGCTTCTGTGGATTCGACTGCAAAGCAGGAACCTTATTCCGTCTAACTGGCGCTATACGCGGCTTGCGAATCAATTGGTTTACGGTAGGCATGCAACCTTCCTCTTTTCGATCTACATTCTTCTTACCCAACCGGGCTTTTATTTATTTTCACCCACTTCAACAGAATCGAAATGGATACCGATTTTCCATACAAAATCGGGCACAGCTGCTAAAAACAGTCTACCCGATCATAAGCAGAGAAGGCAATAGCCTTTTGCACTAGCATTTGCTTTTAATCTTCTTAACATCCATTCGAAGGATCTTTTGGAGCATACCCAAAAACAAATGATCACTTCAACATCGGTTATGTTCGTGTCTAATAGCGAGAACACAGACATTCGTCAAGAACTAAACAACAGAAAGTTCGTAAAAATGAAAATAAATTAAATTTTAAAACTTTCAATTTGTTTTTGTACCCTTGATAAATCAATTTACCATAGTAATATCAACTTAAATAGAAAAATGAGCGATGAAACATAATAAAATATGGATGCAGTCAATTAAATTGAATTGCATATTTAATGTCTAATGATAAACACCATGAAAATAGCAACGTGGAATATTGCCGGAATAAAAGCCCGACATGAAACGTTGTGCCAATGGCTACAGAAAAATCAGCCGGACATAGTTTGTCTACAGGAAATAAAAAGTATTGATCAAAATTTTCCACGCGATGCAATTGAACGTCTAGGTTATCATATAGAAACACACGGACAAAAAAGTTTTAATGGCGTTGCAATTCTTTCTAAAAAAACGCCAGATGAAGTAATCCGTCGATTACCAGGCAATGATCATGATGAACAAACACGTTATATTGAAGCCGTTTATTCAACAAACAAAGGTGTTGTGCGTATTGCCTCACTCTATTTGCCAAATGGAAACCCTATTGAGAGTGAAAAATATTCCTATAAAATGGAATGGATGGAAAGATTATATGCCCATGCAAAATCACTGCTTGCGTATGAAGAGCCTCTTATTCTAGCCGGTGATTACAATGTCATCCCCACCCCATTAGATGCAAAAAAACCTCAAGAATGGAAGCAAGATGCTTTGTTTCTTCTACAAACAAGAAAAGCATTTCAACGTATTCTTCATTTAGGTTTTTACGATGCTATCCGGAATGTTACCGATGCTCCCTCCTTTAGTTTCTGGGATTTTCAAGCGGCTGCTTGGCCTAAAAATAATGGGATTCGCATTGATCATTTACTCTTATCACCAGAAGCTGTTGATCACCTTATTTGTGCTCAGAGTCAAACAGAAGTAAGAGGATATCAAAAACCATCCGACCATGTTCCTGTTTGGATTTATCTTAATATCAATTAAGAAAGTGAAAATACAGCCCTCATTTTATGAACCAACAAAAAAATCCACTCAGAAAAATAACTATGCTACACCATCCAAACAGTATAACTTGAGTAACTAAAAAATACTTGAATAACTCAAAAAGTAAATGAATGGAGGACATAAATGAAGAAATCATTATTAATGTTTATTGCAGCAGCAGCCATTGGGCTCACAAGTGTTGCGCATGCTGGGGACGATACCCTTGAAAAAATAAAACGAACAGGAGAAATCACTTTAGGAGTCCGTGAATCATCAGGGTTGGCCTATGCCCTTGGGAATAATAAATATGTAGGTTTTCACACAGAAATGGCAGAACGTATCATTAATGATATCTCAAAAAAAATTGGTAAACCAATTAAAATTCATTATCTCCCCATCACTTCTCAAAATAGAATTCCTCTCTTAAAAAATAAAACCTATGATTTTGAGTGCGGCTCAACAACAAATGATATTGCCCGCAGTAAAGAAGCAGCATTTGCTTATACAACATACGTTGAAGAAGTTCGGATTGCTGTTAAGAAAAACTCTAACATTAAATCTCTTAACGATTTAAATGGAAAAACAGTTGCAACGACCACCGGTACGACATCGGTTCAACTTATTCGTAAAAATAAACGTGCAAAAAACATTCATTTTAAGGTCGTCAAAGGAAAAGATCACGCAGATAGCTTCTTATTGCTCGAGTCGGGTCGTGCCGATGCATTTGTTATGGATGCCTCAATTCTTGCTGGACATATTGCAAAATCAAAAAATCCATCTGATTATGTCATTCTTGATACCGTACTTTCAGTCGAGCCCATCGCCTGCATGCTTAGATTACATGACAAAAAATTTGAACAAGTAATCAACGACAGTATTCTCCGTCAAATTAAAGACGAATCACTTGAAAAACTTTATGATAAGTGGTTTATGAAACCGATTCCACCTGCCAATACTGTGATGAATCTTCCCTTATCAAAACAAACAAGATATGCTTGGGATCACCCAAATAATAAGCCTCGGGAAAGCTACACAGAAGAAGATTTATAAAATTTGAAAAAACCACACTCTTTAAAAATTGAGTGTGGTTTATATTTTAGTTCACTTTTTAATAAATTCCACCTATGTAAATACACTTGGATTTATTGTTCTGTTTGTGAATGACTAATTTGAGGGAATATCAATTAATGGACTTTTCTTTCCTTTGTAGAGATGACCTTACTCAAACACTGGTAACAGGATGTTTGGGTACTCCCGGTGTGAGTCATACCTATTTAGATACGCTTCTCGATGGCTTAAAAAATACGGTTATATTGTCCATCACTTCGCTGATATTAGCCATATTTTGTGGTGTTATTATAGGAACAATCCGCACTTTACCCAAAACATCCATCATCAATTGCGTATTTCGCACAATCGGTGCTATTTGGGTGGAGATTATGCGTAACATTCCCCTCCTTGTACAGGTATTTTTGTGGTATTTTGTTGTTCCTAAAATTTATCCACCAGCGATGAAATTTTCCCCGATTCTCTTAGTAACATGCGCATTGGGATTCTTTACATCAGCACGCATTGCAGAACAGGTTCGTTCAGGTATTGAAGCAATTCCTTCAGGACAACGCTATGCGGCTATGGCAATGGGGTTTACAACTTATCAAAGTTATCGCTATATCCTATTACCGCGTGCTATCCGTGCAATTATGCCACCGCTTACTTCAGAAGCAATGGGCATTGTGAAAAACTCATCTATAGCGTTTGCTGTTTCAATCAATGAGCTCATGCAATTTCAATATCAAGCAATTGAAGAAATAAGCCATGTTTACGAAAATTATTTGCTTGTAACGATTCTTTATATCCTTATAGCCTTATTTGTATTCATTGTGATGACAGTCATTGAACAAATGCTCAAAATTCCTAATTTTCAAACAAAGGAAAATTGAATATGATAAATTTCATAAGCTCTCAGTTTGGACTTTATTTTCCTTTCAATTTTTCAGATTTTGATTTTTCCTTTTTTACCTTTGATGTATTTCGTTCTTACATTTTGTCAGGCTTGCTCTTTAGCGTTTTTCTAACTCTTTTTGCAACGGTATTAGGATTTATTTTCGGCACATTTTTAGCAATGATGCGCCTTTCTTCCATAAAGCTTCTTTCTTGGTTTGCAATCGTTTACATCACAGCTATGCGTTCAATACCGCTTGTAATGGTTATCTTATGGTTTTTTGTGCTTTTGCCTTTTTTAACGGGAACATCTATCGGTGCCAATAAATCAGCACTCATCACCTTTACCGCATTTGAAACGGCTTACTTTGCTGAAATTATGCGTGCTGGTATCCGTTCAGTTCCGCAAGGACAAAAATATGCAGGACAAGCTCTTGGAATGACGTATTGGCAAAGTATGTATATTGTTATTCTTCCTCAAGCCTTTAGAGATATGCTTCCAGTCTTTTTAACCCAAGTCATTATCCTTTTTCAGGATACAACCCTTGTTTATGCTATCAGCGGTCATAGCCTTTTGAATGGTTTTGATATTGCTGCTAATAATTTTGGTGTAAAGCAAGAAGCTTATATCTTAGCAGCTATTTTCTATTTTGTGATCTGTTTTACACTGTCACAAATCGTTTTATATTTACAAAAAAAAGTATCCATTATTCGCTAACGGGGAAAAAAATGTCTACGCATATGATCGAAATAAAAAATGTTTCTAATTGGTATGGCGAAATTCAAGTCCTTAAAAACTGTACAACCAACATTAATAAAGGAGAAGTGGTTGTCATTTGTGGACCATCAGGATCAGGAAAATCAACACTCATTAAAACCATTAACGCTCTCGTTCCTTTTCAAAAAGGTGAAATTTGGATTAATGGAATACCAGTGCATTCAAAACAAACGAATCTGCCTAAATTGCGCAGTCAGGTGGGAATGGTATTTCAACACTTTGAGCTTTTCCCCCATTTATCTGTCACAGAAAATTTGACAATTGCACAAATCAAAGTTCTAAAACGCAGCAAAAAAGAAGCGCTTGAACGTGGTTTGTTATATCTTGAGCGCGTTGGACTGACCGAACATAAAGACAAATATCCTGGTCAACTTTCTGGAGGACAACAACAACGTGTTGCTATTGCACGTGCTTTAACCATGGATCCACACGTTATGCTTTTTGATGAACCAACATCTGCTCTAGATCCTGAAATGGTAGGTGAAGTACTCGATGTCATGATCAGTTTAGCAGAAGAAGGCATGACAATGATTTGTGTAACACACGAAATGGGCTTTGCACAAAAAGTCTCAGAGCGTGTTATCTTCATAGATCAAGGAACAATTCTTGAAGACTGTTCATCTAAAGAATTCTTTTCTCATCCGCAAGAAAGAACACCAAGAGCGCAAGAATTTTTATCTAAAATCCTAAGTCATTAGCCATTATATTATCATAAAAGCTATCTCTACTCTAAACTTAGAAATTGGAAAAAATTTAATAACAGATGAGAGAATATAAAAAATATTATGATCAGATATTTTTAAAATTGTTATTTTTTTAATATCAGAAACCAGTAAAATTATTCTCTCAAATTCATCACAAAGAGTAAAAGCCTTCTCTTGCAAAGGTTGAATTCAATTTTTGTCTCTTACGTTAGCTTTTTCATAGGCAGCAGTTAACATTGCCGTACCGCGAACGATTTTTACTTCTTGAAGAAGTATATTTCCAAGAATTGCTTGGGCAGAAGAGTTTTCTTTTTTTGCTGAAAGTTGAAATCATCGCGTAGCTTGTATAAAGTTCTTCTCCCTTTCCTCTCCCTCTAAAAATATTTTTCCTAAATGATACTGAACTTTAAAATTTCTATAGTTCACCGTAGAATGCATATAAAGATCAGCGGCATAAGAAGAATTAAGCTTTATAGACGACTGAGAAATACCTTTTTATATATCCCGCAAGTTTAACCAATGCGTCAGAAACATAACTCTCATCCTCTGAGCCAAGATCAGCACCTTTTTTAACGATATATGCAAAAAAATAAAAAGTAAGAATTAGCCCAACCGCTCTAAAGCAATGGATATCTTTTCTTGTGCAACACGCAGTTCTACAACTCTATTTTGTTCACTCTCAACAATCTCTGCTTTTGCATTTTCTATAAATTTTGGATTATTTAATTTCAATGATATTTTTTCAATATCTTGTTCAATTTTACTGACTTCTTTCTTCAAACGAAGACGTTCAGCCTCTAAATCAATCAACTGCCCTAATGGCAAACAAAAAATAGCCTCTCCCAAAATCATTTGTGCTGATATTTCCGGAACCTTATCAGAGAAATCAATGACTTCAATACGTGCTAACTTTTTAAGAAGTGCATCATAGCGCTGCACACGCTCTCGCGTTACATCCCCGCCTTCGACAACAACAAGAGGGGCCCGTGTCGCCGCAGGAATATTCATTTCAAAACGTACAGACCGAATCCCCGTGACCAGATCAATAAGCCAATTAATATCAGCAGCAGCCTCTTCATCCATCAATGTTGCCTCTGGCCATTTTGTTAATGCGAGCACATCCTCACGCTTGATTGCTTGCGTTTCTGTAAGAGACCACAACTCTTCTGTTATATGCGGCATAAAGGGGTGAAGAAGTTTATAAACCTCATCCAACACCCAAGCAGTACAAGCCTGAGCCTCATTTTTAGCCCCTTCATCTTCCCCCTGAAAGATAGGTTTAAGCAGCTCCAAATACCAGTCACAGAAAGTATTCCAAATGAAGCGGTAAAGTGCGGCAGCAGATTCGTTAAACTTATAGTGTTCAATACCTGTCGTCACAACTGAGATTGTTTTAGAAAGCTCTGTTAAAATCCAACGATTAAGCGCCAGTTTTGCTTGTTCTGGCCTAAAATTTGGATCATGCTTTACACCATTCATCTGTGCAAACCGAGTAGCGTTCCATAATTTTGTAGCAAAATTACGATAACCAGCAATACGAGAAGCATCAAGTTTTACATCACGACCTTGTGCCGCCATAATCGCCAAAGTAAATCGCAATGAATCAGCACTATATTGATCAATAAGCTCTAAGGGATCAATAATATTTCCCTTTGATTTTGACATCTTTGCACCCTTTTGATCTCGGACAAGAGCGTGCACATAAACCGTTGGAAAAGGAACATCACCCATAAAGTGAAGGCCCATCATCATCATACGAGCAACCCAGAAAAAAATAATATCAAATCCTGTCACGGATAAAGATGTTGGGTAAAAGGTCGATAATTCAACCGTTTTATCGGGCCATCCTAGTGTTGAAAAAGGCCAAAGAGCTGATGAAAACCAAGTATCTAAAACATCCGGATCACGAATTAATTCCACCACCTCACCATAATGAGCAAAAGCCGAATCTAAAGCCTCTTTTTCACTTTTTTCAACAAAAGCTGTTCCATCAGGGCCATACCAAGCAGGAATCTGATGTCCCCACCATAATTGACGAGAAATGCACCAAGGCTGAATATTTTGCATCCAATTGAAGTAGGTTTTTTTCCAGTTATCAGGAACAAACTGCGTTTTTCCTTGTTGTACAGCCTCTATCGCGGGCTTTGCTAATTCAGCAGCATGAACATACCATTGATCTGTCAAAAAAGGTTCAATAGGTACACCACTGCGATCTCCATGAGGAACCATATGAGAATGATCATCAACAGAAGCTAAATATCCCTGTTCTTCCATCAAAGAAACAATCTTTTGGCGTGCAACAAAACGATCAGCTTTATCGAGATTTTCTACTAACATTTTTAATTCATCTGATAAAACCAAACCATCAAAAAATGCCTCATTCTCACGAAGAAAAATCTCAGCTTTTTGAGTGAAAATATTGATTAAGCGTAAATCATTACGCTGTCCTACTTCAAAGTCATTAAAATCATGCGCTGGGGTGATTTTTACAGCACCACTTCCAGCCTCAGGATCAGCATGCGTATCACCAACGATCAATAATCGACGACCAACAAGTGGCAAAAGAGCATTTTTACCAATAAGATTTCTATAACGCTCATCTTCAGGATTAACAGCAATTCCTGTATCACCGAGCATCGTTTCTGGTCGTGTTGTTGCCACGACTATAAAAGTTGTCGCATCATTTGAATCAAAAGTTTTCCCCTCAAGTGGATATCTAAAATGCCACAAATGTCCTTTAACTTCTTTTTGCTCAACTTCAAGATCCGAAATAGCCGTTAACAATTTAGGATCCCAATTAACGAGGCGCTTATCTTTATATATCAATCCTTGCTTATAAAGCGTGACAAAAACCTCACGAACAGCCTGCGACAACCCCTCATCCATTGTAAACCGCTCACGCGACCAATCACATGAAATGCCAAGACGACGCAATTGATGTGCAATAACGCCTCCCGTTTCATGGCGCCATTCCCAAATACGCTCAATAAACTTTTCTCTTCCCATCTCTTGACGCGTTGGCTCTTGGCGTTCTGCAAGTTGACGCTCTACAACCATTTGTGTAGCAATCCCAGCATGATCCATCCCCGGCTGCCACAACACATTTCTGCCACGCATCCGTTGAAATCGAACCATTATATCTTGAATTGTTGTATTGAGCGCATGCCCCATATGAAGTGAGCCCGTAACATTAGGAGGTGGCAGCATAACGCAAAAAGGTTCTGCCCCACTTTTAGAACCCGCTCCCGCTTTAAAAGCCCCACGATCCTCCCACCTCTTTGCAACCCGTTGCTCTATAGAAGCAGCATCATAGTTTTTTTCT
Organism: Bartonella sp. SL320; assembly: GCF_059687635.1. Taxonomy (NCBI): domain Bacteria; kingdom Pseudomonadati; phylum Pseudomonadota; class Alphaproteobacteria; order Hyphomicrobiales; family Bartonellaceae; genus Bartonella; species Bartonella sp. SL320. Next base: position 934,925 of record NZ_CM185143.1, on the reverse strand, counting down.
AACATTCTATCCATTCATAACGTCGCTGAAAAACACAATATATGATCAAAATCCGATCAGAATCTCAGAAACCTCAACCCTTTACTAGAGAGCCCGCAAAGCTGTAAAAAAGTTTCTATAAAATGAAAAATATAAAAACAATGTAGAGAAAATCATTAAGACGACTTTTTAATCGCCTTCACAATCTCTTCACGCAAAATATCTTCCAGCAAAAGAGGCAACTTAGACTGTAACCATTCTGCTATAGCCGGACGCAACACATCCTTTGCAATCTTTTCTGCAGAAGAAATGCAGTATGCAGACAATTCCACACGACCAGCTCCTCCATCTGAGCGCGATTTTCTCATCTCATCTTCATATTCTTTTGCTTTATAAACAGAGTTCCGTTCTTCAGAAGAAGTCTTCATTTTTTGCGCATCTACACCCACTGTATTATTTTCTACCTCTGTATTCTCTTTTTCTTGCGCTATCCTTCCCTCTTGATTCTCAGTAGAAAGACCAATACGATCAGCTAAAGCTTTCATAGCATCATCAACCGATAAGGTTGTATCATAAACACCTTCTGAATGATCTTGGGAAGCATTTACTGCAACATCTTCATTTAAAAAGTGATCAGATTGAACCGCATTTTCTTCGATTATTTCACGAATAGATGTCAAGATTTCATCCATACTTGGCTCACGTAACACGCTTGAACTCTGTACCATACTTTACAACCTCTCAAAGACGCAACAATAAATAGAATCATATTTTCAGTGTATGCAAAAGAATCATAAGATCAACATGTCTCTCGTGATATTTTTAAATATGCTTGTCATAAAGAGGGCGCTACACACAACTTTATGCACTTAAAAAAAACACATTTCCACGTTGTTTTTCAACATATCCAAGGACTCATTAACTATTTTTTAAAAAATTAAATGATGTAAAATCAAAAAGAGCTACTTTTATGCATTATCGAATATATTGAATTGTTTTTAGTCCTAGATACTTTGCAGTCAATTTACCAATAGAAGATTGAACAGTATAGCTTGCCACAACAGCATTACGCTCTGCCATTGCAAGCGCAATTTGAGCATTAATTAATTGAGTACGAGAATTTAAAACATCCAATGTCGTTGCCTGCCCTACACGATTTTCTTGAACACGACCTTTAAGAGCAATTTCAGCAGCACGAACACTTTCACGGTAGGCAATAACGGATGCACGGGCCCCCTCCAACTGGAACCAAGCGGAAGTAAGTGCTTGCCTTGTACTACTATGTGCCAAATCGAGTTGAAGCTGTGCCTGTCCGAGCTGTTCCTTCGATTGGCGAATCTGCGCAGACGTACGCCCCCCTTCAAAGATTGGGACACTCACTGACAATCCTATTGATTTAGAAACGCCATCTTCTCCAACCCCGCTATAAATTCGATTATAAGATGCGGTTGCAGAAAAATCAACTTTAGGCAGCAGTGCTCCTTCTTTCGCCTTTACATTATAACCACTCGCATCGACCAAATATTGAGCGTAAAGGATTGCTGGGTGCATCACAACACTCATTTGATAAGCAATATCAAGACTGACAGGAAAATCTGTGGCGACAGGTGGGCGTTTTAACTTTTCAGGATCCGAACCAATAACTTGTCGATACACTGCCTCTGCTGCTTTTACATCAGCACGAGCAAGACTCAGTTCTGAAACCGCCACAGAGCGTGCCGCTTGAGCTTGAGCAAGATCAACACGCCCTCCCTCACCTACATCAAACTTTGCTTTATTGGAACGAACTTGCTCTTCAAGAGCTGCTAAATTTTCTCTCCGAAGATCGGCAACACGACGTGCCTGATAAACATTAGCATAAGCCGTCACAGTTTCCAGAAAGGTATTTTGTTCAGCATTACGAAGATATTCCCGTTGAGCTTGTAACTTAACTTGAGCGGAAGAAAACATATTTTGCGTGATAAAACCGTCAAATAACCTTTGATTTAATCTCACACCTATAGATCCAGAAGTAACATAAGAACCTGGAAAAGATTTACTCCGCCCATAGCTCCCAACCCCTTCAATTTGTGGTAAGAACCCTGACCGCGCAATGACAACATCATCACTGGATATACGCACAGCTGCCCGTTCACTATTCAACTTAGCATTGTTTTGATAAGCCTTAGAAAAGGCATCCATCAATGTTTCAGCAGAAACGGTCCCTGATAGTAAAAGACTCAAGAGCAGAAAAAAACACGCCTGAAACTTCTTGTTTACTTTGAACACAATACACACAATAATAAATCCCAAATAAATAATAGAACTATCTTTTATCCACAAAACAAACAAGCACTAAAATACAAAATCAGGTGTTTTTAAAAAACAAGGGAGAGGCTTTACAGCGAGATTAAAAGCACGACGAGATGAAATGATTCCATCTTCTTTTATATAAATTCGTGCCACAGCAGCATTTCCATTCCCTTCAACCACAACAAGACGCCCACTGTCTTTCATTTGATCAAAGATACCTTGTGGAATAAAATCAACAGATCCCTCAATAAAAATCACATCATAAGGACCCTCAACAGCGTATCCATACTCTAATGAACCATGAATGACAACTACATTATCACATTGATTACGTTCTAACGCTTCAAGAGCACGTTCAAAAAGAGACTTATTACTTTCCAATGCAATCACAGACCCTGCAAGTTTTGAAAGCAAGGCTGCACAATAACCACTATTGGCACCAATATCTAAAACAACATCTGATGATTTTACAGCAGCAAGCTGTAATAATTTTGCGAGAGATGCAGGCTTCATTAAGTAACGCGGTGGAATCTCATCTTGCATTGGACATAGAACAACATCCGTATCAAGGTAGCTTAATGCTTTCATATCTTCCGAGACAAAATCCTCACGAGATACCGTTAAAAACGCTTCAAGAACTGATAAATCCGTTACATCAACTGTACGAATTTGATTGTCAACCATTTTGCGACGAAGCTCAGCAAAATCTGCAACCATAACGACTATTTTCTCCTAACCTACAAAAACAAACAAAAACAACAACAATGAGGACCTAAGATCTCTTAAACTATGGGTGTTACAAAAAAGGATACAACAGCCAATCACTCGATTCTAGTAGTATAATCTCTCATACAAAAATGTCTTTACAACTGCAGAGGGAAATAATCTATTTTCCTATACCGCCCCTAAAAGCCGTTCTGTTTAAAATCGGCTGGAGGCCTCGCCCGGAATCGAACCGGGATACAAGGATTTGCAGTCCTCTGCGTAACCATTCCGCCACAAGGCCTTATCAACAGATATAAAGGTCTCAATAAGGGAAGGCAACGCATCCGTCAAGGTGTAGAAATCTTCTCTCGTCTTTTTTCCTCTTATTACACAATTTATCATATTTTTTAGCATATTTTTTAAAAAAAGTAATTTTATCCTTTGCAAATCAATCTTGCTTTGCTATAGCCTGTTCAGCTAAATGGTTGAGCATCGTTCCCCGGTAGCTCAGCGGTAGAGCAACCGGCTGTTAACCGGTTGGTCGCTGGTTCGAATCCGGCCCGGGGAGCCACTTTCTTTTTTTCTCCATATAACTTATTAAGCGTTATTAGTGTTTTTTCATGTAAGGGATGCACGAATAAAAGTGAGGGAATAGGATTTCTGCAATAAAAAGGCAATATCCTACAAAATATACTTTTTACAATGAACTTTAGAAAACAATCGATTCTGTTTAAATGAAAACTATTGTACAGTTTTTTTCTTATTGGTTAATTTTGAAAGAGCAGCAATAAAATTACTTTTTTTATATTGCACCATCAGAGCACCATAATGATTTGCACATCTAAATTACGATTTCTTTCATGAGAAAGAATTATGGAACTTCATGAGTAAATGAAAAATATTTTGTATCATCTTCCTCTTCCAATTCAAAAATGATGAGTAGTCGACAAAGCGATTAAGCTTAAAAACATGCTCATGAAGCAGTCATTTTAAAAAAGCAAAATCCCGTCCAAAAACAAGCCTCGTTTTTATTCTATCGGATCTCCCCTATTAATCACTTCATAGGCTTTACCAACAGCCTTGCCTTAAATATTCATCGCACGATCATAAAAGCACTGAATGCATAAAATTTTATAGACTTTATATCACGTCCCTAAATAAGAGTGTTTTACAAAATAAATAAGATAACAAGTGAAATGGATAAAAGTCTTGAGAAATCCTTCAACCAATCATGACATTCTCTCCACTATATTATGCAATTGCATGCTTATTTTTAAAAGATTCTCTTAATCCCTAATCCCCACAAGTTCGTTTCACAAAAGCTCTCGTAAATAGTATAAAATCCATTGATGAGCACTATCTTTACTGACAACAAAAGCTATACCATCATACTATTTTCTAACGCTCGATATTAGCAATAATCCTTACCTTTTCAATGTCTTAAAAGAGAATATTTATTTATTGCTTAAATGTTTATCCATACGACAATCTCGCCTGTAACAGGCAAATGAATAGCTTTAAGGGATCAATATAAATAGGGTTTTAAATGAAAAAATTTGACGATAGAGATGGATCATTTAATATATAAAACAATCACTTATCATTAGGTGATCAAGTTTCTAAATTAAACGTTATCATCAAAAATCAAACGCATCTTTTATATAAATTAAAATCTATCTTTATCCCTATTTTTAAAAGAGGGGAAGCAAATAAATCATCGTCTCTACACTGAAACTTTCTTTGCAAAAGATTTTTTAATCAATCCAAAAATTCAAAAGTTTTCATTTTTTAGAAATGAAAACTTTTGAAAACTTCTCTTATTGTGACGAAAATACCGTATATCTCTTTTCAATTAAGACGAAGTCGATAAAAGCAAAAAAACTCCTAGGATATGATCTCTTTTCAGGGCTTTAATTAAGCCGCTCTCTTGACTGACTTGCGGAAACGAAAGGACTTTGCACGCTTTGCCGCCGCTTTTGCTTTTTTATGCCTCTCATTGGGAGATGATGAACTTTTCCGCTGTAACTGTGCAGAATCATCTTTTCGATCTAAAGACCGTTTCTGACGTTTAGATTTTTTTAAACGGCGTTCTTTATTGTTCTCTATTTCTCCACTTTTTGGCAAAATCGGCTTTTCTGGAAATGCTGCAAATTGTTCTGGAATAGACTCAGACACTAATTTCATACGAATCAAGCGCTCTACAGCACGCAACCGAGCTCTTTCTACCTTTTCATCAAAAAGTGTAAGTGCTTCACCAGATGCACCATTGCGTCCTGTACGACCAATACGATGGACATAACTTTCAGCTTCATCTGGTAAATCATAATTAATAACGTGGCTTATCTTTGGGATATCAATACCGCGTGCTGCTATATCTGTTGCTACAAGAACCTGTATCGATCTTTCACGAAAAGCTTTTAAAGCAGATTGGCGAGCACCTTGTGATTTATTCCCATGAATTGTTGCAACTAAATAACCTATCTTTGCTAAATAACGTGTGACAGCATCAGCCCCATGTTTCGTTCGCGTAAAAACAATAACCGAATCAAAAGCTGGATTTGTCAAAAGTTTACTTAAAACATCCTTTTTTTCACGCGTAGGAACACAATATAATTTCTGTGTAATTTCTACAGCTGTAGTCCCTTGAGGAATAGTTTCGATCTTAACCGGATCATTGAGTAAACACTTTGCAAGTGCAGTAATTTCTTTCGGCATTGTCGCAGAAAAAAGGGCTGTCTGATGCTCCTGATGCAAAAGCTTTGCAATTTGCTTAACATCATGAATAAATCCCATATCCAACATGCGATCTGCTTCATCCAAAATCAAAAAACGAGATTGAGAAAGATCAACACACTTTTCACGAACAAGATCTCTCAAACGCCCTGGAGTCGCTATCAAAACATCCACGCCGGCTTCCATACGTTTAATTTGTTTTAAACGTGATATGCCACCAAAAATAAGACACGTCGAAAGATGCGTTCCTTTCGCCACAGTACGAATGACTTCATCAATCTGAACAGCAAGCTCACGCGTTGGCGCTAAAATCAAAGCGCGTGCAGTTTTAGGACGGCGTTTATTCCCCAAAGCTAAAATTTGACTTAAAATAGGTAAGCCAAATGCCAAGGTCTTTCCAGAACCTGTCTGAGCAATACCCAAAATATCGTTCCCTTTTAACATCACCGGAATAGCTTGTTCTTGTATAGGCTTAGGTTTATCGATTCCAGCAATATGTAAATTTTTAACCAAAAGAGCCGGCAAACCTAACTTTGTAAAAACATCTTCTTTTTTTATAGGCAAAATAAAATCTTTCCTCAGCTGAACAACTTCCATGAAGTCACCAGCTGAATTCTCCACTCAAGAATCCGCGCAAGAAAAATCCTTGATATTTTAAACAAAGCAACGCTTGAAAAGCGATCTGCGCAACTCATGAGCCCCTTGAAGCCAAGGTAAAGGCATATATTTCACTTTACAAAAAGCCAACAAACCAACTTAAATACCTTCACTCTTATTATCCTTGGATTATGATAAAAAAGCAAGGGTTTTACGAAATACATTTATCGCGATAAAAAATATTTAAATCATTTATTTTTTAATAGTTGTTTCCATTGGCAAATGTACCTTAATAAAGTCAGGATAAATCTCGAGAAAAACTGGATTTTGTAAAGTTTTTTGACCACCATAAACTAAATACCATTGGGTTTTATCAAAAATTGCTAAAGTTTTATATTGAATAAAGCGATCCTTCATCTCAAGAACCGTTGGAATTAAAGCATATAAAGTCCCGTTATCTGTTTGAAGGTACTCAATATTTTCTTTATCTAAAGAATAAGCACCAGAAGGCAAATTCTCAAATTGCCTATGCAACTGTTGAAGAAAATCACCACGTAAGGCATTCTCTGTTGTATTCAACCGACGTGCCATCTCTTTATAAAGCCGTTCAGGCATATAGTCAGATATAAGCGAAAAATTCCCACTTTTTATAGCATTATTGACATCAACAACTATTCTTGAAAGTTCAGCTTTTTGTACTTCTGTTGGCTGAGATGCTAAACTCTTTTGATGAACAATAAAAAGGAAAAAGAGACTTAGCACAAAATAAAAAATAGATTTCATTTTTACACTTCTCGTTTTAGTAAAATTTCAATTTCTCAAATAACAAAATCAAATAATGTTTGATCATCCGTAATATCACGATAACGCCACCCTAACGCTTGAAATTTCTCCTCTAAGAGATGAAAATTATTGTATTTTTTCGTTTCAATTGCAACCAATACAGAACCAAAGTTTCTCGCTGATTTTTTAAGATATTCAAAACGCACAATATCATCATCTGGTGATAATGTGGAAAGAAAATGACGTAATGCACCAGGTTGTTGCGGAAAACTAAAAATAAAATATTTTCTCAAGCCTTGGAAACGTAAAGAGCGCTCTTTAATCTCTGGCAAACGTTCAAAATCAAAATTACCTCCTGAAATAACAAGAAGGACTTTTTTACCCTTTAATTCTTGCGGAGGAATACTGTTAAGCGCATCAATCGATAAAGCACCAGCCGGTTCAAGAACCACCCCTTCTACGTTAAGCATTTCAACCATCGTAGAACAAACACGATTTTCAGGAACTGTAATGACAGAATCAGGAGAAAAATGCTTTAAAATTGTATAGTTTAGGGCACCAATTTCAGCTACAGCAGCCCCATCTACAAAAGTATCAATATTTTCCAATTTGACCCGTTTTCCACTCTCCAAACAAGCAAGTAGACTTGCTGCTCTTTGGGGCTCAACAAAACAAAGCTTTGTATTCCAACCATATTCACGTAAAAACTTGCTCACCCCACTTGCTAACCCCCCACCCCCTACCGGCACAATCATTAAATCCGGCTCACTTTCTCCATTAAGCTTTTTCCATTGCAAAGCAGCTTCGCAAAGCACTGTTGCCTGCCCTGTAATAATGCGAATATCATCAAAAGGTGGCGCCATCACACCACCGCTCTCCACAACAAAAGATTGGGCAGCTTCATAACATTGATCAAATGTTTCACCAACCAAACGGATATCAATAAATTCTTTACCAAAAATACGGGTCTTTTCAATTTTCTGTTGTGGCGTTGTCATAGGCATAAAAATCACGCCTTTACGTTTAAAATAACGACAAACAAAAGAAACTCCTTGCGCGTGATTCCCCGCTGAAGCGCACACAAATACAGAATCTGACGATATGCTGCTCAGCATTTCTGAAACAAAATTAAAAGCTCCACGAATCTTATAAGATCGTACCGGTGTTAGATCTTCACGCTTCAAATAAATTTCTGCATCATATTTTTGGCTTAGAAAATCATTTCTTTGAAGTGGTGTTTCAGCAAACACGTGATGCAATCCCACCATAGCTTTTGTGACATTTTGAATAAATTGGCTCATAACCCTCTGATCATTTCATGCTTTGTTTATATTATACAAGCTGTTCTAGCGATAAAGAAAACCATTGTCAGTCAAATTCACTAAAAAAGGAATTTTTTTTCTTTTGTTATTAATTCTTGATTCAATAAAAGATATAGCTTATGAGAGAACTCTCATCGCGGACGTGATGAAAACGGTAAACATAGCAGACTTAAAATCTGCCGGTCGAAGACCTTGCGGGTTCAAGTCCCGCCGTCCGCACCATTTTTACGTATTTTTTTATTTTCTGATCATTTGGATAGAAAAATAATCTTTAAGTTTACTCTTTACAGCCTATAGCGATATTATCAAATGAGATAGTAACGGTGTGAAAGATATCCTTTTTTTGCAAAAAAACATGTTAACCATACCTTGTGAACGAAAGAAACCCCTCCTTGATCATTAAGAATCTAGGGAACTCTTCCTTTCCTCTTCATCGTCACTCAAAATCAAAGATTCGTTTCTCACCACGAAATAGCATTGACAATGCATAAAATTAGAAAAAACAGAGAGAGACCCTATCAAAGGGATAGGACCTCTCTTAAGCTTCTTTATTTCCATAAGAACTAGAACTTATAAGCTATTCCTGCACGGAAGTCATTCGTCTTATACTTAACTTCAATCTCATCTTTAAATTTCTTTTTACCAAAATCTGAGTAACGATATTCCGCACGTACCACAAGATTATCTGTCATTGCAAAATCAATACCACCCCCGAGAGTATAACCAATCATCATTTTTTTTGCATCTTCTGTCCTATTGAAAGGCTCTTCTCCGGTAATAACTGTCGATAAAATATCTTCAAATTGCCCATAAGCAACACCACCAGCAAGATAAGGCATCACGCGCCCCACAGAAAACCCAACACGCACCCGTGTGGCACCAGCCCATTTTTGCTTTAATGTATGATTAAAAGTTAAACTATTATTCTCTTCTTGACTCCCCGGATCAGATCGAAGAAGGCCTCTGTATCCACTGACAAGTTTGGCCTTTTTCTCATGTCCTTCTACTGTATCTTCAGTGCCCGATTCAGTCTCTTCAGTGCCCGCGCTCGCCCCAGAATCCAATTCTTCAGCCTTAAATTTCGTTTTTGTATCCTTTTTTTCCGTTAAAAGGATATCCGTATCAAGCCCCACAATCCAATTATTACCGAGATCAAAATTCACACCGGCATATAAACCACCTACAAACCCAGAAAGTTCAGGCATATACTGCTTCTCAACGGGAACCCATGGTTTACTTTTACTCCCCTCATCAGGATAAAGAGGGATATCAACATCACGCGTTGTTGCAGAAATTTTACTGGAAAAGCCACCAACTTGCCCCCCAAAATAAAAACCTGCCCAAGAAAAAGGTGAAGAAGAAACAACTTCCGAAACAACATGTACTGGCTCTTCTGGAGCCACCACATCTGCTGCCTGTACTATAGAAGGTGTCATCAAAGAAAAAACAGATGCTGTTAGAAATTTTGTATTCATAAAATCATACCCCATTGTTAAATTTAAATATAATAAAAATCACATTTAGAAAAACAAAGTTTTATAAAATATTATGCCTAAAAATAGCATGTACTCATTTACTAGAAATATCATATACTCGTTTATAGTTATATTTAAACAATAACTATATAAATATATATGACATCAAAATTTTATTTTAGCAAATAAATTTTAATAAACATTAAAATAATAGAATATGAATACTTAAAAAGATAAATATTTAATAAAAGTATCTATTTATATACTTTTAATAATTAAATATAAAAACATTTTGCATTAAAAATACACATCACAAAAAACACAAAAAATAATTTATGTCTATTTTAATGAAAAAACTTATTAAATTTACTAAAAGAAATGTAATTATTATTTACAACAGTAAACTTTATTAAAATTATTATAAATATAGATCAATATTTTATATATAAAATAATAGCTATTTTATACTAAAATCATCCTTTTTTCCTACCCCCTTCAAAGGATGAGGTGATGAAAGCGTGCAATTTTATTATCCTTCTAGAACTTGCATCAAAACAAGAGTTCTTAATCATTTTATTTAAAAATTGCTCTTCCCCTACTAATTTCTATAGTATCATCTGCCTTTATTGCAAAACGGTCTTTATTAGGAAAAGTTATAAAACATCCCTTTATACAAATTGTTAGTGTTTGATGTGTATCTAAAGAAAATGTTAAAGGTATACTTCCTTCGACAACAATGAGAGAGTGTATCTTTAAATCATTATTCTTCACTGTTGCAGCAAAAGTCGTTATGGTAAAGATATTCAACAGAACACTTGTCATCAAAACATAAGTATATTTCAGCATTCTAAGATTCCTTCCTCAGCAAAACGCTTATATAAGACAAATCGAAGAGTATTAGTTATATGAGAAGGTGCGGTAATATTCGGCACATAAATAGCCAAATTAAAGGAAAAGCTTTTATGATCAAATGCCGTAAAACTGACCTGTGGAATAGGATTTTTTAAGACACCTTCTGTTGAAGAAGCAATCTCTAATAAAATTTCAGCAACATGTTCCGGAGAAACCTTTGATAATACAGTCACTGGAATATCAACTCTTCCTATTTTATTACGTCGTGTCCAATTACTAACATTGTTATTAATAAGACTTGAATTGGGAATAATAATGGTTTTACGCTGAATGGTCTCAAGTTCTGTTGCACGCACACTAATACGCTTAACAACCCCCCCTACTGATCCAGATTCTATATAGTCTCCTATTTTAAATGGTCTTCCAACTAAAATAATAAGTCCAGAGACAAAGTTTTGCACAATATTCTGTAAACCAAAACCGATACCAAGTGAAAGTCCTCCAGCAATAAGAGCAAAATTTCTAAGATCCAAACCTGCCATTGATAATCCTATCAAAGCAGACACAACAACGCCTCCATAACTTATCACTGTTTTGATAGAGTTACGGATACCAGAATCGAATTCTCCATGGGCCAACACCACATGATCTAACCAACCAATGAATTGGCGAATAAGAAACCAACAGACACCAAAAGAAACAATTCCTGTGATAAGAGAAATCAAAGAAATAGTCATATTTCCGATCTGAAAACCGGTTACTGATTGCCACAAAACTGCTTTCAAATCAGAATAAGAAAATCCAAATTGTACAGCAATTGGCATCGCACAAAATACAACAACAAACAAATTGAGAAAAATGCTCACAACAATTCCCAACTGATTCATCGCCTTTTCTTCTAAGTGAAACCTCTGCATTAAAAGATAACCAACTGTTGTTTTCATAAATTGGCCTTTAGTTCCAATTGCTTGGGCGCTTTTTATGCCTAAATACATGAGAATTAAAAATGCTCCACTAATCATAATCTGCTGCATAATAAAACGCGCGAGACCAACATAGCCTAAAAAAATCAACACAAAGAGCAATAATCCCAAGCCAATAAAAGGAATGCGTATATAAAATGGCCAAAAATATGCTTCTCCTTTCTCTCGTTGAAAAGATTGACGTCTAAATCGCAAAGGCACAAATGCTATTGTAAACAGTAAGATCGCGACAAAGAAAACAGCAAGAAAACTTTTAGCAATTGTCAAAGAGAGAGGCGCTGAAATAATTTGATAAATACTATCAAAAACAGCATCAAATGCCAAAACAGCCCCTAAAGCAGTCAGCAAAATCACCAATTGATAAGCAGACGATGGTGCAATATTGAAAAGACGTATATGGGGCATATTCGATGATAAAAGAACAACCGATAAACGATTGATTAAAAAGACTAAAATAATTTGACAACCGATCATATCAAAAACTGGTGTAAGCTTGCCTGGATCTAAGTTAAACTGACGAAATAAAAACAACACAAGATAAACGCAAAGAATACAGACAAGCGAAGGAAGGAGAACTGAAATAAAGGCAATCAATAAGCGTTGTAAATAAGATATTTCCTCGTTAGACTTGATAAAATGGTCATACACATGGACAAGAATCTTATGAGCAAAATATGAAAGTCCCAAAGTGATAAAAAGTGGAATCAAAAAGCAAAGAAATAGATGCAATAGCTTGAAATAAAAGATAAAATTCCACCAAGAGCTCAACAGTAAAAGAAAGTCTGATGAAGCCTCTTTTGTTTTTTGGACCAGATGTTTAACCATCGGGATCGAAAACTCAAACCTATCGGTAAGTGTGCGTTTAAAAAGCTCACGAGATTGAGAAATAGAAAGTTCAGCTATTCTATTTGTCGCCAAGAATATTTCCTCAAACTGAAGCATAATACTGTTAATTTTAGCTTTTTGCTCTATTAAGTAAGAATATTCCTTCACTGAATTCTCCAGTTTTTTGACGTCGTGGTGGAGCTCAGTTAATTGATCAAGAAGTGTATTGATTTCATTAAGAGGAGAACGCAAAATAAATGCCGCCTTAATAGCCCGTCCACTGATATCTTGGGCACGTAAGCGCAATTCTTCTAAAGCACGTTCGTTTTCTGATTTTTTCTCAAAGTCTCTTTTTAAAGTTTCAGTATTTTCTTCAAGGTTATCAATAATCAACTGTTGTTGTTGAATAATTTCATCAACTGAATAAGAAGCTATTGTTTGTTCGATAATTGTATGTTGCGCTCCCCTATTTCCCCAGGCACCAGAATTAAAAACAAAAATGATCCCCAAAAGAAGGAAAAATATAGGGGTGTTTTTTCTACAAAATGAATACATATCGACCTTATATACACAAAAAGGATTTTATACCCTCTTTTTAAATATGTATAAAGCAGATATTTTCAACTTTTGTAGAATAATCTTATAAAAGCTTTCCCTTATCCTATAATACTGGTAAGAAGAGAAAAGAATAGTCGTAAGTTAAACGCCATTAAGATTAAAGAAGGCACTCTCGCATGTTTTTTTTGCACCTCTCTTGCAAAAAAGAAAATCTTCTCCCTTTTACAACGTGGATTTTTCTATCCAGCTTGGGTGTATTTTTGACAAGCAACTTAGGAACGCGTGCTTCTTTAATTAAACAATCACACAACAGTAATATCATTAAAACGAATAGATTTATTTCACAAAACAAGTGTGATCAGTTGAATGTTGCAACAATTGAAACCAAAAAACGTGTAACACTCCACACAGAATCTATTTCTATGAAGACCTTTCGAAAAACTCTCACATTAGGTTTCTTTTTAACAGAAACTCCAGTTAATTATGCAAGACTTCGTGATCTTCAAACGCAATATTTCTCCAATAAACGTGCTCCTCCCAATTGCTCTCCCTAATCCTCCTCCTTGAATTATAAAACAATTATCTTATTTTATTTGTGCTTTTAACTTTGAATCACTGTTAGATTGCCCTATTAGCGGAATATATCATGCGTACACCTGGTTGGTTAACTACCCTTTATTGCTTTATTCTTTTAAGTAGCATTTATATTGCCTTACCCAATTTATTTTCACACGAACAAGTTAAAAATTCTAAATTCTTACCCAATACTCGTGTCGCCCTTGGTCTTGATCTGCAAGGAGGCTCTTCTCTCTTGCTCGAGGTTGATAGCAAAACGTTAAAACGCGATCAATTACACATTGTTTTAAGCAATGTGCGCAATACATTGCGTGAAAAACAAATCCGTACCTCAAGTGTGCGTATCGTCGAAGATAGTGTTATTGCTCTTATTTCTGATCCTACACAAACTGAAAAAGCACTCTCTGCTTTAAAAACATTAATAACCCCCATCCATAGTAGCTTTGGTACGACAGAACCTAACATCACGATCAGCGCTGAAAATGAAATGCTCCGTGTCACATTAACTCAAGCGGGAATAAAAGATCGTATAAGCAACGCTATTGAACAAAGCTTAGAAATCATCCGTCGCCGTATTGATCAAGTGGGGGTTTCAGAACCCGCAATCCAAAAGGTTGGAAATGATCGTATTATGGTCCAATTACCAGGCTTACAAGATCCAAAACAACTGCGAGATCTTTTAGGCACGACTGCTAAGATGAGTTTTCATCTTGTTCCCTCTAATGTGGACCTCAATAATCCTCCTATAGGTGTTTCTATTCTTCCTGGATATACGGATGAAACGCAACATTTTGCGATTTATGATCAAATCGCTTTAGATGGAAATGTCCTAAAAGATGCCCGTGCAGGTTTTGATCCGCAAATGCCCGGACGTTCTATTATTTCATTTACGCTAGATTCTACTGGTGCAAAAATATTTGCCGATATAACACGACAAAATATTAACCGCCCTTTTGCCATTGTTCTTGATCATAAGGTTTTAACCGCTCCTATTATCAATGGTGTCATTCCCAATGGCCAAGGTCAAATTACAGGAAACTTTGACCCCAAAGAAGCCTCAACTCTCGCCGCACTACTCCGTGCTGGCTCTCTCCCTGCCCCACTCACAGTCATTGAAGAGAGAACCGTAGGTCCAAATCTTGGTGCTGATGCTATCCAAATGGGACTTTACACCGGCATAATCGGTTTTATACTTGTCGCAATTTTTATTTTTCTTCTCTACCGGATTTGGGGACTCATTGCCAATATAGCACTAGCGCTCCACACGATTTTAACATTTGCAGCCCTCAGTCTCCTCGGAGCAACACTGACCCTACCTGGTATTGCTGGTATTATCTTAGGTATCGGTATTGCCGTTGATGCGAATATTCTCATCAATGAACGTATCCGTGAAGAAAGTCGAAAAGGTATGAGTGCTTTTGCAGCTCTAGATCGTGGTTTTAAACAGGCTTTTGCAACCATTGTTGATGCCAATGTTACGGCAATTATAGCGACTGTTTTACTGTTTTGGTTTGGTACCGGTCCCGTTCGTGGTTTTGCCGTAACCATGTTGCTTGGTATTATCATCTCCATGTTCACAAATATCACCATTGTACGCATCATTATGATTTGGATTGTTCGTAAATGGAAAATTAAAAAATTGCATATTCACTCTGCTTTCAACATTCTCCCCGAAAATACAACTTTCCACTTTATGAAAGCACGCTTTTTGGGTATTGGTGTCTCAATCGTTTTATCAGTTGCTTCGGTTTTTCTCTTCTTTAAACCTGGCTTGAATTTCGGCATTGATTTCATTGGCGGGAGCCAAATGAGTATTACCACAAAAGCACCAGCAGACTTAGCAACTCTGCGTTCCAAGCTTTCTACTCTTAATATTGGTGAAATTACCCTGCAAAATATTGATAACGAAAATACCGTACTCATTCGCATGCAGAAACAAAGTGGTAGTGAAGCACAACAAACTATCGCCATTGATAAGGTCAAAACAGCTGTACAAAAGATCTATCCCGATACCACATTTGACCAAATAGAAGTTGTTGGCCCTAAAATTTCAGGCGAGCTTGCCACAGCGGCTTTTACGGCTGTTATTCTTGCCGCGATTGCCATGACTCTCTATATATGGTTACGCTTTGAATGGTTCTTTGCCATTGGTGCCATTGTCACACTCATTCTAGACACCACAAAAATGATTGGTTTTTTTGCTTTATTTCAATTTGATTTTAATTTAACAGCCATCGCGGCACTCTTAACAATTGTTGGATATTCTATCAATGATAAGGTCGTCGTCTATGATAGAATGCGTGAAAATATGCGTCTTTATAAAAAAATGCCGTTGCGTGAACTCATTGATCTGTCCATTAATCAGGTTCTTGTCCGTTGTTTTTTTACATCGGCCACAACAATTCTTGCTATGCTTCCTATGGCAATATGGGGTGGAAGTGCCGTTCATAATTTTGCAGTACCCATGGTCTTTGGGATTATTGTTGCAACATCATCTTCTATCTTTATTGCTGCTCCCATTTTACTTCTGCTAGGAAACTGGTGGCGTAAACGAAATAATCGTGTAAATACTTAAAGTGAAATAAAAATGCATATAATCCATCACTCCTCTCATAGAAATATTAGTCATTTTTATTCATTTGTTTTTTGATCAAGAATAGTCAATAATCTATGCTCCATGACACGCCTCTTATCACAACTATTGTTGCCGGTTTATGTTTAGCATTTCTCTTGGGAATGATTGCTAGCCGTTTGCGAATTTCCCCTCTCGTCGGCTACTTATTAGCCGGTGTTATTGTGGGGCCCAATACAGGTGGATTTAAAATAGATTCCGTTATTATCAGCCAACTTGCTGAAATTGGTATTATTTTGCTCATGTTTGGTGTTGGGTTACACTTTTCCTTAAAAGATCTTTTATCTGTCAAAGCGATTGCTGTCCCCGCAGCTATTGCACAAATGGCATTTTCTACTTTTCTAGGCTTATGTCTTGGTCTGATTATGGGATGGGACTTCAGCGGGAGTTTGATCTTTGGTCTTGCTTTATCCATAGCAAGTACTGTTATCCTGCTACGTGCTTTGCAAGAGCGTCATCTTATTGAAACAGAAAAAGGCCGCATTGCCGTTGGATGGTTGATTATTGAAGATTTAGCAATGGTCCTTATACTTGTCCTCATCCCATCCTTGGCAAGCATCCTCAACAATACAAATAAAGAGGCCTTGGACCCTCTCGTTCAATGGTTAGATTTAAGTATTTGGGGTATTTTTGGTCTTACCATCCTGAAAGTGATTATATTTATCGCACTGATGCTCATCATTGGACGACGCATTATCCCATGGCTTTTAAAAATGAGCGCACAATCAGGATCACGTGAGTTATTCCGCCTTAGTGTCTTTGCTATTGCTCTAGGCGTAGCTTTCGGAGCGGCTCATTTATTTGGTGTTTCTCTTTCTCTTGGTGCTTTTTTTGCCGGTATGGTCATGAGCGAATCAGAATTAAGTCACCGTGCTGCTGAAGAATCCTTACCACTGCGCGACGCTTTTTCTGTTCTCTTTTTTGTTTCTGTAGGCATGTTATTTGATCCAGAAAAACTCTTGACTCATTTTTTTCCTCTCTTAGCTACCTTATTCATTATCGTCATTGGAAAATCTGCTGTTGCCTTTTTCATCGTTAAAGCTTTTCGCTATTCGAATGCAACAGCTTTGACGATTTCGGCAAGCCTCGCTCAAATCGGAGAATTTTCCTTTATTCTTGCTGGCTTAAGTTTAAGCTTAGGATTGTTAAACAATGACGCTCACGATTTAATTCTTGGAGGGGCAATTTTTTCTATTTTGCTCAATCCTCTTGTTTTTATTGCCTGTAATAAAATTAAAAAACACCTAGAAAAACTTTCTGCTTCTTCACAAAATACCCAAACAATTATTGATATTGATCCACAAGATCCTGACCAAGATTTTTTACCAGTGACTTTAAAAAATAACCATATCGTCATTATTGGCTATGGTCGTATTGGTCAGTGTGTTGCATTATCTTTAATAAATAGTGATAAACCTATAGTGATTGTGGAAGAATCAAAACGCCTCGCTGATAAGGCCATTTTAGATGGTTTTGAAGCTATTTGCGGCAATATTATTCAACACGAAATAATGAATGCAGCAAATATCAGTCATGCAGAGAAAGTTGTTATTACAATGCGAAGTACCATTGAAGTCGGAGAATGTATCGTAAATATACGTGATATGAAGAAGGATATCCAGATAATCACACATGCATTATCCGATACAGAAACAGCTTACCTCATTGATTTAGGTGCTGATGTTGTAGTAACGGATGATGAGGAAATTGCCAATGGCATTATAGAGCATATAACGGAACAAAGGTCTGTAAAGAATATGCACAATCATGAAAGTTTATAAAAAACATAAAATGGATAAAGAAGCGTGAAAATAAAGCAATTTATATGGCCCTTAATTGGTATCTTAGCAATGCTGATATCTATTCGGATTCTTTATATAAAGCTCTCTGCCATTTCGTTTGGGGATGTATTGGAACGTTTGAGCGATTTAAATGCACAGCACTGGTTATTAGCCTGTTTATGTTCTCTGCTTGCTTATGCTGCTCTTGCTGGATATGATCGTATTGCCTTACAACATCTAGGCCATAAAATTTCTTGGGTTTTTATTGCTATATGTTCATTTACAACTTACGCTCTTTCACACAATATTGGTGCTTCAGTTTTTTCTGGTGCCGTCGTGCGTTATCGTGCTTATAAAATGAAGGGATTAAATGGAACAGAAATCGCAATATTAGTGGGTTTTTGCTCTTTTACCTTTGTAATCGGCACAATCTTGCTGTTAGGGATCGTTTTAATTCTGCAACCTGAAATTATCTCTCTCATTCATGAAGAGCTTCCTCAATGGCTTGGAACGACAGTCGGAGCAGTTCTCCTCAGTTTCATAGCACTTTATACGTTTGGTAGCTGGCTTCAATTGAAACCCTTACGTTTGGGAAAGAAAATTCAGCTTTCCTATCCACGGTTAAAAATTGTCATTCAACAGCTTCTCATTAGCCCCCTAGAGCTTTTAGGAGCAGCTGGAATTATATATGCTGTCCTCCCCTATAATGCAGATATTCATTTTATTTCTGTTCTTGGTGTTTTCCTAGCATCTTTTACGATAACGCTTCTTTCTAACGCTCCAGCAGGCGGCGTAGGCGTTCTTGAAGCACTCTTCATAACGGGCATGCCTAATACAAATCCGACCGATGTTATCGCAGCACTTATTGTCTTTAGAATACTTTATTTGATCATACCACTCATCATTTCATTATTTGTGGTCGCCATTTTTGAAACGCAACAATATTGGAACAGAACGCCTAAAACGCCACCTAAATAAATTAAAAATCTATCAGTAGATTCTTTTTATGTGTCTATAAATGAGATGAGTATGCCGAATTTCAGTTACATGTATAAAATGATATAATCGTTATTTCTATTTATCTGCAAACTTGAAATTTCCCTTTTATTAAGAGGCATATCTTAAGTAAAAATAAAGGAATATTTGTCTATTTTTTTCAAAAGGATGCCCATAAAACTTTAAATGTTCATCCGTGTAGAAGATCATTGTTTTTATAAAACATAACATATTGATTTATAAATTATAATTTATCTTTATTCAATTTGAGTTATAATCTTAAATACCGTAAGATTCTCTCATTTCAAATCTCTCCTGCGTTGAATCAATCAGAACCATCGCTTGCATATTATAAGCGAAAAGAGCCTTATGTCGGAAAACTGTATAAGAAAGAACTTTAAATGCCTCTTATGAGGAGTCAGTCTCAAGTGCCAAGATTTTTTGGGATAACACTGGAGGTTAGAAAAAAGCGTGTAGTGGTGTAAGCCTACTCCTACTCCCGAATTTCATTTAGCCTTTTATGTCTTAAAAAATTTCACGCACTCAATAAACTACTTATAGTAAAATCAAATGGTGGGTGATGAGGGGATCGAACCCACGACCCGCTGATTAAGAGTCAGCTGCTCTACCGACTGAGCTAATCACCCATAAGCTTCCCAAAAGATAAGAATGAGCGTTTCTATAACGCTCCTAGGGGGAGATGTCTAGATATTTTATTGCTTTTATATCGCCTTCATTGTCTGTAAGATTAAAATATGGTATTCACCACTTGATCTTATATAAAAATAAACCCATTATAAGAAGCTCTATAAATAAATGTTCTGATTGTTATACAGAATCTACAGTTGGAGGATTATCGAGCATAATGCCCGAGCAAAATTTAGAGGAACCTTCTTGTCATTGTAAACAAGATGAGGCGTCCTTTTGTTTTATCAATAATCATATGCACTTAAGTAATATTTTGTTGTTTTTTACACTGAATGTAAGTTTTTTTACATTCAATGTTCATGATCGAATATACGAATAAGAGCCCATGAATTTTTTTTATCAATTGCGCGCTTTTAAGCTTTTAAAAGGTGAGAAATGATGGAATGGATCACTGATCCCCATGCGTGGTTTGGTTTGATCACGTTGGTTTTTCTCGAAATTGTTTTAGGAATAGATAACCTTATCTTTATTGCAATTTTAGCTGAAAAATTGCCGCTGCATTTGCGTGACCGCGCACGCTTGATAGGTCTTACTTTAGCATTAATTATGCGACTTTTCCTTCTGACTATTATTGGATGGGTTATGAGACTCGATACAATAATTCTTTCACTTTCATCTTTTGACTTTAGTTGGCATAGCTTTATTTTAATTGGTGGTGGAGCCTTTTTACTCGCAAAGGGAACATTAGAATTACATGAAAGGTTAGAAGGGGTATCGCATGAAAGAAAAACAGGTGTTGCTTATGCTGTTTTTTGGCAAGTCATTGTTCAAGTCGTGGTGCTGGATGCGGTTTTTTCACTCGATAGTATTATTACCGCAACAGGTATGATTGCAAAAGAACAGGCAGCGGTTATGTACATTGCAGTCATTGCTGCTATGGGAGTCATGATGTGTGGCTCTGGCCCTCTTATGCGTTTTATTAATCGTCATCCCACCATAGTCATCCTTTGTCTTGGATTTTTGATGATGATCGGTTTTTCGCTCATTGTTGAAGGGTTTGGTTTTCATATTCCAAAAGGGTATTTGTACGCTGCTATTGGTTTTTCTGTTCTCATAGAAGCTTTTAACCAAATTGGACGTCGTAATCGTGAAAAAATGATAACAACGAATGATCTACGCAGTAAAACAGCCGATGCTGTTTTAAGGCTTTTAGGAGGGGGAAGTAAAGATAGTCATCTTGCTGAAACTGTAGATGTCATTGCTGAACAGACCGCAACTTCTGAGTTATTTAGACCAGAAGAAAAGGAGATGATTCGTGGTGTTCTCGATTTAGCTGATCGTCCTGTTCGCTCTATCATGTCACCGCGAAATGAGATTGAGTGGTTAGATTTAAATGCTAACGAAAATGAAATGCGTGAAGAGTTACAAAAGGTTAAACATAGCCGCTTAATTCTTGCGCGTGAAAAAGTGGATGAATTTGTTGGCGTTGCGTTAACAAAAGATCTTCTTTTGAATTTGGCGGAAGGTAAAAAAATTAATTGGAAAAAAGCAATGCGAGAACCCCTTGTGGTTCATGAAAACACAAGTGTTTTACGATTGATGGAGCAATTACGTCATTCTTCAATTCAGCTGGCAATTATTGTTGATGAGCATGGATCTTTTGAAGGTATTGCAACACCAACCGATATTCTTGAGGCTATTGCAGGAGACTTTCCTGATGATGATGAAGAACTCATGATTGCAGAACAACTTGAAAATGGCAATCTTCTTGTAGAAGGATATGCCGATATCCGCCGTTTAAGTGGTTATCTTGGACGAAATCTTGTTGATGAAGCAGACCGTTATACGACTCTAGCAGGCTTTATGCTTTGGCAGTTTGGTCATTTACCGAATGAGGGAGAAAGTTTTGAAACGGAGGGTTTGCGCTTTAAAGTGATTGAAATGGAACGCCGTAACATATCTAAAGTTCTTATTTCTCCACTTATGCTACCAGAAAAAAGCTCATTCTTTAATCCATAAAGTAGATAAAAAATCTTAATGATTAGAAAATGAAAAGAAATTGTATTATCTCTATTTTATATTTTTTACAGCTTAAAATAATGGGTAGACAAAAGTTAAATTATCAACGCGTTTCCAGTACAAAGATTTTTCATTGATAATTTGCGAAGTGCGCTAAAAGAGAAAATAGTGCAAAATGAGTTGTAAATGATCATTAATCTTAAAAAATAATGACTTTATACAACATATTGATTTATAATGATGATTTATCATTTTTTATTAAAATACTCCATCACCCTCACATCAATCAAGCTTTTGCCAAACGTCAGATTGCCCCCACTGACGAGTTCTCTTCACTGATGAAAACAGCTTTCCTGATGAAATTCTGATGAATGTCTTATTGGTCTAATATGCTAAAATAACAGAGAAAACAGCCAAGAAATTGCATAAATATTAAGAAGAGCAAGACAATTTGGTATCAGTTATGAGCAAGTAAATGACAAAGAGCTAAGAAATACGGTATTGAATTTACTAACCTCCTTCTTCTTGTATAGATGAAAGAGCTCGTGATTTAGCAAAAACAACATAATAATGCTTAAAATCTTCTGGATTCAAAATTCTTTTCTATATCCGATATACTGATGAAGGTCTTGCTGAATTACGCAACTTCAAACTTTTAATGCACATCTCGGATAATCTGATGTGGTATCATTACACTACCCTCTTCCCACACCTAAACATATGGGAATGATTAATTCAGCATTCCTCAAAAACAGTAAAAAACTATCTTTGTAAACACCGCAAAGGACAAAATCCTCAGGACTTTGATTGCTAAGAGAAGCATTGAAACAAAAATCCTGAGTTTCACGCATTCCTTGATCTTCTTCCTGTAGAAGACCGCCCAAATAGCTCCCCTCTCATTAAAACCTGAAGAAACAATACTGACGATTGTTTATCATAAAAATTGGTCATTAATCCACATAATGCATTTTTTTCATAAAGCTCACATATCAACAATAAAATATTGTTTCCATAGTGGTATCTTTTCTATATAAAAGGAAAAGAAAAGCTTGGGGGTTTCCTATGATTAATAGTATTTACTGCGTTGGACGCAATTATGTAGAACATGCTCATGAACTTGGCAATATTGTTGAAGATGAACCCGTTATCTTTAGCAAGCCTAACAGTTCACTCATCTTAGGAAATCAAATTGAGCTCCCTAATTTTTCTAAAGAAATCCATTTCGAAACTGAAATTGTCCTTAGAATCTCAAAGGACACCTTTATGGCTGATGAGATAGAAGCTGAAAAATGCTACGATGCCGTAGCCATAGGTCTTGATTTAACCGCAAGAGATTTACAAACAAAATTAAAAGAAAAAAAGCTTCCTTGGCTTTTGTCTAAAGGATTTAAAGGAGCCGCATACGTTTCTGACTTCATAAACAAAGAAAAAATAAATGCCCCAATAACCTTTGAAATGAAACTGAACGGTAAAACAAAGCAAATTGGCAATACGAAAAATATGATCTTTAGCTTTGAGAAAATAATATCATTTTTAAGTCACTACATTCAGCTAAAACGTGGTGATATCATATATACAGGCACTCCACAAGGCGTGGGTAAACTTTCCCCATTCGATAAAATAGAATTATATCTCGAAGATCAATTAATTTCAGAGCTAAAAGTAAAATGAATCATCAAATACTGACCTTTTTTATCGTTTCATTTTTTTAGCCATCTCACTAGTTTTTAGTCATCTCACTAGAGCCGAATATGACCTTTATCATTGATAAGGCAACGAAGTTGGAAAAAAAGAATACATTTTTCTAACGTTTTAGGATTGTGTACAGCAACATATGCATATGACGCATTTTCCATATTAGGTGTATCAGCAATTGTTCTCAATAACAAAACGCTCTTTTTTTGGTAAAGCTCATGGGTGGCTGCTATTTATTATATATAGGCATTCAGTCGATTAAATCTGGAATTAACACCTTAAACTCAAAAGAAATAGTATCTAAAAATGAAAAGAATACTGAAAGTAAAGTTTTTAACCAGCTACATGGATGATTTTATAACACAAATACTCAATCCTAAAGTATCCATGTTTTATATCGCGGCCTTCCCCAAATTCTTATCCTCTGGCGGTAACATTCAAAAAGGCTTTGAACTTGTCACGATACATTCCTTCAATATATTTGCATGGTTTACTTTAATGACCATTTTTATATCATTTTCTCGCACCACTTAAAAAAATAAAAGGATGCATTAATAGTGCGACAGGAATAGTTTTGTCTCTATTTTCTTTTTTCATTTTCTTTGGATAGTTTTATCTTTCAATAACAAAAAACAAGCAGAGCAATCTTTTCATGCTTCTATCTATCGCTATGAATATTCCAACCTCTAACAGAGCTTATCAACCACTAGTTGCTTCTCATGTTCTCTGTATAACTGAATGACACCGCATTTCTTGATCATCGTCTAAAGAATTTTTGTATAAACAGTGCGAATTGTACGCAGAATTTTACAAAATATTATCAATAGAGAAACAAAATTATTATTCACCACTTTAAAAAAAGCTACGGCATTCCTCTCTTCCTTTATGAAAAGGATAACTCCTTCTCCCTTATGAGAGCATCGTAAAAATGAAAAAACTCTTCGTTATGCAAAAACAAATAAGATTCAGAACATTATAAAATTTTTCTGATAATTTTTAAAGGCATCCTATAATATGATGTCTTTTTTTAGCCATTTATTTGTTATCAAAATAACAAGAAAACTCCATATTCAAATATCTGCTACGTTATTTAAGGAGGAAACATACTCTTTTCTAAAACTGTATTTTTTATCTTTATCCACACAAAGTCATAAAAAACGTTTTTTTTCTTTACACCTTATTTATATCATGCTTCGATACAAAATAATGCCTTTTTTAGTGTAATTTAATGTCAAAATAATTTAAAGGGAACCCTCAAGAAATGAGCTCTAAACAAAATTTAAAAGATACTTCTCAAGATAAGCTGCAACGTGGACTACACAACCGTCATGTGCAACTGATCGCCATTGGTGGTGCTATTGGAACAGGTCTCTTCATGGGATCTGGAAAAACAATTAGTGTAGCAGGACCTTCCATTATACTCGTTTATGCAATTATTGGTTTTGCTCTATACTTTGTCATGCGTGCTATGGGAGAATTACTGCTTTCTAATTCACAATATCGATCTCTCATTGATTTTTCAACCGATATGCTAGGACCAGGAATCGCTTTCTTTGTCGGCTGGAGCTATTGGTTGAGCTGGGTTGTAACTGGCGCAGCTGATATTATTGCTATCATTACTTATATGCACTTTTGGTGGCCAACCCTCAATCCATGGATTATTGTTTTTGCTTGCATTGGTTTCTTTTTAATCCTTAACCTCCTTGCTGTAAAATTTTTCGGTGAACTTGAATTCTGGTTTGGTCTTATCAAAGTCGTCGCAATTATAGCATTAATCGTTGTTGGATTTTATATGATCGCTACAGGCTTTACTTCCCCCAATGGTACGGTTGCTTCTCTCAATAACGTATGGAATGATGGAAATATTTTCCCGCGAGGAATTACAGGCTTTTTTGCTGGATTTCAAATTGCTATTTTTTCTTTCGTTGGTATAGAGATTGCTGGAACAACGGCTGCTGAAGTAAAAGAGCCTAAAAAAGTTCTTCCCAGAGCAATTAATGCAATACCAGTGCGTATTGTACTCTTTTACATCTTTTCTCTCGCTGTCATTATGTCTGTCACACCTTGGAATCAAATTGTTCCAGATAAAAGTCCCTTTGTTTCGATGTTTTTGCTTGCAGGCATTCCGATAGCGGCTGGTTTGGTAAATTTTGTCGTTCTCACCTCTGCTGCATCTTCAGCAAACAGTGGTATTTTTTCTACCAGCCGTATGATATATGGACTTGCAACACAAAAAGGTGCTCCTAAAACTTTAGGAAAGCTTTCCAAATACCATGTTCCAGCTAATGCTCTACTTTTTTCCTGCCTCTGTATTTTAGTAGTATATATAGTTGCCTC
Source organism: Bartonella sp. SL320 (assembly GCF_059687635.1). Classification (NCBI taxonomy): domain Bacteria; kingdom Pseudomonadati; phylum Pseudomonadota; class Alphaproteobacteria; order Hyphomicrobiales; family Bartonellaceae; genus Bartonella; species Bartonella sp. SL320. Next base: position 909,137 of record NZ_CM185143.1, on the reverse strand, counting down.
ACTCTCACCAAGCCTCATCAGTGCTTTTACAATTGTGACCAGCATTTCAGCTATTGCATTTTTATTCGTATGGTCTGTCATTTTGATTAGCTATATTGTCTATCGTCGCAATCATCCTCATCTGCATGCTGAATCCGTCTATAAAATGCCAGGGGGTGTTGTGATGTGTGGGCTGATTTTAGTTTTCTTTGCTTTCATGCTTTATTTGTTAACATTAGAACCTGATACTCTAACAGCTTTTAAATATGGTATAGTCTGGTTTATTATGTTAGGCGTAACGTACTTTATGTTCGTAAGAAAACATACTTCTCAAAATAATAAATAAAGCCACATACATAAAAAAACATTTCAAAAAAGGGTACTAAAAGTACCCTTTTTCTCTTTGATCTCCTCCCCACATCTAAAAGGATATGGATTCCTAAAATAGTCCGTTTACAAATAAGCCGGCTTGTTAAGGGAAGATACTTCTAAAAACTCATACGATTTGCCTACATAAGTGCTCTACGGGTAAAACCCGCCCCGAATACTCACTATATATTCTAAAAATGCCTAATGTGTAAAATTTTGCCTGATCACTGCATTAAACAATGATATTTTACGGCATAATAGAATAAAACATGAGAAATTCTATAAAGAGTTTTCTATAAACTTCACTTACATCATTGATGTAACAAAACATTTAAGTTTCACCTAAAAAAGCCAAAAAAACAAAGTTTATATTCAAGCTTTTCTTAAACTTAAACATACAACTCTCAACAGAATATTCCTAACAGCCATCTACAATACAAAATTTATGAAAATATTTTCTCTATTGTGTATAACTATATATAAACATATATAGTTATTTAAATAATACTTATTATAAATACTTATAATATATCTTGTATATAATTATGTATTAAGTTTAAAAAGCATAATAAAAAGTTTATTATATTAATAACATATAAAATAATTAACACATTAACCAATAATTTTTTCTTTATTATTATAGGATCGTAGAAAAAAATTCCTTTACTCCACAGCCATATCATGTTCCGATAGCAGGGATTACCTTTTTAAGGTAATTTTTATCTTAAAATAACTAAGGGGAATTTCCCAAAAATGAACAAAAAAAATTTAGAAAAAAAACCTAAGAAGAAATTGCAACGTGGACTACATAACCGCCATATACAGCTTATAGCCCTTGGTGGAGCAATTGGAACAGGTCTCTTTATGGGATCAGGAAAAACAATTAGCGTAGCAGGCCCCTCAATTTTACTCGTGTATGCGATTATTGGTTGTGCTCTATACTTTGTCATGCGTGCTATGGGAGAATTATTGCTTTCTAATACACAATACCGATCTTTTATTGACTTCTCAACCGATCTTTTAGGCCCATCTGCCGGATTCTTTATTGGCTGGACATATTGGTTATGTTGGATTGTCACTGGAACTGCTGAAATTATTGCTATTGTTACTTATGCACACTTCTGGTGGCCTGAACTTAATCCATGGATTCCTGTTATCGTTGGCCTTATGTCCTTTTTAATTCTTAACCTGGTTGCCGTAAAACTCTTTGGTGAACTTGAGTTTTGGTTTGGTTTTATCAAAATCGCAGCCATTTTAGTCTTAATTGTTGTAGGATTTTACATGATCTTTACTGGTTTTGTATCTCCAAACGGCACAGTTGCTTCCCTGAGAAATATATGGAACGATGGAAATATTTTCCCTCGAGGGATTAGCGGTTTTTTTGCTGGATTTCAAATTGTTATTTTTGCTTTTGTTGGCATTGAGCTGGCAGGAACAGCTGCTGCTGAAGTAAAAGAGCCTAACAAAGCCTTACCACAAGCTGTTAATTCAATACCTGTCCGTATTGTATTCTTTTATATTTTCTCTATTCTTGTAATTATGTCTGTAACACCTTGGAATCAAATAAGTCCAGACAAAAGTCCTTTTGTAACAATGTATGCACTTATCGGTATTCCAACTGCAGCTGGTTTAATGAACTTTGTTGTCCTCACAGCAGCCGCCTCTTCAGCAAATAGTGGAATTTTTTCTACCAGCCGTATGGTATATGGGTTAGCAACACAAAAAGGAGCTCCTAAATTTTTAGGAAAACTTTCTCGTAATCACGTTCCAGCCAACGCATTATTCTTTTCATGTTTATGCATCTTATTAGGTTATGCAGCTGTATCATTATCTCCAACTCTCATAGAGGCCTTTACGATTGTTACGACAATTGCCGCAACGTTGTTTATATTTGTATGGTCTGTCATTTTGATCAGCTATATCGTCTATCGTCGCAATCGTCCTCTCCAACATACTGTCTCTCCTTATAAAATGCCAGGAGGTGTTGTCATGTGCTGGGCGCTTCTTGTTTTCTTTGCATTTATTATTTATTTACTGTCATTAGAAGCGGATACTGCCATAGCTTTAAAATACACTCCAGCATGGTTTATATTTTTAGGCATTGTATATTTTCTTTTCGGAAGAAAGAATTATGCAAAAACTTAAAAACAACTTCTCCTAAAAAGTTAAACCTTATATTTCAAAAAAATCATATTAAAAAGGGTAACTCAAGTTACCCTTTTTAAATATTTATCTATAAAGTTATAAATGTGACGAAATATCTCTGTAGAGGCTTCAATTACGTTCTTTATCAACCAAAGCGTTAGATTTTATCCAAGGCATCATAGAACGAAGTTTTTTACCCACTTCTTCAATAGGATGATTATCATTTAAACGCCGCATACTTTTAAAATGAGCCGCACCAGCTTTATATTCCTGAATCCAATTCGATGTAAATTTACCCGTTTGGATATCTTTCAATATACGTTTCATTTCTGCTCTGGTTTCATCCGTAATCACACGTGGACCAGACATATATTCACCCCATTCAGCTGTATTAGAAATCGAATAATTCATATTCGCAATGCCCCCTTCATACATGAGATCAACAATCAATTTAACTTCATGTAAACACTCAAAATAAGCCATTTCCGGTGCATACCCTGCCTGTGTTAGTGTTTCATAACCTGCTCTAATCAGTTCAACAAGACCACCACACAAAACCGCTTGTTCACCAAAAAGATCCGTTTCACACTCTTCTTTAAATGTTGTTTCAATCACTCCAGCACGTCCACCACCAAGTCCACATGCATAAGATAAAGCTACATTATGAGCGTTCCCAGAAGCATCTTGCGCTACCGCTATTAAGCAAGGCACACCACACCCTCGCTGGTATTCATGACGCACTGTATGTCCTGGACCTTTAGGAGCAATCATCACAATATCAATAGTTTTTTTAGGCTCAATCAAGCCAAAATGAATGCTCAAACCATGCGCAAAAGCAATCGCTGCCCCATCACGTAAATGGTCATGAATATGCTCTTTGTAAATATCAGCTTGCAATTCATCTGGTGTTGCCATCATGATGAGATCAGCCCATTTTGCTGCTTCAGCAACACTCACCACTTCAAAACCATCAGCCATAGCCTTTTTAACTGTTTCCGATCCTAAACGTAAAGCTATTTGAACATTCTGGACACCGGAATCCTTCAAATTTAAAGCGTGCGCACGTCCTTGAGAACCATAACCAACAATGGCTACTTTTTTCCCTTTAAGGAGATTAACATCCGCATCACGATCATAATAAACACGCATAAAAACACTTCCTTCTTTTTCTACTTTAACTGGATTTCAGACTATTTTTATTAAATAAGAAACATTATCTTCAGTGCATCATATACCCATAAAGACAAAAATGCTGCTTATAAGAATACAGCAGTTGAATAGTCTTTAAAGTTTACATACTGCATAGGAAAAACCGTAGTCCCCAAACATTCCCAAAACATATATGGATCCCCAAATAAAATTTAACTGCTATTCTACAAAAACGATAATTACACAAACTAATATTTCTAAAGAAAATATATCTGCTAAGATTCTACTCTTCTGTCGCAAAACAAAGCATTATAGCCTAAAAATTAAGATATAACATACAGACTTTAACATGAACTAAATCAATACGGATAGCAAGAACAATTACAAAATGATAAAGATTATCGTAGTACAAGCATGGGAACACATGAAGGTGGGGATTGTTTCCATCAACAGCAAAACTTAAGGATAGCATTCATATTGTTCTGGATGTTTTTTACAAAATGGGCTGTTTAAGCGCCTCTTGACACTGCGCTGTGGGATGACAGCGCCTGGACGACAAATCGGCAAGTTTTCAGCTCTAAAAGTATAACACCACCCACCCGCTCTTGCTACCTCTTCATCTTTATAGCGGAATCCTGATTGAAGCATGCAAGCATAAGTTGTTTCTTTAGCGTTAATGCTCTGCTTTCTGTTTTCTGGAAATACATCATAAGGGGTCGGCATACCACATTCTAACAAGGCTTTTTTTATCTCAAGCCGATCTGCTCCCGGTTTTTCCCACATACTCAAGTAGCCTGGAGGAGGCTTATTAAATTGGCATCCAGTTATAATCAACAAAGTTATTGCGCTTAATAGTTTTTGAATTTGTTTCATTTTTTACTCCATGATTTCTTTAAAGGAAATTGTTCTAGATGAGATGAGCCATAACGTGCACTACACGTATCACCCGCATTTCCAAGGCAAGTATGAGGATTGTAAGGATCTGTGAACATTTTCCATGTTTCTTTCCAAAAGTTGCTGTCAGCAGGTATTGTCTCGTAACTATAGCCATTGCCACCAATCCATCGGCTTACAAAGTCATATTTATGTCCATCACAAGCAATGTTTAAGGTTGGCACTCAGGTGCAGTTTTATATTTTTGACAATAAGCACTATTTAAACGCTTTTTCACACTGCGCTTTGGAATGACAGCACCAGGAACACATATAGGAAGATCTTCGGCATTATAATTTCTACACCGATCTCTCCAATCCCATCCTAATTTACTATGAAAGCCTGCTTGGCTTAAGCATGCATAAATAGATGTATTCGCATTTATACTTAACTCTCTATTATCTATCATATAAGCATCATGAGGATTCAGCATTCCACATTCTAAAAGTACTTTTTTAATCTCAACCTTATCTGCTCCTAGCTTCTCTAATGCATCCAGAGCCTGGTGAGGACCTGGAGCACATCCAGCTATAATAAGCAAAACTAATCCACTCAATAACTTTAAAGTTGTTTTCACTTTTCCTCTCCTTCAATGATTTTTTACGAATTGCTTATAAGCTGTATAAGCTTGTTGATGTTTTTATATTCCTCCGTCCATACCAATTTGAAACACGTTGAATGCTGAGACAATCGAACCATACGCTTAGTGCAAAAAATAAAAAGAACTGAGGATTACTCTTAATCATACCAACATCAAGAAACTACGGTAGACATTCAGGTTTGTTTTTATTGATTTTACAATGGGGACTGTTTAAACGTTTATTGACACTTCGCTGGGGGATGACAGCACCAGGACGACAAATCGGGAAACGAGCATCAAAAAACTCACACGAACTCAAATATCCGGATTTATACCTAAAACCTGCTTGCACCATGCAAGCTTCAATTAATGCGTTCGCATTTCCATCTAACTTTCTGTTGTATTTATCATGAGAATAAGGGGTCGGCATGCCACATTCTAACAGCGCCTTCGCTATATCAATTGTATCTGCACCAGGCTTATCCCATAATTCCCATGCTGATAAAGGAACCTCAGGTTTATACTCACATCCAGATATACTTAACAGAGCTATACAGCTTAATAGTTTTAAAGTTTTCTTCATTCTTCCCCTCTTTTAATGGATTTCGTTACTATAAAAAATGCCTAAGCCTATTAATCTTTTGTCCAACATGTAGGACTGAGTTGAAATGCTTGCTTGAGGGAACAATCCCGCACCGGCATGGGAATACATGAAGGTGGGGATTGTTTCCATCACAAGCAATGTTTAAGGTTGGCATTCTGGTTTATTTTTATATTTTTGACAATAAGCGCTCTTTAAACGTCTCTCGACACTGCGCTTTGGGATAACAGCACCAGGAACACAGATAGGAAGATCTTCAGCATTATAATTATGACACCGGTCTCTCAATCCAACATTAAAAAGTTTATGATAAAAGCCTGACTTCACAAGACACATACGAACCGCAGCATTTGCATTCATGCTTAAGCCTTCTGAGTCCATACTATCATTGTAAGGGCTTGGCATGCCACATTCTAACAGGGCTTTTTTTACCTCAAGTTGATCTGCTCCTGGCTTTGCCCACATATCCAAAGCCAATTGCGTATCGAAAAGATTACATCCAGATGTACTTAACAGAGCTATACAGCTCAATAGTTTTAAAGTTTTCTTCATTTTCCCCTCTTTTAATGGATTGTTTCCATCACAAGCAATGTTTAAGGTTTGCATTCAGGTGCATTTTTATATTTTTTACAAAACGGGCTGTTTAAGCGCCTCTTGACACTTCTCTGTGGGATGACAGCACCAGGACGACAAATCAGCAAGTTTTCAGCTTTATGATTTTCACACCAAGTCCCCCCCCCACTTTATCACGAAAACCTGCTTGAACCATACAGGCATCAATAGTTGCCCATGCATTGTAACTGAGTTTTCTGTTTTCTGGATCGGCATCAATAAGGCTTGGCATGCCACATTCTAACAAAGCTTTTCCTACCTCTGTAAAACCTGCTCCTGACTTCTCCCACGTAGCCACCTCTCCTGGAGGAGGCTTGTTAAATTGACATCCAGTTATGATCAATAAAATTATAGTGCTTAATAGCTTTAAAGTTTGTTTCATTTTTTACTCCATGATTTCTTTAAAGGAAATTGTTCTAAATGGGATGTGCCATACTGCTTTTGGCATTTTGGACCCGCATTTCCAAGACATGTATGGACACTGACGGGATCTGAGAACATTTTCCATGCTTCTTTCCACCAGTTGCTGCCAGCAGGTGCTGTCTCGTAAGTATAGCCATTGCCACCAATCCATCGGCTTACAAAGTCATATTTATGTCCCTCAAAACCAATAGTGGTTTGTTGGCCATCACTCAAATGAGATAACAGACCGGCTGTAGCCCAAGCATTCGCCGCTGGACCAAAAAATTTGATTGTTGTTTTTTTCGCTATCCCATGCACGCCTTCTTGTTTGAAAGAATTCATTGCATTAAAGTCTGTCAAACTGCCACGACTATGGGCATCAAAATGTAATCCTGTGTTCCCATAACGAGACATCAGATCTTTTACTTCTTGTGTGGAATTGGTCAGCCCCCAAAAATTATTTTCAAAAATCCTCTGATAGCCTGCTATCAGCAGTTCTGAGATGGCAGAATCGGCTTGGGGGAATACAACAAAATAAAGCGGTGCATTTTTATCTTTCGCATGTTGTTCTGCATAAACAGCAGCTTCATAGGGTGGTGTAAAGATACCATTGAGGGACACATGGACCTTGCCATCAGCCCCTTCCTGCAAATGCTGCTTTTCTTCCTCCGTTAAATAATGAAATGGGAGGAACAATCCCGCACAAGCATGGGAATACATGAAAGTGGGGATTGTTTCCATCACAAGCAATGCTTAAGGTTTACACTCAGGTGCATTTTTATATTTTTTACAAAACGGGCTGTTTAAGCGCCTCTTGACACTTGGCTGGGGGATGACAGCACCAGGACGACAAATCGGCAAGTTTTCGGCTTTATAAGTATAACACCACCCTCCCTCATGTTCATTTTCATAATGGAATCCTGATTGAACCATGCAAGCATGAATTGTTGCCCATGCATTGATACTAAGCTTTCTGCTTTCTGGATCGGTATAATAAGGGGTTGGCATACCACATTCTAACAAGGCTTTTCCTACCTCTGTAAAATCTGCTCCTGGCTTCTTCCACGCTGCCACTTCTCCTAGAGGAGGCTTGTCAATGTTACATCCGGCAATACTCAACAGAATGAGTCCACTTAATAGCTTTAGAGTTTGTTTCATTTTTTACTCCCTGATTTACTTAAAGGTCTTTGTTCTAGATGAGATGAACCATAATTATATCTACATTGTGGACTCGCATTTCCAAGACATGTATGGACACTGACGGGATCTGTGAACATTCTCCATGCTTCTTTCCACCAGTTGCTGCCAGCAGGTGCTGTCTCATACGTATAGTCATTACCGCCAATCCATCGGCTTACAAAGTCATATTTATGTCCCTCAAAACTAATAGTGGTTTGTTGGCCATTACTCAAATACCTTAACAGATTGGCTGCTGCCAAAACATTCGCCGCTGGTCCATGGAAACTGATCGTCGTATTATTAGCTATCCCATGCACACCTTCTTGTTTGAAAGAATTCATCATGTTAGAATTTGTCAAACTGCCACGACTGTGGGCATCAAAATGTAATCCTGTGTTCCCATAGCGAGACATTAGATCTTTTGCTTCTTGTGTGGAATTGGTCAGACCCCAAAAATTATTTTCAAAAAACTTCTGATAGCCTGCTATCAGCAGTTCTGAGATAGCAGAATCGGCTTGGGGAAACACAACAAAATAAAGCGGTACATTTTGATCATTCGCATGTTGCACAGCATATCCCGCTGCCGCTTCTGCTGAGGTAAAGATGCCATTGAGAGAGACATGAACCTTGCCATCAGCCCCTTCCTATAAATGCTGCTTTTCTTCCTCCGTTAAATAATGAAATGGGAGGAACAATCCCGCACCTGCATGCGAACACATGAAAGTGGGGATTGTTTCCATCACAAGCAATGTTTAAGGATAGCATTCATACTGTTCTGGATGCTTTTTACAAAACGGGCTGTTTAAGCGCCTCTTGACACTTCTCTGTGGGATGACAGCACCAGGACGACAAATTGGCAAGTTTTCGGCTTTATGATTTCCACACCACCCCCCCCCACATCATATTTATAGCGGAATCCTGATTGAAGCATGCAAGCATCAATGGTTGCCATTTGATTGAAACTGCGATTATCGTTTTCTGGATCGCGATCATAAGGAGTTGGCATGCCACATTCTAACAAGGCTTTTCCTATTTCCGTAAAGTCCGCTCCTGGCTTTTCCCATGCCCCTATAGAAGATACAGGAGGTTTATTAAATTGGCATCCTGTTATGATCAACAAAATTACAGCACATAATAGTCTTAGAGTTTGTTTCATTTTTTACTCCATGATTTACCTAAAGGAAATTGTTTTAGATGAGATGTACCGTAAAGTGTGTTGCACATAGCATTTGCATGTCCAAGACAAGTATGGACGCTGTTGGGATCTGTGAACATTCTCCATGTTTCTTTCCACCAGTTGCTGTCAGAAGGTATTGTCTCATACGTATAGTCATTGCCACCAATCCATCGGCTTACAAAGTCATATTTATGTCCATCAAAACCAATAGTGGTTTGTTTTTCATCACTCAAATACCTTAACAGATTGGCTGCTGCCAAAACATTCGCCGCTGGTCCATGGAAACTGATCGTCGTATTATTAGCTATCCCATGCACGCCTTCTTGTTTGAAAGAATTCATCATGTTAGAATTTGTCAAACTGCCACGACTGTGGGCATCAAAATGTAATCCTGTGTTCCCATAGCGAGACATTAGATCTTTTGCTTCTTGTGTTGAATTGGTCAGACCCCAAAAGTTATTTTCAAAAAACTTCTGATAGCCTGCTATCAGCAGTTCTGAAATGGCAGAATCGGCTTGGGGGAATACAACAAAATAAAGCGGTACATTTTGATCATTCGCATGTTGCACAGCATATCCCGCTGCCGCTTCTGCTGAGGTAAAGATGCCATTGAGAGAGACATGAACCTTGCCATCAGCCCCTTCCTATAAATGCTGCTTTTCTTCCTCCGTTAAATAATGAAATGGGAGGAACAATCCCACACAATCATGCGAACACATGACCGTGGGGATTGTTTCCATCATAAGCAATGTTTAAGGTTTGCATTCAGGTGCATTTTTATATTTTTTACAAAACGGGCTGTTTAAGCGCCTCTTGACACTTGGCTGTGGGATAACAGCACCTGGACGACAAATCGGCAAGTTTTCGGCTTTATGATTCTCACACCATGTCCCCCCCCCCACTTTATCACGAAAACCTGCTTGAATCATACAAGCATAAGTTGTTGCTTTTGCATTGTAGCTCCGCTTTCTGTTTTCTGGATCGACATCATAAGGGGTTGGCATACCACATTCTAATAAGGCTTTTGCTACTTCAGTAAAATCTGCTCCTGGCTTTTCCCATGCCCCTATAGAAGATGTGGGCGTTTTATTAAACTGGCACCCAACTATACTCAACAGGGTTATCGCACTTAATAGTTTTAGAGTTTGTTTCATTTTTTACTCCATGATTTCTTTAAAGGAAATTGTTCTAAATGAGATGTGCCATAATCATATCTACATTGTGGACTCGCATTTCCAAGACATGTGTGGACACTGACGGGATCTGTGAACATTCTCCATGCTTCTTTCCACCAATTGCTGTCAGAAGGTATTGTCTCGTAAGTATAGCCATTGCCGCCAATCACTCGGCTTACAAAGTCATATCTATGCCCATCAAAACCAATAGTGGTTTGTTTGCCATCACTCAAATAAGATAACAGACCGGCTGCAGCCGAAACATTCGCCGCTGGTCCATGGTAATTCGTCGTTGTTTTTTTCGCTATCCCATGCACGCCTTCTTGTTTGAAAGAATTCATCATATTAAAATCTGTCAAACTGCCACGACTATGGGCTTCAAAATGCAATCCTGTGTTCCCATAGCGAGACATCAGATCTTTTGCTTCTTGTGTGGAATTGGTCAGACCCCAAAAATTATTTTCAAAAATCCTCTGGTAGCCTGCTATCAGCAGTTCTGAAATGGCAGAATCGGCTTGGGGGAATACAACAAAATAAAGCGGTGCATTTTTATCCTTCGCATGTTGCTCTGCATAAACGGCAGCTTCCTCTGGTGGTGTAAAGATGCCATTGAGGGACACATGGACCTTGCCATCAGCCCCTTCCTGCAAATGCTGCTTTTCTTCCTCCGTTAAATAATGAAATGGGAGGAACAATCCCGCACAAGCATGGGAATACATGAAAGTGGGGATCGTTTCCATCACAAGCAAAACTTAAGGATAGCATTCATATTGTTCTGGATGCTTTTTACAAAACGGGCTGTTTAAGCGCCTCTTGACACTTCTCTGTGGGATGACAGCACCTGGACGACAAATCGGCAAGTTTTCGGCTTTATAATTTTCACACCAAGTTCCCCCCCCCACTTTATCACGAAAACCAGCTTGAACCATACAGGCATAAACTGTTGCTTTTGCATTAATGCTTAGCTTTCTGTTTTCTGGATCGACATCATAAGGAGTTGGCTTTCCGCATTCTAACAATGCTTTTGCTACCTCTGTAAAATCTGCACCAGACTTCTCCCACGCATCCAAAGATGATGTAGAAGGTGTACCTAAATAACATCCAGCCATACTTAATAGCCATATACCAACACTCAATAATTTTAGAGTTTGTTTCATTTTTTACTCCATGATTTAATTTAAGGAACTTGTTTTAGATGAGATGAGCCATAAAGTATGCTGCACATACGCCCCCCATCCCCAAGGCAAGTATGGACACTGACGGGATCTGTGAACATTCTCCATGTTTCTCTCCACCAGTTGCTGTCAGAAGGTATTGTTTCGTAAGTATAGCCATTGCCACCAATCCATCGGCTTACAAAGTCATATTTATGCCCATCAAAACTAATAGTGGTTTGTTTTTCATCACTCAAATACCTTAACAAATTGGCTGCTGCCAAAACATTCGCCGCTGGTCCATGGAAACTGATCGTCGTATTATTGGCTATTCCATGCACACCTTCTTGTTTGAAAGAATTCATCATGTTAGAATTTGTCAAACTGCCACGACTATGGGCATCAAAATGTAATCCTGTGTTCCCATAGCGAGACATCAGATCTTTTGCTTCTTGTGTGGAATTGGTCAGACCCCAAAAGTTATTTTCAAAAAACTTCTGATAGCCTGCTATCAGAAGTTCTGAGATGGCAGAATCGGCTTGGGGGAATACAACAAAATAAAGCGGTGCATTTTTATCCTTAGCATGTTGTTCTGCATAAACAGCAGCTTCATAGGGTGGGGTAAAAATGCCATTGAGGGATACATGGACCTTGCCATCAACCCCTTCCTGTAAATGCTGCTTTTCTTCCTCCGTTAAATAATGAAATGGGAGGAACAATCCCACACAATCATGCGAACACATGAAAGTGGGGATTGTTTCCATCATAAGCAATGTTTAAGGTTTGCATTCAGGTGCATTTTTATATTTTTTACAAAACGGGCTGTTTAAGCGCCTCTTGACACTTGGCTGTGGGATAACAGCGCCTGGACGACAAATCGGCAAGTTTTCGGCTTTATGATTTACACACCATCCCCCCCCCTTTCATATTTATAGCGGAATCCTGATTGAACCATGCAAGCATGAATTGTTGCTATTGCATTAGTACTCAGCTTTCTGTTTTCTGGAAAGACATCATAAGGGGTTGGCATGCCACATTCTAACAAAGCTTTTCCTATCTCCGTAAAATCTGCTCCCGGTTTCTCCCATGTAGCCAGCTCTCCTAGAGGAGGTTTGTTAAATTGACATCCAGTTATGATCAATAAAATTATAGTGCTTAATAGCTTTAAAGTTTGTTTCATTTTTTACTCCATGATTTCTTTAAAGGAAATTGTTCTAGATGAGATGAACCATAGTCATATCTACACTTATCACTCGCATTTCCAAGGCAAGTATGGACGCTATTGGGATCTGTGAACATTCTCCATGTTTCTCTCCACCAGTTGCTGTCAGAAGGTATTGTCTCGTAAGTATAGCTATTGCCGCCAATCCATCGGCTTACAAAGTCATATTTATGTCCATCAAAACCAATAGTGGTTTGTTGGCCATTACTCAAATACCTTAACAGATTGGCTGCTGCCAAAACATTCGCCGCTGGTCCATGGAAACTGATCGTCGTATTATTGGCTATTCCATGCACACCTTCTTGTTTGAAAGAATTCATCATGTTAGAATTTGTCAGACTGCCACGACTATGGGCATCAAAATGTAATCCTGTGTTCCCATAGCGAGACATTAGATCTTTTGCTTCTTGTGTGGAATTGGTCAGACCCCAAAAGTTATTTTCAAAAAACTTCTGATAGCCTGCAATCAGCAGTTCTGAGATGGCAGAATCGGCTTGGGGAAACACAACAAAATAAAGCGGTGCATTTTTATCTTTCGCATGTTGTTCTGCATAAACAGCAGCTTCATAGGGTGGTGTAAAGATGCCGTTAAAGGACACATGCACCTTGCCATCAGCCCCTTCCTGTAAATGCTGCTTTTCTTCCTCCGTTAAATAATGAAATGGGAGGAACAATCCCACACAATCATGGGAATATATGAAGGTGGGGATTGTTTCCATCACAAGCAATGTTTAAGGTTGGCATTTACGGCTATTTTTATATTTTTTACAAAACGGGCTGTTTAAGCGCCTCTTGACACTTCTCTGTGGGATGACAGCACCTGGACGACAAATCGGCAAGTTTTCGGCTTTATGATTTACACACCATCCCCCCCCCTTTCATATTTATAGCGGAATCCTGATTGAACCATGCAAGCATGAATTGTTGCTATTGCATTAGTGCTTAGCTTTCTGTTTTCTGGAAAGACATCGTAAGGGGTTGGCATACCACATTCTAACAAAGCTTTTGCTACTTCAGTAAAGTCTGCTCCTGGCTTTTCCCATGCCCCTATAGAAGATGTGGGCGTTTTATTAAACTGACATCCTGTTATACTCAACAAAGTTATTGCACTTAATAGCTTTAAAGTTTGTTTCATTTTTTACTCCATGATTTCTTTAAAGGAAATTGTTCTAGATGAGATGAACCATAATCATATCTACATTGTGGACTCGCATTTCCAAGACATGTATGGACACTGACGGGATCTGAGAACATTTTCCATGTTTCTTTCCACCAGTTGCTGCCAGCAGGTATTGTCTCGTAAGTATAGCCATTGCCACCAATCCATCGGCTTACAAAGTCATATTTATGTCCCTCAAAACCAATAGTGGTTTGTTGGCCATTACTCAAATACCTTAACAGATTAGCTGCAGCCAAAACATTTGCTGCCGGTCCATGGAAACTGATCGTCGTATTATTGGCTATCCCATGCACACCTTCTTGTTTGAAAGAATTCATCATGTTAGAATTTGTCAAACTGCCACGACTGTGGGCATCAAAATGTAATCCTGTGTTCCCATAGCGAGACATTAGATCTTTTGCTTCTTGTGTTGAATTGGTCAGACCCCAAAAGTTATTTTCAAAAAACTTCTGGTAGCCTGCAATCAGAAGTTCTGAGATAGCAGAATCGGCTTGGGGAAACACAACAAAATAAAGCGGTGCATTTTTATCCTTCGCATGTTGTTCTGCATAAACAGCAGCTTCCTCTGGTGGTGTAAAAATGCCATTGAGTGACACATGGACCTTACCATCAGCCCCTTCCTGTAAATGTTGCTTTTCTTCCTCCGTTAAATAATGAAATGGGAGGAACAATCCCGCACAAGCATGGGAATACATGAAAGTGGGGATTGTTTCCATCAACAGCAAAACTTAAGGATAGCATTCATATTGTTCTGGATGTTTTTTACAAAACGGGCTGTTTAAGCGCCTCTTGACACTTCGCTGTGGGATGACTGCACCAGGACGACAAATCGGCAAGTTTTCGGCTCTAAAAGTATAACATGGCCCACCCGCTCTTGCTACCTCTTCATCTTTATAGCGGAATCCTGATTGAAGCATGCAAGCATAGATTGCTGCCTTAGCATTGATGCTATTCTTTCTGTTTTCTGGATCAACATCATAAGGAGTTGGCATGCCGCATTCTAACAAGGCTTTTCCTATCTCTGTAAAGTCTGCTCCTGGCTTCTCCCACGCACTCAAATAACCTCCAGGAGTTTTATTAAATTGACATCCTGTTATGATCAATAAAATTATAGTGCTTAACAGCTTTAAAGTTTGTTTCATTTTTTACTCCATGATTTCTTTAAAGGAAATTGTTTTAGATGAGATGTGCCATAGCGCCATGTACACTTATCACTCGCATTTCCAAGGCAAGTATGGACACTGACGGGATCTGTGAACATTCTCCATGTTTCTCTCCACCAGTTGCTGCCAGCAGGTGCTGTCTCGTAAGTATAGCCATTGCCACCAATCCATCGGCTTACAAAGTCATATTTATGTCCCTCAAAACCAATAGTGGTTTGTTGGCCATTACTCAAATACCTTAACAGATTGGCTGCTGCCAAAACATTCGCCGCTGGTCCATGGAAACTGATCGTCGTATTATTGGCTATTCCATGCACACCTTCTTGTTTGAAAGAATTCATCATGTTAGAATTTGTCAGACTGCCACGACTGTGGGCATCAAAATGTAATCCTGTGTTCCCATAGCGAGACATCAGATCTTTTGCTTCTTGTGTGGAATTGGTCAGACCCCAAAAGTTATTTTCAAAAAACTTCTGATAGCCTGCAATCAGAAGTTCTGAGATAGCAGAATCGGCTTGGGGAAACACAACAAAATAAAGCGGTGCATTTTTATCCTTGGCATGTTGTTCTGCATAAACAGCAGCTTCATAGGGTGGTGTAAAGATACCATTGAGGGACACATGGACCTTGCCATCAGCCCCTTCTTGTAAATGTTGCTTTTCTTCATCGGTTAATGAAATGGGAGGAACAATCCCAGACAATCATGGGAACACATGAAGGTGGGGATTGTTTCCATCACAAGCAATGTTTAAGGATAGCATTCATACTGTTCTGGATGCTTTTTACAAAACGGGCTGTTTAAGCGCCTCTTGACACTGCGCTGTGGGATGACTGCACCAGGACGACAAATCGGCAAGTTTTCGGCTTTATGATTTACACACCATCCCCCCCCCCTTTCTTCATAGCGGAATCCTGATTGAACCATGCAAGCATGAATTGTTGCTATTGCATTGTTACTTAGCTTGCTGCTTTCTGGATCACGATCATAAGGGGTTGGCATGCCACATTCTAACAAAGCTTTTGCTACTTCAGTAAAATCTGCTCCTGGCTTTTCCCATGCCCCTATAGAAGATGTGGGCGTTTTATTAAACTGACATCCTGTTATGATCAACAAAATTACAGCACCTAATAGCTTTAGAGTTTGTTTCATTTTTTACTCCTTGATTTACTTAAAGGCCTTTGTTCTAGATGAGATGTGCCATAATTATATCTACATTTATAACTCGCATTTCCAAGACATGTGTGGACATTGACCGGATCTGTGAACATTTTCCATGTTTCTCTCCACCAGTTGCTGTCAGAAGGTATTGTTTCGTAAGTATAGCCATTGCCACCAATCCATCGGCTTACAAAGTCATATTTATGTCCATCAAAACTAATAGTGGTTTGTTGGCCATTACTCACATAACCTAACAGACCGGCTGCAACAAAAGCATTAAAGGCTGGCGCATAGAGGTTGACCCTTGTATTGCCCGCTATATCATTTACACCTTCTTGTTTTAAAGAACTCAGCGTATTTCCCACTGTCATGCCACCGCGGCTATGGCCGTTAAGCTCCAACCCTGTATTCCCATAGCGAGACATCAGATCTTTTGCTTCTTGTGTGGAATTGGTCAGACCCCAAAAATTATTTTCAAAAATCCTCTGGTAGCCTGCTATCAGCAGTTCTGAAATGGCAGAATCGGCTTCTGGGAACACAACAAAATAAAGCGGTGCATTTTTATCCTTCGCATGTTGTTCTGCATAAACAGCAGCTTCATAGGGTGGTGTAAAAATGCCATTGAGGGACACATGGACCTTGCCATCAGCGCCTTCCTGTAAATGCTGCTTTTCTTCCTCCGTTAAATAATGAAATGGGAGGAACAATCCCGCACAATCATGGGAACACATGAAAGTGGGGATTGTTTCCATCATAAGCAATGTTTAAGGTTGGCATTTACGGCTATTTTTATATTTTTTACAAAATGGGCTGTTTAAGCGCTTCTTGACACTGCGCTGTGGGATGACAGCACCTGGACGACAAATCGGCAAGTTTTCGGCTTTATAATTTTCACACCAAGTTCCCCCCCCCACTTTATCACGAAAACCAGCTTGAACCATACAGGCATAAACTGTTGCTTTTGCATTAATGCTTAGCTTTCTGTTTTCTGGAAAGACATCGTAAGGGGTTGGCATACCACATTCTAACAAAGCTTTTGCTACTTCAGTAAAGTCTGCTCCTGGCTTTTCCCATGCATCCAAAGATGATGTAGAAGGTGTACCTAAATAACATCCAGCCATACTTAATAGCCATATACCAACACTCAATAATTTTAGAGTTTGTTTCATTTTTTACTCCATGATTTCTTTAAAGGAAATTGTTCTAGATGAGATGTGCCGTAAAGCTTATGGCACACATCATCCGCACTCCCCAAACAAGTATGAACATTGCGAGGATCTGTGAACATTTTCCATGCTTCTTTCCACCAGTTGCTGTCAGCAGGTGCTGTCTCGTAAGTATAGCCATTGCCGCCAATCCATCGGCTTACAAAGTCATATTTATGTCCCTCAAAACCAATAGTGGTTTGTTGGCCATTACTCAAATACCTTAACAGATTGGCTGCTGCCAAAACATTCGCCACTGGTCCATGGAAACTGATCGTCGTATTATTGGCTATTCCATGCACACCTTCTTGTTTGAAAGAATTCATCATGTTAGAATTTGTCAAACTGCCACGACTGTGGGCATCAAAATGTAATCCTGTGTTCCCATAGCGAGACATTAGATCTTTTGCTTCTTGTGTTGAATTGGTCAGACCCCAAAAGTTATTTTCAAAAAACTTCTGATAGCCTGCTATCAGCAGTTCTGAAATGGCAGAATCGGCTTGGGGGAATACAACAAAATAAAGCGGTACATTTTGATCATTCGCATGTTGCACAGCATATCCCGCTGCCGCTTCTGCTGAGGTAAAGATGCCATTGAGAGAGACATGAACCTTGCCATCAGCCCCTTCCTATAAATGCTGCTTTTCTTCCTCCGTTAAATAATGAAATGGGAGGAACAATCCCACACAATCATGCGAACACATGACCGTGGGGATTGTTTCCATCATAAGCAATGTTTAAGGTTTGCATTCAGGTGCATTTTTATATTTTTTACAAAACGGGCTGTTTAAGCGCCTCTTGACACTTGGCTGTGGGATAACAGCGCCTGGACGACAAATCGGCAAGTTTTCGGCTTTATGATTTACACACCATCCCCCCCCCTTTCATATTTATAGCGGAATCCTGATTGAACCATGCAAGCATGAATTGTTGCTATTGCATTAGTACTCAGCTTTCTGTTTTCTGGAAAGACATCATAAGGGGTTGGCATGCCACATTCTAACAAAGCTTTTCCTATCTCCGTAAAATCTGCTCCCGGTTTCTCCCATGTAGCCAGCTCTCCTAGAGGAGGTTTGTTAAATTGACATCCAGCTATGCTCAACAGAGCTACAGCGCTTAATAGTTTTTGAATTTGTTTCATTTTTTACTCCATGATTTCTTTAAAGGAAATTGTTCTAGATGAGATGAACCATAGTCATATCTACACTTATCACTCGCATTTCCAAGGCAAGTATGGACGCTATTGGGATCTGTGAACATTCTCCATGTTTCTCTCCACCAGTTGCTGTCAGAAGGTATTGTCTCGTAAGTATAGCTATTGCCGCCAATCCATCGGCTTACAAAGTCATATTTATGTCCATCAAAACTAACAGTAGTTTGTTTGCCACCACTCACATAACCTAACAGACCGGCTGCAACAAATGCATTAAAGGCTGGCGCATAGAGGTTGACCCTTGTATTGCCCGCTATATCATTTACACCTTCTTGTTTTAAAGAACTCAGCGTATTTCCCACTGTCATGCCACCGCGGCTATGGCCGTTAAGCTCCAACCCTGTATTGCCGTAGAGATACATCAGATCTTTTGCTTCTTGTGTGGAATTGGTCAGACCCCAAAAGTTATTTTCAAAAAACTTCTGGTAGCCTGCTACCAGAAGTTCTGAAATGGCAGAATCGGCTTCTGGGAACACAACAAAATAAAGCGGTGCATTTTTATCTTTCGCATGTTGCTCTGCATAAACAGCAGCTTCATAGGGTGGGGTAAAGATGCCGTTAAAGGATACATGCACCCTGCCATCAGCCCCTTCCTGTAAATGCTGCTTTTCTTCCTCCGTTAAATAATGAAACTCAGGAATTGGTTGTCCACGGGCATCTCTTAGAGGTACCCCATTTTCATCTGTTTTATAGATTGTGTTGCCATTTTCATCACGATCGACCACAGCGATGGGGTGTTCTTTAAGAAACATGGTTTTGTAAGAGTTATCACTGTATTTAAACCCTTCCTCCAGCAATTGCGTAGCCATCTCACGGTTTTCATGAACGAGTTGTTCCAGCTTGGCAACATCGAGCTGTTGAACACCCTGATGGGCGTTAACGGTATCGCGATTAAGGGAAGCAATGGCTTGTTCGCCATTTTGCCCCGTCAATGCTTTCTGCTCTGCTTCATCGGTAAGCACAATGGTGCTATCGCTGATGGCCGATTTGGTATAGCCGTCCTCAAAATCCTTGACTTTGGAATGATCTAAGATATTTTTGGTAATGTTTTTTGCAACGCTATATTTGCCTTGATTCATCGGCCCCCCCGTTGAAATGCTATAGCCTTTGCTGCTGGCTTGAGCTTCAGAACTGTTGATAATATCACTGGTTGTAATGGTGCCTGTTGTCAGACTATTTTTGTCTGCCGATGCGCTGCTGTCAATAATGCCTCCGGTCATGGTTGTTTTGTCTTTAACATTGATATCGTAGCCGCCCGCCCCAGCTTTAATCCCTGATTGTTCTACAACACTGTGATAATTGTTAGAGGATTTATCCTTATTCAAGGCAATATTGGTTGAAGCTTTATCATCCTTTTTTCCACCATTATAGCCAACAGAAAAGGAATTCTGCTTGCTGGAGCTGTGCATCGTGTCACTCTGGCTGGTAATGGTTAAATCGCCCCCAACACCCATCTCTACATGGTTTCCAGAAATCACGGCCCCATTCAGTGTGGTATCTCCTCCACTGCTGGTATGAACCGTGCCGGTACCTATAATATGGCTGTTCTTGTGCTGTACTTCATCACTAGAGCCCTTGCCTTTCCCAAAGGAAGCATTGCCCATCCAGCATGACCACTGGTGCCATAGGTATAGCCAACATTCATGGAAGCGTTTTCATTTTTGTTTTGTGTGCTTTGCGTATTTTGTGCACTTTCAAGAATGATATCTTGCCCCGCTGTCAGATTAATATTGCCGCTCTGTTCATCATTGATCAGAGGGTTTGTGCCTGCAATAATATCAACCCCTTCACCATAGATGTTGCCTTTGTGAGCGTTCATGTTAATAGCATGCCCCCCTTGTATGTTATTTGTGAGCGCAGTGGAGACGTTAGAAGAGCCCTCTATCTTTTCAGTCTTAAACCCTGCCATAATGCTGGCTGAGACATCAAGAGCATTGCGAATGTCTTTTGGGGTTGCGCCCCCCTTTATCCCACTATAGAGACCTTTGCCTTTATTATAGAGATCATAGCCTTTCAAGCCAGCAATCAAACCATTGCCGATTTTGTGTTTTATATCCCCATGACCAAAACGTGTGCCTGCATCCTTCACGTCTTGTATATCACCTAATATCCCTACATTGACAGATCCTGTCACACCAGCAAAAAACTTTTCATACCTAAACGATTACGCAATATACCCTCAAGCTGTGTGGCATCTATTGATGCGACAGACTGGTGGGCTGCAGCGGTGTTGCGGTTGAGGAAATAATCCCACACTAGCATGGGAACACATGAAAGTGGGGATTGTTTCCATCACAAGCAATGTTTAAGGTTGGCATTCACCCGCGTTTTTATACCTTTTACAATAAGGGCTGTTTAAGCGTTTCTCAACACTGCGCTTCGGAATAACAGCACCAGGTTGGCAAATCGGGAGATCTTTCCTGTTAAAAGGAGAACACCAGCTAGCTCTCCCTTTATCACGAAAACCTGCTTGAATCATACAAGCATCAATGGTTGCATTATCATTGTCGCTTAGTTTTCTAACTTCATCATCAAGATAGTCAAGGTGCGGCAAACCACATTCTAGCAAGGCTTTTCCTACCTCAGTAAAATCTGCTCCTGGCTTTTTCCACTCTGCCACTTCTCCTGGAGGAGGTTTATCAATATTTTCAATATCACATCCAGCAACACTTAACAAAATGAGCAGGCTTAATAAGTTAAATAATATTTTCATTCTTTGTTTCCTGTTCTCGTTGAATAAAGTTTTTCAAAACCAAATGAACCGTAATTAGTTTGACACTTACGACTTGCATCAGCGTAACAATTATGGGGACTAGGGTTATAGCCTAAGACCGCTTTTCCTTGCTCTCTTATTGCAATTGCTGGTGGAAATAATACATAGGGGAACTTCAAGGATACCTTATAAGCTGTAGGCCAATTGTAACCAATCACCGTACTAATAGGGTCAAATATATGACCTTGTGTATAGATGTAATTTTTTTCGCCATCGCTTAGGTAATCTACTGTATTGGCTACCGATTGCGTATGAGCAGGCGCTCCAAAAAGATAGAAGTCTGTTTTCTTGGCTATACTGTGGATACCACGCTCTTCAAAGTCACGCAGTCCATTGCCTACTGTTAAAGTACCACGGCTATGCGCACTCACAATCGCCCCCTCATTGCCATAACGAGTGATAAAGTCTTGGAACTTCTTGGTTGAATTACTCAATGCCCAAGTATCACCTTCAAGAAACTTTTGATAAAATGCTATCCCTAACTCTACAAGCGCATCTTTAGATTGTGGGAAATATGTAAAATAAAGGTGACCATTGTTATTAACTGCCATTTGGACAGCATTAGCCGCGGCATCATCTGGTGAATTAAAAATGCCATTGTAGAACATATAAACATTGCCATCAGAGCCTTTTTGTAAATGCCCCTCTTCCTCTGGTTTTAAATAGTTATACAGAATAATATTTTTTCCATCATTGCCTTTTATAGGTTCTCCATTGTCATCGGTTAAATAGAGGACATTGCCATTTTCATCGTGCGCAACCTCACCCACTGGGTGAACAACACGAAATGCCATTTTACGAACCCCGTCCCATATATCAAACCATTCATCCACCAATTGATTTTTCGTACCTAAACGATTACGCAATATACCCTTAAGCTGTGTGGCATCTATTGATGCGACAGACTGGTGGGCTGCAGCGGTGTTACGGTTGAGGAAACAATCCCGCACAAAGCATGGAAATACGTGAATGTTGGGATTATTTCCATCAACAGCAAAACCTATGGCACGCATTCATCCGCATTTTTATACCTTTTACAATAAGGGCTGTTTAAGCGCTTCTCAACACTGCGCTTCGGAATAACAGCACCACGTTGACAAATCGGGAGGTCTTTATAATTATAGCACCAATATGGACCTCCTGACTTTTTACGGAATCCTGCTTGCACCATACAAGCATAAATTGTTGCTATTTCATTTTTGCTGAGCTTTCGAACTTCATCATCAAGATAACTAAGATGCGGCATGCCACATTCTAGCAAGACTTTTCCTACTTCGGTAAAGTCTGCTCCTGGCTTCTCCCACACTGCTACTTCTCCTCGAGGAGGTTTGTCGATATTTTCAATATCACATCCAGTGACCGTTAATAGAATGAGCAGGCTTAATAAGCTAAATAGTATTTTCATTTTTTGTTCCCTGTTCTCGTGGAATGAAGTTTTTCAAAACCAAATGAACCGTAATTATCCCCACACTCAGGACTCGCATCACCATAACAATTATGGGTGCTAGGATCATAGCCTAAAACCGCTTTCCCTTGCTCCATCAGTGGAAGAACTAACGGATGCAATACATCATATGGTCGAAAGCGTACCCCATAAGCTGTAGGAAAATTGTAACCAATCACCGTACTAACAGGGTCAAATATATGACCTTGTATATAGATGTAATTTTTTTCGCCATCGCTTAGGTAATCTACTGTATTGGCTACCGATTGCGTATGAGCAGGCGCTCCAAAAAGATAGAAGTCTGTTTTCTTGGCTATACTGTGGATACCACGCTCTTCAAAGTCACGCAGTCCATTGCCTACTGTTAAAGTACCACGGCTATGCGCACTCACAACCGCCCCCTCATTGCCATAACGAGTGATAAAGTCTTGGAACTTCTTGGTTGAATTACTCAATGCCCAAGTATCACCTTCAAGAAACTTTTGATAAAATGCTATCCCTAACTCTACAAGCGCATCTTTAGATTGTGGGAAATATGTAAAATAAAGGTGACCATTGTTATTAACTGCCATTTGGACAGCATTAGCCGCGGCATCATCTGGTGAATTAAAAATGCCATTGTAGAACATATAAACATTGCCATCAGAGCCTTTTTGTAAATGCCCCTCTTCCTCTGGTTTTAAATAGTTATACAGAATAATATTTTTTCCATCGTTTCCTTTTATAGGTTTTCCATTGTCATCAGTTAAATAGAGGACATTGCCATTTTCATCGTGCGCAACCTCAGCCATTGGATGGGTAACATGAAATGCCATTTTACGAACCCCGTCCCATATATCAAACCATTCATCCACCAATTGATTTTTCATACCCAAACGATTACGCAATATATCCTCAAGTGGTGCTACATTAAGCTGTCCTACTGCCTGGTGGGCTGCGGCGGTATTGCGGTTGAGGGCATCGATGATGTGTCCAGCATCTTGCCCCATCGCCCTCTGGGTGCTTGCACCCGTTAGGATGATGGTACCCTCACTGATAGCAGATTTGGTTTCCTCTTCTGCGCCATCCTTGGCTTTGTCATGGTTTAAAACATTCTTGACAATGTTTTTTATCGTGTCACTCCCCGAAAGGCTAAAGCCATGACTGCTAGCTGTAGCATGGGCGCTGTTGGCAATATCACTGGTGCTAATGCTTCCGGTGGTCAGACTATTTTTGTCTGCCGATGCGCTGCTGGCAATAATGCCTCCGGTCATGGTTGTTTTGTCTTTAACATTGATATCATAGCCGCCCGCCCCAGCTTTAATCCCTGATTGTTCTACAACACTGTGATAGTCACTAGAGGATTTATCCTTCTGGAAAGAAGCGTTCATTGAACCTCCACCACCGGCTTGTCCAGCGCCAAAGCCAACAGAAACAGAGTTTTGCTTGCTCGAGCTTTTTCCCGTATCGCTCTGGCTGGTAATGGTGAAATCACCCCCAACACCCATCTCTACACGGTTTCCAGAAACCACAGCCCCATTCAGTGTGGTATCTCCTCCACTGTTGGTATGAACCGTACCCGTGCCTATAACATGGCTGTTCTTGTGCTGCACTTCATCACTAGAGCCTTCTCCTTGACTAAAAGCTGTACTGCCTGTTGCCCCTGCACCCCCCGTGCCATAACCATACCCAACACTCATGGAAGTACTTTGCGAATGATTTTGCGCTGTTAAGGTTGGCATTCAGGTTGTACTGGACTTCTTTTACAATAAGGGCTGTTTAAGCGCTTCTCAACACTGCGCTTCGGAATAACAGCACCAAGTTGGCAAATGGGAAGATCTGTATAATTATAGCACCAATATGGACCTCCATATCTATCACGAAATCCTGCTTGAACCATGCAGGCATCAATGGATGCCATTTCATTTAAACTGAGGTTTTTATTTTCTGAATCCTGATCAATAAGACTCGGCATGCCACATTCTAGCAATGCTTTTCCTATCTCAGTAAAGTCTGCTCCTGGCTTCAACCACCCATATACCTCTCCTGGAGCAGGTTTATCGATATTTGATATGTCACATCCAGTGACACTTAATAGGACTATAGCACTCAATAATTTTAAAATTTGTATCATTTTTTCTTCCATAAGTTATCTAAAATTTAATAAGTTGAATTTTTGTGTTGTAGGAACGTTTCCATAGGCATCTTGGCATTTTTTTCCTGCATCACCATAACACTTATGGGTGGTAGTAGGGTTATGGCCCAAAACCGCTTTTCCTTGCTCTCTTATTGGATTTGTTAGTATGGTAAATAAACTGTTTACTCCAAACAGCGTCATATATAAAGGATTGTTTATACCTTTCTCCAAAATTGAAGCATCTAGATTTAAAGGTAACTTATAAGCTGTAGGAAAATTGTGACCAATTACCGTGCCAATGGGGTCAAATGCATGACTTTGTAAGTAAACATGATCATTTTTGCCATCGCTTACGACATATAATGCATTCTTTATCGATTGAGCGTGATCCGCTGGTCCATAAAGATAGATATCTGTTTTTTCTGCTATACCGTGGATACCACGTTTTTTAAAGTCACGCAGTCCATTGCCCACTGTTAAGCTACCACGACTATGCGCACTCACAATCGCCTTGTCATTCCCATAACGAGAGATAAAATCTTGGAATTTCGTGGTTGAATTACTCCATCCCCCAATATACTCATAAATTGCTATCCCGACCTCTACCAATTTGTCTTTAGATTGGGGGTGGTAGGTAAAATAAAGGTGACCATTGTCATTAACTGCCATTTGGACAGCATTAGCCGAGGCATCATCGGATGAATTAAAAATGCCATTGTAGAACATATAAACAGCCCCATCAGAGCCTTTTTGTAAATGCCCCTCTTCCTCTGGTTTTAAATAGTTATACAGAATAATATTTTTTCCATCATTGCCTTTTATAGGTTCTCCATTGTCATCGGTTAAATAGAGGACATTGCCATTTTCATCGTGCGCAACCTCACCCACTGGGTGAACAACACGAAATGCCATTTTACGAACCCCGTCCCATATATCAAACCATTCATCCACCAATTGATTTTTCGTACCTAAACGATTACGCAATATACCCTTAAGCTGTGTGGCATCTATTGATGCGACAGACTGGTGGGCTGCAGCGGTGTTACGGTTGAGGAAACAATCCCGCACCGGCATAGGAATATATGAAAGTAGGGATTGTTTTCATCACAAATATTTAAGGTTTGCATTCAGGTTGTTCTGGATGTTTTTTACAAAAAGGGCTGTTTAAGCGCTTCTCGACACTCCGTTTTGGGATGACAGCACCTGGACGACAAATCGGAAGGTCTTCTTCTTTAAATGTATAACACCAGTTACCTCTCCCTTTATAATGGAATCCTGATTGAATCATACAAGCATGAACTGTTGCTTGCTCATTAATGCTCTGCTCTCTACTTTCCGAATCCTCATCATAAGGCGTTGGCATGCCACATTCTAACAAGGCTTTTCCTACTTCAGTAAAATCTGCCCCTGGCTTCTCCCACATGTATATATACCCTGGAGAAGGCTTAAAAAAATTGCATCCTCCTATAATAAACAAAACAAGCACACTCAATAATTTTAAGATGTATTTCATTTCTTGCCCCCTGAGTTAATTGAATGAATTTGTATACGATGAGATGAGCCATAGAACGATGTACACTCACGACTTGCATGACCATAACAAGCATGGACAGTAGGATAAGTCTTAAATATTCTCCACGCCTCGTTCCAGGAGCTACTGCCAGCAGGTATCTTGTCAAAAGTAGCCGGATTTTTGCCAAACATTACACCAACAAAGTCATATGCGTGGTTTTCCAAGCCGACAAAGGTTTGCTTGCCGTCACTTAAATAATCGAGCATATTCGCCATCGATTGAGCGTTGTAAGCCGGACCAAAAAGATTGATACTCGTATTGCCTGCTATACCGTGAATGCCACGCTCTTCAAAATCATGCATTCCGTTACCTACTGTCATACTACCACGGCTGTGCCCATCAATGTGTAATCCTGTATTGCCATAAAGATACATTGTATTCTGAAACTTTTTAGTCGAATTGGTCAATCCAAAGAAAAATTTACCTTCAAAAAACTTCTGAAAAAACGCTATACCTGCCTCCACTACCATGTCTTTAGATTGGGGGAAATATGTAAAATAAAGATTATCATGATCGTTGTCAGCAAATTGGACGGCATAACGCGCGGCATCATCGGGGGAATTAAAAATGCCATTGTAAAACATATGAACCTTGCCATCAGAGCCTTTTTGTAAATGCCCCTCTTCCTCTGGTTTTAAATAGCTATACAGAATAATATTTTTTCCATCATTGCCTTTGATATACTCTCCATTGTCATCGGTTAAATAGAGGACATTGCCATTTTCATCGTGCGCAACCTCAGCTATAGGGTGGACAACACGAAATGCCATTTTACGCACTTTATCCCAGTATCCCAATCCTTCATCCAATAAATCATTGATCCCGTCTAAACGATTATGAACGATGCCTTCAAGTGATGTAGCGTCTATTGGTGCGACAGACTGGTGGGCTGCGGCGGTATTGCGGTTGAGGGAACAATCCCGCACAATCATGCGAACACATGAAAGTGGGGATTGTTTCCATCACAAGCAATGTTTAAGGTTGGCATTTACGGCTATTTTTATATTTTTTACAAAACGGGCTGTTTAAGCGCCTCTTGACACTTCGCTGTGGAATGACAGCACCAGGACGACAAATCGGCAAGTTTTCGGCTTTATGAATTTCACACCAAGTTGGATGACCATATCTGTTACGAAAACCAGCTTGAAGCATGCAAGCTTCAATAGTTGCCCATGCATTGTAGCTAAGCTTTCTGTTTTCTGGATCGACATAATAAGGGGTTGGCATGCCACATTCTAACAAAACTTTTCCTACCTCTGTAAAATCTGCCCCTGGCTTTACCCACATGTATACTTCCCCTGGAGGAGTTTTATTAAACTGGCATCCAGCCATAATCAACAAAATTACAGCACCTAATAGCTTTAGAGTTTGTTTCATTTTTTACTCCTTGATTTACTTAAAGGAAATTGTTTTAGATGAGATGTGCCATAAAACTTTTGGCATTCTGGACTCGCATTTCCAAGACATGTATGGACACTGACGGGATCTGAGAACATTCTCCATGCTTCTTTCCAAGCGTTGCTGCCAGAAGGTATTGTCTCATACGTATAGTCATTGCCGCCAATCCATCGGCTTACAAAGTCATATTTATGTCCATCAAAACCAATAGTGGTTTGTTTTTCATCACTCAAATACCTTAACAGATTGGCTGCTGCCAAAACATTCGCCGCTGGTCCATGGAAACTGATCGTCGTATTATTGGCTATTCCATGCACACCTTCTTGTTTGAAAGAATTCATCATGTTAGAATTTGTCAAACTGCCACGACTGTGGGCATCAAAATGTAATCCTGTGTTCCCATAGCGAGACATCAGATCTTTTGCTTCTTGTGTGGAATTGGTCAGACCCCAAAAGTTATTTTCAAAAAACTTCTGATAGCCTGCTATCAGAAGTTCTGAGATAGCAGAATCGGCTTGGGGAAACACAACAAAATAAAGCGGTGCATTTTTATCTTTCGCATGTTGTTCTGCATAAACAGCAGCTTCATAGGGTGGTGTAAAGATACCATTGAGGGACACATGGACCTTGCCATCAGCGCCTTCCTGCAAATGCTGCTTTTCTTCCTCCATTAAATAATGAAATAGGAGGAACAATCCCACACAATCATGGGAATATATGACCGTGGGGATTGTTTCCATCACAAGCAATGTTTAAGGTTGGCATTTACGGCTATTTTTATATTTTTTACAAAATGGGCTGTTTAAGCGCTTCTTGACACTGCGCTGTGGGATGACAGCACCTGGACGACAAATCGGCAAGTTTTCTTCTTTAAAATTCTCACACCATCCCCCCCCCATTTATCTTTATAATGGAATCCTGATTGAATCATGCAACCATGTATTGTTTCTATTGCATTAATACTTAAGTTTCTAGTTTCTGGATCAGCATCATAAGGGCTCGGCATACCACATTCTAACAGGGCTTTTCCTACTTCGGTAAAATCTGCTCCTGGTCTTTCCCACATGTATATGTACCCTGGAGAAGGCTTATCAATGTTACATCCTGTTATACTCAACAAAATGAGTCCGCTTAATAATTTTAAAATTTGTTTCATTTCTTGCTTCCTAGTTTAATTGAACTTAATTTTTATGCGGTGAGCATAAGAATCCCCATAAGCATGTCGACATGCTGGATCCGCATGACCATAACACGCATGGACATTGGGATAGCTTGTCATCATTTTCCATCCCTCTTTCCACCAATTACTGCCAGAAGGAACCTTGTAGAAAGTACTTGGATTGCCACCAATCCAAACACCAACAAAGTCATCTGCATGGTTTTCTAACTCAATAGAGGTTTGTTGGCCATTACTCAAATAAGATAACAGACCGGCTGTAGCCCAAGCATTCGCCGCTGGACCAACAAATTTGATTGTTGTGTTTTTAGCTATCCCATGCACGCCTTCTTGTTTGAAAGAATTCATTGCATTAAAGTCTGTCAAACTGCCACGACTATGGGCATCAAAATGTAATCCTGTGTTCCCATAGCGAGACATCAGATCTTTTACTTCTTGTGTTGAATTGGTCAGACCCCAAAAATTATTTTCAAAAATCTTCTGATAGCCTGCTATCAGAAGTTCTGAGATGGCAGAATCGGCTTGGGGGAATACAACAAAATAAAGCGGTGCATTTTTATCCTTGGCATGTTGTTCTGCATAAACGGCAGCTTCCTCTGGTGGTGTAAAGATGCCATTGAGGGAAACATGCACCTTGCCATCAGCCCCTTCCTGTAAATGCTGCTTTTCTTCCTCCGTTAAATAATGAAATGGGAGGAACAATCCCGCACCGGCATGGGAATACATGAAGGTGGGGATTGTTTCCATCACAAGCAATGTTTAAGGATAGCATTCATATTGTTCTGGATGTTTTTTACAAAACGGGCTGTTTAAGCGCCTCTTGACGCTTGGCTGTGGGAAGACAACGCCTGGACGACAATTGGGAAGGTTGTCTTCTTTAAAAGTATAACACCACCCCCCCCCCTCAACTCTATTTTTATTGCGAAAACCTGATTGAACCATGCAAGCATCAATGGCAACCATATCATTAGGAGTGAGCTTTTGAGTCTCTGGATCGACATCATAAGGTGTTGGCATACCACATTCTAACAAGGCTTTTTTTATCTCAATCCGATCTGCTCCTGGCTTCTTCCACATAGCTATGTACCCTGGAGCAGGCTTACCTAAATTACATGCAGTCATGCTTAACAGAATGAGCCCACTTAATAGTTTTAAAATTTGTTTCATTTTTTACTCCATGATTTACTTACATCAATTTGTATACTGTGAGGCATCCCATAATCGCTTTGGCACTCTTTACTTGCATGACCATAACACGCATGGACATTGGGATAGCTTGTCATCATTTTCCATCCCTCTTTCCACCAATTACTGCCAGAGGGAACCTTGTAGAAAGTACTTGGATTGCCACCAATCCAAACACCAACAAAGTCATCTGCATGGTTTTCTAACTCAATAGAGGTTTGTTGGCCATTACTCAAATAAGATAACAGACCGGCTGTAGCCCAAGCATTCGCCGCTGGACCAACAAATTTGATTGTTGTTTTTTTAGCTATCCCATGCACGCCTTCTTGTTTGAAAGAATTCATTGCATTAGAGTCTGTCAAACTGCCACGACTATGGGCATCAAAATGTAATCCCGTGTTCCCATAGCGAGACATCAGATCTTTTACTTCTTGTGTTGAATTGGTCAGCCCCCAAAAATTATTTTCAAAAATCTTCTGGTAACCTGCAATCAGAAGTTCTGAGATAGCAGAATCGGCTTGGGGGAATACAACAAAATAAAGCGGTACATTTTGATCATTCGCATGTTGCACAGCATATCCCGCTGCCGCTTCTGCTGAGGTAAAGATGCCATTGAGGGACACATGGACCTTGCCATCAGCCCCTTCCTGTAAATGCTGCTTTTCTTCCTCCGTTAAATAATGAAACTTAGGGATTCTTTGTTCATGGCTGTCAGTTACATATTGTCCATTTTTATCTTTTAGATAAATAATATTGCCATTTTCATCACGATCCACCACAGCGATGGGGTGTTCTTTAAGAAACATGGTTTTGTAAGAGTTATCACTGTATTTAAACCCTTCCTCCAGCAATTGCGTAGCCATCTCACGGTTTTCATGAACGAGTTGTTCCAGCTTGGCAACATCGAGCTGTTGGACACCCTGATGGGCGTTAACGGTATCGCGATTAAGGGAAGCAATGGCTTGTTCGCCATTTTGCCCCGTCAATGCTTTCTGCCCTGCTTCATCGGTCAGCACAATGGTGCCATTGCTGATGGCCGATTTTGTATAGCCGTCCTCAGAATCCTTAGCTGTGGAATGGTCTAAGATATTTTTGGTAATGTTTTTTGCAACGCTATATTTACCTTGATTCATCGGCCCGCCCGTTGAAATGCTATAGCCTTTGCTGCTAGCTTGAGCTTCAGAACTGTTGATAATATCACTGGTTGTAATGGTGCCTGTTGTCAGACTATTTTTATCTGCCGGTGCGCTGCTGTCAATAATGCCTCCGGTCAGTGTTGTTTTATTTTCAACAGTGATATCATAGCCACCCGCCCCCGCTTTAATGCCTGATTGTTCCCCAACACTGTGATAATTGTTAGAGGATTTATCCTTATTCAAGGCAATATTGGTTGAAGCTTTATCATCCTTTTTTCCACCATTATAGCCAACAGAAAAGGAATTCTGCTTGCTGGAACTTTGCATCGTGTCACTCTGGCTGGTAATGGTTAAATCGCCCCCAACCCCCATCTCTACATGGTTTCCAGAAACCACGGCCCCATTCAGTGTGGTGTTTTTTCCACTGTTGGTATGAACCGTGCCGGTACCTATAATATGGCTGTTCTTGTGCTGTACTTCATCACTAGAGCCCTTGCCTTTCCCAAAGGAAGCATTGCCCATCCAGCCATGACCACTGGTGCCATAGGTATAGCCAACATTCATGGAAGCGTTTTCATTTTTGTTTTGTGTGCTTTGTGTGTTTTGTGCACTTTCAAGAATGATATCTTGCCCCGCTGTCAGATTAATATTGCCGCTCTGTTCATCATTGATCAGAGGGTTTGTGCCTGCAATAATATCAACCCCTTCACCATAGATGTTTCCTTTGTCAGCGTTTATGTTAATAGCATGCCCCCCTTGTATGTTATTTGTGAGCGCAGTGGAGACGTTAGAAGAGCCCTCTATCTTTTCAGTCTTAAACCCTGCCGTAATGCTGGCTGAGACATCAAGAGCATTGCGAATGTCTTTTGGGGTTGCGCCCCCCTTTATCCCACTATAGAGACCTTTGCCTTTATTATAGAGATCATAGCCTTTCAAGCCAGCAATCAAACCATTGCCGATTTTGTGTTTTATATCCCCATGACCAAAACGTGTGCCTGCATCCTTCACGTCTTGTATATCACCTAATATCCCTACATTGACAGATCCTGTCACACCAGCAAAAAACTTTTCATGCATTTCTTGTGTATTAGAGGTATCATAGCTTTCCGACAATGTAATATTATTGCCTGCATTCATGTTCACATCATGCTCTGCCAAAACATTTGTCGCTTTTAAATTTGCATCATTGTCGGCTTTAAAATTTGCATCATTGCCGGCGTGGAAACTGGAGGGTGTATTGGTCTTTTCCCATTGATCACCTTTATCCTTCGCACCCGCAACACCAAGCCCGACAGAAACACCGGTGCGACTTTTGCTAAACTGAATGCCAAAGCCTGAGCGATCTTCTTTTGAGTTTGCGCTATGACTATTCTGCCCCGGTAATACATTAATATCATGGGCTGCCGAAACATTAATATTTTCCTGTGCGCTAAAGTCAGAACCTACGATTGTCACATCGTCCTTTTTAGCGGTAATGGTGATATTTTTTCCATTGAGCGAAGAGCCTTGATGCTCAAAACTTTCTTCATTGTTTGTCTTTGACTCACTGCCATAGATTGAGACAAAGCCCTTACCTGACCCCACACCAAAACCCGTTTTATGGGTTTCTGAATGGCTCTTATGATGATCTGTCATGCCATCAATTGTCACATTTTCTGCTGTAACATTGATGTCTTCATTGGCAATCATATGAGAAGCCGTAATCGTGGCTTCTTTTTCGGCATTCAAATCAATATTGCCGGTTGCCCCAAGAATAGAGGAAACCGTTGTGGTATGGGATTCAGCTGTATTGGAAGATTTACTGCTGAAAAGTCCACTTTTAGACGATTGTGCTTGCTGATCATAGTTTTCTTGTACGCCTTTGATGATCATCTTTTCCCCAGCGTGAATCGTAATATCCGCTTGTTTCTGATCTCGCGTTTCCTCTGTCTTGCCGGCTGTAAGCGTCGAGGCAACAACTTCCGTGTTGCGTCCTGAGTCAATGGCAACACCATTGCCCCCCGATACGAGTGAACCTACCACTTGGGTCGCATCAATCTTGCTATGCCCAGATTTGCTGCTGCTAAATACGCCACCCTTTTTATGGTACGACATCTCATAATGGAGACTATTTTCCGCATTGTTGATCAGAACATCGTGGCTCGCTTTCAAGCCCACTTTGCCATCAGCCGTAACAGCACTGCCCGTGATGGTGAGATCATGGGCTTTGCCATCCTGCCCTGCTACAGCGGTAATATCCCCGCCAGCATTGATCGAAGAGCCAACCGCAACGGACAGTGAACTGTCAACTTTGGTGTTTTTATTTTGAAAATGATACGCCATCTCATCGGATTTGGTCTCTATCGTGATATTCCCTTGGGCACCAAGATCCACATTGCCTTTTGTATCTATACTGGACGCAGAAACATGGATATCTTTTCCGGATATGACCGTGGTATCTTTGCCAGAACTTAAATGAGAGCCATTGTGCACCGCAACATGAGAGTTTTGATCTCTCCGATGCTGATTCGCACTGTTGCGTGTGGCATCAATCGACACATTTTCTTTTGCTTGTAAGTGCAAATCATCATGAGCTTGAACTTCAGAGCCTAAAATATTCAAATCTTTTCCGGAGAGGAGTGTTGTTGAGCCCCCTGAATGGATTTCTGATTGATGATGCATTGTCGCATCCCCCTGTGCATCATCATGATGCGTGGCTGCCGACCCTATGGTCAAGTTTCCTTGTTCTGTCGACATGGCAAGATCACCCCCTGTGGTAACCTTTACCCCTGAGGTTGTGATATCTTGTTTGGCTATCACAGCCCCATTGCCCCCGGAAGACAAGGCATTGGTGTTTAATACTGTCTCCACACCATCAACGCTTGTGCGCCCTGCCTCCAAACGAATAGTGTTCTCTGCAAGCAAAACAGCATCATTTCCGGCGGCAAAATGCCCCCCTTTACCCAAAATATTCTCACCCTTTACAGACAAATTGTGAGTCGCACTGATCCGCCCTGAATTGACCACATCTTTGCTGGTTATATTGACATCTTCACCCATAATCAAAGCACCAGAAGAAACAAAAGAAGCTCTGTCTTTTTCTGGAATGTAAAGCACCGGTGCGTAGACCTCCATGCCCTTGACCTGTTGGCGAACATAAATGACCATCGGCGCTTCTAGGTTTGCCAATTGTTCTTTACTTAAAGGCTCACCGAAGGCAAGATTGTGGGCTTTGGCATAGTCTACCCCTTCATCCAGAAGGCTCTTGACTTGTTCAATGGCATCACTTCCTGGAATAAATGAGCCTTTGCCTAAACCTTGCCCCACAAGATCACGCATTTGTTTTTCAATCAGTTGCTTTTCAAAATAAGCATCCCCTAAGAAAAAAATCTCCCGATCTGGCTTATACCCAATTCTGTTTAAAAAATAAGCCGATCCATAAAACTTACCAACATCAAGGAAATCTGCCCTAGTTTCATAAATGAAATTCTGTTGAGGCAATGTCCCCCCAACACCGCCTGATTGGGGTTTTGGCAAAGGCAACCCATCAGCAAATTCCCCTGCCCCATTAATATCCACTTTGGGGGTAAAAAGAGCCCCTCCTGCGGTCAAACCGTTCAGTGCTTCCAGCGGATTGCCCGAAACAGCCTTCGCCTCAAAATGTGCATCCCCCGTAATGGACCCTTCAACAGCCGTGTTGTTGAGTTTATCAACCACCAGATTCAACGTGCCTGCTGCCTGAACAAGACCAGAAACCGTATCGAGAACTTCTGAGCCAGTTTGGCGATTCTTGCCATTTGCTATGTCGAGACTCGTATTGCGGCTGCCATCAGCATTATAGGCATAACAATAGGCATCTGTATGAGCCTGACAGCCGAGATAGGTATTTTTATAAGCTGTCACCCCCAAATTAGTCAGCGTTTTGGCTTGGATATCCGCATTGCCGCCCGCTTTTATAATGCTATAGTTATTCTCAATATTCTCAGCGTTAATGATAAGATTACCATGAGATTGAATCATCCCCTGAACCGCAGGCTTATGCGAAAAACTCTGCGTGACAGTCTTCTCGCTCATGTGAGATCCCCAATTCCATATATACTCTTCTATAGATTTTCTTGCATCATTATATTTCCACGTAAAAGCCTTATAGATCGTTCCGTCTTTCAAAGTTGCCGTGCCATAGGTCCCTTCCTTGCTTGCCCATAGCTGCTGTTCAAATATATAGTTCTTTTTACCAACAAGCGGCCACTTAGAATGCTTTCCTTTACCCCAACTATCCCAGCCCATATCGTGATATAAAGGTCTGCCATCGAGAAAATTATATTTGTCTGGTTTTTGGAAAGAAATATCGCTATTTTCCGTTTTTTCCTTCTTTTCAGGCGTGCTATCGGCTTCGTTTTTCAAAGTATTGGTTTGGATCAATAACTTCCCCCCTGCCTGAATCAAGCCTGCTTTATTGACAAGAGAAAGGCTCTTTCCTGTGCCTGCTGCATTGGTGAAATATAAATCACCTTCTGCCATCATAGCACCAAAATCATTCAACAAAGCCCCATCAACTTGTAAAGCCCCATTGCCCCCCACATAAATTAAGCCGGTTTTGTTGTTGGTCACATCCCCTGTCACACGAAAGACTAAATTCTGCCCCGCTGCCAATTGACCGCTATTCTTAAGCTCTCCTGTTTTGATGGTAAAATCTTTTGCCGCTAAAACTGATGTTGCCTCATCAACCATAACCCCTGGAGCCGTAAACAGAATATCTCCCGTCCCGCCTTCATCGGTAATGGCTCTGAGTAATGCATGGTGAATATCAAGCGCGTTTGAGCTGTTAAAATCTAAACCACCATACGTCAACTGGCTGCCCGAGACATCAATATGATCTGCTATTAAATACAGCGTTTGAGGCGTGTAAATATGAGACCGATTATTGCTTAAATCCAGTGTTGTTGCTTTCAACCGCACATCCCCCATGACAGACAGTACATTCTCAACACTAATCCCCCCTGACAGGGATGTTAATGTGGCTGTACCGTACCCGATAACCTTGTCATAATAAATATCGTTGCCGGCAAAAAGTTCAATATTACCCCCACTGGCAATCTGCCCAACCTTGATACCTTTGTCCGCTATAATAGAAAGAGAGCCTTGCTCATGCAAAACAATATTCTCTGAGCTACTCAGTGCAAAATCAACACCGGTCATCAAGGTGCCAGCATCCAAATTCCCAACCGTTAAAGTTGTATCGCTGCCTGTCATCAGCGAAGAAAAGCCAACCGCTCCACCACGAATATCAGCCTTGCCATAGGCAATCAATTGACCAAAATTTACCGCTGCATCAGATTGCGTATGAAGAGCCACATCGTGATGTGAGAGAAGGGATTGAGAAACAAATATCCCCTTATGAGAACCTAAAGTAATATCCCCTGCGCCATAAATGTTTTCTGCTGCAATAACACCCTTGACACTTTGGAGATCAACACCCCCTTGGCTGCCCAAAACAAGGCTCCCAGCCTCTTGGGTCGCTTCCATATCAACCCCACCGGCTAAAAAGTACCCTTGTATATCACCACCAGCCTGCGCCTTTAAAGTGCCTCCAGCTAAAACAATGCCCCCAATGGTTAGATCACCGCCCGTTTCAAACGCCATATCGGCCCCTGCCCCTAGCCCAGAGACTTTGATAGCATGGCGTGAAGACAATTTCATATTGCCTCCAGAGGTTGCTTGCCCTGCAATGGTCAAAAGCCCTTCCTCTGCCTCTGCTGTCAAATGCCCCTCAGTCCCAACCGCTTCTAAAGTCACATCCTTGTGTGCGGCTATATCAACATGTCTTTTAGAAGCGATATTCTTTGCCAAGACACTCTTGCTTTTCGATTTTATGGAAACACCTCCATGACCAAAAACATTCTTCAGCGAAATCTTTCCATCCGCAGAAAGATGCAACTGCCCCGCATTGGACGCCATATCATGACGCATACGAACCCCAACACCTTTTTCGGTCGCCACAAGTTTAATCTGATCCGCCTGTAACGCCCCCAAAGCAGAGCCATCTATGGCATATTCCGGTTTACCAGTAATATCGGTTAGCTCCTTCATTTCCCGTGAAGCATAATCATAATGGCCCGTTCCAGCAAAAACTCCAATTTCCTTCCCCGCAACAGGTCCTTCAAAATGCACTGTACGTGAAACAATATCAACAATATCAACAGCCCCTCGGCCTGAAAAAAAGTTTGCTCCGTGTGGACCAAAAGTGATATCCCCATCCCTGACCGCAAAACCTTTCAGAAAACCAGAAGCATCAACTTCAGGAACACCGGTGGTTAATGTCGCATGAGGCGTATTGATAAACCCACAACCATCACAAGTTATCCCATTGGGATTGGCTATAATCACATCGGCAGGGCGCCCAAAAACCTCTCCTGGACCATTCAACGCACTGCGCTTACCACTGGTGACTTCATTTAAAATCACTTTCGCTGAACCCGTAACTCGCAAACGGGGATTACCCGGCATAATGCCTCCCAATTGCGATTGCCCTACTTCCTGCGCGTGATTGTTCCAAATAACCCCAGAATGACCAATATTAAAATCATAATATTTATTGTGTGATAAACCAGAACTGTTGGGGGTTACAATATCAATGGAAGGAACCCCATTGGGCGCTGCAACAATATCTGGACGATGAGCTGCATTGGCGTGAGAGTCAACAGAAATTTGCGCCTGTAAGGCTGAAGGTGCTAACAAACAAGAAAAACCAATTCCCCCTAATAAAACCTTTTTGAGCATCGTACTAGAAACTAAAATACCCAATAAAGCTGCTCTTTGTTCTCTCTTCTCATCTCTCATCTTTTATCTCCCCATCGCTATCCTTAAAGATCCATTGTTTTAAAGATCCATTGTTAATGTCATCAAAAATGTGCCTGACTTTTTATGCTCAACTGTGCTCCACAAAATATTGGAGTAACTGGCATCAAGAGAAACCATGCCCCCTGCAAGCTTGACACCCGCTGTCCAACCAGCAAGTTCTTCACTCTTAAAACCGTACAAAGGTTGTGCAAAAACACGACCATAATCCAAACCAATATAGGGACGAAACTCACCCAAAACCTTTTTAAGTGTCGCGTTGTTGCGCCACGGAATGGTACGCAGCATCAAATCATTACGGGTAAAAAAACCATTATTGCCAAAAATCAAACTCTCACGCGTGCCACGAACATTGGAAAAGCCCCCCACAGAAATCTGCTCTGCAGCCAATAAATTATGCGGTGAATATTGCCCACTCAAAAGATTGCTTAAGATAAAATTCCACCCGTTCACTTTAAAGGGAGTCATAACATTGATCGTACCAGTAAATTTGGCAAATTGAGGCTCTGCATCTCCTGCTCCTGGAGCATATTTCTTAACTGCATGAAAAAGGGGAAGTCCTTGTAAATAACTGATATCAAAAGTCCAAGTCCCCCCTAACATTTGGCGAGAATGCGATACCCCAAAATTGGCAACACTATATTGACGACTCCCCACTTCAATCTTATTGCCAAGTAGGTAGTTGTTAGTTCTTTTATAGGAAAGACCTAAATTCAAAGTCGTCAGTGAAACACTATCACGGTGGAGTACCCTGCTTATACTGGCGTGTAACTCACTGGAATCGCCTGTCGTTTCAATATCTGAAAAATTGCCCTTGATAATACTTTGATAATTATAAGCATAGCCATTCAAACCAAAGGTCCAATAACCATAGGGAATACTCACACTCGCAGAAATATTATTGCTATGTCCCTCTTGTTCGCTTCCGCCCCAATAGTCGGTTTGACTGCGTTGATAGCTAAAATCCCACGCATCATTAAACCCTAAAATATTTTCTAACTTTAAACCGGCATTATAACGCGCATAACCCGTTGAGGATTGTCCTAAATTATCGTGGGAAACAGTAATCTTGAAAGCTTTATCCGGTTTATTGTTAATATTCACTATTGTGCTCCCCTCTTCACTCCCTGGAAGAAGTTCACTTTTAGCATGTGCTGAAAAAAGCCTGTTGATTTGATCTAGACCCTGCTCAATATCGCGCATATTGAGAATATGCCCTTCCAACCCCGGAAAAGCATTCCATACAACATGATTATGCGGTAAAGCCGGTAAACCATTGTAATAAATCTCTGACAGCTTGCCCTCAATAACAACAAATTTGAGCATCTTGCTGTTTTTGATATCTTGATCGGGGATATAAAAGCGCGCCGTGACATAGCCTTTATCTAAATAAACCTTAGTTAACTGCTTGATTAAAAGCTGGATATCAGCAAGACCTATACATCTTCCAACATAAGGATCTGTTACCGATGCTATAGCACGCTTTTTGATATGATAGACACCATCAACAATAATATCATGAATTGGAAAACAGTACCCATTGCCCCAAAGTGCTCCCTGCTTTTCTTCAAAAGGTGTTGGAATGCCTTTGGGCGTTAAGGCACGTAAATTCTCAATTCTCTCTAATTGCTGCTTCTCAGATTGTTGGCGGGAAAAATTATCTGCTGGAGAATGAAAAATAGCCGGTGACCGCGCATAAACAATGACGCTACGAAACATGCTAAACAACACTAAAATGGCTAGAAAAAGCCTTAAAAAACGCTCTCGACGTAAAAAGGTAAATAACACAATAGATTTCCCCCCGCTTTTATCATTTATGAAGCATTATATCGCTTCATAATCCTCTGAGCATGCCATTCAAAACACTCATTATTCTATGACGATTTCTAACAACAGAGCATATCGCTGCGCCCAAATAAAAACTGCGTCAAAATTCTGATTTTTATTTCTGAAGGCCTCTCCCCGCACACATATATGACAAGGTTTCTAACCAAAACTGTTTAACAAGTCAATGTTCAATGCCTCAATATCCCCAGTCAATAATTAGAGAATAAATCCACTCTCCTGCTCCTCTAAGCCACTCATATGAAACACATAAAGAAATGACACATTATGCTATAAAGCACTATCTTTATTGTAAAATATCACAGTACCAAACAAAAAAATCTCTTTTGAGAGCTTTTTAAAGGAGTCATTCAAAACTCCTTTTAATGGTATTCTCATCAAGGAATTGTTCTCCAAAGAAAATAACTTGAGGGGCTTTGTAAAAAGAATTTTGTCATTTTTATCAGTTTAGTCAGTTCACTCTAGGCCCTATATTATTTTTTAAATAATAAAAAATTAAAATCATTACTTTTCAATATGTTAATCTTTTAAGGCACAATCCATATAGGCATCACACCCCATAAATACATCCAATAATACATATTTATCAGTATTCTATCCGTAAATTGAACGGATAAAAGGATCCTTTCAATGATTCATAAAACCTATCAAAATAATCATTATGATGTTTTAAAACCACATAGTACGTTTGGCTTGATTAACACGTAAAGCCAATAGCAAATTTCATTATTTTACTGATCTTACCCCTCTCAAAAGCTGTTTATAAGCGGCCTAAAAAACTCTTAAAAAAATATCAGCTTTTTTAGTACTTTTCTCTCTTTTGTACGCACAAATGAAACGCGTGTATTTGGTAAATATATTCTTTATCGTATTAAAGCATTAAGAGACTTTTCTGATATCAAAGCTAGTGATTTAGGCGGGTTTATTGAAAATAAAAGTAATCTCCCTCATGATGGCAATTGCTGGGTTTATAATAATGCTTATATGTCGTGTTTATGAAAACGCTCGTGCTTATGGCATGGCTAT
The DNA here is from genome assembly GCF_059687635.1 of Bartonella sp. SL320. NCBI lineage: Bacteria > Pseudomonadati > Pseudomonadota > Alphaproteobacteria > Hyphomicrobiales > Bartonellaceae > Bartonella > Bartonella sp. SL320. Next base: position 868,030 of record NZ_CM185143.1, on the reverse strand, counting down.
TGTAACTAAAAATGCCTGTGGTGATACAAAAGAGAATGTTTATATAGAGCGTCTTTCTCCTTATGGTGAAATCTCTTTCATGATGTATCGACTATTTAAAAAAAAGCAGCATAAATAAGGGTATAGCAGGGGCGCCTTCTTTATGGCTATAAACGCATTATAAGATACATTATTTAAAACGTATCATACTACAAGATCTCTATTGTTTGTATGAAAATTTATCAAAAATAAAGCCATGAGATAAGTTCAAACATATTGAAAGACGTCTTCCAAACACTTTATTAAACTCAAGAAAATTATAGCAGTAAAGCTTCTTGTATAATGGGCGCTACGCATAAAAACATCCCACGCACTCAAAAACAAAAAAATAGAAAGCGCCCCATAAACAGAGCAATAATAGAGTATTTATCATACAGGCTAATAGTGCTATTTATCTAAAAAAATATTATTTTTTCAGATAAATGAGCAAAGCTTCATTAAAAAATTTTCCACTTTATAGAGAGAAAAAGATTACGATAATAACCGAATAAAACGCTGAACAGTCTCATGCATTCCATATTCTAAAGCATCAGCAATAAGCCCATGGCCAATAGAAACTTCATCAAGCCAAGGTATATTCTTGATCAGAGCAGGAAGATTGATAACCGTCAAATCATGCCCTGCATTTATACCTAACTGCAACTCTTTTGCTCTTTTTGCGGCTAAAACAAGTTTATTGAGTTCTTGATCTTGTTTTGTTTTATCCTGAAATGCCCCGCCATAAGGCCCTGTGTAAAATTCCACACGATCAGCCCCTATTGCTTTAGCACGATCAAGACCATCGCTCGTAGGATTAGCAAAAAGTGATACACGAATTTTTCGTGTTTTTAAATTCTGAATAATAGGAGCTAAAAATTCTGCATCCTGAGCAAAGTTCCACCCATGATCAGACGTTGATTGATTTGGATCATCCGGTACAAGAGTAATCTGATCAGCGTAGTTTTCGGCGATATCCAAAAATTGATCACTTGGATAACCTTCAATATTAAACTCAGCCGTAGGAAAACTGTTCTTTATTAAACCATATATCTCTGGCAAATCGGCAAAACGAATATGTCTTTCATCAGGGCGCGGATGAACCGTCAAACCTGCCGCTCCAGCAGCAAGCGCTATATGCCCAATATTCTTAATACTTGGCCACGGAAGATTACGTCGATTGCGCAAAACAGCAACAGCATTAAGATTAACCGAAAGTTTTACCGCCATGCCCATTTCCATTTTTTTTTACAGTGTGTAACAAGATAAAAAAAGGTATTTTCCACCTGAAACTTAGATGATATACATATTTTCTCTATCGAACAATCGTTAAACGCTCTGCGGCGCGTGTAATTCCCGTATAAAGCCAGCGTGCATACATATCACGAAATGCAAAACTTTCATCAAACAAAACGACATTATTCCATTGAGAACCTTGCGCTTTATGCACCGTCAATGCATACCCATAATCAAAATCATCATATCGCTTTTTTAATGCCCACGAAATTTCCTGATCAGGATTTTCAAAGGCTGCTTTTAAAAGTTTAATCTTTGTGACCCCACGCTCACTTTCTTCTGGTTTTACCAGAAGATTAATACTCGGTTTAACTGTCTCCTTTTGTGAAGTCATCACCTTCCATAAAGAGCCATTTAACAAACTTTTAGGAGGATCATTTCGCAAACACACAAGCTTATCTCCCGCTTGTGGATACTCTGCTGTAAAGCCCTTTAACATACGCAAACGCTGATTATAAAGGTGGCGTGTCCGATTAACGCCTACCAAGACCTGATCAGCATCTAAAACCAATTGTTGATTAACCTCTTTACGTGTCACAACGCGCGCTTCTCCATAATCACCATAAGCAATATCGCGTCCTTCACGCACGTCCATAGCAAGACGTATAATGGGATTATCACGCGCTTGTCGATGAATTTCTGAGAGAAGAAAATCTGGTTTTCCATTGGAAAAAAATCCCCCACCGGATATAGGAGGCAATTGACCTGGGTCACCAAGAACAAGAATTGGCGTCCGAAAACTCATTAAATCACGTGCCAATTGTTCATCGACCATCGAACACTCATCCACGATAATGAGTTTAGCTTGTGCGGCCGCACTTCTTCGATTTAATGTAAATGTCGGAGCAATAGACTTTTTTCCCGTAACTTCATCGGAAACTTCCTCTTCTCCACGCGGACAATAAATTAATGAATGAATTGTACAAGCATTGCTTGCACCTTTAGAACGCAAAACCTGCGCCGCTTTGCCTGTAAAAGCAGCAAACTGGACAGAGCCATCAACTGTCTCTGCAAAATAGCGCGCAAGCGTCGTCTTACCCGTTCCCGCATAGCCAAAAAGGCGAAAAAGAGGTGAACGCCCTTCCCTTAACCACGCGGCAACAGCCTTCAATGCATTATCCTGTTCTGGCGAAAACTGCATAATTTATCAAAATAAGATTCGCATAAAAAGAGCAAGCATTAAAAAGATGATCAAAAAAAACTGTCGCTAAGAATTGCCGACACACGCCCATCGAACAACTCTCATAGCACATAGCACAATGATCAATTATTGATCCATTGCTTTTTCAAAATATTGTAACAATCTAAATTTTATCTATACATCAATCTGCTTGGTAACATCTTATACTTATCAAATAAAATATCATTTTTTACAACAATCACACCAACAATGGAATATGCATATCTTAAATTTTAAAAAACACCTATATATGCTTTTTCTTACCAAAATGTAGAAATGAGAAAAAGGACATTGCAATTGCAAAACCCCCGCGAGAAAAAATCTCCTTAATAAGATAAAAATAATGTAATTTTATGAATACTCTTGACCACAATCAATCCGCTTTCTTACACATAAAAATAAAGTACATCCACTATTACAAAATAATCATTAAATATATCAAAAACCTTTTGGCGAAAATAAAAATATCTCTCAACAAAACGACTTCATCCTATGATGATACACTCATAAAGTTCCTCTCTCCCTCTTATCATGATTTTAATAACATGCTCCAAATAAGTTATATCTCAACGAATAAAGAGAGACATCATGCTTATATGAAGCACGCTTTATTATCTCGCACAAATATGTAGCTTTTTCTGTTGCGACAATAAAATCTGGTTCGCAAATATGGCCTTCTTGCCAATCTATTACAATCTATTATAAGAAAACTGGCTATTATAAGAAAACTGGGACATGATTTCATGTCTAACCGAGCACTTCAAGTTTACTATAGAATATGAGAAAATCGCAATCTATCATCGATTTGAGTCAAACTTTTTCTTTTTGTCGCAATGTGTTAAAGTTTATAAACACTCACTGATTAACACTATTCTTATTGTTAGAAATAATAAGCTCAAATATTGATGAATGAAACGGGAGGGGTAAATTGAAAATATTAATTCCAGATGACTATCAAAAAGCTACCCTAACATTACAGTCCATTAAAAAATTAATGAAATCGCATGAAGTGCTGATTATCAATAATTTAGCGACAGAATGTGATTTAGAAGATAAGCTCAAAGAAATAGATATTCTTATCTTAATCAGAGAGCGGACTATAGTTGATAGAAATCTTCTCCTAAAACTGCCAAATTTAAAATTAATCTGCCAAACAGGCCCTATAGGTCCCCATATTGATAGAGAAGCTTGTAGAGACTTAGGAGTTAAAATATTAGATGGTGGTGGAGATCCAACTTCTGCTGCTGAATTTGCATGGCTCTTAATAATGTCTGCGCGTAGAAAACTCTGTCAATCTGTGTCTGATATGAAAAAAGGACGATGGCAAACAACATTTGGCAACCAAATGAAAGGGGCTACTCTTGGAATATTCGGGTTTGGGCGTATTGGTAAAATGGTTGCTCAATATGCTCAAGCTTTTGGTATGTCCATTTTGGTTTATGGGAGCGAACGTTCAACACAAGAAGCAAAAAATTTAGGGTATCATTTTACGCATTCAAAAGAAGAGTTTTTTACACGCCCTGATATTATATCTCTACATTTACGTTTAAGCGATAAAACCAGAGAAATCATTCAATTAGATGATCTATTAAGCATGAAACCTCATGCTATTTTTGTCAACACAGCACGTTCAGCTTTGGTTGAAAAAGGAGCGATAGAAAAAATACTAAGTTTGGAAAATTCAATTTACTTTGCACTGGATGTTTACGACAGCGAACCCGTATATGAGAGCAAATTATTGCAATCAGATAGAGTTCTTTGCACGCCGCATCTGGGCTATGTAACTGGGAACAGCTTTGAGAATTATTTTGAAAAAGCTTACCAAAATATAGAGTCTTTTATGAAGAACATTTAATGCTGTCTGAGCCAATGCCAGCTAAGTCAATATTTGTAAAATTTATCTTATATCGCTAGCGTATCAAATTTGCACGACACATCATAGCTTATTTTCTTAAATTAAGCACATTCCTTAAGCTTTCATATGAATACCAATCGTATTGACAGATTTTTATGTCATTAACATAAAATACCTCATTTATTGTTGCAATCATGATTTAAAAAGGCAACTTTATTGGCATACCCTTTAATTGGGGGGCATAATGAGCAATAATAAATTTATAGAAAATAATTATCATTGATAGATTGTATTGCTTGTTGCCACGATTGCTCAAACATCAGCCTGCTTCTTTGTTCAAGGGATTGGTCCTTTAGCTGAATTTTTTAAGAAGGACTTCTCGTTTAGTGACTCTCAGACAGGTTTGCTGTCTTCAGCAGCGCAGTTCCTACTCATTATTGGTTTACTTGTCGCTGGCAAATTACTCGACAAGTTTAACGAGCGCTATATGTTGGCATTGGCGCGGTCGGCGTTTCTGTCGCTCTTTTATTGGAAACAATCGCAGATAACTATATTTCTCTTTTAGTTTGTTTGCTCATTGTAGGAGGATTTTATAGTTCTGCTCAACCCAGTAGCGCTAAATCTGTTTCTTCATGGTTTCCACAATCGCAGCGCGGATTTGCAATGGGAATAAGACAGGCGGGGCTGCCATTAGGTGGAGCATTAGCTGGGATAGTTCTTCCCGCCAGTGCGCTTGTCTATGGCATACAAGGTGCGTTTTTGGTTGGTGCTATAGTTTCTTTTTTAGGTGGATGTATATTTATTGTTTTTTATCACGCACCAGCAAAAGTTGTCGCTACCGTTCCAAAAAGCAAGGCAAGAGTTTCGTTCTATGCAAATGTAAGGTCTCGTCTTGCAATGTTAGCTGCGGTGCATATGAAGAATATTATTTTTTCCTTTATTTTCAATCTACTAGGTAGCTTCTTCTATCAAGCCATTGAAAGAGCGATTTGGCGTAATTTCATAATGTCGAACCTAATCAGAGTGACAAATCTTTCTATTGTTTTCATAAATATGATGGTTTGCATGGTTGCACATTTCAAACACGATGCGGTAGCTCTTTTTCTTGCGCGATAAAATCTTTCATATATGAGACAACATCATTAATTTATAAAAGTTAATTCAATGTATTATCTAAAAAATGCAACAAAATAGCTCTTAATGTGAACATATAAATTAAAAAAACAAACACCGCGTACAAATAAATTCAAACATAATTGGGCACACGATTTATAACATTTTTTAGATGAACAAATAATCATACACCCCATGTCTTTAGACAAAGAATGAAAATCATAAAAATGAGCTCTAAGAATAATAGAAGCTCTTCGCAAAGAAGAGATAGAGATGAAGCCTCCGAAGACTTCATCATCACCATCCTTCACCATTTTGCGAACATATTCATTTTATACAAGAATTTTTCCCTCATCAGAAACAGCATTGGCAACAGCCTCCTCGCTTGCTTCATCAGGTAATAACATCTCATTATGGGCACATCCCGATGGGATCATGGGAAAACAATTTTCTAAATGATAAACACGACAATCAAAAAGAACAGGCTTATCACAGTCAATCATCTGCTGAATTTTATCATCAAGTTCATCGGGCTTTGAGCAATAAATTCCCACCGCTCCATAAGCTTGTGCCAATTTCACAAAGTCAGGCATCGATTCTGTATAAGAATGAGAAAGGCGATTACCATGCAGCAGTTGCTGCCACTGACGAACCATTCCCATATACTGATTATTTAAAATAAAAATTTTCACAGGTGTATCATGCTGAATAGCTGTTGCAAGTTCTTGAATATTCATCTGAATGGAAGCATCCCCAGAAATACACACAACAAGCGCATCAGGATGGGCTATTTGAACACCAATAGCCGCAGGCAAACCATACCCCATAGTTCCAAGACCACCAGAAGTCATCCAATGTTTTGGTTCATCAAAGTGATAATATTGCGCTGCCCACATCTGATGCTGTCCAACATCCGTTGTAATGTAAGCACGAGCATTTTTGGTCAATGCATAAAGCCGTTCAAGAGCATATTGGGGCATGATGACATCTTTTTTTTCCATATAGGCTAATGAATTGCGTGATCTCCAGCGATTAATTTGCGTCCACCATATTTTTCGACTTTCTTGATCAAACCTTGATTGCTCCTTATGCAAATGCTGCATGATTTCTGCCAAAATATCAGCCACATCACCAATAAGTGAAACTTCTGCTTTGACAATTTTATTGATAGAAGAAGGATCAATATCAATATGAATAATACGCGCATGAGGTGCAAAAGCATCAAGGCGCCCCGTGATACGGTCATCAAATCGTGCCCCAACAGCCAACATAACATCACAATCATGCATGGCCATATTAGCCTCATAGGTTCCATGCATTCCCAGCATTCCCAACCAATTTTTACCAGAGGCTGGATAAGCACCAAGTCCCATTAAGGTTGAAGTAATGGGAAAATCTCCCAGTTGAACTAAATTACGCAACAGCTGGATAGCTTCCCCCCGATGAAATAACACCCCCACCAGAATAAATAACAGGGCGTTTTGCTTCAACTAAAAGAGAAACAGCCGATTTGATAGCCTCAGCATTATTCTCTTTCAATGATAAAGAAGAATGCATAGATTTCTGAACTTTCGGCGCTCTATAAAATCCTGAAGCAAATTGAACATCCTTAGGAATATCAATCAAAACCGGTCCTGGACGCCCGGATTGAGCAAGAAAAAAAGCTTCGTGAATAATATCCGCAAGATCATTAACATTTTTAACCAGCCAATTACGTTTCGTACAGGGCTTTGTTATTCCAACGGTATCAGCCTCTTGAAAAGCATTTGTTCCAATCACCGTTGTCGCTACCTGACCAGAAAAACAAACAAGAGGGATAGAATCCATGAGAGCATCTTGCAAAGGTGTCACGGCATTCGTTGCCCCTGGACCTGAAGTCACAAGCATCACACCAACCTTTCCAGTACTGCGTGCATAGCCTTCAGCAGCATGCCCCGCTGCTTGTTCATGACGCACCAAAATATGCTGGAGTGCATCTTGGTGATAAAGAACATCAAAAATAGGAAGAACAGCCCCACCAGGATAACCAAAAATATGTTTAACCCCTTGATCGATAAGAGCCTGAACCACTATTTCAGCCCCTGACATTACTTTTCCATCTGCACGCTCTTGCTGTCTTGGATCATTTCTCATTTTTCCCACTCACCTATTTAATAGGACAATAAAAAAAGCCCCTAATGGAGCCTATAAAGAAGACTCTCAAGGAGCCCATTACACAACATATATTGTATGATCTCCCCCATTATTCCAACGCATAAAATATATAAAAAAATTCCTTATAAGAGAATCTCTAATTCCATTGAACCCATTCGTCAATAAAAAATTAATACTTTTTTTAAAAATTTTCCTTCACGAATTCTTTTTTATCTTTTAAAAATTTCTTGGCAAAACCTCGGTTCTTTCATTAAAAAACCAGTTCTTTCATCAAAAAGCCAGTTCTTTCATCAAAAAGTAAGTCTCCATTCTTCATCAAATTGATGACGAAACCATGTTATTTGTCTTTTTGCATATCTCCTCGTTTGTGTTTTTACCGCTTCCAGAGCATTCTCAAAGCTTCTATATCCATCCAAATAAGCCATAAATTCAGGTATACCAATCGCTTTCATCGCTGGTAACGAAGGGGAAAGCATAAGTTTTTTCATGGCCACCACTTCTTCTAAAACGCCTCTTTCAATCATAATATCCAAACGTTTATGAATACGTTCATAAAGCAGTGGGCGAGGGGGCATGAGAAGAATTTTTTCGGCACAATTTGCTGCGATAAGAGGCGTTGTTTTTTGCTTCTGCCAGCAACTGAGCGTCGCACCGGTTGCATCGTAAACTTCCAAAGCACGAACAATACGCTGTCCATCTTGCGACGAAATTTTTTCGGCAACAACAGCATCAATGTGCAATAACTGACGATAAAGACTTGCAGCGCCCTCTTTATTAAGCAGCAAACGCCATTTTTGCCGCACAACATCTGGAACATGAGGGATTTGCGAAATCCCCTCCAAAAGAGCACGAAAATAAAGTCCTGTTCCACCAACAAAAATAACCGATCTCGACGTAAAAGTAGCCAACAGCTTTTCAACATCACACAACCATTGACCAACTGAATAATTCACAGTAGGATTTACATGACCATAAAGATAATGGGGAACAATCGCGGTCTCAGCCTCACTTGGCCGTGCCGTTAAAATATTTAAAACGTCATAAACCTGCATTGAATCAGTATTAATAATGAAAGCATCTTTTTCTTGAGCCATTTGCAATGCAAGTGCTGATTTTCCACTTGCCGTTGGTCCTGCTATTAATGTAATTGTTCTTTCTGCCATGAAGAGTAATCTCTCCCAATCAGCAATTTATTGCAATACGCATGAAAGCCCCCAAAGACTCTGTATTTTCTTCTCTATTATCATAAAGTAAAAACTTTAAACAAAAACACGAACAAGACTTCTCCTCAAGATAAAGAAAACCCTTATAAAAACTATAAAAAATGGGGGTTAATAACAACATCAAAGGAATTTTCCAAACATTCTTTGCTACCATACTTCAATAACCAATTACAGCCACAAATATTCTGCCCGTTAGATCATTTACTACAGGCTGTTGATGATCATTTATGAAAATAGTATCGAGCTTAACCTATACAATCAAATAGATGTATTCTTCCCTATAAAAATAGCATACTGCTCTGGCTTATTAATTAAAAGCTTCAGAACTTTTCTTGCTTACACTTTGTTATTACTATTTCTTTTCATCCACCACAAAGAAAGATATAAATCATATCGATAACTAATTGCTTCTAATGTAATTTTTATATGAAATGCTTTTTAAACTGAAGTAAAAAACGCCTTTTACAACACACAAAGTATAATCACAAAGTGCTGAAAGTCTTACTGGATAAAACATTATGTATAATAATAATTGAGCATTTTATTTATAAATAGTTGGGTGTTTTGCAATTTGAATGCGAACCTTCAATATCACAAGATTATCTCATTTTTTCTTCTCATCAAGCATCACATCAGTACCATTCACGTGCAGCACAAGTAGGACTAGAAATCACTTAAAAAAAGACCACAAATACCTCTCATATAACATTTCAAAGCAAAGGCTGTTGTAATATTGAAAACCAACAAATATCACTGTCAACTTGTACTTTTATTCAGCGTAAAAATGGAACTGCCCAATGGATTTTTGTTATATAACCCATACGCTCCATCCAAAATGAACTAAAAAATACGAAATCCCACTTGGTTGAACACCTAAGTCCCCATACATGAAGGTTGATAAAAAACTTCCAACTATCAATCTATAAGGTATCAATCCATTGGGATCGTTACAAACCGTAACTCTCCATCGGGGCGTGCTACAATGAAGAGAGCATTTTTTCGTCCAGCTTCACGTAATTTATGAAAACGTTTTTTAGCTTCATCAACTGTTGTAATAGCACTCTGATTGATATCAACAATCACTTCACCAACGCGAATACGCTTTTTATCCGCAGCACTATTTTGTGCAACAGATGTTACTACCAATCCTTGAAGTTTATCTGAAATTGAATAACGATGACGCAAATCCTCTGTCAGCTCAGATAACGTCATTCCCATCAATTGCATTGTCACGCTTTTCGACAGAGCATCATCTTTTTGATCATCAACTTCTTCCTCTGCATCTTCATTGGTATCGGTTTCAATCAAACGTCCAAGCTTAACTGTTACTGTTTTTTCTTGCCCATTGCGTAAAACAGTAATATCCACCACTTTTCCTTCAACACTCTCCGCAACTAAACGAGGTAAATCACGAGCATGCTTAATCTTAGCCCCCCCAAAAGAAAGAATAATATCCCCCGTTTGCAACTGGCTATTATCGACATTATTTTCTTCCGTCTGTTCTATTTTACCAGCAACCAATGCCCCTACAGCATTGTCCAGTTTTAAACTTTTGGCAATATCCTTTGTCACCGGCTGAATACGAATAGCCAACCAACCACGCCTTATTTCTCCAAAATCACGCAATTGATTAATAACAGAAAGCGCCATATCCGATGGGATAGCAAATCCAATACCGATAGATCCACCAGAAGGTGAAACAATCGCTGTATTAACACCAATGACTTCACCATTTCTATCAAATAACGGACCACCAGAATTGCCTCGATTAATCGCTGCATCTGTTTGAATAAAATTATCATAAGGACCAGCATTAAGATCACGGTTACGGGCAGAAATAATACCAACCGTCACACTCCCACCAAAACCATAAGGGTTACCAATAGCCATAACCCAATCACCAATGCGCGCCTTTTCTGAATCACCAAAACGTACAGCTTTTAATTTTTTAATTCCCGCATCCACTTGAAGCAACGCTAGATCCGTTTTACTATCCTTTCCAAGGAGCTTTGCCTTGAGTTTTGTACCATCTGTAAAGTTAACTTCAATATCATCAGCATCAACAATAACATGATAATTTGTAACAATAATTCCCTTTTGGGCATCAATTACAAAGCCAGACCCCAGAGAGCGCACCTTTTGAAATTGACTATTTTTTTGACCATCTTTGGGTGTAAAAAAATCATTAAAATATTCCTCCAACAATGAATCTTTGGGAATAACGGGTACCGAAGTATTTTCATCTTGTTCTGTTCCTTCAACAATCTGTGCCGTAGAAATATTCACAACCGTCTCTAAAAGCTCAGAAGCTAAATCAGGAACAGAAAGCAATGTCTTATTTGTCTCTGCGCCCCACGACAAACGCACGGCCCCAAATGAAAACAAAATCACACAAAAAACAACTCTTGTGATAAAAGACTTCAAAAATGTATTTCTACTCACCACACTTCTACCCATGATATGCCTTTAAACCCAAGCTGCAAAAAACCTTACTCAATTTGTTATACAAAAATTAGTATAGTTTCACATTCTCTCACATTCATCATAAAACAGGAAACTATAGGGCATACTCCTCACACGAGTATCCCCCATACACTGTTTCATCTATTCTCCACCAGACTTTGAATCAGCTTTACTCAAACTAGGATTCATTGTTGATGAAGGGGATGACGTTTTTTTCTTTGCTTGCAGGGGATTGCGAAAATAAAAAAAGAAATCCTCATTTGGTGAAACGACCATCGGTATTCTCTCTAAATTTTTATACTGTTCCATTGCTAACCAAAAATCGTAAAAAGATGGATTAGCTTCCCGCGCCTTTAATAAAATGCGAATACTTTCAGCCTGTCCTTCACCGCGCGTAATTTCAGCATCACGCTTTGCAGCTGCGACAATTTCTTCATATTCACGATTGGCCTCCGCCACAATACGATCCCGCTCTTGTTGACCACGCGCCCGAATATTTTCCGCCACTGCTTCCCGTTCCGCAGCCATTTGCCGATAAACATCTTCTGAAACAGCATCGGTTAAATCGGTTTTTCGAATGCGCACATCAACAATCTTAATACCCAGCGAGCCTGCATCTATAGAAAATTGTCGTTGGACCTCAGCCATCATTGCGCCTCGTTCATCCGATAAGGCAGCTTTGAATTCTCGTTTACCATAGACAGCCCGCAAAGCGTCAATAAAACGTGGTGCAAGATTTTCACGTGCTGCAATCTGTGGGCGTCCTGAAGCAATACGCTGTAAAAACAATTTAGGATCCGTAATACGATAAATAAAGAACGCATCCACTTCATAATAAGCTCCTCCACGAACTTGCACAGATTGCGTAGGAACATCGTAACGCAACAGCCGATTATCCACCACAATCATCTTATCGACAAAGGGCATTTTAAAATAAATTCCAGGATTAGACTCGACCTTAATAATTTGTCCAAAACGTTTAATAGCCACTTGTTGACGAGGATAGACAACAAAAAGTGACATCCACAAAATGAGTAAAAAAATTACTATAGTACTAAAAATAAACAAAAAACGGGACTGCTGCATTATTAACGTCCTCCAGAAATTTGAGAATCTAAGAGCGATACAGAACGTGCTGATTTTATTTTTGCTTTTTCTGATAAATTATTACGCAACAATTCGTTTAAGGGAAGATAAGGCACCGCAGGAGAATTCATTTGATCGAGAATCAATTTATTGGGTGAAGAAAAAACACGCCCCATCGTCTCCATATACAGACGATAACGTGCAGCCTCTGGTGAAATGGCAGCCTCACGAGCTATGGCCTGAAAACGTTCAGCACGCCCTGTTGCCTCTTCAACCATTTGTGCTTTTTCACCTTTGGCGATTTCCCGTGTACGTGAAGCTTCACCATTGGCTAAACCAATCTTCGTAAAACGCACACGATTTCCTTCTTCAATCATCCGTCCACGTTCCTGCTCTGCCTGCTGAACAGAATTAAACGCCGCAGCAACCTTAGTAGGAGGCGCTGCTTCACTAATCGATACACGACTTATTTCGACACCGAGTTGATATTTATCGACAATCAACTGAGTAATCTTTCTCACATCATTAGCAACTTCTTCTTTTTTATCGCGTAAAACATCATCAACAGGTCTTGAACCAATAACCTCTCGCATTGCACTTTCAGCAACCTGACGAACCGTTCCTTCTTGATCATTCACATTGAATAAAAATTGTCCTGGATGTGAAATACGATAGTAAACAGAAAAATTGACATTCACAATATTTTGATCACTCGACAACATTAAACCTTCACTTTGTTGTCTCTGTCCAGGATGCCCACCAATGGCAATTGTTTTTTCCGTTAAAGGCACTTTCATATAGGTCTCAATTGGCCAAAAGTGAAAGTGCAATCCATCACCAATAACGCCTTCCTTAGGCACACCGAAACGCAATTCTACGGCTTGTTCATTTTGTTGGACAATATAAAGTGACTGATAGAGAAAAAAACACACAGCAAGTAGAAGAAATAAAACAAAAATTCCTCCCCTACTAAATTGTTTAAACTGATCTTGTCCTTTACGCAAAATATCATCAAAATTGGGACCATTGTCACCGCCATTATGTCCACCAGAACCAAAAAGATTCTTAGACGATGTTTTTTTGTCACCACTATTCTTGTTTTTATCGCCACTCCACGGGCCACCACCATTTTGATTTGTCCAGGGCATTACCACCTCTTTAACTGACTACTATTCATTCAAATACCAAGCATTTACTGAGAACTCATAGGATCCTTATCTTAATTATGCAACCGATAAACCCTTTTCACTTCACATTACAAAACATTATTTCCGCTCATAAACAACAAAGTGTGTCGGATGACTATCTTTATCTCCTTTGGGAATATCTTGTGTTTGCACAATAGTCCACTTTTCTTTGTCAAAAACAGGAAAAAAACTATCACCTTCTATAGATGCTAAAACTTTTGTAAGGAATATTTTATCAGCCAAACTGAACCCTTGTTGAAAAATTTCACCCCCACCAATAATAAAAATCTCCTCTACATCATTTTGAGCCGCAACGCTTTTTCCAAGAGAACAAGCCTGCGATAAAGAATGAACCACAACCGCCCCTTCAGCGATGAAAGTACGATCACGTGTAATGACGATATTTGTACGCCCTGATAAAGGTCTCCCGATAGAATCCCAAGTTTTCCGTCCCATAATAACGGGCTTACCCAACGTCAATGCTTTAAAGCGTTGCAAATCTGTTGATAAATGCCAAGGCATTGCACCTTCACGACCAATAACACCATTTTCTGCAACAGCAGCAATTAAACAAATGGAAATCGTCATATGGCTACCGGCGCTTTAATATGGGGGTGTGCTTCATAATTAAGCAATTCAAAGTCCTCAAATTGAAAAGAAAAAAGATCTGTTACGGCTGGATTTATGCGCATACATGGCAGAGCATTGGGGACACGAGACAATTGATGTTTTGCCTGTTCAAAATGATTAGAGTAAAGATGAGCATCCCCTAAAGTATGAACAAAATCACCAACTTTAAGGCCACTAACTTGTGCAATCATCATCGTTAACAATGCGTAGGACGCAATATTAAATGGAACCCCTAAGAAAATATCCGCTGAACGCTGATAAAGCTGACAGGATAATTTTCCCTCAGCGATGTAAAATTGAAAAAGACAATGGCACGGAGGCAAAGCCATTTCCTCTATTAATGCGGGGTTCCAAGCTGATACAATCAAGCGACGAGAATCTGGCGTTTCTTTAATCATCGTTAAAAGATTGCTCATTTGATCAATATGGCGTCCATCAGGAGCAGGCCAAGAACGCCATTGATAACCATAAACAGGACCAAGATTTCCTTGTTTATCGGCCCATTCATCCCAAATCGATACACCATGTTCTTTCAACCATGCAATATTTGTATCGCCTTTCAGAAACCACAAAAGCTCATAAATAATTGAACGTAGATGGAGCTTCTTTGTCGTCAACAACGGAAATCCCGCTTGTAAATCAAAGCGCATTTGATATCCAAAAACAGATCGCGTTCCAACACCCGTTCGATCTTTACGATCAATACCATGATTTAAAACGTGGGATAAAAGATCCAGATATGATTTCATAGAGTTATTATGTCCGATTCTTTTCATTATAGAAAATAAAAACTGTAAAATCCCTATAAACAGAATTCAATTTTTTAAAAAAAACATCTTACACAAGAAATTATCATGATCTAACTAAATTTTTGATGCAAAAGATAAAATACTATAGACAGATTCTTAATAAAATAACATAGAGGAATAATGAACAAAGATAGATGAACGTGAAATAGAAGGGATTAACTATGGAAAAACAAGAATCTTTAGCACCACATGATACAAGAAAACGTGTTCTTTCTATCATATCGAGTGCATCAGGCAATTTGGTAGAATGGTATGATTTTTATGTTTATTCTTTTACATCTATTTACTTTGCCTCACAGTTTTTTCCTTCTGATGGAGATGTTGTTACCGAACTTTTAAAATCTTCCATTGTCTTTTTTATTGGCTTTTTGATGCGTCCAATTGGTGGTTGGCTCTTTGGTTATATTGCCGATCGTTATGGACGTAAACGCTCTTTACTCATTTCTGTTTTTATGATGTGTGGAGGCTCTTTCCTTATTGCTCTCCTTCCTACCTATGAAACAATTGGAGCAACAGCAGCCGTTTTACTCATTTTGCTTCGTATGATCCAAGGACTTTCCGTTGGCGGTGAATATGGTACAACAGCAACTTATATGAGTGAAATTGCTCTTAAAAAACGCCGTGGCTTCTTTAGCTCCTTCCAATATGCAACACTTATTGGCGGTCAGCTTCTTGCAAGTCTGGTTATGTTTGTTCTCGCCTTTTATCTCACAGAAGACCAGTTAAAGGCATGGGGATGGCGTATTCCTTTTGTGATTGGTGGATGTGGCGCCATTGTTGCAATTTATCTGCGCCGTTCTCTTCATGAAACAACCACAAAAGAAAGCCGCTCTCAAAAACACTCTGGTAGCCTTAAAGAACTTCTACGCAATCATGGAAAGGCGTTCTTTTTGGTGGTCAGTTTCACAGCTGGAGGATCACTTATATTTTATACCAGCACAACTTACATGCAAAAATATCTGATCACAACGACCGGATTTGATAAACCCACTGCCAATACAATAATGACGGCTGCACTCTTTGTTTTCATGTTACTCCAGCCTCTCTTTGGTTCTCTAGCGGATAAAATTGGCACGAAAACTTCACTGCTTATTTGGAGCAGCCTCTCCATCATCTTTATCGTACCAGGACTCAGAATAATTGGGAGCACCAATGATACTTGGATTGCGCTCTTAATCGTTATTGGAATGCTATGTATTTTGAGTTTTTATACATCTGTCTCTGGTATCGTAAAAGCAGAAATGTTCCCTGCTTCAGTACGCGCCATGGGAGTTGGGCTTTCTTATGCTACTGCCAATGCAATCTTTGGCGGCTCTGCTGAAACTGTAGCACTCGAATTTAAAAAGCATGGATATGAATCTATATTCCATTTTTACATAGTCGGCATGATGATCATTGCTTTTATCGCAATTTGCCTAATGCCCGATGCGCGTAAAAAGGGATATTTACAAGGAGATGATATTCATTAATTTTTGATATTAATAAAAAAAGCCCAGAATACTGGGCTTTTTTTATATCTGTCCTCTAAAAGTTTAAAGCTTAAAACTTTTCATCCCTGTCAAACACTCCAAAGAAGAATTTTTTTCTCCCACACAAACCGCTTATAAAAATAAACAGCTTCATATTGTTATATAATACACATTATTATACGATAAACACTTCTTTTGCTGAATTTCGTTTGCTAAAAATAAAAATTTTTTGATTTATTTTAATATTCTCATTTCCAATCAAAATCGAAAAAAACGATTATCTTTCAAAAAATTTTTATCAATAATAAATTACATATTGTCTCATGCCTTATGTTTAATACATTTTTTAATGGGCTTTCCATGCAAAACAAAGGCCCCACGAAAAAGTAGAAAATCCCATTATATGATGAATCTCTGCACTTTTTTAAGATTTCTCAATATCCCCAAATCGATTTCACGATAACGCTTATGAATGACATAAATAAAAGTGCTATAAATTATAAATATTAATCAATAGATTGATTTATAATAATCTATGGTTATTCAACTTAAATGAGAGTTTCGAATGCCGGCAGGCTCCTCTCATTTTCAAACTTATTTATATTGAATCAATTAAAACCATTCGCTTACACGCTACCATGTGACAAAGCCATGTGGATAAAACGGTACAAGAAAGAACTAAAAATACCTCTTTTGAACTGTCTTAATGGCTCAAAGGCTATCGTCACATTATGGACCAACACTTTTACGCTTAATCAGAATGCAAGCTGCTATCATAATATTATGTTCTAAACCTCAATGTCGCCCTCCCCCTTACTACTTAAAAAGAGCTCATAAAAAGTGTTTTTATGCACATACCAACCTCACATGTAATATATAAATAGCCACTAATGCTATTTTACGAAACAATATCAAGCCTATAAACTAAAAAGCCTCATATCTTCATAAACACACTCATATGCCCATAATTCACAATGAAACAAAAAATAATATTCCCTTAAAAGATTACCAAACGTACGATTTACGCAATATAGCATATGCCCAAAAACATTGATCTTTCTAGAAAAATCTTAACAGTACTCCCTGAACTTTAAGTACAAAAGCTCGCTCTTTTTCCATCTCAAGTTTTTAGCCTCTGAACTAAGGATATAATCATGAAATAAAAGCCCATTGACGAATAGCCAATAGTAGAAATTAATACATCCCTCTTACCACAATTTAATTCAATTTTACTTGAGTTATATAATGATACTATAAATAATAATATTATTATTTATTCTTTTAAATTCCCCAATAAAAGCCTTGAAAAAACTAAAAATACTATAACTTAAAGTATCTTCTTAAAAATTATCATGATACAATCGCGTATTTTATAATACACATTGTAAAACAGCGTTTAAGAAAAAATTTATTAATTAAAAAGGGGAATGTTTCATGAATAACCAAACAACTTTAGAGCCCCATGATACAAGGAAACGTATTTTTGCTATCATATCCAGTGCCTCAGGAAATCTGGTAGAATGGTATGACTTTTATGCTTACTCCTTTGCATCAGTTTATTTTGCCTCACAATTTTTTCCTGAAGATGAAGATATTGTTACACAACTATTAAAAACTGCAGGAATCTTTTTTATTGGCTTTCTTATGCGCCCCATTGGAGCATGGCTCTTTGGCTTCATTGCTGACCGCTATGGTCGTAAACGTTCAATGCTTATTTCTGTTTTTATGATGTGCGGTGGCTCTTTTCTCATTGCCATACTTCCTACTTACCAAACCTTAGGCATAACAGCAGCATTCCTTCTCCTTCTCGTGCGTATGTTTCAAGGACTTTCCGTTGGCGGTGAATATGGTACAGCTGCAACTTATATGAGCGAAGTTGCCCCCAAAGATCGTCGTGGACTTTTTGCTTCTTTTCAATATGCAACAACGATCTCTGGTCAGCTTCTTGCGAGTTTTATGATATTTATTTTAGCCATTTACCTTACGGAAGATCAGTTAAAAGCATGGGGATGGCGTATTCCTTTTGTCATTGGTGGCTTTGGAGCAATTGTTGCACTTTATCTGCGCAGTCTTCTCCATGAAACAACAACCCACAAAAGCCGTTCTGAACAACACGCTGGTAGTCTTAAAGAGCTTTTTCGTAATCATAAAAAAGCTTTCTTTTTGGTTGTTGGCTTTACAGCCGGCGGATCTCTCACATTTTATACCTACACCACTTATATGCAAAAATACCTGATCACAACCACGGGCTTTGATAAACAAACCGCAACAACGATCATGACTGCCGCCCTCTTTGTTTTTGTGTTATTCCAACCCCTTTTAGGCGCCTTCGCCGACAAAGTTGGCGCACGATTTTCGCTCATCAGTTGGGGGGTCTTATCCATTATCTGTACCATTCCTGCTCTTAAAATGATTGGAAATGCCCATAACCCATGGAGTGCACTCTTAATCATTATTGGAATGCTCTGTGTTATGAGTTTTTATACCTCCATCGCCGGTATCATAAAAGCAGAATTGTTCCCTGCTTCAATCCGAGCCATTGGTGTTGGATTTGCGTTTGCCATTGGCAATGCACTCTTTGGTGGTTCTGCTGAATATGTAGCACTTGGACTAAAAAATATAGGATACGAATCCGTTTTCTTTTTTTACATCGTTGGAATGATGATCATTGCCCTCATCTCTATTCTCCTTATGCCCGATATCGATAAAGGAGGATATCTCGATAAAGATGAACTTCATTAAAGTAATTTGCTGAATAAAAAAGCCCAAAAAATTGGGCTTTTTTCAATCTCCACGCCGCACATTAATAATCACACCTTAATAAGAACGAAGGGCCTGCCCCCGCGTTGGTCTTGTAAACAGCTTATCTCTCCCTAAACTGTCTATCGTTATTAATCTCTTTATGCGGTTTACTTCATAAGGTTCTATGGACAAACCCTATCCTCAATCTTTATCACGATATCTAACAAAAATACCGCATATGTAAAACCTTACATAGCCATTCTAAAAGATCATATTTTATGACAAGACAATAATGAGTAGAAACATAAAAATCTTTTTTTATATTGCTGAAGCTTTATGAAGTATCCTTATTTTTGGCTTTCTACACATAAAAATCATCTCTTCTATGATCTTTCAGTACTCTTTATAATCTTCCAGTATTAAG
This sequence comes from Bartonella sp. SL320, assembly GCF_059687635.1. NCBI lineage: Bacteria > Pseudomonadati > Pseudomonadota > Alphaproteobacteria > Hyphomicrobiales > Bartonellaceae > Bartonella > Bartonella sp. SL320. The sequence continues at coordinate 848,384 of NZ_CM185143.1, read as the reverse complement.
CCTATAACAATCCAAATGGTCATTTGAGCATTTTTCTCATCAAGATTAAAGATATCTTGATCGACTTTTTAATGTCCTCTTTTCTTTAGATATAATGACATAACTTTTATTCTACGAGAAAATAAAAAGACAAAAACAACTGATAATATAATTCCAAATAACGCCAATAAATCATCTTAAAGTATTTTCCTAAAAAAATACCATGATACAATTGTATTTTGATGATACACATCGTAAACAACTTTAAAGAGAAAAACTGACGATGTAAAAGGGGAAACTTTGATGGAAAACCAAACAACTTTAGCACCACATGATACAAGAAAACGTGTTTTTTCTATCATCTCTAGTGCATCAGGAAATCTGGTAGAATGGTATGATTTTTATGTTTACTCATTTACATCTATTTATTTCGCATCACAATTCTTTCCTTCAGATCATGATATTGTTACGCAACTATTAAAGACTGCAGGAGTCTTTTTTATGGGCTTTCTTATGCGCCCTATTGGAAGTTTGCTCTTTGGCTTCATTGCAGATCGTTATGGACGCAAACGCTCGATGCTCATTTCTATTTTTATGATGTGTGGGGGCTCTTTTCTCATCGCCCTCCTCCCCACCTATGAAATGATTGGAACAACAGCAGCCGTTCTTCTGCTTTTAGTTCGAATGTTACAAGGACTTTCAGCGGGGGGTGAATACGGAACGGTTGCAACTTATATGAGCGAAGTTGCTCTAAAAAATCACCGTGGATTCTTCGCTTCTTTCCAATATGCAACACTTATCACCGGTCAACTTCTTGCCAGTTTTGTTATATTTATTTTGGCACTTTATCTGACAGAAGATCAATTAAAAGCATGGGGATGGCGTATTCCTTTTATCATTGGTGGTGTGGGAGCAATCATTGCACTTTATCTACGTCGTTCTCTTCATGAAACAACCACAAAAGAAAGCCGCTCTCAAAAAAAAGCTGGTAGCCTTAAAGAACTTTTTCGCAATCACAAAAAAGCTTTGTTTTTGGTTATGGGCTTTACAGCAGGAGGTTCTCTCTCATTTTATACTTATACCACTTATATGCAAAAATATCTGATCACAACAACTGGTTTTGATAAGCAAACTGCAACAACAATCATGACAGCTGCACTCTTTATCTTCATATTGCTTCAACCTCTATTTGGTTTTCTAGCGGATAAAATTGGCACAAAAACTTCACTTGTTCTTTGGGGAATCTTATCCATCATCTGTACAGTTCCTGTATTAACAGCCATTGGGAATACAGATAGTGTATGGGTTGCATTCTTCATTATTGTTGGAATGCTTTGTATCATGAGTTTTTACACATCCATCGCAGGGATCATAAAAGCAGGTGTATTTCCAGCCTCAATCCGTGCAATGGGTGTTGGATTGTCCTATGCAATTTCCAATGCGCTATTTGGTGGTTCTGCTGAATACGTTGCATTTGGATTAAAAAAAATTGGTCATGAATCTGTATTTCCTTTCTACATAATCGGCATGATGATCATTGCGCTCATAGCAATACTTCTGATGCCGGATATAAATAAAGGAGGATATCTTCAAGATGAGACCCATTAATATTCCATAAAATGTAAAAAAGCCCCAATGAACGGGGCTTTTTTATCATGAGCACATAAAAAGCCCATTTTTATATCATGATATCCATTTTATCAGCTTACTCTCAATAATAAAAAGTTATCAGATACTTTCTATAACTTTGACATGTCACTTCCATAACTTAAGCTTCCTCGCAATGCTTTCTTGAAACTTATGAATATTTTTTTCTAATGAATGAAGTCACTTAAAAAAATATAAAAATACCTGTTATGAAACAGATAAATTAAAGAAATTACACACTATTACATTAATAATAAAAAAGTAAAATAACATTATTATATTATTAATATAAAAAAATATTACTATAAAATTACATTTATTTACTTAATTTTTAATATGTTTAATTATTTAAAATAAGAAAATTACTTTTTATACAATATAATAAAGAGTAAAAATTAAGCAGAGTACATTATTTAAAATAGTTTTTATAAAAATAATTATTATACAAGTGAATTTTTCTGGAAATCACAAAAAATTACGTTTAAAAAATATAAACTATAAATCTAAAAGGGGAACACTCATGACAAATGAAACAATTTCAGCATCGCATGATGCAAGAAAGCGTATTTTTGCTATTATAGCAAGCGCATCTGGAAATCTCGTAGAATGGTTTGATTTTTACGTTTATGCATTTGCATCGATTTATTTTGCCTCACAATTTTTTCCTTCAGATGGCGATACAATTACACCACTGTTAAAAACTGCAGGTGTCTTTTTTATTGGCTTTCTCATGCGCCCTATTGGCGCTTGGCTTTTAGGATTCGTTGCCGATCGTTACGGACGTAAACGCTCAATGCTTGTATCCATTTTTATGATGTGTGGAGGCTCTTTTTTCATCGCCATACTTCCCACCTATGAAACCCTAGGAATAACATCAGCAATCCTTTTACTCTTAGCGCGAATGGTACAAGGGCTTTCAGCGGGGGGAGAATATGGTACAGCAGCCACTTATATAAGCGAAGTTTCTCTCAAAAAGCATCGTGGGCTGTTTGCTTCTTTCCAATCAGCCACCCTTATTACTGGTCAGCTTCTTGCCAGTTTCATTATATTTATTTTAGCCATTTACCTTACTGAAGACCAGTTAAAAGCATGGGGATGGCGTATCCCTTTTGTCATTGGTGGCTGTGGAGCACTCGTTGCGATTTATCTACGTCGTTCGCTCCACGAAACAACTACAGAAGAAAGCCGCTCTCACAAACACTCTGGCAGTCTTAAAGAACTTCTCACCAAACATACAAAAGCCGTTGTGGTGATTGCCTGCTTTGCATCAGGCGGATCGCTCACATTTTATACCTTTACGACTTATATGCAAAAATATCTGATCACAACTACAGGCTTTGATAAACATACCGCAACAACGATTATGACAGCGGTACTGTTTATTTTTATCCTGTTCCAGCCCATAGCAGGTATCATTGCCGATAAAATTGGCACAAAAACTTTACTCATCATTTGGAGTATACTCTCTGCCATCTTTACATTTCCTGGACTCTGGATAATCGGTAACACCCATAGCGTATGGGTTGCCTTTTCCGTCATTATTGGCTTGCTCTTTATTATGGGCATGTATACATCCATCTCTGGTGTTGTAAAATCTGCCATGTTTCCCTCTTCCGTACGTGCATTAGGCGTTAGCATCTCTCATGCTATTGGTAACGCCTTATTTGGTGGTTCTGCTGAATACGTCGCGCTTGGATTAAAAAAGTACGGTCATGAATCACTCTTTTATTTTTATGTAACCGCCGTGATGATCATGGCATTTATTGCGCTTCTCTTTGTCCCAAGTATGCGTAAAGGAGGATACCTCCAAGACGATGAAAAAGGTTAACGCCCTCTATAAACAAAAAAAGCCCAAAAAATTGGGCTTTTTTATCATGATCACAAATTTAATATTATTTAAATTTTATGAAGTGCATTGAGTTGCTTAGCAACTAAGTAATAAAAAGTCATACGACTTTTTCTACGTTCCCCAGCCATCATCTGAGCAACTTTTGCAACAGCCATTTTAGCACTCTGCTCATCAACTTCTAAAACATCTTTAACCCACTTTTCAACACGTTCTAACTCTTTTGGATCCGATGTGGCAACAAGCGCTGCATCTTGCTTTTGCATCACCAAAGCTAAACGACGGCTAAGTCGCTCAACTGCTGCTTCATCAGGGTTTGAATCATATATTTTAATATCTGCTAGATTATTTTTCATTTTGCATCATATCCTCTCCAAAAATGAGCGGTTATATTTCACCGCCACATCATATAGCTCCATAAATAATTAGAGGATTAAAAATATTAACAACCCCCCCTTTTCCTAAGACTGTTCTTCATCTATATTTAAGAGGCTGACTTTTCAGCTATGGTAATAAATGGACGGTGAAATAAACCTATTGGACCCGGGGGCGGTACCCGGCGCCTCCACCAAAATATAAGAAACTAAAATTATATTTTGGTGGGGGCGAAATAGGATCGACAAGGGTGTAAAGATCGCTCTTTTACTCGGCATTGTACCACCGTTATCGGGCTAAATGAGTAGTTGCAAATGACAACTATGCGGAAGCACGTCTCGCTGCTTGAAGCAGTGTGAATGTTTCAAATTGACTCTTAAACCGTCGCAGGTTTAAGCGGGGTTCGAAGGCACCTGGCAACAGAAGCCTTCACTTTTAAAAATGTTATTGATTGATCTTTCAGACATTATCAGACATTATTTCTCGTGTTTTTTCGATTCAAATGAGGTGCCTCGTAGACAAAATGCTGCTAATTTTTAAATATATTCTCTTATACAAGATTAATACGACCCATTCTGCTACGTGAAATAAAAGGAACAAACTTCAATGGTTAAAGATCAAATCCGTTACGATATTCTCGTTCAGGATGCGCTTCGTGGAGTTATCCGTAAAGTTTTATCGGAAGTTGCTAAAGCAGGTCTTCCGGGAAATCATCACTTTTTTATAACTTTTTTTACAAATGCCGCAGGCGTTAAAATTTCTTCTCGGCTAAAAAGTCGCTATCCTGAACAAATGACCATCGTTTTGCAGCATCAATTTAGAGATCTCAGTGTTTCAGAGACAGCCTTCGAAGTGACTCTCTCTTTCAGGGAAGTTACCGAAAAACTCGTTATTCCTTTTACTTCCATTCAAGTCTTTTACGATCCTGTAGCAGCATTTGAAGCTGCATTTGATCTGCCCTCAAAACTTCCTTCTGCAGAATCTACAGAAAGTGAAAATGCAGAAAATACCCCATCTACCCCCATTGCTCTATCAGACAAACAAAAAAAAGAAAATATGCTCACAAAAGAACAAAATCTCAATACCAATAAAGAATCTTCAAAGAACGATGCAAAACAAAGTGCTGATGTTGTCTCTTTAGATTCTTTTCGGAAAAAGTAATTTTTCTCATGACCAAACCGGTTAACCTTCGCCAATTTCGAAAACAAAAAAAGCGCGCAGAAAAAGCTCTTCATGCTGAAGAAAATCGTTATCGTTTTGGACGAACAAAAACTGAAAAGCTTTTTGAGCAAAAAAGATCTTTAAAAACGCAAAAGTTTCTTGATCAAAATCGTTTACAAAACGATGAATAGATGAATAAAGGGGAAAGAATGCACGAAAATAATTCTATCGATTGGTCAAAAGTTATTCCAAAAAAGATATCAGTTCGTGTTGATGGACATGCAACAAGCGTTTCTTTAGAACCACCATTTTTAGATATTCTCAAAGATATAGCCCGCAAAAAAGGACAATCTTTAGCCTTTATTATCACCGATATTGATAGTAAAAGACCGCAACAAGTTAATCTTTCAGCCTCATTGCGCATTTATGCTCTTCAAAGCATTCTCGCTCAGCGTCTTTCGTCCTGATCTTTTGTTTTAGTGTCTCTCGTTCAATGAAGACTGTTGCGGTTTGTAAAAGAAAAGTTTTTTAAACCTAGCACTTTCATGAAAAAAAGATTAGAAAAAAGGTATAATGAATAATTTTTCCGATAACATACCTTTCTTTGAAGAAGATGCTCCCCCATCCCATGATGAAAAAAACTCTGGGATTTCTTCCCATGTTCTAAAAGAAAAAAAATCATATAACATAGACTATTTAGAACAGCTCAATCCAGAACAACAACAAGCTGTTATGAATACTGAGGGGCCTCTTTTAGTTCTTGCAGGTGCTGGTACTGGAAAAACACGCGTTTTAACAACCCGTATTTCTCATATTCTGCGCTCTGGACTTGCCTCTCCTCAACAAATCCTTGCTGTCACCTTCACCAACAAAGCAGCTCGTGAAATGAAAACACGTATTGGTGAACTCATTGGTGAAGTTGTTGAAGGCATGCCTTGGCTTGGAACTTTTCATTCCACTGGTGCTAAAATTTTACGCCGCCACGCAGAGCTTGTTGATTTAAAAAGAAACTTTACAATTCTCGATAGCGATGATGTGCTTCGCCTTTTAAAACAGCTCATTCAGGCTGAAGGCTTAGACGATAAGCGTTGGCCAGCAAGAAACCTTGCCATGATGATTGATTCTTGGAAAAATCAAGGACTTTCACCAGAATATATTTCAAAAAGTGAGGCGCATTCCTTTGGCAACGGCATGGGACGCGAACTTTATCATAGTTATCAAAATCGATTAAAAGATCTTAATGCTTGTGATTTTGGTGATCTTCTCCTTCATTCTATCTCTATCCTCCAACGCAATCCAGATATTCTTCGCGAATATCATTCTCAATTTCGCTATATTCTTGTCGATGAATATCAAGATACAAATACAGCACAATATCTTTGGCTTCGCCTTTTGGCACAACATCCTCAAGGACACAATGTTAATCTTTGTTGTGTTGGCGATGATGATCAATCCATTTATGGATGGCGTGGTGCGAAAGTCGAAAACATATTACGGTTTGAAAAAGATTTTCCTTCTGCCAAAATTATTCGCTTAGAGCGCAATTACCGCTCAACATCCCATATTCTAAAAGCTGCCTCGCATCTTATTGCTCATAATGAAGAACGGCTAGGAAAAGTCCTTTTTTCCGCTCAAATAAAGAGTGAAGAAGAAAAAGTAAAAATTCATTCAGCATGGGATTCAACAGAAGAAGCGCGAGCAATCGGAGAAGAAATCGAACGCGCTCAACAAACCGGTCATGCATTAAATAATATGGCTATCTTGGTACGCGCATCATTTCAAATGCGTGAATTTGAAGATCGCTTTGTAACACTTGGCCTTAACTACCGAGTCATTGGGGGACCCCGTTTTTATGAGCGCATGGAAATACGAGATGCCATGGCTTATTTACGTGTTGTTGTCCAACCCGCTGATGATTTAGCTTTTGAACGTATTATCAATACACCTAAACGCAGCATAGGCGATGCAACCTTACGCATTCTTTATGAGAGTGCGCGAGCACGTGCTATTCCCCTCTTTTCTGCGGCTGCTGACATCATTGAAACAGACGAATTAAAGCCTAAGGCACGCAGCGCTTTACGAAGCCTTATTGAAAACTTCCGTCGCTGGCAAAATATGCTGCAAGACACCCCCCACAGGGAACTTGCCGAGATCATTCTTGATGATTCTGGTTACACAACCATGTGGTTAGAAGATCGCTCACCAGAGGCTCCTACACGATTAGAAAACCTTAAAGAAATGATCCGTTCCATAGAACAATTTGAAAATCTTCAAAGCTTTTTAGAACATGTTTCACTCGTAATGGAAACGGACAATAATGAAAGCATGGATGCCGTCAACATCATGACACTTCATTCTGCCAAGGGACTTGAGTTTGAAACCGTTTTTCTTCCAGGTTGGGAAGAAGGACTCTTTCCCCATCAACGCTCATTAGATGAAGGGGGGCGTTCAGGCTTAGAAGAAGAACGGCGCCTTGCTTATGTAGGACTTACAAGAGCAAAAAAATATCTACATATATGGTTTGTATCCAACCGCAGAGTGCACGGACTATGGCAATCTGCTCTTCCCTCCCGTTTTCTCGATGAATTACCAGCAGAACATGTAGAAGCCATAGCTATGGAAACATCTTATGGTGGTTATGGACAATCCTCTTTTCAATATCATGATGCTTTTTATAATGACTACGCAGCACCAAGACAAAAACGTGCACAAAAAAACAAGAATATCGAAGGGAAAGTTATCGCTCAATCAATCTCCCATGCAGAATCAGATTTTTCTGTCAATGATCGAATTTTTCACATAAAATTTGGTTATGGTTACATTACCGCGATAGATGGTCATAAGTTGACAATAATGTTTGAAAAAGCGGGTGAAAAACGTGTATTGGATAATTTTGTCGATAAAGCTTAACAAAAGAAAACCGTAATCCGTTTTTTCAAAAGACCACTTGATTTTATTCTGAAACTCACTTCCATTTTTGAACAAAAGCTTCAATGGATAAATTTTGCATATCAGGCACTGCATTATAAATTTTATCAAGCGGCCAATCCCACCAAGCCATAGCTAAAAGATCTTCTATCACATAATCAGGAAAACGCATCCGCAATTTCTGAGCAGGAACCCCAACAACAATCGTATAAGGCGTAACATCTTTCGTTATAACAGCATTAGCTCCAATAATCGCCCCATGATCCACTGTTACCCCAGGCATAATAACCGCTCCATGCCCAATCCATACATCATGCCCAATAATAACACGTTTTGCACAACGCCTTTCTCGAAAAGAACGATCGAGAGCTCTATAACGAAAATATTCATTTGGACGATAGGTTATTTTATGTGTTGAAACGCGTTCCATGGGATGCTCCAACGCATTCATCCGCACATGAGATGCGATAGAACAAAAACGACCAATATCGCTATAAATAGCCTCGCTATCATGTTCTAAATAAGAAAAATCCCCAACGGTTACATCCCGTAAAATAACCCGTTCATTAATTTCTACATAGCGTCCCAATTTACAACCATGCAATCGTGCCGTCGTATGAATGCGCGGTTTACTTTCATGGAATCGAAGATCATTATCAATATTCATATGGCCTTCCATTAACTGTTTCATCAAGAGATATGAAAAGACATACCAACCAAACCCATAAAATCAACCACGAAACAAACATTGCAATACAAACCTGCCAATGCTAGAGTTTTTTCAAACTTTTAAGAGAGATAAGTTATGAAAAATGTAATCCGCATCTTAGGACTAACAGTTATATTTCTTGCGGGAATTTTTATTTATGATACATTGATAAACAAACCTTTAGGTGATGACTTCACGCTCACCGATTCAGATGGGCAGACTATTACCCAAGCTGATGTTCGCAGTAAACCTTCAATTATTTTCTTCGGTTTTACAATGTGCCCTGAAATCTGTCCTACGACATTAATGAATCTTGATCGATGGCTTACAGCCATTGGGCCTGAGAGTAATAAATTAGGAAAATGGTTCGTAACTGTTGATCCTGAACGTGATACCCCTGAAGTGCTTCATGAATATCTCAGTAATTTTTCTAATAAGATTATTGGCATTAGCGGAGATCCTGAAAAAGTTCATAAGATGGTCAATTCTTTCAATATCATTGCTGAAAAAGTGCCTGGCACAGATGGAAACTATACTTATGACCATACAGCAGCGATTTTTTTACTCAAAAAAGGCGGTAAGTTAGCAGGTGTTATTCGTTATGATACGAAAGAAAGCGATAGTGAATTAAAAGATGAAATCGCCATTGAACGGCTAAAAAAACTCATCTCAAACTAAAAAAGCCGATCAAAAGAAAGAACAGGATGTCGCAGCAAATTCGTCTCTATTATACTGCTTTAAAAAGTAAAGCAGAAAAGTTTTATCCCCTTATAGAAACCGCTTTTGAGGAAGAAGGCTATCCTCTGGCTCTTACAGAGATAGACGAAAAAAGTGCTCTCTATGAGCTGTCTCTATATGTCGATCAAAATAATCAAGAGGACGCATTAAGGCGGTTTGCAAGCATCCTTTCTATCGATTCTGATAAAATTAATAGAGAAGTTTTACCCAATATTGACTGGGTACAAAAAAGCCTGGAAGGGTTAAAACCAATACATGCAGGTCCTTTTTTCCTTCATGGAAGTCATAACCGAGACGCCATTCCAGAAAATGTTCTCCCCATTGAAATTGACGCAAATCAAGCTTTTGGCACTGGACATCATGGAACAACAGCTGGTTGTTTGGAAATGATTGCCAAAGTCATGAAACACGAAAATCCACAAAATGCTCTTGATCTTGGAACGGGCAGTGGGATCTTAGCCATTGGCATAGCTAAGCTCAAGCCCATTTCTATTCTGGCATCCGATATTGATCCTGTTGCTATTAAAGTTGCACAACATAATATCATGCTTAATGGTGTAAAAGAACATATTACAGCTGTTACAGCAACAGGTTTTACTCATGATCAAATTGCAAAACGGGCTCCTTTTGATCTCATTGTGGCCAATATTCTTGCCAATCCGCTCATTGAACTTGCACCAGAAATGGTTCAAGTTCTTCAAAAAGGAGGATCACTTATCCTCTCTGGAATTCTTGAAGAACAGCATCCCCATGTTTTAGAGACTTATATAAAACACGGACTCAAACATATTGAAACGTATCACCGACATGGCTGGGTTACGATACATCTGAAATAAAAAGAAAAGGACGTTGCTATGTATCAATCTTTTGAAGCAACAACAAATCCCGCACATGCTCTCGAACGCATTTCTTGCCTTCGTAAAGAGCTCAATCGCCTTGGGCTCGATGGTTTTCTTGTTCCACGCAACGATGAACATCAAGGGGAATATGTTCCCCCTCATGCGCAACGCTTAAGCTGGCTTACAGGCTTTACTGGATCAGCAGGGATCGCACTTATTTTAAAAAATAAAGCCCTTATATTCACAGATGGACGCTATAAACTTCAAGTTCGCCAACAAACTGATCCTCATATCTTTACCTATGAAGACCTCGTAACCTGTCCCCCCACGCAATGGCTTGAAAAAAATGGACACAAACTTTCTATTGGTTTTGACCCATGGCTCCACACAATCGCCGCTACAGCAACCTTAAAGAAATCTTTAGAGATAAAAGCTGGCGGAAAACTTGTAGAAGTTCAACAAAATCCTATTGACCTTATTTGGCATGATCAACCACAACCACCACAATCTGCCTTATCCATTCATTCACTTAAATATGCTGGATGCGATACGGATGAAAAACTCGCTTTAATTCGCAAAAGCATACAACAAGCCCGTGCAAATGCTTTTATTTTCACAGACCCCTCCTCTATTGCATGGATATTCAATATACGAGGCAATGATATTTCCAATACACCTTTTTCTCTTTGCTTTGCTCTCATTCCACTCAACGAACCCCCAGCCTTATTCATTAACAATAAAAAACTTGGTGAAGAACAAAAGCAATATCTAGAAGGCTATGCAAAATTATATGAACCAGAACAACTTCTTGCAAAAGTCAAAGAATATGCGCAAAAAGGAACAGTTTTTGCCTTAGATCCACAGCTAACATGCGAAAAATTACGGATTGTCATTGAAGAAGAAAAAAATTCTTTCATCACACTGACCGACCCTGCTGCTCTACCCCGTGCCATTAAGAATACCACAGAATTAGAAGGTGCACGGAGGGCACATCTTCGTGATGGTGTTGCTCTTACCCGCTTTTTTTCTTGGTTAGATAGACAAACAGCAGGTACAATAAATGAGATTTCTGCTGCTCAAAAATTAGAAGAATTTCGCATATACACAGCAGAAGAAATGGGAGAAAAACTTGAAGATCTTTCTTTTGATACAATCTCAGCAGCAGGAGCCAATGGTGCCATTGTTCATTACCGTGTAACGAATGAAACCAATAAACAACTCAAAGCTGGGGAACTGTATCTTGTGGACTCAGGTGGACAATATCGTGATGGCACGACAGATGTCACACGCACAGTAGCCATTGGAAATATTGGAGAAGAAGAAAAGCGCTGTTTCACGCTTGTCCTCAAAGGTATGATTGCTCTTTCAACTGCACGTTTTCCAAAAGGCACGCGTGGACAAGACATTGATGCTCTCGCACGCATTGCCTTATGGAAAGCCGGTTTTGATTATGCCCATGGCACGGGTCATGGTGTTGGCTCTTATCTCTCTGTTCATGAAGGACCACAAAATATTTCACGCAGAGGATGTCAAGAACTGAGCCCTGGGATGATTGTTTCGAATGAACCTGGATATTATCGCGAAGGTGCTTTTGGTATTCGTCTTGAAAATTTGATAATCGTAAAACCAGAGCAAAAAATTGCTGGTGGAGATATCGAAATGCTTTCGTTTGAAACACTCACCCATTGCCCCATTGATCGAAGACTTATTCTTCCAGAGCTTTTGACACAAGAAGAACGACAATGGCTCAATGAGTATCATGCGCGTGTTTATCAAATGAATGCACCTTATTTAAATGAAGAAGAGAGGGAATGGGCAAAAGAAGCAACTATGCCTCTTTAAAGCAGTGCAGATATTTTCTAGAAAAAACACTTACACTTTTTTCTAAGCAAAGATCCGCCTTTACTATGAGGAAATATATAAAATCTTTGCATCATCTTATCATCCTGATAAGATAATATTTTATAACATTAAACAATAATTATGAATTGACTTTTAAGATCAGTAAATTACCTTGAATGAGGAAAAAACGAGTATATCGATCATACTTGAGAGTCATTTCTCCCTAAACATGATGTTTCTCAATCAGCTGTAGCCAAGCTTCTTCATCGATCACCTCAACACCTAATTCCTGCGCTTTCGTCAATTTTGATCCCGCTCCAGCTCCAGCAACAAGGATATCCGTTTTTTTAGAGAGTGAACCCGACGTTTTAGCCCCTAGTCTCTCAGCCAATGCTTTTGCTTCATCACGTGACATATGCGCTAAAGTTCCTGTAAAAACAATGATCTTCCCCGCTATTGGTGAAGAATCTATCAAAACAGGCCCCTCATCAAGAGGCGTTACTTCTTCAAGCAAAACAGATAAAACCTCACGATTATGCGCTTCTTGATAAAAATCAACAATTGCACTGCCGACCTGTGGTCCAATTCCCTCTATATTGGTAAGCTCCAGCCAAGTTTCATTGCCTTCTTTATTTTCTCTCTCACATGGTATAAGTGCTTCCATCGCCGCAGCTTCAAAAGCTGTATAAGTTTGATAAGCTCGCGCAAGACGGCGTGCATTAACCTCACCAACATGACGAATCCCCAATGCAAACAAAAAACGGCTTAAAGGAACTTCGCGGCGTGCATTAATAGCATCATACAATTTCCGCACTGAAACAGTACCAAAACCTTCCATATTTTCCAAACGTATCAAAGACTTTTCTTGGCGCCGTTCTAAAGTAAAAATATCAGCTGGTGTACGAATACAAAGGGACTCATCTTGCGCATGGAAAAAAAACTCCACCTGTTTTTTACCCAAGCCCTCAATATCAAAAGCATTGCGTGCAACAAAATGACGAATACGCTCAATCGCCTGTGCAGGACAAATAAGCCCCCCTGTACAGCGACGCACCGCTTCTCCATCTTCACGAACAGCATGACTCCCACACGCTGGACACAAATGAGGGAAAACAAAAGCAGAAGAATCTTTTGGGCGCTTTTCAATGATAACATCAACAACTTGAGGAATCACATCACCAGCACGTTGTATAATCACGCTATCCCCTACGCGGACATCGCGTCCTTCACGAATAGGCTCTCCTTTATGACCAATTCCCTTAATATAATCTTCATTATGCAAACTGGCATTGGTCACCACTACCCCACCAACAGTAATAGGCGTAAGGCGCGCAACAGGCGTCAAAGCCCCTGTGCGTCCCACTTGAATATCAATATCTTCCAAAAGCGCTATTGCTTTTTCTGCTGGAAATTTATGCGCTATTGCCCAACGCGGCGAACGAGAAACAAACCCCAAGCGCTTTTGGAGTATCAAATCATTAACCTTATAAACAAGGCCATCAATATCATAGTTTAAGATATGACGGCGTTCTTCAATATCACGATAATAGGAAATAATTTCCTCGATTGTCTTAAAGACTTTTGTTAATGGATTGATAATAAAGCCATATTCTTTGAGCTTTTTCATCATCTCCATTTGACTTTGTGCAAATGTTTCACTCACCTCACCGCAAGCATAAGCAAAAAATTGCAGCTTTCTGCTGGCCGTTATCCGTGAATCAAGCTGACGGAGTGAACCAGCCGCCGCATTTCGAGGATTGGCAAAGGTTACCTTACCCTTCTCTTGTTGGCTAATATTCAATGCTTGGAAATCCTCCCTCCCCATATAAACTTCACCGCGAACCTCAATGATATCAGGAAAATCACCTTGCAAAACGTGCGGAATATCAGAAATTGTTCGAGCATTCGCTGTCACATTTTCACCGACAGTTCCATCGCCCCGCGTTGCCGCACGCACAAGCCGCCCCTCCTCATAGCGCAAAGACAATGATAAACCATCAATTTTAGGCTCCGCTGTTATTTCCAACATTTGTGTTTCTGGAATGCGTAAAAAACGATGAATACGCTCAACAAATTCGCTGACATCTTCAAAGCTAAATGCATTATCAAGGGAAAGCATAGGCTGTGCATGAACAGATTTTTCAAATTTTTCTGAAACCGGTGCTCCAACTTTATGTGAAGGAGAATCCATACGAACAAGTTCAGGAAAAAGAGCTTCAATTTCTGCATTACGGCGGCGCAAAGCATCATATTCTGCATCAGAAATTTCAGGCTGATCATCACGATTATAAAGCACATCATGACGCGCAATCTCTTTTGCCAACCACTCTAATTCACTTTCTGCTTCAAGAGCAGTAAGTTTTTTAACTTCACCCTTGTTCATAAAATCTATTCCAAATTACAAACTACTGCCATAAGGATCTCTACTCTTTTTCATAAAATAAATCTCAATGAAGACAAGTTTCCAATATTTTTATCGTTCATCAATGACCTTTATGCCAAAAGCTTTTGAGCCGCTGCACGCGCTTCTTCAGTAATCTGTTCCCCTGCCAACATACGAGCGATTTCTTCTGCACGCTCCTGTTCTTCCATTTTATGAAGAACAGTCACAAAGCGCCCTTCATCATCACTTTCAATCTTTGAAATAAGAAAATGGCTATGCGCTTTTGACGCGACCTGGGGGGCATGCGTAATAGCAAAAACCTGAATCCTTTCCGACAACCGTTGCAACCGTTGCCCAATAGCCGCCGCAACAGCGCCCCCAGCGCCTGTATCAATTTCATCAAAAATCAATGTGGGAGCCGATCCTCGATCAGATAAAACAACTTTTAATGCTAATAAAAAACGAGACAACTCACCGCCAGAAGCCACACTAAACATCGGCCCAGCACGCGTTCCAGGATTTGTTCGCACCCAATATTCAATACGATCACACCCCTCTGCACTTCGTCTTTCAACATCTGTCTGCATTTCAACAATAAATTCCGCCTTTTCTAATTTCAATGCCGGTAACTCAGCCATTACGCTTTCAGATAAATGTTTTGCTATTTCTCGACGCTTTATTGTTAAAGCTTGTGCCAAGGTATCATAATTTTTCTTTGCCTGCTCTGCCTCATCTTCAAAACGCGTTAATGTGTTCTGAGCCTCTTCAAAATCAGCTAATTCAGCATCCATTTTATCGCGTAATTGAACCAACCCATCTGCAGAAACTTGATATTTACGCGCAAAACCTCGAAGAGCAAAAAGACGTTCTTCTATCCGTTCCAATTCATTCGGTTCAAAATCCAATGCGCGTATTGCCGCCTCAATGCCTTCTTGTGCGGTTGCAAGGGCATGCAATGCCTCATCAAGTGATTTCACTACTGGTTCAATGAGCTCTTGTGCTTCAGGAATTTTCCGTTCCAAACGCCTCACCAAATTAGACAACACTGGAATTGGTGATTTTTGACCACTTAAAAGATCATCGGCTTCTTTAATATCCGTTGCTATTTTTTCTAATTTAAGCATATCGGCACGACGAAGAGAAAGAGCATCCTCTTCTCCCACTTGAAAATCAAGTTTTTCAAGCTCTTCTACACACGCACGAAGATAATCAACCTCGCGCACAGCACTCTCTACTTTAAGACGCTGTTGTTGTAAACGTTCCTCACATTCACGCCATAGCCGATAACACTGGCGCAAATTTTCCACGTCATCTTCAAGTCCACCAAAAGCATCTAATAATTGCCGATGTGTCGCAACATCAACAAGGGCACGATCATCATGCTGTCCATGAATTTCAACCAAGTGACGACCAACACTCCGCATTAAGGAAACACTAGCCACCTGATCATTGATAAAGACACGACTCCGTCCATCACTTGATTGCACACGTCGTAGAATAATATCACCCTCATCATCAAGGCCATTCTCATGAATAATCTGACGCGCAGGGTGTGAAAGAGGAACATCAAAAACAGCCGTAACCTGCCCTTGGGTTACACCATGACGCACAAGCGAAGCATCGCCTCGCCCTCCAAGAGCCAGTGATAAAGCATCAAGCAAAATAGACTTTCCCGCCCCTGTTTCTCCAGTTAAAACCGTCAACCCCGCCGTAAAATGAATATCGAGCGTTTCGATCAACACAATATTATGAATCGAAAGCTGTACCAGCATGAGAGAATCAACGTGCCCTCTTCTTATCACGACCTAAAGCATTTGAGATCCAAGAAGACTTATGCTCCTGTGGCGATATTTTGTTCTTTTGCAAGAGATTATAAGAAAACTTATACCACTGACTTTTGGGGTAATTACGCCCTAAAATAGCAGCTGCCGTCTGTGCTTCCGCCGTTAAACCAAGAGCAAGATTAACTTCCGTTAAGCGGAAAAGCGCTTCTTCAATTTGATTGGTATCCGAATACTCTTCAACGACAGTACGAAAGCGTCTACTTGCAGCAAGATAGCGCCGCCCCTCTTCATAATAACGGCCAATCTGCATTTCTTTACCAGCCAGCTGTTCACGCCCGAAACGTATTTTATCCTTAGCATCCTTGACATATTCAGAATTTGGATAACGCTCTATAAGAAGCTGCATCGCAGCAATAGCGCGTTTCGTATCCCGTTGATCACGCGTAACATCAGGAATCCGGCGGAAGGAAGAAAGACCAATAATATAGTATGCATAAGCTGAGTCATCCGAGCCAGGATAAAGAGTAATATAGCGTTGAGCCATACTAATTGAATCATCATACTTTCCGAGTCGATAATTTGTAAAAGCTCCCATGACTAAAGACTTACGTCCCCAATCTGTATAAGCATACTGTTTTTCAATCTTCAAAAACTTCTTCGCAGCATCCGCAAGACGCCCACTCTCAAGACTAGCAAGCCCCTGATTATAAAGAACATCGGGGGGATCTATTTTTAGAACATAAGCAGATGGATCGAGAGTATTTTTCTCTTTAAAAAGACACCCTGCTAACATACAAGTGCTTCCTAAAAGAACCACCCCCAATATCTTGCGTACAGAGTTAGATTTTCTATATGCCATATTTCCAATGCACAGATGAGCTTTTTTCATAGTTTTTCCGGCCTCCACAGAATATAACCTTGTCGCAAAATAATTTATTAAAGCTTTTTATACCATATCACTTTAAAATCCACATAACTAATTTAGCCGCTTAGGTCAATCATCCCCTTAAAAATCAAATAAACAATAAAAAAATCTTATCACTTTTATTTTATTCCTTCTCTAACGAGCTTTTTTCATAATATGATTCGTCTGCCAAAACAGCTTTGACCAATTGTGCATTAATTTTATGTCCACTACAATAAGAACGAAATAATCCAATAAAAGGGGCCCCCAGCAAAGCAGTATCACCAATCGCATCAAGCATCTTGTGCCGAACACATTCATTCTCCCAATAAGGACCATTAGGATTCAAAATTTCGTCATTAAGGCCAATAACAAGAGAATTTTCTAAAGAAGCGCCTCTCGCCTTTCCAGAAAGCCGTAATTTTTCCACATCTTTGATAAAACCAAAAGTTCTCGCACGCGACAAATCATCTCGAAACCCTTGTGTGGTAAGATCAAAACTGAAATGTTGTCTACCAATAGCAGGAGAAGGAAAAGAGATCGTTATATCAAAATGCCGCCCATCAAAGGGTAAAAGCTCTGCAAAACCATGTGCTCCTTCAACCCGCAACGGTTTTTTTATAATGAAATAAGAACGATATGCATTTTGCTGGACAATGCCCGCATCTTCAAAAGCTTGGCAGTATTGCCATGCGGAACCATCTAAAATAGGAAGCTCGTTATGAGATACTTCAATAATAAGATTATCCAAATTATAAGCAGCAATGGCAGCCATCAAATGTTCAATTGTTTCAACCCTTACATCGCCCTCTCCAAGCATCGTTGATAACTCAGTTTCTCCCATTTGCGATGCATGGGCTTGAAATATTTTCGCTGTTCCGTCTAATCCACAACGCTTAAAAAGAATACCACATCCAACATCCGCTGGATAAACCTTTACCTCTGACAAACAGCCACTGTGAACGCCAATACCCTTAAATGTTACTGCTTTTTTAAGAGTAGACTGATATTTTGGCTCTAAATTCATCATATCATTTTATTGAATTGCTCTTACATCTTTTGAAATGCGTTATAAAACCATAAAAAAATATTCATAGCAAATAATAAAAACCCACTTATTATAAGCGGGTTTTTAAAAATAAAGCATTTTATAAAAAATAGCAGTATATTTTACTGTATAATTCTTAATTCATCATAAAATAAGTAATAAAATTTCTTACTTTGCCTCATCCTTTATCAATTAATTGGCTTGACGACGTAAAAATGCTGGTATTTCCAACTGATCTTCTTCACTAATAAAAGTACGCTGATCTTGTGGAACTTGCGGATGCAACTCACCAGAACGACGAGGAACATAAACAGAAGCATCTTGAGAAAGTGCCTGAGAATTTTTACTGTAAACATGAGATTCTTGCTGCTGAGACGATCTTACAGCAGGCTCTAGCCTCGCTTCCGGTTCTGCTTCCTCACGATGTGTCAAACTCTGCTT
The DNA here is from genome assembly GCF_059687635.1 of Bartonella sp. SL320. Lineage (NCBI taxonomy): Bacteria > Pseudomonadati > Pseudomonadota > Alphaproteobacteria > Hyphomicrobiales > Bartonellaceae > Bartonella > Bartonella sp. SL320. The sequence goes on along the minus strand of NZ_CM185143.1, from coordinate 829,760 downwards.
CAAACGCTGCCAAAGGTTACGAGGACCTTGATCAGTAGAAGATGTTCTTTGACTTTGTCCATGAGCAACAGGAGGAAAATCTTTTAACTCAGGCATACGCATTGGAGCACGCGTTTGCATCTGTTGAGCTTGTTTTTGTTGCACTGGTTTTTCTTTTTGCCTCACAACCCCTGTCATCTCATCAAGAACATGCGCTGTTGCCTCCATACTCACAGGAGCTGCCATAGTTTGTTGAGTAGGACGACTTACTTGCATACGTGGACCATTTAATCCCTGATCCTGCATAGTATTGGAACCATAAGCAACAGCTTTCGTCGCATTTCGTGTCGTCATTGCCTCTGCAGGTTGTGCAAAAATTTGACTTTTGGGACGGAACTGTTCTCCTGTTGGCTTACCCTTTTCTATTTCAAGTGACTCGATCACTTCTACCATTGACTCAGAACGCAAAGGCGAAGACTGAACATGAAAAGAACTGTGTGGCGTTCCAGAATCATTCTTGCGTATTGAAGAAGTCGGTCTTTGAAGCTGAGACTGAGAAGACTGAACAACATCACTAACCTCACGATCAATACCGGTAGCCACCACAGAAACACGAATGACACCTTCCAGCGACTCATCATCAATGGCGCCAAAGATCACATTCGCATCAGCATCCACTTCTTCACGAATACGATTAGCAGCTTCATCAACCTCAAAGAGAGTCATATCACGACCGCCCGTAATAGAAATCAATAAACCACGTGCTCCACGCATAGAGGTATCATCCAAAAGTGGATTGGCAATAGCCGCTTCAGCAGCAGCCAAAGCACGCCCCTCACCAGATGCCTCCCCCGTTCCCATCATAGCGCGGCCCATTTCGTGCATAACAGAACGAACATCAGCAAAATCAAGGTTAATCAAGCCCTCTTTAATCATCAAATCCGTAATGGAAGCAACTCCAGAATAAAGCACTTGGTCAGCCATAGCAAAAGCATCAGCAAATGTTGTCTTATCATTTGCAATACGGAAAAGATTTTGATTGGGAATAACAATCAATGTATCGACAGACTTTTGTAATTCTTCAATACCAGCCTCTGCCGTTTTCATACGACGTGCCCCTTCAAACTGAAATGGCTTTGTCACAACACCAACGGTCAAAATACCTTTTTCACGCGCTGCACGAGCAACAACGGGAGCAGCCCCTGTTCCAGTTCCTCCCCCCATACCAGCAGTAATAAAAACCATATGAGAATCTGCAAGATGATCGATAATTTCATCAATACATTCCTCTGCCGCGGCTTGTCCAACTTCCGGTAAAGCCCCAGCACCCAAACCTTCTGTTACAGCTGCTCCAAGCTGGATAACACGTTCAGCCTTTGACATAGCCAAAGCCTGTGCATCCGTATTGGCAACAACAAAGTCAACTCCCTGAAGACCAGCATTAATCATATTATTCACGGCATTCCCGCCACCACCTCCAACACCAAAAACGGTAATGCGTGGCTTCAATTCCGCGATATCTGGCCGATGCAGATTAATCGTCATTTTCTTTTCCTTCTCATAAGACACCGCAAGCCAAAGCGATGAAATTTATCCAACTAGACTTAACTAAAAACTCTCACGCAACCACTGACCAACACGCTGAAAATACCCACGCGTGCCCATCGATAAATGATTTCCTGCCGTCTGCATTGTTTTTTCTTCAAAACCTACCAATTGCGGATAAATTAACAATCCAACAGCAGATGTAAACGCCGCCCCTTTTGCAAGAGAAGGAAGCCTCGAAATCCCTAAAGGCCGCCCGATACGAACATTTCTTCCTAATATAGTACGTGCCATTTCTGGCAATCCTGTTAACTGGCTTGCTCCCCCAGTCAAAATAACACGCTTACCAATGACGTGACCAAAACCAGAACGATTTAAACAATCACGAACCATTTCTAAAATTTCTTCAACACGCGCACGAATGATGCGCCCAAGAACCGCGCGAGGATATTGCGTTTCACGCTGTTCACTACCAATTTCTGCTATATTAATCATTTGCCGCTCATCAGCACTTGTTAAAAGTGCTGAACCATAAACAACTTTCAAACGTTCCGCCTCTTTCAAAGACATAGAAAATCCGCGTGCAACATCAAGAGTGACATGATGCCCTCCAACAGCAAGAGCATCCGCATGAACAAATTTTCCCTCAAAAAAGACTGAACACGTTGTTGTTCCACCACCAAAATCAATACATGCAGCCCCTAAATGTGCCTCATCGTTCATCAAGACAGCAAGACCACTTGCAAAGGGAGTAGCAACCATCGCTTCAACACTCAAATGTGCACGATTAATACAAGTCTCTAAATTACGCAAAGCGGCTGTTTCTGCTGTTACCACATGCACATCGGCCCCAAATGTTTCTCCTGCCATGCCAATAGGATCAGAAATTCCTTTATCCCCATCCAAGACATAAGAAACTGGAACTGAATGCATAACATGACGTTCAGCATCAAAAGCTTTACGCGAAACATCTGAAAAGGCCATACGCATATCACGCTTGGTAACTTCACGACCATTCAAATGGATCTTTCCATGAATTAAAGCACTTTGTAATCGACTTGAGGAAAAATTCACAATCACTGAATCCACCACCAAACCAGCCATTTTTTCTGCCGCATCAACAGCCAAGCGTATTGATTGTTCTGCTGCAAACATATCCATGACAACACCAGACTTAATCCCGCGTGAACGCTGTACTCCAAAGCCTAGAATTTCCATAGAATGGGTACGACCATGTAAATAGTGTGCATGTTTTAAAGGACGCAAACAGGCAATAAGACAAACAACCTTACTTGAGCCGACATCAAGAACCGTTAAAAAACGCATTTTACGTCCCCCCTTGTGATGTGATCTGAGCAACATCATAGGTTTCCTGCCTTTCGCGCCTTTAAAATACGTTCTTCTTCTGCAACACCCGCTTCATAGTGCCCCAATGCTTCATCTGATAAAGAAACGGTAATTCGATCAGCAAGACGTAAATCAACACTGAGAATATCGCGCGATAAAAGATCTTGCATCCTACCGGACAAAACAAGAGAAGAAAGCCTTTCAAGAGCACCATTTTCAGGCAACATAACGCGCATTCCATTATCCAAAACAAGATCCCAACGCCGATCACCTACCCGCACAAAAGCACGAACACGATCATATATTTGCCGATAGACTGACAACGCTTGAATAAACGCTTTAGCAGCATTTTGTGCACCCTGCCCAACCACAAGAGGCAAATCCCGAACAACTTCTCCTTTAAAAGGCACAATGACACGTCCTGTATGATCAACAATATCCATCACACCATCATGTTGCCAAATAGCATAAGGTTCACGCTCCACGATAGAAATACGCATTCTATTGGGATAAATTTTCTGAACATTCGCCGATTGAACCCAAGCCTGTTTTTCCAAAAGAGAACGTGCTCTTTCAACATCAAAAGTGAAAATAGAAGGCGCAACATCAAGTTCTAAAATTTTCAAAATATCCTGATTTGCCAAGCGCTTATTACCGCTTATATCAACATTGCCGACCACAAAACCACTATCCGATATGATCGAATTTACGATCACAGCCATCTGGCCACTGACTGAAAGTCCATAAAAAGCCGTTACAAAGAAAAACCATACAACAGCAAAAGAGCCGAAATGACGTGGAATATGAACATTAACAAGAACAATCTCAAACATAAACCGAAGAAAACGACGATAAAGACGTGGCAAAGCCGGCACTAATAGCACCTCCATCGGACTATTTGTTTTATTAACATTCAACGCATACATGATGCGTCCTCCACCATCCATTGAACAATATCGCCGTAAGTACGGCCGCTTGCTTTTGCAATATCAGGAAGAAGGGACGTCGATGTCATACCGGGTTGCGTATTAATTTCAAGCCAAACCAATTCTCCTGTTTTCTCATTAAAACGAAAATCAGAACGGCTAACACCTCGACACCCTATTGCCTGATGGGCTGCTAAAGACATTCTTTGCACACTTTGGTAAATATTTAGTGAAAGTTTTGCAGGACAAATATGGAGAGAACCACCTGTTTTATATTTTGAGTCATAATCGTAGAATGGAAAATGTTGACTGGGAAGAATTTCACACACATCCAACACTTCATTTCCTAAAACAGCACAAGTCAATTCACGACCAGGAATATATTTTTCAACCATCACCTCATCGGCATATCCCCACTCAGATCCCCCAATATTATGCGGCGGCACAGCTTCATGTTCCTGAACAATGACAACACCAAAACTTGATCCTTCACAGACAGGTTTAATCACATAAGGAGGCTCCATGGGATGCGTTTTTCCAATAGCAAAGCGATTCATGATACGAGAAGGAGCAACACAAACTCCAACATTTGCAACAATAATTTTTGCACGTCCCTTATCCATGGCCAAAGCGGATGCCATCACACCAGAATGAGTATAAGGAATTTTTAAATATTCAAGAATCCCCTGAATACGACCATCTTCGCCAAATGGACCATGCAATGCATTGAAAGCAATATCGGGCTGCAACCGTTCAAGAACAGAAGCAATATGCGCATCAACATCTACACGGCTCACACGATATCCTTGCGTCTCAAGAACATCAGCACAAGCTGCTCCTGAAGATAAACTTACAGACCGTTCAGAAGAAAAACCTCCCATTAACACAGCTATATGTTTATCTTTCATCATAAATCACCCTCTTTCGCATACTATATGTAGTCTATATAAAACACATCTACACCACATACAGGAAAAACGAAGTTTATCCTTGCGAATCAATAACCTAGCATTTTGCATAATGAATCAGACTCAAAGGCTTGATGCAAGAGATTCTTTGTTAATTTATTGATTCTTAATAGAATTTTTTTATTATCTCTTTGAAATGACTCAATTTTTTATTTACACTTTTTTAGTGAACAATAAATCAATGAAATGGATCAAAAGGAGCAACATCTCGACCAGGCTCAAATTGACCAATACGTTCTATTTCCCATTGTAAAAGATGAGATGAATGTGCAAAAACACGCGCGCGCACTGTTTCTCCCAAAGCTTCAAGATCATATCCTGTTGCTTGCCCTGTATTAATCATAAAATTACAGTGCATTTCACTCATTTGAGCCCCCCCAATCCTCAAACCTCGACACCCTGCTTCATCAATCACGCGCCACGCAGATGTATTTTCAGGATTTTTGAAAGTTGATCCCCCTGTCTTTTCACGAATAGGTTGCACAGTTTCTCTGTGGAGAGCAACTTCATCCATAGCAGCACGGATATCATCTTTATGACCAGGTTCTCCTTCTAATAACGCAGCGGTAAAAATAAAGTCTTTAGGAATATCACAATGGCGATAAGAATAATGCATATCCTTCAAACTCAAGATATGGCGCTGTCCTTGACGATCCAGTGCATAAACCTCAATAACACGCGCTGCGGTTTCAACACCATTCGCCCCCGCATTCATTTTGAGAGCTCCACCAAGACCACCAGGAATACCATGATAAAAATGAAAACCTGCAATTTCTGCTTTTAAAGCAGCGGCAGCTAAATGTTTATCTGCCGTACCAGCACCAACTAAAAAACCCTTTGAAGAAACTTGCTGAACTTGCCCAAAATTTTTGGGCGAAAGACGAATAACAACCCCAGGAACGCCCCCATCACGCACCAAAAGATTAGAACCGATACCGACAACGGTTACAGGAACAGCTTCAGGTAATTTTTGAAGAAAGAGCGCCAAATCTTCTTCATCAACAGGCTGATAAAAAAGCTCTGCCAACCCGCCCGTGCGAAACCACGTTATCTTACGCATCTCAACATTCGGGGTAAGCTTGCCTCTGACATCACGCAACAGCGGTTGCAATTGCGCCAATAGCGCCTCACCATCAATATACTGAAACTTCATCATGACCATCAAGTCCCAACACCCCCATCAAATCCCGACAACCGATGAGGCAACGCGCAAGCCCATTGTGTGATATTGCCAGCCCCAAGAAAAACAACATAATCCTCTTCCTGAGCAAATTTTGAAACAAGAGATACAACATCTTCCAGATCATGGACCAAGCGCACATCACGATGACCAGCCATTTTAATATGCTCTACCAATTCTTGCGAACCAAATCCTACGATAGGCTCTTCACCAGCCGCATAAACAGGAGTAATCAACACGGTATCGGCATCATTAAAACAAGCAGCAAAATCATCGAATAAATGATACAAACGCGAATAACGATGGGGTTGTGCAATGGCAATAACACGCCCTTTTGCACTCTCACGTGCCGCACGCAAAACAGCCTTTATTTCCACAGGGTGATGTCCATAATCATCAAATATTTCAATACCACGCCAACTTCCTGTTCGCGTAAAACGCCGTTTTACGCCACCAAATTCTGCTAAGCCCTTCTTTATCAATTCATTTGAAATGCCAAGTTCATGCGCAATGGCTATCGCTGCTGTTGCATTGGCAACATTATGCTGTCCTGCCATGGGCAAAAGTAAATTTTTCAACTCAATCTTTCTTCCTGTCTTGCGTGACCGAATAAGAACATCAAAATATGTTTTTTGACCATCCATCGAAAGATTTAAAAAACGAACATCCGCTTGTGGATTTGCACCATAAGTAATCACCCAACGATCATCAATACGGCCTGCCAATGCTTGAACCTCTGGATGATCAAGGCACAAAACAGCAAAACCATAAAAAGGAACATTTTCTGCAAATTGTCGAAAAGCCTCACGCACAGCATCAAAACTTCCATAATGGTCTAAATGCTCAGCATCAATATTGGTAACAACAGCAATATCAGCAGGCAGCTTTAAAAATGTTCCGTCACTCTCATCTGCTTCAACAATCATCCAATCGCCCTCTCCTGTACGAGAATTCGTACCATAAGCATTAATAATGCCGCCATTAATCACCACTGGATCAAAACGGCCAGCATCAAGAAGCGCTGCAACCATTGATGTGGTCGTTGTTTTACCATGTGTACCACCCACCGCAATTGCACGTCGAAACCGCATCAGCTCCGCCAGCATTTCTGCACGTCTAACAAGCGGCAAATGTCTTTCTTTTGCAGCAATATACTCAGGATTTGTTTTTTTAACGGCAGTGGAAAAAACAACAACCTCTGCATTCCCTAAATTTTCAGCACAATGACCAATATGAATGTTAATTCCTTTTCTCCGCAAACGTTCAACATTGGCACTTTCAACTTGATCGGACCCTTGAACTTTATAGCCAAGATTATAAAAAACCTCCGCAATTCCACTCATGCCAATCCCCCCGATTCCAATAAAATGGATAACGCCTATATCAAGTGGCATCTTCATCAAAAAGCTCCTCTTTTATATCTGATAACAAGCGCCCTGCAATTAAGGCTTCAGCCATATCAGCAAGGCAACGGGTTGCATGAGGTTGCCCAGCTTTTTTTGCAGCAAGCGCTTGTTTTTCCAATAAATGGGGTGCACAACAAGCTTGCGTTAAAAGAGCAGAAAGTTTTTGTGCACTTAAATCCTTTTCTAAGACAATTTTCGCCCCCTCCACACGTGCAAGAAGAGTAGCATTGGCTGCCTGATCATGATCCAAAGCATGGGGATAGGGAATAAGCAAAGAAGGTCGACCAATTACCGCGATCTCACAAACGGATGATGCTCCAGCACGTGATAAAATGAGATGAGACCGCGCCATACGTTCAGCCATATCATCAAAAAAAGGAGCAACCTCTGCTTGAACACCCATATCATGATAGATTTTGATCAACTCTCCAACGTCACCGCGAACTTGCTGCACAATTCGTAAACGTTTACGATTTTTATCATCAAGTAAAGCAATGGCTTCTGGAACAATCTGTGAAAAAACAGAAGCCCCTTGGCTCCCCCCAAAAATCAAAAAATGAAATGGCTCATCACCTTTAGAAGACTGATAGGGAATTTCTGCCGCCTTCAGCACAGCCTCCCGGACAGGATTCCCCGTCAAAAGCATTTTATGTGCATACGCACCTTGGAGCGATAACAAACCACCAGCGATTGCACGCACAAAAATTGCCAACATCCGATTGGCACGTCCCATAACAGCATTTTGCTCATGAATAAATGTTACACGCCGCATGAGAGCTGCAATAAAAAGAGGAGGAAAGCTAGGATAGCCCCCAAAACCACCAACAAGAACAGGGCGTAATTTATAAAACAACACCAATGACTGTCTCATTCCCTTCAACAAAGTCCAAAACATCTTTATCAGAGCAAAAGGATGGCGCCTTGTAAATGTTGCCGACGAAACGACATGTATATGCTCTTCATCAAAGCTGCGGACAAAAGAGCGCGCTCTTTCATCGGTTATCAAATGAATATCATATCCACGCCCCCTTAATTCAACAGCAAGTGCTTCAGCAGGAAAAAGATGTCCACCTGTACCACCCGCCACCAAAATAATAACTTTTTTATCATTCATAAAGGTGTATCCGAGAAAGAAGAAGAAAAAGCGGAAAGGCGCGCTTCTGGCCAACGACGTGTTAAACTGAGCAAAATTCCCATTGAAAACGCAATCGCCATCATCGATGAACCGCCATAAGAAATAAACGGCAATGTCATACCTTTTGGAGGAATTAAGTGAAGATTAACGGCCATATTAATGGCTGATTGAAAACCAATCATCATGGCTATGCCCGTAATACCAAGACGCATAAAAGAATCCCGTGTATTCATGGCGATATATAATGAACGCATAACAATAAAGCCAAAAAGCATCATAATTAACAAACAAAGGATAATACCATATTCTTCAGCAGCAACAGAAAATACAAAATCTGTATGGCTATCAGGGATGATACGTTTGACTGTTCCCTCTCCAGGACCTTGTCCAAACCACCCCCCATTTAAAATAGCCTCACGCCCCACATCCACTTGAAAAGTATCTCCTTCACCGGTCAAAAAACCATCAATACGCTCACGCACATGATGGAGAAAAAAATAAGCTAAAATAATTCCTACAGCACCCAAAATGAGAAAGAGAAAAATAACCGTAAGAGGGACACCAGCAATAAAAAACAGCCCTCCCCATGTTGCACTTATTAGAAGTGTTTGTCCAATATCAGGCTGCAAAACCAGAAGCACACAACAAATAGCATAAAGTACAATCGCTAATGTGTAGCCCCCAATTCCTCTCCGCCGTATCTGTTCTGAAAAAAGCCAAGCGGACATCACGACAAAAGCCGGCTTCATAAACTCTGAAGCCTGTACAGAAAAACCAAAGAGCAAAATCCACCGACGTGCTCCCTTTAGTTCTGGACCCCAAAATAAGGTTGCAACCATAAGAGCAAGCGTTACAATGAGCAAAAGAGCACATAGGCGACGAATATTGCGAAGCGAAAAAAAAGAAATGGTAACCATCGTAAAAAATGCTGCAATGCTGAAAATGATATGCCAGCGAACAAAATAAAAACTATCAGCAATTCCGATTTTTTTTGCAATAGTGGGACTAGCAGCAAAAGAAAGCATAATGCCAATCCCCATTAAAATTAAACAAGCTGCAAAGATAGAGCGATCAATCGTCCACCACCAGTGAGCAATTGGATCTCTATCTGCACGCGTAATCATTTATATCCACCATATCCGTTTTATAAATTGTCTTAAAGTGGTAAGGTTCCCCAACCTGTTTAATAGACACTTTAAAAGCTAAATTACACAAAAAAAGATTCTGGAGTCTTAACGAAAAAAATATTTTTTTATAATTGGCCCTTCTTTTTATTATAACTGCATCACCAAAGAGGTAAATGCTTCGCCCCGTACTTCATAGTTTTTAAATTGGTCATAACTTGCACAAGCAGGTGATAAAAGAACCACTACCTCCTTTGCTCTACACCCCATAGCATCAATAGCAGCTTCACGCACCGCATTTTCCAAAGTTGAGCTCATAGAAAAGGGAAAATCAGAACCAATAATATGAGCAAATTCTTCCGCTGCACTCCCAATCAAATAAGCTTTACGAATTTTAGGAAAAAATTCTTTAAGAGACTCAATTCCTCCCTTTTTTGCTAATCCCCCAACAATCCAAAAAATATCATTAAAGGCGCAAAGTGCAGGCGCTGTTGCATCTGCATTCGTCGCCTTGCTATCATTGATAAACAAAACCGCCCCCATTTTACGCACCTGCTGCATACGGTGGGGCAATCCTTTATAGCTTGCTAAATGCTTGCTTATACAAGGATCAGTTATTTTTAAAGCCTGCAACGTTGCCAAGGCCATAAGAGCATTTTGCGCATTATGACCTCCACGCAAAGCAGCCATAGAAGCAAGATCTGCAAGCATATGCCGCTGTCCTTGACGAACAGAAAAAAGCTTGGTGCCCTCCGCATAAAAACCATTTTCAACAAAATGATCCTTAGAAATAGCCTCAATTTTATGCCCCTCGTAAAGCAACTGTTGATACAAAGTCTCACAAGCTGCATCATCAACGGAAATAAAAGCCTGAGAAGCCCGAGCAACCAGATACCTTTTGGTTTGCACATAAGAAGCAAAACTCCCATGGCGATCAATATGATCAGGTGTCAAATTCAATAAAAGTCCAATGGTTGGTTGAAGCGAAGGAGAAAGATCAATTTGAAACGATGAACATTCAATCACATAGATACGTTTTTTAATAAAAGGCTTAAGCGTCAATATCGCCTGTCCAATATTTCCTCCCATCTGCACATCATACCCCATTTTTTCCAACAAATGGGTAAGCAAAGCCGTTGTTGTCGACTTTCCATTCGTCCCCGTAATCGCAATAAAAGGAACATCCTCATCACAAAAACCAGAATACTGTAAAAAATGACGGCGTGCACGAACAAACAGTTCAATATCACCGATAATTTCTATATTTGCTTGACGTGCTTTTTCAACGACCCAATGCGGTTGCGGATAATTTAAAGGCACACCCGGAGCGAGAATCAAGGCAACAAATTCTGACCAATCCTCATCATGAAGATCTCTTGTTGGAATATTTTGCTGAAAAGCTTCTTGCACGCTTGCAGGATTATCATCCCATGCCACCACTTCTGCACCGCCACAAATCAATGCTTGTGCCGTTGCTAATCCAGACTTGCCTAATCCAAATAGAGCAACTTTTTCCCCCTTATAACACGTAACAGAAATCAAAATCTCACCGCAATTTAAGTGTTGAAAGACCAATGAGAGCAAGAACAATTGAAATAATCCAAAAGCGTATCACCACTTGGCTTTCAGTCCAGCCTTTTTTCTCAAAATGATGATGGATCGGTGCCATAAGAAACACGCGTTTTCTTGTCAATTTGAAATAACCAACCTGAATAACGACCGAAAAAGCTTCCACAACAAAAAGCCCTCCAATAAGAGCTAAAACAATTTCATGCTTCGTAGCAACCGCAACAGTCCCCAATAATCCCCCAAGAGCCAACGAGCCGGTATCTCCCATAAAAATAGCTGCAGGCGGTGCATTAAACCATAAAAAGCCAAGTCCTGCTCCAACAACAGCGCCTAATAAAACAGCCAGCTCACCTGTTCCCGATACATAGTGTATTTGCAGATAATCAGCAAAATTCATATTACCACAAAGATAAGCAATCAGAGCAAAAGATAAGGCTGCAACCATCACAGGAACAATAGCCAGCCCATCAAGTCCATCCGTCACATTAACCGCATTCCCCGTCGCGACAATGACAAAAGCAGAAAAAGGAATAAAAAACCAACCCAAATTAATAAGATAATCTTTCAAAAAAGGTAAAGCAAACCCCGATGAGCCAATTTGCAGGATGACAAAAGCCGCAATTGCGGCAACAATAAACTCCAAGCTTAACCGCGCTTTCCCAGAAAATCCTTTCTCTGTTTGTTTTGTGACCTTAAGATAATCGTCATAAAACCCAATGGCTCCAAAAGAAAGCATAACCAAGAGCGATACCCAAAAGTAAATATTCGATAAATTACACCACAAAAATGCTGATACCATAATGCCGGTCAAAATCATTAATCCACCCATTGTAGGTGTTCCAGCCTTTTTAAAATGCGTTTGAGGACCATCGGCACGAATGGGTTGCCCTTTGCCTTGCCTCAATTTAAGAGACGCAATGATGCTAGGTCCAAACAAAAACACAATAAGCCCCGATGTCAGCATCGCTGCTATCGTGCGAAAAGTAATGTAACGGAAAACATTCACACCTGGAAGCCAATCACTAAACGAAGAAAAAAACAGCATCATGGGAGAAAAAACCTCTTAAAACTAGGAAGAAACCGCTTTATAGCGATCAAGTAATGCCGTTACAATATTTGATGAACAAAGACTATTGGATGATTTAATCATCAAGAGATCCCCAGGAGAAATTTCTGTCAAAAGAAGCGGTAAAATTTTCTCAATATTTTCAGCATAATAAACCTTAACATCAGCCGATAAATCACTGACTAAAGATTTCATTGCCTCACCAAATAAAAAAACGGGATTAGCACCAGAAAAACGTATGGGCTTTATTAAATCACGATGAAGTTTTTCACTATACGCCCCTAACTCGAGCATATCCCCTAAAATAGCAATTCGCCGCCCCCCTTCCCCAACGGGTCCTTTTGCGAGAAGCTCAAGAGCAGCCCGCATAGAGGCGGGATTAGCATTATAGCTTTCATCAATGAGATAAAAGTCATCCCCATTCGATAAAGACAACCGATAACAAATGCCCCGCCCCTTTTGAGAAGAAAAATGGCTTAAAGAAAGCAAAACAGGCTCTAAATCAACCCCCATAGCATCACAAGCCGCAATAACCCCTAAACTATTTTGCACAATATGGCGTCCAGGAGCACCAATTTTGACCTTCCTATCCTCTCCTCCAATAGGCACCATCATAGAAGAACGATCGATTAAAAGACGTATATCCCGCGCCTGATAATCAGCATTTTCACTCTCACCAAAGCTTAAGATCTTTTTCACACCGCAGTTCTTTGCTTTTTGAATAAGATAAGAAAAAAAAGCACTATCTGCATTTAAAATAGCAATACCTTCCTCATCCAATCCTTCAAAAATTTCAGCTTTTGCCTCTGCTATTTCTTCAAGATCTTTGAAAAAGCCCATATGTCCTGCACTAATATGCGTAATGAGAGCAACATGCGGACAAACCAATTTGACCAACGGGCGAATTTCATCCTTATGATTCATGCCAATTTCAAAAATACCATAATCACTTTCCATTGGCATCCGCGCTAATGTAAGCGGAACCCCCCAGCAATTATTAAAAGAAGCAAGATTCGCATGAACGTTTCCAGCCGTTGCAAGAGCTTGTTTCAAAGCTTCTTTTGTGGTTGTTTTTCCCACAGATCCTGTTATCGCGATAATTTTAGCTCTTGAACGTTTGCGTGCGGCTTTCCCAAGTTTTTCCAGGGCTTGCAAAACATCAGGAACAACAATGAGTGGAGCCGATATCTTTTCCATATCAGCCAAACGATGTTCAGCAACGATAAGAACGCCTGCACCTCGTGCATAAGCTTGCGCAGCAAAATCATGACCATCAAGATGATGCCCCTTAATGCAGAAAAAAATATCGCCTTCCGCAAGAGTACGGCTATCAATGGAAACTCCAGGAAAAGTTTCTGGCAAGCTTCCTATGACAATACCGTCAACGGCTGCAACAAGCGCTTGTTTATCCCATAAAACTGTCATCTCTTTTGGCCCTCTAGAGCTTCTATCGCTTTTAGACGATCTGAAAAAGGATACGTTATCTGCCCTATAATTTGGCCATCTTCATGACCTTTTCCAGCAATGATAAGTGTATCACCAGCTTTCAAAAGCCCTACCGCATAAGAAATAGCTTCACCACGATCTGCTATCTCTATGGCTGTTGGTACCGCCTGTAAAATATCCTTGCGTATTTTTTCTGGTATTTCTGTGCGCGGATTATCATCCGTTATAATAACAATATCTGCTTTATCCGCTGCAATTTTTCCCATCAAAGCTCTTTTTCCTTGATCTCGATCCCCTCCACAACCAAAAACAACAAGCAAACGCCCTTGCGTAAAGGGACGAACAGAAAGCAAAACCTGCTCTAAAGCTTCTGGTTTATGCGCATAATCAATATAAACAGGTGCATTATTTTCTGTTTTTCCAACAAGCTCTAATCGACCAGGAGCCCCCTGCAAAGTTTCAAGCGCAGGAAAAACCTTATCAGGAGAGACACCCGTTGCAATGGCTAGTCCTGCCGCCACAAGTGCATTGGCCACTTGAAAATCTCCAGCTAAAGGCAAATCAAATGTATAAATCTTATTTTCTACACGACACTCAATACACTGTTTTGTGCGTTGATGTTCAACACGATTAATTGTGATAAATTGCCCCTTACGACCAATTGTCAAGACATGGCGGCGCGCTTTTCTAACTGCATCAATAACCTTTTGTGAATAGACATCATCAGCAAAAATCACAGCAGGAGCAGAGACAGGTAACAGTGTATCAAACAACCTCATTTTAGCGCGTAAATAATCCTCTACAGAACTGTGATAATCCATGTGATCTCGCCCTAAGTTGGTAAAGGCCCCAGCCGTTAAACGAACGCCATCAAGACGTGCTTGATCAAGCCCATGTGAAGAAGCTTCAAGAGCTGCATGAGTCACCCCTTCATGAGAAATTTCACAAAGAAGACGGTGCAAGACAACCGGATCAGGTGTTGTAAGAGAACCATAATCATTCCGATGAGGCGAAACAACACCAACCGTTCCTATACTTGCCGCACACAATCCAACATGAGTCCAAATTTGCCGAATAAAAGAGACAACAGATGTTTTACCACTGGTCCCTGTTACAGCAACAACCGTTTCAGGCTGAGAACCGTAAAAACGTGCCGCTGCCAACGCAAGACTATGACGAATATTAGAAACACGTAAAATTGGAACAGATAAATCCTCAAGAACAGCCTGACAATCAGTGACAATAGCGCACACGCCACGCTTTATTGCATCATGGATATAGTTTCTTCCATCCCCTTGTTTTCCTTGAATAGCGAAAAAAACATAACCCGGCAAGATTTGCCGAGAATCTGCACTGATTCCTGTTATTTCCATTGAAGAAAGATTCTGATCTTCAAGAGTTTCTGTAAAAACTGTCCCAAACAACATAACGACACACCTTTATCTTCATTTTACCGTTGTTTAACGAAATTTGAATAGCTCTCTTTATTTAAAAGAGGCTCATATTCTTTTTTTAAATCGGGCTTTACACCAAGAAAACTCGCTGAGCGACGAATAATATTAGCCAGCATTGGTGCAGCATTCATCCCTGCTGTTGCGGAATTTTTCCCCTCCTCTGGCTTAGGTTCATCAATAATTGTTAAAACAACATAAGAAGGATCATCAATCGGAAAAGCAGCCAGAAAACTATTGAAGTTTTTTGTTTTAGAATATTTTCCATTTTCAACTTTCTCAGCTGTTCCTGTCTTTCCACCCACCCTATAACCTTCGACTTTTGCATTACGTCCAGAACCAATATCACTATTTAATTGATAAAGGTAACGCATATTTTGACTTGTTTTGGCCTGTAAAACCTGTTTTGCATGATGCAAAGCTTGTTCTCTTGTCCGTTTTAAAAATGTTGGTGTAATCAACCAACCACCATTCATTAAAGCTGCAGCCCCAACAGCTGTTTGTAAAGGGGTTGTTGCCATGCCATGCCCAAAAGAAATTGTCATAGAATGGATATCCTTCCAATGATGGGGGACAATAGGATGAGCAACTTCCGGCAACTCTGTTGTAAGGCGATCCAAGAGCCCCAGTTTTTGCAAAAAACGACGATGTTTATCAATCCCTATCGTTAATGCCTCTTTAGCAGAACCAATGTTGGAAGAATAAATAAAAACCTCCCATAACGTTAAGGGACGATTTTTTCCGTGAAAATCATGAATCGTATAGCCACTGCTTGCTTTTATGGGTTTTGAAGCATCAATAACACTGTTTAAATGAAAAAGACCAGAATCAAGAGCCATGGCAGTCGTAAAACTTTTAATAATCGACCCCATTTCAAAAGCTCCAGCCGTCATGCGATTTAAACGATCACTTTTTAACGCTTCAGTAGGATTTTCAGGGTCAAAATCTGGGAGTGATGCCAAAGCCAAAATTTCCCCCGTATGGATATTCAAAATAACAGCGCCTGCAGCAATGGCCTTATAACGCTTCATAGCTTGAATAAGTTCATCATGGACAATTGCCTGAACACGTACATCAATCGAAAGCTGCACTTGTTTTAATGACTCTTCCACGGCAAGACCAGCAGCACGCAGAGCACTCAAACCCGTATCATCAATATATTTTTCCATACCGGCAATGCCCTGATTATCCACATTGACCATGCCGAGAATATGCGAAGTTATAGGCCCATCTGGATAAAAACGACGAATTTCCGTCCGAAACCCAATGCCTGGAATACCAAGAGCCATAATCTGCGTCTTCTGCATGGGTGTTAACCCACGCTGTATCCAAGAAAAAGCAGTTTTTCTTTTTAAACGATTATAGGTTTCCTGCCAATTAAGATCAGATAAAACGGTTGAAAGCAATTCTATTGTTTCATCCACATCAATAATACGTCTTGGCTCAGCAAAAAGTGAATAAGTTTTAATATCTGTTGCCAATAAACGACCATTACGATCCACAATATCAGGTCGTGCCGTCAATTGAAGAACGGTTGGCCCCTTTGCTTCTTCGATCTGTCCCCCTTGCAGTCCATAAGAAATTAGACAAGCGCCCATGATGCCATATAAAATTAAAAAACAGAACAATGAAAAAAGCAAACGGGGACGACTAGAAGACGAACCACGAATAGAAACATTATGATTATTCAACGCGTTCTTTAAGCGCTTTTTCTTCTGTGAGAATAAAAAGCTTGATTTCATCGCCGTGCGCCTTTTTGAACAGCGCCTTTGACGTGAGAAGCCCGATTATTTGCCAAAATATCCTGATTATCTTCCAAGATATTTTGTTTAATCACTTCTTCAATTGGATCATGTACCCGTACTGGAATATCTTTAAACTCCACAATTTGACGCGGCTGTATAACCTCTAATCCAAGTTCTTTTTGATAACGTTTCGCAAGTTTTTGCATGCGTGAAGGCTTTATCATCACAGCCCATTCAGCATGAAGCAAACGCACCGTATTTTTTGCTGCTGCAATTTCATGCTCCAGATGACGAACCTCGCTCATTCGTTTTTGAACATCATATTTTACCTTATAAGTAAGCCCTGCCATACAAATCATAATCATCACTAAAATCATATCAAATGTACGGAAAACTGTCATTTCTTGCCACCTTCAAAACTGGCAATATCTGCTAAACCAAACAATTTCATATCTTCCCCAAGAGCCTCTGCATCAGTCCGCACCCCCATACGCAATCTCGCAGAGCGTGAACGAGGATTTTGTTGTAACTCCTCTTTATTTGCCGTTATTCCCCCTTTAAACAAAGGGAAAAATGTTTCTGGAGAATGCTTTATTTCAGGCAAATAACGTGACCTCATACATTCTCCAGAACGCGCTGAAAAAAATCTTTTGACCATACGATCTTCAAGAGAATGAAAACTAACAACCCCCAAACGGCCTCCAGCTTTTAAAATGCGTTCAGCAGCAAATAAACCACGCGCTAATTCACCAATTTCATCATTAACATAGATACGAAGAGCCTGAAATACACGTGTTGCGGGATGAATGCGATCTCCTGGCTTACGCCCTACCAACGCTTCAATAGCATAGGCTAAATCACCTGTACGCAAAAAAGGCTGAACAACACGACGCTTTTCAATCATTCGTGCAATGCGCCCTGCATAACGCTCTTCTCCTAATATTTTAAAAATCCGCGCTAAATCCTTTGCTTTTAAATGATTAACAACATCGCTGGCTGTAAACCCCGTCTGAGCCATTCGCATATCCAATGGACCATCTTTTTGAAAGGAAAAGCCTCTTTCTGCTTCATCAAGCTGCATTGAAGAGACACCAATATCCAAAATAACCGCATCCACCTTCTCTTCAACGACACGATCGAGCTGTGAAAATTCCATATGGACCAAACGAAGTCGTGGAAAAAACTCATCAACAAGGGCTTGTCCCGCACCAATAGCATGAGGATCACGATCAAGAGCAATCACTTCCGCCCCTGCTTTTAACAAAGCGCGCGTATAACCACCAGCACCAAAGGTACCATCAATCACTTTTGCTCCAACCAATGGCATAAGCCCAGCCAAAACTGGCTGCAACAACACTGGAATATGACGTTCAGCTCTTTGATCTTTTTTTGTCAAAATAATCCGTCTTGAAGTTATGCTGTTTCAAATCAACAGCTCTCTCATAGCAACCGATATCAGAATAACCCAAACCTTAACTTTCATATTAATCACGATGAACGAAAAAGCTCACGTTATTCCAAGGCAAATCCTAACGTATTATACTTAAAGAAATGTTATAATTTTTTAAAATGCTCTTTATTCAAGTGTCCATTTCAAAAACAGACTCCATAAAGCCCATATCTCTTTGATTTTATAAAAAAATCATGCAGCATCATGAAATATCAGTCGGCCTATAAGCCGGGTTCTGTATAGTAAAGCTTATACTTTACATGGCAACCATTCATCTAGGACGGATGTTACCATCCGCCTCATGCAACCTACCCGAATGACTCGCCCGGAAATCGGCTGCAAATTAAATCTTGCACGTCATTTCTATTTGGTCTTGCTCCCGGTGGGGTTTACCTTGCCACATTCATTACTGAATGCGCGGTGGGCTCTTACTCCACCCTTTCACCCTTACCTATAAAAATAGGCGGTTTACTTTCTGTGGCACTTTCCCTAGGGTCACCCCCGCCGGGTGTTACCCGGCACCGTCTTTCCATGGAGCCCGGACTTTCCTCACCTACCGCTTTTCAGCATTGGACAGGCGCGGTTGCCCAGCCGACTGACACATTAACTTATAAAACACTTTTTGCTTCGTGAAAATAGCATCTTAAAATATTTTATAGCCAATCTCTTTTTAAAAAACATTTTTATTTTAATGAAGCCAAATACATTTTTACTTTTTTGCAATATTTCGCAGAAATGGCGTTCATTTTTTTTGCAGCATGACCTGCATTATATTTAAGGATTGTACCACACGTACTTCCACCACTGAGTTTATAGGCCCGTGCCAAATAACGCATACCATATTCAAGATTGGTTGCAGGATCGTATAAATCTTGCACAGAACCACTAAAACCCAAGCCTCGTGCCGTAGAGGGTTTTATTTGCATTAAACCTATTTCTCCCGCGGCTCCTTTTATGCGAGCTTTATAATTACTTTCAATTTTTACAACAGCATGTGCTAAATTAACCGGAACATTATGCTTCGTTGCAAATTTCTTAATAAGAAACTCATAAGGACGAGCAGGTTTCTTAGAAGCAACAGTCACCGAGTCTTCTTTTGATTCTACACTCTTTAAGGCACTATGTGTCCAGTCTATATTAAATACAAAAAATACAGCACACGCTGTATTTAAAAAAATTTTCAAAAATTGCATTTTCTTTCTCTTCACAACATTCTCAAACTCTATCCGCAAATAGTTTGCAAGTGTATTGTACAAAAAAAGAAAGCAAAAGAACGGCTTGAAAAAGGAAATACTAAGACAATTTCAAGATAAAATTCTATAACAAAAGAAAATCTCTTTATGCACAAATTATAGATTTCCTTATATCATAAAATAAAAAAAATAAATAGAATATAGTTAATCTTATAGCGTATTCAATAAAATGATATACTCTTTCTGTTTATTTTATTGATGTCGTATCACTCAATTTTTACAGTAGAAAATAGAAATTTAAGGAGAAATAATATTTTTTAAAAAAGATAATTAAATTCTTTATTGAGATCAATTCTACAAAGTAATAAAGACAAAACCGTTCTACGCTTTACTCTCTTTAAATATTACAATAGCCTTTAATGTTTGAAATCACTCAAAGAAGATTTTTACTTCTTTCTAAAAAAGCTTTATTCCCCCAAAACTCTCGGCCTGTGCTGTGCCACAAAACTGATTTTGATTGCTTTAACGGATTGAAAACAAGAGAATTTTACAATATTTGAGATTGTCACTTCGCATGTAAAATGATCAATGATCACTATAAATAATAAATAATATTCCTCTTGTTCCTACAACAAAGTTTAACGGTTATTTCTGTCTGCTTTTTTAAATTCTCGAAAATACAATCGCACAAAGCTTTTTGAAGGAAAATGGCTCTCTCACCTCCTCTCAACATTTTTTCTTGATCCCACATTAGCATCTTATCAGCCTTGCGCCTCATCTTCAAAAAATAAGACAAGTGAATAAATATCCTAAAATACACAAAAAAAAGGAGGCTAAAACCTTTTGAGAATTTTTTATCTTTCCTATCAAACAAAAAATAACTGGCATATAAGCACTTAATATGTTTTGTTATAGAAATTCATGCTTTTTCTTTTCTACAAATGGGCACTCTCAGATTACTCTCACCCTTTATAAAAATATTGTCTTGATTTGAGTTTTTTTATTCTTTTTATCGTTGTAGCCATTAATAATGCAATTAACCTGAAACACTCTCAATGAGCTTGTAATCACTCCTATCATAATTGTAACATTACCGGCATGCTCTCACTTCTTATCTTTTGAATAAGAGAGTTTTTACTCATTATCTGACAGATTGATCATCTTCTTGCTTTTCAGAACTTCATGAAAAGCAACACCCCTTAAAATCACCCCCATAAAGCGCGATTAAAAAAATAACTAAAAATAAGTATTCACAATGGAAGGACGAGAAATCGCTTTTGAGAGAGCCATAGCAACAGTTTCACCAAACTTGTGCGCCTGTTCAAGACTCTGGCCATTTTCAGAAGCAAATAAAATCGCATCGCGACGCACTTTCTCAATAAACAGCTCTTGCTGCTGAGGACGCATCTTATAAAGATGCATGATAATATCTGGAAAAGAAATAAGCACTCTCTCAAGCAACAACTCTTCTGTTACATCAATTTGCTGAGAATAAGAAAAAGAGCGATCGGAAAAAAATCTATAAACAGCAACATTCCGAGAAGCAAAAAGGCTAGCGCCAAAAATAAAAAACACAAATAAAATAAAAACAATACGACGCCAGAAAAATCCCATTCTCTCTTCCCTAAAGATCACAGAATATAAATACAGCCCCCTTTATAGCATTCAACGCTTCCTTAATAAAGAAAAATTCTCATCATTGAAAATAAATACGCTCACACTCATAACCCTCTAGTGGCATTACCACCCTATATATTCAGGGCCTATAGGCTACACAATAACAAGCCTTACATTTTTTCCCTAATAACACCCCCCCCTAAAAACAGTTACAAAAAAACCTGACTGAGGAAAACCTCAGTCAGGCCAGACAATCTAGGGGATCCACGCGGGGGGGGGGAGGAGGTTCCCCGATCGTCTTCTCACATCAGCCACTAAGATAGCCGATGCAATATCTTTGCTATGGAATAAAATGCTTTAAACAACAAGAAATTCTTATCATCTTCTACAAAAAAAAACATAAAATAATTATAAATTTCTTAAAAATGGTAAAATTTAGGCAAAAAAAATTTAAAATGACCCAATTTGAAGCAATTTTATTTCGATAAGCATCAATCAGAATCTACTGCCATTATAATTTTATAATATTTTCTTTCACAACTCTGATAATCATCATTAAAAAACAAGCCGTTTATATATATTCACCCTATAAAAAGGTGAATCAGAAGAATCACTTAATCCAACATCGATCACCACAAAAGAGAAACTTAGTTTTTCAACCTCATACAATAACCACAAAACATCTGTTCAAAAGAAAATATAAATATTTAAATAAAAACAACAGATTGTAGAGAAAAAGTCTTATTTATCTTTATGAAATTTTCTGAAAATGATCATTTAAGAATATTGTCAAACCCTTTACGCAACAACATCAATAAATGAATTTTGCCGCTTACGAGAAAATGAAAAACTTAAAGGTATTTATTTCAAATCATGCCCTATGACCATTCCTAACCTTGATACACGCCCCTCATTTAAATCTTCATCTATTGAATCAATCAAAGCCATCCTATTGCACGTTATCAGTGAGATTAGCAGAGGGATAAAAATGATAAAAACAGGGACAAAATATCTTCTCTTGTAACAGACAAACAAACATTTTTGGATTGTAAAAAAGATTTGAAATAAAAAAATATGATATCAAGACACCTTAAATGACAATCCTCATAGTCTTAATCTATAAGAATTCATTACACAGCTTCCACGCCACTATGAAACACCAATCCCCTCCTATAAAAATAATATGAATATAAACAAACAATAGCTTTTCAATGATTGAATAAAGCTTTATCTCTGCACTATTTCTTGAAAAAAACCAGAGAATAAAGCACACGAACAAATATGTTTTATGCAAAATTGATTTGTTTATCTTTGATATCATCAACCAATAAACGCGGATCACGAGCAAGCCAAAGTGTAACCATATCCTCCTCTCTTTTTGCATTTTTTATGGGAGTAAGATGAATTGTTTGCTCTAAAATAAGTCCTGCATTTTTAAGCCATTGTTCTATTTGTAAAGCCGAAAATCCAAGATGCATAGGCACTTGATCAGAATGTAAAGACTCAACATCATGATAAGCAAAATCCACAATCAATAAACGCCCATGAGGACGCAAAACACCTGATATCTTATGAAAAGCCTTTTCAGGATTTTCAAGAAAATATAAAGCCCCATAAAGAATAACTAAATCAAAAGTTGTCTCTCCAACAGACAAATGCAAAACATCACGATCAAGTACAACTTCAACCGCATGCGTATAAAGATCAGAAAATAATTTTAAGACAAAATCTCCCCCCATTCCAATATTCAGCATCGTCTGAAACGGCTTATCACCCACGATTTTAAGTAAAGCATTTTCCATACCATGATCTGCCCTATCGGATGACCGTAAAACATCCCACCGCGACGCGTTTTGTAAGAAATGCTTCTTTCTCATTTTTTGACGCTGCTTTTTGACGTCCTTCAAACGTTCTAAATCGTGCGCTAACAAGGCATCATGCTTTGACAAAGCCGAAAGAACGCTCATAATAATGTCTTTACCCCAAAAATCATGACAAAGCTTAAAATAAAGGCAACCTTCCTTCTGATAACGCTCAATCAATCGTACTTCGTACAATAAAGCTAAATATCGTGATATACACGCTTGTGACTGATCGAGGATAAAAATAAAATCAGGAATTGTTAAATCTTCATGATGCAAGAGTCTAAGAACACGTAAATGGTTCACTTCTGCGACCGCTTTCAATAGCACAGTCACCACATCTAAACTTGCACTTTTTTTCATAAATTTCCCTCCAACATTCCTATAAACATTTGTTTATAGGGAAAAAGTCAAGCATAAGACGCATATTCTTATTTATTCTTTTCCTACTGTTTTATCATACTATGGTAAAAATAGATTATGGTAAAAAAACAATTTTTATTCCACCTCCCCGAATAGTTATAATAAACTGATTTATAAAGATAATTCATCACTCTATACCTTACAATAAATGCCCCAAAACTGTCAGTTTTTCTCATTTCAAACCTATTCATGATAAAACCAATAACAACCATTCTCTTGCACCTATAAACAAGAGGTAAAGATAAAAATCATAGAAATAAATGAAAATGCTTCTTATTGCCTGCTCAAAACAAGAGCGATACACCATGGGGAGCGAGTAAATACCATAGATACTGGTCTACAACTTTATTAAATAATAACAATAACACTCAATGACCAGTGTATTTACAAAATAGTAATATACTCTCAACCTTCCTCTCTTTATAGTAATTTTACAAGCAATAACCAGTTATATATAATAACCCAATTATATATCATGAATAGAATAGCTTTACTTACGCCATGATCTCATAAAGAGTTTTTGTCTCATAAAGCATTTATATTTCCAATAAATAAAAACTTTCACACAATACAGACGGCTTTATTGATTGAATAATAATAACTACAAAAACACACTATTTTCTCAATAAAGCTTCAATAAGATAAGAAATTCTAGCGTGTAAGAGGCTTATAATTTGCATGCTTAGGGTTAAGGGATTCAGCCCCAAGACGGCGAACTTTATCAGCTTCATATTCAGCAAAGTTACCCTCAAACCATTCCACGTGGCCATCACCTTCAAAGGCTAAAATATGTGTAGCCAATCGATCAAGAAACATACGATCGTGCGATATAATCACAGCACACCCAGCAAAATTTTCCAATGCATCTTCCAACGCCCCCAATGTTTCAGTATCAAGATCATTTGTCGGTTCATCAAGAAGAAGCACATTGCCCCCCTCTTTTAGAAGTTTCGCCAAATGGACGCGATTGCGCTGCCCCCCTGATAAGTTTGCGACCTTCTGTTGCTGATCAGTTCCCTTGAAATTAAAAGCCCCACAATAAGCACGACTATTCATCTCATACTTGCCTAACTTAATAATGTCATTCCCACCAGAAATCTCTTCCCAAACCGTTTTATCACCCGCTAAAGAATCGCGACTCTGATCCACATAACTCATGTGAACTGTTTCACCAATACGAATTTTACCAGAATCGGGCTGTTCTTGTCCCGTCAACATTTTAAACAAAGTCGACTTTCCCATACCATTGGCTCCAATAACACCGACAATACCCCCAGCAGGAAGCTTAAAAGAAAGAGAATCAATCAACACACGCTCACCATAAGCTTTAGAAAGATGATCAACTTCAATGACAACCTGTCCTAACCTTTCTCCAATAGGAATAATGATTTGAGCCTCTCCAGGACGTCGTTCACGTGCAGCTTGAACTAACTCATCATAAGCTTTAATTCGTGCTTTTGACTTTGCTTGTCGTCCTTTTGGACTAGATGCAATCCATTCTTGCTCCCGCGATAAAGCGCGTTGACGCGCAGCCTCTTCACGTCCCTCTTGAGCCAAGCGCTTAGCTTTAGCCGCCAAATAAGCAGAATAGTTCCCCTCATAAGGGATACCTCTCCCGCGATCTAACTCTAAAATCCACCCCGTAACATTGTCGAGGAAATAACGATCATGGGTTATCAAAAGCACGGCGCCGGGATATTCACGCAAATGCCTTTCAAGCCAAGCCGTCGTTTCAGCGTCTAAATGGTTTGTTGGTTCATCCAAAAGCAACAAGTCAGGTTTTGACAAAAGCAATTTACAAAGCGCAACACGCCGCTTTTCACCACCCGAAAGTTTTGTTACATCTGCTTTAGCGGGTGGACAACCAAGAGCAGCCATCGCCATTTCCACTTGGCTTTCTAAATCCCAAAGATTCTGACTGTCAATAATATCTTGAAGCTTTGCACTTTCATCGGCCGTTTCCTCGCTATAATTCATCATCAATTCATTATAACGCTCAAGAATGGCTTGTTTATCTGCAACACCTTCCATCACATTGCCACGCACATCCTTACTGGCATCAAGCAAAGGCTCTTGTGGTAGATAGCCACAACGCGCTCCTTCAGAAAGCCATGCTTCGCCCGTATATTCCTTATCTAATCCAGCCATAATACGTAAAATAGTTGATTTACCCGCACCATTGGGCCCTAAAATACCGATCTTCGCATCTGGATAAAAAGACAAATGAATATTTTCTAAAATTTTTTTATTGCCGTAAGACTTGTTGAGCCCAGCCATATGGTAAATAAATTGACGTGCCATAAATTTCTCTTTAGTATAGAACTCTTTTTATTATTGTGCGATATTACAAGGTTAGGATTTTGAAAAAATTGCTTTCGATTTTTGAAACTATACAATTAAATAGCACTTACATCGTATCAAAAGCTTTTCGCTTTATATTGGTACATTTTTTCTAATCTCACAAGCCCCAGTATGGTTTTAAATGCAAAAAAACATTCTTTCAAAAAGCAAAAAACAAATCTTTTTAGCTGTGCCTGAAACGTGTTATCAAATATTACCACTCTTTTCCATACCAGATATAACAGTGTGTTTTTATCGTATTAGACCAACATATCAATGTAATGTGGCGCCAAAAAGAAAAGTCATTCTCTATGCGCCTTCTTTTTTTGCTTTATGGGCTTTATATTACGCCGTTAAAAATCCTTCGCTTTTTTCATCAATTTTCTGTTACGGAAAACAGTGGACTTCACCCCTTGCCTTGATGTGGCTTCAATTACGTTTACAAAACGACCGCCGTCTTATGGGATCTGACGTCCCAAGCCCGATGATCATGAAAGCTTTGCGTCAGCACGTAGCAGAAAATAACGACACGACACTTCCCATTGGTACATGGTTACACTTTGTAAAACACTATAAAATAAATTGTAAAAACTTATCTATCCCCCTCTTTTGGCTTGATAATTATAAAAATAAAATCAAAATCCAAGAAATCATTTCAAAACTTCAAGACTGAATATAGCTTTTTGAAAATGCGGTAAAAACTCATCTCCGATAGGAATATATTTATGGAAAAAAAAGCCTTAATCGTCATTGATGTTCAAAATGACTTCTTACCCGGTGGAGCACTCGCAGTACCACAGGGTGATGCTATTTTACCCGCCGTCAATAATCTCATCAATCATTTTGACCACGTTATTTTAACCCAAGACTGGCATCCAAGAAACCATTGTAGCTTTGCTTCCTGCTATCCTGAAAAAAAAACTTATGATACCATTAATCTTGACTATGGTCCTCAAATACTATGGCCTGATCATTGCATACAAGGAACAAAAGGAGCAGAATTTCATCCATCTCTCAAAGTGGAAAAGGCACAACTTATCCTTAGAAAAGGCTATAATCAAAACATGGATAGTTATTCTGCTTTTCTTGAAAATGATCAAAAAACATCAACAGGTTTACACGCCTATCTTAAAGAACATGGCTTTACCAAACTTGTTATGTGTGGCTTAGCTACAGACTTCTGTGTTGGATTTTCTGCTCTTCACGCCATACAATTTGGTTTTAAAGTTAGTGTTTCATTAAATGCTTGCGCTGGTATTGATGTAAATGAATCCCTAAACACAATGCTTAAAACAATGAATGAAGCTGGTATTGAATTGTTAATGGTCGCCTGAAATATTGTGTTCTGACTCTCTATTATAAGAAAAAAATATTTTATACATATTCAAGTGAGAAACCAGAATAGGGTAAAATTCTTTCATGCCAAACCTATTTATAATGAATGAACCGCTCTCTTACACATCACAAATAAGATAAATCTGCAAATAAAGATCATTCAAAAAGCAGCCAAAATGCTTCTTATAAGTCGTGAAATACCATAGCTGCCATAGTACTGAAAGCAGGTAAAAAATATACCATGTATTCAACTTTAAAATAAAAAAACAACAGCATTCTGTTTGGCATCAAAGACCTTTCCTCTTCAAAGAGATATGATAAACAAAAATAACAGAAAATATGAAATCTCCATGACTTAAGATGCAGCATTTTTATCCAATTGACGACGCTTAAAACGAATTGAAGAATACAATGCTATTCCAATAATACTAACGCCCACAAGTCCCGTTAAGACTTCCGGAACCGATATAATTGTTTGCAAATACATAATCACTGCAAGAATTAAAATTGCATAAAAAGCACCATGTTCCAAATAACGATAATGCAACAATGTCCCTGATTCGACTAACATAATTGTCATAGAACGAACATAAAAGGCACCAATACCAAGACCAATTGCGATAATAAAAAGGTTATGTGAAAAGGCAAAAGCACCCACCACACCATCGAAAGAAAAACTTGCATCAAGGACTTCTAAATAAAGAAATGCCCCCATTCCCCCTTGAGCCACTGTCGTTAAAGTCTTTTTAGGCGTATCCAAAAGATGACCAATAGCCTCAACCCCTATAAAGGTCAAAAGTCCATAAAGAGCTGCCAATAAAAAAGTGATTTTATCTTCTGCAGCAATCTGCCTTGAAACAAATAAGATCAAAATCAAAATAATTGCGATATCAATCCCAATAATGGCCCCAAACTTTTGCGCTGGTCTCTCTATAACGTTAAGCCAATGTACCTCTTTTTCAGAATCAAAAAAATATTTTAAGCCAACCATCATAAGGAAAGTTCCCCCAAAAGCCGCAATTCCCATATGCGCATCAATTAAGACTTCGGCATATCGATGTGGTTCCCATAGCGCTAATTTAACTGCTGCAATTGGATTAATTCCAACAGCAACAACAACCACCAATAATGGAAAAACAATCCGCATCCCGAATACAGCGATCAAAATTCCCCATATAAGAAAACGACGACGCCATAACGGATCCATTCTACCAAGAACACGTGCATTGATAATCGAATTATCAAAAGATAAAGAAATTTCCAAAACCCCTAAAACACAACAAATAAAAAAATATTTAAGAAAACCAGTCATGCTTCCCGTTTCAAACCAACCGATAGCGCCTCCTAAAAAGACACCAATAATCGTGAAAAAAAAAGCAAACCCAAAATAGCGCAACAGGGCCATGATCATTCCTCAAAATTTATTTTCTAATTCATCGACAAAACACCCATAGTGCAAATCGAAAGCTTGTATCCCTTTAAAGTTGCATCTCTTAATGCAGAGGTGTATAGAATACAATGGTAGAGTTACATGAAAACTTTCTCAAAAAAACAAGAGGCAAAGTGCACCAAACAAAGAATTTTTGTTTGAAATGAATAGTAATCGTTAATACAATAGAATTGAGAAGTTGTTTTCTCTACACTAAAATAAAAAAATAAAGAGAAATTAAAGCTATAAATATTGACATTATATCATAAATATTAATACATAGTGTGGTTTTATTGTTTTATAATTTATACCATGATGATTTACTGAGGGAGATAATTCGTGGCACGTCCTGAAACTGAATCAAAAACCATATTTGGAAAACGTTTACGTTATGTACGTCTTGCTTTAGGCGATCCATCACGTGAGACCTTAGCTAAAAGTTTTAGCATGACGAAAAATTCCATTGCTTTTTATGAGCGTGGAGAAAGAGAACCCAATCTTAGTGTCTTACAAACATACCGCACGTTATATGGTGTCAACATTAATTGGCTTTTAACCGGACAAGGAAAAATGTTTGACGCCGAATATACAAAAGGTGATTTTGACTGGAATTATTTTATTAAAAAAATTGAAGGGCTTGAAGAGACACTTACCAAGTGCGATCGTAATGAAAAACTAAATCAAGAAAAAATCGATAGCTCTTATGAAAAGTTGCAGCAATATTTGTCAAGACAAGGTTTATCAAATGGTCTTAACTCTAAAACGGCAACCTCTCTGATCGATATGAAAGCCAAGATGACTAATTCTTATACCCTTAGCTTATTCATTGATTTACTCATTCGAAGCGTATCCCAAAAAGAAGTTATCGCTAATCAATAAATGCCTATTTCAAAAGAAAAAAAGAATTTTTTAACCTCACCTGCATGGAGAAAAGTATTTTTCCTTTCTCCATGTAAGTGGAAGTTTGTACGGTCTATAAAATTTACTTCTATAAAAGAAAAATATTTGTATTGTAAATGAGCATATAGTGTCATTAAATTGGAAAAAAATTATTTTATAGTATAAAATTCTCATTCATATCTTATTGACAAGAAAATTTTTCTTGTTAAAAGAATAATAGCTCTCATAGAAATTATGTAAGGTCAGAAAATTTAAGGGGAATATATTGACGACTTCCTATAGAGACATACATTAGTATTCGTAAATGGGTTAGTTGAGTATTTATCCTGAAATTATAGCTATTTTATGAGGTGGGAAACATGTATTTTGAGGTGTTTCAAGGCGTTCACAATCAGTGGTACTGGCGTTTAATCTCGGGAGATGCACAAAAAATTGCTTTTTCTAGCAAAGGCTATCCAACAAAACAAGATATCCTAGTTAATATTGAACAAATCAAAGAAATTACCCATAAAGCTCTTATTAAAGAACTGCAGTCTTGATGTCCTTTATCGTTAATAAAAGAATTTGCTTTGTATAATATTTTGATATTATTTTCTGTAGCAAATGAAAAGTAACTGTTTTTTCTTTGAAAGGGAATTTTTTTCCGACAGATTCAAATGATCGTTAATGTCTTATAAGTTGCCTGTTTGTATTTAAACATAATCAAAATTCTGTAGTGTCTATCAAGCAGAAAATCTCTCAAACATTGTGTCTTTTCATCAAAAGTGAACAAAAAAAACGCATTTGAAAAAAGATAAACTATAAATTAGCAAGATGATTGTTCATCCAAGTATCAATATCTTTTATATTTACCCTCCTATTCCGTCTCCGATAATCATGATATCGGCTTCATTTTTATAAAAAGCAAATATCTCCTTCTATTATCATGCAATACCATTTTATGCCTATTGCTAAAACCTATCGTAGCTATTAACCTCATGTCCAAAAGGGATACGCAAAATTGTTTTCTATAATAGTATATATCGCCATAACAACTTCTGGATCGGATAGATATGCTTTTTAATAACAGCATATCTACAAATTGACGCATCATTATAAACTTTTACGCTACGATCAAAGATACTCTTAACTTAAATATCTTCACTTAACTTAAATATCTTCATAAGTCGGAATAAACTTGAATATTCTTTTCCAAGATAATTTCCCCACGAGCACTGTAATGAACGTCATTAAAGTTCATCTCTCTCTCCTTACTTACAATCTTTCTAATAAATGTCTAAATCCTTTAATGCATAAATTCGATGTAAAATATTAAATACAGTCACTCTTTATTATTTTCAGGTTCAAGAACTTTTTGATATTTCTTTTCATTTTCTTTATACTGCTTAATTTCTTTTTTCAGCTTTGCAATTGTTTGATCACGCCTTTTAATCACCATGCTTTGTTCTCTAATGGCTCTATCTCGTTCTTCAGTCATCTTCATAGAATCTCTTAAAAACTCATGCTTTATCCTTCTGGATTCCTCTTTTAGAGCTTTAACTTGACTGCGAAAATATAAAGCAAACCGAAATATAATCCCGCAGAGCAACACAACAACAACAACCGCTCCCAATAAAATTTCGTTTACACTCATTTTTATCTCCTCTAATTGTCGCTCAAGTGATCATCTTAAGCAATTTGTTTTGTTTCATAACCCATTAAAAAAGAAGGCAATAAACCATATCCCAAGTGCGAATAATCGCTCTTAGCATTCTTGTTTTCTCTATTAAAAACATTGATAAATGACGCAAAAAAGCACTCTAAAAGCGGCTAACCCCACACGCTCTCATCGATTATTTGCGACATATTGATTGATATAAAATAAGGAACTTCAAATAAAATGAACAACGTAATAAAATCAATATACGCCTCTCTCAAATCGTTCCTATCTTCCTCTTTGATGCCGTGCGGAATATAGCTATATGTGAAAGTTTTTTTATAACGACAAAAAACTTCGATGACACAAAGCACAGCTTTTCTGTAAAGTTTTACCTCCCCATAAATCTTAACATCATCACAGACCAAAGCATTCCTATAAACATGAGGATTTCTATAATCACCAGCATCACGACAAGATTCAATATATTGAGCATTCAAAATTTGACTAAAAACAACTGCATTAGTGTAAACATATGTCTCTCCACTCATATTCAAATGACAATAAAGCGCTCCCCTTTCATAAACATGCAAACTCTTGTCCCACCCTAAACAACCATATATTAATGCTTTTTCGTAAACAAAAATATCATCGTAAATACAAATTTTATTATAAATTGCAGCCTCATCAAAAATACACCTATCCGCATAAGAGTATAGGCCACATGTATCATATTCTACCAAACGAGCACGCTCGTGCCCCAAATTATTTTTATATTTTATAAAAATACCAAAATCACTTTTTCTGATATTTTCAAATTTTTTTAACGCATACATACGATGTATCATCTGATAGTGACCTAATTTATTACAACAAAAGAAAAAAGGACATTTTTAACCTGTGAATTTATGTTTTTTTCTACAATCATGATTTTGCCTCTTAAGGCTGTAAAGCTTCATTATATGCCCACATAACACCTAACGCAGATTTTTTTTACAAATGCTGATGTTGGGGTATATCTTGATTTATAATGCTGCTCCGTATACTATCACAGTGAAATCTCATGAACACACGCGTGCGTATCACCGTTTCTGGTATACGCGTTGATTTCTTTACAACCGTGGAACTAAGGAACCATTTTTATTGATTCGAATCTGAAAGTGTATGGGGATATTTTGTTATTATTTAAAAACAACTCTATATGCTTCATTAGCGAAGAGCTACGCATGGATATCTTCACGCTCCTTGTATCATATATTCTGGATTCGCAACGCAATATTAACGCTATAGCGTAAATGTGTAAAGGTCTAAAAATGACAAAGACTGAAAAAGATTGGTTCCAACGCTTAATTGAATTGATAAAAAGTGACGGACGAACAATGATCGAAATAAGCAGAGCAGCAGGCTGTGGACAAAACTATGTCCAACAAATGATAAGGGGAGGAAAGAGACCTTCAGTCGATAAGCTTATGGCTATTCTAAACACACTTGGAAATGCCAGTGCCATATATGTCATAACAGGCTTCAACATCTCTGATGAAGATTTACAACTTATAGCTTTGATTTCGTCTGGAGATAAAAAGAAGATTGAAGCTTTAAATGTTCTGTTGGACGAGAAGCCGTTGTAGAATTTTCAACTCTATCCAATATTGCTTGCTTTTGAGATGTTGATAAAGACTCCCATTTCACAATAATATCAGATAAAATCGTCCCAAACTTTTCATCATTCTTCATAGTTGTACTCCGTATTGTCGAACAATATAACGCTAAAGCGTTTAAACATATCTCATACCTTAGAAAAAAATATTTGCAATAGGCAGTATGGAAGCAATTGTGTACAAACTTATTTTATAAAACCAGATGAAACTCTATGAGACCTGTACCATCTTGAAACAGAAAACATCGCTTGATCCAGAACTTCTTATGAAAATTGGTATGATCTATCAACAACGCGAATAATGTTACGCAAATCTTCTGATTCGGACCAATAACAAATTAATATGAAAATATCCCTGAAGATATTCCTGAACACTCTATAAGAAAACACGAAAAAGCTTATTCCAAAAGAAAAATATTTTTTTGCTACCATCTATATTTTTTTCACGATATGGCAAAGCAGTAATAAATATAATAATGTCATAGGGATAAATTCTTATAAACCGCCGCGCCCCTAAAACTCTGTAATACATTTACAAAGTTCCTCTCTGAAAGCACCCTTTAAATACTGATTCTCTACCATGAATAAGGATAGTAATATAAAAAAATAAAGCGAATCATCATCCATAATCTCTGTAGGAAAATTGTATGTTTTACAACAAGGCAGGATTCTCTCAGGTAAATGAAGAATGATATTTTACCAAATGTAGTCTTAAAAAAGAAATGTACTTTATCCAACAAACAATCTCTCCCCTTACCGACCATCTTGCAGAAAAAAACTCTCTTCATAATCAGTACGAAAAAATTTTAGCAATATAAAAAAGAACCAGTTTTACCCAAATACTGCTCATACCTTATGAGCATAAAATCAAAAAACGCCTTGTGACTTCAATAATACTTTGAATTAAGAAAGAACTATAACTTGTGATGAAGCAAAAAGCGCATAATGGTCAAAAATGACATTTTAATTGGCTTTTTAATATCATAGAGAATATTCTTTACAGAGTAATAAAAATACCTGTCACAATAAAATTTGATTCATGTAAGATACCACCGACAATCACTCAATTTTAGTGTTTCAAAGAAAGATTAATCACTTTGTTGAAAGGACACTTCACCGCCATAGCTCTCAAAAGCCAGAAAAAGCTTTTTTCTTGAGAAAAGAATATCAACAAATATTACTCTTATTATCCCCATAATACCTGTGAACGTCTATAAATCATATCCTTTTATAAATAATCTTTTATCATGATGATGTGTTAGAGCATCTGAAAAAATATAAAGACCACTCACAGAAAGCGGATTTATATTCATTCTTTTTAGGAGACACTTATGATGAATAAGCACAGCGTTTAGCATTAATTTTATGAGACCCCATTTACTTGCAAAACAAGCATAAATAAATTCATTTCATGAAGGGGAAATCTCCTGCTTTATAGAGAACATCATCCAGAAAAAATAAAAAACAGCCTATAAATTGAGGACGTAAACAGCAACACATATCAAATTAATCCAAATGCTCCAATGTTGCGAATAAAAGCATGCCATCATTTTATATATTAAAATGACCGATAGAAAAATACTCCCAAAAATGACAAGAAAATGTAAAACAAAAAGAGAAATAAAATAAAAAGAACGAAGGATATAGAATCTTCAAGTTTTCATTAAGTTATGTATTTTCCTTAAACTTAAGCTATATATTTTCCTATTAGAAAATTTCCTATTGGTGGGCCCGGAGGGACTCGAACCCCCAACCAAGCGGTTATGAGCCGCTGGCTCTAACCAATTGAGCTACAGGCCCCATATAGGTGGTTCTTCTCTAAACTAAAATGCTCTATGATACAAGAGCTGACTTGAGTTATAATTAATCTTTTTACCTTTTCTATTGGTTTTTTTTCGAGTGCCCTAATTTCTTTACAAGAACGCTCAAAAATGAGAAAGTATTCATAACAAATATAAAGGAATAGATATGATAGAAAAGAAAATTCAACCACTGAAGAGTTCTTTTGTTAAAATAGCTATATTAACATTCACACTCTTAACCGCTTCATTAACTGTCCATGCTTATGCTGAGGACAATAAAAGAGAAGCGACGATTACAGTAACTGCAATCGGGGAAAGTCAAGCCACACCAGATATGGCAATTATTAACCTTGCTGTTGTTACCTATGACAAAACGGCACAGAAAGCTTTAGCTTCCAATAATCAATCGATCAATGATATTATAAAAGCTTTTAAAAATAATGGCATTCAAGCACATGACTTACAAACATCCGGTTTATCCATTTACCAATCAAACCACGAAAAAAAGAATAATGAAAAACTCTATCACGTTTCTAATTCTTTAACTGTACGCATTCGTGATCTTAGCAATGCAGGTAAAATCTTTGATCAAGCGATGGCACTAGGGGTTAATTCAGTCAATGGTATTACTTTTACCAACGCAGATACAAAGCCATTTTATCAAGAAGCACGAAAAAAAGCTATTGCTGAGGCTATTGAAAAAGCGCAAACAATAGCGCAAGCAGCCGATTTAAAGTTAGGAAAAATTATTGAAATCAATGAAGATGGTTATCATCGTCCAACACCGCGTCTTATGAGCAGAGCTGCAGATGCAAACTACGCAGATTCAAATTTTGCAGGGGGTGAGTTAAATTATGATGTAAGCGTTACTGTCGTCTTTGCGATCGATTAACCTATCAACCATTGTATAAAACACGCATATCACTGACCTTTACATAGAAGGCCAGTGATATGATTGAGATAATCTTCTTCAGATAATAATTCATCTTCGTAGACTTCTATGTGTCCGCGTGCAGAAATATGTTCTTTATGCACCAATTGACTATCTCCTGATACCAATGGATGCCACCATGGGAGATCTTTTCCTTCATAAACTAATCTATAAGCACAACTTTTTGGAAGCCAACGCGCTGTTTTAACTGTTGTCATGTCTAATGATATGCAGTCTGGTACAATCGACTTACGATGAGCATAGTTTCGACACTGGCAAGTTTCTCCATCTAAAAGACGACAAGCAATACTGGTTGCATAAAGATCACCCGTATCATCATCCTCAACTTTGTGGAGACAACAAAGGCCACAACCATCACAAAGGCTTTCCCACTCAGAGAAAGAAAGCTCTTCTAATTTTTTTACTTTCCAAAAAGGAAGTTCTCCATTCATAAACTCAAGCACACCATTTTTAATTAAGAAGATCGATAAAAAAAATTAAAAGTTTAATTTCTATAATTTTGTCTCTTACAAGGATTCAACTCAATGCGTACTTCATAACAGTTTCTCAAAATCTATCTGAAGAAAAAGGAAATACTCAAAAAAGAGCACCTATAAATAAACATAAGCTATTAAAAAATTCCTTTTTCAACTGACAAAGAGCAAAATATGTCACCTAAAATGATAGAATAACTCCGTAAAGAATACACTTTTTTATCAAAAGATAGTACGCTGCACGATAACTTTATTCTTGAGATATTCCATTTCTAAAAAACGAATTTCTCGAAGCAAGATGATATTTTATCATTCATTTCTTGAAAGTCCCCCTCAACCTTTCTACTCCATAACTACTCTTTGCCCTCTATCTGTTCTTTTGAGACAGAGAGGTACAAAAATCCAAAGCTGCAAAAAACATTTAATATCGTAAACTTTTTAGATTATTCAAAGTATTTCCATATTTTTCTCAAAAAAGAAGCTGAATACACAATACTTCCCTCCATAAAAAAGACAGGGGGAATGATTAAAATGCATCAATTCCTTTATTTAAGAATCGAGAAAACTGCGTAATTTTCGTGAGCGACTAGGATGCTTTAATTTACGAAGTGCCTTTGCTTCAATCTGACGAATACGTTCTCTTGTCACTGAGAACTGCTGTCCTACTTCCTCTAATGTGTGATCAGTATTCATCCCTATCCCAAAACGCATTCGCAAAACACGCTCTTCCCGTGGCGTGAGGGAGGCAAGAACGCGTGTTGTTGTATCGCGCAGATTTGCTTGGATAGCAGCATCAATGGGTAATAATGCATTCCTATCCTCAATAAAATCACCCAAATGGGAATCATCTTCATCGCCAACAGGCGTCTCCAATGAAATAGGTTCTTTTGCAATTTTGAGAACTTTTCGCACTTTTTCTAAGGGCATAGAAAGCTTGCTCGATAATTCTTCTGGTGTTGGCTCTCGTCCAATTTCATGGAGAATCTGACGTGAAGTACGAACGATTTTATTAATTGTTTCAATCATATGAACAGGAATGCGAATAGTGCGTGCTTGATCTGCAATCGAACGCGTAATAGCCTGACGAATCCACCATGTGGCATAAGTTGAAAACTTATAGCCGCGCCGATATTCAAATTTGTCCACAGCCTTCATTAAACCGATATTGCCCTCTTGAATAAGATCAAGAAACTGTAAACCACGATTCGTATATTTTTTTGCAATTGAAATAACAAGACGTAAATTAGATTCGACCATCTCTTTTTTCGCAATGGTCGATTCGCGTTCACCTTTCTGCACCTGCATAACAATCCGGCGAAATTCACCAATCGAAATAGCCGTTTCTTGTGCAAGATTTTGTATTTCACTGCGCAATTTTTGAATTTCTTTTGCTTCTCGCATTGAAAATTCTTTCCACCCCGGTGCAGGCAAAGTGGCAATATAATTCACCCAATCTGCATCTAATTCACGCCCTTGGTATTCTCTTAAAAAATCCTCATGGCCAATACCATAACTGTTAGCGATTCGTTTCAGCTTACCTTCGTTATGAATCAACCTCTTATTGATATCGTAAAGCTGTTCAACCAAAGCTTCGATACGATTTTGGTTCAAAGAGAGAGATTTTACAGCCTGAATCAATTCACCCTTTAATTGAACATATT
Source organism: Bartonella sp. SL320 (assembly GCF_059687635.1). Taxonomy (NCBI): domain Bacteria; kingdom Pseudomonadati; phylum Pseudomonadota; class Alphaproteobacteria; order Hyphomicrobiales; family Bartonellaceae; genus Bartonella; species Bartonella sp. SL320. Next base: position 792,143 of record NZ_CM185143.1, on the reverse strand, counting down.
TTTTCTTTTGAGAAGCTGTAAGAGCGCCCTCTTTACGCTCTGCCAAACTGCTTTCAACATGTTGATCTTGTAATTTTCGTAATTTTACATAGGTTTGAGCAATAAAATCTAATGTTTCCATAACTTGAGGACAAAGCTCATTTTCCATGGCTGCAAGGGATAAGTTAACATCGTCCTCATCGTCTTCATCGTCTTCTTCAATGCTTCTTTCCCCTACATTTTCCCCCATATTACGGATACCCGAAGACATCTTTTCTTCTTTTATCTTATCAACTTCACTTCGCTCGATAACAGGAGCCTGCTTTGCTTCTGGACCAGCATAAGTCGTTTCAAGATCAATAATCTCACGAAGAAGAACACGCTGTTCTTTTAATTCATCACGCCAGATAATCAGAGCCTGAAAAGTCAAAGGGCTCTCACAAAGTCCAGCAATCATTGTTTCACGCCCTGCTTCAATACGCTTGGCAATAGCAATTTCGCCTTCCCGTGAAAGAAGCTCAACAGCTCCCATCTCACGTAAATACATACGTACCGGATCATCCGTACGATCTGTTACTTCACGTTTATTCGTCGTCGTTGCAAGTGCATGGCTAGAGGCTTCTACTAAGTCCCCCCCTCTACCGTACCTTCCTCTTCATAATTTTCAGATTCAACTTCATCCTCATCATCTACAACATTAACCCCCATTTCAGAAAACATCGCCAAGATATCTTCAATCTGTTCGGATGTAACCTCGTCGGAAGGAAGAACAGCATTGAGTTCATCCATCGTGACATAACCATTTTTTTTGGCCAGTTTAATCATTTTCTTGATGGCATCATCAGAAAAATCAAGAAGAGGACCATCCAAACTCGCTTGGCTTGTTACTTCTGCATTATCTTTCTGTTTAACCTTTGTTGCCATACCATAACTCCACTCGATCACTTCATCGTTTCCATGTAACCATAGTTTCCATGTGACCAGCTTTTTTGTTCTTACTTAAAATCGACCAATAGCTTCTCATATATACTTCCTTTTAAGAGATTACTATTGGAAAGAATACATTTTGTACACGCTGTGACATCCAGACAAACCTGTCATCCAGACAAAAACGCGGGAAAACTCCAGAAGTTTCCCCGACACCTCTCAACGCTTCTGAGATAATCTCTGTACCCGATCGTAAGAACCAATTTCCCGCTTTTCCTAAAATTTATTCTAAAATTTAACTGTTATCTTTATGATTTAATTGTCATCTTTATGAAAACGTCACTCCACATAAAATTCCTCATCTAAAATCTAAGTGACTGATTCGCATAAAAAAAGCGAATCATTTTATCGTATCTTGTGTATTCCCGTCTATTTTTTCATCCAAAAAACTTCCAAATCCTTCAATTAATGCTTCTGTTGCCTGCATCTGCTCTAGCTCATTTTTTACCTCACGAAGCAGATCAAAAACCTCACTCTTAGGATTTTCTACAAGTTGCTCTTCAATGTCCTGTAACCTCTTATGTAGGTGGTGTTCCTGAAGATGCAAGTAGACAGCTTGTTTTAATATAGCACGTGCATCTTCTATGGAAGCGCCCCCAAAGATAATACGCATACCAATATTTTGCACAAGATGTTTCATACGCTCTAATAAAGCCTTTTGCCCTCTTTTTTCTAAGAACGCAACCATTGTCTCTTTATCATGAAGCGGCTGATCCCCAAGAATTTCCAACATTGTTTGATGAAAATACATCAATTGTGTGTTTTTTAATTCTAACGCACAGAGAATCTCAAAATTTTCATGCCATAACTCAGGATAATAAGCTAAAGTGAGTAAGATCACGGCTTCACGCAAAGGAATAGCTTGCGAAGAATTTCGTACGATTTCAGAATTTTCTAACAGAGAAAAGGATTTATCTTTAAAGATCCTATTGGATGAAAATTGATCATATCTCCCTCCCCTCTTTTTCGAAAAAGAGGGACGAAAAAAATCAAAAAGGCGTTGTTTTATATCTTGCAAATAATAACGACGAACATTTTCATCCTTAATCGTAAAAATTTGTTGTTTGAGTTGTTTTTCGAGCGCTGCTCGTGACTCTGGAGTTTCAAAATGCTTTCCATAGGTAGCCCGCCACCATAAAAGCTCAATCAAAGGAATTGCCTTTTGTAAAAAAGAAGAAAAGAGGGGCGCACCACCAGCACCAATAATTTCATCAGGATCTTTTCCTTTTGGCAACAAAACAAAGCGGACACAAACCCCAACCTTTAAAAGAGGCAATACCCGATCAGCAACACGAAAAGCAGCCTTTAAACCAGCATCATCCCCATCAAAACACAAAATAGGCTCCTTGCCCATCTGCCATAAAAGCTCAATTTGCGCTTCTGTTAATGCTGTCCCTAAGGGGGCTACGACTCCTTCAAAACCAGCTTTAGTCAAGGCAATGACATCCATGTACCCCTCGACAACAAGAAGTGAATGGTTTTTTTCATCGCCAACAAAGCGACTATTTTTACGAGCCGCAGCCGCATTATAAAGTATATTTCCTTTATGAAAGAGCACTGTTTCAGGGCTGTTGAGATATTTTGCTCGCGTCTCTTTCTCTAACGCACGTCCTCCGAAAGCCACCACACGTCCGCGCAAATCTTCGATAGGAAACATAATACGATTTCTAAATCGGTCATAAGAATCTGCACTCTCCTCATGGGCTGTGAGAAGTCCACATTCTTCCATTTGCTTTATTGAAATACCCCGAGCAATTAAAGCTTCTTTCAAAGCTGTACGTCTCACCGGTGCAAAACCAATTCGAAAACGCTCTATAAGCTCTTGCGTAACACCGCGTGTCTCCAGATAACGACGTGCCTGCACACCTCCTTTATCACGTAAATGGGACTGAAAAAAATCTGTAGCAATTTTCATTACATCATAAAGGTCAGCTTTTTCCATTTGACGTTGATGACTTTGCGGATCAAAAACGGGTAGTTTCATTCCTGCAAAATCAGCCAAACGCTCGACACTTTCGGAAAAGCTTAATCCATCAAGCTCGCACAGGAAGGTAAAAATATCGCCGCTTACACCACAACCAAAACAATAATAGCGCCCTTTATGATCATCACAATGAAAACTCGGTGTTTTCTCACCATGGAATGGACAACAACACCAAAAATCTCCCCGTGAAGGCTTACTTTTTCGCGGATCAAAGTCCACTCGTTGGCCAATCACTGTAGAAATTGGGAGTTGCTACGCAGTTCATCAAGGAAATCAGGCGGAAAACGCATTATCTCTCACAGAGGTTTAAATTTCTTTTTTGCATATTTAACGACTTTAGAGCATAATTCCAAGACTTCCTCTTAAGCAGTTGTAAATTTTTAATCTATCGACTGTTCATAATTTTAGCAATGGAGAGTAAACAAGTGATCGAATTTATTGTTCAATATCCGTGGTTAGAAGCTATTTCTTGGCTTATTATTCTTACTATAGTTGCCCTTTTAATCAACTTTGTCGGACGAAAGTTACTTATTCACGGAGCAAAAAAACTCTCTTCTTTCCTTCCCAAGAAGACCACCACCGATATTCAAAATGCTATTCAATACCTAGCGAATATCATTTCAGCCTTTATTCTTTCAGTCGGCGTTAATTTTATCCCAACATTGCCCGATGCATTCAGCACTGTTGTCGATAATGTTGCCAACGCCTTTATTATCTTCTTTGTTGTTCTAACAATTTCTGCTTGTCTCAATATCGTTAACATCATTTACGAACAACGACCAACAGCACGACTAAAACCAATAAAAGGGTATATTCAAATTGCTAAAATTGCACTTTTTGCTATTGCAGCAGTTTTAATGGTTGCCACATTAATTGACCGCTCCCCTCTTATTCTCTTCTCCGGTCTTGGTGCAATGGCCGCAGTTCTCATGTTAATTTTTCAAGATACACTTCTTTCTCTTGTTGCCGGCATTCAAATTTCGTCGACCGATATGGTTCGTGTTGGTGATTGGATTGAAATTCCCAACCTTGGTGCCGATGGTGATGTTATTGAAATTGCCCTCCATACTGTTAAAGTTCAAAATTTCGATAACACTATTACCTCAGTTCCTATCCGTAAACTTGTGACCGACCCTTTTAAAAATTGGCGTGGAATGCAAGAATTGGGTGGCAGACGCATCAAACGCTCCCTTTTTATTGATCAATCCAGTATCCGTTTTCTCACAGAAGAAGAACAAAAATATCTTTCCCGCTTTAATTTATTAGAAAATTACTTCACGCAAAAAAGAGCCGAAATTGATCAATGGAACGCTCAATTAGATAAAAATTCTGATATTTTAGCCAATACACGCCGTTTAACCAACGTTGGAACTTTTCGTGCTTATGTTTTTGCTTATCTACAACAGCATATCAACATCAATCCCAATATGACCTTTATGGCCCGACAACTCCCCCCGACAGAAAATGGTTTACCCTTGGAAATCTACTGCTTTACGAACACCACCGTTTGGCTAGATTATGAACAAATTCAAGGGGATATTTTTGATCACCTTTATTCGATTCTTCCCAGTTTTGGTCTAAAGGTTTTTCAAAACCCAAGCGGTTATGATTTTAATCAAGCATTAAAAACAAAAGCGAAGTAAAAACAATAAACTTTAATTGATCAATTTTGAGTCAAGCATACTCATAAACAACCAAGAAAGCAAAAGTATCATGAATGGTTCATTGGTACTCCTCCATCTGGCTGGCGCTATTTCCCTCCTTCTTTGGGCCACACGCATGGTGCGCACAGGAATTGAACGCGCCTATGGCGACAGGCTTAAATATAATATGCGGAACGTCATTTCAAAACCATTGTTTGCTGTAAGTTTTGGGCTTTTTACAGCGATGATTTTACAAAGCTCTACAGCCATAACGCTTCTCGTTGGCTCTTTTGTTGAATCTGGTTTTGTCTCTGGAGTAGCGGGACTTATGGCTGTACGTGGAGGAGAATTAGGATCAGCACTCGTTGTTAAAATTCTCACCTATGATCTCACACTTGTTGTCCCCCTTTGTCTTTTAATCGGCACGAGTATCTTTATGACAACACAAAAACGTGAATGGCGCCAAATAGGACGGATTGTTATCGGTATTGGTCTTTTAATTTTGTCTTTACAAATGATCAGTACAGCGACAGAACCTTTACGCGATAGCGAAGTTTTACCAAGCATCATTCGTTACCTTTCAACCGATCCTGTTTCACCTTTTTTGTTGGCTGCAGCCTTAACTTACCTCTTACATTCATCCATTGCAGGAATTATTTTGCTGGTTAATTTTGCCAACTACGACCTTATCCATACGCAACTTTGCGTTATCATGGTTCTTGGTGTTAACTTTGGCTCTTCTCTTATAGCTCCCCTTTTAACACGCAACGCTTCTCCCAATACCCGCCTCGTTCCCTTGGGGAATTTACTCATGCGTGGTGCCGGTTCAATCCTTGTGCTGATCCTATTTCTCTCCTTTCAGCCCTCCATCACATGGCTTGGCAATGACGTCCCTACTCAAGTGATCAATGCCCATATTATTTTTAATGTTTTCATTCTCCTTGCTGGAATACCGCTTTCAAAATGGGTCTTAAAATTGACCACTCAAATTGTTCATATGAGTATACCAAAAACGCAAACCGATAAAACACTTAATTTATCGGAGCAAACAGCTCTTGATGAGAGTGTTCTTGAACGCCCTACTCTCGCCCTTTCCAATGTCATGCGTGAAGTCATTCATATTTGCGATCTTGTCGACATCATGCTAGAAAAAATCATGGGACTTTATGAAAATCCCGATCCCAATATTATTGCTGAACTCAATCAACTAAATACTATACTGGACAAAAAACATACCGCCATCAAACTTTATCTTGCACGATTAGCCGGACAAAAGCTATCGGATGAAGAAGCTCTTCAAATGCAAGAACTTCTAGGCGCCTGTATAAAATTAGACCAAGCAGGCGATATCATTATTCATAATATGCTCATGCTGGTTAAAAAGAAACAGCAAAAAAATTTAAAGTTCAGCAGTGAGGGCTGGGGAGATCTTCTTCGTTTTCATTCCATTGTTCTAGCCAACGCGCATATCGCCTTTAATGTTCTCGTCTCCCGTGACACACACACTGCCCATCTATTGGTTCAAAAAAAGGATCAACTACGAAACTTAGAAAAAGAGATGAGTTTAAAACATTTTAAACGCTTACGTGAAGGGGATCTTAAAAATGTAGAATCATCCAGTCTTCATCTCGATACTGTTCGCGACCTCAAACAAATTAACTCTCTGTTGACCTCAATGATCTACCCTATTTTAGAAGAACAGGGACTTTTGCAAAGTTCGCGCCTACGCAATCCTGCTGAAGAAAAGGAAGAAAAAACTTAAACTTTTAAAATAAATCAAACAAGAAACATACCAGACCTGTTACTCAGTTTTGAACATTCAAATAGCTTGCTTAACATATTGATTTAAATGTGTTCTTTTCAAAAGCGTAACTTTCTTTCATTTGAAGCTATTCATAATGTATTCCTCAAAACCGTCCGCTTGTACTTCTACAAGCGATTTAGCCATGTAGAATAAAGCTCTTGAAGAAAGAATACCTTTCTTTTTAAAGCAAAGACGGTTAGCCATATAAAGTAATATATTGCTTTATAATAATAGCTTACTTTTTATATTGAATAAGCCCCCCGAATAACGTGAGATTTTCTCATTCCAAACCTGTTTCCTGTTACATCAATCAAAACTATCCGCTTGCACAGCAAAAGTGGGAGATCCTGCATGGAGTAAAACGATACAAAAAATATATAAAAAGGACTTAACATGCCTCTTATGAAGAATCTTAAGAACCAAAATGTCCACAACATTCCTGGCCAGTATACGCTGGTGTGCCAGCTTTCTCGTTTATGAAGCCTAAAGATAAGGCTCTATGAATTCACTCCCCTCCACAGGGGCGCCGTCGCAAAATGAGACTTGAGTGTATGGGGAAAGGTCTCTACAAAGAGATAGCAAAAAGCATAAGCGTACCAACCTAAATTCATCTTATGAAACAGCCACCACTTCACAGGAGCAGTAAAATAAAGAAATACCGATAAATAATGCTCCCCCAATGATAATTGTTTATGCCAATAAAAATTTATATCAATATTTTTTCGAGATTGAACTTATACAGTATTTTATCACGCATTAACAAAACAGCTTTAATTTCATTTCAAATAATATGGATATCGGTTGGCAAACGCAAAAACTTTAAATATCTATTTGCTTGATTGTTTTAAGCGCAATTATTTTTTAAATTTGGAAGATAAGTATAGTTAAAAAGTTAATAAATACACTTTATACACTCTTAAAATATTTTACCAGTATTCACTTTTTTAAGATTCGTAACATCAAGTTAATTAATGTATTTACGAAATAAAATTTATTATATATATTTAAGATTATTATTTATTATCCTAATATAAATAGGAATATTATTTTATTATACAGGAACTTAATCAGTAAAAACTCTAACAAAAATATTCTTTCCTCTGGGTAAAAAAGGCATAAACCTTGATCTTTACAAAGTTTACTCTAGTTACAATCTAAATTCAGGCAAAGGAGAGTATCATGGAAAATGCAAACATCGGTTGGATTGCAGCTATCATTATCGGCGGGGTTGCAGGTTGGGCTGCACAGTATATTATGAAAAGCCAAACAGGAATATTGTTAAATATTATCTTAGGGATTATTGGCGCGGCCTTAGCAAGCTTCCTTTTTAGTCTTTTAGGTGTAAGTTTTGCTGGTTGGCTGGGTTATCTTATTTCGGGTTTTATAGGAGCCTGTATTCTTATATGGATAGGACGAAAAATCCGATCATAGAGCATTTATTTAATCACCTTTTGGTGCTTAATGTAAAAATAGAAATATTTTACTGTAATGCGTTGATACCATTTTGGGGATGAAGGTAAAATGCTTCACGAAGGACTTCTAGCATACATTATCATCCATCTTAACGAAAAGCAGTAAAGACTTTTATCATGCACCCTTTCATAACATATATCAGGAGGGGTGTATGTATTATCTTAATAAAATACAAACTCATTTTTGTACCATGTTTTCGTACCAAACGTGTAAATCCAACTCATCTCACTGCCATAGCAATAGGTTACAAAAACGAATAATGGTAAAAAGATCTTATCACATAAAGCTTAATGCCTATATACTTTATTAACAAGACCATTTTTACTAAAAAACCAAAGAGCTCTTTTGCATCCTTAAGAGATAAAAATATGAAGTAAGCGCAAAGGATAAAAATAATTTTTCTCGTATGAAAAATAAAAAAACAATAATATTAATAAAACAAACTATTTTAAAAGATTTAAATTTGAATATAATTTTATTTTTTCAAGGATAAAATAAGAGTTTTGCACCTCTTAACATTTTCTCTTTATATCGTCTTACATAAATGAATTCTTCATCCATTTTGCCTATACATTACAAACGAATATCAAAGCACGAAATATTCCACCCATTCCCCTCATGTTATCAAAGTAACTTTATAACCTATCTTTCACATATCTTCTTTTAAAGATCTTTGCTTTCGATTTTCCCTTTGATATTTTCCTGTTAAAATCTTGCTGCTTTTATACGCCCGTATTACAATAGAACCATCTCTTGAGCTCACTCAGCACAACATACGAAATAGAACTTTAGATGCGGAGTAAAATGATGTCTGACTTTGAAGATTCCATCTTACCACCTCTAAAGTGGCTCTTTGATCAAAATCCCTCCATACCAGAAAACATTCGCGATTGGCTCATGGAATCCGGTTCGATGACGCTTCGATTAAAAAAATATTGTACCTGTCTCCAAATTCAACCAAAACGCGAATGTTTTATTACGCGAAATAAATTAAAAGAAGAAGCAGAACATCTTCCCGAGAGTACACGTTATTGGCTGCGTGAAATTATATTGATGGGAGATAATAAACCTTGGCTTCTTGGACGCACTGTAATCCCAGAAGAAACCCTTCACTACAATCAAGCCTTGATGCATCTGGGAACTGTCCCCCTAGGACACTATTTATTTAACAGTGATAAACTAACCCGCGATTACATTCATATTGGCCAACAAGGCATGCTATGGGCACGCCGTTCCCGTTTGCGGCTAACAGGAAAGCCATTGTTGCTAACCGAACTGTTTTTAACCGATTCACCACTATATCTTCCCCATAAATAGAGGATACTCATTTTATTCTGCATAATTTACAGATTTTTTATAATTTAAAAGGACTTAATCAGAGAAAATAATTTTCAAAATCATCTCAATACAGATTACACACAAAGACTTCTTTTTCGAAATATCTCTTAATCTCCGCTTCAAAATATTCCCCACCAAAAGCATTTTAAAGTTCTGCCTTTCTTATCATAATCATGAAAACCAGCGCTTGAATTAAGTAAATACGCACAACATTAATAAGATTATCCGGATTAAAATATCTTGCCGAATAATCAACACTCTTGCAAAATAATAGAAACTCTTGAATTAAATAAGCACTTTGAATCATAAAAAAACGATAATCTTTTTGTTTTTCAATGATGCAACAGTTTAAAAAAACAGTAAAATATAAGACAGAAAAAACATTTTACAGCTCCACGATCTCCCGAAAATAGATTCATTTATTTCAAAGAATGATTTTTTGATAAGAGCTTTACATATAATATAAATACTATTGATCAATATTCTTCTGATCTACAAGAGTCCCGCACAATAAAAAATATTTTCCAATTCCCTTAAATTGATAAAACCTATTGCAGCTTTTGACGAAGACTATTGCACACTTTAGAAAAATTCATTTGTCCCGCATACCGTTCCTTAAGCCACGCCATTACCTTACCGATATCACGTAATTTTTCAGCTCTTGTTTGTGCTAAAGCCTCACAAATAACCTCTTCTACTTCCATCTCCTTAAGTTGATAGGGAAGGAATTCACGAATAACGTCTATTTCTGCTTGTTCTTTCTCTACTAACTCCAAGCAACCAGACTCCTTATACACACGCATTAAAGCTTCACGCTGTTGAAGCATTTTTGTGAAAACAGACTGTATCTGCTGATCATCTACTTCTAACCTCCCTTCATCATAATAAAGAATATCACGATCTCTAACCGCAGCATTCATTAAACGAAGTGTAGCAAGACGCGCACTATCTTGCGCTTTCAAAGCAGCCTTAAGGGCCCCATCAATCTGGTCACGCAACATAAACTTATCCAATTTTGTTTAAGCAGAAAGGGCCTTTTAACCAATCTTTATCCATCTTTCAATGCAGAATAAAAAATAATTTAAGAATGCATTCTTATGAAAAGATAAAAACAAGACTTTACCTCTTCATGGAATACCCTTATACACTCTACTCTAAGAAAAACATAACTAGAATAATAGACACAGCATCTGTTAAAGGTATGATTTTTTTTGTAAAGTTGATCATCATGCCTTTCAGAGAATAAATTGTGGATACACACTATGATACAGACGACTTCATCTCACAGCCCTTGGAGTATCAGCAAACCTACAGCTCTCTTAGTCTTATCGGATGGAACTGTTATCGAAGGCAAAGGAGCAGGTGCGACAGGTGTTGCTGAAGCTGAAGTGTGTTTTAATACCGCCATCACAGGCTATGAAGAAATCCTCACCGACCCATCATACACACAACAAATCGTTAATTTTACTTTTCCACATATAGGAAATGTAGGGGCAAATAGTGAAGATATTGAAGCCCTCACCCCTCTCAACTATCATGGTGCTGTTGGCGCTATTTTCAAGGCAGACATTACCCATCCTTCAAATTATCGTGCCAATGAAAACTTTCATCAATGGCTTAAAGCGCGTAAAATTATTGCACTTTGTGGTATTGATACACGCGCGCTCACAATTCTTATTCGTGAAAGGGGTGCACAAAATGCTGTCATTGCGCATGATCCTAATGGAAATTTTGATATTTCTTCTTTAAAAAAACGTGCACAAAAATGGCACGGTCTCGTCAATCTTGACCTTACGAAAGAAGTAACATCTCAATCATCAATGCAATGGGATGAAGAACCGTGGCATTGGAATAAGGGATATGGTACAAACAATGTGCACAATCTTCATATTATTGCCATCGACTATGGTATTAAACGCAACATTCTTCGCCTTATAGCGATGCAAAAAGCACGCATTACTGTTGTGCCTGCCCACACAACGGCAAAAGAAATCTTGTCCATGAAACCTGATGGTATTTTTCTTTCCAATGGCCCCGGAGATCCCGCAGCAACAGCTCAATATGCGCTCCCAACAATCAACACATTGATTGAGCATAATTTACCGATTTTTGGAATATGTCTTGGTCATCAACTTCTTGCTCTGGCAGTTGGTGCAAAAACCATAAAAATGCACCAAGGACATCATGGCGCCAACCACCCCGTTAAAGACCTTAATACTGGAAAAGTTGAGATTGTATCAATGAATCATGGTTTTGCAGTTGATGCAACTTCTTTACCAAAACATGTTCAAGAAACACATATTTCTCTCTTTGATGGTTCAAACTGTGGTATTCGAATTATTGGAAAGCCCGTTTTTTCTGTTCAATATCACCCTGAATCTTCTCCTGGACCACAAGATAGCCACTACCTCTTTCAGCATTTTTCTGATCTCATTATGAATTATAAAAAAATCTCTTAAAACAAAATACTGCACCCTAGATTCTCTTCTTCGGATGATATCGTTTTTCTACATATCACAATACTATTACCGACAATTTATGGGATAAGTATTATATTTTGCAATGTAAATGAGAACGCTCGATATAGCGTAAAAATTTTTTTCTCTCCCCCCTACTCATTCTCAAACCTCTCCTTTTAGGATTGTATCAATCAAAGTCATAAGCTTACACACGCTAGGCAAGATAATGTGTCGATAAAAAACTATTTTTAAAAGGAGTAAACTGTACAATTATATCAAGGGTCAAGAGCTGTCACAACATTGGGGGCTGGTAAATAGTGTAATGGTGCCAGTATTTCACCAGCATAAAGATGGAGGAGATCAATATTTATAACTGATGGGGCTTTATCGTTATACCATTCACAAACAACATCGTGAAATAAGCTTAACGTACTTAAAAAAACGTCTTTTTAAAGCAAGCCAATGAATATGCAATAGTGTTCTTATATTCATAAGGGATGCCTCCATTAAAGAACAGAACAAACAAAAGCGTGAGGCAATGCGTAATTTTCATTATTTAAAAGATAGTGCTCCCAATGCTTTTGAAAGCCATAAAGCTAAATTAAAAGAAACTGGTAAAGCGAGTGATTGGCTTTCATCTTTAAAACTTCATATTCTCCCCAGATTAGATTGTCTTCCTGTTTTAAAGATTATACAAATAGAAATACACAACACGCTTGCTCTCATCTAGCATACAATAACGAGGATTGCTCGGATAACATTGGACCCTCTATAATCTTTATTTTAAACATGCGGCTGCGTTAGGGGTGCATGTTGATTGATAAACATAACAACATCACAAAAAAATTGCTTATCAAATGTAATTTTTTTGGCATCTTTTAGAAAAATATTTTTACCAATCCCATTCAATAAATTAACGTACCCGCAAGGTAAAAATGACTGTTGCAAAGACAAGAAGCAAAAAGCCTCCAACAAAAGGAGCACCAGAAAAATAAAACAGTGCATTTTTATCTGTAAAACATTCAAAGAGAAAAATATAAAAAACCGAACCAAATATTAAACTCAATGAAAAAACAGAGGTCATCGCTCCTTGCAATTCTCCTTGTACATTTGTCGGCACCTGCGCTGAAGCAATAGCACGAATAGGTGCATGAACAAGATATTCAAGCATTGTACACGCACAGACCATATAAACCATCCACCCTTTTGTTGCAAAAGTATAACCCAGCATAGCAACGGATGCAAACAAAAGCCCCACTATCGTAATACGCCAATCACTCCATCGTTTAGAAAAATAAGGTAAAATAAGAGCGACGACAATAAACTGGCCTATCCCAAAAACACTATAAGAAAGCCCAATGGAAAACGAACTCCAATCATAGCGTTCTTTTGCAATGAATGCCCAAATACTGAGCCATAGTGATTCCGCAAACCAATAAAGAAAAAAGACCAACAACACCCAAAGAACCATTGGATATTGCTTCAATTGCCAAAAAGCACCTAAGGGATTTGCCCGTTTAATATTAAAAAAGCGCCTATTCCATAACGAGAGAGTTTCAGGCAGCATAACCCAAGCAAAAATAAAATTAATGAGTGAAAAACCAGCAGCAAAATAAAATGGAATACGCGGTCCAAACTGACCTAAAAAGCCACCAATAAACGACCCCAAAATAAACCCTAATGCGGATGCAATACCTAAGAGACCAAAATTGCGTGTACGATTTTTTTCATCTGATATATCAGCAAGATAAGCTGTACAAGTTGCAAAACTAGCACCACTTATCCCCGACAAAAGACGCCCGATAAATAACATAGAATAGCTCCATGCTATAGCACATATCAGATTATCAAGAGCAAAGCAGATAATAGAAACAAGCAAAATAGGACGACGACCATAACGATCAGAAAGATTGCCAATAACAGGAGCAAACAAAAACTGCATCACTGAATAAGCTGCAAGTAATTTTCCTCTTTCTACAAAAGATGTACTCACATCTTTTCCAGTTAACTGAGAAAAATATTCAGGCAAAACAGGACAAATAATCGCAATGGCAAGAATATCTAATAATAAAGTGATGAACACTAAAAGGAGCCCACGCTGCACAAATTTCGGATTGAGCATCTGATTTTGCATAACACATACACACTATTTTACACGTACAGTTACTCCCCCGCGCTCATTTAACTACCTTCTTTTTAAGTACTCTATACTGTCTACTATTATCATCAAAAATAATAACAAAGTAAAAATTTAAGAAAGAGTCAAGATAAAAATATAAATTTTTAGTTAATTAGTATATTACTTTAAAATTACAAAAAATATTTTTTATATTATACGAATAAATATTCATAAGGATAAACTATAAATAAAATATCAGTTAATGTAGAATATATCCAATAGTTTTAGAGAAATTATTCTTGATTTATAAAACACCATTTCCTCTTTTCGTAACGATTACTTTCAAGAATTTTAATGCTATTTGATCGAGCAGATCACCTACAAAAATTGAAATCTTCCAAAAGATAAGCGCTTAAAATTTTTTCCTCTCAAAATATGCGACAGGCTAAAGCAACAGTATCACAATAACTTAACACCGTAGAAAAACTGATCATATTTATTTGAGGTACTCAATGATTATATGCTATGATGAGATTCAATTAAGCGTGAGAAAATAACACTTTTAGTGGGAACTGGCTATGAACGGTTAATGCAAAAATGATGTATAAAATGCGAAAAATATCCCAACTCATTCTCACTTTATTGTTCGTAACGGGATGTGATGTTCAAAATTCTGATTCACAAGAGGATGTTTTAGAAAATAAAATAGAAAACCAACAAATAACCAACGTTGCGCTAGATCCCTATACTTTAGATAAATTAAATGCTCTTCTCAAAAGGCGTGCTGAAACAAATGATCACGAAAAGCGAGCCCTGATTGAGTTTCTTTCTGAAGCTTTTTTAGGGACACCTTACAAAGCCAATATGTTACATGGCTCAGAAAATACACCAGAAAAACTCATCATTGACTTTAGAGGCTTAGATTGCTTCACTTATCTAGATTATGTTGAAGCATTGCGCACATCAACATCTCCAAAAGAATTCATCAATAACGTTATAAGAACGCGTTATATTAAGGGAAATGTTCATTTTTTAAATCGAAAACATTTTTTTACAGACTGGGCGTATAGAGAATATAAACTCGCCACTGATATTACCACTGAAATAAGTCCTCATGCGGTAAGCATAGAAAAATATCTCAATAAGAAAGCAGATGATGAAAGCTATCTTCCTGGACTTCCAATTGTGAAACGCACAATAACGTATATTCCAAGTAACTTTATTAATGAAGAGGTTATAAGCCGTTTAAAATCAGGCGATTTCATTGGCATTTATACAAAGCTTCCTGGATTGGATGTAACACATGTAGGGTTCTTTATCATGACAGATAAAGGACCCATGTTACGAAATGCTTCTTCACGAAAAGAAAATAAAAAAGTCGTCGATTCCCCTTTTATGGATTATATTGGAAAAACACTAGGAATCATTGTTTTAAGAGCCCTTGAATAACATCATAATAATAAGGAAATTCTCTATTATAGCTTGTATGAAGTTATTCAGGTAAATATCTAACTTTATACAAACTATACAGATACAGTCACATTTATTGATAGTTTTAAAAGAAAAACAATTGTTTTGATGCTCACTTTGTATATCAATATGATAAAATCATTTTTAGATAAATAGCGGATTGATAATCACTTCTACTGGCTGAAAGCTGAAGACAAGCAAAACTCTATTGTTGTATCATGCTTTCCTTTCATATTCTCAAACTAAGTAAAGCTAGATAGGTTACGACTGTTGTTTCACAAAGTATTTTAAAAAATTTGATCGCTCTCTTCAGTTTATGGCATATCAATTAATGCTGTATTCATATCTCTCATGCAACTTACAGAATAATAAATTATTATAAGCCAATAAGATTGTATCAATAGATAAAATACATTTGTTACTCATCGTCATAATAATTCATCGATGATCACAAACATAAAAATTCTATTCCTGATTTTTATATAAACTTTATAATTAAATCTGATTAAACTTAGTATGAAAATTTCATGCTTCTTCGCCTTTAAAAAAAGAGATTTATTCACGGTTCCGTCAACAATTTATCCTCTTAAGCAAATTTTAAAAGCCCTACTGTTAAATATTTACCGCACACTCTAAAAACACTTAACAGATCGCATTTTATAAACTTTATTTATAGGCTTTATCTGAACACACCTTAAATGACTGTGTTTGGCAACAAAATGAATCTTGCCTTAGATAATAAGGCTTAATCTTTGAGCTTTATTGGTGAAAAAATAAAATAAACAGAAGAGCATCATTATATTTTCAAGAGATATAAACGACCTCATCGTAAAAAATTAATGTTGGTAATATAAAATATTCGTAACATGATAAGAAACTTGAAAAAATCTTTTTATATAAAAGGGATCATCGTTGTACCGGGAGGCAATTTGGCCTCATCTTCAGGCTCGACATGAATAGAAATACGCACATTATCAAGTTCTTTTTGAAGAGCACCTTCAATTTTATCACAAATTTTATGGGCTTCTCCAACCTGCATGACAGCGGGCACAACCAAATGAAACTCTATAAAAGTAACCCTACCAGCAACACGCGTGCGTAAATCATGAACCTCAAGCGCACCAGATGCATTTGCAGAAATCAGCTCTCGAATCCGCATGGTTTCATTCAATTCAACACCAACATCCATTAATCCTTGAACAGCATTCCTAATTATCTTCCATCCCTGTAAAAGAATATTAATAGCAACAATTATCGCTAAAATAGGATCTAAAACGCCCCATCCTCCTACGAAACCAGCAATCAAACCAATTAAAATTGCAAGCGAAGTAAAAACATCGGTTATAAAATGCACACCATCAGCTTTAAGAGCCGGTGAGCGATGACGTTTTCCCTGCCGAATAAGAACCACGCCCCACATGCAATTTATGACCGTTGCAACAAGCTGAATAACAAGCCATACTCCGGGTTTCTGCAATAATTTAACGGTAGCAAGCGCTATCCATGCTTCTCTTAAAATAACAATTGCCGCAATAATAATGAGGATTCCTTCAAGAATCGCGGAAAAATATTCTGCTTTATGATGTCCAAAGGGATGATCATGATCCGCTGGCTTCATACTCACTTTAACAGCCCACCATGCTGCCAATGACGCAAGAATATTAACAATTGATTCCAATGCGTCAGAATAAAGTGCAACAGAACCCGTAATGTGATATGCCCAATATTTCAAAGCAAAAACAATACATGCAATAAAAATAGAATATAAAGTTAAGCTTTGTATATTGATTTTTGCCTCCATAAACCCTGTCCTTTTCTTCACGAAATAAGGAAAAATGTTTTCAATCCTATAATGCTATTTTTGACATATCATCAATATCTTCTCAATCTTACAGAAGATTTATTATACACTAAATGCCTCAGCTCACCATCGTTATCGCGAGAACTGCTCAGTAATACGAACACCACCAATAAAGGATAAAGAGAGACAAATCATCAATAAAGAACTTTCCCTAAGAGCAATGAAACACATGGCCTTCATGAATCCTTTTCTTAATAACTTAATGCTATCTCACGTCTCATGAACAAAAACTTTCTTTTGCTTGAATGCTTCATGATCATTCATTATTTTTTTAAATCCTATGATGTGCATTATACCCCTATCTATAGGCATCTTTTCACCTTAGAAAAAATCAATAAGCACCTGTAATCTTACAGCTTAAGGAAGTTTCAAAATATGATTGCTAGAAAACTTAAAATAAAAAAGAGAAATTACACCCAAAAAAAAGAATCTGGGCATTGGGGACCCAGATTCTTTTCCCTTAAAATTAAGGGCATACAGAACTTGGGAAATAGCGGGGACCCAAGACACTGTAACCGATACGAAAACAAAATCTTTTATCCCGTATCAGTATTTTTACTTTACACCCATTGATATAGGTTGTCAATATTATTTCTACTATAGGTTTAAAAAAATAATGTTCTTTTATCTCTCTTAAAAAATGCAGCAAATTTTAATATCTGAAAATTGGAAAAAAACATTAAGAATATCGCAATGCATTTGAATATCACAACAATCGACGAAACGAGTGATCCACGTCTGAAAGACTATCATAATATCCGTGAAAAAGATCTCGTTGGACGACAACAGCAATTTATTGCTGAAGGTAAAATAACAGTATCCGCCTTATTGCATTCGAAAGAATTTACTGCCCTCTCACTGCTTATCGTAGAAAAACGTCTCCCTGGGCTTCTACCGCTTTTAGAAAAGACACAGCCTCTATGTCCTATTTATTGCGTTCCACAAAAAGTTATGGACGATATCACCGGTTTCCATGTTCATCGTGGTATTCTGGGTATCGGTAAACGCAAAACGCTCCCATCATTACAAAGTTTTTTACAAAATCTTCCAGAAAAAGCTTTGATTCTGGTTTTATGTGGTATTTCGAATCACGATAATATGGGATCAATTTTTCGTAATGCAGCCGCTTTTGCCAGTCACGGCATTATTGTCGACAAGACCTCATGCGATCCACTTTATCGCAAATCAATTAGAGTTTCTGCCGGCGCAGCTCTAAAAGTTCCCTATACGCAAAACGCTGATATAAATGACATTCTAGCGGCTTTAAAAGATAAATACTTTCATCTTTATGCACTCTCCCCTTCTGCCTCACACACACTCAAGCAAGCCCAAAAAACCAAAAGAATGGCTCTTATTTTTGGAACAGAAGGCGATGGTTTGCCCCTCCATATACTACAACAATCAAACACCTTACGTATTCCCATGACTGCAGGCTTTGACAGCCTCAATGTTGCCACTGCCTCAGGAATTGCCCTTGCGCATTTCACCGACTTTGAATAGTCAAAAATACTTTAAGTTGTAAAAATATTCGATAATATATGTTCTTTAAAGAAACATCTCTCAAAGTGCACCCAAGCCCATTTCACGGCGGCGCCCGTGAATGGTATAACGATAAAACCCCACCAATTATAAATCATCAGTTATAAATATTGATCCCCCCATCTTTACGTTTATGGAGTAACAAACCGGCACCATCGCACTATTCTGTCAGCTTTTGAGTGTTGCGACTAACCTTGGCACTTAAGACGGTTCATGAAAAGCCATTTAGTCTTTTCTTATATAATTTTACCCGCATACAAGCCCCGCTTGTGACGTACAAGCAAGTGATTTTGATTGATTCAAAATAAACAGATTTGAAACGAGTGAAGCTTACGTTATTCAGAATTCTCATTCAAGTTGAATAACTCTATATTATCATTATAAATCAATGTGTTATCTTAACAATATGCAAAGGGTTCTATCCTCTAACGAGAGCATTGATAAAAGTATTTCTCTTTCATCACTCCCCTCCCTAATCCTGCTTATGATGTACAAAAGATACGATTTTGCTGGACTCAATTATAAAAACAAATTTGAAATAAGAAAGCCTTACACCATTACACCAGCCTCTTATACAAGTTGAAGGCTATAAATTATTATTATAAATCAATTTACTATCTTTTTATGAAACCGTTGTTTTAAGTTTAAGAGAAACAGAATCTTGTGTTTCGGAATTGCACAAAACACGTTTTAACATCATTTCAGTATCGGCCGCGCGTTCTGAATGCGTTACAAATCCCCCTCCAAGAATACGTGCCTCATGACCATTTCCATCATAAAGAACACAAGCTTGCCCCGGTGCCACACCGTTTTCACATTCCAATAGATCAACGGAAAAAACACCTTCTTTATAATGCAAGCGTGCAAGATGAGGAGGACGTGTTGAACGCACCTTTACAGCTAATTCAATACCTTGAGAAGGAAAATTATCCAACGACTCATCACCAAGCCAATTCACATCGCGTAAAAAAAGCCTATGCGTTTCTAACATTTCACGCGGCCCCACAATAACACGTGCATTTTCTACATCAAGATAAACCACATAAAGCGCTTCCCCCGTTGACACCCCAATCCCACGACGTTGACCAACGGTATAATTAACAATTCCTGAATGTTTACCTAAAATCGTTCCGTCGATATGAACGATAAAGCCAGGATTAGCAGCTTCTGGACGCAATTTTGTAATAACATCTGAATATTTTCCTTGTGGTACAAAACAAATATCCTGACTATCATGCTTATTAGCAATCATAAGGCCCATTTCTGCGGCCATTTCACGAACGCGCGCTTTGGGAAGGTCACCAAGAGGAAAACGCAAATAATCAATCTGTTCTTGTGTCGTTGCAAAGAGAAAATAACTCTGATCACGATCGTTATCGAGAGGACGAAAGAGGGCTCGATGGGCTCCATGGGAACGTGAACGAATATAATGTCCCGTAGCTAAAGCATCTGCCCCCAATTCGCGTGCGGTTGCTAATAAATCAGCAAACTTAACCGTCTGATTGCACGCAATACATGGTACAGGTGTCTCACCATGAGCATAGCTTTCTGCAAAAGGATCAATGACAGCTTCGCGAAAGCGCTTTTCGTAATCAAGAACATAATGCGGTATTCCCAACGTTTCTGAAACGCGACGTGCATCTTCAATATCTTGCCCCGCACAACATGCCCCTACCCGATGCGTTGCAGCCCCATGATCATAAAGCTGCAATGTAATGCCAATGACATTATATCCTTCCTTTTTCAAAAGGCCTGCAACAACCGATGAATCAACCCCCCCCGACATTGCAACAACAATGCGAGAATCCTCAGGTGGTCCTGGTAAATCAAGACTGTTTAAAAACATGTATTCATTCTCTACTTAGTGCTCTATTTATTTAATAATCTCTTTAATGGATATCCATATGTTAACATTTTGCTGCATGCTTCTTCATTACTTTTATACCATTGGTTGCCTTTATATTGTTTTTTTATCCTTTCCACAACCTTAGCATTCCTTTCATAAGAGCAGCTGTAAATAAAAAAGAGTGATAGAAATAAGGCACAATGAAAGTCTTTTTGGGAGAAACCTTTTTAAGAAAACCTTTTTTCTCTTGTTAAAATCCTGCAAAATGCTGCAAAAGGCTCTTCTATACACTTGACTTGAACCTCTTTTATATACATCCAGTCATTTTATTAATTTTTTCTTTCAGCGCGTTTAGCTCTTTTTTAAATTTCATGCTCTATAAACGAATCAAGTCCTTGACTAAAAGGTAGAGGATAAGGATGACTAATTTGATAAAAACACAAATGAAATATGTTATTGGGCCCGATGGAAGTCCACTGACAATTGCTGACCTACCGCCGCAAACCACACGGCGTTGGGTGATTCGTCGCAAAGCTGAAGTTGTTGCAGCCGTCAGAGGTGGATTGTTAAGCCTCGATGAAGCGTGTCAACGTTATACTTTGACGGTGGAAGAATTTCTTTCATGGCAAAGTTTGATCGATGAACACGGTTTAGCGGGATTACGAACAACCAAGATTCAAGACTACAGACATTAAGTTGTCATTGATCGTGATTCGATAACATAGAGTACTTTATAAAACAGCCAAGCTTCTATTAAGCTTGGCTGTTTTATATTATCTTAGACAGATAAATCTACAAAGTATTGATTTTTCGATGATCGTTTTTAATCATCCAGTCATGGGATTAACCCGCCATTGAATTAGATTGAATGAAAATATCTTCATCATCCGCAGCAGTCTTCTTGTCACGTGCTTCCAAAAGCTGTGCACGTTGCAGCTCTGTATTGGCTTCATGGAGAGCAATTTCAGCATTTGTTTTTTGAAGCTGTAAATCACGAATTGAATTGATCAGATTATCACGTCTTTGCCGCGCTGCACGTGCAAAAGCAGAATAAGCAAAATGGTTAACATCATTGTTTCCAGATTTGCGTTCTTCATGAGTAATCTGCGCTTCCAGTTCTAATACCATTCGTTCAAATTCCGCGATCATCATCTCAAGCTGTGCAATTTCACGGCGCTTTCCACGCACTTGAAACATCCTTAATCGCACCATATTTTCCCGTGGCTTCATACTCACTACTCCTTGACTGCGGCAACTCAAAACACGCATTCACACCCAATACATAACATATCTTTTTAGTTGTATGTCTATCCGACAAAAACAATCTATTAACTTGACACTATAATAACCTTGCCTTTTCCTAAAGCATCTGCACACACAACCTTCTTTAAAGAGCAATAACTATTTTTTATTTCCCCTCACCATAAAATAAAGAGGTTTAAAGCTCCGTAAACAAACACTAAAATTGTAAAAAAGTCATTTACAATGCTCTTTTATAAAAAATTTTTTTAGGTCAAAAATTATAAAAAAGTCCTTTATTTTTTTATAATTTAAAAAAATATGCAATTTTTCTAAAATAATTTTGTATCCTCTTTCAAAAATAAAAATATTTTGTTAACCACTATCATGGATAATGGGGATTTTAGTAGTGATCGTTACGCGTACTACTGAAATGTTCATAAATGCTTATTATAAGTGTTTGATTTCATAGTTTTTTATAACAGTGTTTTTTACCAACTGTTTATAAAATAGAAATGCTCCTTTATGATTCGTGAAGGAGCAAAATGAGGGATCTAAAATGCGCGTATTATTAATTGAAGATGATAGAGCGGTTACTAAAAGCATTGAGTTGATGCTAAAGTCAGCCAATTTTAATGTCTATATCACTGATCTAGGTGAAGAAGGTATCGATTTAGGAAAGCTTTATGATTATGATATCATTTTGCTTGATTTAAATCTTCCCGATATGTCAGGGTATGATGTCTTGCGGACTTTGAGATTAGCAAAGATAAAAACACCTGTTCTTATTCTTTCTGGTATGAATGCTATTGAGGACAAGGTTCGTGGTTTTGGTTTTGGGGCAGACGACTATATGACGAAGCCTTTTCATAAGGATGAGCTCATTGCGCGTATTCATGCCGTTGTTCGTCGTTCTAAAGGGCACGCACAATCTGTTATTGTTACCGGTGATCTCACCGTCAACCTAGATGCAAAAACCGTCGAAGTTGCAGGACGCCCCGTTCATTTAACTGGTAAAGAGTACCAAATGCTAGAGCTTCTCTCTCTACGCAAAGGAACCACCCTTACCAAGGAAATGTTTCTCAATCATCTCTATGGTGGAATGGATGAACCAGAGTTAAAAATTATCGACGTGTTTATCTGTAAACTGCGGAAAAAATTGGAAGCAATCTCTTCTAGTGCGAACTACATTGATACTGTTTGGGGACGTGGTTATGTATTGCGTGATCCAGTGGAAGAAAACGTACGCAAAACCGCTTAAACAGTGAAAATATACATTGTAAAATCTCGGGGTGTAGCGGGCCGAGATTTTTCCCCAAATGTTTTTCTGTCACAAATAAAAAAACTCGCACATAAACAGTTTTATATAGAAAGCGCTTAAAGCTTAAACAGTAGCCACACTCTATTTAAAAATATAATTTTATCGCTCGTAAATTTGATCGAAGTTTCTTTCTCGCCAACATGGCTTAAGCGCTTCTCTCTTATTCAAAGTTTTTTTACACTTTCTAAAACAATACAGCCATCTCTTTCATCAATATTTATTTTCATCTCTGTCACTTCAGCAAGTAACATTGTATAATAGAATTGGATGACATGTGCATCCATAAGCTCTTCTTGAACATCTCCATGATATAATGCAAGAAAATGAGGAGGAATACGGAGAATTTTACCGAAGATTTCAAATCGAAATAAACGTTTATTTTCCTCTTGCACAATCATCACAACAATTTCACCGCCACGAGAAACCGTTGCATTTGCAATCAATAACAAATTAAGTAAAAGTTTAACTTCATCTTTTTGTAATAAAAAAGAGGGAGCTTGCCATTTTAAAGTTGCTTTTTCTTGCTGCATATATTGCTGAGCAACCTGCTCTGCAGTCTGTGTATCTATTTGTCCTCCACTTGCACCAGCAAAACCAAAAGCCAATCGCGCAAATTGTAAACGTGCAGAAGCACTCGCAATAGACAAACGCACCAATTGCAAAGCATCTTCTTCAGCGCCTCCTTCATCATAAAGCTCCATTGCATTTTGAATAGCCCCCACAGGTGAAATCAAATCATGGCAAATACGACTACAAAGCAAAGCAGCAAGATCCATAGGTTTTAAAGAAATAGCGAACGTCATAACGATTGAAAACTCCTAAGTTCAAAAAACAAACTTTATCTTAAAGAAAAACTCTTAACATCTGATGCATAAGATAAAACATTAACAATCATGCTAAAAAAATTTTCAGAAATAAATTCAAGAATTTAAATAACCTTACATCTTATTTTTTATTTGAATAGAATGAAAATCCTAATATTATCTTTTTGTTTGTTACTAATAAAAGGAGAAAACTCCATGGCTCTCTCTCTACTAAAATACTGCTACAAAAACATTATATCTTTAATCTTCCTTTTATTCGTCAGCATAAGCACTGCACATTCTCAACTAAAACCAATAGAACCAAACGAACCTCATTATTCACTCCAAGAAATTATTGATTCTGGTCATATTTTTTTTGGAAAAACAGCCAGCGGTCTAGCCGTTGCCATTCAAAATATTTTTTCACAATACGGTTATCCTAATGCCTATATCTTAGGAGAAGAAGCTTCTGGTGCCTTTTTTGCTGGATTAACCTATGGCGAAGGAAAAGTTTTTACCAAAAGCTATGGTCAGCATAAAGTTTTTTGGCAAGGCCCCTCAGTAGGATGGGATTTTGGCGGTCAAGGTTCCCGTCTTATGATCTTGGTTTACAATCTTAATAACATAAATAATTTATGGGGGCGCTATGGTGGTATTTCAGGTTCGGCCTATTTAATTGCAGGTGTTGGTTTTCATGTTCTCAAATACCATGATACCTTGCTAATCCCTATCCGGACAGGAATCGGTGCACGTCTTGGTATCAATATAGGATATTTAAAATTAACACCTAAACCGACATGGAATCCGTTTTAAACGTATTCTGACTTGAAAAGGGGTATCATGCTTATTCAATCGTTTCTTTTTTTTATTCTTGGCGTTGCTTCCATTTCTTGGTTACTGGTGCTTTTGTCCCCTCTTATTTGGCGTAAAGCCATTCATTTTGCGCATAAAGATATTTGTGCGCAAATTCCGTTATCACACGCGGAAATAGAAGCAAACCATGATTTTCTTCGCGCACAACATGCCGTAGAAATAGCGAAGAATCAACAAAAGTACGAATCTTTACAAAAAAAATACGTTCAACAGAAAATACAACTAAACCAAGTAACAGAACAACTTTATCGTCTACACTTCCCCACCCAAGGCATTCCTACCAAAGAAGCGATAGCCATAAAACAAAAGATCACCACAACAAATATCTTCAAGGAAAAGAAAAATGATGCGTGAAAAAATTGTACACTATCAGCAACGTTTACAAAAAATCCAAACGCATGAACCTGACAAAACAGATAACCAGGAAGTGCTAGAAGAACTACGTGAAGAAACAAAAGAACTGGCAGCAACACTGGCAGCCAAAATAGCACTAAAAGAAGGGAATACATCCCCAATCAATACACTAATTCAAAATTCCAAAAGCAAAAATGACCTAGCATCACGCATTCGCAAAAAAATAGATTTTCTCTCCAAAAGTCCCCTTTAATGAATTATCTTTTGAAATGCCCTAAATGGAAGAGCAAAATCAACAAAGGTTCATTGTAAATTTTATAAGCCAAATAATTTTTATTAAGTGTAACTTTCTCGTCAAGTGAAAGAATAAAGCTTCTCAAGCTAGACTATTTTATAAAAAATCCATCTTCCTATCTAGCCGATTCCATTTTCTAATCATGTCACAAACCTAAAGAACCATGTTTCATAGGTTCTAGCAGAAAATAATCCTTAAAAATATTTGTCACACGCCATAATAAAAAACATCTTCTAAAATAGACTACCAATAAAGCTTTCACTATAGGTTAAAAAAATAAAAGCATACTCTCAAGAGTAAAAATCTTTTATTTTTTGGATAATCATATCCTGATCCTTTTGCGCCAAATAAGGATGCATTGGTAAACTTAACACACATTCCCCTAAAGACTCAGAGACAGAAAGGGAATCTTTTACATAAGAAAAGTGTTTATAAGCTGGCTGTTGATGTAAAGGCGTTTTATAATAAATCATTGTAGGGATAGAATTTTTTTGTAAAAAATCTTTTAATTTATCACGCTCTTTTACCTTAATCGTATATTGTGCATAAGCAGAACGAATATTTTCTTCTATTTCTGGAACGATAACAATATCTCTTAAACCATTGGAATAGCGTTGCGCAATTTCTATACGCTTTTCCATTTCATCTTCAAAAATTACAAGCTTTTCGAGTAAAATTGCAGCTTGAATACTATCAAGACGCGAATTCATACCAATCCGTACATTGTCATATTGTGTTTTACCTTTACCATGAAACAAAATAGAGCGTAAAAGTTCTGCCAAATCATCATCATTGGTCATCATAGCGCCTCCATCGCCATAACACCCTAACGGTTTTGCAGGATAAAAACTTGTGGCAGCCACATCACCAAAAGCACCGCACATAGTATTACCGCTTCTTCCCCCCATAGATTGAGCAGCATCTTCAATAACAAAAAGATTTTCCTTTGCAGCCACTTGAGCAAGTCCCACATAATCAGCCGCAAGCCCAAATAAATCAACAGCAATAATAGCCTTTGGCTTTAAGCGTCCTTCTTTCTTAACCATTTCGATAGCATGAGAAAGTTTTTCAACATCAATATTGAATGTATCAGGCAAAACATCCACAAAAACAGGCTCGGCTCCCACCAAAGCAACCACTTCAGCCGTTGCAGAAAATGTGAAACTTGGACAAAATACAGCATCCCCTGGACCAATATTTTTCGCCATAAGAGGCATCTTCAAGGCATCTGTTCCATTAGCACATGCAACCACATGTTTAACGCCAAGATACTCTGCCAATTTCTCTTCAAATTCGGTTACTTTGGGCCCCAAAATATACTTACCACTAGCGACCACATGTGCAATTGCAGAATTAATTTTATCTTCAATACGCGCACGCTGCGCCCCAAGGTCGATGAATTGCATATTAACTCCATTGATCATCACAAGAATGCAAAAGCGCTACCTATCTCTTTTATCGATCATAATTGACATGAGCAGCTGTTAAAATCCGTAAAACCGCAATAGCATCATCACCATTTGTACGCGGTGATTGACGTGTTTTAATACAATGAAGGAAATGCTGCAATTCACAAGTAAGCGGCAAATCCTCACAAACTTCAATGTAATTAAGCTCATCCATGCTAAAAGCCCACTCTTGATTCTCTTTCCAAACAGCAAAATGATGCATTGCCAATTTACGACTCCAAGGTTCCATATCATCAAAAATGAGCATAGCCTTTGTCCCCACAACGATTAAACGCCTCTCACGATAAGGGCTCAAGCGTGAAGTAAAAAGATGGCTACGCACACCATTGGGAAAAGCCATATGAACATGAGAAAAATCAGAAATCCGATCAACAACAGCAGCTCCCTCACCGCGAATTTCGGAAGGTTCACATCCTGTCAAGGCCAAAATCATTGAGAGATCATGAGGAGCAAGATCCCATAAAGCATCACTGTGTGTATGAAATTTCCCAAAACCTAATCGATGAGAATAAATATATCGTACCTCTCCCACTTCTCCACTTTTCACCAATTCACACATTTTTTCAAAAGCTGGATGAAACCGTAAAATATGGCCCACCATTAAAATTCGTTCACATTGGCGAGCCACTTGCACTTGCTGTTCAGCATCCGCAACATTCAAGGCAATTGGTTTTTCCACCAAAACATCTTTACCATTTCTCACAGCGCGCAATACATTTTGTGTATGAAACTGCGGAGGCAGCGCTAATATTAACGCATCTATATTTTGATGAACAAAAAGATCATCTGGTGGAACAACCTCCACACCATACATCGCTGCAAAACTGGCAGCACGATCAGAATCAATATCAGAAACTGCTGCTAAAGCTCCAAGAGAGTGGAGTGTTTTTATATGATTTCCACCCCAATGACCGCATCCTAAAACCGCTACACGTGGCACCATTTTTATGCTTTACCTTACCTCATCAATAAAAATTATATTTTCCTATACTCCATATCGAGGATAAAATAGAATGACAAGCAAAAAGCTTAAAAACGATGCTTGACATCTTACTATTCTACCCCTTATATCCGCAGAAGATGTGATTATTTGCAGTCATTTGTTTATTTTGGCGGAGTAGCTCAGTAGGTTAGAGCAGAGGAATCATAATCCTTGTGTCGGGGGTTCAAATCCCTCCTCCGCTACCATTTTCCTTTATTGTTGTAGCTTGCCAGCAGGTTTTGTATATTTTGACACTAGATTTTATACCAATTTATTTTTTTCACATGATTTTTAAAAGGGTTCTCAAAGAATCTTCAAAGAGCATTTTAAAGACTCTTTAATGTGTAGCTCAGCCCAACATCTATTTTATTCCCTTTTTCTTCAGTAATTGACTAAACATTACCGCTTAAACGAAAGGAATTCGGTCAAGTTGACCGAATTGCTCGTCATTGTGCCGTTAGATCAACCTGATCCTATTGCTCCTTTAAGGAATAAGGACAACTTGTCCCAATTGCCTTCTCCTACTCAAAGTGCAAACATTGCATTTTGATCTTAGGACGTATTATAATCGATCAAAGGTACAGATTGCATTTTTGATTTTTCATCTCCCTCATACACAATTTCATTGTAATTTAAAGTTACTTTTCCCGTTTCAAAAATAGGATCAACTTGACCCAATTTTTCTTCATCATGCAATTGTGCAATGTTTGTACTATCGCTCCTTATCTGCAATTGGTGCAACTTGCACAAATTGCTCTAAATGTTCATCGTTACCGATCAAAGGATCAAGTTGACCCTTTGTTTTCTGCTCTGACAAAGTTTCCTTTTCTCCTGTTTCCTTTCTTTGATTTGGTGCTTCTAGGATAATTTCTGTGATATATCCGCTTTGTTTTTCATAGCGCTGGATCACCATTACGGCTTGCCATGAACCATTGATCTCTCTGCGAAACCCTTGCAATAAAAACGGTTGACCTGCCATGATCTCAGAGCACCTCTCGAGGGTCAAAGAACCACTGCCCATACCACAGCAAAGCCTATCCGACTCAGAGGCTGCTGCTGCTTGTGCTTGCTGTTCACAAGGGTAGCAGATCCGCAGACGGCGAATGGGCCCCGTATACCCCGTGTGATGCTTGATAGAATGCTGTTGTCCTTTTGATGAGCGATCAAAAGAGCTTTATAA
The DNA here is from genome assembly GCF_059687635.1 of Bartonella sp. SL320. Lineage (NCBI taxonomy): Bacteria > Pseudomonadati > Pseudomonadota > Alphaproteobacteria > Hyphomicrobiales > Bartonellaceae > Bartonella > Bartonella sp. SL320. The sequence goes on along the minus strand of NZ_CM185143.1, from coordinate 763,125 downwards.
GTATATAAAGTTTTTTTGATTTTTTTATAAGAATTTCTCAAAAGATTTATCCCTTTATTGATTTTGAGATAACAGCGTCAAAAAAATCTCTAACATAGGGACTATTCTTTCTTATTCTTTTTTCTATATTTTATTGTCTTATGCACTTTTAAAACCTTCAACATAAACGCACGAAGGGGAACACATAATAAGGCCTAATATAAATAAAATATGTTCACAAATAAATATACTGTAGTTTTATATAAATATTAAAATAATATTATAATAGATTTATACTATAAAAACATTATGTATTTTATTAAAATAATAATTCTTATACTTTACACAAAGATAAAAATAACCTATTCGTGTCTGAAGATAATCATCCATTTAATATCCTTCTTATAAGCGGGGGACTTTTGGAATTTATAAGAAGGATAAATCTTATGTGTAGAAAACACACTTTATCATGCACAGTTGCGACAATTGTTATGCTTTCTAGCGCCCATTTCAACGCCCATGCTTATCCCATTCTCTCAGCGACAGATGGACAAGAGATAACTGGCAAATCAGGCACAACCTATGAAAAAATTGAAGCAAAAAGCAGCAGCATAATCCATGGTAAAGATTTAACAATTCATGGACCTACATATGATCAGGAAGTGCCTAGAAAAGATGAGCATGATAATCAACTTACGGGTGAAAATGGTAAACCATTATACGATCATTATTATTGGGCAAACGGAACCGGTGCAGAAGCATTTGGGCATAGCCATATTGATTTGGAAAATGTAATCATTAAAAATGTAGCAAAGGGGCTTGTTATCAATGAAAATAGCGAAATCATCATCAATGGTGGAAGCATTACTGCAGGGAAAACGAAGAGTCAGCAAAGAATCGCTGGGATGAAAATAAGTGACCAGAGTACCGCTCAACTCAATGATGTCACCGTTGATGTGACAAATGGATTAGGAGCTGAAATAACAAACTCTGTATTAAATATGGTCGGTGGTTCCATAACATCTTCTACAAATGCTGTTTCCTTTGTGAACAGTGCAGGAGAAGAAAATAAGCTAGAAAATGTGACGATTACTTCCGGAGAAAATGGAATAACAACCGATGCCAGTACAGTCACTTTAAAAAACGTAATCGTTAAGGACGCCAAAAAAGGTCTTTTTTCGGATAAAGGTTCTCAAATAACAGTCTCGGCCAGTTCATTTAAAGGAGACAAACTCGAATTAGGAATATATGCTGGAAACGGTAGCAATCTTATTTTGGAAGATGGTGTTAAAATTGTCTCTACTCAAAATGGGATACAAGCAGAAAAATCAACAATTACGATGACAAAAGGAGCTGTACAAACAACTGGCTCACAATCTGCATCCTCTGCCATCCACGCAAAAGCTGGTGGGCAGATTGATCTTACAGATGTTGCTATAAATGCTCAAGGAAATGGGCTTCTGGCAGAGGGACAAGACGCAAAAGTCTCAATGACAGGGAAAACATTAGAAACAGCTGGTGAACAATCTGCAGCCTATGCTAAAGCTGGTGGACAGATTGACCTTACAGATGTTGCTATAAATGCTCAAGGAAATGGGCTTCTGGCAGAGGGACAAGACGCAAAAGTCTCAATGACAGGGAAAACATTAGAAACAGCTGGTGAACAATCTGCAGCCTATGCTAAAGGTGGACAGATTGACCTTACAGATGTTGCTATAAATGCTCAAGGAAATGGACTTCTAGCAGAAGAACAAAACGCTAAAATCTCAATGACAAGAGGAACATTGACGACAATGGGGCCACAGTCTGCGGTATACACAAAAGCCGGTGGACAGATTGATCTTGAAAATGTTGTCATAAATGCTGAAGAAAATGCGCTAAAGACGCAAGGTAATCAATCAAAGATCATGCTAAAAAATTCAAAAGTTTTTGCTGATCTTTTATTAGTCGCCGCTGTTGATACAAAAAAACCTGGGGTATCTTACGTAACTGCAGATAACTCTATTTTAGAAGGTGGCGCAAGAATTTTAGCCAATGACTCTGATAACGTCGATCAAGCATCTTTAAGTCTCATAAATGGCTCAAAATGGCTTTTAAAGACCAGTACAAAAGAAAAAGATGCTGATGGCAATCTACTTGATATTACCAAAAGATCACGCTCTGATGTTGCTGTGCTTAATCTTGATAATAGCTCTATCACTTTTGATGCACCAACTGAAACACAATATCAAACGCTTCATATAGGGGCTGGTAAACGAGACACTTCTGCCGTCTACAACGCAACAGGAAGCGCAAAAATTTATTTCAATACGAAATGGAGCGATGGCGCGGCAATAGCCAAACAAAAAACCGATCGTCTTCTCATTCAAGGCGACGTATCAGGTATCACAACCATTTATTTCCAAAATCCTTTAGAAAAAGGAACTATACAAGCAGACGATTCTGACCCCTTAAATACCCTTGGCATTTCGCTGGTTCAAGTTTCTGGAAAAGCGAATAAAAATGCCTTCAAACTAGAGCATGACTATATGGCAATAAAAGGTTTGCCTTATAAATATATCCTTAAAGCTTATGGAAGTGATGCAAATTATGGCAAAGCAAATGCTAACCAAAACCTGTTAGGAAACGGTGATGATTTTTGGGATTTTCGTTTACAAAACGAATTTCTAGATCCTCATTTAAGAATAAAAGCAGTTCTTCCACAAGTACCAAGTTATTTGATCATGCCCAATGCGATTTTCTACGCTGAATTGACTGATATGGCTAAGCAAAATGCACTGTTAGCCACTATGAGAACATCTGCCTTAGGGAACAAACAAGAAAAACAAAACGCCTTCTTCTTATACACTTACGGCAGCATAGGAACATTATCCTCGCAAAACGCTCCACGTCAATATGGTTATAGCGGTGCTCATCTTCGCTATGCTGCTTTACAAGGTGGTGTTAATTTTGCAACATTAGAAGGACAAAACACTACAACACATTTGGGTCTTTTTGGAACCTATGGACGTCTTTCTTTCACCCCAAAAGAAATACAAGACGCAGGGAAGAGTACACTCAATAAATGGTCACTCACAGCCTATGGATCCATACAACATGACAATGGCGTTTATCTTGATACGCTGTTATCCTATGGTATCCTAAAGGGGGACATCACCAATGCCCTCATTGGCAAAACTGCAGAATTTAAAAATGCAAAGATGTTGAGCATCTCCACCACTGTTGGCAAGCAATTTGCAACCGGTATTGAAGGCGTAACGTTTGAGCCACAAGCACAGCTTGCTTACCAATATTTAACGTTTGATACCATTGCAGATGCCAATGGCTTTAATGTTGATATGCAAAATCCGCATCAATGGGTGATCCGTGTTGGTGGACGTTTGACCAAAACCGTTGTCACAACTGAAAACGGGCGTTCTTTTTCCTTCTATGGAAAAGTGAATGCAACCAAAACTTTTGGCAATAAGCAAGCAATATATATTGATAAAGATTATCCACTGGATTCTATGGGGTCTTTTCTTGAAGGTGGACTTGGTCTTAGTGCGCAATTGTCTTCAAAGCTCTCCCTTCATGCTGATGTTAGTTATCAACAAAAGCTGCAAAAAACCGGTATCTCTGGAGCAAGCTTTTCAGGCGGAATACGCTATAAGTTTTAAAGAAAAACTATAATAACAGCCATTCTATTCAATTTAATAAAAAGGCAGCATATTATGCTGCCTTTTTATTCTGAACATTCTTTCATGAAAAAGATCGCTCGAATAGCTTTGTTGTTTATTTCCTAAAACACCATTTTCATCAAGATTTATTGATTGATAAGGCTAGCTATTATTTTGGAAACATAGAAGCATATCAGATTGGATGCGTTCATCTCTCTCAAATAAAATATCACAAAGCACTTCCATCCCCAAGTGAAAGCAAAGTCTTCAGAAAAAATACCTAGAGAGGATTATACCCAACCCAGATTTTACTGATATAATATCGGATATAATATCGCTTGTTTCATAAAATCCCCTGCCCTTTTGATCAAGAAAAATGTAAAGTAATTTTGATCTGGAATATGTCAAAGCCCTAAAGGATAAAAACGGAGCCCCTTTAATAAAAGTACAACCTCTCATAAAGATGCCATTTATTGGCCACAACACTATTCATTTCAAAGCTTCAACGTGAAGATTTATATGAATAACGTCTTTAAGTTTAAGATATGCCTGTTTTAACACCTTCAATTAAGACAAACGCTTATGAGAAGTTTTCTCCTCATCAAAAACCTTCAACAAATTTTACTTTTCATACAATATTAATTAAAACAAAATAAAATATAAAAAAACTGTAAATAATAGATAGTAAAATATCTATTTTGTTTTTTAATAAATTGATATGAAAATAATTATCAGAATTTTTATTAATTTAATAAATAACAATAAGTATTTTTTAAATGCTATATTTATTAATTATATTAATGCCGTATCATATAACAAATAATTCTATTATATATGACAACTAAATAAACTTATTTAATAAAACATAAACTATATACAACATCAATTTCTGCACAGATTACTTAAAACCTTTGACAAAAAAACAACGATATCCTACTACGCTAGAGGAAATTTAACAAAACTAAAAGCAATAATTCATTTTCTATTCTTCTTATGAAGTTCGGTGGGGGAATGAATATTGGGGGCTTCAAAGGAGAATACAGATGTATAAAAAATCCCTTTTATCATATACAGCAACAGTCGCGATCATACTCTCTAGCATGCATTTCACTGCCCATGCTGAAGCTCTTAAAGCTTCAGGAGAAGGGCAAGAAGTTACTGGGAAAACAGAAGAAAGCTATGAAATTATTCACGCAGAAAAGGGTGGAAAAATCACTGGTGAAAACTTAACAGTTACCGGAAGTTTATCCGCACCTTCTCCAATACCACCCGCTGCTGTAATAGCTGAAGGCAAAGGTAGTATAATCACATTAATGGGAGATAAAACAACCATTAAAGGAACTGACTCAACCATTATCCACGGTCTTAAAGCAAAAGAAGGCGGCGTAATTTCTATGACTGGAGGCTCCATTATTGCTTCTGAGTTTGGTGCGACCTTCGAAAACAGTAACAGCAACAACAACAAACTGAAAAATGTAAACATAAAACAAGCAAGAAAAGCCATTGTTGCAGATAGTCAATCTAAAATAGAGATCATTGGAGGATCATTTGAGGCACTGGAGAATACAATATCTGCTTTAAACGGCAGTACCATTAATATAAAAGATGGTGCGACAATTAAATCATCTTATGGAAATGGGCTCTATGCAGAAGGTGAAAACTCAAAAATTATAATGACAGGTGGAACAGTCAAAGCAACAAATAAAAAAGCTGCATTGCGAGCAACAGAAAATGGATTCATCAATGCCACGGATGTTACTCTAACAACAGATGATGATGGAACCGGTGCAATTGCATATGGTTCGAAAAGCAAAATTGAATTGCACGGACATACAACAATTGAAAATACGTTTAACGGTCTTGGAGCAACGAATGGGGGTAAAATTGTTAGTGATGGGCATTTAAAAATAACCGCCGGAGAAACAAATTCAGACCCCGAAGAAGATCGCTCTGGTATATGGAGCAGCAATTCTGGTAGTGAAATTATTTTAAAAGGCAATACAACCATTGAAGGTTTTTATGAAGGCCTTTATGCAGATGATGGTGGAAAAATTGTTAGTGATGGTGATTTAACAATAATTGGCGGTAAATCTGAAGAATTAACCGTTGGTTTAAACATTTGGAAATCTAATAGCGTCGTTGAATTAAAGGGAAAAACAACTATTAAAGATGTTGATAGTGGCCTCTTTGCAACTGAGGATGCTACAATTAAAGCAAATAATAGCACTAAAAATGAGATAGAAGCAAAAAAAGTTGCGTTAGCCGTAGTAAATGGCGGTCATATGGATCTCAAAAATATTTCTGCAACAGCAGACATTGCTGGCTTACAATTCACAAATTTTTCTGATGATGATTCACTTCACCCAAGTGATCCACAAAAATATCGTAGCAATGAAATCAATTTAAGCCATGCAATTTTTCATATTGACAATGGCACAGGAATTTTCATTAGCGTTTTGACCCCCAAGGACAATGATGATGATGTTCCCAATCTATCAATTGGTAAAGTTAATCTTATAAATTCAAAAATCAGCGCCGATGTTTTATTAAATGACGGTAATTTTTGGGACAAAATTTCTTTGAAAGATAAAAATATCTGGAATGGTAAAGAAGTTAAGAAAATAACCAATGGTAGCTTCACCTTAAACGCAGATCATTCCACTTTAGAAGGCAGAGCAAACATTGCACAAGAGAGAAATGTACGCTTTAATCTAAAAAATGGGACACAATGGCTCTTAAAAAACAGTACAAAAGAAAAAGATGAAAATGGAGAACTCCTTGATATCGCTCAAAGATCACGGTCTGATATTTCCACGCTTAACCTCGACAATAGCACGATTGCCTTTAGTGGACCAACGGAAGATGGTCATTACCACACATTGCATATAGGATCTGGTAAACCAGATGACACAAAAGTCTACAACGCTTCTGGAAATGCAGAAATTCACTTCAACACAGCCTGGAGTGATGGCATTGCCATAGCAGATCAAAAAACCGATAGACTGTTGATCCACGGTGATGTCACTGGCAAAACAACCGTTTATATTGACAGTGATAGAGGAAAGGAAAGTTTTGTAGAAAATGCTTCTGACCCTTCAAACACTGGTGGGCTTTCACTGATCCAAGTCTCTGGAGAAGCAGAGGAAGATTCCTTTAAATTAGCGCATGGTTATACCACAAGAGGTGGTTTGCCTTATAAATATACGCTAACCGGTTACGGACCAGAATCAAGTCATGGCCAAGCAAATATTGACCAAAACCTCTTTGATACAAAAGATGAAAATTTTTGGGATTTCCGTTTACATAAAGGCTTTCTTGATCCTGATTTAACCGCCGAAGAACTTGTTCCACAAGCAGCAAGCTATATCGTCATGCCGAATGCTCTCTTTCACGCTGGATTAACCGATATTGCTAAACAAGACGCGTTTTTAGCCAGTATGAGAATGTCAGCCACAGAACAAAGACAAGGACTGGGACAAGGAATAAAGAACGCATTCTTCTTAAACACCTATGGAAATACAGCAACCTTATCTTCCAAACGTGGTCCTCTCAAATACGGTTATGGAGCTGATTTCCGCTATGCTTCTCTCCAAGCCGGTGTTGCATTGGCAACCTTAGAAGGACAAAATACCACAACTCATCTAGGATTGGGGGGAACTTACGGACGCCTCTCCTTTACGCCAAAAGATATGCCAGATGCAGGAAAGAGCACGTTGGATAAATGGGCCGTGACAGCCTATGGGAGCATAGAACACAACAGTGGTTTCTATATCGATGCACTTTTATCTTACGGTATCCTCAAAGGCCATATCACCAATGCCATCAGAGGAAACACTGCAAAATTAAAACATGCAAAAACACTGAGTATTGCCGCCACCATTGGGAAACAATTTGCAACGGGTCTTGAAGGCGTTTCTTTCGAACCACAAGCCCAGCTGGTGTATCAACGTTTAATGTTTGACACCCTTGTCGATGTCGATAACTTAAAAATTGATATGAAAAATCCTCATCAATGGTTAGCACGAATTGGTGGACGTTTAACAAAAACAGTCTCCATTCAAAAGAATCGTCCTCTTTCTTTTTATGGAAAAGTAAACCTTCTCAAAGCCTTTGGAGATGATAGTACAATACAGATGGGCAAAGACTTTGACCTTGACACTACCGGAACCTCCCTTGAAGGAGGCGTTGGCATCAATGCGCAACTTTCTCAAAATCTCTCCCTTCATGGTGATGTCAGTTATCAACAAAAGCTGCAAAAAACCGGTATCTCTGGAGCAAGCTTTTCAGGCGGAATACGCTATAAGTTTTAAAGAAAAACTATAATAATAGCTATTCTATTCAATTTAACAAAAAGGCAGCACAATATGCTGCCTTTTTTATTCTGGACACTCTTTCATGAAAAAGATCGCTCAAATAGCTTTATTGTTTATCCCCTAAAACACCATTTTCATCAAGATTTATTGATTGATAAGGCTAACTATTATTTTGGAAACATAGAAGTATATCAGATTGGATGCTTTCATCTCTCTCAAACAAAATATCACAAAGCGCTTCATCCCCAAGTGAAAGAAAAACTCTCAGAAGAAACACCTAAAAAAGGCTATGTCCAGCAGATTTTATTGACATAATATCGCTTGCTTCATAAAATCCCCTGCCCCTTTGATCAAGAAAAATGTAAGGTAATTTTTATCTAGAATATGTCAAAGCCCTAAATAATAAAAACAAAGCCCCTTTAATAAAAGTACAATCTCTCATAAAAGTGCTATTGTATTGGCCACAATACTATTCATTTTAACGATTCAACATGAAGCTCTTTATATAATGTTTTTCCACTCAAAATAGGCTTTTCCTTCTCTTTACATGAATTTTCCAGCCATATTTTATTCGCGAATTTATCCATAAAACTTAAGAAAAGTGCATTTTTAAATAATATACAGACAACCATATTGAAAGAAGATTATAAAAGACCCTTGCTATATACCCCATTCTTTCAATTAACACGCTTAACACCCATCTATAAAGCTTCATTGAACCTTCTCTGATGTTTTTAAGCAAAAAGTTTTGAGAAAGCTCACCTCTCCTATCTAGCTCATCTCACTGAAAGAAAATAAAACAATGGAAAAACGATCAAAATCCGTAGAATAGAGATGAATTTATTAAGTGCAATATGATACTATCAATCATAAAATGATATTGTAAAACAACTCAATTTTATAAATATTAATATTTAAACAAATTTTCGTATAAATTAAATTTAAAGTAAAATATATCATTATTCTTTAAATATATTACATACAAATTTAATATTATAATTCAATATTTACTATATTAAATATAGTTTTAGATAAAATTATATAAATTATTTATTTTAAAGCTATAAATATAAATTAATTAAATATTTATAACAAAAAAAATAATCTACTGTAAACAGAATATGTAACAATTTTACTATTTTCTACCTATTATGTAGAAACTAAATTTCTTGAAGTCTCTGGTGCAAAAAGCATATTCAACAAGGCTTATGAGATACTTCATGCAAAAAATCATCGACGAATATTTAACAATAACAAAAGAATAGAAATACAAATTATTGGACCTTAAAATGTTTCTACAGCTGTAAAAGCTAAAGAACCGAAACGCATAATTATTATAAATATAAAGAAATTAACGGATTTATTTTATTGATTTATAAATAGAGTATTCATTGTTGTGCCTGTAAAATGAGAATCCAGAATACCGGAGGATTCCCCCATTCCAAACCTGTTCTCTATTTCCAAACCTGTTCTCTGTTAAAGTCATTCGCTTATACATCACGAACAAAGAGAATTGTGTAAATAAAAACAATACAAGTAAAGCCTAAAATGCCTTTTTATGAATGATCTCAAGACCAAGGGGTATATCGCCATATTGGAGAGGCCCAAGTGTATGATGGGCTTGTTTTTTCATGAAGGTGTAACCTACTCCTTCACAAGCATAAAATGATCGGGCTTAACCTCAATGGCTTTATCGTTATATTATTCACAGATGCCGGCGCGAAATGGGCTATGTTACCTCAGAAAAATGGGCTCAGCCCCTTTAAAAAAAGTCTCTTTAAAGAAAATCCATAAATATTCTCCTCTCTCTTCTTAGTGCAGATCCTCTTCTATAGCAGAGAAAATTGACTGAATTTTCTGAATGCCTAAAACAATCCATCTCAACATTATAAAGCTTTTATAATGACGATCCTAAATAAATAATTTTTAAACAGCGTGCTTCATCATGTTTTTAGCATAAACTTACCAAGCGAAGTTTTGTAGAATTCATTTTTTCTGACTTTTTATAATCATATAAAAAGCTTTTCTAAAACAAAACTTCAAATCATAGAGAACACCACAATATAATTTGTTTTGTTGTTTACAATAAAAACATAATGATATAAAAGCTCACTGGGTACTTGCGCCATCAGGGGAATGAAGTAAGCATCAAAGCATACCAATATTAAAGGCATATCTATGTGTAAGAAATATATTTATAAAAAAAATTTTTTGTTATGTACAATTGCTGGAACTTTGATTTTTTCTCATTTCGGTTCAACTTATGCAAATAAATCAGCGCCTGAAACTCCTAAAATTTTGGGGAAAATTGAAGTAAATAAGGGAGAAAAAAAGACTTTTAATAATGTTCTTGTTAGCGATAAAGGGCCTGGAGTATTAGCACAAGATAAAGCAGTTATCACAATTGAAAAAGCAACAATACACACAGAATTGTCTGCACTTTCTGCATCAGAAGGTGGACGCATTCATGCTAAAGAAATCGAAGCAAATACATTCTACAAAAGTTTAGAAACTAAAAACGGTGTAATTAACGTTGAAGATTCAACCATCATTGTTCAACGAGGAGGCGGAGGCGGTATCGTTTTTTATGAAACAAAGGATTCTGCACTAAAAAATGGGGACAAGGTTATCAATAGGGTCGTTCTTAGCAATACAAAACTTCTTGTGGAAAGTGGTACCGGTATTCTTGGCCCCTACTGCTCAAAAGCTGTTGCTGAAGTTCAACTTAAAGACTCAGAAATTCGAGCCGACGTATTATTGAGAAATAAAACGAAACGTAAATATTATGACGAAGACACTCTTCCTGTTACGCTTGCATTAACCGCTGATAATTCGACGATAGAAGGAAGAGCAAGAACTTTAAAAATAAATACAACGGTTTTGACTTTAAATAACAAGAGCAAATGGCATTTAAAAACCTCTCAAGAGGAAGTTGATACTGACTTTAGTACATTTAGTTACGATCTCAGTGATATTAAACAACGAGCACTTTCTACTGTTTCAGTACTCAATCTTAATGATAGCTCTATCATCTTTAAAGCGCCGCAAGAGCGGGAAAAAGACCACTATCACACCTTGCATATAGGACGAACAGCTGAGGTTCGTAGACCGCAAGAAAGTACAATTCCTGATATAGAAAGCGCTTACCGTACAGTTTACAATGCTACAGGTGATGCAAATATTTATTTTAATATTGAATGGAGTGATGGTCTTGCAAAAGAACAGCAAAAAGCTGACCGCCTTCTTATTCTCGGAGATGTATCAGGCACCACAACAGTCCATATCAATAACCTTGCGAAAGGTGAGGCGTTAAAAGCTAAAGATGCTGTCTCCTCTAATATGCGTGGGCTTTCACTCATTCAAGTCTCTGGGCAAGCAAATGAAGATTCTTTCAAACTTGCACGCGGCTATACCACAATGGGAGGCTTACCTTATAAATATATACTCAATGGCTATGGCCCCACATCTAGCCATGGACAAGCCGATAGCACACAAAGTCATTTCAGTGGAATATCGCAAGAATCGGGAGAGAACACCCTCAAAGACTACACAATCTATACCATATCAGGAAAAACGATCGAAGGTGTTTCACCAAAAGAGAAAGATGCGAAAGGTGCTGGTGCAACATCCCTTGAAAAAGCAGACAATGTGCCGCCTTCCTTGGAAGAAAAACAAAGTTTCTGGGATTTCCGCTTACAAAGTGCAACTCTCGATGATGAAGGAAAAATTAAAGCTCTTGTTCCTCAAGTCGCAAGCTATTTGGTCATGCCAAACGCACTATTTTCAGCTGGATTAACAGATGTAAACAATCAAAATACTTTACTAAGTACAATGCAAGAAGCCGCCTTTGAAACAAAGGATTATAAAGATAAAGGGATCTTCTTCTCAGCTTATGGCAACAAAGTAACATTATCCTCTCATCGTACGCCATTACAATATGGCTATGGTGCTGATGTTCACTATGCTGCCTTACAAGCCGGCATGGCATTCGTCGCTCTAGAAGATGAAAATATAATCGCTAATTTTGGTCTTTTGGGAACATATGGGAAATTAGCTTTCACCCCCAAAGATATGGAAGGAGCTGACAAGACTACACTCGATAAGTGGTCAATTGCTGCATATAGTGGACTGCGCTATAAGAATAGCACATATATCCATGCACTTTTCTCCTATGGAATGCTCAAAGGGGATATTACCTCAGCGCTCGTAGGAAAGACTGCACAATTGACGAACGCTGATACGTTGAGTGCATCGGCAACTATTGGACAAAAGTTCGAAACCAGCATGAAAGGATTGGCCTTTGAACCACAAGCACAAGTTGTTTATCAACGTCTTATGCTTGGCACACTCTCAGATGTTGATGGCTTTGATGTGAATATGGGCAATCCTCATCAATGGTTGGTGCGTGTTGGAGGACGTTTGACGCAAACAACACTTTTTGGTCAACAAGACACTCCCCTTTCTTTTTATGGTAAATTAAATATTGTTAAGGCTTTTGCCGATAATGGCGCCATACAGATCGGTGAATCTTTCCACCTTGATTCTATGGGAGCTTCTGTTGAAGGTGGACTTGGTGTGCATGCACAATTATCAAAAAACATTGCTCTGCACGCTGATGTTCATTATCAACACAAGCTTCAAAAAGCTGGTATATCTGGAGCAAGCATTTCAGGTGGCATTCGCTATCAGTTCTAAAAAAGCAAAAAACAATTTATATTACTCATTTTAGCAAAAGGCAGTACATTCCGTACTGCCTTTTTCAATCTATGGAAAACATCAATCAATAAAGATTCTTCCTATACACCTTTCTTGAAAAAATTAATCTCATTCAAATCCAATGTAACAAAATCCTCTATCTCTCAATAACGGTTGAAACCTCAAGAGAGTTGTCTTTTTGATTGATAAAAATCAAACGGATTCAATGAATTTATATATCGATATAAAAATACAAAGTATTTTAGTTTTTTATAATATAAAATACATAGTAAATACTTCTATGTATAAGAAAACCAATTAAACACTTTTTAAGCATACAACGCTGCTTTTACAAAAAATTTGTAAAGTTTCCATAACAACGGCTTTAAGCAATAAACGCTCTTTAAAAATATTTTGATTCTTTGTGCCTTTAAACAAAATACTTATCAAATTTGCTTTTCTGCAATCCATCATTACGAATGCACTTTCTATGTTAAAAGCGCTGCTAAGATTAATTTTAAACATAGTGCAATATTTCGTTTTGTTGTTTACAATAAAAACATAATGATATAAAAGCTCACTGGGTACTTGCGCCATCAGGGGAATGAAGTAAGCATCAAAGCATACCAATATTAAAGGCATATCTATGTGTAAGAAATATATTTATAAAAAAAATTTTTTGTTATGTACAATTGCTGGAACTTTGATTTTTTCTCATTTCGGTTCAACTTATGCAAATAAATCAGCGCCTACAATGACTATGGCTCGTGCGGATAAAGCAGAAGAAGAAAAAACCTTTAATAACGTTTTTATCCGTGGCAATTCTACGTCAGTAGTAGCTGATGACAAAGCCTTTATTATCGTTAAAAACTCAACAATGTACTCGAATTCTAATTTGTTTTCCGCAACGACAGGTGGACGTATTCATGCTAAAAAAGTTGTAGGAAAGTCAGATTCACGTGGTTTAGAAATTTCAAACGGTATCATTCATATTGAAGATTCAATCATAAATGTTTCTGGACATCATAAAAGTCGTGGTATCCTTTTTGATTACATCTCGAGTTCCCGAGTAAAAGAGGGAGAAAAAGTTGTCAATAAAGTAATTCTTACCGATACGAAACTTCTTGTTGAAAATGGTATTGGTATTTTGGGGCCAGATTATGCAAAATCTGTTGCTGAGGTAGAATTTAGAAATTCAGAAATTCGTTCTGATATGCTCTTGAAAAATAAAATCCCAGAAAGTTCAAAAGATATCAATCCTCGCACTCTTGTATTAACTGCTGACAACTCAGTTTTAGAAGGAAGAGTAAAAACTTTTCCTCAAAATACAACGGTTTTTACTCTCAACGATAACAGCAAGTGGTACTTAAAGGTTAGTCAATTCGAAGTAGATAAAGAATTTGACTATTCTAAAGGATACGTGCTCACTGATATTAAACAACGGGCACAATCCATTGTCTCAATATTGAATGTTAATAATAGCTCTATTATATTTAAAGAGCCCTATAAACTCGCAAAAAATCAATATCAAACCTTGCATGTCGGAAAACAGCCAGCAGCTGAAGTTGCTCAACCGATGCAAAACAGCAGCTCTCATGCAACAGCGGTTTATAATGCAACGGGTGACGCACGGATTTACTTAAATACCCAATGGAGTAGTGGTCTTACAAAAGAACAACAACGAACTGACCGTGTTCTTGTTCATGGGGATGTTTCAGGCACCACGACGATCTATTTCAATAATCTTTCACACCATGCAGAACTATTCAATCATGAGAAGGCAGAAGATTTTATTCCTTTAAATGCACGTGGGCTCTCACTCATTCAAGTCTTTGGAAGAGCAGAGGAAAATGCTTTCAAACTGGCAAATGGCTACACCACAATGGGAGGCTCACCTTATAAATATGTACTCAATGCCTATGGGCCGACATCCAGCCGTGGGAGAGCCGATAGTGCACAAAGTCATTTAAGCGGAATATTACAAGAATCAAAAGAAAAAGATGCGCAAAATACTGATGCATCATCCCTTGAAAAAGAAAATAATAGACAAGTTTCCTTGGAAGAAAATGAGAATTTCTGGGATTTCCGCTTGCAAAATGCTACTCTTGAATTTATGGAAGAAATTAAAGCTCTTGTTCCTCAAGTGGCAAGCTATCTGGTGATGCCTAATGCAATATTTTCCTCTGGTTTGACTGATGTAAGCAATCAAAATACACTGTTGGATAATATGCACTCAACAGTTTTTGGATTAGAAGGTCATAAAAAGAAAGGATTTTTCTTATCTACTTATGGCAACAGAGTGACATTATCTTCCAGCCGTAGTCCATTGGAATATGGTTATGGTGCAGATGTTCGCTATGCTGCTATACAAGCGGGCATGACATTAGCAACATTAGAAAAGCAAAATATGACCGTAAATTTTGGTCTTTTAGGCACCTATGGAAAGCTTGCTTTTACGCCAAAGGATATGGAAGGATCTGACAAAAGCATCCTAGATAAATGGTCCTTTACGGCCTATGGAAACCTCCACCATGACAATGGTCTTTATATTAATACATTGTTTTCTTACGGCGTTTTAAATGGGCATATCACAACAGCCCTTATCGGCAACACCGCAGAATTAAGCAATACGGATACATTAAATATATCGGCAACCGTTGGACAAAAATTAGCAACCGGTGTTGAAGGATTGGCCTTTGAACCACAAGTGCAACTTATTTATCAAAATATTGCATTTGGTACGCTTTCAGATATTGATGACTTCCAAGTTAATATAAGCACCCCCCAACAATGGTTAGTTCGTATTGGAGGGCGTTTAACGAAAACTATACTTCCTATTGAAAAAGATCGTGTTCTTTCATTTTATGGGAAGTTGAACGTTCTTAGAGCTTTTGGTGAAAAGAGCACGATTGATATTGTTGAGCCTTTCCAACTTGATACTATGGGATCTTCTCTTGAAGGTGGGTTTGGCATTAACGCACAACTTTCCAAAAATATTGCGCTTCATGCTGACGTAAGCTACCAACATAACCTTCAAAAAGCTGGGGTTTCTGGAATTAACTTCTCCGGTGGAATGCGTTATCGCTTTTAGAAATCTTAGCTTTTACTTTTGACAGATAAGCAGCGCTGAAATGTAAACAGTGCTGCTTAATTTTGCTCATTACAAAAAATCGTAATGTATCAAATAGTAGTTAATTTTTATCAAAAAAGAAAAACATCATAAGGAACATTTCTATGCATAAGAATCTTTTGTTCTGTACAACCGCTTGTGCTTTGTTTTTTTCTTCTTTTACCTTCATATCGATAAGTCACGCCTCTAGCTTAAGCCCTCAAACACGCCATGCTCTTGAAGAAATTACCAAATTACCAGAACAATATCGCCATGCCATTGATGTAATGAGCACTCCAACACAGGCCGAAAAAAATCTTGAAAAAATAGCCTCTGGCGCCATGATGGGAGAGAGTTCACAAGTACTTCAAAAAAGCCTAGATGAGGCAGACAGTAGAATTAATAGCTACTTCTCAGGGCTTGGTCGTTATGGATCTGGTGCACATACAAATGAATCGCAGAAAGCAAGAGATTATATACGTACCCAAGTTATGGCTAAACAACATCAGCTGGATATGCAACACAAGATACAAGCCAATGCCTATCTTAATCGCTTACGACAAGACCGGTTGATAAAGAGAGAAAATTTAATACGCGGCTACGAGAAAGCGCTCTTAGATGCCGCACAAGCCGCCGCAATCCTTGATGCCGATAACCAACAGCGTATTGATGCCACTCACCAACAATGGGTAAAGCAAGACAATCATGGGTGGTCCACACTGCAAAATAAAGCAGAAATATTACATAAAGCAGCAAAAGTGGATAGTGCGCTACAAGGACAAAATAAAGAACTTTCCGATACTTTACGCAAAGCAGTACTCGATGCTTTGAACACCGAAGAAATAACAAACGTGAAAGGAAAAGAAGGCTCTCTCTCATCTGAAGAGAATAAACAACCTCTTCTTTACTCCAACGCAAGACAACAACGTACCAGTGATAACTTATCCACTGATGTCATTTCACAGCACAAGGACAATTCATCCTTAAGAACAGATCGTGGAATGACCCAGCTTGGGATCAATAAAAATGCGCAATCTGATCTTGATCCCCAAACGAACACTGCTTCCTCAGCGTCAAAAAAGGCTCTTAACGCATCCGCAGAATCTCATGTAAAATTACCCACAAAGATTGAGAGCACCTCTCCACTGACAGAAGATAAAGCAACCGCATCATCTTCTTCTCTTGATAAAGAAGCAAACAGCAAAACGCTTATACCACAAATAGAAAACTCTTTAGTCATGCCTATCGCGATGTTTGCTGTTGGGGCTTCTGATTTCAATAATCAAAATATCTTGTTAGACAATATGCAAATAACCATGTTTGAACCCAAAAATTATCAAGAGAGAAGCATTTTCTTATCCACTTATGGCAATAAGAACACGTTTTTCTCACGGATTCATTCACAACAAGAGGGTAGTCAAGCAAAACAAGAAGAAATACAGGCAGAACAAGAAAACGTTCAAAAAGAACAAAATGACGTTCAAGTAAAACAAGAGAGCGTTCAAGAGGCACAAGGGAGCATTCATGCCGATATTCGCTATGCTGCATTGCAAGCAGGAGCAACATTAATAACGCTACAAGATCAAAATATCAGCACCAATTTGGGTCTTTTTGGAACCTATGGGAAATTGTCTTTTTCTCCTAAAAAAGCAGAAAGCTCTCATAAGAATATATTTGATAAATGGTCACTTACGGCCTATGGAAACATTCAGCATGATGGTGGAATCTATGCAAGTGCCTTTCTCTCTTATGGAATTTTTAAAGAAAATATAAGCAAAGATTTCATCAAAGATACCTCCATAATAAATAATCATACAATATTAGGGGCAGCTGCAACTGTTGGTCAAAAACTATCAACCGGTTTTGAAGGTGTCATCCTAGAACCACAAGCACAACTTGTTTATCAGCGTCTCATACTTGGTTCTTCCTCAAATGATAGCTCTTCTTCAGATGAAGATAACGCTAAAATAACCATAAACAAACCTGATCAATGGTTGCTCCGTATTGGCGGACGTTTGACGCAAAACAAAGGCCATGCCCTTTCCTTCTATGGTAAACTGAATTTTCTCAAAACTTTTAGTAAAAAATTTCAACTGGCCGCTATGGGATCTTTAGTCGAAGGTGGTTTTGGTCTTCACGCGCACTTATCGGAAAATATCGAGCTTCATAGCGACTTGAGTTATCAACATAAATTCAAAAAAGTAGGCATCTCTGGAATAAATATTTCTGCTGGAATGCGCTATCACTTCTAAAAATACTTGTATTCCTATCTTGAAATATAAAGCACCCTCATTATGTTTCGTTTTGTCTCTTACAAAAGAGACATAATGAGGTCAAGGTTTTATCTTTGTATTAAGAGAGGGGAAATAGTTAGGAATACATCTATATGAAAAAAAGCTTCTTACTATACACAGTTTCTAGTGTTTTGTTTTATTCTTCCACCAGCTTGTCTTATGCTCTTCATCGTACAACTCCATCACCAACGATAGGTCTCCCTTCTCTACAACCTGTTCGTGCTGAGAGTTCGGTAAATATGCCTAAAATTTTTAATCCATATGATGGTAGTTCACCTGATGGGTTTGGAAACACTTATCCACCCTCCTCTTCCTTTCCACCTTCAATACCTAGCACCCCTACGTCCCTTACCCCATCTGAGCAACCAACAAAATCTGAAACGGCCCCTAAAAATACAGAAACTGTACAATCTAATCCGACAGCCACACAAGAAACGACAACACAACCTTCATCAACAGAAATGACTCCAGTAGCAGGAGCAGCAAAATCGAGAAGACGTTCAGGTGCTTCTGATACTTCCTCTTCGAGTGAATCCAGCGGTAAAACACTTTCGAATTCTGCTTTATCTTCACAGCCAGAATCGATACAATCTCAAACCCATTTACGGCCAATATCTGGAACATCTGAAACTACAGAACCAAAACTTACAAGACCGACAAAAGAGGTATCACAAACACCGGAAAAACCAGAATCTAAACGACTGGAACTTACAAGACCAGCCACAGAAATATCATCAACGTCTAAAGAACCAGAACCCGTACAATCAATATCTTTAAGGCCAGCAAGTGAACAAAACGCATCATCGCTACAATCAGCGCAAACTACATCTGCGCAAAACGTACCTGAAAAATCAGAGCTTGCAAAACCAATCTCTCCCATACAGCCTGCACAAATCGAAACTATAAGTACCGGCGTTGAGGTTAAGAACGGTACAACTGTAACTCTGCATAACAAAAAAATTCAAGACAGAGGAATTGCTGTACATGCGGAAGAGAACAGTTCAAAAATCCAAATGAACGGAGGAAACGTTGATGCCGGCTTTATTGCACTCAGTGTATTAGATGGTGGAGAAATTGATGCTACAGGAATTACGGCAACAGCAGAAACAGCTGGTTTGGTCAACATAGAAGGGATAATTAATCTTAAAGATTCAAGCGTCCATGTCACAGGGGAATCTGAAGCGAATGCTATTATTTTTAGCAATAATCTCTATCGCGCCCCTCAAAGGCGATATCCACGCCATGCTGAGAGAAAGGCCAATGCTGTTCAAGAACAAAATATTGCCGGTAAAGTAAATCTAGAGGGTACAAAGCTGCTCACTGACCATGGTTCAGGAATCAGCCTTTATGGAGCAAACACAAAGGGTGAAGTCAGCCTTAAAAATTCAGAAATTCATGCTGATATTTTAGTAAAAAATACGAAAAACGAAAGCGACTCCACAAACACTCTTACACTGGTTGCGGATCGCTCTTCTTTAGAAGGTCGAGTCAGAACTTCTAGAGATAATAGGACAATTTTTGATCTAAAAGAAGGGACGAAATGGTACATAAAGCCCAATAAAAATGCTTTAAATAGTGATAATATTTCAGATGATGATACTATTTTAGATGACTATGTACGGTTTGATCTTGATGAAAAATCATTCTCTAACCTTTCTACCTTACAGCTTACAGATAGTGCCATTATATTCGCTAAGCCAATAGAGGGAAAGTACCAGACTTTGTTGATAGGGTCTCAATTTCCACAAGAAGATGAAACTGCGCATACAGCAGCGGTTTATAGTGCAAAAGGTGTTGCAGAGATTTATGTAAACACTCGATGGGACAAACATTCTCCTATCAAAGAACAACAAACCGATCGCATTCTAATTAATGGTGATGTATCGGGGAGCACTGTTGTTCATATCAATCTCCAAGAAACAGATAAAAAAATAACCGATAACTCTGCTATTTGGGAAGAACACATGGCGTCACTTCCTTTAGGAACACATGGGGTTTCAATCATTCAAGTTTCCGGACAAGCAAATGAAAATTCCTTCAGGTTAGCCGGAGACTATATGACCATGGGTGGACAACCTTATAAGTATATCCTTGCAAGCTATAAACCTGGAACATCTCATGAAAGCCAAAATCTTTTGGGTAAGAATAATAATTTCTGGGATTTCCGCTTACAAAATGCCTACGTTGATAAGGATAAAAAAGTTCGAGCACTTTTACCACAGATGGCAAACTATTTAACTCTGCCGAATGCTTTATTTTCTTCTGGATTTTCTGATGTAAATAATCAAAACGCGTTGTTAGATACTATGCGAACAACAGTGTTTGGAGCTAAAGACCATAAAAAGAATAGTCTCTTTTTTTCTTCCTACGGCGAGAAAGTCAACTTATCTTCCAACCGCGGCCCACTACGTTATGGTTATGATGCTGATGTAAACTATAAAGCTTTACAATTGGGGCTCATATTAGCCGCCTTTGAAGGTAAAGACATAAGCACACATTTTGGTCTTATAGGAACATACGGAAAGCTTGCCTTTACACCAAAAGAAATGCAAGATTCTGAAAAGACAACACTTGATAAATGGTCACTCACCGCTTATAGTGGCCTCCAGCATAGCAATGGTCTATATGTCAATGCTCTTCTTTCTTACGGGGCCTTAAAAGGAAACATTACCACAGCTCTTGTTGGGAATGCTGCAAAATTAGATGGAACTGAGTTCCTTAATATATCGGCAACCATTGGTCAGAAATTAGCAACCGGCACAAAAGGACTGGTCTTTGAACCGCAAGCCCAAGTGATTTATCAAAATCTCATGTTTGATATCTTCTCAGATGCCAATGGCTTAAAAGTAGACATGGGTAACCCACATCAATGGTTGGTCCGTTTTGGTGGACGTTTAACAAAAACGATCATGGCTACGGAAGAAAACAAGGCTGTTTCCTTCTATGGTAAAATGAATGTTATCAGAACTTTTGGTGATGGCAAAACAATAAAAATTGCCGATACCTTTAATCTTGATCCTACAGGCTCTTCAATTGAGGGAGGCATGGGTGTAAATGCCTATCTTTCTCAAAATATTGTGCTGAATGGCGATATTAGCTATCGACAAAAACTGCAAAAAACTGGTGTATCGGGAGCTAATGTTTCGGGTGGCATACGGTATCGTTTTTAAAGCAAAAGAACTTTTAACTTCAATTAAATAAAAGAGCAGCACAAAGTGCTGCTCTTTTATTTAAACTTATATTTTTAAAACTCTCAAAAATCATTATTTTATCAAATAAGCTATTGGTTTATAATATTTTTTATCAATTAAAAAAACTGTATATCTTAGCATTTTCTCATTCATTTCCAAGCTTTTCCTCTTCAAGTAATAAAAACGCTCCTTCTGCGCATCACAAGTGGAAATGTTGATATACGGTAAAAACAATTAAAGAAGGAGATAAAAATCCCCTCTTATGAACCCAAAAGACTATTCAAGATTGGCAAAGTCAATAATCATACCAACTTGTTTCCTTGCACTGAATAAAAATAGCAGCTTTGTACCTCTCATGAGAGGATTGATAAACCTTCACGAAGCCCCTATACCGTTCATAAAGTGCCATTCGTGAAATGAGTATGAATATTGAAAGAGTTATCCTTAAAACAAGCATATGAATTGGCAAAAAAATCTATTCTATTTTGGGGATTTTCTTTTACATGAAGCGTATTTTCTCATGAAAGCCCCACCCCTATCATTATGATATCTCAATCGCAGCAAAAAGACCAAACGAACCATTTTAGTGATTGCTTAAAGGCTCTGTAACGTGCCTCATAAAGATTTATTTGAGCTTCACAACCAAGATTTTTCTTTGTGAAAAGCATATTTTATGAATTGAGTAAGCACACCTTAAAAAATTGAAAGGCAAACCGCCTTTCATAAAAAAATCTATCCGTTTCAAGAAAAATGATTTTTATTGCCAATTTTCTGAAATTACTTTACACATTAAAAGATGTTTTGGTCGTCTACGCAACGATCAAGTGGGCCTTGAAAACCCAAAACCCTAGCGTAAAAATGAACCCACTTTGTGGGTATCCCGGAATTCCGGGAGATTTTGCTATGTCCAGGTGCTTCCAAGCACTAAAAGCAAAATGCTGACTAGGGTTCAGTGTTTTCAAGCTCCCGGAATACCAATGCGAGGGCGCTCGCAACCGGAGGGGGCAAATGCGAACTCAAAACCTTAAACTTGATCTTTTTGTTGGCAAAAAAATTCGCTTGAGACGAAAAATCTTAGGAATGTCTCAAAAAACATTAGGAGACGCTTTAGGGATAAGTTTCCAACAAATTCAAAAGTATGAAAAAGACTTAAATCGTGTAAGCGCAGGACGTTTAAAGGAAATCTCCGATATTTTAAATGTTCCACTTACCTTTTTTTACACGGATATCATCACAAACGAAAACGCCCCGTACCATCATGATGAAATTGCATCGAGCAAAGAAGAATATTTGCTTTTAAAAAGTTTTAGAATTCTTCCCTCTGTCAAACAAAAAGCCATTTTAAAATTAATTTCTGATCAAAATTAAAATGCTTTAAATGACCTTTATCCTTTAATTTGCTCTCTATTCTAAGAGCAAAGCGCTGCAATTTATAAAAAATTCAGCTTCTTAATTTAGCAAGTTCCACTTAGTTGACTTCCTGCGATATAAAGCACGATATTTTCTCTTCCTAAACATTCATGCTCTTTGTCAGCCTTCACAAAGGAATCTAGAAGTGCACCATAGCGATAGCACTTTTATTTTTCCTGGAATTTTCTCCTCAAATCTATAAATAATCCAGTTTCTCATCGAGCCAAATTTTAGCTTCTGACCACTGATATAAATGCATCTCCTCAATACCTCTGCACCCATCATCCCTTTAAAATAATATATTGATTTATTATTATAAATCATCTTTTCAACTTTAATACCGAATAATGTAGGATTCTTTCATCACTTCCCTTCTCATATTGAACAATCAATCAAAATCTCTTGTTTTCACATCACAAGCAAAGGGGATATATGGATAAAAAAGAATAAAAATACCCCAATCTCAAGTATCAAAAGCTATCACAACGTTCAATGCTGACAAAGTGTATGACAATACCAACTTGGTCCTTCGTTAAGCATAAATATAGTCATACTCTATAAGTTTTACACTATTTCCATTAAAAGATTATTATGCCTTTCACAAACTCTATCGTATCACAATAATACATTGATTTATAATAATAAATAATACTTTTTCAATTTGAATCATAACGCCGAATATAGTAAGATTTTCTCATCACAAATCCTCTCATTGAATCAATTAATGTCACTTTCTTGCACATCATAAGCGGGGTTGGCGTGTGAGTAAAAATAAGAAAAGAAAGGAGTAAAAATGGTTTTTATGAATCGTCTTCATGCAAGGTCTGTCGCAACATTGGGGGCTGACCAATATAATGATGATGCCGGCTTTCTTCTTCATAAGCGTAAAGATGGTGGTACTCAATGGCTTTATCGTTATACTTTTCACGAGCGTCGTCACGAAATGGGCTCTGTTAGCAAATGGGGATAACAAGCCTTAAAAAATATTTCTTTAAAACAAACGCGTACATTGGGAGCAAGTACATTGGGAGCAATAAGTGTCTTTTTTTGAAAAATTCTGCTTTGCATGAGGGACGTGATCCCCTTTAAAAACGCAATAAACAAAAACATAAAGAAATATATTATCTTCACTCTTTAAAAGATAGTGCTGTAATTTTTTTAAAAACTGCAAAGCTAAAAGATGATGATAAAATATTTTACAGCTTTATAATTCTCCCCCAATGAAGCTGCCTCCTCTTTTTAAATATTAATCCCAATAAAGATACACAATATGTTCGTTCCAATTTTGGATGTTCTTTCCAGTCTAGCATACAAAAGCCGCAATAGCAGAAAAAGCCCTAAAGCGCCTTAATCTTTGTCTCAAACATGTAAGCTTCCAACACCTAACTGTCTCACATCACCACACTTTAAAGAAGGTTGTTTCGTAAGGCATCAAGAAGTCGTCTTAATATTCTCTTAGTTCCTTCCCCGAACGAAAAAACACTCCCCACTCAACCTACTCTGTAAAACAATGCTCTACACACAATCCATTTTTTCTGAAAGTGCTTTCTTTTTACTTTCTACAGATGTGTTGCACTTCACACACCATACTTCCAACAACAGTGCTTTATAAGGCTTCTAGGCAATATTCATCAAATACTCTAAAAAGTACCTCATTAGGATAAAACTTTCCATCCTCACAGTTTAAAAGAAGGCTATTTCATAAGGCATCATGGAGTCGTCTTAATATTCTCTTAGTCCCTTCCCCGAACGAAAAAACAAAGCCCCCACTCAACCTACTCTGTAAAACAATACTCTGCAAACACTCCAACTTCTCTTAAAGCCACTTACACTTGGGCTTCGCACTCATACACGCGCTTCACATCACCTTAAAGAGACCATTTTAAAGACTCTTTTTTACAGCACAGTAGAATGATAATTAAAATATTCAAACGTGCGCTTAAAACACGGAGACTCAACAAATACACTCTTTATGCAAATGACTGCTCTACCTCATCATTATCATCACGTAGAACAACGGATATGAAACAAATTTAGATCATTCCTCTGTTTCTTTTACATGTTTAGGTATTTGCATAGCTTGGGAAAGATCATTAACGGCACTTAAATGTGCTTGCAGTAACTCACTATTACGTTGTAATTTTTCTTGTAAATCAGACAACAAACTTTCAACCTCATGCTCAATATCTTGATTCATGTAGCGTTTTACATCGCTCATAGATTTATTAAGATCACGCAAACCACGTATTTTACATAAATTTATTTCTTCGTAATCTGGAACGCCACTGCTCTCTAGCATATTGCTTTCATAATCAACCACTTGAGCCAAACCCTTAACAGCCGCGACAAATTTTGTCATCGCCCAATCACGATCAATCAGATTATTATCAAGAACTTTTGCTTTTGCTGCAAAACTATCATCACCATATTGCACTACAGACATTTTTATTTCCCCTTCAACACTCTTGTTCAATCTTGCTTTCAAATGAGGGAGATTAAACAGTTTTTCTTCAATGCTGATACACTCAATTGAGTTCATTGTGCGAATATTACTCAGACAACAACACGACACTCCTTAGAAAGTGTATACCACTTCAACATTCAACGCATTTTATGAAATATTTTCTTGCCTTGCTCCAAAACCATCATTGCTACCCTGGCAATTCACCCAAACACTGTAAACTTGAAACCTCTACAATACCAAACCTTCCAAGCTCTCTCTATTTCTTTCGTCTTCTTTCATCCTGCCTGTCTCTTTTGTCTTGCCGATTTTATCTTTATTTACCGATTTCATCGCCACCAAGACCAACAGAAAACAACACTGCTTAACAATAATATTGGCAATAAAAAACACCTGCCAACAAAACTTGCAGCATACAAAGACTTAAGCTTATTTAAAGATTTCAGTATCTTATCGTTTCAGTATCTTACCGACAGCAACATTTCACCCTCCATAACTTTATGGCCTTCCCTACACCTAAACTCGTATACTTTTTACTTTTCACCACATAAGGTGACAGCCTACAAGATTAGTTGCATCCATTCAAAAAGATACATTCCCCCTGTATCCTTTTTGCATACATGCAAAATTTCGCATAAAATACAAAAAGAATGCACTTCTAAACAGAGCAGCCATATAGCACTATCAAAAAAGACATCTTAAAACAGCTAAACAGCCATCAATCTCTCTTTTTTAATTATTATTCGCTTTTCTTTGCAACGAATGATTATATAAGATTTTGAAAACCTTTTCAAGCGTTTCTTAGTCAATCAGTTTACTGCGCCTTCAATCGCATATTCACACGCTTGTTTTAAAGAAACACCTCTCAACGCTCGTCACCCCTATTTGGCACTGGCTTTCATAAATGGTATCATGATAAATCTTCCATGAAATGTATAAAATCCAGTATATAAAATCCATTGAATTCCCCCATCTTTACGCTTAATAAAAGAGCAAGCCTTATACATTTTGCCATTCCCAATGTTATTCCTCCTTAGAACTTTGAAACAGCTCATAAGAAACATACCTTTTTATACAATTTTACCTACACAGCCTTCCCCATTTGTAATGTGCAAAAGACATGATTTTTGTTGTTTCAATATAAAAGGAATTTAAAATGAGAAAACTCTACGATATTGAGAGCTGCTATTTAAATCGAATAACGCTAAATTATTTTTATAAATAAAAATATTATCAATGCATAATACTACCTCACATTAATATTTTTAAAATTTTTTCCCTCATCTTCCTTTAGATTATTTCATGCAATACCATACAGTTTACTCTTCATATCGCCGCTTTACATGCGCTGCTGGTATAAAAACTACGGCATTACAGAAAAACGCTAGATATTCTCTTAATCTCTTCCCCACACTAAAAAATGAACCGCTCCCAACCCAGTCAATAAACAATGCATAAAAATTATCAATTTATAATAAAAGCATAATTTCTATCACGCTCTCCTTCTCATCATCCCCCTTTAAATGAAACCTTTCTCTTTTATAATTACACTGAAATATTTATGCCCATAAGCTAAGATAATGATTTATGAAGATAAAGTATTATTCTATATGCTCAATGAAAAATTTGTAGAACTTGGAATGATCATATTTTAAATTTGTTCACTCTATTCCATGTTAAGCTCATTAAAATCACTTGGCTTATATATCTCAAACGGAGTCTGATAGGTTGATCAAAAATACTGAAAGAAAAAGGCCTCTGGTGCTCTCTCTTAAATGCCAAGAGCTATCGTCAATATAAAAGTACGATGATTAAAACTTTCTCTTTCACAAATATAAAGAGGGGCACATTCTATAGATTTTTATAGTATTAAAACTTTATATTATTTTATGAAAGCTTTCCTGTGACACTATCTACATTGACCACTATACCATTAACAAGCGCCATCGCAAAATGCCCACCATGTACATTGAAAGATATTTTTAAAACAAGCACATAAACGTACAATACAAGTATATTAATAGAGACTCCACAAATCTATTGCGTTTTAAACATTCTTTTTTCATACAAAAGTATACCCCACGCAAGAAAATTTAAATATTGCTATAATGAAAAATCGTATCAGAAAGCGTGTTGCCTCCCCACCCTTTAAAAGATAAAGACTTTAACCCAATCCTCTCTTATAAAAAGTAATAAGCTGGCCCCATCATTATATCTCGAAACCTCCAATGTTGTACGACAAACCTTGGTATTTGAGACGGTCCATGAAAAGACACTCTTAGTCTTTTCTTATATAGTTTTTACCACACGGCCCCCGCTTGTAACATGCACGCAAATGGATTTGTTTCATTCAACATGGAACAGGTTTGGAATGAGAAAATCCTACGAGTGTCAGGTACTCATTTAATATGCAAAACATTGAATTATTATTATTCATCAATGCTTTACCGTGCACAGTATTAATTTTTGTCAAGCAAACTCTCTCTCCACTTCCCCCCTCATGTGATAATTTAAACGAAAAACTCAATAAACAAGCTTATCAATATTCATCCCCCCTCAAAAACACTTAAACGTCTCAAGAAAGCTTACATACCTTATACGATGCCATAAATGACAATATTTTATGGCATAACAGGATAAAAAGATTTTTCTGCCAACAAAGCCTATCCTTCCCTTTAAAAGCTTTTCTTTTTTATGCCTTACAGTCCCCCAACTTCTCAAGCCTTTATAAAAAGGAAAAATTTAAAGCTTGTCGAATAGCATATATCAACATATATTACGAACTGTAACATCTTGTTATATAGAAAGTCACCTTCCAAAGAACAGAAAGAGGTTCTTATGGCAGATCTCGTAAAAACCGCGATGCTTTATTCAACCTTGATTATCAGCATCAATGCTTTTGTTGTTATTTTAGCTCTCGTAATAGAAATATATTAAATATATTTTCTTTTTCTAATCTGCACACATGCGCCTCTTCATTTCTTATAAAATCACAAACAAAAATTTAACTTTATAGATACCCCTAATTTCAAATATCGCACGCTACTTTTTTGATGTTAATCTCTGCTTTTTTTGGCACTTTTAACCATCAGTTTCTGTCTTTTCATGCTCGCTTAAAGCTCAATCACATCTCCACCTTAAAAGACCAAGATTTCTACCAAATCCAATCTATAAATAATTTTTCTTCTTATAGGGCAGGTTTTACTTAACTTCCCCCTTCGTTAACTATCACGACTCTAAAAGATACTCTTTCATGAAACTTACGTTGCTCATTTACGCGCTTTCTTTTAAAAAGATATCTAAGCTCCCAAACACATTTCGCAATGGCAATGGTGAATGGTATAATGATAAAATCCACTGTCCCCCATCTTTACATTTATAAAGAAACAAGCCAACACCATCACAAACTTTGCCAGCTCCCATTATATACATAACCTTTTACACTTGATACGGTTCATAAAAAGGTATTTATATCCCTTTCTCGATCGTTTTTTATCCACGAGGAAGCTCTTCCGTTTTTAATGTGCAAAAGACATGGGTTTTGATTAACTCAACCGAGAACAGATTTGAAATAAGAAAATCCTACAAGCGTCAGGTGCTCATTCAACATGAAATAGTAAACACTCTTTATAAATCAAAGCATTATTCAAATAATATTTATCACACACTTGAGAATAAAGAACACCCATAAAGTTGACGCATGAACACCATACACTCTATACCACCGTTCAAAACGATCATCCTACGGTACAATTCCGATCAAAAACACCCAGAAAAAATCATGAAAATTTGGAAGAGAAAGAAATTGAAAAGTTATAGAAAGCGGTAAAATCCCTACAAATCCCAAAAAGCCATCCTTGTATAACTGGCTCACGCTCTAATTGAGGCTATAGCCTTCTCAAATAAAAAGTAGTTTTTTAAAAATAGTTTGAGAAAAACATTTGAGTATAAAACGATAATACGTCCATTCAGAATGTTTTTTTCCTCTCTTAAAACAGAGAAAAGTAAAGAAGTCTTCCTCCCTATTTTGTCGGAATTAACCACAACATTTAAAGCCGTGCTTAATGTAATAAAACATTGAGCTGTATTAAACGCGAAAAAATGCCCCAAATATAGATTTAATCTCATGCTTTGTCATGCATGCAACTAAAACATTAAAAATTAGCGCATAGTTTAAAAAAAAATGAGCAGCAATATGCGGCTGCTCATTCCAATATAACAGTACCACAATTGGAAGCACTTTTTGCTGAATAGATAACCGTATAGCATCTGCTTTCACAAAGCGTGCAAATCATTAAAGGCTAATTCTTTAAAGCCATTTAAAAGCCCCCAAAAAGTTAGAGACAAAACTCCCAAAAAACGTAATAATACCAATAATTATCCAATCCCTGATTAAGATAATAACTTCCTTCGTTCTTTAATTAATGTCCCCCAAAAAGCTCCATATCGGCTTGTATGACATTTTGACAATTCTTAGTTGAAAAAGCAGAGGCTCCCATTTTCTCGCATTTCTTTCCCCATTCTTGCATCAACTTTTTATCCTTCTTAAAATCTTCTACGCTGTAGGTTTTCTCACAACCAACAGCGACAAGCCTTGTACAAAATAATAGTGCTGTGATAACAACTAGCTTCATAGGCCCCCCTCTCCTTTTCTAATACCAACCACCACCCTCTTGCATTTCAGATTTTTCTTTTGTTTTTTATTCAGATTTTCGCTTTTCCTCTTCAGAAATCCTTTTATCTCTATCTTCCATTAGCTTTCTATTATAATCTTCTATTTGCTTTCTATTATACTCGTCTCTAAACTTACGATATTTTTCGTCTGCTTTTTTTCTACGTTCTTCAGCAAATTCACGATCAGCTAACCGCATATTCTTACAGCTTTTCGAATTACCTGTCCATCCACATTTTTCTGCATATTCTTTGAATAATTTTTCATCTTTTTTAAAATCTTCAACACTATAAGATTCTTCACAACCAGCAACAACACCCCCTACGCAAAGCAGCAATGCTATAATAATAACTTTGTTCATCAACAAACTCCGCTTTTTTCAAATTTAAAAAGTTTAAGATACAATTGAGCATCTCCTTAAAATTGCACATTCGGTTCATTGTGCATTTTCAAAAACTCTAAATCCCCTCCTCTGCACGCAATGTTTTACAATCTTTAAAATCAATAGAATGCGAAGAAAGCATCCTTTTATCGATATTGTTTATAATTTAATGATTGTCCTGCTGTTTTTCAGTTTCATTCCCATTTTTGCTATTTTCACGGAGTTTCTTTGCAAGATTTCTATAATGCTCTTGAAAAAGTTCCATATCGGCTTGCATAACATTTTGACAGTTCTTGGTTGAAAAAGCAGAGGGGCCCATTTTATCGCATTTCTTTCCCCATTTTTCCATCAACTTTTTATCCTTCTTAAAGTCTTCTACACTGTAGGTTTTCTCACAACCAACAGCGACAAGCCCTGTACAAAATAATAGTGCCGTCATAATGATCTTGTTCATGATTTTTCCCTCTCTTTGTTTAATACTTTAATTACGACGTCGTTGAATTTACAAAATTCCTTTATCGTGCTCTTATCTATCGCTTTCCTTTGACAAATACGCATACTCAACGCCACTATGTTGTATCATGAGAGCTGCTTTATGGATCACACTTGCATTTGTAATGCTATCTCAGCAGCGGCTCTTTATATTTGAACTATTGAGACTTCAGCAGCAGTTTTAATCGCTTGACATTTGCAAAAAGCTTTTTAATCATTTTTCTTCAAGCCACCATTTATCATGAAAAGCAGCACGAATATCTTATTCAAAAATTCATCATGCCTAGATCTATTGCAAATTTTCTTCAAACGAAACAAAACTCTTTTAATGATCTGATTGTGCTCTGACTTATTTTTTAATCCGCCGAGCAAGAAAAAAACTTTAAATCCCCACCTGCACTTTATAAATACCAATAGAAATTCTAAAAAAATCCTATACCCTCTAATAGCAATAAAAAAGACTATCCCCTGCTTATCATCAAGTAGCATTCAATACGCAAACTATAAAATCATATCAATGCAAGAAATACTTTTTATAGCCTGTTCAATAACTTCTGTGGTTATGCGGACATCTTATAATGCATCCATATCAATCAGCTTTATTGATTTTTACCCCCCCCTTTATAAACATGAATAGAATTTAAAAAATGGAGTACTGTGTAGCAGAAAAAAGGAAACAAGGCTACTGTTAATTGACATTATTTACCCATGTATTCAGTAAAATAAAAAAACAACTTCACATTTAAAATCATGCTCACGATAATTTTTATTGAAAGAAGAAACTGATCTATTCAGCAAAGATATTAATAACAAGGGGAATGATAATGAAATGACAAGATATTATTTCATCATAATAGAGTATTATTCAACTAGAGTGAAAAAAACTAATATCATAAGCTTCTCTCATTTTAAATCTGCTTATCTTGCATCAATCAAAATCATGCCTCTTGCACATCAAAAGTGGAGCTGGCATGTGGGTAAAAATGGGAAAAAAAGAAGAAAAGTGGCTTTTATGAATCGTCTAAATGAAAAGACTATCGCAATATTCTAAGGCTGAAAACTATAATGATAGATTATGTCTATAAGGAAAAAGTTGAAGCAGAGAATTTTTCATAAGCTCATAGCTCTTTCATGAAATGAATCTCATGAAAACAACTTAAATGAAGCAATATTGAAGAAAAAAGAAAAGCGCTTTTATCATAATTAACGCCGCGCAAAACAAACTGATATCGTCTTTTTAAAACAACAAAAATCTATTATCATCTTATATCATTTTTTATTTTCCGTATTTTTTTGCAAGCAATTCGCGCACTTCATCAGCTATTTTAGTTCCACGACTTGCACAACTGACCTTAATTAACCGATGCAAAGTTTCTGGTATATCAATTGTGAGGCGCTTCATCTCTCCACTTGTGTTTCCTTTGTGGTTTTCTACCCATGCATCAGCGGTTAAAGGAATGGATTTATTGGTTGGTTTCGTGCCAATTTTAATTTTTTTATTCATCACGCTAACTCCTTGATTTCCGCTGCAACAGCTTCAATCTCTGCTGTTGCTGGTCCTTGCTTATCAACTTCATAAACAGCCTTGCCCTGTGCTGCAGCTTCTGCAAAAATTACACGCTGTGCAACGCTAGAAGAAAGAACATGGACGGGATATATGCCAAGAGCTTCGTTCACATCTCGCCCTATCGCTGTATTGACTATTTTACGATTAATAATAAAAGCAGATTTGAGATTTTCTTTATAAACGCGTGCTTCATCAATCAATTTTACAATTCCATCAGCAGCCCAAATATCATAGGGACTAGGCAAAACCGGTATAAGCACCAAATCTGAAGCCATAAGAGCACTCCGCGCCAGATCAGTGACACGCGGAGGACCATCAATAATAATATGATCATAACTATGACCAATCTGCGCAATCTCTTTGTGAACCGTTGCACGCGGTAAACCAATAACTGAAAACAAAGGAGCCTCTTCACGTGCGGCAGCCCAATCCAATGCACTCCCCTGAGGATCAACATCTATGAGCAATACCCGTGCTCCA
The DNA here is from genome assembly GCF_059687635.1 of Bartonella sp. SL320. NCBI lineage: Bacteria > Pseudomonadati > Pseudomonadota > Alphaproteobacteria > Hyphomicrobiales > Bartonellaceae > Bartonella > Bartonella sp. SL320. The sequence goes on along the minus strand of NZ_CM185143.1, from coordinate 730,424 downwards.
GTACGCGCAAAACTAGCCGCCAGATTCACGCTCAACGTGGTTTTTCCGACACCCCCTTTTTGATTCAAAAGTCCAATGATCATTCATGACGCCTTTCAGCATTATCGTTTTTACGATAATACAGAAAATAACAAAATAAGCAAGCATCCAACACATATAAAACAGCTACTTTTCTTAATTTTTACGACAAAAAAGACGCTCTTTCTTTATACTATTCTTTTAGCATGAGCCCCAAAATATTATGACGATTGTGTTCTTGAAGATAAAAAGATAAATTTAAACAAGAGCTACACTCCCTTCCCCCACCTTGAAATGAAATTTCTTAAATCCATATCAATCTAATCAATAACACTGTCTTCATAAGATCCCTTGGGCTTCGCCCTTCATGAAGACCACGGCATACGAGCTTGAGAAATAGGCTCTACGCTAAAGAAATAACAAATTACCCAAGAGAATTTACGGTTTTAAATGTTGAATGAAAGAAGAAAAATCTATAAAATTCACGCATTTCCGCACTCTTATCTTCAATCAATTAAAATCACTTATCTGCCATCACCAACAGAACTGACATATGAGACACAAAAACTGAAAAAAAGAATAAAAATACTTCTTATGAAAGGTCTTAAATGTCAAAAGAACTGTTACAATATGGGTAAGCCTTTGGATAATGATGCCGGCTTGTCTCTTTTCTTGAACCCAAAATGGGGGTGCACAATAAATTTTATACTCTTTACACATAACCAAGTGAAATGAGGTTGAGAGAAATAAGGATATCTCTGCATGTAAACAAACACTCTAATGGAATGTTCTCGTACTTCACAACAACAATGAATAAAAAGAAAACTAGGAATAATCGATGGAGAAAAAACAGGCACCGTGCTTAAGGGGAGAAACAATTTCTCATCTCTCCTTCATTTAGCATTACAACTTTAAAAGATATCTTAAGACAATATCATTTAAATAATAAAAATTGCTTATTGCCTCACGCTTTTATTGATTGCAATCTTTAAATAGGAGCATGACTCTCATGTAAAAAGACGAACGCACCAAACGAAATAGATTTGAACCAAGACAACCCTCATGGTATCCAGAGTTCTCATTCAAGTTAAGTAACACTCGATTATCATTATAAATCAATGCATTGCCCAAGATCAAATAACAAACATATTGCGCAGTAGAATATTTTGCACCTTAACAGCGCATTTTTCCAATCAGATCTTCTCGACAAAAAGGATATTTTTGTTAAGATATTCTTGAAAATCTTATCTTCATCATGTCCTTTTAGTGACTTGAGAGTATCATGAAGATAATGCGATTGGGAATAAACAAAAATGAATTTACAACAAATTGATCCTGATATTTTTATCGGTGGCCAAATTAGCATAGAAAATATCAAAACATTAGCGCAAGCTGGTTTTAAAACAATTATCTGTAACCGCCCCGATCATGAAGAGCCTCATCAGCCTGATTTTTCGAGTATTAAAGCGATGGCAAATGACTATGGCATAAAAGCTTATCACATTCCCATTTCTCCTCCGACCATAGAAAAATCAGATGTTGAAGCCATGCAAAACATTTTAAAAACAGCGTCTCTGCCTCTTCTCGCTTATTGTCATCACGGAACGCGTTCACGACATCTTTATCGTTTAGCACGTCTTGAATCATAGGTTTTACACACTTATCATACGCTCTAAAAGACAGAGATTCTTTCACCTAAACCGATCTGGAAACAATATTTGGTCAATAATCTTTGTCTTGCACCTTCCCCTTGGATTTCTCCCTTCATAGGACGACTTTATAGAACTCGATAAGCAAGTTTTTTCTTAAATAGGCACTCCACCCTTAAAGTCCTAAAAATGCATGCAAATTGATGAAGCAATAAATTTTTAAATGAAAAAGTAATCGATTTTAAATTTTGTAAAATTCTAAAGTTTAAAAACGCCAGAAATTTTAAAAACAGCCATTCTCCCACTTCTATTCTTGCCAAATGTGCCGTGTGCTTATTCATTGACTTTTCATCATGGATTTTAACGGATCAGAAAGAAACAAGCAGTAAACTTTTGATTGACAACAAATGCCATAAAATGAACTTTGAAAAAGACAATGCCTCAATCAGATCTTCAGATATTCGATTCTCCCTCTCAACAACGGGAAAAACATATACTCCATGATATTTTGGAATATCTGTTTGTGATAATCATCACTTTAAGTGCTATTTTTACAGCTCTTCTCTCTTTTTCCGATAAACTTAGAGCATATTTTTAAAATTAAGCAACTGATCCAATTTTGATACGGGTTGGGCTGTCTTTAAAATTTCCTTTGCTTTTTGTTCATCACGGTGCATTTGTGCAATCAAAGATTCAAGCCCATCAAATTTTTCTTGTCCGCGCAAAAACTGGAAAAAAGAAACGGTACAGCTTTCTCCATAAAGGTCATCGTTAAAATCAAATAAATAGGTTTCCAAAAGTGGCGCCCCATCTTTAACAACGGTTGGACGACATCCAAAGCTTGCAACCCCATCATGCAACACACCGTTAGCACGACGCAAACGTACCGCATAAACGCCATGTGCCAAACGAACTTGAGGCGCTAACATCTGATTAGCGGTAGGAAACCCCAAAAGACGTCCAAGTTTATCGCCTTGAATAATATTGGAGCATACCCGATAGTGATACCCTAACAAATAGGCCGCTTTATCCACTTTCCCTTGTGAAAGAAGTTGCCGAATAAAGCTAGAGGAAATGATCAATGGTTGTGAATCTTGAGAATAAGAAACGCATGTATGAGAAACACAAGGAACTTGCACGAAAGGAACTTGCACGACCTGAAATCCCTCTTCTTTTCCTCTTTGGCAAAGAAGATGGACATTTCCACTTTTCTGATGACCAAATTGAAAGTTTTCACCTGTTACCACAACGGAAACATCGAAAGCTTCCTTTAAAATCGACCTAATAAATTCATCCGCTGACAGAGCTGCAAATTGAGCACCAAACGGCTGTTCAATCACGCCATCAAAACCAAGGATTTTAAAAATTTCAGCTTTTTCAGCTGCCTCTGTCAAACGATAGACAGGCGCTGAGCGTTGAAAAAAACTTCTTGGATGCGGTTCAAAGGTTAAAACAACAGCGGGTTTCTTTTTTATCCGCGCAAAATCAAGAGCTTTTTGCAACACCCCCTGATGTCCACGATGAACACCATCAAAATTTCCAAGTGCCAATACGGCTCCCCGCCAAGCCGAGGGAAACATATGAGTCCCCTGAAGACGTAAAAAATTCGCCATTACTGAAGTGTCCACATGATTGCTTTTGGTTTATAACCATGACGTTCTAGAAAAGAATGCAAAGCTTGCTTATCCATCACACCATTTTGCGTATAATCATAACGATGAATCCCCCCCATAATATAAAGGGCATCAAGACCAAAATGAGCCGCCCCCTTAATATCCGTCAAAAGACCATCACCAATCGCTAAAACGTGACTTTTTTCTACTGTTCCACGTATTTCCTGAAGTTTTTCAAAAGCACACTCATAAATAGGCGCATGGGGTTTTCCAGCAATGCGCACTTCCCCACCTAATTGCTGGTAAAGACGTGCCAATGCACCAGCGCACCAAAATTCCCTATTGCCATAATGGACAATCACATCAGGATTAGCACAAATAAAAGGTAAATTCCGCGCTCTTATGCGACGAAACATCTCCTCATAAGCAGAGGGTTCTTCCTCAAAATCTTCAAGAAAACCGCTACAAACAACAACAGAAGCTTCCCATTCTTCAACAAGCTCACACGCCAACCCTTCAAACAGCACCAAATCACGTTGTGGACCAATGAAAAAAACTTTACGCGGCGCAGCACAAATCAGATCACGCGTGACATCCCCTGACGTAATAATGGCATCATAATAATCACGATGAATATTCATGCTTTGTAATTGAGCCGCAACATCTTCCCGTAGTCGAGGAGAATTGGTCAATAAAATAACCGTTTTTTCCATTTGTCGAATTTTATGCAATGCTTTCAACGCTGGTTCAAAGGCCTGCACACCGTTATGTACAACACCCCACACATCACAAAAAACAGCATCATAATGCGCTATAACAGTCTCAATATGGGTAAGTTCATTCATGGTGCACCTATCTCTATGTATCACTTAATCAAGCTGTCTTTTACTTTAAAAGTACTTACCGAAAGATAAAACTTCTGTCATCCGCTTTTTTACACCCTATCCCAACTTTGCATCGCTTATAAAGATTATAAGAAATGATAAAATAAATCCGTTATCGTTAAGCTTTGCAAAATTTTAAAACGCTTTATAGCAAAAGCTTCTCATTCCACAATGCCCATTTTCTCATCAAAACTTCAAGTCTTAACAACAACTGCATTGATTCAGTTTTTTAGCGCAAACACTCAAGTTTTTAAACTTGAGAAAATAAACGGATAAAAAACCGCCTAAAAACCGCTTTTTTCAGTATAATATCATTGATTTAAAACAATCATTTATGATTCACGCTTAATAAAAAGCCAAAATATCTTTTCTTATTTCAAACCTGTTGATATTGAATCAATCAAAATACTTCGTTTGCATATTCATAAGTGGAATGAATAATAAAAACATTTAAAGATAAAGAATAAAATATCCCTTTTTCTCAAATGCAAAAACTTTCATAACATTTTGAACAAATAAAAATTATGTGCCAGTAATATAGGCTGTCGTGCATCTTTTTTTCAGTAAAGCGAAAAATATCGTTTTTATTCTATCCATAGAAGCTTTACCTTTATACACTTCATAAAGCGTCGTTGTGAAATGAGTGCGAGCCTTGAAAAGGTCTCTTTAAAACAAGCACATGAATATACGCACACCCCAATCTATTCTGTTTCGATTGTAGTTTTGTGTGTTCATTGAGCGCGCCCCTCTTATCATACTTCTAAAGACGCGTGAAAAAAACAAACCTTTTTTATAGATCATAATCTTCGTTAAGCGCCCCCTAGAGGGCTTAATCTTAAACTCCGTGGATTTGTTTTTTCCCTTTACCAAAAGCAGGACTGATAGCATGATTTTGGCAAACAAATATGAGAAAATTTGAAAACCCCCTTCTCATTTAAAAAAAATCTATCCATTTCAAAAAAATGATTTTTATTGCCAAGCTCCTAAAATTATTTTACACATGAGGAGATGTTTTGGTCGCACACGCAACGATCAATAGGGAAAACAAGCCCGAAACCTCGATACATAAATTTATCCCGCTTTGCGGATATCCCGGAATTCCGGGAGATTTTGCTATGTCCAGGTGCGTCTTACGCACTAAAAGCAAAAAGCTGATTCGAGGTCAGTGCTTGTTACTCCCGGAATACTCGTGCGAGGGCGCTCGCAACCGGCGGGAGGAAAAAATGCAAACCAACAATCTTAAACTTGATCTTTTTGTCGGCAAAAAATTTGCTTGAAGCGAAAAATGTTGGGAATGTCTCAAAAAACATTAGGAGATGCTTTAGGGATAAGTTTTCAACAAATTCAAAAGTATGAAAACGGCTTAAATCGTGTCAGCGCAGGACGGTTAAAGGAAATTTCCGATATTTTAAATGTTCCAGTTTCCTTTTTTTATGCGGGTATCATCACAAACGAAAACGCCCCGTACCATCATGATGAAATTGCTTCAAACAAAGAAGAATATTTGCTGTTAAAAAGTTTTAGAATTCTCACCACGGTAAAACAGAAAGCCATTTTAAAACTCATTTCTGATCAAAATTAAAATGTTTTAAATGATCTCTATCCTTTAATCTGCTTTCTATTCTAAGAACAAAGCCCAGCAATTTATAAACAACGCGTTTTTTTTACAGATTCTACTTGATTGGCTTCTTGACGATAGGAAACATGACTTTCTCTTCATAAGCCTTCATGCCGCTTCATCAATATTTCTCTGAAAATATCTCAAAAAACATCATGGCGAGCGCACACTCATTGAGTCCTAATGAAAACAATTCATGATACAAGCCTTAAAATATTGAGCGACACATCTTTTGATTGTTTCAAATTTGAAAAAGTTCTGTCCTCTTAACCTATTCTCGTGTTTAAAAGCACCAGCTTACAATCTAGTATCTTGTCTAACAATTCCACTTGGGGCAAACACTTCTAGACCTCAAAGGATAATATTCCATGAGGTTTTACGAGCAAGAAAAGCCTAAAAAGTTAACTTCCAGTGCTCCTTTAAGCGTAAAAACTCTTAAACTCAATCCAATCTGTAAATAATGCAACAATCCAGCTTTTTAAGTGAGCCCATTGATTTATTCACATCACCAATCTCAAAGAACAGCATTTTATGAGACTTATAAGTAAATTTTGTCCCGATCTCACTCACTTTTGCAATAAACCATCAAGGAGAATTAATGATACCAATCACGGATTTGCAAACGGGTTGTAAGAGCCATTATCGCGCCGCCACTTGAAAGGTTCAGTAAAATCACTTGACCAAAGACCAATCTTATTGTCACGCGCTTTTTCTTCTGCATGATGATACTGTGTTGGAATAGGATTTTTACCCTCCGTTGAAAGCACCAACATACCTTCGCTAAGACCGACCTCGGCTAAATCCCCCCCCTGAACAAAACACTGCGCATAATAAACACCATTGTGCATAAAAGCCTGCTTACAGGATACATCCTGATCAAGTGTTTTGGTAACAAGCCAAGCCATTGTAACCACACCACAGGGCCATTCTTGATCCTTTAATTTTGCTTTTTGACGAGGTGAACATGTGTCTACGCCATAAAGATGAATATCACGGGTCGTATGGGATCGCCAAGATTGTGCGGCAGGTGTAAGTAATTTAAATGTGACCCCACTGGTAACAGATGCCCGACCATGAAAAACAACAGCATGATTGACCCTATCGTTTGATACAATACTCTTTTGCAGATTGGGTGCTGGTTCATTTTCTTCGAATGGCTTCTTGGAGATCAATTGCCTTAATTTTTTTTCTTCCTTGTAGAGATCAACAACATCTTGGATATCTTGTGTCTTAAATGTTTTAAAAACGCTGAAATCTATTTTATCTTTGTACTGGATTAATCCCCAAACTATGGAACCCATAATGTAAATAATAACAATCAGTTTAAATAGCATCTCTTGACATACTCGCTCAAAAAATTCATTATTTTTCTCTCCTTTCACATGATATTATCAGTAATACCCTTGTTTTTAAAGAAAAAAATCAAGATATCTGTGTTGCATATTAACTACATTTTGTAAAGAATAATATTCTTTCTTGCCTTGTTTTAATATTGTTGTCTTGATCAACAAACACAACTTAAAATTGCCATTTTCATATAACACAATCTCAATTTGAAAAGACTGCTGTCTCTTAAAGAAGAGTTTGAGAGTGAGAAGATCAACGATCAAAACTTTTAGAACAAAAAATGCGGCGTTTAGGCTGTCATAAAAAATGACAGAATTCTCCAAGTGCTAGAGACAATGGAATGTCAACATATGAACGAATATTGTTTGTTAAAGAGAGGTAAAATGACAGATAATAGATTCCAGAACATCATTTTTATCGTAACCATGCTGTTTTTTACAGCAGTGTGTGTGTCCGATCTATCTTATGCTGCTTCTACTACTAGTGGAGGGGGATTTGGAAATCTTGATGGTGTTTTAGACAACATTGTTACAATGATGACGGGTTCAACAGCAAAGCTCATTGCTATTATATGCGTTGCCGCGGTGGGTATTGGTTGGATGTACGGTTTTATTGATTTACGCAAAGCAGCTTACTGTATTATTGGTATTGGTATTGTTTTTGGAGCTCCCGCTCTCGTCGGCAAATTAGTGGGTACAACGACATAAAATGAACGAAGATACCCTTTTCCTTGCCTGTACACGACCTGCCATGTTTGCCGGTGTTACAATGGAAGCGATGGCACTTAATGTCATGGCGACCTCCATTCTCTTTATTTTGACCAGTGGTTTTACCATGATTGGTTTAGGCATCGGGATGCACTTTATTTTGCGTGAAGTGACAAAATATGACCACAACCAATTTCGCGTATTATTTGCCTGGCTCAATACAAGAGGAAAGCAAAAAAATCTCAGCCGATGGGGAGGGGGATCGACTTCCCCCTTACGTCTTATCCGCACTTATAAGGAACTAAGCTGAAGGAATAAAACCGGTGAAACAGATAACAATGATGAAACGGGAAACTTTGCCTGAAGAATATATTCCCTATATCCGCCATATCAACCAGCATGTTATTGCGTTAAATTCACGCTGTTTAATGGTTGTTATGGCTGTTGAAGGTGTCAATTTTGACACAGCAGATATTGATCAACTCAATTCTTTACACAACCAATTAAACACTCTTTTGAAAAATATCGCAGATGAACGGGTTGCTTTATATTCTCACATCATTCGCCGCCGTGAAACAATTTATCCAGAAGGACATTTTCTTTCCTCTTTTGCCACAACATTAGATGAAAAATACAAAAAGAAAATGGTTTCGCAAGAGCTGTATCGAAATGATCTATTTATTTCACTGCTTTGGAATCCAGCAATGGATAAAACAGAACAATTGGCTTCATTTTTTCAACGCTTAAGCAAAGCAAAAAAAACACAATCTGAACCTGACGCAGAAGCTATTCGTAAACTCGAAGAATTAAGCCAAGATCTCATGCAAGGTTTAGAAGAATATGAAGTTCGTCTCCTATCAATTTATGAACATAAAGGGATTTTATTTTCAGAGCAAAGTGAATTTCTCCATCAGCTGGTGGGTGGAAGACGTGAACGTATTCCTCTTACATTTGGCACCATTGCCTCAACAATTTACTCAGATCGAGTTATTTTTGGCAAAGAAATTATCGAAATTCGCCATGAGAGCAATGAACGCTTTGTCGGTATGTTTGGATGGAAAGAATACCCTTCTAAAACCCGCCCAGGAATGACTGATGGTTTGCTTACAGTACCCTTTGAATTCATCTTAACGCAATCCTTTGTTTTTAAAAGTAAAGCAGCCGCCAGTGCAATTATGAGCCGCAAGCAAAATCAAATGATTAATTCAGCCGACCGTGCGAGCTCACAAATTGATGCGCTGGATGAAGCCCTAGATGATTTAGAGTCAAACCGTTTTGTTTTAGGTGAACATCACATCTCTCTAGCCGTTTTTGCGGATCATCCCAAAATATTGACTGAGAACTTATCAAAAGCCCGTTCTCATTTAACCAATGGGGGCGCTGTCATTGCCAGAGAAGATTTAGGACTAGAAGCCGCATGGTGGGCGCAATTACCTGGAAACTTTAGCTATCGTGCACGTTCAGGCGCCATTACCAGCAGAAATTTTGCCGCTTTATCGCCTTTCCATTCTTTCCCCGTTGGCAAACTGAACGATAATGTTTGGGGAGCAGCTGTCGCATTACTAAAAACACAAGCCGGTTCACCTTACTATTTTAATTTTCATTATGGTGATCTTGGAAACACTTTTGTTTGTGGTCCATCAGGATCTGGTAAAACGGTGATTGTTAATTTTCTGCTTGCACAATTACAAAAACACAATCCAACCATGGTTTTTTTTGACAAAGATCAAGGAGCAGAGATTTTTGTACGGGCTGGAGGTGGAAAATATAAACCTTTAAAAAATGGACAACCCACCGGTATTGCTCCCTTAAAGGGCATGGAATACAACGAAAAAAATAAAATTTTTCTTCGTAATTGGATCTTAAAGCTCGTAACGAGTGAAGGACAAACTGTGACCGAAGAAGAGCGACAAGATATCGCCAACGCCATCGATTCCTTGGAAAACTTACCTCCAACACAACGCTCTCTTGGTGCCCTTCAACTGTTTTTTGATAACACCTCCAAAGAAGGGATTGCCATACGGCTACAACGCTGGATTAGAGGCAATGATTTGGGATGGGTTTTTGATAATGACCAAGATGATCTCAATTTAAATGCACAATTTATTGGCTATGACATGACTGATTTCTTAGACAATGAAGAAATTCGGCGCCCCTTGATGATGTATCTCTTTCACCGCATTCTTGATCTGATTGATGGACGGCGCATTATTATTGTCGTTGATGAATTCTGGAAAGCATTAGAAGACGATTCCTTCAAAGCTTTTGCGCAAGATCGGCTCAAAACAATCCGTAAACAGAATGGCATGATGCTCTTTGCAACACAAAGCCCCAAAGACGCTTTGAACTCCACAATTGCACATACAATTATTGAGCAATGCCCTACCCAAATATTTTTTCCCAATCAAAAAGCAAATTACCATGATTATGTCGAAGCTTTCAAACTCACTGAGCGTGAATTTGAACTGATACAGTCGGAATTAAGCAGAGAATCCCGTCGTTTTCTCGTCAAACAAGGACAAAGTTCCGTCGTTGCAGAACTTAATTTGCGTGGAATGAACGATGAGATCGCCGTCTTAAGCGGCACAACAAAAAATATTGAACTCATGAATGAAATTATCAGCGAATATGGCGCAGACCCTGAAAAATGGCTGCCCATATTTTATCAAAGGAGAACAAACCAATGAAAAAATATAGCTTAGTGGCACTGTTATCTTTTTCTTTTATTTCACCTGCGCTATCACAAACGACACCTGATGTGGATGACTATTATAAACAAGCACTCGACACCACACAAAAACTTGATGCTGCAAAATCAGAAACTGCTGAAAGCATTTATAAGACTGCAGTTGAAACTTCAAAAAAAATCAAAGAGATAAGTGATAAACTTGAAAACGTTAAATCACAAATAAGTGCACTAACAGGCACGACAAAAAAAACTACCCCTGAAGAATTGGAGAAACTTCGAGCCGTTCAGCAAGAACTTCAAGTAGAAGCTTCTCTTCTTCAAGCCGGCCTTCAAGCAAATGTTTTAAAACTCCAAGCTCTTGATATGATTCAAGCCAGAGATACAAAACCAAGAGAAGAAATACGTGAAGAAAAGGAGCAAGAAAATCGTAAACACCTCCAAGCACAATTAAAGGAAGAAGAACAAAAACTCAAAGAAAAACTTGAGAGTGCTGGCGCAGATGTCAAACTATAATTTCCCTACATTTGATAAGTTTTCTCCCTTTGCAAGCATTTCTGGGTATATTTTAAAACCCCTCGACAATGTGATGAATACAACGGTGAGTGGGTTATCTTCTGCTATTTCAGCGCCCTTAAATCTTGCTGCCATCATTTTTATCTTTCTTTATGGCTATAATGTTATGACAGGTCGCGTTGCGCTTTCCATGCACAGTCTTCTCAATAATGTTGTTAAAATTGTTATTGTAACAACAATGGCAACGAATGCAGAGACATTTAACACGTATGTCAAAGATATTTTCTTTAATGATTTGTCCAACGCCATTGGGAATGCGTTGAACAGCAATCCTGCAAACTCCAATGTTTTTGATTATATTTTGTTGAAGGCAAGTCACCGTTATCAAGAAGTCTTACAAAAAGCTTGGTTTTTTGAAAAGATTGTTGTGGGCTTTCTTGGTTCTATCATGCTTCTCGGTGTCATTCTCTTTTGTATAGGTGGCTTTATTGTGCAAATGTTTGCACAAGTTGCGCTGGTTATGATTATAGGTCTTGGACCTCTGTTCATTAGTTTATATTTATTCAATGCAACGCGAAAATATACCGATGCATGGATCACAACTTTGGTCAATTTTACTATTTTACAAGTTCTTGTGATCATGCTTGGAACCATTATATGTCAAGTTATTCTACAGGTTCTCAACGTTTCCTATGAATCAATCTACGTTTTATTCCCTCCTGTCATCGTCATTTCGATCATAGGGGTTATTATCTTCCGTGCGCTTCCTGGTATTGCTACAGCACTCGCCTCTGGTGGACCATACTTTAGCGCTGGTGTCTCTTCAGGCGGACAAATTTTCACAATGCTTGCCAATAGTGCAAGAGCAAGTGGTAATGCCGTAAAAAGTGCCGCTTTACAAATCTCAGGGGCTGCCGGTAATGCTGCTAAAGGCGCGGCAGCAAAAGCAGGAAGATATGGAGGTGGTCGTGGTCGATTTTAAGACAAAGCACCTCAAAAGCAGCAGAATTTTTGTTTTTGCCTTGCGTGCGCTAACAGGCGCATGCACCATAATCTTGTTCTGTGTAAGGCCCAACATCTTGGGTCTTACAACAAAACCAATCATAATCTTGCATCCCATAAACTTGTAAAAATATTCAAAATAAAAGGCTCTCATGCATTGTATTCCAAGATATTTGTGCGTTCAAAAAATCAAACGAAATATAACTTTTGTTATGATCCTAACAATCGCGCTTGCCGGCTGTGCTTCTTTGAGTGGGCCGAAAAAACCACCACGCTGTAATGGCAAACAGACACGTGCTCTCAATAAAGATAAGTGGAATTGGGACAATAAAAACATTGCCTTTCCAGAAAAGACTGTGAAGTCTGTCACCACCCCTATTATTCTCAATACTTTGGAAAGTGAAAAAGCAACAGCCAACTTAGCAATTCATCCAGCTTTATTAAAGCCGGTCATTCCTGAAGCACAATCTGATAAAACTGTGGAGGTTACGCGTGAAAAGTGATGCCCTTGAAGAATATATAAAAGAAGCACGCTCATTTGATATTGATCGCATGCATAGCATGCGCGTGCGGATGAAAATTTCCATGGCTTTAACAGTACTTTTGGGATTGATGACAATTGCGCTTGCTTTAGCTGTCGCAGCTTTAACACCCTTGAAAACTGTAGAACCTTTTGTTATCCGCGTTGATAACTCAACCGGCATCATTGAGACTGTAAGCGCCCTAAAAGATTCCCCTAACGACTATGATGAAGCAATAACCCGTTATTTTGCCAGCCAATATGTTCGTGCCCGTGAAGGTTTTCAAGCATCAGAAGCAGAAAATAATTTTCGCTTGATCTCTCTTTTATCTTCTCCAAAGGAACAAAACCGTTTTGCGAAATGGTACGCAGGCAATAATCCAGAAAGTCCGCAAAATATTTATCATAACATGATTGCGACAGTCACAATAAAATCAATCTCTTTTATAAGCAAAGATCTTATCCAAGTTCGTTACTATAAAACGGTCAGAGATTTTAATGAAAAAGAAAATATTTCCCATTGGATCTCCCTCTTAAATTTTTCTTACGTGAACGCACACATTTCAACGTCTGATCGTCTCATCAATCCACTTGGTTTTCAAGTGTCGGAATATAGATCTGATCCAGAGGTGATAAAATGATCAGACTTTTACAAATAATATTTTTAATTTTTACGATCACGCTCAGCTTTCACACAGTCTTCACATTCGCGGAAACAGCACCTGTTAGTGCACGCAAAGATAACCGTATCAGATTTGTCAATTATGACCCCTACAACGTCGTACAAATCATTGGCTCCATTCGCTCTTCGGTTCAACTTGAATTTGCTGATGATGAAGAAGTAACTTATGTAGGCATTGGAAACTCTGTTGCTTGGCAAGTGGCTCCAGCTGGACACTTTCTTTTTCTAAAACCACGTGAAGTACAGCCTGTAACCAATTTACAAATCGTCACAAGCCGCCAAGATGGGACACAACGCTCTTATCAATTTGAGTTGCAAGTACGTGAAGGTGATGTTTCTGCTGGCAATGAGACTTATTTCTTGGTAAAATTTCGTTATCCAGAAGATGAAGCTTTACGCAAAAAATTAGTCGAAGCCGAAAAAGCCAAACAACGTGAAGAAAACTTTGTCAATGATATTTTAAATATCCATGAAGATTTTGGACCACGCAATTGGGCTTATGAAGCCCAAGGCTCATCCCTCATTGAACCTGCTTCTGTCTATGATAATGGGAAAACCACCACTTTTACTTTTTTAGGTAATCTTGAAATCCCTGCCATTTACCTTGTATCGCCTGATGGGCAAGAATCCCTTATTCCCAAATCGATTAAAGGCAACAAGGTCATTGTTCATGCAACAGCGGCACAATTCACGCTACGGCGTGGGAATGAAGTATTATGCATCTTTAATAGAAGGTTTGTTCCAGAAGGAATTAACCCCGAAACAGGGACGACATCACCATCTGTACAACGTAAAGTGAACATAGGAAGCAGCCATGAATAACACCGTGGATGAAAAAAACATTAATGATCGCGATACCATCAAAAATGCTCAAGGAAAAAATCAACAGAGCAATGTAGGAAAAGCAATTGCTCTTATTATTCTTTTCAGTGTCTGTTTTTATTTAGCTTATTCAACACTTGTCACAGACAAAAAACAACCGATAGAGAAAAAACAACCAATTGAATCTTTAAAAGAAGGAAAAGTTATCAAACAAACAGAGCTTTTCCGCCCTGCAAAGCCTGCCCCTCCCTCCCCTGAACAGCCTCACCGCAATAAGGCTCTGTTACCCAAAGTCGAGCTACCAGTACCTAACATCAAACAATTAAACTCTGATGATCCCCTGTTGGAAGCAGCACGACGTTCTCCTGTATTAGCTTATGCAAATGCACAGCAAGGCAAAACAGATGCACAAAGCAATGAGGGGACTTTGCCTTACCAACTGGAAAACAATCCTGATGAAACAACACAACGCTTTAATCATCTTCTCAAACCTACAGTGCTTGAAGGCATTCGTGCTTCAACCCTTGGCAATCGAAATTATATTATCACGATGGGAACATCTATCCCTTGTATCTTAGAAACAGCCATCAACAGTGATCAACAAGGTTTTGCCAGTTGTATTGTCTCCAGAGATATTTTATCCGACAATGGTCGTGTTGTTCTTCTTGATAAAGGCACCCAAATTGTTGGTGAATATCGCGGCGGATTAAAAAAAGGTCAAACCCGTCTCTTTGTGCTATGGAACAGAGCCAAAACGCCCAATGGGGTCATTATATCCTTAGCGTCACCGGCAACAGACAGTTTAGGACGTTCTGGTATTGACGGTGATATTGATAATCATTGGTTAGAGAGGATCGGCTCTGCCCTTCTTGTATCCTTGATAAAAGACGCAACAAGCTATGCCAATAAACATTTAGCAAAAAAACAAGATAAAGAAGAAAATGAAACGCTCTCTTCAGGACAAAACATTGCCAATATTCTTGTCGAAAATTACGCTAATATTCCCCCAACCCTATCCAAAAATCAAGGGGAAATGGTCAACGTTTTTGTTGCTCGCGATTTAGATTTTTCCAGCGTTTATAAATTAAAAGTCACCGAAAATAAAAAACAGATTATCAATCGAGCTGTTTCAAGAAACTTTTACAAAAATTCTGCGATACCTTTAGAATGAATCAATCCTTACACACCATGAGCGATGAAGCTGTTGCTATTGTTCTTACAAAACTTGAACCGATCAGTGCTTTTTTGAAAGATGAGAGTCTTTTTGAAATTGTTATCAATCGTCCCTATCAAGTAATGACGGAAGGGAGGGAAGGATGGAAAACAATAGAAGCACCGGCCCTGTCTTTTAATGAGCTTATGGGTATTGCGAAAGTTGTCGCGTCCTATTCCAAGCAAAATATATCAGACAAGAACCCAATATTATCCGCCACCCTACCAGGTAATGAGCGCATTCAAATTGTCATTCCACCAGCTGTCGAAAAAAATACGATTAGCATGACCATTCGTAAACCCTCATCACAAAGTTTTTCTCTCGAAGAGCTTGCCAATAAAGGTCTTTTCTCGCACTGTGAGCAGATCTCTTTCACGCCATTGAATGATTATCCTTCTCGTTTTAACGAACTCAAAATCATCGAACATGACTTAGCCAATGCTTATTGTAATAAAGACTTTGTTTCCTTTTTAAATCAAGCTGTCAAATGCCAAAAAAATATTTTGATTGCGGGAAAAACCGGTTCGGGAAAAACAACATTATCAAAAGCATTGATCGCTAAAATTCCTCAAGATGAACGTATTATCACCATTGAAGACACACAAGAATTGGTGATCCCGCATCCAAACCATGTTTCGATGGTTTATTCAAAAGATGGACAAGGCTTAGCCTCCGTTGGCCCTAAAGAATTGCTTGAATCATCTTTACGGATGCGTCCTGACCGTATTCTTTTGCAAGAGCTTCGAGATGGTACAGCCTTTTATTATATCCGCAATGTTAATTCAGGACATCCAGGTTCCATTACGACGGTTCATGCCTCAACAGCCCTTGCTGCCTTTGAGCAAATGACCCTTTTGGTCAAAGAAAGTGATGGGGGGAGTGATTTAGAGCGTGATGATATTCGAGGACTGTTGATTTCAATGATTGATATCATTATCCAATGCAAACGGATTGAAGGCAAATTTAAGGTCACAGAAATTTATTATGATCCCTTCAAACAACGAAATATCTTTGGTGGGAACTAAAAACAGGTCACTCTTTTTAAAAAAGGCTTTTTCAAGACGATTGTTGAAAAGCAGAAAATAAAGAATAAATGCTAACAAAGATAACAGAAAATCTTTTATCAATGATAGCAGGAGAATTAAAACAGCGCCATGAAACCGTTAGCTCCATCATCCCCTCTCATAAGATAGCCGAAAAACACTTCATTTCAAAGCGCTTAAAATTTTAGAAGAATACGCAAGAAGGAATATCTCACTGGAAGAATTGAACATGCTCATGGACAGCACAATATTATAAGGAGGCCACGATGCCAAAAGCAAAAGCAAAAACAAAAGGAATCCCTTCTCCTTATAATTATCTCTATCCTGATAGCAAGGTCTTTAAAAACCAATATGAAACAACAGATGTAAAGCTTTTTTTAGAAAAATGTTCGCATGATACAGCACAGAGTATAAAAAATCTTCGTGAAGAAGAGCTGCCAGAATGCTTTGATAGTGCTTATCTATGCCATATCCATTACCATTTATTTAAGAATACATTTGAATGGGCAGGACAAATCCGCACGATCCCTTTCACATTTGCAGATGGCACTGTTGCCGAGATGCCCTTCATGAAAAGAGCGGAATGGGATAATAATTTGGCAAGTGTTCATGAAATCCACGAAGGCTTGGAAAAATTCGATAAAACACTTGCTGAAAAAAATAATTTGAAAGGCTTAACGCGCACAGAGTTTATTTCTGAAGCTGTAAAATTGTTTATCTCTCTCAAACATATACATCCATTCATAGATGGCAATGAACACACAGAACTATTATTTTTTGAAAAACTTGCTCAAGCTGCAGGCCATCGACTTGACTTTTCACTCGCAACAAAAGAACGTATGACGACAGCCTGCATTCAAGCAATGCAATACGGCAATACACAACTGATAACAGATCTTTTTGAAGATATCTCTCATCCAGAAAAAATATGTGCTTTACAAGAATTCATGGATAACATGAAAGAGCTTGGGCTCAATGTTAATGATCGCCTTGTTATGACTGCAAAAGAAGGTGAAGCGTATGCAGGGATCTATAGAGGAGCTCATTTAAATGGCTTTGTGCTCGATGTGCAAGGCGTTTATATCATCGGCAATAAAGAACATCTTACACCAGAACAACTGAAAACATTAAAGCTTGGCGATAAATTTACCTTTAAAACCCCACAAGTGCAAGAACTTGAAAACACACTCATCCCCCAAAAAGCATTAGCACCTTTAACAGAAAGTGAATTTTCCAAAATGGTTGCGGAAAGTACCCGTGTCCAAACAGCGCAAGAGCAAATTCAAAAATTGTCAAAAATTGTTTATGGAAACTCAAATACTTTAAACAAACAGGTAGAAGCAATTATTAAAAATCCAGAATTAGGTCAACAGCTTGCTGATCAGATTGCACATTCTCCTCGTTTTATTGCTCATCTTGCAGGTGTCGATTTTCTTTGTTTTAAAAGTCAAACACGCGCAAATGCTGAAAATACTCTTGATCTTCTTTGTGAAGCGGTGACAAATTTTACCCATTCTGTAAAATATATGTATTATTCAATCGGCCAAGAATATAAAATCGAACAACAACGTTGTGGAACAGCAGTAGAGAAGCCGAGTCAAAATTTGCAAAATCTCTTTTGCTTATCACCAGAAAAACAAAGTGAAATCTTGTCTCAATCTCCTCTGTTGCACAAAGAGCTCCGCGCTTTTGTATGCCAATTAGAATATCGTCTCTCATCACAAGAGTTTAATGCAATCAAAAAAAATGACTATGAAGCACTTGCTAAAAGTATTGGTGTATCAGAACAGAAAGCACAAGAAATTACCAGCATTGTTCAAAAGTCCCAAGACGCACATCGGCAAACCTACACACGCACACTAAATTGCTCAAAAGCACTCGCCATAGCCAACTAAATATACATATTCTTGCACGCTTCATTTAAAAGTAAAAGCAGAATCCTTTGCACTCATGGTGCTCATAAAAACAAACAGAAAATTCAAAAGATGCATTTTATAACATGCCGTAATAAAGGAGAAAATATAAGACACAAATGCAATATAAAAATACTCTAGAGACGTTGATATTGCTGTAAATGATTACAAATTTAAAGAAAACATATTCTATCTAAAATACTTTGTATTTCAAAATAACATGCAAAAAAACTTAATATTCTTATGAAAAATTATATGATAAGGAAAAAACGATGCCTAAAGCCAAAGCAAAAACCAAACATATAGACTACCCTTCTCCCCATAATTATCTTTATCCTGGCACTCAAATACTCAAAAATAAATATGGAGAAACAGATTTAGATCTCTTTCGGGAAAAATGTTCGCATGATATAGGAGAAGGATTAAAAAGTCTGCGTAAAGAATCTATTCCAGAACATTTTAGTTGCCATTATCTATGCTATATCCATCGTCAGTTATTTAAAAACACATTTGAATGGTCTGGAAAAATCCGCTCTGTTCCCTTCACATTTTCAGACGAAAGTATTGCTTTCATGCCATTAATGCAAAGGGCAGAATGGAGCGGTGCCTTTGCAAACGATGAGGAAATCCAGGAATCTTTACAAAGATTCGACAAAACACTTACCGAAAAAGATTATTTAAGAGGCTTAACACGCGAAAATTTTATTTCAGAAGCACTCCCACTCTTTGTCTCTCTTAAAAATCTACACCCATTCGTAGATGGCAATGAACACACAATACAATTCTTTTTTGAACAGCTCGCTAAAAAAGCAGGCCATCAACTTGATTTTTCACTTGCCACACAAACACGCATAATGGCAGCCTACGAAGCAGTACACCATGGCAATATAGAACCGATGCAAAATCTTTTTGAAGATATCTCTCATCCAGAAAAAATATGTCTTTTACAGGAGTTCATGAACAACACAAAAGCTCTTGGGCGCGATGTTAATCATCGTCTTGTTATAGCTGCAAAAGAAGATGAAACCTACACAGGGATTTATAAAGGTTCTATGTTAAAGGGCTTTATGCTCGATGTAGAAGGGACTTACATCATCGGCAACAAAGCAGATCTTACACCAGAACAACTCAAAACATTAACACCTGGTGAAAAATTGACCTTTAAAGTCCCTAAAGTCGACAACATTCTCATTCCAGGAGAAAGTTTAGCCCCTTTGACAAAAAATGAACTCGCCGAAATGGTTGCAGAAGATGCTTGTGTCCAAACAGCGCGAAACCAAATTCAAGAGTTGGCAAAAATTGTTTATGGTAATAAAAAAACATTAGACGATCAGATGGTCGCAATGATTAAAAATCCAAGCTTAGGCCAACAGCTCGCTGAACGGATTGAAAAGACACCAAACTCTATTGCGCATCTTGCAGGTTTGAGTTTATGTGGACTACAAAATCAGACACGTACAAACGCTAAAAATCATGTTGAGATGCTCTGTACTGCCGTTGCAAATTTTACGCATGCCGTACAACATGCTAAAAAAGAAATTATTCAAGAACATGCAACAGAACAAAATCGCCGTGCACAAAAAATAGACATGCCAAGTCAAAGCTTGCAGGATCTCTTCATCTTGCCCAAAGAAGTTCAGCAGCAAGCTTTAGCGAAAAATCCTGGACTTCAACAAGAGCTGACCAACTTTGTCAAAAGCATCAATCATCGTCTCTCAGAAACTGACCATAAAGCTGTCAAAAATAATGAGTATGAGATATTAGCTCAAAGCATTGGTGTATCAGAAAATAAAGCCAGACAAATTACACAAATCGTTAAGCAAGCCAAAGAAGTACACCAGCAAGCCTGCACACGCACCGTCAACCGTTCAAATGTGCTCGCTATGGCCAGCTAAGAATAAATAAAATCTTCTTCCTTCATGAGAAGGCCCCATAGACGAAAACTGTTTAGCGTTCTCTAACTTTTGAAAAAAAGAGAGGATCACACATCTAAAAAAGGGCATTTTACAGCATATTCAGAGAACATTGAAAGTAAAATACAATGAAATATACCAAGACACAAATGGTCCTTATTTTAACCCCAATTGCTTTAGGTGCTTTAACGATATTCCTCGTCCCCCATTTTTTATTGCTTATAACCAATGGACTAAGAAGCGATCAAATTTATTGGACTCTTCGTTCAGAACCTTTATTAGTTCTAGCCCTAACAGCTGCTGTTTCACTGTTTTATAGTCTCTCGCAAAAACTGCATTTACGTAAAACAATCACTTTTGTCTCGGTTGTGTTTTTTGGAGCCACAGCTCTTTACTATATTGGAGGTGAAATAAAACGTTTAAGTCCCTATGTTGGCCAACAAGGAATAACGTGGAGCTATGCACTTCAATTCATGGATCCCATGATTGTCTTTGGCATTATCATTGGTGCTTTTTTTTCCATCATTCAATTCATCACAACTTCGCCACTTAAAAATAAGGTCAAGCGTGCAAAAAAAGGTGTTTTTGGTGATGCCTCGTGGATGGATTTAAGAGAAGCAGCAAAAATCTTTCCTGCCAATGGTCAAATTGTTATAGGCGAAAGATACCGTGTTGATCAAGATAATGTATGCAAAATTCCCTTTGCCCCTGGCAATAAAACAACATGGGGAAAGGGTGGAAGCGCACCTTTGCTAACTTTTAATCTTGATTTTGGTTCAACCCATATGATCTTCTTTGCGGGTTCTGGTGGTTATAAAACCACAAGTACAGTAGTTCCTACGTGTTTAACCTATCCAGGCTCTGTTGTTTGTCTTGATCCTTCAACAGAAGTGGCTCCAATGGTTAAATTTGCGCGTCAAAAAATGGGCAATAGAAATGTTATTGTTCTTGATCCCAATTCACTTTTAACAAAAAATTTTAATGTCATCGATTGGCTTTTAGATGACAGCGTACCACGCACACAACGTGAAGCAAATATTGTAAGCTTTTCCAAATTGCTTCTCACAGATAAAAAATCAGACAATTCTTCAGCGGAATATTTCTCGACACAAGCCCATAATCTTTTAACGGCTCTTCTCGCTCATGTCATATTTTCTGATGAATATGAAGACGAGGAACGCAATTTAAAAACATTGCGTGGAATTCTCTCTCAATCAGAAACAGCCGTTGTTAATCAATTACGCATGATTCAAGACACAACCCCTTCGCCTTTTATTCGCGAAATGGTGGGGATTTTTACAGAAATGGCAGAACAAACCTTTTCAGGAGTCTATACAACCGCCTCAAAAGATACCCAATGGCTTTCTTTGTCCAATTACGCAAATCTTGTCTGCGGCAATGATTTTTCCTCCTCAGATATCACAGATGGCAATACAGATGTTTTTCTCAATCTCCCCGCCAGCATTTTAAACAGTTATCCAGCGATCGGGCGTGTGATTATTGGTGCCTTTCTCAATGCCATGGTTACAGCAGACGGTAACTATAAAAAACGTGTTTTATTTGTCTTAGACGAAGTTGATCTTCTAGGCTACATGAATATTTTAGAAGAAGCGCGTGATCGTGGACGTAAATACGGAACATCCTTGATGCTCTTTTATCAATCCTCTGGTCAGTTGGTCAATCACTTTGGGGAATCAGGAGCACGCTCATGGTTTGAAAGTTGCTCCTTTGTCAGCTATGCTGCCATTAAAGACTTTCAAACAGCTAAAGACATTTCAGAACGCTGTGGTCAAATGACCGTTGAAGTCACCGGAACGAACAAATCAAGAGGCCTCTCTTTAGGAAAGAGTTCTTACAACATCAATTACCAACAAAGAGCTCTCATTTTACCCCACGAAGTTATTCAAGAAATGCGTCAAGACGAACAAATTATTCTTATGCAAGGACACCCCCCTTTGCGATGTGGTCGCGCCATCTATTTTAGAAGAAAAGAAATGTTAGCCGCCGCTGCAAAAAACCGCTTTGCCCCACAAAAGAAAAGCTAAATCCTATGATGAGATACTGATAAAAGATAACAGCAAAAAACATACATTCTTGTTTTTAAAAAGCTTATAAACGAAAAATCTTCCTCAAACATCCAAGAAAAAAAAGGTCAAAAAAATCCGTTATTTTTTCTTTTTATATTTTGTGTATCATTTTATCAGCACTCATAATCTTTAATAAGTCTTTATAAAAAACGCCCATACCTCCAACCAATAGCAATATCTCCACTTGGAAGCAGAGCACATTCCTACAACGCTCTTCACATATAAGATATTTATTTATAATCATAATTCACTTTTTGTCTTCAATGAAAAACAAAGTAGCGTAACATTCTCTTACTTCAAATCTTTTTCCTGCTGAATTAATGACAACCTGGTCGCTTACACATCAAAAACGCAGCCCCATGTGGAGTAAAATAGTACAAAAAAGGCATGCCTTTTCATAAACTTTCTCTAAAACTTAAAATCTTATCCGAAACATTGGGGACTTAAAATGGGTGATGGCCGCAACTTCTCTATAAAGCATAATATAGGGGTGCTCAATAGGTTTTATACACTTCATAGAGGCTTTCCCATTGTACCATTCATAATCACCGCTAAATGGATAGGTTAAAAGATGTCTCTGTTAAAACAAACTTGAGAAGTAATAACACAATGATGTTCTGTTTTACGTAAAGGGCGCCCCTCCATGAAAAAATAGAATAAACAAAAGATTTATCTTTGAGACAAAAAACTCTCCCCCCTACACAACAAACATTGATTTTCCCAAAAAATATTCAAAAATATACTCCAAAATGAATAAAACATTCTTATAGAATCTTTTTCTCCCCTTTACGATAATATCAAGTGTCCTATCTTAGTAACTAAGCGTTGAAAAAATACCTTTCCCCCAACAGGAGAAAGGTTCTCTTTCTTATGGATTAAAAAAGAGCGCGATACAGTAAAAGCAACAGAACAAAGTAAAATACTTTTTGTTTTTAAAAATACGAGCAATATACCCACATAGACCAATAAGAAAAACATAATGGAGAAGATTTTTGATGACTGCTTTGATCCATAAACCTCTCAACCTGAATATTGTGTATGAAAAGTCCCAATACCATCTGATCACCAAAAGCGATCCTACCCGCCATATTCACGCCGTTCATCAAAGCGCTTTTGCAAACAACTTTACTAAAAGCAAAACAGCAAAAACCTTAAACAACATTTTTCTTTTTAATCTCTTTACCTCACCTCAAAGAATGAAGATTTTCTCCAAAGTCGATTTATCAAAAATCTACCTTCTGACCCACGCTGTGGATTTATATCACCGTCTACCAGTATTTACAGCACAACAGGATCATAAACAAAAGGCAATATCAGAAAAGCTTTTCCCAAATAAATGAAAAAAGGAAACAGGCATGAAAACAATCACAACAGATCATTTGACATCTTTCATACCAAAAACCTTTCAAAAGCGTTACAAAACAATTGATACAACCATCCACACCCTTAAGGAACAACCTCTCATAACTCTCAAAATCTTAAAAGAATACGCGACGGGGGATTTTTAACATGACCCGCGTTTTAAGACGCGTATCAACCACCACCATACCTTCTTTAGGAGAGACTCTATGTTAGAGCAAAATTATCTATATAAGGGAACCAAAACACTCAAAAATAAATATAACATCAAAGACCCCAAAAAACTGTATGAACGCTGTGCTAAAGATGCCGCCCAAGAGGCCACCAATTTTCGTCATGAGCCACCACCCCTAAAATTTGATATTGCTTATCTCCAATTAATCCACTGGAGCCTCTTCCACAAAACTTTTGAATGGGCAGGTCAAACCCGCGATAAAACCTTTACCTTTGAAGATGGGAGCAAAGCTAGTATGCCAGCGATGCGTCCCAAAGGCTATGAAGCTCCTTTTGCTATCGGTCCGCAGATAAAAAAAGAGCTGAGACAACTTGAAAAAGCACTGAGTGAAAAGAACAATTTACAAGGCTTATCGCGCCAAGAATTTGCTGAACATGCCGCTGATGTTTTTATGGCGCTTGAGCATGCTCATCCTTTCCGAAAAGGCAATGGACGCGTCAATCGAATGTTTATGGAAAAGCTTGGACAAGCAGCAGGACATACCATTGACTTTGCGTTCATCACAAAAGGACGCATGACAGCAGCTTGTATTGAAGCCATGCAACATGGCAATCCCCAACCGATGAAAGATCTTTTTGAAGATATCACCCATCCACAAAAATCTCTTGTTTTAAAAGAATTCATCTCCCAAATGAGAGCCGCTGGACTGGAAGAAATTAACGATCGCATTGTTGTTGCAGCAAAGGAAGGTGTAACCTATAATGGCACTTTTAGAGGCTTCTCAGCAGAAGGTTTTGTCATGGAAATTGATGGAGGGTTCGTCGTCGGACACAAAGATGATCTTCCCCCAGAATATGTTAAAACATTACACAACGGTGCCCGCATCTGTTTTCAAAAATCCAATGTTCAAAATGTAAAAGAAACACTGATCCCACAAGAAACATTAGCCCCTCTCACAAATGAAGAGTTATTTGCAAGAGCTTCAAATGACGCTTATGTTACAACATGCCGAAAAGAAATTGAAAATCTATCAAAGATTGTTTATGGCAGTAAACATACCTTACAAGCAAAATTGAATATCGTAACAGCAGACCCAAGCTTAGGAAATCAGTTTGCCGATGAAATTCTACAAAATCCCCAAACAGTTTCTAAACTTGCCGGAAGAAAAATGCTTGACATGAAAAGCCCAAGTCGCAGACAGGCGGAACAAAATGTTCCACAACTCAGCCAAGCTCTTAAAAATTATAGCGCAATCACCCAACAAGCAAAAGATAACATTCTAGAGCACCACCACAGAGAACAAAATCGACTAAGCCACGCTGTCGAAAGGCCTGGGAAAAATTTACAAAGTCTTTTTGCCTTCCCAGAAGATCAACAAAGAGAAGCTTTATTGCATTCTCCAGCACTCCGACAAGAACTCCATACCTTTTCACGCCAACTACAAAGTCGTCTTTCCGCAGAAGATCGGAAAGCCATACAAGAAAATGATCCTACAAGACTAGCATGCCTTCTTGGGATATCAGAAAGCAAAGCAAAAGAAATTGCACAGACTGTCAAAAACACCCAAGAAGCACAGTCTCAAGCCCGCAGCTTAAGAGTTAGTCGTTCTTCATCGCTGGCTATGACTGGCTAAAAAGGCGAAAACTTTTATCTTCCACCTAAATTCTTGGCACCAATTATTCTATCGCAATTGTCCCCATAAATTGTTTTAGAATATTACAAAAAATAGTCTTAAAAATGGATCCTATAATTTATAATAACTTATTGATAAGATTTCACAAAAAAACTGTATAAAAGACATAAATCTCCATTAAACTTAAAAGCGAATAGCGCAAAATCTTTGGAAGCCATTCAATTTGATATCTTCAGTTACTTTAGATTTATCAAAAAAGTGGGGCGTGCACCAAAGAGGTTTTCTAAAAATATTGAAAGGAAACAGCCGTGAAAAAAAGTCACCCACAACCAACCCCTCAGAACCCAAACACTCAAGGCCCAGAAGCTCAGAATCCAGCCCCCCTCTACGCACAAGTGAATAAACCCAACAGAAGAGGAACACGCTTACAAAGAGGAGGACCGCGCACACTAAGTCCGGAAGAAATACAAAGCAGAAATGCTGGAAACCCAGAAAGAAGACAACCCTCAAGTGGTAGAGTTCTTTATGCAGATCTTGGCCGAGAAGGTGGTAGTACGCAAGGGCCAGAAGGCCCCTACGACATACCGCAAACGAGAGTGCAAGAACGCTCCCCTTATGATACACCTCCTCAACGACCACTAGAAACTGTCTATGCTCCACAAAATCCCCCTCAAGGCACGATCTATGCCCCGCAATACCCACTAGGACATGCATCTACCCGTCCAAGACTTGATAGGAGTTCACGTGAACCCTCCCCCGAAAACCCCACAAATCCCTATGCCGTCGTTAATCTGGGAACAGGTGAGACAGAGTTCCAAGAAACAAGAAACCCTCTCTATGACTCACCTAGCGGAAGTAAACAAGATCTGCGCCCGCACCAAAAACCAGCAGATCCTCTCTATGCGGAAATTGACCCCAGAACAGAAGGGGGACGCTCTCCCCATAAACCAATAGAATCTGTCTATGCAACATTGGGCATGGGCGCTGTAGGTGGACAAGACCCCCAACAACAGGAAAATCCTCTCTACGAAGGCCTTGGCAGAGCAGCAACCCCCCCTCCCAGAACCCAAAAAGATGTGGTGACAAGCAAACTTTTAAAACACACAGAGGTTCAATATGGTGTAAGAGAAACCCAAGAATGGTGTACAGTTGTTTATGGGAACCCACATGCTTTGAATGAGCAGCTTGCGGCGATTATTAACGATCCTCAGAGTGCAGATAAAATCTTATGGAACCTTGCAGCCAACCCTGAAAATGCTGGTAAGCTTGCTGGTCGGCAAGTTCTTGGCGTAAAAAGCCCTGATCGTAAGGCTGCCGAAGAGGCTTTTTCTCCCCTTTGTTCAGCACTTGAAAGACATATAGTTAAAGTACAAAGACTCCACAAACAGTTTACACATGAACTGACAAGAGATCAAAAACAAGACAGTCCAGAAAGAAGCCCTGAACACAGACGTCATCACCACCATCATCGTCGTCACGCAAGAGAACAGGAACAAAATAGTCCAGAACACAGCCCACGACAACAAAGACATGGAAATGAAAAAGGAATGGCTTTTGCCATGTAAGGGCGCATCAACATAAAAACAGATCAATTTTTGTTTTTCATATAACCTCTTTTGCAGTGAGTTTCTTGGCGCAAATTGTCTCTTAGCGGTTGCGCCAAGAGTTGTTTTAAAATGTTACAAAAAACAGTCCTAAAAGAGACCTAAAAATGACCCCTATTATTTATTGTAACTTATTGATAAAATTTCATAAAAAACTGTAGAAAAAACACAAAGCTCCATTACATATCAATATGAATAGCGCGGAATCTTTGGAAGTCATTCGGTGCGATATTTTTTTTGTTTCAAAGCAAATAAAGCATAAAAGACGAGAATGCCCCAAAGAGGTTTTCTAAAATATTGAAAGGAAACAGCCATGAAAAAACATCACCCAGACCCTCTTTATGCACAAGTAAATAAACAAACCAGAAGACACCAGCCCCAACCAAACCCAGAAGAGGAAGAAGTTCTATACGCATCCGTGGGCACCGTTAACCCTCTTTCAAGAGGTGAGCGTCATGATCGGCGACCAGAAGATCCTGAAACCGACTATACCGAGGTTGCTTCCCAAAGACGTGGAGAGGATGTTCTATACGCATCCGTGGGCACCGTTGATCCTCTCTCAAGAGGTGGGCGTCATGATCGGGGAAGAGGAGCTTCTGAAACCGAGTACGCAACGGTTTCTTCCCAAAGACGTGGAGAGGATGTTCTATACGCATCCGTGGGCACCGTTGATCCTCTCTCAAGAGGTGGGCGTCATGATCGGGGAAGAGGAGCTTCTGAAACCGACTATACAGAGGTCAATCCACAACAAAGAGGAAGACCTCCCCTTACAAGTGAGCAAATGAGTGCTATGCTTTTAAAAACCCCACAGGTCGGAGCATATGCAGAAGAGGTCATACATTGGGGAAAAGTTGTTTATGGCAATGACACGCTTTTCCAGAAACATTTGCAAGAGATACTGACAGATCCTAGTAAAGGAAGAGATCTTTCATATGAAGTTGCAGCAAATCCTGAAGGCCTTGGAAAGCTTGCTGGTAGACAACTCCTTGGTGTAAAAAGCCCCGATCGCAAAGTAGCTGAAGAAGGCTTTCAACACCTTGTTAATGCCATTGATGGTTATACAAAGGTTGTAACAGAGACAAAAGAGCGGCTCTTGCAAACCCCCTTGGCAGAACAACGACGCCAGCAAAAACAAGGAGGACCAGAAAGAGATGAGCACAGACATCATCATCACGCAAGAGGACGAGAACAAAACAGTCCTGAACACAGTCCTCAACGACAAAAACATGGAATGGCTTATGCCATGTAAGAGAGCATCAATATAAAAACAGATTAATTTTTGTTTTTCATATAATCTCTTTTTCATTTAATTTTTGGCGCACATCGTTTTCTTGCGGTTGCGCCAAGATTTGTTTTAGAACGTTACAAAAAATAGTCCTAAAAGAGATCTAAAAGTGGATCCTGTTATTTATTGTAACCTATTGATAAGATTTCACAAAAAAACTGTATAAAAAACACAAAGCTCCATTAAACTGAGAATGAATAGCGCAGATCTTTGGAGCGCATATCAGTTCGATATCTTCCTTTGTCTCAAAGTGATCCAAGCATAAAGGGCGAGAATGCACCAAAGAGGTTTTCTACAACAATTTTTGAAAGGAAACATGCATGAAAAAAGATCACCCTCACCCTTTTCCCTCCTCATCAATACAAGAACTTATAAAGCTTTATGAACAAGCGGCAGCAGAAGTCTCAGGCCCCACCCCTCTCCCTAAAGAAGCACCTTCAAAAAACAAAAAACTATCAACAATACTGGAACAAGATGAGGAAAGACCCTCTCTTTTGGAAGAAGAAACTGTCACGGAAGAAATTACACAAACATCCGTTAAAATGACACGTGCAACAACGCCTCTCACAAGAGAAAGCTCAATCCAAAGACCACAAGAATCTGAAAAAACAAACCCAGCAGTTGCTTCACACAGCGCTTCACAAAAGGTAACAACAATCCTCTCACAAGAAGAAATCTCTCTCTTGCTGTCACACCACCCATTGGTTAAAACATTTCAAGAAGAAATCAAACGTTTAGCGGCAAGTGCCTATGGCACCCCCCAAATTTTACAAGAAAAAATACAGGAAATTCAAAGCAATCCTCAAGCGGGAGAGGAGCTCTCATGGCGCATGGCAGCCTATCCTGAAAGTATCGCTAAACTTTCCGGCATCAGCATATTGGGCTTTAAAAATCAAGCACGAAGAAATGCAGAAGAGAGTTTTTCCGCCCTATGTGTCTCTATTGATTGTTATACAGAAGCCGTAAGGCAGGCAAGAGAAGACCTATCACAATCTCCAGAGCAAGAACTCAAAAACTATGAACGCCTCATGGGGAAAGCGGCTGTTGCTGAACTGCTCAGAAAACCCGAACCTTCTCAAAGGGAAGAGAGGCTTCCAGAAGCAGACATTTCCACCCAAATTCACCAACATTCAAAAGTCAAAAGATACCATGCCCAAATCCAATATTGGTGTGGTGTTGTTTTTGGTCAATCAAATATTTTGCAATCACAAGTAGAAACGCTTTTCCAAAACCCCGACACAATAGAAGAACTCGCACAGCAACTTGCCGGAAATCCTCGCTCTTTTGATAAATACGCTGGTCGCAACTTTTGTGGCTTTAAAAATAAAGCACGCAGACATGCTGAATCTGGGCTTTCTCACCTCATTGATGCCACTGATAATTATGCAATGACTGTAAAGCAATTAAGAGAAAGCCTTTCACAAGCTCCGCAAACCCAACAAGAACGCTATGAATCATCTGAACAAGCGCAAAACTTACATCAACAACAAAGCGTCTCACAATCTGCTCAACGCCTTGAGCATGCAATAGTCACTCATGAAGGAGCAACAACTTCTGGTCAACAAAGAGAAACAGATTTTCGTCCACGCAAAACTGCCGCCCCAAAAACAATGGTTTTTGCCAGCTAAACAGACATAAGTTTTCACGTTGAATCCAACATCTTGGCGCAACAAAGAACCGAGATAATTTGCGCCAAGAAAGAGAGAACGTTGAAACAAGTTCATTCCGCCATCACTTAATCTAACCCATTTAGAGAGTGATTATAACCTAAACCAAAGAGAGCCAAATCTCGTGAAGCCATACCTTCTCCCATAAAAGAAAATAAAAAAGCATAAAACAGGATAAAGACCAACTTAAGTTTTTAAATAGTATTCAAAAACAATATTGGAAGAGCTTGAAAGGAAGCATGTATGAAAAAAAGAAACCCATCCCCTTTAATCGCCCAAATGATGGAAAAATTTCAACAACAAGCTGAACAATCCCCCCCTAGAACCTCCCCTCCCAAAGTTTCTCAAAGCACACAACCCACCCCACATACAAAAGAAAGGCAACAACATAACACACGAGTTCAAGCCTCCCCCTCCACACACCCCAAAATGGCTCCACCCCCTCCCCCACGCATGAGAGATAAAACGCCTATCAGCGCAACATTCCCCGGTACTAAAACCCAAGAGGTGCCTCCTGTACAGACAAAGGTGGCTCCGCCAAAACCTCCACGTGCAAAAGATAGGCAACAAACCAGCACACAAGTTCAAGAGCCCTCTTCCACGCAAAAAAAAGTAGCTCCTCCCCCTCCTCCACGCGTGAAAGACAAAACGCCTTCCGGCGTAACAATCCAAAAGCCAGAAACTCTGGATCTCCCCTCCGCGCACACAAAAACTGCTCCACAAAGACCACCACGCGCAAAAGATAGGCAACAAACCAGCATAAAAAACCAAGAAAACCCCTCTGTACACATAAAAACCGCGCCACAAAGACCACCGCGAGCAAAAGACAGACAACAAAATAAACCAACAACTCAAGAGGACGAAGGTCTTTATGCAACGCCTTCTTCACAACCTTTCCCACGTATAAGAGACAAAGTGCAATACGGCACAAAAATCCAAGAGCCTGAAACACTCGCTCCGAGCGTTAGACCAAAAACACCCTCACATAGGATACCCAAGCAGCAAAGCAGTTCATCCTCACAAGACAGTGAAATCTATGACGTTCCTCGTTCAAGAAAAACACACCGTAGGGGAGACAGACAAAAAAGTGATGCTGTCGCCCAAAAAACAGATTCCCCACACACAGCAAGCGAACAACCAAAACCGCCCCATCAACAAAAAAACTCTATTGATAAAATGGAAAAAGAGCTCTTGCTTGGAGCCTATCACGAAGAAATACGATTTTTATGCGAAAAGGTTTATGGTGACCGGCTTATTTTAGAACAAAGAATAGAAGCAGTCAAAGAAAACCCCGCTATGGGAGAACAGCTCTTATGGGATATTACAGAAATCCCTCGGTCTATTGCTAAGCTAGCGGGGAAAAAGACTCTTGGTATTAAAAATGAAGCTCGTAAAACCGCTGAAGAATCTCTTCCCGCTCTATGTGACGCTATTAATGGTTATCTCTATACTTCAAAATACTTAAAAGAGAATATTTCACAGCATTCCCAGACGAAACAGCAACCGTATGAACAAGCGCCAGAGAAGGGCGCCATCAAGCAACACACTCAAATCCTACTCAATCCAGAAAAAAGAATCCAACCTCTCTCAAATCCAGAAATTGCTCGCAGAGTTCAACAAGATCCAACGGTTCAATATGGTCAAAGAGAGATCGAATATTGGTGCCAAATTGTTTATAAAGATCCATTTATTTTACAAGATAGAATGGAAGACATGCACAAAATCCCAGGTATGGGAGAAGAACTTGTCTTTCAAATTGAAAGTAATCCTACATTTTTTGCTCCGCTTGCTGGAAGAAAAACCCTTGGCATAAAAAACGGAGCACGCAAAGCCGCTGAAGAAAATCTTCCAACCCTTTGTACCGCTATTAAGGATTATGCTGAGACGATAAAACAGTTAAGAGAAACCATTGTACAAAACCATCAGGAAGAACAGCAACAACGCCATCAACCCTTAACCGATCTCGATAAAAAATTGCAACATCAGCAAAGCCTATCGCAGTCCCCGAAGCTCCCTGAGCGCTCAACAGAAAAGCACCGTCAAGAGGTTGCAGAAACCTCTCGACAAAAAGAGCAACTGCCTGTTCGAGCGCACAGAACCGAAACATCAAAAGCAATGGCTTTGTAATAGTTTCATCACCGTTAGCTTTTCATACAAAACTTTAGTGCAATTATCTGACCCAAATTGCATCACGGACGGCGTATAACATACAGAAAAATATGAATAAACTCTCACATAGCAAAACGTATTGAAAAAAATTCCGATAAGATCTCATAAAAATGATCAATATTGATTTTGTTCCATGATTAACGCGATTTCGACGCGAACAAAGTCAAATTTCTCCCATCATTCAAGTGAGCATTCTTCTTTGACAAAACATTATAGCAATAACATAAGGCAAAAAATTTAAAAAAGAAGCTTTAAAAAAAACAAATATTGAAAATTTGAAAGGAAATATGCATGAAAGAAAACACAGAACATGGTGCCTCTTCCACACAGGAAGAATTGCAAGAACAACACTCTGCAATGAATGCAACCATTTCTAGGCAAATCAATGAAGCAGCGCAAAATTTTTTCTATCCTAATACCAAAGTACTTAAGAATAAATACCGCATTAAAGATAAAGAAATATTAAAAGAACGATGTTCTGATGATGTAAAAAAAGAAATGACCAAACTGCGCCAAGAACCTCTACCAGAGCAGTTTAATGCCTCCTATCTTAAATATCTTCATCACCGCCTCTTTTACCGTGCATTCGAATGGGCCGGACAAACCCGTGAAGAATCTTTTACATTTGAAGATGGCAGCGTTGCTTCTATGCCCATTTTGAAAAGAAAAGAATTTACAAAACCTTTTGCAATTGGCACACACATACAGGAGGGACTAGACAAGTTAGATAAAACACTTGCTGACAAAAATAATTTACAAGGTTTATCCCGCGAAGAATTTGTTGAACATGCCGCTCTAATAATGATGGATTTGCATAACTTGCATCCTTTCAGAGAAGGCAATCGGCGTACAAAAAGACTGTTTGTTGAAAGGCTCGCTGAAACAGCAGGACATAAACTAGACTTTTCTATTGTGAGCAAAAAGCGCAAAGACTTTGTCCGCGCAGCCGCCATGGAACGTGGCGATCCAGAGCCCATGAAGCATCTTCTTGAAGATATTACCAATCCAGAAAAATTGCTCATTTTACAAGAATTCACCAACGCTATGAAAAATCTTGGAATGGGTGAAAACAATTATTATCTTGCTGTCGTTGCAAAAGAAGGTGAAACCTATTATGGGACCTATAGAGGCTGTGGCCTCAATGGCTTCATGATGGATGCTCAGGGAACTCTCATCTTAGGAAATAAAAAAGATCTTACACCAGAGCAAATACAAACATTAACAATTGGTGACACCTTCTCCTTTACAGCACCAGAGGCTCAAAGCCCACAAAAAACCCAGCAACACCCATTGCCTCCAGAAGAAAAAAGAACTTCTCTGAAAAACGATGAAAGAACGAAAAAGAGCAAAGACAACACATCCCTTCAAACAAAGAGAAAAGAAAACGCATCTTTTGCACCATGGGTTGCTCCTCATGCCTTAGATGACAACATTGAAAGTATATCCCAACCCTTGCAAGAAAAAGAACAAATAGAACAACCAATCGCTCAGTCCTCTTCCTCTATAAGGCCAACACAAAAAGATTTCCAAGAAACCATTTTACAGACCAGCCATACAGCGATAAATGATCAAACATCTGTCCAAAGAACAAAGGAAACACACGCTGATCATCAAGAAAGCGCAAAACACCCCCCCCAAAAAGCAATGGCCTCCTGGGATACAGGAACAAAAACAACAGACATAGCCACTCTCACCTCGCAGGAGAAATTATCTCCAACGTCTAAAGCCGAAAAAGATCATACAGCATCCCGTAATTTCTTTTATCCCAACAGTATCACTCTAAAAAATAAATACGGAATAAAAGACTCTGAACAATTAAAAATGAAATGTGCCCATGATACAGCAAAAGCAATCCTTCAGCTGCGTCAAGAAATCCCCCCACAAAATCTCACCTCCAGCTATCTCCAATATATTCATCATACTCTGTTTAAAGACACTTTTGAATGGGCAGGACAAACCCGTGAAAAACCATTTACATTTAAAGATGGTACCGTTGCTTTTATGCCAGAGATGAAAAAAGATGGGGTTCGTTTTGCCTCAGGAAAACAGATCCAGGAAGGACTAGAAAAGTTAGATAAAAAGCTTTCTGAAACGAATAATTTAAAAGGCTTAACCCGCGAAACATTTGTTGAACAAGCCACTGAACTGTTGATACAGCTCAACTATACGCATCCTTTCAGAGAAGGCAATGGGCGTGCACAACGAATGTTTTTTGAAAAAACTGCACAAGCAGCAGGACACACACTCGACTTTTCTCTTGTCACAAAAAAACGTATGGACCTTGCCAGCATTGCATCGCTACAACACAACGATAAGGAAATGATGAAACATCTGCTTGAAGACATTTCCAATCCAGAAAAAAGACTGATTTTAAAAGAATTCATGGATAGTATGAAAAATATTGGGGTTAAGAATATTCATAATCAGCTTATTATGACTGCGAAAGAAGATCATCTCTATAAAGGCTTCTACAGAGGGGCTAGCGCAAGTGCTTTCATGCTTGATGTTAATGGTACTTTCATCATAGGGAATAAAAAAGATCTCACTCCAGAGCAAATACAAACATTAAAAATAGGCGACTCCTTCTCCTTTAAAACACAAAAAATTCGAAACCAACAAGAAATTCTAATCCCCGCAGAAACAGTTCCTCCCCTTACACGCGACGAAATTATCACAAAAATAAAAAACAACGCATTCATTCAAGCAAAAAGAACAGAAATTGAAACTTTATGCCAAATTATTTATGACAACCGGCATATTTTGCAGGAAAAAATTGAAAGGCTTCATGAAAAACACACGGAGGGAGAACAGCTCACCTATCAAATTGCCACATCTCCTCAATCGATTGCTAAGCTTTCTGGGAGCAATATATTAGGCATAAAAAACAGCGCGCGCACTGAAGCTGAAGCCAATCTTTTGCCCCTCTGTAGCGCCATTGATTGTTATATCAATATTTTTAAACAAACAGAAAGAAACATTCTCCATAACCATCGCGCAAAACAAAGACGCTGCGAACAAGCGGTAGAAAAGCCTAAGGTTTGGATGCAAAATCTCCTTTCCTTATCCAATGAACAACAGCAAGAAACGTTATCAAACTCTCCTGAATTAAGGGAGGAAATAAAGGCTTATATCAAAAAAATCAACGAACGCTTATCCTCAAGCGAACATGACGCGATAAGGGAAAATAACCCTGAAAAACTTGCTAAAAATCTTGGGACATCAGTCAACAAAGCAAAAGAGATTCTGGAAATCGTCAAGCAAACAAAAGAGATAGAAGAAAACATACTCTCCATAAATTTTCATGATCGTCAATTGAATGAACACTCAGCTCCAAACCAGCATCAATCTTTCCCGTACCTATTGATAAAGAAAAACACTGAAAAAATGCGTTCAAACAGCCTTGATAAAGAAGCAAGGAAAGCACAGAAAATGACCGAAAACATCCATCAGAACATCAAGAGACAAGAAAATATTCAATCCCACCAAACGCAGTCAGCAAAGGCCATGACTCTCTAAAGTTTCTATAAGCTTTGATTTTTTTACCCTCTCAGGTCAAAATGCCCTCCCAAATCAAAAAGATTGCCTTTACTCGCTGCCTTCATCGGCAAACCAATGGTGCATCAACGAGATGCGAAAACTATAAAGGAAAAACTTTTCTTATTTGCTAAAACTTTACCCCTCAACGATGAAAAGGAATCTAAACAGTGCAATTGATAAGAATTGATCATTTTTGAAAAGACCATTTATCCCTTATCATTGCCCGCGCGGCTCTTATCTGTGGCGCTAAAAATAGGCAAGATGCTGTTGAAAATCATCTCTTGCCGTCCTCTGTTTATGGAATCTCTGAAATGAAAAGTACGCTTCATTTATGTCGAGAACATCAAACCGTAAAAGTGAAAACCAATAACGCGCTTTATCATCACCTTTGAACTCAACCTGACAAACTTTTAAAAGCCCTATCTGCTCGATAATGGAAATTGCAGATTCCTTCACGCTTTTATGTTCACTCTTTAAATTGGGTATAATAAATTGATTTATAATGCGTATTCACTATTTTGTATGTTAAATGAGAGCCTCCCAATATTGTAAGCTTCTCTGATGATAAATCTCTCTCATGTTGCATCAATCACAATCATTCGTTGACACGTTACAGATGGGATTAACGGATGGATAAAAAATGACTAAGAAAAGAGTAAAAATACCGTTTCATGAATTGTCTCCCTTTTCATGAATCATCTCAATACAAAATCTGTTACAACACTCAAAGATTAGCATAAGTGTGTGATGGTGCCGGCTTGTTACGTCATAAGCGTAAAGATGAGCCACCCCCCTTATGAACAACACAACACCTTGGGGTATCATTTTCATGAACATCACGCCTTAAGAGAGAAATGATCATTCTATATCTCTAAACTGTTTTGAAAAAGAAATTTTAATTATTTTATGGCAACCATAAAAAGTGTAATGCAACAATAAACAAGGAGTATTTAAAAAGTCTTCACGCATCATTGTTGACAGAAAGACAAACCCCGTCGTAAAACGCTGGAAATATATTTTTGTATGGATATACAGATCAGATTTTCACGATTTAAAACGGTTTATTTTTCCTGTCATCGCTTTTCTTTTACCATAAACCCGATAGATCTTTATGACATTGATTAAAAAAATTGCAACAGTTGCTTCCGGAACTCTCATGAGCCGTATTTTTGGCTTTGTCCGCGAAATGCTTATGGCAGCAGCCTTAGGGACGGGGCCTGTTTCTGATGCCTTTAATGCAGCTTTTCGTTTTCCAAATACATTCCGCCGTTTTTTTGCTGAAGGTGCCTTTAATGCTGCTTTCATTCCTCTGTTTGCAAAAAAAATCACTGAAGATGGTCAAGAAACAGCCTGCAAATTTGCAGAAGAAGTTTTTGGCGTTCTCTTTTCGCTGCTTTTATTGTTAACGATTGCGATGGAACTGGGTATGCCTTTTTTGGTACGAACCATTATTGCGCCAGGCTTTAGCGAAGATGCCACAAAATTTAACGCAACAATTCACTTTACTGCGATCATGTTTCCCTATTTAACCTGCATGTCGCTCGCCGCGATGATGGGAGGCATGCTCAATGCTCTGCGCCGCTATTTTATTGCCGCTGTTGCCCCACTCTTTTTAAATATTATTCTGATTGGTGTACTGGCCTATGCTTGGATCTATCAACTTGACGCTTGGCATATCGGCTTAAATCTTTCTTGGGGCGTGTTGGCCGCAGGACTTCTTCAACTGGCCTTAATTTTTGTCGCTTTACGTCAAAGTGGCATGAAAATTTTCTTCCGCCGTCCCCATTTCACCCCTAATGTTCGCAAGCTCTTAACTTTAGCGTTCCCTGCAGCCATCACCGGTGGTATCACGCAAATTAATTTGCTCATAAACACCAACATTGCTTCGAGCCAATCGGGGGCTGTCTCTTCTTTGATGTATGCTGATCGCCTTTATCAGTTGCCTCTAGGCGTAATTGCCATTGCTGTTGCAACCGTTCTTTTGCCAGAATTAACCCGCGCTTTACGAAGCAAAAAGCATGAAGAAACCCACCATTTGCAAAACCGCTCTATTGAACTCACACTCTTGTTAACACTCCCCGCCTCCATCGCTTTTTTGCTGCTCTCCACCCCTATTGTCAGTTTACTCTTTGAGCGTGGACAGTTTACCGCTCAATCAACACAACATGTTGCACAATTATTGAGACTTTATGGACTAGGACTTCCAGCTTTTGTTCTCATAAAAGTCTTTATTCCTAATTTCTTTGCTCATGAAGATACCAAAACACCGATGATTTTTACAGGTATTTGCGTTTTCATCAATATCAGTCTCGCCTTAACCTTATTTCCTCGTTTTTCAGCATGCGGCATTGTTATTGCTGAAATTACTTCTGGATGGGTCAATACCCTACTGCTTTGGGGGATCCTTATCAAACGTGGTTATTGGAAATACGACCTCCAACTGATAAAACGAATATTATGCCTCATGATTGCTTCACTTTTGAGTGCACTCGCGCTCTATTACGGTTTGAATGTGCGTGGATTTTTATCTTTTCCCTTATCCACAGGCGCCTCCTTTTTCTTGCGAGCCGGCACCTTAGCTGGGATCATGCTTGGCATATTCTTGATCTATTTTATTGCCTATTTTTCAATCAACCCCCGTTCCTTTTTTCACATGCTTAAAAAATTGAAAAAACGTCCATAATATCTATACTTTGTCAAAAACAATAAAACCAATAACCTTGAATGAAAGAAAGCACACTCCTATGGATACCTTCACCCCCCTTGTCTTTTCCGGCGTACAACCGAGTGGTCATTTACATCTTGGCAATTATCTTGGAGCCCTTCAAAATTGGGTTGAATTGCAAAACGCTTATCACTGCCTCTATTGTGTTGTGGATATGCATGCACTCACAGTCAATCCCAATCCCGTGATTTTACGCGAATCCACCAGAACAGTGACAGCCGCCTTTCTAGCCGCCGGTATTGATCCCAAAAAACACATTATTTTTAACCAGTCCCGTGTTTTTCAACATGCTGAACTCGCCTGGATTCTAAATTGTGTTGCCCGTATCGGCTGGCTTCAACGTATGACCCAATTTAAAGATAAAGCAGGAAAAGACCGCGAAAAAGCATCCCTTGGGCTTTTTGCATATCCCACGTTAATGGCTGCTGATATTTTAGTCTATCGAGCAACACATGTGCCGGTGGGTGAAGATCAAAAACAGCATGTTGAACTCACACGCGATATTGCACAAAAATTTAACAATGATTATGCAGACCGTATTGCTGACTTAAATTTGGGCATCTCTAAGCAAACGGATGAAGAAAAAAGACAAGGCTTTTTCCCTCTTCCAGAAGCACTGATTGGGACAACAGCCACCCGCGTGATGTCCTTGCGTGATGCAACAAAAAAAATGTCAAAATCAGATCCTTCAGATTTCTCACGCATTAATTTAACCGATGATGCTGATCTTATCGCCAAAAAAATACGCAAAGCCAAAACGGATTCCGCGCCTCTTCCAGATTCCCTTTCTGCTTTAAAAGAACGACCAGAAGTTGATAATCTGCTTGGTATTTATGCTGCCCTTGCCAAAATCAACAAAGAAAAGGTTCTTTTAGAGTTTTCTGGTCAACAATTTTCACATTTTAAAACAGCTCTAGCCGACCTCGCCGTCCATAAGCTTGCACCCATAACAGAAGAATTACGTCGACTTCACCAAGAAAGCAGTTATATTGACTCTGTTTTGCATGATGGCGCAGAACGTGCTAGTATGCTCGCAGAAGAAAATATGAAAAAAATTCGTGAA
Organism: Bartonella sp. SL320; assembly: GCF_059687635.1. Classification (NCBI taxonomy): domain Bacteria; kingdom Pseudomonadati; phylum Pseudomonadota; class Alphaproteobacteria; order Hyphomicrobiales; family Bartonellaceae; genus Bartonella; species Bartonella sp. SL320. The sequence goes on along the minus strand of NZ_CM185143.1, from coordinate 690,974 downwards.
ATAGTTGGATTTTTGCACAATACATAAAAACAACAAATTTAACAAACTGTAGAGAGCAAAAAAATCGTTTGTACAAAATAGAGAAAGTGCATGATTTCTAACCCCAAAAATCCGAAAAAAGAACCCAAGAAAAAAAACCTCGTCATCATCGATGAAACTCCAGAATGTCGGCGTGCCGTTGCTTTTGCCGCACAACATGCCCAAAATACCAATAGAACATTGGTCTTGCTTTGTATTGTTGATAGTGTAGAATTTCAACATTTTCTGGGTGTCAATAATGTTATGCGTACAGAATCAACGCAAAGTGCTCATAAAATATTAGGAGACATTGCCAGTGAAGTCCGCGCCTCCCATGCGCTTGAAACAGAAATAGTGGTGCGTGAAGGAAAAAAAATTGATGAAATTTCTAAACTAATCGACGAAGATAAAAGGATTGCACTGATTGTTTTAGCCGCCAGTGGACATACAGAAGGACCAGGTCCCCTTGTTCAATTAATCGGAAATAAAGGAACAGCTTTTTCAATCCCTGTCATTGTCATTCCCAGCAATCTTGCCGATGAAGATATTCAATCTATTGCCTAAAAAATATGATATTTTAAAATGCAATGATCTTATCTAATCCTTCATAATAAAGGAGAGACAATGTTTATTCAAACTGAAACCACCCCAAACCCTGCAACACTTAAATTTCTACCAGGACGCGTGGTCCTGTCTGAGGGTGTGTTAGAATTTCGTGACCGTGAAGAAGCGGCTAAAAACTCACCTTTAGCAGCTAAGCTATTTAATATTCCCAATATCAATGGTGTCTTTTTAGGCTATGACTTCATTACCGTAAGCAAAACAGAGGGAGAATGGCAACATCTCAAACCTGTCATTTTAGGCACAATTATGGAACATTTTCTATCCAATGAGCCTGTCATCACCCAAAGTGCGACAACACAAGCACAAGCCCATGCCCTTAACGAGGAATTTTATGACGAAAAAGACACAGATATTGTCCTAACCATTAAAGAACTGCTTGAAACACGTATTCGCCCAGCCGTTGCTAATGATGGTGGCGATATTACTTTTCGCGGCTTTGAAAATGGTATTGTTTACCTCAATATGCGGGGCGCCTGCGCTGGCTGTCCCTCTTCAACGGCAACGCTCAAACATGGTATTGAAAATCTTTTACGCCATTTTATCCCTGAAGTTTTAGGTGTTGAAGCCATGCCACAATAAATATTGGCCTTGAAATAGATAAAACAACAACTCATGTCTTTCTTCAACAAGGCTTAAAACAAACATGGAGTGCGAAGATCTTACACTATTTTATCCTCGATCATTTTAGACGGAATCCATGCCGCCATAAAAATACCATATGGCTTCAAAAAAATGAGAAAATGATAAAGCTTTCCTTATCCCTTACCCCATGGAATTTAAAATGATTTTGCCCCTTTCAAGGCATCATTTCAACGAATCCATCACAGACATGCAAAGATAATACATGGGCAGGAGCGCACTTTAAACTTAATTTGCCTCATGAACTTTTCATGCAAGTTTACCCCAAAAAAATAAAGATCCGTTACAGCAAAAGAAAAGAGTATAAGACAGAGTACAGACTTATCCCCTTCAATCTCATCTTTATCAATTAAGAGGCCAAAGGTATCAAGACTTATAAAGATTCATACATCAAAGCCAGATCTATGAGGGTTGTGTTGGAAATAAGCTAACAAAAAGTGAGAATGCTTCTTCTCTTCAGCCGTTGTCAGTTTCTCACTTTACGGTGTTTTTTTCTTATAAAGCGTGCACGACTATTTTCTTATCAATGAACATCTCGTCCTTAACCAACTAACCTGTTTGAAAAAAAGACAGCTATTTCTCTGGCAAGAAAGATAGGACTTTTATATCTCGAGATAAAATATATTTATTTGATTGGTATAATCTTTAAAAAAAGAAAACAACTCTCTTGGGAAAAATAGCCCTTATCGGAGATAAATATAAAAATAAAAAAACAACGATAAGTAACAACAATGGCAAGAGGATAAAGACTTAAACTTTTTTAACAAACTCCGACTTTAAACTCATCTGACCAATCCCAGGAATTTTGCAATCAATATTATGATCCCCATCCACCAAGCGAATATTCTTGACTTTCGTCCCACCTTTTAAAACAGAGGAAGCGCCTTTTACTTTGAGATCTTTTATTACCATAATGGTATCGCCGTTTGTCAAGATTTGACCATTGGCATCATAAACAATCTCGGCAAGAACAGTATCGTCATTTTTTTGAGACCATTCATGCGCACATTCAGGACACACAAAATTTTCACCCTCTTCATAAGTATAAGGACAATCACAATGAGGACATTTGGGATATTGAGTCATAAACTCCCCTTTTAAAAGAAAAACCATTCATGATAACCGGTCATAAAGCAAGAAGTGTTTATTGTCTATTATTAAAAAAAACATTTCTCTAAGATATCCCCCTCTCAAACGGTATGCATGCATGCAATCATCTTATACAATAGAATGTGTTGATAAGGATGATTGAACATTTTTCAACTGAAATTTCCTCATCATAAGATTCACGTATTGTCATTCCTTCTCATCAATCAAGCAAAATCATTTCCTAACATATGACCAATGAAGTGAAGTAATGGATAACATACATTAAAAAAGAATATCTTATCACCGCTCTCAAAAGCTAAAAACAGTAACAAAAAACAAGAAATTGATGTGCCCAACTTGACCTTTTCTTTTTAAAGAAAGACAACGATTATAATGTTAGAGAACCTATTGCTTTATAAGCATAGTCAATGATTTTATATATTCAATAAGAGCCTTCGAATACCGTAAGATTCTTTCAAACCCCCTTATATTGAATGAGCCCAAGCCTTTCGCTTGCATATGATAAGATGAAAAATTTAAACGCATCTTCTCTAAAATAAATATATGCAATTGCAACAATGATAATATTTTATTTGACATAAAGAGCATTCCTCTATGTCTTTCTTAAAAAAGCATTTCTATCAAACTACCAGACATCATTGGATATCAATATTCCAATGATCTCATGTGATAATATCAGGGTGATCTCGCCCCAATTCTTGTTGTATGTTTAACAGTTTTAGTGCCACCTGTTGCAAAGGTTGAAGAACTTCTTGCGGATTTAAATTATGTTTGCGCGGATCACCTTCATATTGTTCAAAATAAAGCCGTAAAGTAGCGCCAAGCGTCCCTGTTCCCGATAAACGAACTACCAACCGCGCACCATTTTCGAAAAAAATACGGATACCCTGCCGCGTACTCACACTTTGATCAACAGGATCATGATAAGTAAAATCATCTGCTTTTTTGACCAAAAATCCCGCAATTTCTGTTCCAGCTTTTGGTAAGTTCTCCCGCAAGTGCTCTAGGAGTGCCAAAGCTTTGTCTTCTTCAACTTCTTCATAATCATGACGCAGTGCATAAAAGCGCCCATAGCTGCGCCAATGCTCTTGAACAATTTGTGCAACCGACTTTCCTGTTAGTGCTAAAAGATTTAACCAAAATAAGACAGCCCATAAGCCATCTTTTTCGCGGATGTGATGAGAGCCCGTTCCAAAGCTTTCTTCACCACAAAAGGTTACTTTTCCCGCATCCAACAACGTCCCAAAAAACTTCCACCCCGTTGGTGTTTCAAAAAAGTTTAAGCCGCATTTTTCAGCCACCAAATCCGCAGCAGGCGTTGTTGGCATAGACCGTGCAACCCCCACCACACCTTTTTGATATCCTTTAATAAGATGAGCATGCTCAACCATAATCGCTAAAGAATCCGAAGGCGAAACAAATTGCCCACGTCCAATAATGAGATTACGATCGCCATCCCCATCAGATGCCGCACCAAGATCTGGTCCTTGCTCTGACATCAATAAATCGTAAAGAGGCTTAGCATAAACCAAATTGGGATCTGGATGACCGCCTCCAAAATCTGGTAAAGGAAGACCATTAACCACCGTCCCTTTAGAAAATCCTAAGCATTTTTCAAAAATTTCATGAGCATAAGGCCCTGTTACCGCATGCATAGCATCAAACCGTAAAGTCAAACCACCCGCCACGGCTTTGGCAATACAGTCAAAGTCAAAAATCTCCTGCATCAAAGCAACATAATCGGCAACAGGATCAATAATCTCGATCTGCATAGCTCCCATAAAGGTCATCCCTTGCCGATCTAAATCCACATCTGAAGCTTCAAAAATTTTATAAAAAGAAAGACGTTGTGATGTTGTAAAAATAGCTTCACATAAAGCATTAGGCGCTGGTCCACCATTGGAAATATTGTATTTGATCCCACAATCTCCATCTACCCCCCCAGGATTATGGCTTGCGGAAAGAATAATGCCACCATGCGCGTGGTATTTACGAATAAGATGCGAAACAGCAGGGGTAGAAAATCCCCCCCTTTCCTACTTTAATGCGAGAAACACCATGCGCTGCGGCCATCTTCAAAACAATCTGAAGCAGAGTCCGATTAAAAGTGCGCCCATCTCCCCCAAGAATCAACATTTTTCCTTCAAGAGGTCCAATGTTATCAAAAAGAGACTGTATAAAATTTTCCACATAATGGGGTTGTTGAAAAACAGATACCTTTTTACGCAAACCAGATGTTCCTGGTTTTTGCCCTTCAAAAGCTGTGGTCAAAACTGTCTTTATGGTCATGGCAATACCTTCATACTCTTTCCTTTAGTTTTAAGATGAAGAGTATTCAAAGTCGACCATTAATTCCACTTGACGCAGGTGTGAAATATTTGCACACTCATGAGAATTAAGAATTTTTAAAGAAGCCCTTTGATTTAAAACGCTCCTTTCCATATGCTTTTAAAGATGAAGGCTATTTTAAAACACAATTTTCGTAAAAAATATAGGAGCCTCCATATGATGAAAAAAACCGTTCCCAATGTCACATTTCACACACGTGTCCGCGATGAATCAGTGAGTGGGGATAACCCTTATCGGTGGCAAGAAGTGAAAAGCGATGCTTACTTTAAAGGAAAACGTGTTATCCTTTTTTCTCTTCCTGGCGCTTTTACCCCCACGTGCTCAACCTTTCAGCTGCCTGACTTTGAAAAACTCTATGATGAATTTAAACAAGCCGGTATTGATGAAATTTATTGCCTTTCCGTCAATGATGCTTTTGTTATGAATGCTTGGGGAAAAACACAAAATATCAAAAACGTAAAATTAATTCCCGATGGTTCTGGTGAATTCACACGCAAAATGGGTATGCTGGTTGCAAAAGACAATGTTGGTTTCGGCATGCGATCATGGCGCTATGCTGCTGTTATTAATGATGGTGTGATTGAACAATGGTTTGAAGAAGCAGGTTTTTCAGACAATTGTGCAACAGATCCTTATGAAGTTTCTTCACCACAACATATTTTAAAAGCTTTGAAAAACTAATTCCAACGCAAAATCGCTGATTGAAATTTTACGACACAAATTTTTCTAAAACAGGAAAATTTGTGTCGTTTATGTTTTTTTAAAACATCTATTTATAATAATATTTTGATTGATAATGATCATTTAAACGTTATTCAACTTGCGCTCGCCCCTGAAATATCGGAATATTTCTCATTTCAAATCTGTTTCTCATTGAATCAATAAAAATCACTTACTTGCACGTCATAAACGGAGGAGGATGTGGGTAAAAACTGTGCAATAACAATGCCTTTTCATGAAATCGTCGAGAAATGCCAAGGAGTGGTCCACAACATTTGAGAGCTGAAAAAGTCGTGTGATAGTGCCGTCTTGCTCCTTTAAAAGCATAAAGATGGAAGCTCAATGACTTTTATATTATTTCGTGGGAGCTTTATCGTTATAGCATTCATGGGTGCCGCCTATGAAAGAGACATGATGTGCACTTTGAGAAACGTCGCTTTAAAACAAGCTCGTGAATATGTAACAGACCTATATCTTCATATTCCATTTTGGGCGTTCTATTTTACATGAAAGTCACCCCCATGAAAGATACGCGATAAATAAAAGACAATGCATTATCTTCATTATCTAAAAGATATTGCTCTAGATGCTTTTGAAAACCATAAAGTCAAACGAAAGAATAATGGTAAAGAAGAAACATTGGTTTTTACCTTTAGGTCTTCTCCCCCCGATGAGGCAGTCCGCCGATTTTAGAGATGACACAAACTAAAGAAACCCAATACTTCCGCTTCCATCTGGCATACAAAAGCTGAAAACAGCTCACAGAGCTCTTAATCTGTTTTAATCTTTGTCTCACAACATGTGGACTGCTTTAGGTTGGCGGTTGATTGACAAGCAAGAACAAAAGCACAAGCTCTTTTAGGAAAACAACGCGATAAAGTCCAAAACTTAAAGCCTGCAATGTTACAGCCAATTGCCTTACACCCTTACCGCCTTTGGGATGCCAAAATATCTTTTACTGTTTGCACCAATTGCTCTTCATCAACCATAACTTGTGCAGGACGGCTTTCACGCCATGTTTGATTATCCTTAATTTCCTGAGACAAACGGGTTCCTTCAATCAAATCTTTAATCTGTATTTTTCCATTCTCACGTTCTTGTGATCCTTGAATAACCACACAAGGAGCTTTACGTCGATCAGCATATTTCATCTGCGCTTTCATTCCTGCGGCCCCCACATAAAGTTCCGCACAAATTCCCGCATTTCGCAATTGCATCACCATTTTCTGATAGCGTGCAACAGCTTCTGGCTCTTTATCCATCATCAGCACCACAACAGGTCCAAGCGTATTTTTCACGGGCAATTTTTCAAGGTTTTGCAAAGCAGCAATCAAACGAGAAATCCCTATGGAAAAACCTGTTGCCGGAATATTTTCCCCGCGAAAACGCGCGACCAATCCATCATAACGCCCCCCACCCCCAACAGAGCCAAAAACTACTTTTTGCCCATCATCATTGAGAACATCAAAAAGCAATACTGCTTCAAAAACAGGTCCCGTATAATATTCCAATCCACGCACCACCGAAGGGTCAATTTTAATGCGCTCGTGATACCCATTAGCCGCAAAAACTGTTTGCATTTCCTCAAGCTCGCGAACCCCTTCAAGCCCTTGCGCACTCTGACCAACGATTTTTCTTAAAGCATCAAGCGTTTCTTCTGCCGTTTTTGCTTCAACGGTAAGTAAAGAAAGAATATATTCAATCTCTTTATCACGAAGCTCTGCGCCTTTTGTAAAATCACCACTTTCATCCAAACGTCCCTTGCCTAAAAGCAAACGGACACCTTCAGGACCAAATTTATCCAATTTATCCATGGCTCGAAGAACAGTTAAGCGCTTTTCAAGTTGCTCCGTTTCTTCTAAACCAATCAACTGCAAAACACTTTCCAAAATTTTTCGGTTATTCAAACGAATAGCATAATCATGGCGTGCAATACCTAATTTTTCCAAACTATCGGCTGCCATCATGCAAATTTCAGCATCTGCTGCAACGGTTGGTGTTCCAACAATATCCGCATCAAATTGCATAAACTGCCGAAACCGCCCTGGTCCAGGCTTTTCATTGCGAAAAACAAACCCCAACCGATAACTGCGATAGGGTTTTGGTAAGGTTTCAAAATTTTCAGCAAAATAACGCGCAAGAGGAGCCGTCAGGTCATAACGCAAAGACATCCATTGTTCATCATCATCTTGGAGCGAAAAAACCCCTGCATTGGGACGATCTGAATCAGGTAAGAACTTTCCCAATACATCAGTATATTCAAAAATGGGCGTTTCAAGCGCTTCAAAACCGTAAAGTTCATAAACTTCACGAATTTGTGCAATCATGGTGTCAGTAGCATACAATTGCGCACTTGTACGATCCACAAAACCACGGGGTAAACGGGCTTTGGTTTTTTCTTGTTTTAATGACATGTTATTCTCTAGCAACAATATGTGTTTACGGATAACCATTATCCCATAGAAACAAACGCTGCAATGACTTTATCGCTCTTAAAGCTTTTAACAACATGTTAGAGGCTTTGATTTGACAAAAACAACCGTCTTAAAGCAACCTTTAAAAAATACCCTGCATAAGGTCACGCCCCCCACAAAACAAAACACCCACAATAAAGAACATCATTCTATCGCCCAATATGACCAATTGTCCCCCCTTGTTTTAAAAATAGCTCTCTATGCTCTCACATTTATTTCATAAATAATCTTATGAATCGTATCATGATGTTCGCATAATGTCCTCTGAGTGCAAAAATAAAGTCTTCATAAAAAGAATAAAGTCCATGATACATCCCTCCCTCTGATACCCCAAATATAAGCTGCAAGCCGCTCATACGCTTATAACATCCCTCAATGTTGCAAAAACTCTTGACACGTGAAAGAGGTCATAAGAAGCATTGTTATTTTTATCTTTAAGTATTTCCCCCCCAATTCCCCTTAGAGCAAGAGCCAAAAATTTAAGAGAGAAGCGTGTTTTTAGATTGCTCAGCAAAATGATGAATGACATTTTTTAAATCAGCACTCTTTGGACCAACCTCTGTAATCGACCTTGAAATTGAAGGAATAATATTCGGCCATAGCCTTTGAGGAAACTGCTGAGTTAATTGTGTTATTGTTCCCCCTTGAGCCCCAATGCCTGGCACAAGAAACAAGCTATTTTCTAACGATTCAATTGTCTCTTTTGCGTCACGACCTAATGTTGCGCCAATCACTGCTCCGATAGGTCCAATATGGCGATATTGACTTGAAGATTGGCGATTATAGTCATAAATACGCTGTGCCAAATGAACGGAAACCGTTTGATCCCCAATGCGGGCATTTCGAATGTGCCTTCCCTCTGGATTCGACGATTGAACAACCATAAAAACCGCTGTTTCTGTTTCTTCTGCAATCTTTATCAAAGGAATGAGAGCATCAAACCCTAAAAAAGGATTGACGGTCATAGCATCGGCTTTGAAAGGACTCTTAGCACCAAGCCAAGCGCTACCGTAAGCTTCAGCCGTAGAACCGATATCTCCTCTTTTAGTATCAGCCAAAACCAACAAACCTTGTTTTTGTGCATTTTCAATGAGTTCTTTAAGAACTTGAAGCCCCTCCACACCATACAATTCAAAAAACGCAACCTGCGGCTTTATTATCCCGACCTTCCCCACAACCGCTGTTAAGAGGATATCACAAAAATCTTTTAGCCCCTTATAATCGAGGCTCAAATTCCATGATTGCAAAACTTTATGACTCGGATCAAAACCAACACAAAGGGGTCCATATTTTTCACTATTTTTAAAAAAAGCTGAACAAAACATTTGATATCCTAACACGGTCTCTCTTTAAACTTTTTGATACAATCAAAAAGAAAAACATTTGTCAAAAGAATACAATCCTCAAAACACAAAGAAAGCACTTTCATACTATTCCTCTCATAGAAAAATTCTGCTTTTGCTTATGAAGGATATTCCCATTCATAAGACTTATCGCATGTTTATCAATCAAGACGTTGTCATGATGATTCCGTTCAATGACCTCAAAGCCCCCCACCTTATCTCTTTCACGCCCCCTTTATCTCTGATCAAAAAAAATCTCGATAAATTAAAAGAAAGTTAAAAAAACACTCCACCATAAGGCTCTCAATCTTAAATTTTAGATCTTTCCTATTCACCTTGATCGTGGCTCATTTATCCATGATGAGGCATAAACTTTGGAACATAATTGGCAAAAAGACATTGTATCTCCAGCATATTCAAGGAGATAAAACATGGAAACCCGCATTCCTGAAGACACAGCTTTCGATACGAATTTTTTCAGTGAAACATCTCGAGAAACAAAATATTCATTCTTTTATACCCCTATTTCATGGTCCGCCATTTTTGCTGGACTGGTGACAGCTCTTGCTGTTTCAATCTGCCTCTCTTTTCTCATTGCAGCGTTAGGTTTTAGCCAAATGGACTTTACCTCGTCCTCTCCTTTTAGAGGTTCTTTCCTCTCAATGGGTATTGGCTCTCTTATCGTTATGGTGATAAGCCTTGCAAGTGGAGGCTTTGTGGCGGGGCGTTTTGCTGAAATCTCTGGCACTATTCACGGCTTTCTCACTTGGGCTCTTGTAACATTGCTGATGACGCTCCAAGCCATTCATGTGGTTTCAAGCACAGCAAACTTAAGCGCTAAAGCGGTTGGAAAAAGCACTTCTATGATAGAACAAACTCTCGACAGCCTCCCCTCCCTCCTTTCAAAATTAAACAGCGAGGATTTTGCAAAGTTTTTTGCAACAAAAAATGACAATGAGATTAATTTTGACCAACTTGACAATGAATTACGCTCTCTTCTCAAGAAAAGCGATATTCCGGCTCTCAATCCTGAGCGTTTGAAACAAACCTATCAGGCAGCACTCAATGATATTGGTTCTGCGATAGCCGCTTTCAAAAATGATCCTTCGCATTATCGCACCACTTTGAAAAATCTAGGGGATAGCCTTTCCAATCACCTAGAAGCTTTAACAGAAAAATTGAATCAAAGCGATATTATCAAAGCCCTGATGAACAATGGCATGAGCCGTGCAGATGCACAAAAGGCAACCACCAGCGCTGTTCAACTTTATCAAAGTGCAGAGGAAAAAACAGAACAAGCCCTCAAAGCTCTAGAACAACAAGCCGATAGCTTATCTCAAAAGCTTGATGCTCAAGCAAAAGATGCTCTTCACATGGCTGATAAAGTCACGAACACAGCATCACATATGGGATGGTGGGGCTTTTTAGGAAGTCTGATAGGCGCCATAATTTCAAGCATTTGTGGTTATTATGGCTACAGAAGTCGTAAGGATGTTTTCAAGCTTTAAAAACTTGTCCCTCTAAAGCAAAACAAACAAGCATAAAAAAAGCTGCACAAATGGTGCAGCTTTTTTTTATGCTCTTTGCCTCTAAAACGATGAAAACAGTATCAGATATGGAATGGTAGAGCTTTTTAAGAAACCTAATAGGCACCTTCATTTCAAGTATTATGCGCCTGAGCATTTCCTCATTTTCAATCACAAATCATCTTCCCCCTTATAAGACACACCGTAAAAAAATAAAAATTTTTTAAAACATGATAGAGTATTTTTTACGCAAAATTCTTATATGAAGCGCAATACGATGTGTGAGATCTTTTACCAAAGATCACACAATAAAGATCATATTCTCAAAACCACTCCACACGGCACTTTTAAATACTATAAAGGCATACAATGGACTTATCATCCTCGCAAAACACATCTCAGAAAAACAAAATCCCTCCTGCAATCATTGGACTACTCCCTCAAATATTTTCAGACCATTATACGAAGAAAGAGTTAAACCACTTATTTTTTAACTTCCCTGCTCCTGATGAAACAGAAGAAGATAGCAAAGTCTTTAAAACCAAGAAACGGCTCCAAGCCATAAACACGGAATGCGATGAACCACTTGAAATTCTTAGCAATCTTCTTGCGGATTTTATGAACAAAGAGCATTATTATTATCCTCACAAAAATCCCCAGCTAAAGGAAGATAAATGTAAAGTTCTAAAAACTTTAGAGAAAACTGGATTAGAATATCACCGTGAAGGGTATATTACAAAAGCAGGCTTTCTCTCTATAGAAGAATTGCAAAAAGAAGTTGCAAAGAACGGGCTATTAGCCGTAGACACTGAAATAAAGAGAGCATTAGAACAAATAGAAAAAGATCCAAAGGGTTCAGTTGTACGTGCAGCAAATCTATTGGAGGCATCTTGTAAAGTTTATCTCGACCACCACTCTATCTCATATAAAGAAACAACCAGCACGCTGCCCGCTTTATGGGCACAAGTCGTAAAACATGCTGAGATTCGTCCAAAAGATATGGAGAAAAAAAACTTAAACGATCTGGATCCAAAAGACTTAAAAATGATTGCATCTGGTCTCTACCAAGTGGTGCAAGGGACCATGAATCTAAGAAACAAAAAAGGTGCATCCCATGGTCGCTCGGAAGCAAACTTTCGAAATATCAACCTCAAACCGCGTCATGCGTGCTTAGTTGTTAATGCCGCCTCTGCCCTTGCAATGTATATCTTAGAGTTACGTCAAAAAACATCATAAAAAATACGCTCGATAAACGAAACAGATTGATCCTAACATTTTCCCTTCATGAATCTCACACCAGAATGCGAACAAACTCTGTAAAATCGGACCAGATCTTATAAGAACTACAAACCTTTTGACCTTTGGAGCAGAGCCTTACACTTTTGTGGAGGCTCTGTTTTGCTTTCATGCAGAGAGAATTGACAGTCAATAGACTCCTCGATAAACTCTTTGAGATCTGCTTAAACAAGAGTTTACAAAGGGGGGTATACAAGAGGATAGCCAAAGGGGATAAGCATTGGGGGAAACCGTCAGCACTCCCAATGACATTCATGCCAATAACACAGCCTTTACAAACAGAGGGTTATTCTCAAAACCTGTGATTTGTGGGACAGAGCCAATATTGTAAAGACTATCAAGCAGGGGGAGCATAACAATGCAAAAAAGAGACTCTTATACAAAATCAGAAAAGTCCGTCATCTATACCGTCATCATCTCTAGCATATTGCCCTTGCTCGATGGGAGCATTGTGAATGTCATCCTCCCCAGACTTGCCAATTATTTTTCAGTGCAAGAAAATAATATACAATGGGTTGTAACCTCCTATTTTCTCGCCACCGTTCCAGGACTTTTGATAGCCGCTTTTGTGCAGGGGAGAATAGGCGTTAAAAAAACTTGGCTGCTTGCAAACGGCATTTTTATGCTTGGATCACTAGGGGTTGGATTAAGCTATGATTTTCAAAGCATTATCTCTGCCCGTATCATTCAAGGCTTTGGAACAGGTCTTTTATTACCCTTAAGCCAAACCATTATTGCCTTACAATTTGGACAAGATCGCGTTCGCCAAGCCATGGGGACAATCGCCGTACCAACGGTTTTTGCTCCTGCCTTTGGACCGCTTGTTGGTGCTTCCATTGCTCAATATGTCTCTTGGCGTTTGTTATTTTTTATCAATATTCCACTTATTTTATTAGCCATCGCCATTGGAATAAAACATTTAAAAACCAATGAAACAGTAAAAACAAAATTTAACGTACTGGCATTTTTAGCCTTTTCTCTATCCCTTATTTCATTTTTTTATCTCACAGAAGCTGGAAACAGCCATAACAACAACACGCTCTCTCTCATAGCCCTGATAGCGATCATCTCTCTCATATTCTTCATTGTTTCTAATCAAAAAGCAAAAAACAAATTAATTGTCTTTAGCGGATTTACCAATGTACGCTACACATTGCTCATGATCATGGGACTGATTGCCTCCTTTCTTTTTTATAGTTTTCTTGTTTATTACCCCCTAGCAATTGCCTTAGAAAAGCCCCATGAAACAAGCCTTCTCATCATTGGTGTCCTCCTTGCTCTACAAGGGGTTGGCGCATGGATTGGTAGAAAATTTATTTACCAGAAATGGAAAGAAAAATCTCCCTTTTTCATGATAGGAATTGGTCTGTTAATCTCAAGCTTTGGCTTATTATGCTTTGGCTATACAATAAGCATCGATGGATTGGGTTTCTTACTAAGAGGTATAGGGCTTGGTATTACCACCATTGTATGCCTATCCGCCCCCATTCAATATGTCGATCGTTTATACGTTAAAGATACAGCCGTTATCACACGCCTATTACAGCAAATAGGTGGGGCTTTGGGCGGTGTGTTCGCAGGCTATTTGCTCCATACGCTAACAACAGAAGTTCTTTCCCTCAACCAAACATATCTCCTATTTTTCCTCTTCTCTATTGCTGCATTTTTACTGTTTTGCCTCGTACTCTCCTCCGCACGTAAGGAAAAAAACGCAAATTTATGAAATATTTTGTGAAACACCATAACATTTGCAACGATGCATGAGATCATAGAGCATGTGCTTTAGTTGAAAAATACCAATAGGCTGGAACTTTAGCCCCAACCTTTATCTTTAAAACCCGCTAGGCTCCTTAAGCTCTAACATTAATCACCCCCTGTCAATGATACTCCATTACGCCTCTAACCGCTTTTCTAAAAGATGAGAGGGAAGATTGTATAAATATGCTCTTGGAAAATCTCTAAAAACTTAGAGCTATACTTCGCCATAAATAGCTCAATACATATTGCCATATGGCATGTAAGCATCTTTGAAAAGACCTATAGAATCTAAACATGCATTTCAATGTACGCTAAACCACCAGCACACTCCCCCCCTACACTCCATAAATACTATCTCTCAAGCATCGCGCTGCCACACACTGTGACATGGAAAATCATATCCTGAGCACACCAGTCATCTGATAAATGCATAGCGTATCTCCCTCAAAAGATAATTCTCATAACACCTATGCTTCATGTACTTAAGCATTTTTAACGGATCAATCATTTTTTTTGCCCTCTCGGCTTTTCCTTAAGCACAATGATGTGAACATGGAAACGTTTGTAAGATATCCTATTTGCAACAAATTTAGCCAGCTTTACAGTTGATCCATTCCCTCTCATAGTTAAGAGAGGTTTCAGCACTCATAGGCTATAAAGTCCACTGTTGCTATTTTCTGCTTTAGCGAAAGATAGGAAGGCATTTCAAACGATAAAGAAGCAACAAGAGCATGAACTTAAAGGAGCATTTTGAGTTTCAAACTGCAAATCTTCTTACGCAAATTATTTTGCATGTCTCCCCCGCCCCCCCGTTATTTACGTCTTCTGAGTGGGAATTATAGAGAATACAATGAAGAGAGAGAAGGTACTAATTTTTTATTTTCTTCATTGTCGCGAGGATTTTTAAACACTGATGATTTTTCGGGGAATGCTCGTATTTTTACGACACACATAAAAGTTTTATTTTGGACTGGCCCTGACTGACTTAAGCAATATGATAGGTGATGTAAAATAGGATGGGCATCTTTTATTGTTTTGATTTAGGATTTATTTTCTCCATGCTCTGAGCATGAAGGCTTTCACCATAACTTTCCCCAATGATAGCTTTCAGGTAGGTTTATTTGCCATTGAATTGAGCATTATTTTGCTGCGAAGAGAGCAAGGATATAGACATTAGAAGGGTATGCTGATTTCCCTATGATTTATGAGTTCTGGAGAATGCTTTTTGTAGCGTCATCATTTTTTTCAGCACTATTTTTTGAGATCTGGAAACATGTTGGATCATTTTTAATTGAGCGATTTTATTGAGGAGTTTTTTTAAGTTATTGATTATTGAGATTTGGTTGCGGGGGCAGGATTTGAACCTGCGGCCTTCAGGTTATGAGCCTGACGAGCTACCGGGCTGCTCCACCCCGCGTTATTATATTAAAACAAGAGTTTTTTGTTGTCTACAGAGTGTATTTATAATGTTTTATTATATTATATTTTTATTAAAAAGTTTTGAGAATATTTTATGCATTTAGCAGACCTGGCAGCGACTTACTCTCCCGTGCCTTAAGGCAAAGTACCATCAGCGCTGGAGCGTTTCACGGCCGAGTTCGGGATGGGATCGGGTGCGTTCACTCCGCCATAACCACCAAGTCAGCAAAATGCATAAGATTGAGAAGCTGGGTATATTATATTTTCAGAATGAATATGAGAAATGGGAACGATCAAGTCGATCGAACGATTAGTATCAGTAAGCTTCATGTGTTACCACACTTCCACACCTGACCTATCAACGTGGTGGTCTACCACGGTTCTCAGGGAATACTAGTTTTCAGGTGAGTTTCCCGCTTAGATGCCTTCAGCGGTTATCTCGTCCGTATATAGCTACCCTGCTATGCGGCTGGCGCCACAACAGGTCCACCAGAGATACGTCCATCCCGGTCCTCTCGTACTAGGGACAGGTCCTGTCAATATTCCAACACCCACGGCAGATAGGGACCGAACTGTCTCACGACGTTCTGAACCCAACTCACGTACCGCTTTAAATGGCGAACAGCCATACCCTTGGGACCTGCTCCAGCCCCAGGATGCGATGAGTCGACATCGAGGTGCCAAACAACCCCGTCGATATGGACTCTTGGGGGTCATCAGCCTGTTATCCCCGGCGTACCTTTTATCCGTTGAGCGATGGCCCTTCCACACGGGACCACCGGATCACTATGACCGTCTTTCGACTCTGCTCGACTTGTCAGTCTCACAGTCAGGCAGGCTTATGCCATTGCACTCAACAAACGATTTCCGACCGTTTTGAGCCTACCATCGCGCGCCTCCGTTACTCTTTAGGAGGCGACCGCCCCAGTCAAACTACCCACCATACACGGTCCCGAATCCGGATAACGGACTGCGGTTAGACATCCATATCGGTAAGGGTGGTATTTCAAGGATGACTCCACAAAGGCTGGCGCCCCTGCTTCAAAGTCTACCACCTATCCTACACATACAGACACAAATGCCAGTGTAAAGCTATAGTAAAGGTGCACGGGGTCTTTCCGTCTAACCGCAGGAACCCCGCATCTTCACGGGGAATTCAATTTCACTGAGTCTACGTTGGAGACAGCGGGGAAGTCGTTACGCCATTCGTGCAGGTCGGAACTTACCCGACAAGGAATTTCGCTACCTTAGGACCGTTATAGTTACGGCCGCCGTTTACTGGGGCTTCAATTCAATGCTTGCACATCTCCTCTTAACCTTCCAGCACCGGGCAGGCGTCAGACCCTATACGTCGTCTTGCGACTTCGCAGAGCCCTGTGTTTTTGGTAAACAGTCGCTACCCCCTGGTCTGTGCCACCCTCTAATGGTTGCCCACTAAAGGGTCACGCTTCTTCCGAAGTTACGCGTGCAATTTGCCGAGTTCCTTCAACGTAGTTCTCTCAAGCGCCTTAGTATTCTCTACCAGTCCACCTGTGTCGGTTTCGGGTACGGTCTATATGTGGGAGCTATTTCCTGGAACTGCTTCACTGCAAGATCAATCCAATAAGACCTTACAATACACGCAATCCGTCACTACCCACAGGTCCACGAATATTAACGTGGTTCCCATCGACTACGCCTTTCGGCCTCGCCTTAGGGGCCGACTAACCCTGCTCAGATTAACTTTAAGCAGGAACCCTTGGACTTTCGGCGAGGGAGTCTCTCACTCCCTTTATCGTTACTCATGTCAGCATTCTCACTTCCGATACCTCCAGGAGCTCTCACGAGTCTCCCTTCACAGGCTTACGGAACGCTCCGCTACCACTTACTCCAGAAGGAGTAAATCCACAGCTTCGGTGTATGGCTTTAGCCCCGTTACATTTTCGGCGCAGGGACCCTTATTTAGACCAGTGAGCTGTTACGCTTTCTTTAAATGGTGGCTGCTTCTAAGCCAACATCCTGGTTGTTTTGGGATCCTCACATCCTTTCCCACTTAGCCATAACTTGGGGACCTTAGATGGTGGTCAGGGTTGTTTCCCTCTCCACGACGGACGTTAGCACCCGCCGTGTGTCTGCTAGTTAGTTCTTCCAGGTATTCGGAGTTTGGTTAGGTTTGGTAATCCGGTGAGGACCCCTAGCCCATCCAGTGCTCTACCCCCTGGAGAATTCGACTAACGCTCTACCTAAATAGATTTCGCGGAGAACCAGCTATTTCCGAGTTTGATTGGCCTTTCACCCCTAGCCACAAGTCATCCCAATCTATTGCAACAGATACGGGTTCGGCCCTTCAGTAAGTGTTACCTTACCTTCAGCCTGCTCATGGCTAGATCACTCGGTTTCGGGTCTAATCCAACGAACTGAACGCCCTATTCAGACTCGCTTTCGCTACGCCTACACCTACCGGCTTAAGCTTGCTCGTTGGACTAAGTCGCTGACCCATTATACAAAAGGTACGCCGTCACCCAGAACTAATCTTGGGCTCCGACTGTTTGTAGGCATTCGGTTTCAGGTACTTTTTCACTCCCCTTGTCGGGGTACTTTTCACCTTTCCCTCACGGTACTGGTTCGCTATCGGTCATGCACGAGTACTTAGGCTTGGATCGTGGTCGACCCATATTCAGACAGGATTTCGCGTGTCCCGCCCTACTCAAGGACTTAAAGAAGAGTTACGTATACGGGACTATCACCCACTTTGGTTCGACTTTCCAGTCGATTCTACTTTTCTTTCTTCAAGCCACTGGCCTGGTCCGCTTTCGCTCGCCACTACTAACGGAGTCTCGTTTGATGTCCTTTCCTACAGGTACTTAGATGTTTCAGTTCCCTGCGTTTGCTTCTTACACCCTATTTTATTCAGGTGTAGATACCTTTTTATGACGACTAGAAAATTAAACTGTTTTTAAAAACAGCTTAATTTTTCTAGCCATCAAAGGTGGGTTGCCCCATTCGGAAATCTACGGATCAAAGGGTATTCGCACCTCCCCGTAGCTTATCGCAGCGTATCACGTCCTTCATCGCCTGTGCATGCCAAGGCATCCACCAAATGCCCTTAAGACACTTGATCGTTCTCATTGCCAATATTCATTCTATAATCTCTACCATTCATTCAAAGGATTGTTTCAACCAAATGATTAAAACAATAACAATGCCTAAATGATAATG